>NZ_JBWDNN010000002.1:0-1326589 GCF_056269225.1 Paenibacillus sp. J31R120 | reverse complement strand
CTCTACAGGACCGACTGGTCTGACTGGCGCGACTGGGCCAACAGGGCTGACTGGCTCCACAGGACCGACCGGTCTGACTGGCGCGACTGGACCAACAGGGCCCTCTGGCTCTACAGGACCGACTGGTCTGACTGGCGCGACTGGGCCAACAGGGCTGACTGGCTCCACAGGACCGACCGGTCTGACTGGCGCGACTGGACCAACAGGGCCCTCTGGCTCCACAGGACCAACTGGAGCTACAGGTGCAACAGGAGTTGATGGCGCTACTGGTCCCGCTGGACCAACTGGCCCGACTGGCGCCGATGGGGCGACGGGTCCCGCTGGACCAACTGGAACTACTGGCATAGATGGCGCTACCGGTCCCGCCGGTTCGACTGGAGCGACTGGTCCCGCTGGACCAACTGGCGCAGATGGGGCTACTGGTCCCGCTGGATCAACTGGCCCAACTGGCGCAGATGGGGCTACTGGTCCCGCTGGATCAACTGGCCCAACTGGCGCAGATGGGGCTACTGGTCCCGCTGGACCAACTGGCGCCGATGGCGCTACCGGTCCCGTCGGGTCAACTGGCCCGACTGGCGCAGATGGAGTGACTGGTCCCGCTGGATCAACTGGCCCGACTGGTGCCGATGGAGCGACTGGCGCAGATGGCGCGACTGGTGCCGATGGCGCTACTGGTCCCGCCGGATCTACTGGCCCGACTGGAGCAGATGGCGCTACTGGTGCCGCGGGAGCGACTGGCCCAACTGGCGCCGATGGGGCTACTGGTCCCGCTGGATCAACTGGCCCGACTGGCGCCGATGGAGCGACTGGTCCCGCCGGAGCGACTGGGGCAACAGGTACTGATGGCGCTACTGGTCCCGCCGGATCTACTGGCCCGACTGGAGCAGATGGCGCTACTGGTGCCGCGGGAGCGACTGGCCCAACTGGCGCAGATGGGGCTACTGGTCCCGCTGGATCAACTGGCCCGACTGGTGCCGCGGGAGCGACTGGCCCAACTGGCGCCGATGGGGCTACTGGTCCCGCTGGATCAACTGGCCCGACTGGCGCCGATGGGGCTACTGGTGCCGATGGGGCTACTGGCGCGGATGGCGCGACTGGTCCCGCCGGATCTACTGGCCCGACTGGAGCGGATGGCGCGACTGGTGCCGTGGGAGCGACTGGCCCAACTGGCGCCGATGGGGCTACTGGCGCCGATGGAGCGACTGGCGCGGATGGCGCGACTGGCGCGGATGGCGCGACTGGTCCCGCTGGATCTACTGGCCCGACTGGTGCTGATGGGGCTACTGGTACCGATGGGGCTACTGGTCCCGCTGGATCAACTGGCCCGACTGGTCCCGCTGGTCCGACTGGCGCCGATGGCGCTACTGGTCCCGCCGGAGCGACTGGCGCGGATGGTGCTACTGGTCCCGCCGGATCTACTGGCCCAACTGGCGCCGATGGAGCGACTGGTCCCGCCGGAGCGACTGGGGCAACAGGTACTGATGGCGCTACTGGACCCACCGGGCCAACAGGTCCTGGAGGAATTGCGGAGTATGGGTATATTTATAATCTGGATGCTCAAGTTGTTGCGTTAGAGGCCCCCATCCTTTTTAGTACAACCGGTATAACGACTCCTGGAATTACTCATACACCTGGTACTTCTAACATTAACATTACGACTGCAGGAGATTATGAAGTTACTTTCTCAGTTTCAGGTGTAGAACCAAATCAGTTCACGTTATTTTTAAACGGTGCTCCTGTCACGAATACGGTTTACGGTTCTGGCGCAGGTACGCAGCAGAATAACGGCCAGGCGATAATTGCTATAGCGGCAGGAGATACGCTGACGCTGCACAATCATACTTCCGCTGCAGCGGTAACTCTTCAAACACTAGCAGGCGGAACAGTAACAAATGTTAATGCCTCAATTGTTCTCAAAAAATTAGATGTATAATTTCAGGTCAAAGAGGTTGTATAGATGAACTCATACACTCCACTAGATTGCCCTACTTTTTTAAGTGTAGGGCAATCTTTATCAAGTTTTGAAAAGCAGCGGTCATGCGTGCATGCTCCGTTGTTTTCTGATGCCTCCTTAATCGACAATTACGAAACTAATGGCGCTGTTTAGCATCTGCGAAGTTTTGCCCAATTATTTCTTATTGTTTAACGATCAACGACAACAAATTAAAGCTTAAGATGAGCGAATAAAATGAAAACCCGACATGAAGTGATGCACAGCATTAGCTCTTCGCCTATACACTAATGCTATATCGATTGAAGGAGAGTGCGATCGGAAGCATGTACGGATATTATCCGCTTCAATATTATTATTGTAGGCAAAGCCACTCACACACATGGACATCATCGATGGTTGAATTGGATCAAAAGGTTAGAACGTTGTGGGAGCAGCATATTTATTGGACCCGATTAACGATTAACAGCATCGTGGGCCGATTGCCGGACGAAGAGCTGACGACAGCGAGGCTCTTGCGCAATCCCAAAGATTTTGCCGCGCTCCTGGAGCCGCTTTACGGTGCAGCAACGGCTTCAAGATTTAACCAGTTGTTCACGGAACATCTCGCCATTGCAGCGGAGCTCGTTAAAGCGCTGCAAGCCGGCAATTCGGCTGCAGCAGAAGATGCGAATAGGCGCTGGTACGCCAATGCGGATACTCTGGCTCTATTTTTTAGCCAAATCAATCCTTACTGGTCCGAGCAAGAATGGAAGAGGATGCTCTATGAGCATCTGAAGCTGACTGCGGAAGAAGCGGCCACCCGGCTTGCCGGCGATTATGAGCAAAATATTGCGCTGAACGATCAGATCGAACCTCAAGCGCTGGGAATGGCCGACATGATGACACACGGAATTATCCGGCAGTTTCCTTCCGCCTTTCATTAAAGCAAAGATTCAAAAGCCGTGGGGCACTGTCCCTACGGCTTAAAAATATGTTCTAGTTTCATAAAATATCCATATTTATGAAGTATAGACGCCTGAAGTGGCATTCCCTCCCAGGAAAGGAGAGATGCCGAATGACATATACAACTGTGGAAGTCATCATGCTTGGTACTTTTCTTCTTGCATTGCTCAGCTACTTGAAACGAAAATAACTCGCCATTGGTTGACGGCCTGACGAGTCATTTTCTTCCACACCATTCGGAGGACATGCCGCCTCATAATGTCTTGAACAGAGAGCGATGACCTCGCTCTCTAATTTCTATTCTAAGCAGCGGTTTATCATTTTAGAAGTGAAAATTTTTTAACTTCCTGCTCTTTTTCCCGCTCCTGCGATACGCTCTCCACGACCATCAGCGATATATTCCCTCTCCAGGATGGAGTAATAATATTGATCGGTCCATTGTCCTCGCCAATACAGCTCTTCCTTGAACACCGCTTCCCTTGTCATGCCAATCCGCTCCATTAGCGCTGCGGAATGCGAATTTCTGGCGTTGCACATCCCCACTACTTTATGTGCATCAAGTTCTTCGAAACCAAATTTCAACAACAGCTTTGCTGCTTCGGTTCCAAAGCCCTGCCCAGTATACGGAGGAAGGATTGCAAAACCGATCTCCCAGCTCTTTCTGTATTCGTTATACCTCCATATTTGAGCCAGACCAATTGGCGTTCGGATATCGCCAGACACCAGGTACACGACAAAATCATGTTGGTCCTTGCAATCGCTATTGATCTTATCAAGATAAGCCTGACGCACAACCTCACGATCTGATTGCACCACTTCTTCATAATGCCAAAGCTCAGTGTTGCATTCGATATCACAAATAAAGTCCAAGTCATCTACAGTTAACCGGGATAACATCACCTTATCACCGCTTATATCCATATGCTCCACCTCATCCACATGTTAGCACATGGAGATGACTTGTTGTGGTCGTGAATAGCTATAATAAAGGTTTACATGTTTTCTTAGAAAAAAATCAAAAGAGCCCCTTATCTAAGAGGGCTCTAACGTTTCAGACTGTTTCAGTATTATTAATTTGAACATCAGGCTTAATCATTTCCTTGTTGACAAGTTTTTGAAGTAAGTTAATAATGGTAGCCAACGCTAGTAAAAACAGTCCTGTTATAAAACCAACCACTACAGATGAAATCGTAAAAACAAGTTTTGATTCATAGTATCAGATAAACAAATAGAAAAAAGCCCCTGCTTTCGCAAGGACTTTCGTTGTATGCGGTAGAGAGGACTCGAACCTCCACGGGTATACACCCACTACCCCCTCAAGATAGCGTGTCTGCCATTCCACCACTACCGCACATTTGAAATTGTACCTATCCCTTCATCGCCAGCTGTCTTCGAGGGAAGAAGAAAACTGGTGAGCCATGAAGGACTCGAACCTTCGACACCCTGATTAAAAGTCAGGTGCTCTACCAACTGAGCTAATGGCTCTCATGACGGAAACGAACTCATAAGAGCTGCTTCTTAGAGGATGGTTGGTGACCCGTAGGGGATTCGAACCCCTGTTACCTCCGTGAAAGGGAGGTGTCTTAACCCCTTGACCAACGGGCCATATGTTGCAAGTTTATTGCCTTCGCATTTTTGCGACAAGAACGATTATATCAACTTATCCTGCATAATGCAAGCACTTTTTTCAGATCATTCATGTCTCCGAACTTGAGACAAATAAAAAAGACCGATGCTCGGCCTCCTTACGCATGAGTCCTGAGAAAAAAATGTGGCGGAGAAGGAGGGATTCGAACCCTCGCACCACTTACGCAGTCTAACCCCTTAGCAGAGGGTCCCCTTGAGCCACTTGGGTACTTCTCCAGGAAATGGCTCCCCGAACAGGACTCGAACCTGTGACAACTCGATTAACAGTCGAGTGCTCTACCAACTGAGCTATCAGGGAATATTAAAGTGACTTCTAATAATTTATCATGGCCCGTCTTCCTTGTCAAGCAAAAACAGCTTTAATTTTCCCCTGCATTTACCACAAGCATAACGCGCAGGATCGACCTTCCGTTTCCGCAAATATTCCATTCCACAACGAACGCAGGTAAGCTTATATTTGAACGGCATTGCTTTTCTTGCCGATCGTTCCGGAAGCGAATTGCAATATCTGGAGCCCCCCACATGCGCAAGCAGCGTCTTGAAGTCGGCATCCCGATGGCGATAGCCCCGCTTCATTAGATGGAGATGATAATGGCACAGCTCATGCTTAATAATCTTCTCCGTCTCCTCCATGCCAAATGCTGCAAGCTGATGCGGACTAATCTCGATATGATGGGACCGGGTAAAGTACCGCCCCCCTGTTGCCTTCAGCCTTCCGTTAAATGTAGCCTGGTGCAGAAACGGCCTGCCGAATGATTCCAGCGATACCCGCTCCACCCACTGCTGCAAAGCTTGATTATCCATACTTAGCCTCCCCCAACTACTTGAATTTTAACGCGTGTATAAGCTACACTGTCAAGTAGGAATGATGATACGTTGCAAGAAATTGAGCAGCAAAACCGAGGGGAGAGCTACACCATCATGGCTACCATGCGTTATGTATTAATGAAAGAAAAGGATACCCTGTCCTTCGTCGAGATGCCGGCATCTCACGCGTACCAGCTAAGTGCGCTGAATCTGCGTCTCCATAAAGAAATCGATAAATTGACTGCAGACCGCGTGCCAAGCCTGCCGTATGCGGTTGCTGAGTGCGACAATATCGATCTGCATGACGCTTCTATCTCCATCATTGGAGGCCTTCAGTATATTAACGGTCTGGAGAAGGACTTTGCCGGCATTGAAGAAAAGTCGTATCCGCTTATCTCGCTTTTGACCGAAATTCGCGCACTTCAGGCTCAACTGGAGCAGTGGTACGAAGAATATGAGGAAGATCAGCTAGGCTAATTCGCTTGGACCTGCACGGACATTCGCCCTCCGCCATATGGTAATAGAACAACAGGTTAGGCCCGGAAGGAGGACGATGCGTATGCCGCAGTGGCTGTGCAACCAACTGATGCGCGCATTCCAGCAGAAGGACCGCCGGCAGATCAAGCTGCTGAACGATTGCTGGTATTTCTACCGCACCAAGCAAGCTCCGAAGGAACAGGACAGCGGTTCGGTCATGCAATGACAAACCCAATCCATACATCGGCTTCGCATCGTATCGCGTGCAGATGAGCCCCGCAGCTGCGGGCACACAAAACCCGGCCTCCTATCGGAGATGCCGGGTTTGTACGTTTTATAATGATTAGTTGTAACCACGTTTCTAGATTACATGCGGTTGAAAAACGCAACCTGCTCGATTGGCAGCCGTGTTGTCGGATGACCAGGCGCCGCTGCCTTGCCGATTGGCAGCATGAGCGTCGGCAGATAACGGCTGGATACGCCAAGCAGCTTGGCCGCCTCTTCGCGGTTGTAGCCGCCCATTGGCACGGTATCATAGCCCTTCGAACGAGCAGCCAGCATCAGCTGCATCGCAACCAGACCGGTGTCGAATACAGCAATCTCCTTCAAGCGTTCGGCAGGTATGGAGGAATACAGCTTGGTGGAGTTCTCGATCATTCGGTTTTTAATTTCCTCGGTCATGTATCCCGCATCGAATGCAGCCTCATAGATCGGACCAGCCAGCTTATACATCTCCAGGTCAGCCAAAATCAATACGATTGCCGAGGCTTCCCCCACTTGCTGCTGATTGTTCGCAATCGGAACCAGCTTTTGCTTAAGCTCCGGGTCCGTCACAACGAGAAAACGCCACGGCTGCATATTGGAGGACGACGGAGCCAACGTAGCTAACTTCAGCAGCTCAATAATTTCACTATCCGATATAACCGCGCTGCTGTCGTATTTGCGCACGGAACGGCGTCCCTGCAGCACCTCGAAGAACGAAGCATCCACCGCATTCTCCACTTTCACTTCTGTAGACATATTATTTCCTCCCCAAATCCTATTTTCTATATTTGTATAGTTAAACTGTAACTTTTTCTATCACAGTATAATTCGATATACATTCGTTTGTCAATTAACTTACTTGAAATTACTAATTGATTTATTCAATCAATTTGACGCATCAATAGACCATTGTAATAAACGCTTATAAGCAAGACATGCTTCTTCACTTATAGTATGGTGTAGGTAGTATGCACAAGGGAGGAAATGCCATGAACTGCTGGACAGGTAGAGCCGTCCGGTTACGTGCAATTATCGCGGAGGACTGGTCCCAATTCCACGACAATGATCAGGATACGGATAGCGCCCGGTCTTCCGACTCCATCTACTTCCCGAGATCCGAGGCAGGAACCCGGCAATGGACGGAGGAGACAGCGGCAAAGAGGGCATCCGGAGATTCCATTATGCTTGCGATAGAAAATCTGGATGGCGAGCTGGTCGGATGCATCAGCGCCCATAGCTGTGACAGCCGGAACGGGACATTCAAATACGGCGTCGCCATCTTCCGCGACCATTGGCGCAAGGGTTATGCTTCTGAGGCCGCTCTACTCCTGCTTCGCTACTTCTTCCATGAGCTTCGATATGAGAAAGCCGTTGCGAGCGTCTACGGCTTCAATGAAAGCTCTATAGGGATGCAAGAGCGGCTAGGCTTTACCCTGGAGGGCCGTCTGAGAAGCATGATCTTCACACAAGGCAAGCGGCATGACGAGCTCGTCTTCGGTCTGTTGAAGTCGGAATTCGATGCGACTCTCATCCCCTCGAATGAATAAAGCAAACCGTAGGCCCATAACAATAGGACAGCCAGAAGGCTGTCCTATTGTTATACTTTCATAGCCTATGATCTATACGAAGCGCTGATTCAGTCCGGCTTCTTCATCGTCAGGCTGACGCGTCCCTTTTTCAAGTCGACACTCAGTACCCATACTGTCACCGTATCGCCCACCGATACGACATCCATCGGGTGCTTAACGAACTTGTCGCTAAGCTGGGAAATATGGACAAGCCCGTCATTCTTAATGCCAATATCGACGAATGCGCCGAAATCAATAACGTTGCGCACAGTCCCATGAAGCTCCATGCCGGGAGACAAATCCTCGATTTGCAAAACATCCGTATGGAAGATCGGTGCTGGCAGCTCCTCGCGCGGATCTCGTCCTGGCTTCAGCAAGCTGTCTATAATGTCCCGCAGTGTCGGCACACCAACATTCAGCCTGGCGGCTATCTCTGCCGCATCGAGACCCAGCAGCCGCTCACGCGCTGCTTCTGATCCGATAGTGTCAGCCTTTAATTCCAGCTCGCGCAGCAGACGATCAACCACCTCGTAGGACTCAGGGTGAATCGGTGTGCGATCAAGCGCGTTCCCACCGTCGGGAATACGCAGGAAGCCGATACACTGCTCGTACGATTTGGCGCCGAGTCTCGGCACCTTCTGGAGCTGCTCCCGCTTCGCGAAACGTCCATTCTCCTCGCGGTACTTCACGATATTTTTCGCAAGCGTGGCATTGACTCCTGCTACATAGGAGAGCAGCGAAGCCGAAGCCGTATTCACATCAACGCCGACATGGTTAACCGCAGATTCCACAACGCCGCCAAGCGATTCATCCAGACGTTTCTGGCTGACGTCATGCTGGTACTGCCCGACACCGATCGCCTTCGGCTCGATCTTGACCAGCTCTGCCAGCGGGTCCTGCAGCCGTCTGGCGATAGACACGGCGCTGCGCTCCGCAACGTCCAGCTTCGGGAATTCTTCCTGGGCCAGCTTGGAAGCGGAATAGACGGATGCGCCCGCCTCATTGACGATAATATACTTCAGGCTGCCAGACTGCTTCCGGCTGCCAATCAAGGTTGCGATGAACTGCTCCGTCTCGCGGGATGCCGTTCCGTTGCCGATTACAATCAGCTCCACCTTATGCTTGTCAATCAAGCTGTTCACCAGCTTCTCTGCTTCGGCCACCTTGTTATTCGGCGGCGTTGGATAACATACCGCTACATCCAGCAGCTTGCCGATGTCATCGATAACCGCCAGCTTGCAGCCCGTCCGGAAAGCGGGATCGACACCCAGCACAACATGTCCGCGGACAGGCGGCTGCAACAGCAGGTTGCGCAGGTTCTCCGAGAAGATCGTAATGGCGTGCTCCTCGGCCTTCTCTGTCAATTCACCGCGCACCTCACGTTCAATCGATGGTGCAATCAGACGCTTATAGGCATCCTCGATTAAAGTCTCCAATACTTCGCCTACTGCAGGAGCAGTCCCGTTTCTGAGCAGCTTCCGCTTGATATGCTCATGTATGCGGTCGGCAGGCGTATCGAAAGCTACGCGCAACACCTCTTCCCTCTCGCCGCGGTTGATAGCCAGTATCCGATGAGGAGGAAGCTTGCGAACCGGCTCCTGGTACTTATAATACATCTCGTATACGGATTCCGTATCTGCGTTTTTTGCTTCCGTACGCAACAGCGACTGGTCGAACGTGAACTTTCGAACCCATGACCGAATAGCCGCATCGTCCGCGATATTCTCCGCCAAGATGTCGCTGGCGCCTTGCAGGGCATCTTGTGCCGTCGGCACACCCTTTTCTTCACTCACATACCGCGCTGCTTCGGCTAGCGGATCACCTTGGCGGGGCTGCGACCACAGCCACAGTGCAAGCGGCTCCAGCCCCCGCTCCTTCGCCACACTGGCTCTCGTCTTCCGCTTCTGCCGATATGGCCTGTACAGATCTTCCACCTCTTGCAGCTTGGCTGAGCTCTGAATGGAAGCGTGCAGCGCATCCGTCAGCTTGCCTTGCTCATCAATGAGACGGATAACCTCACGCTTGCGTTCCTCCAGATTACGCATATACTGCAGCTTTTCTTCGATCGATCTGAGATCGTTTTCATCCAGTTCGCCGGTCATCTCCTTGCGGTAACGGGCGATGAATGGAATTGTATTTCCTTCGTCCAGCAGCGATACAGCTGACTTCACTTTCGTCAATGGAATAGACAACTGAGCCGCAATACCCGAGATGATGCGGGCGCTCTCCGCTTCCTTCTCCTCCGACGTAAGCTTCGTTTTGCCGCCCTGCTCCTCTATGGATTCGCCTGCCGGCCATTTTGTCGCGTCTGCCATCCTTCAGCACCATCCTTTGCTTCGATTCGGCAAGCCTTAAGAAGCATTCCCGAGGGGCCTTCACCGCCTTCAGAAATGCTTCCGTCGTTAAGCCGTATAGGGATTGTTCGCTTTCTCAAATCCGATCGTCGTTCTGCCGCCATGGCCCGGATAGACAATCGTCTCAGGGTCAAGCACGTACAGCTTGTTCCGGATGGAATCGTATAGATCCCGCTCCTTGCCGCCTGGCAGATCCGTTCTGCCAACGGATTGCCTGAAGAGCACGTCACCCGAGAACAAGTGCCCCCCGCACAGCAAGCTGACGCTTCCCGGCGAATGGCCTGGCGTGTGCATCACGCGGAAGGTATGGCCGATGAGCTCCAGCTTCTGCCCCTCATCCAGCGCATATTCCGCCGCATCGGTCGATAGCGGAGGCGTCACATCCTGCCAGCGCATCGATCCGTTCTTGCGTGGATCAGTCAGCCAGTCCGCCTCCAGATCATGAATATAGACCGGACAACCCGCCGCCTTCCTCACTTCGTCTACGCCGCCCATATGATCGAAATGTGCATGCGTAAGCACGATCGCTTCGATCTTTATCCCCTGAATGCGCTCCAGCAGTCGTCTGGGATTCATGCCGGGATCAATAATAAACCCCCGTTCTCCTTCGCCGTCTTGAACGGTTAGGAGAAAAGCATTGGTCTGCAAGGGACCTAGCGTGAACGTCTCTACTTTGAATGTTGTCCCGCTCATCGCTTAGAACGACTCCAGCAATTCGCGCAGCTCTCTTACGACATCGGCCTGATAGCCCGGGCCTTCGCCATAACGACGCATAATTTCCTGACGGGTTACAGCCAGGTTGTCCTGGTAATCCGACGCTTCGCGATCCGGATTCGCCTTCTTGAATTCTACCATCGGCTCCTGCACATAAGACGGCCGAGGTCCCCATTGCCCAAGCACGGTACCGCCGTTGTCCGCGAAGATCACGATCGGCACGGAACGGCCGCCCATCGTCAGGAATTGGTCCATCGTATCCAGATTTTCTTCCATAATGAGTACTTCGGTAGGAATTCCGCTGACTTCCAGCGCGCCGAATACAACAGGAATGTTGCGGACGACGTCGCCGCACCAGTCTGCCATCAGAATAAGACATCTCAGATTATCGCGGTTATTCAGCGATTCGAAGAATTGACGGTCTTCATTAGAAGTCCAGTTGAACTGCTCCATCCAGCCGATGAAGGCTTCCTTGTTCTTGGTCATGCCATCCACGAATTGCTGCGGGCTAATGCCTGTTCCCAGCTTGTCTGCCACGCTTTTACTCATATGTATCCCTCTTTCTTTATCTTGTGTAGATGAAGGTTGTCATTTGTACTATTATACTTAAAACTTGCGTGCTCTGCGAATATACAAGATCAATACAATAATGGCTACCAGCGCAATTAACGCATAAGCAATATTGGAGTATACATCCATAAAATGAACGATCTCGGTCCAGTTGTCACCAACAGCCGCGCCTACGGTAACAAGGATCGTATTCCAGATCAACGTTCCGATCGTGGTGAAGAACAGGAATGGCATAATCTTCATGCCCGACATGCCGGCCGGCAAAGAGATGAGACTGCGGATAAGCGGAATCATTCGGCATATGAATACAGCCCAGTAACCGTACTTGTCGAACCAGGCGTCTGCCTTGCGGATATCTTCCTTCTTTACGCGCAAGAAGCGGCCCCAGCGGTCCACAATTTTCTCCAGGCGTTCAACACCTAACAAACGGCCGATATAGAACAAAATAATAGCTCCGATCAAGGAACCCAGTGTAGCTACCACGATAACCCCAAGCGCGGTCAAGCTCGTATACGTGGTCATGAATCCGCCGAATGTAAGAATGACCTCAGAAGGAATCGGCGGGAACAGATTTTCCAGGGCAATCATCAGCAAGATGCCCCAGTAGCCGAACTGTTCCATGAAATCGGTAATCCAACTATCCATGCGATACCTCCATCTCTGATTTGCGGTCCAAGCATGCTGAATCGCCCTTCCTATTCTATCATACGCAGGCGGCGGCCTTCCACTCTGGAACCTGTCCTATCCTATGCGTTTTTAATGCCAATATGACTTCACTTGATAGGCCCGTGACCAACCATACCGGCGGCGCATACATTGGGAATGGAGAGGAGTCGTTCATATGAAGCCTAATGCGCAGAAGCATGCCTCAGCCTATCCGTCGGCTCGCAAAATCCGAAGGTCCTGCAGCAACGAGCTGTACCGCGCCGCCAAGCGACTTAAGGTATGGATTCCGAAGGACAAGATGGAGCAGGCGGAAACGATTTATGTCAAAAAGGTAGCCGCCAACCTGATATGGATATTCGAGAACCGGAGCAACCGCAAGGTACAGGCTGATTGGTGGGAGGACAACGTCAGCGCCGAAATCGCCGAGCTTTGGGAAGTGGATAGACTCAGACTATGCGAAGCATTCCGCGAAGCATACGGCGGTTAATCCGGATAACATGGAAAAGCCCGAGCAGAACAGCGGCACGCAGGCCGCTCACTCGGGCTTCACCTATTGTTTCTATTCTTTTGCTTCTTGCAGCCGATCTACGGATACGGTCTGCGTGTTAAGGGGATTGTTGCCTACCGTAACGGTCGCCATTCCATTTTGTTCATCCACATTTTCGATCCAGACGGAATCGCCCTCCAGATGAACGGCATGCGTGCCTTTGGATTCGTAAATTTGTTTGGCTCTTGCAGTATCCATTAGAGATCCTCCGGATTTTCCGCCATGGTGTCAGTGGTTGTCTCGGCAATCAAGCCGTTATGAATCGTAACCTGGCCTCCGCCCAATCCCTCGTTCACCATACGGTCTATATCCATGTCATACGCGTCCCGGCCTTCGAGATACGGTTCAGCGCTTTTCTCCGTGTCATGCTGATCGCTCATTGTGTTCGCCTCCTGGTTATGCTGGAATTATGATCTTCCTACGAAAAAAATATACCCCATTATGTCCCGGCTCATTCATCGTCAGAGCAGCGGGGACAGAATATGCATGATGGCTTCCGCCGCTTTCTGCCTGGCAGGCCGCTGAACGAAGGTCTTGAGGTCAATCTCCTCGCTATGCGCCAGGTCGTTCATAAAGTCATGCTCCAGCCTTCGGATCGGCTTCTCGTCGAACAGCAGGGCCAGCATCTCATAATTGCTGTACAAGCTCCGCATATCCAAATTCGCGGTGCCGACCGATGCCAGCTCGTCGTCTACAATCAGCACCTTGGAGTGGATAAAGCCCTTCTGGTATCGAAAGATGCGGACTCCTGCTTCCAGCATATCATGCACATACGATAATGAAGCCAGCAGCACGAGCTTGGAATCCGCAATTCCGGGGATGATCAGCTTCACATCCAGCCCTCTTCCAGCTGCGATTCGCAAGCTCATGGCGATGGCAGGATCAGGGATAAAATAAGGCGTGGCCGCGAAGATACGGCTTTGGGCTGAGGCCATCGCAGCGAATAAAGCGCCGACGACCTCTTGCTCATTCGTGCCAGGTTCACCGGGTACGATGAGCACCCGCTCCCCATCCGTAATCGTTGTCTCCGGCATATAGCGCTCAAGTCGCTCCAAGCGTTCCCCTTTGGCGAGCTGCCAATCCTGCATGAACGTCTCCTGCAAATAATGGACCGCGTCGCCCTGCACCTGGATATGCGTATCCCGCCAGAAGCCGAGCTTGGGATCAAGTCCGATATATTCATCACCTATATTAATCCCGCCGATAAAACCGATCCTGCCGTCGATGATGGCGATTTTCCGATGATTGCGATAGTTCAGCTTCCGATCAAGCAAGGTCCATCTTGGCGGGGCGAAGCATGCGTATGCTGCTCCCGCTTTATGCAGGGACTGGACATATCTGTCATCCAGCTTCATGCTGCCTATCCCATCATAGACAACCCGGACCTCAATGCCCTTGCGGGCTTTATCCGTCAGAATATCAAGAAATCTTCTCCCGATCCCATCATTGCGTATCGTATAGTAGTCCAAATGAATGTGATCCTTTGCCGACTCCATAGCATGCAGGATCGCTTCAAATGTAGCTTCTCCGTTCGACAAGATTTTCGTACGATTATGTCCCGTTACGGGATAGTCGACGAGTGCGCTCAGCGACTTCACCAATTGGCTGATCGCTCTCCCCTCATGACCAGTTGTCAATCGCGCTTGCGACAGCTCAGACCGCCTGCTCGCCGAACGAATTCCTGTTGAACGGATAACGCGCTCAGGCTTTCTTCTTCCAATTAGAAGATAGGCAGCGAAGCCGACGAACGGACATGCCATACAAATCAGCATCCAGGCTGTCAAATGCGCCTGACGCCTATGCTCCATCGTGAGCACGACTGCCAGTTGCGCCGTATAGAGCACAAGCAGCACGATAAGTCCCCACAGCCATCCTGCCACGCATGTCACCTCTTCTCCGCTCGCTCGTTCAAACGCCGATGCTTAGTTTAAGCCCCCTGCTTCCCATGTATGCAATTCAGGCAACATTTTGTCCTTTTTCAGGGTGGACAAGCATAATTCGGCATGAGCTTGATGATTTTGCCTCATCTTCCTCGCAACCATTTTTATCAGTAACCGCCTATGGATATCTAGTTATGCCAGTAGGTAGGAATAAGTTTTCTGGTATGTTTTATAGCTTCCAAGAATAAATAGTCATAGAACGTTCTGCACGACTATACTGCCGGCCGGAAGGAGTAAACCAGTGAAACGAGCGCGGAGGCCAACATGGTCATTTGTTGTGATGCGCGGCGCCGACAAGACAGTGAAGCAATTCTCCGTATCGAAGCGATCAGTCGTGGTCGCTCCCGTAGCCGCAGCGATTGCGGTGACTGGCGCCATTGCCGGTCTTCAACTGAAGGCCGCTTACGAACTGAGGCATCTGGAGGATCAGCTCTTCTCCCAGTCTGCACAATTCACACAAACGATTACCGGGATGGATCAGGTCATCGCCGGGAAGGATGAAGCGATCGTCTCCCTGCAGCAAGAGCTACTGGAGTTGTCGCGCCAAGCACAAGAGATGAAGACTAAAATGAACGAGCTTGATGAGCTCGAGAGCAAGCTTAAGCTGTTTATCGAGAAATACGGAGGCTCCGTTATCGATACCACCAGCGCTGAGCCGTCGGCAGGGTCAGGCAAGCCTGTCAGCGGAATGGTCCAGACGCTAGCCAATCGTTCCTCGGAGCGGCAGACGCCTTCGTACATCGCTTCACCCGGCAGCACGATGCAGATCGCCATGCTTGCGCAGCATACATCGCTAGACTTCCAGGCTTTGAGCGAAATGGTCGATGCCATGGAAGCATCCATGGAGCAGACGCTGATCAAAGCCCAGCACAAGAGGGCGACGGTTGATGCATATCCCTCCCTCTGGCCAGCCCGGTCCAAGCGGCTGACGTCGGGGTTCGGATACCGGAATGACCCTTTCACAGGCAGAACGACCTTCCACGCAGGCATTGATATTGACGGCGAGATTGGCGACGTTGTATTCAGCGCTGCCGATGGAACGGTGAGCGATACGGGGTATGATGCCAGACTGGGCAATTATATCGTCATTGACCATCTGGGAGAGCTTCAAACCGCCTATATGCACTTGAAGCGGATTGATGCCAAGGTCGGGGATGAGGTTGTCCGCGGTGAGAAGATCGGACTGATCGGCAACACCGGAAGAAGCACAGGCCCCCATCTTCATTTTCAAATTATGCAACGAAACGAGCCCGTCAACCCATTGAAATTTCTCGCGAAGCATAGCTGAGGACGGCCTCATAGTTCCAGATACCATGCTGAAGGAGGACTTCAACCATGTTCAAGGAGAATAAGCGCGCCATCGCGACCGATACGCTGATCGGGCAAGGCACGATAGCCGAGGGCAAGATTGTGAGTGAAGCCAATCTGCGGATCGAAGGCGAATACCGGGGCGATATCGAATGCAAGGGAGATGTTATTATCGGGGAATGCGGGGTGGCCCGCTCCAATATTATGGCGCAAGACGTGACGCTAGCAGGCAAGCTGTTCGGCGATATTGAGACCAAAGGCCGTCTCATTATTGCTGCATCCGGCCAGCTTGTCGGCAACGTCAAAGCCCATTCGCTCATTATTCAGGAAGGCGGCATGTTGAACGGCAGCTGCCATATGGAGCTGACCTCCGACAAGCATAAGCCTCTCTCCGAGCTCGAATCCCAAGCCAAGCAGGATAGCAAGAATGACAGGTCGAAGTCACGACAAGCCGGCTAATTCACTGTCCTGAACAGCGCAAAGCCGCGGCGCTCTACCCGCTAAGGGAAGAACGGCGCGGCTTGCTTTGTGCTGCGACTACTGGTTATACGATTAAGCTGCAACATCACGTTTGTTGAAGATATACCAGGTCAGCGCCATGAACAGCACGTAGTATACGCCTAGCACAGCCAGTGAAAATCCGAGCGTCATGCCGTTATTGGATACGTTGCCGCCTACATACTTGGTTAGATCCAGGTGGACGAACAAGATATAGTCAACCCACTTGTATTTCACAAACGCCAGCAGCTGCATCAAGTTATTGACTACGATTTCGATGAAGAGAGCCGTCGCGATTGCTAGAATGCTGCTGCGGAACACTGTAGAGAGCATAAAGGAAATCGTAACCGTCATTATCGTATTCAGAAACAACAGTCCAAAATATTTGAACATATATTCCACATTGGATACGCCGGTAACCTCGCTTAACCGATCTACCGTCCCGCTGCCGAATAGTCCAAAGAAAAGCCAATTGACAAGCAGCAAGCTTCCCAGAAACACAATAGCGAAGAACAATGCGAACAGCAGGCTGGATATGTATTTGGACAACAAAATTTTGGATCGGTTCCAAGGCCGAATCAAGAGCAGCTTGATCGTGCCCGAGGAGAATTCCTCAGCGACCGTACTCGATGCGGCAACGACCGCAAAGATCGTAATAATCCAGTAGATGAACATCGTCTCCGTAATGACGACTTCCCACATGGCGGTCTGACCTTTGTCCACCGAGAACCAAACGGCGGATATCGCAATGACGAGGCCGATTATGATGCCAAGCATGACGAGCAGACGTGGTCGTCTGAACATCTTCATGTTTTCATTGCGAATGAGATTCATGAAATCAACCAATGCCCTCGCCCCCCGTCATCTCCAAAAATTGATCCTCAAGCGACTTGATCTCCGCACGAATGCCGTATACCTTAATGCTGCTCTTAACGAAGAGTTCATTCACATGTGCCGCAAGTTCCTTGTCGCCTTCAACTGCAACCATGCCTGCTCCCTCGTTCTTGCCGATCAGGCCTGAAGCAGCCAGCACCTCCAAGGCATTCTCCGGGCGGTCCACCTCAAATAGGATTCGTACGCTCGTTGTACTTCTATCCGCTCCCTGAATGGAACGTACATCGATCAGCTTGCCATTCTGAATGATGGCAACCCGGTCGCACATCAGCTCCATCTCAGACAACAAATGACTGGATACGAAGACCGCGACGCCTTCCTGCCGCGCCATATTACGCAAGTAGTCACGAAGTTCGCGAATGCCCGCAGGATCTAGTCCGTTCGTCGGCTCATCCAGAATGAGCAGCTTCGGATTATGGAGAATCGCTTGCGCTACGCCAAGGCGCTGCCTCATGCCAAGCGAATACGTCTTTACTTTATCGTGAATACGGCTTTCCAGTCCGACGAGGGCTACAACCTCCCTCACCCGATGCGAAGTTATGCCCGGGATCATACGTGCAAAATGGATCAGGTTCTGATACCCCGTCATATATTTGTACATTTCCGGATTTTCGACGATTGCCCCTACATGCCGAATCGCCTTCTCAAACTGATTGCTGATACTATGTCCGTCGATAAGTATATCTCCTGATGTAATCGACATCAAACCAACCATCATTCGGATGGTCGTTGTTTTGCCTGCGCCATTCGGACCTAGAAATCCGAACACCTCGCCTGATGGCACATCAAGCGTCAGCTTGTCTATCAGCGTTCGGTTTCCAATTCTTTTTGTTACATCCTGCAAACGTACAATAGGCTGCCCCATCTATGTAATTCCCTCCTCCAATAGCCCGGCTTTTCGAAAAAAGCGAGCCAACTACCTCATTATATACGATTGGGGAAATCATTGGTAACCATTGTTCATTTATCTCTCATCATTCATGGCATCGCGATTCGTTCAGACAACGTGCGCCATGAATTCAGGTTTACCCAAAGCCCGTCATACTGGATTACGGCTTTGTCCACCGAAACATCGCATGCAAGTCCATCCTCCAAACTCAGCTTCGGAAGCATGAAGTACTGCTTATACAGCTCCTCATAATCAATCGGCAGTGCTGCTTCCGTAAGTCTACCCAGCAAAAAATCGAGCTGAAAGGCATACACACCGCTGTTCCATAGCGCTCCCGCCCTGACAAGCTCTTCGGCCTCCTGCTCTCCCGGCTTCTCGCAGCAGCTCTTTACTCTCCAATCATAGCTGCTGGATTCATCGCCAAGCCCGGTATGATCGGCGAGAATATAGCCATAGCGCGTACCGGGGTATTCCGCTGCCGTCCCCACCATCATCATAGGCGCTTCATTTTCCCTTAGAAGCTTGGGCAAGCTGCGAATGCAATGAAAGAAATCTCCGGACACATACATATCGACCGGCAGCATGACCATGGTCTCATTCGGAGATACCCCCGCTACAGAATAATAATAGGATGCCGCCAGCAAAGCGGCGGAGTAGCTTCCCCGCTGTGTCGGCTCCTCCAGCAACGGCACATGACGACCAAGCTGTCCCTTAATCCATCCGGCTTGTTCGATGCTTGTCGCGACGCTTGCGCTTTCCAGCAAATCAGCAGCCAGCAGCTGCCTCCATAATCGCTGAACCATCGATTCCGGCTCCCCTCCCGGACCGTCCAGGACGGGGAGATACTGCTTGGGCATATTGGTATCGGATAGCGGCCATACTCTTCTGCCGGGTCCGCCCGACAACATGACGATTTTCAATGCAACATCCTCCTCAGCGCCAAATTACGTACTATTATACTTGAGGCATCAAAGGAAGCATGTCGTTTCTTGGCATCGCTTGCAGACGGTACGGCTCTACTTTTGTCGATAAGGGGGCATCCGATCCTTAAGGCGAAGCAAACTGAGCCCTGCCTGTTCAGCAATATCGCTCATCTTCGTCGCAGTAATGCCCCTCAGCGTACATGTATCTCTAGCGGCATCGAGAATTCGCTGAAGCCTATCCTCGAGCTGTATTCATAAAAAAATCTCGCAATAGAGTGATTACACTCCACTGCGAGATAGTAAGTTATAACTTATTTACCGCCTGCACGAGCCAGCTCGCGCTTGTTCGCTTCGAACGCGGCAAGCAATGCGTCTCCGCCTTGCAGACCCGTATCTTCCGCTTTGCGAATTTGCTCCAGCATCCGCTTGTAGTCCTTCGGAATCACCTTCACGAATTTCGCCAGCTCTGCATTCCAATTGTTCAGGATGCGTGTACCTACGGCGCTCTCCGTATACTGGACATGTCTTTCGATCATGCCGCGCAGCTCGTTGATATCGGCTTCCTCTTCCAGACGCTCCAGAAGGATCATCTCCAGGTTCGTATGGTTGTAGAAGTCGCCGTTCTCATCATAGACATAAGCTACGCCTCCGGACATGCCTGCACCGAAGTTGCGTCCTGTAGAGCCCAGAATAACTACACGTCCGCCAGTCATATATTCACAGCCATGATCGCCGACGCCCTCGACGACTACGTTCACGCCGCTATTCCGTACCGCGAAGCGCTCGCCCGCAATACCGCGAATATAAGCCTGGCCGCTAGTGGCGCCGTACAAGGCTGTGTTGCCGATAATGATATTGTCTTCTGCAGCGAAAGTCGCCTTCGGCGATGGCGCAACAATTACTTTGCCGCCAGATAGACCTTTGCCGAAGTAGTCGTTGGAGTCGCCTTCAACCGATAGCGTAATGCCCTTCGGTACGAATGCGCCAAAGCTTTGGCCTGCGGTGCCAACGAAGTGATACCAGATCGTATCTTCCGGCAGCCCTTTCGCGCCATAACGGCTCGTCACTTCGAAGCCCAGAATCGTGCCGACTACGCGGTTCGTATTCAGAATCGGGAACGTTCCGCGAACGCTCTCTCCTCTTTCCAGTGCAGGCTTTGCCAAAGGCACCAGCTGCTGCATGTCGATCGACAGCTCCAGGCCGTGGTTCTGCTCTTGTACTTTGTAGCGTTTTGCGCCTTCGGCAACATCCGCTTCGTACAGAATGCCAGAGAGGTCAAGACCTTTCGCTTTGTAATGCTCGGTCAGGTGCTTCGTCTCCAGACGGTCCACACGGCCAACCATCTCTTCGATCGTACGGAAGCCGAGCTCTGCCATAATCTCGCGCATTTCCTCCGCGATGAAGCGAAGGTAGTTCACGACATGGGACGGATCACCCATGAACTTCTTGCGAAGCTCCGGATTTTGCGTCGCCACACCGACCGGACAAGTATCCAGCTGGCAGACGCGCATCATGACACAGCCTAGTACGATAAGCGGAGCCGTCGAGAAGCCGTATTCTTCAGCTCCGAGCAATGCAGCGATTGCAACATCGCGTCCGTTCATCATTTTCCCGTCGGTCTCGATCGTTACGCGGTCACGCAGATTGTTCAGCATGAGCGTCTGATGAGTCTCGGCAAGACCAAGCTCCCAAGGAAGACCCGCGTGACGGATGGAACCCATTGGGGACGCGCCTGTGCCGCCGTCATAGCCGCTGACCATAATAACGTCTGCGCGGCCTTTCGCTACACCTGCTGCAATCGTGCCGACGCCAACCTCGGATACGAGCTTCACATTGATGCGAGCCCGCGGATTCGCGTTTTTCAGATCGTGGATCAGCTCAGCCAGATCCTCGATAGAGTAGATATCGTGATGCGGAGGAGGCGAGATCAGACCAACGCCCGGAGTGGAGCCCCGTACTTCCGCAACCCATGGGTATACTTTCAGGCCAGGCAGCTGTCCGCCTTCGCCAGGCTTCGCGCCCTGAGCCATTTTGATTTGAATCTCGTCGGCGTTCACCAAGTACTGGCTCGTTACGCCGAAGCGTCCCGATGCCACCTGCTTGATCGCACTGCGGCGGGAATCGCCATTGCTGTCAAGCGTAAAGCGTGCCGGATCTTCGCCGCCTTCGCCCGTATTGGACTTGCCGCCGAGGCGGTTCATCGCAATAGCCAGGCTTTCATGCGCTTCCTTGCTGATGGAGCCGAAGGACATCGCGCCGGTCTTGAACCGTTTGACGATGGACTCTACGGATTCCACTTCTTCAATCGGCACGGACTTGCCGTCCTTCTTGAAGTCGAGAAGCGAGCGAAGCGTCAAATGCTTCTTGTTCTCGCCTTGTACCAGACCAGAGAACTTCTTGTACAGCTTATAATCATTCGCACGCGATGCCATCTGCAGTGTATGGATCGTCTGCGGTGTGAACAGATGGTCCTCGCCGTCCTTGCGCCATTGGTAGTCGCCGCCGGAATCCAGTTCCTTCTCAGCGCCCTCCTGCTCCGCGAACGCGCGGTTATGGGCATGCAGCGCCTCCTCAGCAATGACATCCAGACCGATGCCGCCAATGCGGGATTGCGTCCACGTGAAGTACTCGTTGATTACGTCCTCGCGAAGGCCAAGCGCCTCGAAGATTTGCGCGCCGCGATACGATTGGATCGTGGAGATGCCCATCTTGGACAATACCTTTACGACGCCTTTCGTTGCGGCTTTGATATAGTTTTTGACCGCTTTCTCATGCGATACGCCTCTGAGCATGCCTTGCTTGATCATGTCATCCAGCGATTCGAACGCCAGGTATGGGTTGACAGCATTGACGCCATAACCGAGCAGCAGCGCGTAATGATGTACCTCGCGCGGCTCACCGGACTCCAGCATGATGCCGACCTTCGTACGCGTTCCTTGGCGGATTAGGTGGTGATGCAGAGCTGATACGGCCAGCAAGGCCGGAATCGCTGCATTCTCCTTGTCGACGCCGCGGTCGGACAGGATGATAATATTATGACCTTTCGCAATAACGCGGTCAGCTGCCTCGCACAATACAGTCAGCGCGGAGCGAAGCCCCTCTTCGCCTTCGCTTGCCGTGAAGAAGATCGGCAGCGTGATCGACTTGAAGCCCTCGCGGCGAATATGGCGCAGCTTCGCGAATTGTTCGTTGGACAAGATCGGTGTATCCAGCTTAATGTGGCGGCAGCTCTCCGGCTCCGGGTTAAGCAGGTTGCGCTCAGGTCCAATGGTTGTCGCTGTCGACGTAATAATCTCCTCGCGGATCGCATCGATCGGCGGATTCGTGACTTGTGCGAACAGCTGCTTGAAGTAGTTGTACAGGCGCTGAGGACGCTCGGACAATACGGCCAGCGGCGCATCATAGCCCATGGACGCGATCGGCTCTTGGCCGCTTCCCGCCATCGGCTCAAGCACCTTGCGGATATCCTCGAACGTATACCCGAACGCTTGCTGACGGCGCTGTACCGTGTCATGACTCGGATCCGGAAGCTCTGGCGCTTCAGGCAGATCATCCAAATTCACCAGATGCTCGTCAAGCCACTCCCGGTAAGGATGCTCGGCAGCGATAGCCGCTTTGACTTCTTCGTCGGATATAATACGGCCTTGCTCTGTATCGACAAGCAGCATGCGTCCAGGACGCAATCTGTCTTTGTACAAAATGTCTTCAGCCGGAATCTCCACGGTTCCCGCTTCCGAACCAAGAATGATATGGTCGTCCTTCGTCACGTAGTAACGCGCAGGGCGAAGACCGTTGCGGTCCAGCGTAGCGCCGATTTGCGTGCCGTCGGTAAAGCCCATCGCAGCCGGTCCGTCCCACGGCTCCATCAGGGTGCTGTGGTATTCATAGAACGCCTTGCGCTCGTCGCTCATGCTCTCGTGGTTCGACCATGGCTCAGGAACCATCATCATGGCCACATGCGGCAAGGAACGGCCTGCGAGATGCAGGAATTCAAGCGTGTTGTCAAACATTGCCGTGTCGGAACCGTCCGGATTGATGATCGGCTTGATCTTCTCCAGGTCCTCGCCGAACAGCTCGGAGGCGAACAGCGTCTGGCGTGCATGCATCCAGTTCACGTTGCCGCGAAGCGTATTGATCTCGCCGTTATGAATCAAATAATGGAATGGATGAGCTCTCTCCCAGCTAGGGAACGTGTTTGTACTAAAACGGGAATGCACTAAAGCAATAGCAGAGACAACCGATTCATCATTCAGCTCGGTATAGAAGGAACGTACTTGCTCTGTGGTAAGCATGCCTTTGTACACGATTTTTTTGGAGGACAGGCTGGAGAAGTAGAACATGTTGCCGCCTTCTTTGCCTGCATAGCGAATAGCCAGTTCCGCGCGTTTGCGGATGACGTAAAGCTTGCGTTCAAATGCGAGGGTGTCTTTCAATTCAGCGTTTTTGCCAATGAACACTTGACGAACATACGGCTTAACCGCCAGCGCCGATTGGCCCAGCTTCCCATCGTCCGTAGGCACAGTGCGCCATCCGATCATAGTCTGCTTCTCTTCCGCAACAATACTCTCAAGCTCGCGTTCAATCGCCGTGCGGGCAGCTTCGTCTTGCGGCATAAAGATCATGCCGACCGCGTAGTCCCCTTCAGCGGGCAGTTGAATGGCTTCCTTGCTCAGCTCTGCGGAGAAAAACGCATGCGGGATTTGAAGCAGGATACCCGCACCGTCACCGGTGTTCGGCTCACTTCCCTGTCCGCCGCGATGCTCCATGTTCTCTAGCAGAGTAAGAGCCTGGCGGATAACCTTATGCGATTTTTTTCCTTTGATACTGGCTACAAAGCCCATTCCGCAAGCATCTTTCTCGTTCTGCGGGTCATAAAGTCCTTGCTTAGGCGGCAATCCCAAAATATTTTCTTTCATTGTGTGCAACCTTTCTATCAGAAGATTTTTGGGCAAGCAATGTAGAATAACAGGCTTGATCACTTAATTGGCTTCATTTTTGGCTTGAACTATCATAGAATGGTAGGGGGCGAGGCACACCCGCCTGCTCCTTGCCATTCCTCTTGCCATCTACCGTTGCTAAGCGATTATTATATGATTTTAACATCAGGGCAAAACGGAATCAATTTAATATTTTTATAATTGTGATAAGAGTTGTTTGGCGGCGGCGGCTGACGGGTTCTGGGACTAGTGGTGTGTAATCTTTGTTTTCATCTATTTTATCAAAAGGATGTGTGGCAATTGTATAGCAAATTAAGGAATATGTGGAGCCGCGCTGCGATCGCGGCGGTAGTGGCAGGATGCCTGGCTTCCGCCATGACCGCATCGGCGGCTCAGGCACCGGCAGCAGGAACAGCAACAAGCGATACATACGACATTGTCGTGCTGGGCGACTCGCTGGCGGCCGGCTATGAGCTGGGCTTTACGGAATCCTCCGTGCCTTACGGCTATGCGGAGCATGTATACGAGCAAGCTCTGTTCCAAGGCCTCCGGGCGGAGTATACCAACTACGGCATTATTGGCTTGCGCTCCGAAGGGCTTAGCAAATGGCTCGATGCCGCGGCCAAGGGACAAGCAGTGAAGGAAGCCGATATTCAGGCTGGCCTGATTGATCCGCGCGCTGCCGCTATGTTCGGCAAAACGCCTCAGCTTGCGCAGGATCTCAAAGATGCCGAGCTTGTACTTATTACAATCGGCGGTAACGACTTCCTGTGGATGCTGAACGACCTTGGCGTCGAGACGGCATTCAACCAGCTCCCTGCCGACAAGCAGGATCTGTTGAAATCACAGCTAGATGCTCTGCTTGAGAGCTTCGAGAAGCAATTGAAAGCATCGCTGGACACAATTCAGAAGCTTCAGCCTAATGCCGAAATCATGATCGCCAACCAATATCTACCTATATATATCCAAATTCGGGATCAGAAGACATACTTCGTTCCCGACTCTACCGCCAAGTTTTTAACGGATGGCCAAACGCGCCTGCTTGAGCGCCTGCAAGCCGTTGTAGCTGAATATTCGAAGCAAGGCCTGAATGTGAAAATCGCCGATGCTTCCTCCGCCATCGAGAAGGATGCGCTTAAGTTCACCAGCATCCGCGCAACAGATGAAAACGGCAATCCGAAGCCGGATATTCACCCTACCGCTGCGGGATACACAGAGCTTGGCAAAACCTTCTCCGAACCGCTATGGGGAGCTTACAAGACCGTCAAGCCGCGCAAATCCAACGTGCCGATCTCGATCGTCGTAGGCGGCAAGGAGGTCATCACTGACTATGCGCCTGTCATCAAGAAAGGCCGTACGTTCCTCTCGCTGCGCGACGTCACCGATGCGCTTGGTGCGGAACTGCAATGGAACGCAGCTACCTCCACCGCTACGATTACGCTGGAAGACCGGACGGTCGCGATTACGGTAGGGGCCGATACCATTAGCATTAACGGCAAGAGCGAGCCGCTGAACGCAGAGCCCGCGTATCTCCAGCAATTCAGCGGAGAGAAGAAGACATACGTTCCGCTGGCCGCGCTCTCCGACGGACTCGGCTTCCAAGTCGTATACCGCGAAACGTTGAAAACCGCTTTTATCAACCGCTAGTTACTTGTAGTCCTTTTGCAATCCGAGCATCGTCTCAAGACTCTTGGCTGTCCAGCGGTTCAGACGGTCGAGCGACTCGATCTCGGCGGCAACTGCCGCGTGAAGCGACTCCCGGTAATCCGGCACCGCACCCGCGTAGCTTTGCAAATCTCTGAGAAGGACCGTTGTTTTCTCTGTGTAGCTTAAGGCGCGGCGTTCATGGAACATCGCAACATCCGGGTTGTAGGGCTGATGAAGATCACCCTGCTCCGGATGCTTGAGCACCGCCAGCACTTTGACCAGCGCACGCGGTCCGTTAAGCTCCACAACCTCTCCTACATATAAGCCCGAACGGACTTTAGCCTTGACTATATTTCCTACTTCGCAGCGGAATGGTTCTTCATAATTAGTCATCCTGTTACCCTCCTGAATTTAACGTTTTTTACTTCATCCTAAATGAATTCATAAACAAGCATGTGATTACAATGTAAAGGAACGTTAATTTATTGACAAGCAGAACATCCACGCTTGTATAAACCTAACCTGAGAAGTAATATGGAAAGAGAAAAGTAGGTGAGTATATGCGCAAGAAGAGAGTGCTGCTGCTCTCAGAGGGGTTCGGCTCCGGCCATACGCAAGCAGCAAACGCGCTGGCGGTAGGTTTAAAGCAGTTATGCCCCAGCATCTCGGCTCGAGTCATTGAGCTGGGGAAATTTTTAAATCCGGTTATCGGGCCATTAATCGTATCTGCCTACCGGAGAACGGTAAGCTCGCAGCCCAAGATGGTGGGCATGATGTATCGCGGCAATTATAAGAAACCGCTGAACCGTTTTGCACAGCTTGCGCTTCACCGGGTATTTTACACGCAAACTACACAAGTAATCGCTCAGCTTAAGCCGGATCTTATCGTTTGCACCCATCCCGTCCCTAATACCGTCGTCGCAAGATTGAAGCGGCTTGGACTGGATGTTCCTTTATATACGCTTATAACCGATTACGACGCGCACGGCTCCTGGGTCAGCCAGGAAGTGAATCATTATCTCGTTTCTTCCCCCGACGTGAAGCGCCGTCTTGTGGAGAAAGGCGTATTACCGGAGCGAGTGGAGGTAACAGGCATACCTGTTCATCCCAACTTCTGGATTACATACAGTAAGGAAGACATTCGCAAGGAATACGAGCTTAAGGATATGCCGACGGTGCTCATTATGGGCGGTGGCTGGGGTATCTTGTATGAAGACAATGCCTTATCGTACATGACCAAATGGCGTGAGACGACACAGTTAATCTTTTGCGTAGGCTCCAATGAAAAGATGAAAGAAAAGATGCTGGGCGATCCCATGTTCCAGCACAAGAATATCCGCATTCTCGGCTTTACGCGCGATGTTCACAAGCTGATGGAATCAGCCGATCTGCTCGTGACCAAGCCTGGTGGCATGACCTGCACCGAAGGCATGAGCAAGGCGCTCCCGATGCTGTTTTACGAGCCGATACCGGGCCAGGAGGAAGAGAATTGCGAATACTTCATCCAGAGCGGATTCGGCGAGATGCTTAATTCCAATGATACGGTAGACCGGTGGTTCCGACTTATCCATGACAAAGAGGCAGCAACCGCCTTCCGTGAAGGCTTGCTCCAGAAGCGCGCGCTTCAATATGATCCCAAAAAGTGTCCAGAGGCCGTACTGCAGCTCATGCAGTGACGGCTTTGTTTTTCACCGCATCTTTGGGGCATAATTGAAGATGGCTTGATTGATACCGATACTGCACACTTGAAGGGAGATCGTGACAGACATGCAATCACAAATGACAGATGGCAAAACGATTATTCTCAGGCTTGAAATCGACACAGATAAAGCCCAGTTCGGCAAGGCAGCTACCGCAATCGAGCAAGCAAAAGGCGATATCGTCGCCATTGACGTTATACATACTGACAAAAATAAAAGCGTACGGGACTTAACCGTCAAAATTACCGAGCAAGGCGCCTCCGAGCGGTTGACCGAAGCGCTGCGTGCCGTGCCCGGTATTAAGCTGCTTCACATCTCGGACCGTACGTTCCTGCTTCATCTGGGCGGCAAAATCACGATTCAGCCGAAGACACCGATCCAAAACCGTGACGATCTGTCTAGGGTGTATACTCCTGATGTAGCCAGAGTATGCCAAGCTATCCATGAAGAACCGTCCAAGGCGCATACGCTTACGATCAAGCGTAATACAGTAGCCGTGGTCTCTGACGGCAGCGCCGTGCTCGGGCTTGGCAATATCGGGCCATATGCCGCGATGCCTGTTATGGAGGGCAAGGCAATGCTGTTCAAGCAATTTGCCGATGTGGACGCGTTCCCGATCTGCCTCGATACCCAAGATACCGAGGAAGTCATCGCAGCCGTCAAGCATCTCGCTCCCGCCTTCGGCGGCATCAACCTGGAGGACATCTCTGCTCCGCGCTGCTTCGAGATCGAGCAGCGGCTGCGCGAGGAGCTGGATATTCCGGTATTCCATGACGATCAGCATGGAACGGCTGTCGTTCTCTACGCCGGCCTATTGAATGCGCTCAAGCTGACCGGACGCACATTAAGCGAAGCTCGCATCGTGGTATGCGGCATTGGCGCCGCAGGAACTGCCTGCACGAAGATGCTGCTCGCTGGCGGCGCACGCAATGTGATCGGCATCGACCGCCCGGGCATTCTGTCTGCGGATGAGACGTACGATCATCCGATGTGGCAATGGTATGCGCAGAACACCAATCCGGAGCGCCGCAAGGGCGGACTGAAGGAAGCGCTGGAGGGAGCGGACGTGTTCATCGGCGTATCGGCTGGCCGCTTGCTGACTAGAGAACATGTCGCAAGCATGGCGCCTGATCCGATCGTATTCGCTATGGCGAATCCGGAGCCGGAAATTCGTCCCGAGCTGATCGAGGATATCGTCGGCGTCATCGCAACCGGGCGCTCCGACTATCCGAATCAGATCAACAACGTGCTTTGCTTCCCTGGCATCTTCCGGGGGGCGCTCGACAGCCGCGCTTCCGAGATCAACGAACCGATGAAGCTGGCGGCAGCCGAAGCGATCGCCTCCGTCATCAGCGACGAGGAGCTGAACCGCATGTACATTATCCCAAGCGTGTTCAACGCCAAAATCGTAGAGGAAGTCCGGCGCAGAGTCGTAGCCGCCGCCCAGCAAAGCGGCGTATCCCGCCGTCAGCTGCGCGACTAGCTGAGTTGGGTGCCGGCTCCAGCTCGTTTGGGAGCGTTTAAGTCGGCGTGATCGACTTAATTAGGACGAGGCGGCTCGTTCCGAGCGTTTAAGTCGGTACTACCGACTTAATTGAGCCAAACTAACTTAGAAAGAGCATTAAGTCGGTGTGACCGACCTAATTAGGACGGGACAGGTCATTGCGAGCGTTTAAGTCGGTATGATCGACTTAATTGAGCGCTATCCCAATCCTCGGAACAAATTACTTGCATCATAATAGTAAAAAGAACCATATCTTCATGATAGGGAGTAAACTCTCTCCATGAAAAATATGGTTCTTTTTCGTTTCAGTATGCTGTTTCAATCAAGTAAGCATTAATCAAGTAAGCCATAGAACATATCCCAGTTGCTACGAGCGGGCCATAGACCGCTCCCGCCTTCGCTTCATCCAGACGATCATGCCTGTACCGGCCATAATAACCCCTGTCGCTACGAAGATCGAGTGGATGCCGAGGAATAGTCCCAGCAGACCGCCGAGCAGCGGCCCCAGCATGGAGCCGAACTGATTGGCGCTGGCTGTCAGGCCGAAAGAGCGGCCCCGGAACTGCTCGTCCGTATTTTGCACCATCAGCGTGTTGATGATTGGGACGATACCTGCCATGAACAACCCGAACACAAATTGCACGAACGCGAACAGCCATAGCGCTTCTACAAAATACTGCACACAAACTACCGTCCCTGCGGTCAAGAGACATAGGATCAAGATCCGGTAATGTCCCTTCCGCTCGCCCAGCCTCCCCCAGATCGGCGACGCGATAATGCCAGCGATCCCGATCAACGACAGGACAAGCCCTGCCGATAGAACCGCTCCCTTCTCGCCGCCTTTCAGGTCCGCGATATGGAGAGACAGCAGCGGCTGAATCATGTTCAGCGATAATTGAAACACAACGAGGATAAGCAGCATATGAATGAGCGTCCGATTGCGGAACGCCATCCGGTACGTTATCGGCTGCTTGTCCTTTGTGTTCGCCTGCGTCTCCCGGCTCCTGTCTTCCTTCACCCAGAAGATAACGGCAAGCGCCGCCGCAAAGATAATAACGGCTGCCACGATGAACGACCTGCGCATGCCGAAGGCTTCGGCAAGCAGTCCGCCGAACAACGGGCCGAGGATTCCCCCCGTCATCGTGCCCGCTTGCATCATGCCGAGACTCCAGCCCAGCTTCTCTTTCGGCGCGATCATGGCGACGATCGACATAGAGGCCGGAACGAACCCGCCGACGAAGCCATGCAGCATCCGAACACCAACAAGCTGCCAAGGCGTCTGTACGAAAGCGATCAAGGCATATATGATCGCCAGACTAAGTCCTGCCCGAATCACCATCTTGCGCTTGCCGAACTTGTCCGCAAGCATCCCCCACAGCGGTGCCATGACGGCACCAACCAGAAAAGCTGAGGAATGGACAATCCCCGCCCACAAATTAACGGAGCTTTTATCCACGCCGAGGTCATACAGAAACAGGGGCAGGAACGGCACCGACATCGTATAGCTGGAGCTGCAGAACAGGACGCCGAACCATAAAATCCACATCGTTCTTTTCCAGGATTGCACGTGATGTCACTCCCCTCATGCCAAAAAACCGCACTAAATCCATCCGAACGAATGCGCGTCATGTACCACTATACGCCTACTCCTGTACGAGTTCAAAACGCGAACAGGGGAGCAAAGCTGAGGAAACGGCGGGGAAGTTCCACTTATCGCATAAGAATGCGTCTAAAACCCAAAAAAAATATTGAAACCAGTGATCGCGCGCCACGTAAGTTAACTTATGGGCGTTGTTATGCCATCATGATCAGCCTGTGAAAACGCCATCATAGCGTCTGTGACCTGCGTCCTATATAAAAGGCGACGACTACTCAACTGTATGCTATACTTAGCAGGTATGTTGAACAAAAAGGAGCCTACCTCATGTTTCAAGCTTTTATTGATTTTCTGAAGGATTACGGCCCCTTGGGATTGTTCGTTCACTCCTTTCTCGACGCGGTCATTTTTCCGGTCCCCGCTTTTTTCTTGCAGGTATCGCTAAGCATTATGAATCCGTCAACGGCATTATGGCTTGCTACTGTCGGATATATCGCCTGCCTTATCGGGACACCGGTCGGTTACTATTTGGGCAAAATTATGGGCAAATCCGTTCTCTACCGGTTTATTAAGACAGAATGGATCGACGCCGCGACAAGCCGGTTCCAAAAAAACGGTGAAGCTGCCATATTGATAGGTTCCTTTACGCCAATTCCGTTTAAAGTATTTACGATTTTATCAGGCGCCTTGAACTTTCCGTTATGGCGGCTGATCGGCTACGCAGCGATAGGGCGTGCGGTCAAGTTTTACGCAGTAGGCGCATTGTTCTACTTCTATGGTCGGGCGGCAGAATCAATGGTGAAGGATGTATCGCTTTATACCTTTGTTATCGCCGTACCGTTGATTGCTATTTTTCTATTCGTTCGCAGCAGAATCCGCAAGAAGAAGCAGTTGAAGCAAGAGGCTGAGGTTCAACCGGCAGACGAGAGCCAGAAGGTAACCGAGCGTCAACCAGCTATTGAGCGCCAGACCGCGGCTACCGAGCTAAAAAACGACATATCCTCATAATAGCTAAAAAGCTATCCCTCCATCTCCACGTAGAGATGAGGGATAGCTTTTTTTATTGCCGACTGGCGTGCCTGCTCTTAAAGCGCACTACCTCCAAACAGGAAGCGATGCTCCCAATGCGTGCCTTTGATCGAATTTGTTTTTACCCCGCCGCTTTCTTTGGAGTACGTGTGCAGGATTTTGCCGTCTCCCAGATAGATGCCGACATGTGTAATGCGAGCAGTAGATTTATTAACGCCGCTGTATGAGGATGCGCTTGTCCCTTTGTAGGACATGAAGAACATCAGATCGCCGCGCTTCAGGTTGTTGATATTGGTTGTTGTGTTGCCTTTCTTCTTCACATAGTCGCCTTGCTGGCGAGAATCTGCCGGGAGCGTGATGCCAAGTCCATCGATGAACGCTCTTCTTATAAAGGCGGAGCAGTCGAAGGTTTTCGTAGAATTGCGGTTCGAACCGAACTCATACGGCGTGCCCAGGTACTTCATGCCAGCCGATATAACCTTCTCAACAGATGCATTAGAGGAAGGCGTGGAAGGCTTGGTCGCCGTGTCTCCGCTCGAGCTGCCGCCAGAGCCGTTCGACCCTGTATTCGTCGAACCGTTGCCAGTGCCTGCTGTATTGCCTAAGGAAAGGTATTGCGACTGTGTTGACACATAACCTTTTACACCGTTCGAATCGAGAACCTCATACCAGCTGTTGCTGGCTTTGCCCAATACCCGAACTTGCTCGCTGGTTTTCAGATAACGAATGCGCTTGGCGGAAGTTGTCGGACCTTCGCGGAACGAAACGGATTTTTTCACAACAGCGTTCATGGCCGGAACAGCTTCCGACGAGGAACCGGAGTTCGAAGAGGAAGAATCGGAAGAACCATTCACATTCGTATATTTGGACGAGGAAGAAATATAGCCTGTTTTGCCGCTAGTATCGCTCACCTTGTACCAGCCGCTGCCCGCTTCCTCGATGATGCTCACATTTTCGCCTTTCTTCAGCATGCGGATAACCGTGCTGGAAGCCGATGGGGCCGTACGCATGTTAACTCCCCAGATCACTTCAGCCGACTGCGCGGCATAGGCTGCCGGTGCCGGGATCACCACTGCGGTGCCAAGCAACAATGCGGCCGATATCGTCGCCGCAGCGACTTTGTGCTTCATGGTGTATTTCATTCAATACGCCTCCTTGTATGATGATTGCTGTGCCGGTGTTCGGCGTGTACAACAACCATTGTAAGTTTGGCGTCTCCATGCAAGCATCGACCGTTGTTCCTAAATGGGGGACTAGCGAATTGGGAGTATAGAATTACCCAAAAATGCTAAGAGAAAATTAATAAAAGGCGCCTCCATCCATGGAGACGCCTTCCTTTTTTACTTTTTCCAAACCCTGCTTGCTTAGAGCCTGTTGGGCTAAATACCAACTATGAGAATTCTCATAAAGATTAGGGTTCTCTCATACACCTAATAGGACTAAAGACTCAATTTTGAATCACAAAATAAAATTTGGTCCTATTTACCAAGCGGCCTTAGCGGCCTTCCGGTAGTGGATTTAAGCCATCATTGGCAGCATTATGGTCCTGCTCGAGCGGCTCAACATGAACATGAACACCCATAATATTGTGCTTCCGACCCATTCTTCGTTCAATTTCATCGCAGATCCGGTGACTCTCAATCAAGGATAATTCGGGATCTACCAGCACAATGACGTCCACCAGCACATTGCTCCCGTGAATTCTGGCCTTAATGTCCTTAATTGCGATAACGCCTTTGGTCTTGGCGATGGTCGCCCGCAGCGTCGTAAGCTCCTTCTCGTCGAAGCCGTCGGTAAGCGCATGGGTCGAACTGTAGAAAATGCTCCACGCTGTCTTGCATATAATAAGGCCGACGAGTAGCGCCGCAACCGGGTCCAGCCAGGGCATGCCGAATTGGGAGCCGATAATGCCGACCGCCGCCCCGATACTCACCAGAGCATCCGACAGGTTATCCTTGGCCGCAGCCATCAGCGCCTGGTTATTAATCTTGCGGGCCAGACGGCTATTGTACAAGTAAACCGCACCCATACATACGGCTGAAAATAGAGCTACCCAAGCTGTAATCATATTAGGTGTCGTGTGCTCGGCTGCAATAATCGATCTTACGGCGGTAATAAGGACCTGAATGCCCACCGTCGCCATAATAAAAGACGCAATAAGTGCCGCGATCGTCTCCGCCCGGAAGTGGCCGTACGGGTGGTCTTTGTCGGGCGGCTTCTGCGAAATGCGCAGCCCCACCAGCACCGCGACGGAAGCCACGATATCCGTTAAGTTATTGTAGCCGTCTGCTACAAGCGCTCCTGATATGAACCAATAACCAATTGCCAGCTTCAAGGCCGATAGGGCGACATAAGCAGCTATGCTTACCCAAGCACCCTTCTCGCCTTCCTTAATATCCTCATACTGTGTCAAAATGCCAAGCCTCCTGCCAATCTCTTCAAAACGTCTCTCGATATCATACCCGAGCAGTGCCGTGTGGGTCTAGAGAAACAGTGTTGACCTTATGCGAGCTTTTATGCCTCAGGGCAAAAGAGTGAGACAAGGGCCAGAATCGGGAGCTGCCCGTTGGGACCGATGCAGTCTCCGTTAGAATGGACGCAATGGATGCGAATCATTCCCATTCCGCGCAAAAAACCGTCCCGAATAATAGCTTCGGGACGGTTCATGTTTGAGCAAATTTTAGACCGAGTACATACGCTCGCGAATCGCTTTCACTTCCGCGCTCTCCAGGTACTCGTCGTACGTCATCATACGGTCGATTACACCATTCGGCGTAAATTCGATAATACGGTTGGCAATCGTCTGAACAAACTGATGGTCATGCGATGTGAACAAGATCGTGCAATCCGTATCGATCAAGCCGTTGTTGAGCGCTGTAATGGACTCCAGATCCAAGTGATTCGTCGGTTCATCCAAAATGAACACGTTCGCGCCTTCCAGCATCATCTTGGACAGCATGCAACGGACCTTCTCGCCGCCGGACAGAACGCTTGCTTTCTTCATCGCTTCATCGCCAGAGAACAGCATACGGCCTAAGAAACCACGAAGGAATGTCTCATCCGGATCTTTGGAATATTGGCGCAGCCACTCCACCAGATTAAGGTCAACACCCTCAAAATAAGCGGAGTTATCCTTAGGGAAATATGCGCGAGTCGTTGTCACGCCCCACGAATACGTGCCAGCCTCCGGCTCCAGCTCGCCGGCAATCAGTTGGAAGAACGTCGTCTTCGGCAAGCTGTTCGGGCCGACAAAAGCGATCTTGTCGCCTTTGTTGATCGTAATCGTCAGGTTATCGATGAGCTTCTCGCCTTCGACCGACTTGGACAGGCCATCTACAAGCAACAGCTGCTTGCCCGCTTCACGCTCGCCTTTGAACAAAATAAACGGGTATTTGCGGTTCGACGGACGAATATCGTCCAGTGTAATTTTATCAAGCAGCTTCTTACGCGAAGTTGCTTGCTTCGACTTCGATTTGTTGGCGCTGAAACGTTGAACAAACGCTTGCAGCTCCTTAATTTTGTCTTCCTTCTTCTTGTTCTCCGAACGCATGAGCGAGAGAGCAAGCTGGCTGGACTCGTACCAGAAGTCGTAGTTGCCTACGTACATTTGGATTTTGCCAAAGTCAATGTCCGCAATATGCGTACATACCGTATTCAAGAAGTGACGGTCATGGCTGACTACGACTACTGTGCCTTCATACTTCGCGAGGAAGTCTTCCAGCCAGCGGATCGATTCAATATCCAAGTGGTTGGTAGGTTCGTCAAGCAGAAGTATATGCGGCGTACCGAACAAGGCTTGCGCCAACAGGACGCGTACCTTCTCGTTGCCGCCCAGCTCGGACATCAGTTTGTCATGCAGATCCGTTGAGATACCAAGTCCGTTCAGCATCTCTGCCGCCTCGGATTCCGCTTCCCAGCCGTTCATATCTGCAAATTCAGCTTCAAGCTCGCCCGCGCGCATGCCGTCTTCATCCGTAAAGTCAGCTTTCGCGTAGAGCGCGTCTTTTTCCCGCATCACTTCATACAGCTTCTTATGGCCCATAACGACCGTCTCCAGCACTTTGAAGCTATCGTATTCGTAATGGTTCTGCTTCAGTACGGCAAGGCGTTCGCCTGGCGTAATATGAACTTCGCCCGAGGATTGCTCCACTTCGCCAGAAAGGATTTTGAGGAACGTAGACTTGCCCGCCCCGTTCGCTCCAATCAAGCCGTAGCAGTTGCCCGGCGTAAACTTGATATTGACATCTTCAAAAAGCGCGCGCTTCCCAAAGCGAAGCGTTATGCCACTTGTGCTAATCATAGTTATTAATCCCGTCCTTCACTACAAAATCGCATTTTCTCGAACTATTATAGCACAGTCTCTTATAGAAACGAACGATGAAAGCGGCTTATATGGAAAAGATAACGGATTTATGCCGCAATTCGGGCTTTCTGTGCAAAAAAACCTCTCCCCGGCATACATACGCGTCAGCCGGCGAAGAGGTTCCTTCAATAAACATAATTTTATATTAGCTCCACTTCATGACCGGTACGGGAAGATTCGTAGATGGCATCCAGAATCCGATTTGTCGTATAGCCTGACGAAGCGTTGGCGGCAGGCTGCAAGCCATCCCGCACGCATTCCACAAAGTGGCGGGCCATCAGGATGCGATCCTCTTCGCCAGCAAACGGCGCAATCTCGCTTTCAGCAACCTCGTTGTTGCGATGTGTCGTATATGTCCCTCTCTCGCCTATGATCGAGATGCCGCCCTTCGTGCCCATCAAATACAGGAACGGCTCCTCCGGCAAGCCAGCCGCATGCGCCGCCCAGCTGACTTCAAGCGATAGCGTCGCCCCGTTCTCCAGCTTGATCAGTGCCGATGCGAAATCCTCTACATTGAAATAGCCGTTCCAGTCGGGCGTACCCCAGCTGCCGATGCCTTCGCGGTTCGGTCCAAACTCCGCGTAAGTCGAACCGTAGACGGATTGCGGCTGCGGATTGCCCATCAGATACAGCGACAAGTCAAGCATATGGACCCCGATGTCAATAAGCGGACCTCCGCCTGCAAGCTCCTTGCGCGTGAACCATGAGCCCCAGCCGGGAATCCCCTTCTTGCGAAGCCAGCCCGTCTTGGCATGATAGATACGGCCAAGCTCCCCTTGGTCCACGATCTCTTTCACTGCACGGCTTAATCCCTTCCATCGCATCTGATGCGCCATCATGAGCACTTTGCCCGATTGCTCCGCCTCCTCGACTATGGAGCGCGCAGCCGCTGAGTCGATGGCCATTGGCTTCTCCAGAAGCACATGCTTGCCCCGTTTTAGCGCCTCTATCGCATAAGGCGCATGAAATTGATTCGGGACGGCTATGACAACCGCGTCCACGTTCTCATCCGCCAGCAGCGCCCACGGGTCGGCGTGAATCATCGCAATGCCATATTGCTCCGCTCTCTGCTGCGACATCGGAAGAGATGCATCCGCAACTGCGGCCACTTCAGCCCCCTCCACCTTGGCGAAGGTTTCGATATGGACGCCGCCAATCCCTCCAGCTCCAATCATGCCGATCCTCAGACTTTGATTTGTCATAGGAAGCCTCCTAATGGAAAATCTCTATCCTTCGCGAATCAAGACGTGGAGTGACCATCCGAGTTCTTCGTGAGCTTCCATGTCTCTCCGAGCGGGAGCACAACGATACGCTCTTCCTCCAGACATCTCCGGCAGCGTTCCGCTTCCAGGCGGTCGAGCGCTTCCCGCGGCGTGTCGTCCGCGAGCTTGAAGGCACCGTAATGCATCGGAACGAACCACTTGGCACCAGTGTCCTCGAATGCCTGCAGCGCCTCCTCCGGCGATACATGCTGCGGGCTCATGAACCATTCCGGCTCATACGCGCCGATCGGCATCAGAGCCACATCGATCTGGAACCGGCTTCCGATCTCCTTGAAGCCGCGGAAGTATCCGCTATCGCCCGCAAAATAAATCGTCGAGGCAGGAACAGCAGGCCGCTCAGACGGTCTGTTCTTCCCTTTCTCCGGCTTCTCTGTCTTCCAATCGGAGGCTGCCGCAGTCTCTTGATACGAAGCGCTCATCACCTGGGCTGTTTCTTCTCTATTATGCGTCTGCATAACGGGGCGGTGAGCGCCCGCCGTCTCCATAACCCAGCCCCCCCAATGAGAGCTGTTCGTATCCCATGGATTACGTCGCGTCCAATGCTGGGAAGGCACGAATGTGAATTTGACGCCTTTGATCGTAACAGACTCCCACCAATGTAATTCCTTGACGCTGCTGAATCCCTTCATCTTCAGCTTGGCGCTCAGTCCTGCCGGCACGAGCAGCTGCCTGCCGCCTGTCAGCCGTCTTAACGATGCGATGCTCAAATGGTCATAATGGGAATGAGAGACAAGCACCACATCTACGGGAGGCACGTCCTCAATGGGAATGCCGGGCGGAGCGAGCCGTTTCTGGAAAGCCATTTGTCCCGACCATACGGGGTCCGTTACAATATTCAATCCCCCCAGCTGAATCAGGAAAGTGGAATGACCGACCCAGGTAATGGACGGAATCTCTCTATTGCCTGTTAGAAAAGGCAAGTCCGGTTCCGCTTGGGGTACCCTATACGAATAATCCTTCAGCTTAAGCTTACGGATTCGTTCTTGACGCCATCTTTTAAATTGCTTTAAGGAATTATGCTGTTCAACCTGATCCTGATTGACATATCTTTTGTTTCTCAAGTTGCGCTTTCCCTCCCTGTTTGCTTGTGGCATACCCTTAAGATAACAAGTCATGGGCATGCATTGCAAATTCCGACGAACAACGCCCTCTCGTATCCAGTCTACTCAGCTTTGCCCTTTCACGGTATCGATTACTGGGATTATCCGCAGCTGTCATGGTATAGTAGAGTAGATGGCATTGTACATGCGTATAACTATCTTTAAGGAGGTTTCGCTCAAATGAAACTGTTATCCATAGAACCAACACCGAGTCCCAACTCCATGAAGCTGAACGTGGACGAGATGCTCCCGCGCGGCAGAAGGCTGACCTATAAGGTGTCCGAACAGGGCACCGCACCAGAGCCGCTCAAAGGGCTGCTCGCCATAGAAGGCGTCCGAAGCGTATTCCGAACCGCCGACTTCATCGCGCTGGATCGCAAGCCGGGAGCGGACTGGGCCCGCATCTTAGCCGACGCCCGGCAGCTCCTGCAAGCTGGTAACGGAGATGCTGCGACGGCAGCAGGCGACGGCATCGCCACTGGATTCGGAGAGGCACAAGTGCTTGTGCAGATGTTCCGGGGCATCCCGATGCAAGTCAGAGTACGGATGGATGACCGGGAAGTGCGCTCCGCCCTCCCTCCGAAATTCACTGACGCCGTCAGCGCAGCTGCCGGCTCTACCATGATCCGCGAGCGTAAGCTGGAAGAATTCGGCGTCCGTTACGGAGAACCGGAGGAAATTGCCGCTGAGATCGTGCGCGAGCTTGAAGCGACTTATACGGAGGAGCGGCTGAATATGCTCATCGAGGCTTCGTTGCAAGCCGGTCCCGGCGAGCAGGAAGCAAATGTCGCGCCAAGACCTGCTCCACTGTCGCTGGATGAAGCGCTGGAGCAATTCAAGTCAGATGACTGGCAGATTCGTTATGCTGCATTAGAGCGCTATGTAAGCGAACCAGACGGCATTCCGCTGCTCCAGAAGGCCATCCATGACGATAACGCGTCGATCAAGCGTCTGGGCGTTATCTATCTGGGCGACCTCAAGACGCCGGAATCGATGCCGCTGCTGTTCGAAGCGCTGAGGGACTCCTCCTCATCCGTAAGACGTACAGCGGGAGATACCTTGTCCGATATTGGAGATCCTGCAGCGATTGGCCCGATGATTGATGCGCTGAAGGACAAGAATAAGCTGGTCCGCTGGAGAGCGGCACGTTTCCTCTATGAGGCAGGCGACGAATCGGCTATCGAGGCGCTCGAAGAAGCCGCAAAGGACAGCGAATTCGAGATCAAGCTGCAAGCTCAGATTGCGCTGGAGCGCATTCAGCGCGGCGAGGAAGCAGCCGGCTCCGTATGGCAGCAGATGACCGCCGCACGGAATCAGGAAACGCAATAATCCTATAGCAAGAGCCTGCGGGATCTGTGTCGGAAGACACTTCTCTCGCAGGCTCTTTTTGCAGGGGGACATGCCCTTCTTCAATAACTAGGGATAATTCAGATGCAATTGAACGAGCAGCGAATCGCCGCTGCCGAACTTCTCATAGCTGGCTCTATAGCCGACAGCTACCCCGACACCCTCGAATGCCGCCTTCAGCTCATCCGGGAAGTCTGCGCCTTGCTCGTAGCGGAACTCTAGCTTGCCCGTGCGGGAGGATACAGCTGACCGGATGCGCTCCTTAAGCTGGACGGCATCCGCTACCGTATGCTCTTCCTCCAGCCAATGTAGCCCTATCGCGACTTTAAGCTTCTCGAATCGGTCGGCGTCAGCCCCGCCGCTCCCTTCCGCCAGCTCCTTCAACGAGTCGGCATAGCGGGTGGAAGCCTCCGGATAGGTCCTGATCCATTCATGGTCGGCTCTAAGCTCCTCGTCCGTCTTCAAGTAATACGTATACCGAATCCGGTCATCCTCCGCGCCGACGGGATCATCCCATGTCAAATCCAGATGGTACCATCGCCCGTCGAGCTGCACCATGTTCCAGGCATGCTCGCCGGTATTCACCTTGCCCTCCGCAATCAGCACCGGTATTCCCGCTTTCTCCAGCATCAGATAGCCAAGCAGCGAATACCCCTGGCATACTGCCTTGCCGAGCGAGATCGCATTATATGCGGTATAGTAGCTGAGCGACTGATCGTACTCCACATTCGTAACGACCCAATCGTGGATGGCCTTTACCTTCTCGTGCTCGTTCATGCCGGGCTTCAAGATAGCAGCAAGCGCCGCATCTGCTGCCTGCTCCACCTGGGCTGTTTCCTCCGGTGTCTCCCGGTACTTCGCTTCCACCGTTATGGTAGACTTGTTGCCCCAGCTCCGAATCGTATATAAGTATGACTCCAATATGTAAGCGGAGTAATCGTCATGCGTAAGCGCCGCTCTAATAATTTCAGTCATCTTGTCGGACAGCTCTGACTTGTCGCCCGTATAAGAGGCTGAGAACCGTTCGTCCCGCTCCTTGAAACCCTTGGCCAGCTCAAGCTCAAGCTTCTCGAAGCCGCCTGGCGTCTCCTTCTCGTCGGCGACAGCCAGCTTACTCGGCGCTTCGACCGTTCTGGCAACGGGGGCCGGCTCCTGGTTCGAATCCGCACTCGTCGGGAACAAATTCAGTTTCAAATTCAAGCTGTACGCGCCAGCAACAACAATCGCGATGGCCAGCAGCTTGAGTGCTTCTTTACGCATAGGCTCCTCCTTCAATCTCTCTTGCGGCATTAGCTGCCTCTCGAATGGCGAGAGCTTGCTCGCTTTCCTAACATCATATGTTCGTCCACGGGAATGATGCCAGTCCAGCGGCAAATCGGCTCCATTCAGAAGGTTAGCCAAGCTTGCTGACCGCATGAGTGAACGCATGAGCGCGCTCGGCAATCTTATGGAACTGGCCTTCCTTCACCCATTCCATATGGACTAGCTTGCTGCCGAGACCAACTCCGTTCGCTCCGGATTGGAAGTACTCCCCGATATTATCCAAATCGACTCCTCCGGTTGCCAGAATCGGCACTTCCTTAAGCGGGCCGCGAATTTCTTTCAAATAGTTAACTCCCAGCGATCCCATCGGAAACAGCTTGACCGCCTCCGCGCCAGCCTTGATCGCTTTCACAATCTCGGTAGGCGTCATCACACCTGGCCAGACGGAGACGCCATGCTCCCGGCCGTATGCGATTACTTCCTCATCCAAATTAGGCGAAATCAGAAACTGGGCTCCCGCTTGAACCGCTTGCTTGGCGGTATCCAGATCTATGACCGTTCCGGCTCCGATATGAGCCTCGCCGCCGAATCGCTCGCGCCAGCGGCTGATCATAGCCGCCGCACCGTCCGTATTCATCGTAATCTCCATCAATCGGATGCCGCCCTCGATCAGAGCTCTGGCCGTATCATCGGCCTTGTCATCCTCGATCCCCCGCAGGATGGCTACAATCCTATGCTTCAGCAATTCATTCAGCATGCCGCTCATTCCCATTCTACCCCTTTTCCACCTGATGATTTCCTGCTCCAATAGTCATTCAGCAGCTTCAAGAACAAATTCGGGAATGGAAGCTTGTCCATCTCATCCCGCGCGATCCAACGGTAGCGGCTTTGTTCCCCTGCAGGCAAGCCCTCCAGTGCGGCTGCCGACTCGCCTGCTGAAGAGCTTGCCAAATACAGAGCCGCTCCTTCTGCTGCCATCCCGCTGTCCGCAATGCCCATATCGGCAGCATATACTCTCATTCTCCAATGGATATGGCTAAAGATATGATCCGCGTCCGCGAACCATCCCGTCGGACGAATCAGCAGGCCAGCATCCGTCTCTACCATGCGAATAACTTCTTCAGCCAGTTCTCCCTGCTCCTTCGGAGCGGTATTAGCGAACATGCCGCTGCGGCCGCCTTCCAGCAACAGATGCGGCAGTTCCCACATCTGCGCCAGCAGTCCCGTTTCGGGACGCTGTCTAACCAGCACTTTCCCCGCATGCTCGCCAGCTCCCTCGACAATAACCGCCAAGCGGTATTCCTGCCTCGGCGGCTTGGCCTTGGACTTGATTGGAAGCTCAGTCTCGCGTCCCTCCATGCGCGCCGCACAATGCTCCATGACCGGACATGGCAAGCAGCTTGGCGACTTGGGCGTACAAACGAGTGCGCCAAGCTCCATTAGCGCCTGATTGAAGTCCCCTGCCGCTCCTTCCGGAATCAAGCTTGCGGCTAGCTTCTCGATGCCTACTCTCGTAGACGGCTTGGCAATATCATCTTCCAGGCAGAAATAGCGGGAGAGCACCCTCATGACGTTACCATCCACCGCCGGCTCCGGACGGTTGAAGGCGATGCTCATAATCGCGCCAGTCGTATATGGCCCGACTCCCTTAAGTCCCGCTACTGAATCCTTATCATCCGGAATGATGCCATTGTAACGCTCCATGACCATCCTTGCGCCCGCCTGCAAGTTTCTCGCTCTGGAATAATAACCAAGTCCCTCCCAGCACTTCAGCACCTCGTCCTCCGGCGCTTCGGCTAGCGCCTGTACGGTCGGAAAGTTCGCCATGAATCGCTCAAAGTATGGGATAACTGTATCGACCCTTGTCTGCTGCAGCATAATCTCAGATACCCATATCCGGTAAGGGTCCTTATTCCGGCGCCACGGAAGATCCCGATTGCCTCTTTGATACCAGGCCAGCAGCTCCCGGCTGAAATATTGCTTTGCTTCATCTTGCATTGTCATACTATCGTAATCCTTCCCGTTCTCGGAGTGGTTGTTTGTTCTCTCTTATTCCTCTATTATACGAATTATACGCATATATTCCTATGAATAACATGGAAGAGAAAGGAGAGAGTTCCGTTGCTTACTCCCAAACTAACCATTCGACTAGCGAAATGGTCCGCCATTCTGGCCTTGGTTTTATCATTGGCCGCATGCGGCGGCAGCCCGACAGGAGGCGGCAATCCTGCAGGAAGCGCGCCAAAGGGCGACTACTTGAAGGACGCCCCGTCTGATATTGCAGCTGTCTACAAGTCTCGCTGCCTGGGCTGCCACGGCACCGATCTGCAAGGGCGCGTCGGCGCCAATACGAACCTGCAGCAGGTCGGCTCCCGTATGAGCGCCGAGGAGATTACCGTTCAGATCGAGCAAGGAAAAGGGCTGATGCCGGGATTCGCCGATTCCTTATCACAGCAAGAAATCGATGGTCTGGCCGATTGGTTGGCTTCCAAGCAATAATGCCCCTTTCAGATGCGCCCGGCGGTCAAGTTATGCCATGACCGCGAGGCTATCAATCTCTAAATGGATGATCACGCTGCGCAACACTAGTTTCATCGATAGGACGGTTATTCGTAAATAGTGGTGCCATGTAACATTAAATGCACGAAATCGCTCCAAAAGGCGAAATAATGTTGCCACACACTACTATTCGCGCCAAAAGGACGAAAACTCGAAATTAGGGTTGCTGAAAAACATTAAAAGTCCAAAATCGCGCGAAAAGGTGAAGCAGTGGTGCCACACACCACTATTAGCGCCAAAATGGTTAAAACTCGAAATTAGGGTTGCAGAGAAACGTTAAAACTCCAAAATCGCGCGATAAAGTAAATTAGTGTTGCCACACCACTATTCACGCCAAAAATGTGAATAGCGTTACTAGCTTGGGATGGGACTCATTACTCGGAAACAAAAAATGGCGGTGGCAGGAATATCATCCTGAACACCGCCATTTTATTATTTTCACACGTATTTCACCAAGCGAACTGTCTCCATAAGCGAAAGTGGCTGCTTATGGGAAAGCCCCATCTATATTGTCTCAATAACCGATGTAATGCCCATTGGACTTCGGAGACTTGTGATCGTAATGGACTGCGGGACCTGCGTAAAACCAATGGGTTTCTCCCATTTGGGGGTGGGTCGGGAATAGGTCGCCTTGAACGAGCAGCAGATCATCGCCCCAATCATTGGAATACATACCTTCATATTGCACCCACTGACCTGTCTTGAACCGTCTCTTCGCGCTTTGCTGACGCCCTCTGTTCATTGCCATTCTCCTCTCGCCGCATCTCTACTGCTATTACATTCGCAGTATGGGCCAAAGGTTACAGTTTTATCCGTTCGACAACGGCAAAGGCCGAAGCAAGAGCGCGTTCATGCGTAATCGTAATGTGAATGACAGTATCCTCTTCGCTAAACCCTAATCGGTCCCACGCTGCAGCAGACAGCTTGCAAATCGGCTTGCCTGAAGTATCCCGTCCGATATCTATATCTCCAAAACCAAGCAAAGCTCCAATGCCGCAGCCGAATGACTTGGCGATCGCTTCCTTGGCAGCGAACCGCCCCGCAACATACTGATGCAGGCGCGGTCCGCCATATACCGAGCAAATCTTCCGTTCGCCTGGAGTCAATATACGCTGCATGAATCTGTCGCGAAGCTTGCTCTCCAGCATCTCGGAGACTCTCGCCACATCTGTCAGATCATGTCCGATTCCTATTATCATGCCTGCGCCCCCTCTTTCATGATGGAGACATTAGCAGATGAAGCAATCGTTTGTCAAGGCGTCAGACTTGCATCGTTCAGCGGCTTCTCGTAAGCGAAAGCTTCGCCGCTCTTATCCTTGAAGCTTACCTTCAGTCGGCCCCCCTCGGCTGCGCCAAGATAGGCGCCTTCCGCTGAATAGCTGTACTTGTTGAATCCTGGGAAGCCGAATGGATCGCTGCCGCCTTCTTGCAACTCTACTGGAATGGCCACCGTTCCCGCTGCATCTCCAGTCTCCGGTACGAACTCCACTCGAAGCTCATCCGGCTCGCCTTGATCTTCGCGCAGCCAGACATCCAGCTTCACAATCTGTGTACCGCCTTTGCTCTCATTTACCCGCAGCGTCATATGCGCATGCTCACCCATGACATGCCAGTATACAGGCTCTCTGGCCGCATTCGGCGGCGAATATGGCGGAGGGGACGTTGTCGACAGCCAGCCGGCAAAGACAATCAGCGCGACCGCAGCCACAATCTCCGCACGCACGCCCCATATAAGCGCACGTTCACCGGATGCTTTGCTCCTCAACAGCCGATGAACGGCCGCTATGCCAACGACGAGCAGCAGCAGGACGATTTTGACAAGAGCAAGCCTGCCGTAATCGCTGCTCCACAGCTGGCTCCATGAAGAGAGATGATCCAGCGTCAGCCATATTCCACTAATGATAATGAGGACGATGCTGGGCAAGGCGTACATGGCGAACTTGTCGCCAGCGCGCAGCAGGGTTTCACTCCCCGCAGGACGGTAGGTGAGCATCCAAAGACCGGTTAATCCGCCGAACCAGACGGCCGCGGTACCCATATGAACCGTATGGGCGATAATGGCAACCATGGCGTCCTCAGCTGCCGCGTAGGCATGGCCCGTCAGCGGGAAGGTGACAATGATGCCCGCCGCCAACAACCATTTGACCGGATTGGCCCATACCTCCTCGCGCTTCGGGGCAAAAGCCAGCAGCAAAATAATAATGGCGGCAGCCGGCCTCATGAAGGCGACCTTGCCTACCACAGTCTGCGATAAAATATCGTTCCATGCGATGCCGCTGAATTGCGAAGCCAGCATGTCAATTCTGCCCCAACCGGATGCAATCCAGATGACGGCGGCGGCAGCGATGACATATTGCTCCGCTCGAAGCGAAAATCCGATCGGTGGCTCTCCGCTCTCTGATCTCCACAACGCATAGCGGAAAAACAAAATGCCGCCGACAGCCAGTGCAGCCAGCACCTCTGCAATGCGCAGGAACACCATCAGAGCATGGCCTCCCGCATGGTTATGCTCCTCACCGCTGCTGCTTGCAGCATTCTCGCTTGAATCACCGCTTGCACTTGCAACAGGCGGCTCCGTCTCGCCTTCAATGACGCCGCTGGCTTCTTCAGCTTCATCCGTACCGGCAGGCTCTGCGTCCACAGGCTCTGACGCAGTGCCGCCGCCTTCATCAATCTCTGATCCCTGACCGGATATCGGCTCATCTGGCGAAGAAGCGTCAGTCTGGTCAGGCTGCGCCGGCTCTATGCTTCCGGCTGCGTCTTGAGTCGGGGTTGGTATGGGCGTCGGACTCTCTGAGCCAATTGCTGTGGACGGCTCCTGCTTGGCAGGGTTATCCGGTGACGGCGTCACGGAAGGCTTCGGCGTCACAGCCGTGCTTGCCGGAGGCGCAGTAATCGTAGGGGATGGAGAAGGCTTGGCAGTGGCAGTCGGCTTGGCAGTCGGCTTGACGCTGCCGCCAGAACCGCCATCCAGCGACGCCGTATCATCCGGCGCCTTCGTCTCCAGCTCCACTCCGATAGAGAATTGGAAGGAACCGTCCGTCACATGCGTGTCCAGGGACAGCACCTGCCATTTGACCTTATACACGCCCTGCTCCAGCTTTGGTATCGTCAGAATAAGCGTTAAGTCGCCATCGCTGCTGAGCGTCCCCTTCACTTCTCCGCCCGCGCTGTTTTCAAGCGTAATGGAGCTCATTTTGGTATCGATTTTTTCGGTAAATGTAAGCTTGATCTGAGATGGCGAGCTATCCAGAACCGCATTGGCCAGCGGAGAGGACTGATAAATATAGGCATGTGCCGAGACGAAGCTCGGCAGGCATGCCCATACTACCAGCAGAATAGCCAGTAAGGAATAACTTTTTTTCATCATGCGTTATTTCGAGTAAATCGCAACTGCGGCTCTGGATTCGCCAACGGCCGGGAAGTATTCCACGGTCGCGCCTGCCGCCTCTGCTACAGCGCGAAGTGCGCCTGCTTCCTGGGAAGCGTAATTTGGATCGATATGATCGCGGATGAAGTCAGCGGATGCTTTCGTCACGCCCTTCTCTACTTTGACAGCTCCATCCTGTGCAACTGCAACACCGTCAACATAGACATGCGGTGCATTGGAGGACGGCTTGCCCGGAAGCTTCGGCGATTCATTCTGAACAGTGAACGTCATCGTTGCTTCATAGCTCGTCTGATCATATTCGCCTTCCTTGGCTTCCTTCGTTGCCGGCTTGGCACGAACGAGGTAGTAGTCGGCTGCGCCAGTCTTGAACGTAATCTTGCCGTCTTTGTCTGTTACAAGCTCAGTTGGCTGTGAATTGCTGCGGCGGATCACATCCACGTTCGTGTCAGCCAGCGGCTCGCCCTTCAGCAGCAATTGAATGGATACTTCTTCGCCAGCTGTTACAGCAGCCGGATTGAAAAGCGGAATAAGCTCTGCGCGGTCCGGGCTTACTTCCTTCGAGAAGCCTTGAAGCGCCTTCACGCGTTCAATTACCGGAATGTCGCTTACGGCAACGAAAGACTTCGCGCTGCGCAGCGTGCGGCTGCCTACGCCGCCATGCTTGAAGATGCTGTCGCCTTCAACCGAAACGATATAAGCGCCAGGCGTATTCGACTTGAACGATGCAACAAAATAATTGTTGACCGCAGGCTCTGTCTCCGTAGCTGCTTCGCCTGTATAGAATGTGGTTCCCGTAATGTCGGACTTCACGCCGCCCGGCGTCGTAACGAATACCTTCGACGTATCCGTGCTCCATTGTCCCGCAATGCGATAGCTCTTGTGCTCATTGGAATGATTGCCAAGCATAAGTTCCACATAAGATACTTGCCCTGGCGCCACTATGGGCGAATTGGTCTGTGACCAGCCGTCATGGGCGAATACCGGTATTGCCGCGCTAACCGTCAATACGGCTGCGAGAAGCGCGCCTGTCATTTTCTTGCGAATAGACATCCTTCATCAACCTCTCTTATCAAATTAATATTAACTTACATATTGTAACAACAACGGCCGATAAACACATGACCCGAACGAGCCATCTAATTGTGAACAAATTGTGAACGAAGGGATTTCATTTTCATCTTTTTTCAAAAGCATCTTTCCCTAAAGCATGCAATCAATTAATAAGGTTCCGGTTCGCATAAAAAAAATGCCCCCCGGAACCTGTACAGTTCCAAGGGACAGCCTGTTCATCCGGCTTCAGCATTCAGCAAGAATGGCTTAAATGCCCGGAATAGCCGAACGTTTATGCTCGGTCTTCATATATTGCTTCTCTAGCTTCTCGCGAGTCTGTGGCGCAATATCCTTGCCTTCCAGATAGTCGCTGTTCTCATCGTACTTGATGCCAAGCTCGTCCTCGTCCGTCTGACCGTCCCATAGGCCGGCTGTCGGCGCTTTGTGCAGCACGCTGTCAGGAACGCCCAGATGCGCAGCCACAAGCCTCACCTGACGCTTGTTCAATGTGCTAAGCGGCGTAAGATCAACCGCTCCGTCGCCCCACTTCGTATAGAAGCCCGTCACAGCCTCCGAAGCATGATCCGTCCCGACTACAAGCAGGTTCATATCGAAGGCCAGCGCATATTGCATGACCATTCGGGTTCTCGCTTTGATGTTGCCTTTGCCTCCACGGCTTATATGGCGGTGAATGCCAAGCGACTTGAAGCCATGCTCGACCTCAAGGGCAATCTCATCAACAGCTTCGCCGATATTCGTCTCGACCTTATGCTTCAGATCGAATGCTTCTGCAACCGCATAGCTGTCGGCGATATCTACTTGCTTGTCATAGGGCTGGAAGACGCCTAGAGTCATATATTCTTTGCCCGTCTCTTCGCTGAGCTCATCCGTCGCACGCTTGCACAGACCTGCCACGACCGCACTGTCAATGCCGCCGCTTATGGCGATGAGCAGGCCGGCTGCATTCGCATCTAGTACATATTTCTTCAAGAAATCAACCCGTTTGCGAATTTCGGCAGCCGGATCAATCTCGGGCTTTACGCCGAGACGCTTAATAATTTCCTCTTGTAAAGTCATCTGGCAGCTCCTATTAACCGCAATATTTGTCGAATGCGTCACTCAAGTCTGCCGCAATATCGGCTGCGGAACGATTCTCGATTTGATGGCGTTCAATAAAGTGAACCAGCTCTCCGTCCTTCATCAGTGCGATGGAAGGGGAAGATGGCGGATATGGCGCGAAGTATTCGCGTGCCTTCGCAGTAGCTTCCTTATCTTGACCTGCGAACACAGTGAACAGGTGGTTAGGCAGCTTCTCATTCTGCAACGCTTGGGCTACGCCCGGACGGCATTGGCCTGCCGCGCATCCGCATACGGAATTGATCACGATCAGCGCCGTTCCTTGTGCCCCTGGCACTTGCTCTTCTACTTCTTCCGCTGTGCGAAGCTCCTGAATTCCCAGCTTCGTAAGATCGTCACGCATTGGTTGAACCATGTCCAACATATATCTTTCGAATGACATCGACATGCTAACACACTCCTTCAAGGACTATTTTAAGCTATTATACCGTCCCTTACGAAAATAAAGCAACCGGAGTTGCTACTCCGATTGCTCCCTTTCCCGCGGCTCTGGCTCCGGTTCCGGCTGATGGGCTCCGCTTGCGGCATCATGCTCCGGATGGAAGAACGTACCTCCCTCCGGCTCGATGCCTCGTTCGAACCAATCGCGGTTCTCCGCAGTCAGAAAACCGATGTCCTTGAAGGGATGCACCCATTGATCGCCGGCCATGACAGCAGGATCGGTATCGGTGCTCCATTGCTCCAATGGAGAGTGCGGGGATTCATACACATGATCGCCGATCACCACCCCGTAATCATTGAGAAATGGAGCTTCCGGCCCTCTGCCCTCGCGGAATTGCGGGAGAAACTCGATTTCGTAAGGATCAAGGGCGGGATCATCCTCCGGCTTATGCTGGTTAGAATGGTTGTCGCTCAACGCTATCCCCTTCTGCCGATCAGGTCGACGGACGGTTGGGCCCGTTCAGCTTCTTGTCTATGCCGGCACTGTCGTCCGCTCCGCTGGCTTTGGATTCGTTCTGAGCCGCTTGCGCCTTCTGCTCCAGGGAGCTTCCGTCTTGCTTCGTTCTCTCGGACATACTGTTCTGGCCTCCTTCGCGGATTACGGCGCCTTGAGGCGTCCGCTATTATCCATTCATGGATTAGAATGCCCGGTGTCCTCTTCCGTTATGTTGAAGGTGACGATAAAAGTTGTGCCTTCCCCTTCGGCTGTCTCGACATCGATTCGTCCGCCATGCCGCTCCGCGATGCTTAGACAGAGCGGCAGGCCGAGTCCCGTACCACGGGTCTTTGTCGTGAAGAAGGGCTCAAACATATGCTTGAGCTTATCCTGCGGAATACCCGCGCCTTCATCCGATATATACACGCTGATTTCCCCGTCCCTATAGTCGGTTTTAATACGCAGATTCCCCTTTTCCCCCATCGCCTCCATGCCGTTTCTGGCGATGTTCAGCAGCATCTGCTTAATCTCTCGATCATTTAGCTTCATATGCGGCACATCCTTGCATAACATCACTTCAAGCGACTGCCCTCTTAAGTTGGCATCGGCATTCAGCAGGGGAACCAAGTCGCTAATCGTTGTATTAATGGACGCCAGCTCCATCTTGAGCTCTCGGTTTTGGGCAAGAGATAGAAAATCACTAATAATCAGATTGGCGCGATCCAGCTCTTCCATTATGATGCGGAAGTACTCATGCTGGCTTTGCGGGCTTCTCTCCTGAATCAGCTGTACGAACCCCCTGATGACAGCCATCGGGTTGCGGATCTCATGCGTAATGCTGGCCGCCATTTGTCCGACGAGGCTGAGTCTCTCCATTCTGCCCAGCTCATCTCTAAGCTGGCTTAGCTCCGTCACATCCTGTGCAATCAAGGCGGCACCGACCACCTCGTGGCTGCCAGTATCCCGCAGCGTCACCGTTGTGTACAGCAGCATGGCGCCTTCCTCCATCTGGGGAACGGTTGTTGTCGTCATGCCGTTCAAGGCTTCATCCAATAGCGGCATGCAGGCATGATCTGCGCCCGCCTGAAACACATTCCGATACGGTTGCTTCTTCACGTCCTCGACCGAGACGAAGCTTTCTTTCATGCCCAGCAATCTGAAGCTTTCATCGTTCACATGCGTAATTCTGCCGTCCCGGTCAACCATCATAACGGCTATTGGAGCTTTATCAATAAATTGCTGCAGCTTCTCTACTTCATTCAAATAGCTTGCCGACAGCTGAATAACTTTGTCATGCAGCTGCTGCTTCTCCTTCAAGCCTTCTATTATGTAGATGGACAGCCAGACAGCCAGCAGGAGACCAATTGTGGCCATCAGCACGTTCAATGAAACCGTTGACGTCCATGGAGCGCCGGCTTGGCTCATCAACACATAAATAGTGCTAATTAGCACCACCAGCAATATACTGACGATGGATACGCCGATTTTTTCCTTCTTGGCAGCAGCAGCCTTTTGAAACGGACCGATCAGAATTAACAAAATAACCAGGAACACAATCAGGTACACCAGGAAACCGTACATCTCTTCCATATAATCTACGGTCGTCATACGCAGTCCTGCATAAAGAACCGTAAGCGCTGCCAACGAACGATATCCGCCATATAACGAACCGATCAAATACGGCACCACACGAAAATCAATCTCATATTCATGAACAGATGATGTCGTAAGCAAGCACAGAACCATCGAGATACCGCTCGTTACAGTTATGAACAGCCTGAATCCGTTCCAGCCACGTTCTTTGTCATGCCAAAGCAAGAATGCAAATACGGGGAGTACGGATAAAAAAAATTGGAGCAGCAAATCCTTCAGCACGAAAAGCCGGCCTCCTTCATGAAGCAATTAGTCAGTAATATGAAAGCCTCCGACGAATCCAATCGATGATAAAATTCAAGGTTTCCTTGCCGTCTATATCGTTGTGCAGCTCGTGCAGCCCACCCTCCTTGGGATACCAATCGCAACGGCTCCCCAGATCGCTTGCCAGACGTCTGCTTGCTTCAAATGAGGTAATCCGGTCGCTGTCCCCATGCAAGAGCAGAAGCGGCACATGCAAATCTGTTCCATTCCTTAGCGCCCACTCGCCAGCCGTTTGTACCTCCAAATAGGCTCTAGGTGTTATAGTTGTATGATTAAGCGGATCTTCGCCAATAGGCGGAATGCCCAGATCGCTTGGCCGGAACAGATCCTCCGGCTTCAGCCCAGTCGACATCGGCAAGGTCGGGAATATTCTCGCAACACCTTTCCCCATCCATTCTTTAATAGCTGGAGGATTAAAAGCCAGCTTAAGCCAAGGACTTGTCAGTATGAGAGCGGCGATGTCCGGCTTCCTGCGAATGGCGCAATTAAGCGCAATATTTCCGCCCATGCTGTGTCCATACAAATAAACCGGAATATCGGCATGCCGCTCCTTGGCTTCCTCCATAACACGAAGCGCATCCTCAATTGCGGCGTCCAGCGCGCTCATATGTCCGCGCTTCCCTTCTGAACGTCCGTGTCCCTGCAAATCATAAGCGACTACGGCATATCCGGCCGCAGTCATCCGATCGGCAGCATAGCGATAACGCTCCCCCTGCTCTCCATGACCATGGACAATTAGAATAAGCGCCTTGGGCTCCTCCGCCTCTGGCAGCCATTCTCTTACATACAGTCTCTTCGCTTCCGTTCCAAGCACATGCCATTCTTTACGAAGCATAATGAATCGACCTCCTTGCCCCAGTAATATAATTAAATTATACTGGAAACCATGAATTTGAATATAGAGAATGTTTTAATATAGGAGCAATGTCATGGATTATGATGTGATTGTAATTGGGGCCGGATCATCCGGTCTGATGGCGAGTGTAGCCGCAGGCGAAGGCGGAGCAAGAGTTCTGCTGCTGGACAAGGGTGACAAGCTGGGGCGCAAGCTCGGCATATCCGGCGGCGGCCGCTGCAACGTCACGAATGCGAAGGAACTGGATGAATTAATCAAAAATATCCCAGGTAATGGGAAATTCCTGCATGGCGCTCTTGCTACCTTTAATAATAGGCATATTATTGCATTTTTTGAGGGGCTGGGCATTCAGCTTAAGGAAGAGGACAACGGCAGAATGTTCCCTGTAAGCGACAAGGCAAAGACAGTCGTGGATGCACTGGTCGGCAAAGTCCGTTCCCTTGGCGTTGATGTAAAGGTGAATAGTCCTGTAAGCCGGGTCATCTATGAGGGTGGCCGGGCGTCCGGCGTCTTGCTGAAATCTGGGGAGACGATTCGAAGCGGAGCTGTTATCATTGCAGTCGGAGGAAAGTCTGTGCCGCATACCGGCTCTACCGGAGACGGCTATGCCTGGGCCGAGGAAGCCGGTCATACCATCACAGAACTCTTTCCGACAGAGGTACCCTTAACGTCGCAGGCATCCTTCATCCGCAGCAAAGAGCTGCAAGGATTATCCCTTCGCGGGGTCACGTTATCCGTATGGAATGGAAAAGGCAAAAAAATAATTGAGCATACCGGTGACATGATCTTCACGCACTTCGGCATATCTGGGCCGATCGTTCTCAGATGCAGTCAATTTGTCGTGAAGGAGCAATGGAAAAACGGCGGTACAGCCGTTAAAACATCAATTGATCTCTTCCCGGAGCTATCTGCCGATGCGATCTATGCGCAGACTATGGCTCTGTGCAAGGAAGAGTCCCGAAAAGCCGTCAAAAACGCGCTGAAAGGTTTTTTTCCGGAAAAGCTTATTCCACTGCTGCTGGGACTCTCTGGACTCAAAGAGGACATTACGTACGACAATATTCCGAAACAAGCCTGGACGGAGCTTGCCAAGCTCGCCAAGTCGTTTCCGGTTTCGGTTAACGGCACGCTCTCTATTGAGGAAGCATTCGTCACAGGCGGAGGCGTCAATCTGAAGGAAATCGACCCTAAGACGATGCAATCCAAAAGGATGGACCGTCTGTACTTCTGCGGAGAAGTGCTGGACATTCACGGCTATACGGGCGGCTACAACATTACGGCCGCTTTCACAACAGGCTACAACGCCGGCAAGCATGCGGCGGAAACTATTGAATATTCCTGACATAAAAGGCGCTGTCGAACCAAGTTCGACAGCGCCTTTCCCCTCTTGTTGAGGCTGCGTCCTACGTATGGACATCGCCTGAGAAGTGATTATAGGTTTCGGAATCCGGGAGGAATTCCTCTTCGTTAATCGCGCCGGAATCCCGATTGTGAAGCCCCGATTCCTCTTCATGAATCCAGTCCTCATTCACCACATGGGCCGGAATCGTAATCCCGTCCAGCGCGTAGGCCGTATTAGTGATCGCTTCTTCTTCGATTGCCGCCTGTTCGACCAATTGGCCGCCATGCGACTGCGCAATCTCCAGTGCGGACGTTAGATCGCTCCCATCCACATGAATATGCAGTTGGCGGTCGTTATGCGTCACGGGATCATAGCCCAGCTCCTGCAGCATGTTCCTCGCCAGCTCCGCGCTTTTGTTGTCGCTAAAGTCGAATAAGATTGCCGAATGCAGCTGTGACAAGCACATCTCCCTTTCGTCAGTTGGAATGGTAGGCTCCTTGCTTCTCATAGCATGCCAACTTATGGGGAAATTCATGTCATGCGCATCAATCCTTATGCAGCTGTCTCCCTCTCCCCGGTCCGAACTTCCGCACGATATTTGAACAACGGCACCAGCAGCAGCATCGCAAGAAACATTAGCCCTGCAGCCGTGCAATAAATGCCGACAAGCGGAAAGTGCAGCTTCAGCTTGGCCGCCACCAAGGTCATGACGACCATCATGCCCATAAACATAGGCGATAGAACGCCGTTGACACGGCCGATAAATTTCTCTTCCGTCCATTGCAGGATCATCGTGCTGATCCCGATTTGAATACAAGGGAATCCGAGCCCACCTATAAACTGCAGCGATAGCGACAGCGGCACGCTGGTGGACAAGCCGATCCCCGCCATCGTGAACGAGCTGAGCAATATCCCGATTGCAAGCAGCTTCTGCGGTGAAATCTTCTTGGCCATCATCATAACCAGCCCGCCGCCAAGCAGCATCGCAACGCCGTGCACCATCAGCACATATTGCAGAAACTCCTTCGGTTGGCCAAGGCGCTCGATGACGACGAACAAACCCAGTGTCTGCGTCGTGCCGACCGCAATGCCTGCAAGTGCGAACGTGCCGCCGAGCGATCGGAGTACCGGACTGCGCCACACATACTTCAGCCCGTCACCAAGTTCGCTCCAGAAGCGGGCCTTCTCGTTCGCATCCTTCTTCTCGATCTCCTTGTCCCGCGGAATGCGGAACAACACGAGAGCAGAGAGCAGGAAGGCGACACCCATGATGCCTACGGAAATCTCTATTCCAAAACGGTGATAGCTGATTACGCCAAGCGACGGTCCCACAACCATAAAGATAGCGACCAACGATTGGAACATCGCCATCGCCTGCTGCAGCTGTTCCGGAGCGATATGCTGCTTGAACAGCTTCATGGCTGACGGCTGCGAGAATTGCGACAAGATAGCAGATACAAAGGTAACCAAGTAGACCATATACCAAGAGCCGTACATAATCGTAATTAGAACGGCAAAGACGGACACGGCCGATAACAGGTCACACCAGATCATCGTTAATCGCGGCTTCCACCGGTCGGCGAACGTCCCCCCGATAAAGGAGAAGACAAAGATCGGCAGAAGCTCCACAAATGTCATTAGTCCTACCGCAAATGGATCATTGCTCGTTTTGTCTGTCACATACATCAGAATTGCAAAATTTCGAATCCAAATTCCGATTTGCAGCAACACGTTGGACAAAAGTATCGTTTGAAAAAAGGTGTTGCCCAATAACTTCCCTGCCGGCTGAGCCGGCAATGCCTGTTCAGACATGTTCTCCCTCCGCTGCCTATCTGATAATTTTCCAGTCCATTCTAGTGATAACCTTGTTCTCCAAATGGCTTCAGCTTCTCCAGCCATTCCTCCTTCAGGCGTTCCACCTTGCGTTTGTAGTCTCTGGCCACATTCGCTAGCTCATTGCCTTCCGCATCGTATACATCTCTGTAATCATAGCGGATATCTTCCTCGGTTTTAACCGTCTCAAGGATGAGATAGGCAAAGGCCTCCCGCCCGAATTGCTTCCATTCCTGCTGCAGTTTTTTGTTCATATGGGACCCCAGATCCAGGATAAATTGCTCCTTGTTCCATAATCCGTCCATATTAGTAGAGGCGCCAATAAACATTCGGCCGTTTTCGTTATTTTTGATTCCGTAGACGCCCATCGTACGAACCCGGTCCTGATATTCGGCTGTCATCGTCTTGCGAGCCGCTTTGTCCGGCTTATTCTTGCCCTTCTTCTCCGTCTCGCCGCTGCCGATAGCCGCTGCTTCCGGTTGTTCCTTCGCTTTTTCTTTCTCTTTCAACTTGACCCCATCCTTCCCGTTAATTGGAATCCAATAAGCGGAACCGTCGTCCTCGCGGTCCATATATCCGTATTCCACCAAATATCTGCGCAGCGATACATAATGGTCGTCGGAAAACCCCTTCAGCCGCACATTCACTTCATCTTCCGTGTACCGCTCGCCGAGCTTAAAAAACGACGCCATATGGCGAAGCAACGCTACTTTGCGTTTCTCTTTGCCCGGTATGGACGCAAGCGGGCCCTCAGGACCTTCCGGCAAATACTGCTGAAGAATCTTGTCGTACTCCTCTTCTGTAATTGCAAACCGCTCATCCATCACCGTAGCCGTCCGGTGAACGGGCATAAACTTCGGGATGCTCTCCTCGCCGCCCTCCATCAGCTCCATGACAGCCAGCAGCACCTTCGCCTGCTTGGCCTTCTCCTTCAAGACGAAGCGATGATTGCGAATGGTGGAGGCGCTGCCGCCCGTGCGCTGTACAATGTCGCGATCCGACAGCCCTTGCGCAAAGTCGCGAACAAGCTGCTTCTGCACATCCGTCAGTCCCGAGGCTTTCTTGTCCAGGCTGAGCAAATAGTCCAGCATGGAGCCATGAGCGGATTGAACATGGTATCCTGCATACTTCGCCGCGGTAAAAAATCGTTCAGCGTCCGGCAGCTTGAATACTTCCCCTTCCTCGAACTGCTCTCCGCATAGCAGGCAACAATAGCTCTGCGTGCGGACCTCATATACATAACCTTGCTTGATCTCCTCGCTTGAAGCATTCCAGAAGCGTTCATCCAAATCCATTCCATTCACACCTTTTATAGACATGATTAAATAACGTTTGCTTAATATATAGATATAATAACAAAACGTTTGTTTTATATCAATATGACCTCACAAAAAAAGCTGGACCAAATGATCCAGCCTTTCAGGTAAGCATATTGCCTGCGCCTTACAGTGTTTCCTTGCGATCCTTCGGCAGCCATAGCGCCAGCAATCCAAAGAGCGGCAGGAAGCTCGCAAGCAGCATGACAAATTCCATACCTTGCACATCCGCCACATTCCCCAAGATAACGGAGCCAAGCGCCCCCATGCCGAACGCCAGGCCTGTAATGAGGCCCGAAGCCGTGCCAACCTTACCCGGCATAAGCTCCTGCGCATACACGACGCTGACAGAGAAGCCGGATTGCAAGATAAACCCTAGCAAAGCAATGACCGGGTAAGCCCAGCCAAGCGGCAAATGCGGCAAAATCAAGGCAAACGGCGCCGCTCCCAGGATGGAGATCAGCATCATCTTCTTCCGTCCGATCCGGTCTGCCAGTATGCCGCCTAAGAACGTGCCTAGAACGCCAAAGATCATGAACAGGAACAGCAGCACCTGCGCCGACTGAATCGTCAGCGCATAAGTATCCCGGGCGTAGAACTGATAGAAGCTTCCAATCGCTGCTCCATACCACGACCTCGCGAATACGACCAGCAATAAGATAGAAAGCGCGATTGCTACGACTCTATTATTCGCTGCGCGTCCAGCCTTCGAATCGGATGCCGCCGCTTTTTTCTTCGGCACTCTGCCCCCATGTTCCGCAAGCCTTGCGGCGTACCATGGCACCACTTTGAACAATACCGCAATCGCCAGTGCAGCCAGCAGCATCCCCCAAGCGGCTCCACGCTGTCCCAGCGGAATAAATATCGCTGCCGTCATAATGGGTCCGAGCGATTGTCCGAAGTTGCCGCCAACCTGATAGATCGATTGCGCGAACGCACGCCGGTTACCGGCGGCCATATGAACGACGCGAGAACCTTCCGGATGGAAGACGGCGGAGCCTAGTCCGACGAACACGACAGATAACAGCAGCAGCGCATAGTTAGGCGATACCGCCAGCCCGGCCATGCCGGCCATGCTGCATAGCATGCCCACCGGCAGCATCCATGGGCGCGGCCATCGGTCCGACAATGCGCCTACAACAGGCTGCATGATGGAGGATGTCATATTGAGCGTAAAGGCGATCCATCCGATCTGACCGTACGAAAGCTTCAGAGACTGCTCGAAAATCGGGAATAGCGCGGTAACCACAGTCTGCATGGCATCATTAAGCATATGTACAGAGCTGATGGCAAACAACATCGTATAGACGGTTGCGGAACGCAACGTATCTCCAGCCGTTTTTGGCGCTGGTTGGTTCGTAGACAAAGAATAGGACCTGCCTTTCATACCTCTCTTGGTGTTATCACTGGGTGATTGTTGCGCTACAACATACTATTGCTATAGGCCAAACCGGATGCAGACCGGAATGTTCAGTTCAAGCTCATGTCCCGTCGGGGATAAGGTCCCTTGCTCCTGATCTCTGCGGAATACGGCAATATTATTGGTTTTTCCATTCGCCGCCAGCACATACGCACCATCTGGCGTAATGCCGAAGTTGCGCGGCAGCTCGCCGCCGCAGCTTATATGCTGAATCGGCGAAAGCTCGCCCGTCTCGGCCGAAATCGCAAATACGGCAATGCTGTTATGTCCGCGGTTGGAGCTGTACAGATAACGTCCGTCGGCAGAAACGTGAATATCCGCCGAGTCGTTGTACCCCTCATAGCCTTCCGGCAAAGTGGAATAGGTATGCTCTACGCTGAGGACGCCAGCATTCCGATCTATTCTAAGCAACGTTACGCTGGAAGCCAGCTCATTGGCGACATAAGCGACGTCGAGCGATGGATGATAAGCAATATGTCTGGGTCCCGCTCCGCCAAAAAAAGCAGCCTCGTCCGTTTTCACCAACGTCTGTCCTTCATGCCGGTATGTAACAACCGCATCCATGCCCAGGTCAACCGCGCATACATAAGGTGTGCCGGGTACTGGAGACACACAATGCGCATGCGGCTTTTCCTGCCTGTCGGCGACAGGTCCGGGCTCGCATTCATGCTGCATGACAGCGCTAGCCGCCTCCAGCTCTCCGTCAGCTGTAAGCGGATGCAGCGAGATGCTTCCCCCTGTGTAATTAGCAGCGTAGAGCGCTGTTCCTGCTTCGTTGACGCTGATGTAGCATGGATGCGCGCCTACTGTAGATGCCAGGCTCGTAACTTCGCCCAGCAGGCCGGAATCCGGCTGAATGGCAATTGCGACGACTTCCCCGCCGGCAACGCCATTCGATGCTTCGATTTCCTTGGCGGCATAGAGCCGCTTCCCTTCAGGATGCAAGGCAAGGAACGAGGCGTTCTCGACTCCATTCACACGCTGTACGATGCTAAGCGCTCCTGTTTCCTTGTTTATTTTGCATACATGAATGGTCGCATCCTTCTTCTCGCCGTACGACCCTACATAGAAAATTCCTTCGTTCCAGCCGCTAGCAGACGTACTCATGACAACCCAACCCTTCTCCTATTAATTCCCTACTGTGAACATAGCACATGCCATGAAGTCATACAATGTCTTTTTTCAGAATATAGCTTCACATACAGACGATAATGTGTTACAATGTAAGCGCTAACATTTCAGGTGATCAATTTTCTTAAGGGGGATTTTGTGATGAATGTTGCGCTACAGGATCGGAATGTATACGAGGAATTTGATGTGGAGTCGGATGTGCTTTATTTCAAGCTCGGGATGCAGGGGCTCGTGAGCTTCCATGGCAGAAATTATAATAGAAAAAAAAGAATGACTGCCGACGAATTGAAGAATCTGATTTCCAAACAGAACTTTGTGCAAATCAGCTCTTCCTGCTACATAAACACCGTAAAGATTGCCTCGGTGGTCAGCGGGACGGTCTACTTCGGCCCGGAGCATTCCGACGCGAAGCAACTGCCGGTCAACCGCAGGAAGCAGCAAGAAATTAAACAGCTCATCTCCAAGCGTCAATAGCAGAAGGCCAATTGAATTCGTGCGACAGCCAACCGTCCGATTCCTCTGAATCGGACGGTTGTTCAATTTCCCGGCTCCTGCTATTCTAGCAATAACCGCTACTTAATCGAGGAGGACTACTGACCATGACAGCACATAGCAAAGCCTACGAGCAATCCTACTACGACGAACCCGCCGTTTGGCTGGAATGGGGGCCTTACCAGGCGGCCGTACTGCCGCGCATGGGCGCTAATCTGATCGCCTTCCGCGATACGGAGAGACACTACACCGTCTTAAGAGAACCGGCCGCTAATGAGATGGACCTCTTCCGGTCCAATCCCGTCATTTACGGCATACCGGTATTATTTCCTCCCAACCGTTATAAGGATGGTACATTCACATGGAATGGCCGCACCTATACTTTTCCTATCAATGAAGAGCGTACTGGCAACCATCTCCATGGCTTCTTCCTGGATTCCGTCTGGAACGTAGACAGCTACGGCACGACCGATCAAGAGAGCTTCGTGAGCCTCAGCATTACGGTTGAAGAAGGCCACCCGATCTATGCCTACCTCCCTCACCGGTTCACCATTTCGCTGCGTTATTCGCTTAGCGAACACGGCTTGCTGCAGCATGTTATCGTCAACAATAACGGTGAAGAGGCCATGCCATGCATGCTCGCTTTCCATACGACGATCAATGCGCCTTTCGCGCCAGAGAGCGCGCCGGAAGATTATCGCTACACGATGACGATAGACAAGCGCTGGGAGCTGGATGATCGTATGCTTCCTACAGGCAAGCACCAGCCGCTTCTTCCGGAAGAGGAGCTCATGAAGACAACCGGTCTGTCTCCGTTCTGGGAGCCTATGGACAATCATTATACAAGCACCGCGAACGCAAGCGGCCGCCATGCAATGGAGCTGACCGATACGCGCGAAGGCGTCACGCTTGTCTATGACGTTGGGGCTGCGTACAAGCATTGGATGATTTGGAACAACAAAGCAACCCCGGGCTTCTTCTGTCCCGAGCCGCAAATTAATCTGGTCAATGCGCCTAATGTCGATCTGCCGCCTGAGCAGACGGCGCTCCTGGCGCTTGAGCCGGGGGGCATATGGGAAGCGACCAGCCGCTTTTATTTCCGATCCGCTAAGTAATTTATAGTTAGAATGGTTCATCCGAATCCAACAAAGCGCCCTTTTCCGGGGCGTTTTTTTGTGCAGAAATATAGAGATCAAGATGAAAACCATCTAACACTAACCTTTAGGTAAGTAGATGAAAAAAATGTGCGTACTTACGAAGCTATCATGGAAGCTATATACTCATCATGCACGAACCAATTAGGAGGAACACGTTATGAAAACACTCGTAATCGTCACACATCCGCATATGGAAAACTCGGCCATTAACAAGAAATGGGTAGAGGAGCTTACTAAATATCCAGACAAGTACACAGTTCATGAGCTTTACAAGGTGTACCCGGATGGAGATATAGATGTGGAGCAGGAACAGAAACAGATTGAAGAACATGGCAACCTCATTTTACAATTCCCTGTTTACTGGTTTAACTGTCCGCCTCTTCTGAAAAAGTGGCTGGATGAAGTATTTCTCTACGGGTGGGCATATGGTTCGAAGGGTGACAAGCTTAAGAACCGAAAAATAGCCCTTGCTGTCTCTGCCGGGATCAAACAAGAAGATTACAGCAAGAGCGGAAAATATAAATTTACACTAGAAGAAGTTTTGGTGCCCTTCGAAACAACCGCAATGTATTGCGAGGCCGACTATCGTTCGTTCTTTGCCATATATGGTACTGAACACGGAACTTCCCCCGAAGATCTGGCAAGAAGCGCACGAGATTACCTGAGCTTTATTGATCAATTGTAAGTTGCAGCAACTTCCAGCAATTTGTTGTTTTCTCCCCACTCGCACATCAGATTAAGCAAAGGAATAAGGGAGAGACCGCGATCAGACAAAGAATACTCCACCTTCGGCGGCACCTGAGGATATTCTTTTCTAATAATAAGCTTATCCGCCTCAAGTTCCTTCAGCATCAGGCTTAGCGTCTTAAATGAAATGGTGCCTATGCTCCGTTTTAGTTCGTTATGCCGCATGACCTTATTTTCAGCTAACCAGTACAAAATAATCATTTTATATTTGCCGCCAATCAGGGACAGCGTATGCCCAAAGCCGGTCGCTTTCATATCGATACCTGTTGGTACGCAGGTTTTATCCATTATTGCACTCTCCTTTTTTTCTATATACGTACTTTGTAATCATACGATATATGATAACACTTAAGCCTCCTTTTTGAGATGGATTCTATGAAATACCAAGTCGGCTTCTATCAGAGTGTCATTCGGTTTCTGAACGACATCGATCGCGGACTCCTGGCTGATTGATGGCGGAAGAAGCTTATGCAGTCCCCATAATAAAAGGACGGGCCAATGCCCCGTCCTTTCCCCGTTTATTATGCTTCAGGTTAATAATAGCTATAGCTGAAGCTTCTTCAATTGATAGAATTCGCCTTCCGCCGCCATCAGCTCTTCGAATGTCCCCACTTCCGCAATCCGCCCTTGCTTCATCACTACGATGCGATCGGCATCGCGGATTGTAGAGAGACGGTGAGCCACGATAAATGTCGTCCTGCCTTTGATCAATTGCTGCATGGCCTTCTGGACATGGAATTCGGATTCATTGTCGAGAGCGGAGGTCGCCTCGTCGAGTATGATCACCTGCGGATCACGGATAAGCGCCCGCGCGATCGCAATACGCTGCCGCTGGCCGCCGGACAGCTTGCCGCCATGCTCGCCGACAAGCGTATCCAGACCATCCGGCAGACGGTCGATGAAATCTCTCAAATTCGCCATCTCGACAACGCGCTGAATCTGTTCCTCTGTAATCTCGTTCAGGCCATATGTAATGTTGTCGCGGATCGTACCTGAGAACAAGATGTTCGTCTGCGGAACGACGGCAAGATGCTTCCGGTAGCTCCGCAAATCAATGGAGGACAGATCGATGCCGTCGACGAGCACCCTTCCCGCTGTTGGCTGCAGAAAACCGATAACCAGATTGAGAATCGTCGATTTCCCTGCGCCCGAAGCGCCTACGAATGCGATGCACTCGCCGGGCTTAACAACAAGCGAAACCTGCTCCAGCACATGATGCTCGCTGCCAGGATACGACAGCTCCACATCCTCGAACCGGAACTCGCCCCGCACATCAGACAGCTTCATCTTGCCTTTATTGTCCTCAATATCCTGTGACATCAGAATTTCGCGTATCGATGAGATCGATTCCAATCCCTTCGCGAGCTGCGGGTAAATCGTAATAAGGCCCGTAATGGATGTCAGAATCATGCCGAAGTAGCCTTGATAGAGCACGACATCGCCGACAGGAATTTGTCCCGAATAGGCCAAATACGCGGTGAACATTAAGCAGAATACCTGAAAGATTTGGAACGATACCCAGTTCGACGCGCCGAAGTACGCTTCCACGATATCCAGCTGATAGCCTTTGCCTTGAATGACGCGCAGCGTGGAATCAATCTTGCGGATTTCGACCTTTTCAAGTCCATGCGCCTTCGTAACGGGAATCATCTCAACCATCTCCGATACGCGCGAGGACATTTGCTCGATCTCTTGCCGGAATTCCTTGTTCTTTTGCTTGATCTTGCGTCTGAATATCGTAACAAGAAACACAGACATCGGAATCGTCAATATAAAAAATGCCGATACAAGCCAGCTGTATGTTGCCGTAATTGCAAAAGCGATTATGATATTAAGAATCGCGGGCATCAGCGCGATCATAATTTGCTTCGACATCATCTCGACTGCCTCTACGTCGCGTAGCACCTTCGATTGAAGCTTGCCCGCCGGCAGCTCTCGGTGCGAGTTGATGGACAGCTGCTGCAGCTTGCGCACCAATGCGCTTCGCAGTCCCGCTTCCACGAATCGGATGGCCCGGCTGAGAAATGAAATATATGCCGCATGGGTAGGTATATTTTGCAAAATAACGACCATCACAACCGCAAAGTTGATCCATAATCCGCTAACGGGATGATTCACAGGATCCGTCGCGATATTGATAATATTGGCCGTAACGATGGGCAACACATAGACCGGCGAACTCTTGATCACAAGGAATAAGAGCGATATCGCCAAATTTAAAAAATTCCCCTTGTAAATGGACAGCAAAAACTTGAGGGGAGTGGCTTCCCTCTCGAGCGCCGCCTGCTCCAGCGTGCTTCCCAGTGAAGCGCCCGGCCTTGTTCCGGCTATGCTTTCAGCCATACATCTCATCCTTCCGCAGCTTGCCTATTCCGTCAATCGCTCTTAACAGTAGGCTACGGCAACCATCATACGCCCAAAAGGATGAGGTGTAAATGTGTGATTGTGCGATGCTTTTATTCAATTGTGCTCTATTGTTATGGCTTGCCCGGCAAGCGGTGTCGTTCGGCAGTCTTATCCTCGTTCACTGGATAAGTCGTCCCGCGGTACAGCAAATCGCAGGTTAGCATAATTTTTTCCAGTGGTTCGTTTTTGTTTGCAATTCGGCCGAACAGCCGCTCTACCGCTTTTTTCCCCAACGCTTCCTTGGGCACATGCGCAGTCGTCAGCGGCGGATCGCTACGATAGGCATCCTCAATATTATCGTAGCCTGTGACCGAGATGTTCTCTGGCACAGATAGACCAAGCTCCGCAAGCGCTTGTATCGCCCCGATGGCAATCCGGTCATTAGCGCATACCAGTGCTGTCGGCAAGTCATTCCGGCTCATGCTTTCAATAGCCCATTGCTTGATGGCTTCTACCAATTCAGCTTGCTCCAGCCCATCTAGAGACAGCAACAGATCATCCTTGGCCAGCTTCCTCGCCTCTGGCAGACGTTCCTCCAGCGCGGAGCGGAAGCCAAGGAAGCGATCCAGAAAGCTGCGTGAATACGTCACGTTTCCAATGAAGATCATTCTCCGATGTCCCATGCCAATTAGATGCTTCGTAAGCCGGTAGACGCTTTCGTAGTTGTTGGCAAACACCGTATCCGTCGGAATTAGCGCATCTTCATGATCCACCAGCACCATCGGCAGGCCGATCCGATGCACTTCCAGCAGCAGGGAGGTCGATATCTCGCCTACGCCGATTAAGCCCAAGATTCCGCTTGGATTGAGTATATCGACGAAATGCTCCACGCTCTGCTCCGACACGATAATCATACCGTAACCGTCCTGTTCCAGTCTGGACGAGATACCATCCATGACTCGTCCCCAATATAGCGATTCTTTCGTCTGGAACCGGATATTCGGCATCAGCAGCAGTACCGACTGGCGGTTTTTGGACGGATCTGCTGTCGGCTCCGTCTTCGCAGCAAGCATATACGCATGCTTCTGTGTGAAATATCCCAGTTGGGCAGCCGCCGCAATAACGCGCTCTCTCGTAGCCTCGCTTACGCCTCCCTTGCCAGAAAGCGTCTTCGATACGACGAATTTCGATACGCCCACCGAATCGGCAATCTGCTGCATCGTAATTTTGTTGGACACGGCTTGTTCACCCCACTTTCGACTTTGTTACGCTTTGTTCAAGTGCCGTAATTCGACTTCTCATCAAAGATTAGATCGCAGGCATCACATTGCCGCCATTTACTGGAATGTACGCCCCTGTAATAAAACTGGACAAGTCCGATGCCAGGAAGGCTACTGCATTCGCAATTTCCTGATCTGTCCCTCTCCGCTTCAGCGGCACGCTGCTGCTGTACGCCTCGTTAATCTCGCTATGGTTATCCCTGTCCCGATCGCTAATCGTCCAGCCGGGCGCAATTTGGTTAACAGTAATTTGGTGCTCTCCTACTTCCTTCGCAAGTACTCGATAAAGTCCGTCCATTCCCCGCTTGCCGGCTGTGTACGCGGACTGTGTCGCGAAGTTCTGCATCGCACATTCGGTATTGATGCCGATCAGCCTACCATATCCGGATTCCTTCATCGCCGGGAGGAATGCTTTTGCCAGAAAGACGCTTTGGAGCACGCAGGATTCGAATTGGCTGATGTAATCGGCAGCAGGCTGCTCCAGAACGGTCGTCCATTGATATTGAACAACTGCATTGGCTACTACAATATCGATTGCGCCAAGGTTTGCGGTTATGTCTTCTTTCATACGGAGCACATCGTCTTCACGAGTGACGTCCGCTTGCACCGCAATCGCGCGTCTGCCCTTTATCTCGATCTCTGCCTTTAGCTCGACAGCTTTCCGTTCATTCGAGTGGTAATGAATGGCGATATTCGCTCCGCAGTCAGCCAGCGTGCGAGCCATAACTCGCCCAAGATCCCCCGTTGCACCTGTTATCAGCACATTTTTGCCGCCCAATTCGATCTTCATATCCGATGCTCTCCTCGTCTTAACGTATTGGTTAGATTTGTTATATAGCTTATTATCGATCACACTAACAAATTGTCAATAAGTTATCACCGAAGGAACGGAGAAAAAAAAGCTTATTCGCCGCAGAATGCCAGCTCTGCATGCAGCCTGACTTCTAATGTCGAATAAGCTTCGTTGATATTACTCCTTGTCTTCAGGAGGAAGAATGACGATCTTGCCTTCATTCATCTCCACTCTTACTTTATTGCTATTCTTCAGACCGATCGTCTCCAGATAAGCTGCCGGTACCTGAAGTCTTCCCGCCTTGTCCAGAATCGCATATTCGACATGCGAGCTTCCTTCCAGCTCCAGCTCTGCAAGCTCCTCCGCATATGATCGCTTGCGCAGCATTTCCGAGGAAATCTTCCCGTCCCGAATCGCAGCTACCCGATCTACCTTCTTCGCCAGCTCCGGATCATGCGTGACAATAACAATCGTAATGCCGATGGACCGGTTCAACTCACGGAACAAATCCAGAATTTGATTCGACATCTTCGAATCGACGGAGCCCGTCGGCTCATCCGCAAGCAGCAGCTTGGGATGATTCGCAAGAGCGATCGCAATCGCTACGCGCTGCTGCTCGCCGCCGGAGAGCTGGTACAGCTTGTTGTTCGCCCGATGGCTCAGCCCTACCGCCTCCAGCAGCTCCTTCGCCCGATAGCGCTTGCGGCTGCCTGTCAGAAGAATGGGCAGCTCGACATTCTCTTGCGCGGTCAGATACGGAATCAGGTTGCGCGCGTTATTCTGCCAGACGAACCCTACGCTCTGGCGCTTGTAGCGCACCAAATCCCGCTCCTTGAACTTCAGCATATCCTTGCCGTCGACAATCAGCTTGCCTGCGGTCGGCCGGTCCAAGCCTCCAAGCATATTCAGCAGCGTCGACTTGCCGCTTCCGCTATTGCCGATAATCGCCATCAGCTCGCCGGATTCGATCTGGAGATCCAGGCCCTGCAGCGCAAACACTTCCAGGTCCGCCGTTTTATATATTTTCACAAGTCCTTCGCAATGGATCATCGCTTAATCCTCCCCGAGTTTCAGAGCCTGATGGATGCGGAGTCTGGACAGCATGTATGCCAGAATGCCGATGCCTATAGTGAGCATCATGCCTACCATCCAATAGATGCGCACCATGTCGCCCGGATCAATCTGCACGAGGAACGGCGGCACGAGGCTGCTTGGATTAAATACGATCTGGAAGTTCGGCACATATAGCATGCTCGCCAGGTTGCCGACGACGATGCCGAGCAAGACGGCAACGCCGGATGTAAGCACCTGCTCGACTGCCAGCATAGCGATCAGATTGCCTACCGATAATCCAATGGCTCTCAATATGCCGTTCTGCAGCGTCCGGCCGCGCAGCGACAATACCCAGTAAAGCAGGAAGCCGATAAAGCTGACCAGCAAAGAAATGACGAAGCCAAGCGTCAGAATACCGTTAAGCGCCAGCAGGAACGGATCATTTTTGGCAAGAATCAAATCCTCTTTTGTATTGGTAATTTTGCTGACTGCCAGCTTGCTCTCTTCAATGCCCTTGTACAGCTCCGCAGTCGTAGCGTCAGGCTTCAGCTTAAGCCATACTTGATACGGCTCCATTGCCAGCTGCAGCTGAATGCGGGACAGGTGGCCGACAATCAGCATCGGAGCTCTATTCGTGCCTACAGGAACAATGCTTGCTGTCGGCATAGGATTAAAGGTCGGGAAGTAATCGATGACTCCGAATACACGGAAAGGCTGCTGGGTTACGCCCTCCCAGCCAATCCAGATCGTATCCCCCGCCTTGACTTTCTTCTGCTCGGCAAGCGTGCTTGAAATGAGGACCGCGTCCGATTCAGCCGCCATCAGATTCAAATAATCATTAAGCGGATAATCCATCAGTGAGTCACGGAACCAGGTGGTCATGCCGAATTGATCCGTCTCGATTCCCATTAGCGTCACTTCAGCCGTATCTTTGTTGAACGTATAAAAAGCCTTTTCTTTTGTAAATACCTTCGCTCCATTCTCCACGCCAGGCAAATTCAGGAACGGCTCGAATGGCGGCTCCAGGTAGTTGACGCGCTTAGGCACCGAGGTGGTGTCTCCGCCGCCACCCGGACCGCCGCCAATCGTCGGAGGAGGCGGCGCGTCATTGATCCAGTTCACGTTCAGTATCATATCTGCCCCGTTGCCATATTGAATCCGATCCTCGGAGTTCAAGTTGATTGTTCTTGCCGCTGAAGCGCTGAATACGCCCGTTGCAATCGTCATGATCAAGAAGATCATCAGAAATTGATATTGGCTGCTGGAGCGGCCTACCTGAATCAAAGTGGCATAGATCGACGGAGGCCACCATTTCTTGCCGATCCAGTAAACCAGCCTAAGCACCCATGGGTACAGTCGCAATAGCAGTAAGCCGCTGCCCATTATGAACAAGGCAGGCACAATGAATTGAAGCGGATCAATATTCAGATCCGTGGTGCTGAGTCCCAGCGATTGCAAGTCCTTCAACCGGGTCTTGAAGGTATACAGACCATATATCGCAAGTCCCAGTGCGATCACATCCAGAAACAGCTTATGCCAGATCGGCGTCTTCACAAGCCTTGCCATCTGCTGCTTATGATCGACAATGGAGACCCGTGTCGCAAGAATAATGGGAATAAGGATAATAATCAGACATGCCCCTGCTGCAATAGCGCCGTACAAGTAGGATTGTTCCGTAATCCGGATCGGCAGATTGACACGCTGAACAAATTCCATAAAGCCGTTGGACGCCCCCAATATTCGGGTGAGCCCTCCTCCCAGGAACGGGCCGACCAGAAGCGCAATGCCGCATAACATAAGCCCCTCTACGAAGTAAGCCGCAATGACCTGCCATCTTGCTGCGCCCCGGCTTCGCAGGACGGCGATTTCGCTCTTCTGCCTGCTCGCGATCAGGTTGGATACCATGAACATATAGAATGCTAGCATGATAAGTACAGGGACGTTCAGCGCCCACATGAGCAAATTCAAATTAGCAGCCCGGTACAGGTAATAATCGATCGTATCATGCGCGACCGCGTCCACCTTCATCTGATAAAGCGAGACGTTTCGCAGAAGCGCCTGACGCATCTTTTCATACGTGTCCAGATAGGCGTTTACATGCATAAACTCCATTTTGGTATAATCCATAACGAGATACCAGCCGGCGCTCGTAATCGGTATGCTCTGGTCACGCAGCATAAGCTGCTTGCCCGTCTCGAACGGTAGAATCAAGCTGGTGCTCATATCGCTCAGGTTGCCGTAGCGGAAGTAAGGATCATCGTCCTCCAGCTTCTCGAAGACGCCAACGGGCTTGAACTTGATAGGAGCCGGCATCTTGTCGCTATGTACCATGAACTCGGTATTCAGCACCGTCTTGAACTGAACGAGCGCGCGCTCGGTTACCAGCACCTCGTATACGCCGTCAACGGGGGTTGCCGAAGGCATCTTGCCGTCCTTCAGCTTAATATGCTTCTCCAGATCGCTGAATCCTTTGACCGTGACCGCCTGCGAATTCCGGTCGGTGATCTCCTCGGGATCATCCGCCCGCTTCATTCGGAGCGAGGTAGACGCCACATCGTTCACCAATTCCTGCACAGGGAGCTGGAAGCCAGGCGCTCCTTCCGTCTTGATGAAGGTGTCGTAGCGCTCGAACATCCCGTTGAAGCGATCCGGCTTGTCTGTGAAGCTCATCGTGGAATAGACGGCGCCCGGGTATTGATTGGACACTTCCTGCCAGCGCTCCAAATCCTTCTTAAGCATGCGAGACAATATGCCTTCCGAATAGATCGGCATGCTGCTGACAAGCGCCACGGACATGAGAATGCCGATGAGCAAGCTGAAAACAAGCCATTTGTTCTGTACCATTTTGCGGATAATCATAACAAACAAAGCCATGCAACTAACCTCCCAGGTCCAAAGGCATTACAACAAACAGCTGAACGAGTCCGTCGTCCCGCGCATCATTCCTATCTATTACTGGAGCACGATCAACTGGCCTTCCTCAAGACCCTTCGTAATTTCTACTTCGGTCGAACCCACAATTCCCTGCTCGACATCGACCTCGCGTATTTTGTCCCCTTCTTCCAGAATGCGCACGAAGGTTCGGCCCAAGTAATTGCGCAAGCCGCTGCGAGGGATAAGCAGCACGCCCTCCTTCTCCTGAAGACGAATCGTCACATCCGATTTCGTGCCGATTGTAGCCGACTCCGGAAGCGCGTCTGTCTCGACGTACACATGCGTGCTATAACGGGATCGCAGAATCTCATCATCCGTCTGCGGTGCGCTGCTTGGCGTCTGCGTAACTTTGCCCTCAACAAGCTCCGTTCCGAATTTCAACGAAGCATTGAAGCCCACGGTAACCTTCATCGCATCGGAAGACGTATCGATCTGGAATGATACGCGGAGCTTGGAAGGATCGGATATCATGACGATGGTCTCGTAAGGCTTGACGACATCGCCTTCCACGATCGGCGCGACAAATGTAACCCTTCCGTTCATTGTCGCAACCAATTGCTTGTTGCTATACGACTCTTGCAGCCGGTTGTATTTGATCTGGTCAATCTCGTATTGAAGCTGCGCAATGCGCAGTCCTTCTTCGTCCTCCGCAAGCTTGGCTTCCCGAAGCTTCTTCCGGGATACGAGCATATTCATCTCAAGCGTACGCAAATTGACATCCATATCGCCCACGTCCAACTGGACAAGCGGATCGCCCTTCTTCACATCGTCCCCGGCCCTGACGAACACTTCCTTGACGCGGCCGCCTTCGGCTGTAAATTCAACGGCGTCGGAGAAATAAGATTCCAGCGTGCCGTTGCCCTTCACTTCTTGAGCGATCGCTCCCTTTACGACAGGCGTCGTACGGTAGTTCTCTTGCGGCGGTTTAACAAGCGGCGGCTTAAGCGGCTCCTCCTCCGCAGGAAGCAACGAACAGCCGGATAACGCGATTACGATTATAAGTGCCAGGAATGCTTTGGATTTAAGTCGGAACCACAATTTGTCCATCCTCCAATTCATACACATGATCAACAATCTCCATAATAGCAGGATCGTGGGTGGTCATGATGATCGTCATCCCCGCTGTCTCCACCAGGTTGCGGAATACTTTCATAATTTGCAGCCCTGTTCGGCTGTCGAGCTCGGCAGTCGGCTCATCTGCCAGAAGCAGGCTTGGCTTATGCGCAATAGCCCGGGCAATAGCTGTCCGCTGCTGCTCGCCCCCCGACATCTCGAATGGGCGATGGTGCATCCGTGGAGTCAGTCCCACATGGTCTAGCGCCGCTATGGCAGCCGACTTCCTCTCCGAGGCGGGATAACCCGATACCCGGAGGACAAATTCTACGTTTTCATAAGCCGACATTAAGGGAATTAATGCAAAGGATTGAAAGATTAGCCCCATTCTCGTACGCCTAATAGTATCCCGTTCCCGATTCGATAGAGAAGACAGCTCCTTTCCCTCGAACAATATGGAGCCGTCGCTTGGACGGTCCAGTGCGCTTAGCAGATTAATCAGCGTTGTTTTGCCAGAGCCCGATCTCCCTTTAAATGCGATAAGACTCCCTGAGGGAATCTGCAGATTGACACCCTTTAGCACATGAACAGCTCCTGAGCCTCTCCCGAAAGTTCGTTTGATACCGCTAGCTGCAATGATGTCCGATGATGCTGGCTCCATCGCTTTCGCCTCCATCTCTCGTTAAAAACGTTTACATTAACCTTTTCCTACCATTCTACCTTTCCATACTTGGGAGTACAAGTGATTTTATAGCAACTTATTAGCATAAATACACTAACAGGAAAACCTCCATAAGTATAAAAAATCGTCCAAAATTATCAATTTCCAATCCCTTCTTTTTCGCTTTTTGAACGCCGCTTTTATATTCGTCTACCCTGCGCCATATTTGTGTGTCATTTTCCTTCTTTCAGGAGCTAATCACAATACGTTCGTTATTGCCTGAGAGCTAACAGGCTAACGGTTTTGATCCTACGATACTGTCATTGCATAAAAAAGAGACTCCCAGCCTGCCTGTTCGCATGGTCTGAAAGCCTCTATTTCCTACATTAAAGAGAAATGATTATGGCATATTCGCTACCGGAAACTGCATGTCATAGAGCTCGCTGTATCTGCCGCCTCTCTCCAGCAGAGAGGCATGGGTGCCATGCTCCTCGATGCGACCATTCTCCAGCACATAGATCCTGTCGGCTTGTTGAATGGTGGACAGACGATGGGCAATGACGAGGCATGTTCGATCTCGGAGCAGCTCCGCCAGCGCGGTCTGGATCATTTGCTCCGATTCCGTATCCAGGGAGGCTGTTGCTTCGTCTAAAATAATCATTTTCGGATTTTTTAGCAGAGCTCTCGCAATAGACAATCGCTGCTTCTGGCCGCCGGACAGCTTCACGCCTCGTTCGCCTATTTGCGTATCGTAGCCATCCTTGAAGCTCTCGATAAATTCAGCAGCATGGGCAGCCCTGGCAGCAGCCATTACCGCTTCTTCCGTCGCATTCTGATTGCCGTAGCGGATATTTTCTCCTATCGATCCGTTGAACAGTACGATATCCTGCGTGACGATACCGATCTGCTCCCTTAAGGAGTCCAGCGACACATCGCGTACATCGTGTCCGTCGATCGTAATACTCCCCTCGCCTACCTCATAGAATCTGGTGATCAGATGAGCGATCGTCGTTTTGCCCGAACCGGATGAGCCTACCAGTGCTGTCACTTCGCCCGGCTTCAGCTCCAAATCGAAGCCGCTCAGTACCTCGTCCTCCTGGTTGCCCGAATAGGAAAAGGTCACATCATGGAACTGAATATGGCCTTTCATGGAAGGCAGCACGACTGCGCCGGGTTTGTCTGTAATCTCCGGCTCCGTGTTCATAACTTCAACGATACGTTCATATGCGGCAGCCGCTTGCTGAATGGAATTGAGAATACGGCTGAAATGGCGAATAGGGTTTTGCAGCAGACGAAGATACGCAATAAAAGCAACGATCGTACCGACAGTCATCGATCCTCTCATCGCCAGCCACGCGCCGAATACGAGCACGATAGCGAGGCCTACAAAATTAATAAAATCAATGATAGGCTCATATGCCGCACGCAAGCGGGTCACTTGCACGTTCGCATCCATATTGCGCTTTGTCCGCTCGGAGAAACGCTCCGACTCATAGTCTTCGGCCGTGAAGGATTTGATCATGCGAATGCCCGTCAGCGTATTTTGGAGATGATCGCTTACATCCGCGAGCGACTCCTGAACCTTGCGGAACGACGAACGGATGCGCTTGCCGAATACGCGGGTCGTCAAAATCATGAATGGAAACGTCGCAAGCAGCATTAAGGTTAGCTTCCAATCGATCAACATCATATAGACGGCAATAGCGGTAAAGGTAAACACGTCTGTAAACAATTGCATCATGCTAGATGAAATCAGCTGCTGCAGCACGCTGACATCATTCGTTACTCTCGACATAAGATCGCCGGTCCGATTACGGTCATAGTAGGCCACATCCAGCTTCTGCAAATGCCGATACAGATCGTTGCGCAGACGGTACAGCACTTTTTGACCAATTGCAGCCATAACCGATGTGCTCAAGTAACGCAGAATGCCGAGCGAGATCGCCGCTACGATAATACCGGCACCGATATAAAACAATTGGCTGAACAGCTTCTGATCAATGACTGTATCAATCGTATATTTGGTCAGCTGCGGCACGACGAACTCAAGCAGCGATATGAGTATGATGCATGTCAGTGCGGTAACTAGCGCCTTCCATTCGGTGCGGGCATGCTCGAAAACCCGCATAAACATCGCAAAAATGCTCGCCGGTTTCACCTTTTCCCCAGTGCCGAACTTACGAGCCACCATGCCTCCTCTGGCAGGACTTTGGTAACCTTTTTCTCCCATCATGCTCACTTGCCCTCCGTCAGTCCGCGTAAAGCGTCCCTTAATTCGCTCAATATCTCGCGAAGCCGTTCCGCTTTAGCCTGATCGCCCATCGCCGCCCGCTCTGCCGCCTTCAGCTGATGAAACAGCTCTTTCCCGGCGGGAGTCAGCCTGCGATTGCGGCCTTTGCCTTGCTCCACATCATGCTCACCCCGCGAAAATTCCGAAGCCGCGTAACCGCGATCTCCCCGCTCGAATCCGCGCCTGTCGTGCCTGCCGTGTCCGGCATAATCATGGTGCCTTCCCCGCGGATGATATACGTCCCCGCCACGGTTATAGCGACCACCCCCTCGGCCACGCCTGGACCATTCATCTTCTGTGGATGCAGGGCTGGTTGTTGTTTCTGAACATTGCTCATCATCCGATGAGGGATGAGGGAACGTTCTTAGGCGATGATCGTTGTCCGCAGATGCGTCCATACGTTCTTCACGTTCCTGTTGCAGGAACGATCTTCCGTCTTCCGTTATTTCAAATATCTTTTTCCCCGCCTCCTTCTTGGAGGAGACAAGTCCTTGATCGCTTAACAGTTGGAGCGTTGGATATATGGTGCCTGCTGACGGTTTATACGTGCCCGCTGATTGCTCCTCCAAATGTTTGATCATTTGATAACCATGCATAGGCTCAATCATCAACAGTTCCAGCAGCGCGTATTTCACACCGCCTCTCGAAAAAAACCTTCTGCCGGATGAGCTCCACTCTCTACCTTCTTCACGGTGTAAAAACAGTTGCTCGTTTTCGTTCCATCCCTTTTCCGTCACGTACATCATCCTTTTACGATATATCGTATTGTCTTATCGATATTCTATACGATATATCGTTAACTAGCAATATTACAGTTGAACGACACATTTGATGGTACGACTGCCCTTTCAAGAAGGCGAAAAAAAGAGCACGTATCCGGTAAGATACGCGCTGTTTGGGTGTGTCTATAAGAGAAGCTCTTAAGCCGAGTTTCTCGGCTTAGAGCTTCGTTTCGGACGCAGCAGGCTCTTCCAAGCCGATTTTCTCGGCTTAGAGCTTCATTGCGGACGCCGCAGGCTCTTCCAAGCCGAGTTTCTCGGCTTAGAGCTTCGTTTCGGACGACGCGGGCTCTTCCAAGCCGATTTTCTCGGCTTAGAGCTTCATTTCGGACGACGCGGGCTCTTCTAAGCCGAGTTTCTCGGCTTAGAAACTACACCTCAATCCGCAGGAAGAAGATGACCGCTGTAACCGTGAAGATGCTGATGAGGGTGGAGACAAATATCGTTTGGGAAGCAAATTCCTTCTCATTGTCGAACTCCACCGCGAGCAGTACGCTGCTAAGTGAGGTCGGCACTGCAGAGGAGACGATTAGAGCGGCAGCCGTCAGCTTGTCCAATCCCATGAGCCATACGATCAGCCACGCAAGGGCCGGCCCCGCGATAAGCCTGAGAAAACCGGACAAGCCGACATCGATCATATGCGGGCGGCTAATTCGCCACTTCATGCTGCCAAGCTGAACGCCAAGCGTAATGAGTGCCGTTCCGATAAAGGCATCTGCCAAGTAACCGATTGGCGTCGCAATCGGCTGCGGAATAGGTACGTCAAAGCCGCGCAGCAGAAAGGCGAGCGGTATGACGTAAATGACTGGCATCGACAGAATGGTCTTCCATACCTGCCGAATATCCATCTTATGAGCATTGACGCTGTATACGCCATATGTATTAGGTACCAGCGATTGCGTCATCATGATCAGCACTTGGATCGCCAGCGTCTCCTTGCTGCCCGCGAAAGCCAATTGGTTCAGCGGCACACCATAGTTGGCGCTATTATAGAACAATACGCTGTTGCGCATCGCACTCTTCATACTCGGCTCATATCTCCTCGCCCGAACAACCGTCTCTACCAATAGGTATTGCCCAGCCATAAAGATGACGAAAAACAGCATCACCTGGCCAATTACACTAACCGAAATAGACGTCCGATAGATAAGATCGAACATAATAGCAGGTGAAAACAAATAGAAATTAAGCTTCGAAAGCGTCTTGATATCCAATGAAAAAGCCCGCTGCAACACCATACCAAGCGCGACCATGATCCCCATTGGCAACACGTTTGTCACTAAGATGTGTAAAAAAATGCTCATGGCTGAATCCTGCTACTTTCCGATTGAAGTTACGCAAATAATACGCTGGTTCTTATTCTAAACCCGACCAGCTCTCTCGTAAAGGAGCAGATGTCTCACATGCAGACATGATCCTGCCTATCAAACCTTGATTCGCCTATGTCCTCAGCACGAATAACCTATATTCCTTAACAGTCGTTCCCCTCCTGTCTACCTCTTCCTCTGAGCGCCCTCTCTCGATTTCAGAACATCGAATCGACTCCGCTCTGTCCGGTCAATTTGTACGATCTGTCCGTCATGAACCGTAATCTGCACCGTGCCATAAGCCAGCCCTTGCACCTGTCCGATAATTCGTTTCAACCATATGTCATTCACTTCCACCGTACGTCCCATCCCCATCATCCTCTCACAACATGTATACTTACTTGAAACTAAATGACTGTACCGTGAGCCCAACCTCCTGCTAGCTCGATAAATGCAATATCCGATGGCGCTCTTACTCTGCAAATGAACCAGTCGCTGCCACAACAAAAAAGATGCATATCCTCCTTGCCAGATGATGCGCGCTGCACATTCATCTAAGCAAAAAAAACATACATCTCCATTGGAATGGTCAACGCTTTTATATAACCCATAAAACCAAGTGTTTTAGTTCGATTTATTGGCTTTATCTTAGCATCGCCACTATTCATTGTCAACAAATTGGTCAGGAACTGGTCCTTCGTTTAACGCGATGGATTACCTTCAGACAGATGCTTCAGGCCGGACACCAGCTCGTCCAACCGGATATATTCCTGCACCATCTTGGCAATCTTGATATGCTGTGTCTCCATACTCGCCATCACTTCTTCGACCGAAGCCATGTTCTGCTGCGTCGTCGCCGCGATGCTGTTGATTTCCTGCGCCATCGTTCCGTACCGCTCGTTCAGCTTTTCGGCAAATTCACCGACATGCATCGCCTGCTCGCCCGTACGTTTCGCATTATCGTTCATGCCTTCGAACAGCTCGCGCGCCTGACGCGTCACTTCACTGCTCTTGATGACTGTCGTCTGTTCCTGCTCCACATGCATATACACATCATTGATCTGCTTGCGGATAGAGGAGAGAATGCCGCTGATTTCATTGGTCGATCTTCGGGAATGATCCGCCAGCTTGCGCACCTCACCGGAAACGACCGCAAAACCTCTGCCGTGCTCTCCCGCTCTGGCCGCCTCAATTGCAGCATTCAGCGCCAGCAAATTCGTCTGCTCCGCAATATCGCTGATCGTGTCTACGATGCTTGTGACCTGCTCGTTCTGGTGCTGGAGCGATTGCATCATGGCGACGGTTCCCGCAATCATGTTGCGAAGCTCTTCCATCTCCGTTGCCAGGACATCCATCTGCTCCTTATTTTCTTCTGCAAGATGAACATTTTCCTTCGAATAAGTGCGAAGAAGAGTCGCGCCTTCCAGCATACGCCGTATACCTTGTTCGATCTGCTGCGCGGAGTCATTAATCGTAAGCACGCTTCCGGTCTGCTTTTCGATAGCCGTCGTCATTTCACCGAAGGTGCCTGTTACTTCGCGGGAAATCACACCGGTAGAATGAGCATGCTCCTGCTGCTCGCGGCTGAATTCCGTAAGCACACCGATAGAATTGCGCAGCTGTACAAGAAGTTCCTCGGCAAGCTCCTTCGACGTCAGCGCTTCACGCTGGCGCTCCGTCACTTCCCGTTGCAGACGCTGGCTGAAGTGTGCAGAGAAAGCAAGGCCGATCGTTGCGAAAGCCAAATACAAATAGAGATAAGCCAGCGACTCTCCCGGGAATAGACGCTCCTGATATTCAGGAACGATGAACAAATATGTACTTAACCCCGCCCCTAGAATTCCGGTGAAAATAATCGGTTTATAATCCGAATAAAGTGTCATAATCGCCAAGTTGACGTATACAAGAAAATACGTGCTCACGATCGGTGCAGGATCGGATACGATAAGCAGCGTTACGATGATTGTCAAATTACAAGGCACTAAATATTTTACATACTGGCTGCCAATCTTCTTATAAGTCATAAGCGTAGCCGCGCCGCACAGCACTGCGCCTACACCTGCAAGCAACAAAATTAGCTCCAAGCTCAAACCTATGACGATGTCGGTCAATATGCCAAGTCCGAGCAATCCCCATACGACTTTGACCAGGAGCCTGTTCCTCTTGTCCAACTCCGTTAACCCCTCAATCATCTAACATTCACCCGTTCCTCAAAAGTTAATAGCGTAGGATAACTTAGCCAATCATAATTTTCCTTATGGCGGTATATTTCCTCCATATGAAACAATACAGGAATGACATGGTCGCCTTTATAAAATACTTTCTCTCCTACTTTCTCTAGCGGCACCTTAAATGTAATTCTAAGCGCACGAAGAAAAACCGGCTCCAGCAAGGAGACGAAATATTTCATCCCTCTCTTCTCTGCACAGTATACGGCGGCCGACAGGATGTCCGACAGCATCGTTCCTTTGCTTCTGCACATCTTCAGCAATGCGATCTTGTCAATCTCCGCCACTGCTCCAGCTGCTGATTGCACCTTTGGATGGTCATGGAAAGGCGCGACTTCATTAATGGGACTTAGAGTGATGTCGTACGGTTTAATTTCAGCCGTACCTCCTCCGTATCCTTCTGTTGTCAGAATCAGATACCTGTCCAGAACGTGATCCGCAAATTCCAAATCATAGCCTTTTTCTCTCCATACGGTTGTCCATATGCCGTTAAACATAGCCAGTTCCAGCTCATTCTCCACTTCCTTAAACATGAATCCCTTAACATGCTCCTTTCCTTATTAATTCATAAATTATTGATGTAAAACAGGAATGATCTGTATATTTATCGGATTTATAGCTCCTGTTTTGAATAATTTAAAAATTAATGTTAGTAAATTCTCCAATTTCGACTTATTTACTCCCCATTGTTTTTACAGGTTCTTAATATCGGATATGACCATCCATATTGTGCGTTCGCCAGATTGCGATTAACAGGAGGCTCGGGTTGTACATAACGATAACAATCTCGTGATTTTGTGGTCAATTGTTATTTTCCGAAAGTCCGCTTGCGGGCCGCAAATATAAACGAACCAACCGAATCAGCTTCTCCTCTTAAAACCAACCTGCTTATCAGACGTATGGGTGATGCAAGGGCATTATCGCCGCTCTGGATCAATTAACGTAACGTCAATCATGACGGATGGAGTACGACTCATCATGTGAAATATCTGCTCTGGCTTGTAGTGCAATAGCAAAAGCTGCGCCGCTACGATTAGACGCAAAGAGGCCATCTTAAGCAAGCGGCATCATGCCGACAGCCAAGATGGCCTCCCGTTTCTATTCAATTAACCTGCGGTTAACTTGTTTGTCGCTGTGAACTGACTGTTGTACAGGTCGGCATAAAAGCCGCCTTGCGACAGCAGCGATTCATGCGTGCCCTGTTCGATGACAGAACCTTTGTTCATCACCAGGATGAGATCGGCGTCACGAATGGTCGACAGCCTATGCGCAATGACGAAGCTGGTCCGTCCCGCCATCAGATGCTGCATCGCTTGCTGGATTTGCAGCTCTGTACGCGTATCAACGCTGCTGGTCGCCTCATCCAGAATGAGAATCGGAGGATCTGCCAGGATTGCCCGCGCAATCGTCAGAAGCTGCTTCTGCCCTTGTGATATATTGGAGGCTTCCTCATTCAGCACGGTATCGTAACCGTCCGGCAGCGTACGGATGAAGTGGTCGGCATGGGCGGCCATTGCCGCATCGACAACCTCGGATTCCGTAGCCGAAGCGCGTCCGTACGCAATGTTGTCCCTAATCGTGCCGTTGAACAACCACGTATCCTGAAGCACCATCCCGAACAAGCTGCGGAGACTGCCCCGCTCCATCTCGCGTATATTCCGCCCATCGATCGTGATCTCGCCGCCATTCAATTCATAGAAGCGCATCAGCAGGTTGACAAGCGTCGTCTTGCCGGCGCCAGTCGGCCCCACAATAGCGACCGTCTGTCCGCTCTTAACGGCAATATCCATGTTCTCGATTAGCAAAGCGTCTTCCTTGTAGCCGAACTGAACGCCTCGGAATGCTACATCGCCTTTTGGAGAAGACAATACGACAGGTTTGGCCGGCTCCGGCAACTCCTCCTCTTCGTCGAGGAGCTCGAAGACGCGCTCAGCGGAAGCGATCGTCGATTGAATGATGTTCGCGATATTCGCCGTCTGCGTAATCGGCATCGTGAACTGGCGGGCATACTGGATGAACGCCTGAATATCGCCGACCGTAATCGTCTGGCGCGTCACCAGAATACCGCCGACTACACAGATGAACACATAACCGATATTGCCGATCAGATTCATAAGCGGCATAATGATGCCGGATATGAACTGCGCGCGCCAGCTTGATTGATAGAGACGATCATTAATGCTTTCAAATTGCTCGATCGATTGGCGCTCGCGGCCGAACGCTTTCACGATCGTATGGCCCGTATACATTTCTTCTACGTGACCGTTAAGCTCGCCCAGCTCAGCCTGCTGGCTCTTGAAATAGACCTGCGAGCGCTTGGCTACCATCGCAATCACGATAAAACTGAGCGGCAGGGTCAGCACCAGAATGAGCGTCAGCAGGGGACTGATCGTCAGCATCATAATGATGACGCCGACCAGCGTCACGACAGAAGTAATGATTTGCGTCAAGCTCTGCTGAAGAGTGTTGCTAATGTTGTCTACGTCATTGACGACGCGGCTTAATATATCTCCGTTCGACCGGGCATCAAAAAACTTGAGCGGAAGCCTTCCCAGCTTCTCGTTCACTTCATTCCGCAGCCGGTATACCACCTTTTGAGCCACGCCAGCCATCAGATATTGCTGGAAAAAAGCAAAGATCGCGCTGACGACGTAAAGTCCCGCCAATAGAGCCAGGATGAAGGCGATGGTCTCAAAATTAATCTCCGCTCCCGGAACCCCTTTCATCTTGTCCATTAGCCCGTTGAACAGCTCATCGGTCGCTTGACCCAATATTTTCGGACTGAATATCGAGAAGACCGTACTGAGGATAGCGGCGGACAAAACGAGAATCAGCTGCATCCGGAAAGGCTTCAGATATCCCGCCAGCCGCTTGAATGACGTCTTGAACTGCTTGGGCTTCTGGCCGGGCATCATACCGGGGCCGCCGGGACCGAATCCCATCGGCTTCGGTCCGCCACCGGAGCCGCCTTTGTTCTGCTTATGCTCGCTCATGCGCTCTCCTCCTCTGACAGCTGCGATGCCACGATCTCGCGGTATACCTCGCTGCTCTCCATCAGCTCCCGGTGAGTGCCGCTGCCTGTAATCCGGCCTTCGTCAAGGACGATAATCCGGTCGGCATCCATGACAGTGCTGACCCGCTGGGCGACGATCAGGACAGCCGCATCTGTCGTGACTTCCTTAAGCGCCGCCCGCAGCTTGGCATCGGTCTTGTAATCAAGCGCGGAGAAGCTGTCATCGAACAGATAGATGCTTGGCTTGCGCACCAGAGCACGAGCGATGGACAAGCGCTGTTTTTGCCCGCCGGACAGATTCGTCCCGCCCTGCGAGAGGATGGATTCGAAGCCCTCTGGCATCGACTCCACAAATTCAAGCGCCTGCGCCGTCTCCGCAGCTTGGCGGATTTCCTCATCCGTTGCATCCTCTTTGCCGTAGCGAATATTGTCCTGCACCGAACCGGAGAACAAGACTGCCTTCTGCGGTACGAGAGCGATATGCTTCCTTAACTGGTCCTGAGACAAGCTCTTAACGTCCGTTCCCCCAATTCGAACCGAACCCGCTGCCGCATCAAAAAATCTCGGAATGAGATGAATCAGCGTGCTCTTGCCCGAGCCCGTCCCGCCAATAATGGCCGTTACTTCCCCTGGCAATGCGCGAAAGCTGATATCCGACAGCGCCGAACGCTCCGCTCCCGGGTAGCTGAACGAGACGTTGTCGAATTCCACTACGCCCGAAGAATGACGAAGGGCTGTTACAGCTCCGCTTGCGTCAGTCACGGACGGCTGTAAGTCTAGCACTTCACCGATCCGGACAGCGGATGCGGATGCTCTCGGCACCATAACGAACATCATGGAGAACATCAGAAGGGAGAACATGATTTGCATCGCATATTGAATGAATGCCATAAGATCGCCCACACCCATGGCGCCGCTATCGATACGCCAGCCGCCGAACCAGACGATCGCAATCGTCGACAGATTCATAATGAGCATCATGACCGGCATCATAACCGCCATAATCTGATTCACCTTTACTGCGGTATTCATCAGATCGCGGTTCGCGTCCTCGAATCGGCCTCTTTCATGCTCCGTACGGTTGAAGGAACGGATAACGCGAATGCCCGTCAAGCCTTCGCGCAGCACCAGATTAAGCCGATCGAGCTTCTTCTGGATCGCCTTGAAATACGGCAGGCCCTTAGCCACAATGAGCCAGATTGCCCCTGCCAGCACCGGCAGGGCGACGAGCAGCACCAGCGTCAGCTGTGCATCCTTGTACAGTGCCATAATAATGCCGCCAATACACATCATTGGAGCCATGACCATCAAGCGGAGCATCATCATCAACACTTGCTGCACCTGATTAATGTCATTGGTCGTGCGCGTAATAAGCGACGCCGTCCCGATCTTGTCAAACTCATGCATAGAGAACTTCTCGACATGGGAGAACACTTTCCCCCTGACAATACGGCCAAATCCCGATGAAATGCGCGATGCATAAAGGCTCGCCAACACCGAGACGACCGTACCGATGATCGTCACTCCCATCATATAGCCGCCCATACGCCAGATGTAGGCGGTATCCCCTTCCACCACGCCGAGATTGACGATATCCGCCATCAAGGTTGGCAGGTACAGCTCCGCAAGCGACTGCAGCAGGATGAGCGCCATGACCAGTACAATGACCATGCGATAGGGCTTTAGAAAACGAAACAGCTTCAACATGCTTCCGGCTCATCTCCCTACAAAACTTTAGTTGTAAACTATTCAATAGTTTAATTATACAGATTAAGAGACCGGTTTCAATTTTTCAGCTTTGGCTTAAATCAAGCACCAAATAATCGCATCAGAAGAATGCCGAGGAATGACAACACAATGCCAGCAACTTCGGTGCGTGTAAACTTATCTTTGACGATAAATCGGGTATATAAAAGCACAATGAGCACATTTAGCGCCACAACAGCCGATACCAGGCCCGCCTTGCCTAATCCGAATGCCGTAATAATGAGCATCATGCCAAGCGTATTCGTCGTGCCGACCGCCATGCCGATCAGGAACGTCCGTCTATCGCTCCAACGATTGACTTTGGTCGGAGCAGCCATGCCGGCATTCGCTTGAACAACGGGCATGGCGGACGCTGCAGCAATCTGTGCTTTCGCCGCCGTCGCTTCCGTCCGGCGGTCCTTCAGCCACCACAGGCCGAAGCAGATCGCTCCCGTGGTGAACAGCATGAACATGCTGGGATACAGCTCCGCTCCCATCATCGTCGACCATTTGCCGGACAGGTCGTTGCACGCGAATAGAAGCGTCGCCAATATGCCCCACTGCGCCCCCTTCAAATCTTTAAACGACAAATCATTGGAATACCGGACAAGCAGCACACCGCCTACAATAATGAGAAAGGCGATCAGTTGCATGAGGTGAAGCCTTTCATTCCATAGGAAAAAAGCCACAATGACGACAACAACTGAAGGAAGCGAAGTCAACACCGCCACCAATGAGGCTTTCCCTACTGCAAAACCTTTGAACATACTGGCATTGCCGCCAAAAGAGAACAGTCCCATTTGGATACCGATCAGACAGGCCAGCGACCATGTTGAGGAGATAGCAAGCGAGATAACGAGATTAACCAGCGCCCCCATTGCGAACGTACCGCATAGCAGGGCATTGCGATTAAGCGACTTCTGGCTGGTCCAGTGATAGAGAATGCCTCGAAGACCAAAGCTGATTGCCGCGAAGATGGAAAAGGTGATCCACATAGATGATTGCTGCTCCTTCCACTAAGAAGACCATGAAATTGTAATATGTATGACAGAACACTCCTAATCATAGCATTGATACGAGCAGGATTCCTACTGTCTCGCATGCCGTATCCGTCTAGAGACCGAGAGAAAAGCAGGCTCTGGACGCTAGGCGCAAGCTTTATGACAGCCCTACAATAAAGAGAAGTACACAATATGCTGAACAAAGGAGCGATTGAAGACATGCCCGTATTGGAAGTCCAGAACCTGCGCAAGTCATTTGGTGACGCCAGGGCCGTGGAGAGCATCAGCTTCTCCGTCCAGCCCGGAGAGATTTTCACCATTATCGGACCGAACGGCGCTGGCAAAACGACCACTTTGGAAATGATTGAAGGCTTGCTGCCTCCAGATGCCGGCGTAATCAAATTCGGAGACAAGAACTGGGATAGAGATGCCGAGCAAATTAAATACAACATCGGTGTTCAGCCGCAATCCAGCGCCATATTCGACTTGCTTACCGTTGAGGAAAACCTGGAGCTGTTCGCCACTTTCTACCCGAAATCCCGTTCTGCCGCTGAAGTCATGGAAATGATTAACCTGACCGACCAACGGAACCGGCACGTCAAGAAGCTGTCCGGCGGCCAACAGCAGCGGCTGGCAATCGGGCTCGCTATGGTGAACGACCCGCAGATTATATTTCTTGATGAACCGACAACCGGGCTTGATCCTCAGGCGCGTCGCAACATTTGGGATATTATCCTCAAGCTGAAGAAGCTCGGCAAAACGACGATTCTTACCACCCATTATATGGAGGAAGCCGAAAAGCTAAGCGATCGAGTCTGTATCGTCGATCAGGGCAAAATTGTGGCGCTCGACACGCCTTCCGCCTTAATCGACAGTCTGACCAAGGAACGCGAAGTGCGGCTGTCCTTTCTGGACGGCGCTGCAGCGGCTGCCGCTGCAGATGAAGTAGCGCGCACGCAAGATGCAGTCGTTCGCACTCAGTTGGAGGGCGACTCCCTGCAAATATGGACTACCAAGCCGGAAGAAACACTATATGAATTGTTCGGGTTTACAAAAGACCGCGGTTACCGCGTCGAGCAAATCTCAATCCGGGAAATGAGCCTGGAGGATGTATTCATCGCCTTCACCGGCAAGGAATGGAGGGATTAAGGCTATGGCTGCCAAGCAATTCGCCAGTATGTTCACCGCACAGTTGAAAATGATGTTCAGGGAGAAGCAGGTATGGTTTTGGAATATCTTTTTCCCCATTATCCTAATGGTCTTATTCATGATTATATTCGGAGGCAGCGGCTCCAGCAGCAGCTTCAAGGCTACGATTGCCGTCGCCGATCCCGTACCTAATGCCTCTTCGGGCATGCTGCTCTCTCAATTACAGCAAATCCCGGTATTTGAGATGAAAGAAGAAACTCCCATTACGCTGGAGCAAGGCCGAGAATGGGTCGAAAACAAAGATATTGACGCCTTAATCGTTCTCCCGGAGACAGAAGGAGTGTCCGAGGTCGGACTCATCGTCAACCGCGAGCGTGAAGGCAGCGCAACGACACAAGCGATATCCGGTATTCTGGACCGGTTCATCCAGCAGGCGAATCTTGCCGCTGTCGGCGCTACAGCTACATATACGATCAGCATGGACTCCATCACCTCGGCATCCGACGATACAAATTATCAAGACTTTCTAATGACAGGCATGATCGGCTTGTCCCTTGCTCAAGGCGGCCTATTCGGCATGGTCGAGCTGGTCGATATGCGCAAGCGCGGTCTGCTGAAGCGTCTGCGGATGACGCCTGCCAAGATGGGACTGTTCGGGCTTGCGGGAATGATTGTCCGATTAATGCTGGGCATTATACAGGTAGTCATTCTAGGTCTGATCGGCGTGTTCGCCTTTGGCGCGAATCTGCATATTAATTTCGCCAGCCTGGCAATCGCCTTTTTCGTCGGCGCGCTCGTCTTCAATGCGATGGGCTACCTGTTCTCATCTTTCAGCAAAACGATGGAGGCTTACATGGGCGTCGCCAATATTTCCAGTATGCTGATGATGTTCTTAAGCGGCGTCTTCTTCCCTCTGGAGTCGTTGCCGGAATGGCTGCAGCCCGTTCCAAAGATGCTGCCGCTCACCTACTTTGTAGACGGTCTGCGCGACGGACTCATCTATGCGAACGGTGTATTATCCAGCAGCTTCTGGCTGGGCATGGGCATCATGGCCATCTGGGGAGTCGTCTGCTTCCTCCTCGGCTCGCAAATCTACCGCTCCAAATCGATTGCGGCTACAAGGTAGCCGTATAATGACTGATGATTGTCTGACGAGTGCAGCCGGTTGGCTGGTGAAATGAACAAAGGGCAGTTCCAAGTCGCTAACGACTTGGAACTGCCCTTTTCTCTTTGTTCATTACTCCGCATGTGCTCTCTGATGCGCGCCCCTGTTGTTGCGTTTAGTGGTGTGTGGCAACACTAGTTCTCCTTTTCGTGTACTTTCGTACTTTTAACGTTTCTCGGCAACACTATTTCCGGGTTTCCGTCCGCATGGCGCGATTAGTGGTGTATGGCAACGCTATACCGGGTCATCAGAAATGCCATACCATCAGGTTGCTTTTATGCAATTTTCATCTCTATTTTCTGTCCCCTCGATCAGCTCACAAGCAGCTATACTTTTAACTCAGCATGCTGGAGATGTGATTTTTCTACCTGGATGGTTGTGTGTTGAATTTGGAATTCCTGCTCGATACGCCGGACAGCTTCTTGCAATACCAATTGGCTGCTTGCGCTATCCTCAATCAGCACATGGCAGGAGAGTGAATCCAGTCCGGATGTAATGGTCCAGATATGGAGATCATGAACATCCTTAACCCCGCTGATGCCAAGGAGCACTTCCTTCACTCTCTCCGCATCAATCGTAATCGGCGTTCCCTCCATAAGAATATGGATGGTGGATTTGATGATACCCCAAGCACTCTTCAGAATGAGCAAAGCGACAATGACGCTGATGATTGGATCAGCGATATACCAATTGAACAGCATCATCAGCAACCCTGCTATAATCGCGCCTACCGAACCAAGCGCGTCACCCAATACATGCAAATATGCGCTTCTTACGTTCAAATTGCCGTGTACGTCGCCTTTGCGCATCAAGGTCCATGCGCTGGCCAGGTTGGCGAGCAATCCAATACTCGCAATAATCATCATGGAGCCGCTGGCGACAGTCGGCGGGTCCTGGAACCGCTCGATCGCTTCCGCTACGATAAATCCGGCTATAACGAACAAGGTTACGCCATTCAACAAAGCAGCGAGTATCTCAAACCGGTAAAAGCCGTATGTTTTGTTGGGCGAAGCAGGCTTGGCCGCAAACCACATGGCGATCAGACTAAGCGCAAGCGCTCCTGCATCGCTCAGCATATGGCCCGAATCCGAAAGCAGCGCCAAGGAATTGGTAACAAGGCCGCCGACAAATTCCAGAACCATTATGGTACTTGTAATGATAAGCGCAATCAGCAATCCCGCTTTATTGTTCGGGCCATGATGATGGTGGCCGTGCCCATGGGAATGGCTGTGCGAATGCGAATGATTGTGAGAATGAGCATGCTTCTGCGAATGTGAATCCTTAGGTGCATGTGATTGATCGTGCGTATGGTTATGCGAATGACCCTCGTGATGGTTGTGCTTCGAATGGGCAGCTCCCCCTTTGCCCTTTCTGGAGCCGCCCCTTGAGTTTGTCGTGCTCATACCGAATTCCTCCCCTGTGACCGTACATTAAGTTAATATATGAACATATGCTCATATGTATTATATGTTACACATTTCCTCTTGGCAACTGTTGTTTTAAAGCTCCTGGTTCGAGTCTAATGCTAAGCATGTATACAGATTTTTTCACTATTCACCTAAGAGCACCCTACTATCAGCTTTGCCATCAGGCATACAAAAAACCACGCGCCGCCGTTTCCTTGGAAGGAACGGGCGAAACGCGTGGTATTCATACTTCAACCAGAACGCTTTTCATTGCATATCAATCTCACTTACCCATGCTTCAAGTGCTGAAGCGTTAGTACAATCAATTGCTCCACATGATCGTCATCGAGTGAATAGAAGACCGTCTTGCCGACCTTGCGGCGCTTCACGATGCGCATATTGCGCAGGAGCCGCAGCTGATGGGAGATAGCGGATTGCCCCATCCCGAGCACCTCTGTCAAATCATGCACGCATAGCTCTGACTGAAGCAGCGCATGAATAATCCGTATTCGCGTCGGATCGCCGAGCGCCTTGAATAGATCGGCCAATTCTATCGCCGTCGAATCGTCAACCAGCTTCTCCTTGACGATACCAATATCCGCTTCCGTGCCAGCGCATGTATCATCGCATGCTGCTGACGCAATTCCATTTTCCATCCGGCATCCCACCACATCTGATCTAAATGATGCCCCCATTATAGCATTAGGTTTTCAAGACTGCCACTATAAGCGCAACCAGAACGCTGCTTGAACAGCTCGAACATTTCATCGGAGGCCGGAATCAACTATAATAAAGCAAGGTTAACCTGTGAGCGAACATACAGATACGACGAGAGGAGGCTGGCCTTATTATGTTCACGCTTAAGGAAAAACAGTATTTGCTAACACTGCTGCAAGCAGAGAAACGAAAATCATTTTGGGGCATTCGCAAAAGAGATCCCCTCCACGACAAGCTCGTCGAGAAGCTTGAGCAGATGGTCCGCAACGAGCAGGTGAATAAGGAGCATCTCTAACGGGCTGTAAAACCCCGGAACTCTATTGTTTCAGCATACCGGCAGGAATCATTCAATCTATCCCTGTCCACTGGATGCACATCCAACCCGCTTAAGACATCATTTTTGCCTATCATCAAGAAAGCAACTACTGGAGGTTTCATGAGAGGAAAAACCCATCTGGCAATCGGAGCGGTTGTCGGCGCAGGAGCCGCGGCCTTCTATTCGTCCGACCTGTCGGAAAGTCATATGTATATCGGCATTGCGGCATTCTCCGCGCTTTGTCCCGACCTTGACGGACCGAGCATCCTAAGCAGCAAAATTACGAAAGCTAGCAAAAAGATCAGGGAACTCGCGCTTTGGGGCGGTGTTCTGTATATGGGCATCATTCTTTACCTATGGTTGACCGGCAAGCCTATCTCGCCTTTGGCAGCAGGCGGCAGCCTCGCCGCCGTGCTTATCGGACTGACGATGAAGCAAGGCGCGATTCGTAACGCGCTCGTCAGCGCCGTCGGTCTGTATCTTATATCGCTTGGCACCACAATGGAAGAACTATGGCTGATTGGACTTGGCGTATTTGTCATTATCGCGCCATGGCTGAAGCACCGCGGCATGACTCATACGATCTGGATGCTGCCCATATGGTGGTGGCTTGGCCTCGGTCTCGAGCAATACTTGCGCTTGGACGGGATAGCTGTCACTGCCATGCTGGGCTACTTGTCCCATCTTGCAGCGGACACCCTCACGCCAAGCGGCGTGAAGTGGCTGTATCCGCTGATGAAGAAATCCATCAAGCTGAAGCTTTAGAATCGTTCTGCTATGACCTTGGCTTGCGTCAGCAGCAGCAAGTAATCCCTTCCGCCTGCTTTGGAATCGGTACCCGACATATTGAAGCCGCCGAAGGGATGAACGCCAACAAGGGCGCCTGTACATTTGCGGTTGAAGTACAGGTTGCCGACATGGAATTGCTCCCGGGCCTGCTCCAGCTTGGCTCGGTCCCGTGCGATGACCGCACCTGTCAGACCATATTCCGTATTGTTCGCAATATCAAGCGCCGCATCGAAATTCGCGGCCTTGATGAAGGCGAGCACCGGTCCGAATATCTCCTCCTGCGCAATCTGCGCATAAGGCATAACATCCCTAATGATGGTCGGCTCAATATAATAACCGGAGCTGCTTCCCTTTTGCCCGCCAAGCACGAGCGTCCCTTCCGATTTTCCGATACTAATGTATTTCAATATATTCATATAGGCCCTCTCGTCGATGACAGGCCCGATCATCGTAGACAACTCTGCCGGATTCCCCATGACAAGCGCTTGCGTGCGCTCCACCACTTTTTCCAAAACCGCCTCATAGACCGATTCCTCCACGACAGCTCGCGAGCATGCGGAGCACTTCTGCCCGGAGTAGCCGAAGGCAGATGCCGTGATCGCTTCCGCAGCCAGATCCAGATCCGCATCTTCGGAGACGATAATCGTGTCCTTGCCGCCCATCTCCGCTATGACACGCTTGATCCATCGCTGGTCTCCTTTGGCAGCGGCCGCTCGCTCATTGATGCGGACTCCGACCTCCCTGGAGCCGGTGAAACAGATAAATCTCGTTAACGAATGCTCCACCAGAAAGTCACCGATCTCTCCTCCCGCACCAGGCAAATAATTCACCACGCCATCGGGCAAGCCTGCCTCCTCCAGCAGCCCCACGAACTTCGCCGCAATAACAGCGGTAGGACTTGCCGGCTTCAGCACCACTGTATTGCCAGCTGCCACAGCAGCCATCGTCATGCCGGCCATAATGGCCAGCGGGAAATTCCATGGCGGTATGACAATGCCCACCCCAAGCGGAATATAGAGGAGCTCGTTATCCTCACCCGAAAGCGGAATAAGCGGTTGCCGCTCGGACAATCGCTCCATCTCTCTCCCGTAATATTCCATGAAATCGATCGCTTCCGCCGTGTCTCCGTCCGCCTCCGCCCAGGTCTTGCCTGCCTCAAAGACAAGCCAAGCAGAAAACTCGTGTTTTCTGCGTCTTAGAATGGCTGCAGCCTTGTACAGCACGCGCGCCCTTGCCGACGGATCAACCCGTTTCCATTGTTCGAATGCGGCAGCGGCAGCCAGCATAGCTCGATGCGCATGCTCCGCGTCGGCTTGCGAGACCGTCCCGATCGTCTGTTTAATTTCAGCAGGGTTGATCGACTTCCGTTTCGTCGTAGTTTCCACGAAATCGGAGCCAATCTTCAGATGATATTCACGGCCAAGCTGGGATTCAACAGTCCGCAGCGCAGCCTGAAACTCGGCAATGGCATCGCTTTGGGTGAAATCGGTAAACGGCTCGTTCCGAAACGGCTCCCGCACAGTCATCTCCCCCTATGCATCAGGTTCACTTCACACCCGGTGTAAAGTTGCTCTTCTTGAACTTTATGCAGGAGAGACGCGGCTCATAACAAACTCCGGCGCAATCCTAGTCCTCGATCGGTAGAGCAACCTGCTCCTTGCAGAATGCATCGACGAATTGTTCTTCTTCCTCCGTCATTTCCATATCGATATACGAGCCTTTAGCCCCATTCAGAAATTCATATTTGACGATACGCGAAGCCTCGTTATCTTTCACATAGACAACCCGCAGCCTTACGCCCTCTTCCGAATACAGCTCGTCCTCTTCATCAACGTCAAGCTCCAGCAGCAGCTCATAGCGCTCCCCGGACAAGATGCCGAACGGGTCTTTCATCCGTTCAATTGTATATTCTCTAATTTCAAACATATCATATCCTCCTGATCTTGCCTCTGCATCAACTGGCACATACCAGTATAACGCAAAAGGCAGTCCAAAGCTTCATAAAAGAAGCTCTGGACTGCCTCGTATAATCGAAGAATGCGCGTAAAATTTACAGCGCGCTCAGCGTTTCCGTCAGAACCGGAACGATCTGCGATTTGCGCGATACAACGCCTTTCAGCAGCGCTTTATTGTTTTCGAGCGATACGTTATAGGCTTTCTCTACCGCATCCGCTTTGCTTCCAAGCGCCAGCGCGATGGAGTCATTGTTCAGGATGTCCGTTACGACCAGCACGAACAGGTCAAGGCCTTTCGCCGCGATGATGCCGTTCAGCGCGCTCTCAAGCTCCGCTTGGCGATTCAGCACATCGTTCGTGTCCACCGCATTTACTTGAGCGATTTCAACTTTGTAGCTGCCCATGGAGAATTCCTTCGCATCCAGGGAGATCAATTGCTCGATTGTTTTGTCGCTAAGATCAGCGCCTGCCTTAAGCATGTCCAATCCGTAAGCATCCGCATCCACGCCAGCGATCTCTGCCAGCTCACGAGCTGCCGCAACATCTTGCTCCGTGCAAGTCGGGGATTTGAACAAAAGGGAATCCGAGATAATAGCAGAAAGCATCAGGCCTGCGATTTCCTTGCGGATCGCTACGCCGTTTTCTTTGTACAGCTTGTTCAGGATGGTAGCTGTGCAGCCCACAGGCTCAGCGCGGAAGTAAAGCGGGCCTGCCGTCTCAAAGTTCGCGATGCGGTGATGGTCGATGACTTCAACCACACGTACTTTATCGATGTCGTTCGCGCTCTGCTGGCGCTCGTTATGATCGACAAGAATAACGTCCTTCACTTCGTCCGCTACGTTCTCTACCAGGCGCGGTGCCGCAATGCCGAAATAGTTCAGCGCATATTGCGTCTCGCCGTTCACTTCGCCGAGGCGAACCGCTTCAACGTCCGCGCCAAGCTTGCTCTTCAGCTCCGCGTAAGCGATTGCCGAAGTAATTGTGTCGGTGTCCGGGTTTTTGTGCCCGAAAATAAGCGTTTTTGCCATGATCCATACTCCTTAACGAATAGATTTGGCCCCTCGCGACCATTCGCTCGCGTCAGCCCATTTGATTTGATTATACACTATTACCGATTATAACCTTAAGTCCACCTTATTCCTATACCTTTACACCGAATTAAATGCAAAAAAATTGCAGCGGCCTCCAAGAGGCCACCGCATGGCATTATTTTTCAGCCTACACAATAAATCGCTTATTCAAAGAAGTCAGCTCATTAGACATCAGCTTGAGCGATTCTGCCGAAGCGGCCACTTCGTCCATCGATACAATCTGCGTAGTGGAATTGCTCGCAATGCCCTGGAAGTGCTGCGCCGCTTGCCGCGAGATTTGCTCCATCTCCTCCACGGATGCCGCAACCTCCTCCGATTCCGCCGACACTTCCTGCGACGCCGATGATACCTCCAGCAGCTGTGCATGAACCTGCTCCAATCCATATACGATGGAGCCGAACGTTTTGCCCGCCTCCTGCACGCTGATCATTCCCGTATGCACCTTATCCGCATTGCTCTCCATACCGGAGGAGAGACGTGCTGTCTGCTCCTGCGTCTTCGAGATCAGCTCTGCGATTTGAACCGCGAACGCTTGGGACTGCGACGCAAGCTTGCGCACCTGCTCTGCCACCACCGCAAAGCCTCGCCCATTCTCTCCGGCATGTGCAGCCTCAATCGCCGCATTCAGCGCAAGCAGATTCGTCTGCTCCGCAATATCGGACATCATCGTCGTAATCTCGCCGATCTCATCCGACCGGCTCTCCAGCTCCTTCGTCGCGGCCAGCATCGCTTCCGCCGCTTCACCGATCGCCTCCATCTCCGACATCGCTTGACCAATAAGCGCATGACCTCTGTCAGAGTGGTCCTTCGTCTCCTGAGCCACATCCGACACGATGGAAGCCGACTCGGTAATGCGAAGCATGCTTCGGGTCATTCCTTCGACCGCCTTGGTCATATCAGCCGCACGGTTCACCTGAATATGAGCACCGCCGGACGCCTCCTGAATGCTCACAGCAATATGACGGCTCGCCTCCGTCGTGGACCGGGCGTGCTGCGAGACATCCTCCGACGCGGAGAGCAGTCGCTCCGAATTGTCTCTCATGCTTCGGATAACAGACCTCGTATTGGAGACAAGCTGCTGGAACGTATGCGCCAGATTCCCGATCTCATCCTTGCGATGAATCGCAATGTCTACCGTCATATCGCCTTCCCGCACTTTGGCCACCTGATTCGTCAGTTGATTCAGCGGTCTGGTCAAATAACTGGCCAATGCAACCACTAGCGCGATTCCGGCTAGTACGATGCCAAGCGCTACCCATAGCGTTGTTTTCGTATTCTGGGACATAAGCGCATAGACATTAGTTGCGTCAAAGTCCGCTCCCATGACACCTATCATGTCGCCAGCGCTATTCTTAAGCGGCACATATGCTGTAATTGTGGCCCCGTATTCGGAATCATTCGTCAACTCGCCTACGACTGACTTGCCCTCTGCGAAAGCCTGGATCATTCCTTCGTAGCCATTCTCCTCCCGCGTACCCAAGGGAGAGAAGTCATCCTCTGCTACATCCTGGGGAGCCCCGTCTACCATATAGTAATAATAAGTCTCACCGTTCTCCTCGCCCTGTGCAAGCGTATACAAATATTTCAAACCATTCGTTTCTCTGAGCCCATTCATCTCTGCCCGAAGCTCCTGATAATAGGGCGTCTCTCCTGCCTCGACGGTTAATTCCGCATATCTCTCTCTATCAATAAGCGACGCAGCGCTCTCCGCCACGATCTGTGCCTGTGCGCCAAGCGAATTCTCCACAAGGCTCATCGACGAGCGGTAAATGGTAATGCCCAGCACCGCGACCGCCGCGATAATCAAGCACGAGAAAAACAACACCATTCTGGTCAACAATCGATTCAAGCGAAATACCCCTTCCCGAAAATGGAAAAAATCACATGACACTATCTTACAGGATTCGAGCTGTTTCGCGCTATAGCAAATAATAAAGGAGCGCCTGTAAGACGCTCCTCCTCTATTACCCTCTGAACTTCTTCAAAAAATCAACGGCCAGCTGGATATCAACCTCCGGATTGGTGCCTACCTCGCGCTCGATTGTAAGATAGCCTTTGTAGCCGATATCGTTCAGCGCCTGCAAATATCCGTTCCAATCAACGCCGCCTTCGCCTAGCGGCACTTCGCGGAAGGCCGATCCCGTCTCCGCCATCTGGGCAATCTTCTCATGGTCGAGCTCTACCTCGTAGCCATAATCGCCATAGACATCGCGCGGGTCGATATGGCCGAGCTTAATGCCGTCTTTCGCATGCGTATGCACAATATAATCCTTCAGATTGTGGACGCCTTGCACAGGATCGTCACCCGTCACCATGACCATGTTCGCCGGGTCGAAGTTGACAGATACACCCTTCGTGCCAAGGCCGTCCAGGAACGACTTCAGGTGAGCGGATGTCTCCGGCCCTGTCTCAATCGCGAAGAAGGCGTTGTTCTCGCTGGCAAAGCGGCTGAGCTCCTCGCATGCCACATGCATCGTCTCGTACACGCGGCTGTTGCGGTCAGCCGGCACAATGCCGATATGCGTCGTCACGATGTTAGTGCCAAGCTCCAGACCAAGCTCCATAATGCGCTTGGACTTCTCGATCTTCTCCCGGTTTTGCGCTGGGTCCTGGAAGCCATGTCCGCCCAGATCGCCTACAAGGGCCGATATCTCCAACCCTAGTGATTCGATATAAGACTTCCATTCCTTCCTCGCCGCCGGAGAGAGGTTCGCCGGGTCCATCTCGCCTTTCACCGCGTAGATCTGCACGCCGTCCGCACCGACCTTGCTCGCCTTTACCAGACCTTCCTTCACGCCTACATGAAAGCTGTCCACGATAACACCGATTTTATTCGTTATGATTGGCGCTGCCACATCTATCAACTCCTCACAATTTAATGGATCCCAGTTCACTTCATGGATGCCAAATCCAACATGCTGCTCCAAAATGCTATTCCATTCAGCTATGCGCCTTAGAGAACCCGCTTAGCTATGCTAAATTTCAGCCCAAAGCTTCTTTACATAGTTAAAGCCCAACTTCGTGCCTTCGAAGCAGTCTTCCATGCCTTCAAATTCGATCGAAATGTAGCCGTCGTAGCCGCTTTCCTTCACGATGCGCAGCACATGCGGCATGTCGATATCTCCTTGGCCGACGATCGCGCCGCGCAGCCAATTGCCCGAGGAGGACTTGAACCAGCCCTCGCCCGGATAACGGTAGGAAGGGCGCTTATAGAAGTCCTTCACATGCACCATGGAAGCCAGCTTCACATTATTGGCGACCGCCGTTGCCGAATCCTCATCCGCGCACAGGAAGTTGCCGACGTCCAGCGTCGTACGGTAGTTGTCGCGTCCGACCGCTTGTACAAGAGCTTGTACACGGTCGCTGTGTTGGATGAAAAAGCCGTGATTTTCTACGCTTGTCGTAATGCCATGCGGCTTAGCATAATCCGCAATCTCACGGCATGCATCCGCCAAGCGCGGCAGTTGAGACAGGAAGTTGCCGATGGACAGATCCTGGGAGGAGGCCACATCGTGACGCATCAGCTTGATGCCAAGCGCTGCGCAGACGTCCACCTCGCGCTTCACGCGTTCAATCTCCTTCTCATAGGCTTCGCCTTCAAGGCCGGCGAAGTTCGCCCCGATTGCATAATTGGACAATTCGACGCCATGTTGTTTCGCGGCATTGCGAATATCGTCAATTAACTCCGGATTCTCAATCATGGAGAAGCCCAGCGGCACAATCTCCGCATGCTCCGCGCCGATGCTAGCAATATGCTCGATCATGCCGGTCAGGCTAATCTTTCCTGCTGCGAATGCCTTATACAAGCTGTATGTGCTGATGCCGAGTTTCATAGCTTCACCTCTTGGCCGCTAGCCGCGGACTCGTAGATGCCGCACAGAATCTTCATGATCTCGACGCCGTCCTCTACAGGACTGAGCGGCTTCGTGCCGTTTTGCACATTTTCGATGAAGTGGTTGATCTCGTTTTGGAACGCGCTTTGGAAGTGGAAGCCCGCATGATCCGTCTGCGGCAGTATGTTCACAATGGTGTTGTTCTTCTCCGTGACAATCACCGTCTCCGGATCAATCTCCATACCGCCCTTGTCGCCGTACAGGCGAACGAACATCTCATCCTTCTTGGCATGCAGCGTGAAGCTCGCATCGACCAGCAGGGATGCTCCGTTCTCGAAGCGAATCATCGCATTGGCCATATCTTCAATCGTATTTTTGGCAGCGTCGTAATCCGCCGCTTGGTAGAAGGACAGATGCTCCACGTTGGAGCGGTTGCCGAGCTTGCGGTACGTATTGGCGCTGACGGAAACCGGCTTCGGACGGCCCATCATGTACCAGCACAGGTCGATCACATGGACGCCGATATCGATCAGCGGACCGCCGCCGGAGCGCTCGATATCCGCGAACCATCCGCCCGGGTTGCCGAGGCGGCGAATCGCCGTTGCTTTCGCATAATAGATTTCGCCGAACTCGCCTTCGTTCGCAAGCGATTTCAAGAGTTGTGCATTTGTGTCATAGCGGCGAACAAAGCCGACTTGCAGAATCTTGCCCGACGCTTCCACCGCGCGTTGTACGTTAAGCGCTTCCTCAACGGTCCGGCAAAGCGGCTTCTCGACCAGCACATGCTTGCCCGCTTCCACAGCTGCGATGCTGATCTCCGCATGCGTATTGTTCCACGTACAGATGCTTACCGCCTGAACGACAAGATCAGCCAGCAGCTCCCTGTAATCCGTATATACTTTCTCTGCGCCGTACTTCTCCGCGGCTGCCCGCGCGCGTTCCTCGTTCAGATCGCATACAGCGTAAATATTGGCTTCCTTGTTGTTTTTGTAAGCATCAAGATGCAGTGACGAGATTGAACCGGTACCGATGACTCCGATTTGGACAGTAGACATGACCCATCTCTCCTTTAGTAGAATAATAGCGAACACGATGCTGCAACCTTTGTAAGGTATATACTTTCGTATTATAATGAATAAAGGTTCGAAGGCCATGCAAAGGCGTGCGGTTTGTTTGTACAAATGTGCTATTTGGAGGGAATCATCACCTATGAAGCTCAATAAAAATGAATCGCTGCGAGAGCAGATGAGCATGCCCAATCCGCATTTTCCAATTAAAATGCATCGCTCCCGCTATAGCCAAGGAGGAATGGTACTATTCCACCATCATTGGCACAAGCATCTGGAATTCCTTTACTTCGAGTCGGGCGAGGCCTTAATTGAATGCGGCTCGACAACGATTCACGCGAAGCCTGGCGACTTGATTGTCGTGAACAGCAACGAGCTTCACTACGGATTCAGTCTAGCGCCGAATCTGGTCTATTACGTACTCATTGCTGATATATCGCTGCTCCAGAGCGGCTCAGTAGACGCGGCGGAAACCAAATTCATCGCCCCTATCTCCCAGAACCAGCTGCTGCTGCGCAATCATATTCGAGGGGATCAAGTGACCATTGCCTGCATGCATAATCTCATCCGGGAGCTGGAGAACCGTGAGTTCGGCTACGAACTGGCCATCAAGTCCGAGCTGTACCGCTTGTTGGCGCTGCTGCTGCGGGGGCATGTCACCACCGTGCTGACGAAGGATGAATATGCCGAGCGGATGAAAAATGTAGAGCGCTTCGAGCCCGTCTTCCGCTTTATCGCCGAGCATTACCGGGAAGAGCTGACGGTGGAGGAATTGTCCGGCATCGCAGGATTAAGCCGCTACCACTTCAGCCGGCTGTTCAAGGAGCTTACCGGGCGCACCGTTACGGAATACGTCACTGCAGCGCGTCTCGACAAGGCGGATTATCTGCTGCGCAATACGCCCCTTACTGTATCAGAGGTTGCCGCGGCTTCCGGCTTTAACGATATCTATTATTTCAGCCGTACGTTCAAGAAACATAAGAAAGTGTCCCCCTCCAAAATACGGGAGGATTGATGGGAGCTGTCTTGCGAATCGCAGGGCAGCTTCTTCGTTTACATACAAGCTTCTGCCCGCCACCCCCCTCTCCGCATTTTATCCATCCGCTTCCAGAATTCATGAAGCTGACCGTCTGCCTGTATGCATGCTCCGAGCTCGTATCCCATACGTTGGGCATCAGCACGATCCGGACAGCAACCTTCCCCGTTGGCATTGCAGCAGTCATACTATCCATCTCCGTATATGAAAGCGCGGCGGAATTTGTAGAGTTTACACCAAAGACAAGGTCCGTCTTCTCCTTCATCTTCACCATCATCCCAATAGCCATCGCGCTTATCTGTCTGATGCGGCCGTCCAAATCGGCGATCAGGACGTCAGCATAAAGAGCCGCCGACCAGCACAGGTCGACGGCTCTTCATTGAGTTTGTTGCGATTATGCGTTATAGAACTTCTCCAATTGCTCCACGATTTCTTCCAGCTTGCCGTCCACCTGAATTTGCTTCTGCGGCTTGTCGAACAACGAAGAAATCTCTTGCGGGAAGGATTGCTCGATGCCGCACAGTCGGATCGCTTCATCGAACTTTGCCGGGTGAGCTGTCGCAAGCGAGATGCTGATCTCGCCTTCCTCCGCGCATTTCTGAACGGCTGCGACGCCGCAAGCGGAATGCGGATCAAGCAGATAGTCGTATTTGGTCTTGTAATCGGTAATCGTGTCCAGACACTCCTGGCCCAGTACGCCATGCGCGGCGAACTCGGACTGCACCTTGCGCAGCGCTTCTTCGGAGATGGAGATTTCTCCTTCCGCCTTGAATTGCGCCATCAGTCGCTCGATTTGCTCCGGATCTTCGCCAAGCACATAATACAAGTAACGCTCAAAGTTGCTTGCTACTTGAATATCCATAGACGGGCTATATGTCACACGGAAATCGCCTGGCATATAGACGCCTTCCTGAATGAAGCGCTCCAGAATGTTGTTTTCGTTGGTCGCCAGAATCAGCTTGCCGACCGGCAGGCCCATACGCTTCGCAAGATAACCAGCGAAGATGTCGCCGAAGTTGCCTGTCGGTACGCTGAAGTTTACCTTGCCAATTTCTCCGTCTTGCGCCTTCGCCACTTGGAAGTACGCATAGAAGTAATATACGGTCTGCGCCATAATGCGCACAAAGTTGATGGAGTTGATCGCTGCCAGATGGTTGGCCGACTTGTAGTCCAGATCGGCGAACAGCTCCTTAATCATCCGCTGGCAGTCGTCGAAGTTGCCTTCAACCGACAGGTTAAGCACATTGTCGTCCTGAACCGTCGTCATCTGAAGCTCCTGCACCTTGCTCACTTTGCCGTTCGGATGCAGGATGCAGATCTTGATGCCTTCCTTGCCGCGCACCCCTTGGATCGCTGAAGCCCCGGTATCTCCGGAGGTTGCGCCCAGAATATGAATTTTCTTGCCTTGCTTCGCTGCGACATAGGAATAGAACTGGCCCATAAATTGCAGCGCGATATCTTTGAACGCGAAGGTCGGACCGTGGAACAGCTCCAGCAGGTACAAGCCGTCATGAAGGCGGCGCACCGGCGTTACTTCAGGATCGCGAAACGTAGAGTAGCTTGCCTCTACCATCGCCTTCAGGTCCGCTTCCGGAATTTCGTTGTTCGTGTAATACGAGAAAATCTCCAGGACAAGCTCCTGATAGCTCAGCTCCTGCCATGCCTTCAGCGTCTCCGCAGAAATCTGCGGGATTTCGCTTGGCACCAGCAAGCCTCCGTCATCAGCAAGTCCCATCATAAAAGCATCAATGAATCCGATTTTGCCTACCTTGCCTCTTGTACTGATGTACTCCATTTGTCGTTCCTCCTACATGCCGTCGCTTTAACGCGTGGAATAGCTCTTTTATGCATTTTATCATCGTTTGCTCTGAAAATCGAATACCTATTTTCATTTGGGCGAATTTTTTTGCCGCTGGCTGCCGGATGCGCCATTACTATGAAGCGGCATTCAGCAGTTATTCCCAAGCAGCATACGGAGTGCAACATTATTATGACGCCTACCGTTTGTACCAATGTGAGTTCACAAACAAACGAGATACACACCAAGGAGATGGATAACATGAAAAAAAGAGTACTTCAACTATTGATGGTCGTAGCTATGGGCGTTGCCCTGACTGCATGCAGCGGAAACAATACCGATAAAAACGTCAATGCCGGCAACGGATCAAATACGTCGCAAGACGGCAGCAACGCAGGTTCCAATTCGGGCGGAGAGACCGATCCGGGAGACGATGCGGATAAAGGCAAGGAAGAAGGAGACGGCACTGGCGCGGGCAGCGCGGAAGCGGATTCCGCCAAAGGAATCGTAGATGCGATCTTGAACAAAGTGGAACAGCCTGCTCTGGCCCCAATCGAAGGCGACATGGTGAAGGATCTGTATCACCTGGACCCGTCGATCCTTGCGGATTATGCCATTATGTCGCCGCTTATGAACGTGAAGACGAATGAGGTAGCCGTACTGAAAGTAAAGGATGCCAAAGATGTCGCGACAGTGGAAGAAGCGGTTAAGAAGCGTGCTGCCGACGTGCAGAAGCAATTCGAGACGTACCTGCAGGACCAATACGAGAACGCCAAGAACTTTCAAGTTGTGAAAAAAGGCGACTACGTGCTGTTCGTCATTTCGGAATCGGCTGATGATATCGTATCCGAATTCAATTCACTCGTGAAGTAATAACCGGACAAGAAGATGGTATTCAGCAGCCTGTTATTTCTATTTATCTTTTTGCCAGCTGTATTGCTCGTCTATCATCTCTCCCCTAAGCGAATCCGCAATGTCATTCTGCTCGTCGCAAGCCTGATCTTCTACGCTTGGGGCGAGCCGATCTACATTGCGCTCATGCTGTTCTCGACATGTACGGATTATATCTTCGGCTTGTTGCTGGACGGAGAGAAGAAGAGCGAAGCGGCAAGAAAGTGGATTCTGACGGCATCCATTATTGTGAACCTGGGCGTACTCGGATTTTTCAAATATGCCGATTTCCTGATCGGGAACGTGAACGCACTTCTCGGCACAAGCATCCCGCCGACCGATCTTCCGCTTCCGATCGGCATCTCGTTCTATACGTTCCAGTCTATGTCCTACATCATTGACGTTTATCGACGCACCTCGAAGGCGCAGCGCAACTGGCTGGACTTCGCCACCTTCGTCGCCCTGTTCCCGCAGCTGGTAGCCGGACCGATCGTCCGCTACAACACCATTGCGGAGCAGCTGCGCGAGCGGTTCGTGAACAACGAGATGTTCGCGGAGGGCGTGCGCCGGTTCACGATCGGCCTGGCGAAGAAGGTGCTGCTGGCGAACAATATCGGCATGCTGTGGAATGAGATTTCGGCCGGACATCTGAATACGATGCCCGTGCTCACGGCATGGCTTGGCATGATCGCCTTTGCATTCCAGATCTATTTCGACTTTAGCGGTTATTCCGATATGGCGATCGGCCTTGGACTGATGTTCGGCTTTCGGTTCAACGAAAACTTCAACAAGCCGTACACAGCGCAAAGCATTACGGATTTCTGGCGGAGATGGCATATCTCGCTCGGCACCTGGTTCCGGGAATATGTCTATATTCCGCTCGGCGGCAACAGGCGCGGCCTGTCGATCCAGCTTCGCAACATCCTGATCGTATGGGCGCTGACAGGCATCTGGCATGGCGCCAGCTGGAACTTCCTGTTCTGGGGATTGTATTTCGGCTTGGTGCTGATGATCGAGAAATGGTTTGCGCTGGAGCTGCTGTCGAAGCTGCCTCGTTGGATACGTCACAGTTACGCGCTGTTTTTGATTTTGATCGGCTGGGTATTTTTCGCCTTTGACAAGCTGCCGGACATGACCGCTTACTTCGGCGCGATGTTTGGTGCGAATGGCAGTCCGCTCTGGGACCAGCAAACGATCTATTTGTTCTACACAAACGCTATTCTGCTGCTATTGCTAATCGTGGCATCGATGCAGAGGCCGCGAGGCATCCGGGCAGGCGGTACGCTGCTTCATCCCGCAGTTGCACTGGTCTGGCATGGCATATTGTTCCTGATATCAGTCGCTTATTTGGTAGACGCAACCTTTAACCCGTTTCTGTATTTCCGGTTCTAACCGAGAGGGAGTTCGCTGTTTATGAAGAAAGTTATGGACCGGGTTTATACCTGGGGATTTGTATCGCTGCTGGGCATCATGTCCGCGTTATTTTTCCTTCTGCCGAAGTCGGTGTTCTCCGAGACGGAGAACCGGAATTTGCAGGAAGCGCCGAAGCTGAATTGGGAGCGGCTCTGGTCGAAGCAATTCGCGGATGACGCCGAGCTGTTCGTGACCGACCACTTCCCGTTCCGCTCCGACTGGGTAAAGACCAAGTCGATGATGGAGCAGCTGAGGCTTCAGAAAGAAAACAACGGTATTTACTTGGGAAAAGACGGTTATTTGTTCGAAAAATTTGGCGAGCCGGACTTCGAGATGCTTGGCGACTATGCCGACGCAATCAAGCAGTTCGCAGCCAATCATCCCGATGCCGCCGTGAAGCTGTTGCTGTCGCCGAACTCAGTAGGCGTATACCCGGAGCGCTTGCCGTGGCAGGCTGCCGCATACCCGCAAGGCATTGTGCATGACTTTATTGCGGACCGGATCGGGAATGGGGTGACGTTCCTGAATGGATTCGACTTCTTTAAGGGGGAGAATCGTTCGGAGGATAGCCGCGAGCTCTTTTATAAAACGGATCATCACTGGACTTCGTACGGCGCCTATCTGGCTTACAAAGCGTATGCCTCAGACATGGGCTGGACGCCTATGACGGAAGACGAGTTCCATATTCGCACGGTGACGGATTCGTTCCTCGGCAGCTATCACACGCGCGGGCAATTCGGATCGGCCAAGCCGGACTCTATTGAGGTGTACGAACCGAAAAACAAGGTGCATTCGGAGATGTATATTGCCGATACGGACACGACGAAGGACAGCCTTTACGATGAGAGCTACCTGGCGAAGAAAGACAAATACGGCTACTTCCAAGGCGGCGTTCATGCCCTCATAACCGTAACTTCTGACCTCGCACCTGAGCAGGTCGATCTGGATAAGCTGCTGATCGTGAAAGACTCTTATGCGCACAGCATGCTGCCGTTCCTGACGAACCATGTGAAGGAAATCCATATGATCGATATCCGGTTCTACAACGGCAATATTGGCGACTATATGGAGCAAAACGGAATCGACGATGCGCTGATGTTGTTTAATACCTCTACCTTTGTAGGAGAGAGAGGATTGCTGAAGCTGAAGTATTGATTGCTAGACTGCTAAATTGATAGATTGCTGATCGCTATGGCCGCTGCGCGCGGGATTGTTCTTCCGATCGCTGTTGTAGACGGATTCTTTTGATTTCCTTAACCCTCATAGGGTAAGAATCCGTCTACAAAGGCGAACACTCCGTTTCTCCAGAACATTCCCGCGCTCCGCTAGTCTTCGACAGTACAGATTAGTAACAGATACGCTAGGTCAAGCTCTGATGTGACATTTCAAGCCAATTCATTCAAACAGCTACTGCGTCAGAACAGTTTCAACTGCTCGCGACCGGGCGAAGGGGAGTCATATGGCTCACTTCCGCCCGGTTTTTTTGGTCCAACAGCGCCATCATCGTCTTGGAGTGGACTGCAGCCTGGCTGCCCAACGTATGAATGGATGGCTAGTCGCCACAGCCGCTGCGCGCGGGAATGTTCTTCCGATCGCTGTTGTAGACGGGTTCTTTTGATTTCCTTAACCCTCACAGGGTAAGAATCCGTCTACAAAGGCGAACACTCCATTTCTCCAGAACATTCCCGCGCTCCGCTTGTCTGCGACTGCACAGTTCAGTAACAAGATACGCTACAGTTACGATAATTCAAGCTCTGATGCAATATTTCAAAAACCATTTCATTTAAACAGATATTGCGTCAAAAAAGTTCCAACTGCTCCGGCCCGGGCGGAGGGGAGTAGAATGGCTCCCTTCCGTCCGGTCTCTTCTGTCCCAGCATGGTCATCATGGTTTTGGCGTTGCCTGCGGCATGTCCGCCGGAGTTGTTGTTGAAGATGACCGCGATGTCACGGCTCTGCGCAAGCAGGCTCTCCAGCTTGTCCCGCCACTCCGACAGCTCCGCGTCAGAATAGTTGTACAGATAGCGCACTTCCCGCCAGTTGGGGCCGCCGCCATTGTTCCAGTTCGCCGCGTTGCGGCCATGGAATCGGACGATAGACGTGTCCTTATCCGTCGCCTCCAGTATGGTCGGGATGCTGCCAATGCCTGCCTGAGGCTCGTCGCAGATGCTGTGAATCCAGCCTTCCTCCCGCATGAATTCAAGCGTCCGCTCCTTAATCCCCGCCTCGAACCAGCTCTGATGCCGAAACTCCAGCGCACATGGAATGCCCTCCATTCTGCGCTTCATCTCCCTTAATTGCTTCACGTTAGCGCTGATGCAATCGAACCAAGGCGGATACTGGAACAGCGCCGCTGTCAGCCTGCCACTATCCAGCGCCGGCACAAGCATCCGGCGGAAGGCTTCGGCCATCTCGTCGGGATCATCCTTCGCAGCCGCCGGCCCGCGCTGATGGCCTGTCATGCCTTGGTACGCCTTGACCACGAACCGAAGAGTCTCGGGCGTCCCGTTTACCCATGCAGTGAAGCGCTCCTGCGGCTGTATGGCATAGAAGGTGCTGTCTACCTCTACAACCGGAAAGTGGCTGCCGTATACATTCAGCTTCTCACCCGGCTTCGTGCCTTCCGGGTACAGGGAGTCATGATCTCCCCAGCCTGCAAGTCCAATCTGTATGCTCATCGCAGCCTCCTACAACCGCCGGTAATCGGAGAATGCGGCAGCTTGTCCTCTATATGTACCGTCTCCGTCTATCAAGTTCCATACGGTAGCACTCACGATATAGAACCGCTTGCCGGTGCTGGATATCCGAACGCCCGTGTATTCGTCTACATAACCATCAGCCGTCACCCGACTCATGAACCGCGCCCGCTCTTCCCGCTCCAACGGCTCGGCGGTCAAGCGGGACGGCGTGCTGGTGAACGTCTCCCAATCCATCTCCCATAGCTGCAAGGCCATGCAGTTGCCATAGTTCAGCACAGGGTCCGCCTCCGTACCATGGGACAGAATAACGATCGACGATTCCTCGATGGCTTTCGCCTCATCTTCTCCCGGACTAAGCTGAAGCAGCTCTTTCCCCGTCATGCGCCAATAACTGTCCAGAATTAACCGCGCATGCTCTTCCCGCGTGCCCAATCCTCTAATTTCATCCATTGCGCCTTCCTCCATTTCCCGATATCTTTCTTTCATCATGAAGGAAGGTCGGACGTATTTCAAGCCGTCTCGTCTTGCCTGCTCAGCGGAACCGTAATACGGACCGACGTGCCTCCGCCGTATACACTTCCAATCGTAACGCCGTATTGCTGTCCGTAATGCAGCTTGATCCGGTCGTCGACGTTGCGGATGCCGTATCCAATACGGGTATCGTCATCGGACCAAATGCTGCTTACCTTCTCCGGCTTCATTCCGATGCCATCATCGACGACCAGGAATACCAGACGGCCCTGCTCCACATAGGCGCATACCTTGATATGGATACGAGGCTGGTAGAGAGCGTGCTCCAACACATTTTCGATAAAGGGCTGCAAGATCAGCTTCACGGTTCGATAGCCGTACACTTCAGCGCTAATGTCGAACAACACGTCCAGACGGCTGCCATATTTGATCTGCTGGATCGCAATATAAGCTTGTGCCTGCTCAATCTCCAGCTGAGCCGGAATAATAAATTTGCCGTTATTCAGTGTCAGTCGATAGAACTTCGCAAGACCCATCACCATCTGGTCAAGCTTGCCGATCTCGCCTAACTTGCCTAGCCTGCTGATGGAGGACAACGTGTTGTACAGGAAGTGCGGATTAATCTGCGCCTGAAGCGCCTTCAGCTCCGCACCTTTCTTTTCCATTTGCACCACATACACTTCCTTAATCAGCGTATTGATATAACCGCCCATCTCGTTGAATGCCTCGGCGATATAATAGAATTCGTCGTTGCCGCTATATTGGATCCGCTTGTTGAAGCGGCCTTCCCGGAACGCGTTAAGCGATTGAATGATTTTGGATATGCGCACGGTGAGAAACTTCGACACTACCAGACTGATCACCGCTAACATGATGAAACTGCCAATGCAGATCAGAATCGTCATCAGCTTTACTTTGCCGATCTGCTTCTCCAATTGCTCGTCCGGGACGAGAGCGACCAGCGTCCATTCAATATCCGGGAGCTGCTGGCGGATGGACAGGTTGCCTCTCTCCCAATCCGAGTTCCACTTATTCAGTAGCGGATAGTCTTGCTTGGTAGGCGCCGAGGCATAGATCACTTCGTTCCACTCGTCGAGCACAATGACGGCGCTATTCTCGCCAAGCTTCTCGTAATGGACGCCGCTCAGCAGCTGATTGATTTTGGTCACTACCCGGATGAAGCCAATCTGATTGCGATTTTGATAGTCATATACGCGTCTCATCAACGATAGATTGCCTACGATGCGATCCTCTTCTACCTGCATCCAATATTGGGACTGATCAATCTCTCCATCATCTACGCTTGGCAGCGTCTTGTACCAATATTTGTCCTTAATCCGGTTCAAATGGAGCAGCTCGAACGTTTCCATACGTTGCAGCGGATCGGCGCCCGGCATATGCAGCGCATACATTTCCGGGAACTCTTCATTGCTGATATAGAACCGCAGCAGCGCTTGATGCGGCGTCAGATTGACCGCATTTTGCAGCTTTGGCTCGATGGATTTAATCGTCGTGTTGTAGATGGCCCAGCCATTGTTTCTTAATCTCAAATCCTCTTGCAGCGCGTAGTCCCAATAGATTTGATCCGATGTGCGGCTGAGCAGCTGGAACCGATACAGCACATTTTCCTTTGTCTGCTGCAGCGTGCCCTCTATGGAGGAAGCCGCCTGCTCCCTAATCGACTTCACTGAAGTCGTATAGGCATAATACCCGATGATCATGACGGGGATCAGCGCCATCATCAAGTAGGAGACCATTAGTTTATATCCGAACGGCAGCATCGGCTTCTTCTTCACGGCATATGCCTCCTCGCGCATAGATGTTAGAGATGCTTCCGGTATTCGCCTGGCGTCATGCCGGTATAGTCCTTGAATTGCTTGCCGAAGTGGGCCAACGTGCCGGAGCCTACCTGGTCGGCCACTTCATACACCTTCATCCCGGTATCAGCCAGCAGCCGCTTGGCAAGCTCCATGCGTCCCCGCATCAAATAATCGCTGAACAGCTCTCCAGTCTCCTCCTTGAATAAGTGGCCCAAATAATTCGGAGAAAACGAAAAGGCCTGCGCGACCTCCTTTAGCGAGATGCTCTCTCCTAGCCGCTGGTCGATATAGCTCTGGATTTGACCGATCAGCTTGACGTTTTTTCGCTGCCTTTTATTGTGAAGCTGCTCCGACAGCTCGAAGATTTTGCGCCGCAGCCAGGAGTGGATATCATCGATTGTCTCGAAGTCGAACAGCTTGTCGAGCGCAAAGCCGTTTTGTCCGGTCATGGATAATAAGCTTTCATTCAAGCTGTTCAAATAAGCATCCAGACGGCTGATGACAAAAAAGGAATAGTTGCGGACTGCCGACGGGTTTTTAATATTTTTGACCTGCTGGAACAGCTCTTCCATGCAATCGACGATCCGGACCAGCTCATATTGCGTCATCGCGGCGAACAAGTCGTCCACCGTCGCCTCAATATTGAGCGCGCTATCCTGCGCTTCTTCCTTGGTCGAAGAATACGCAATGATCTTCCCTTTCCCCTGGAACATCTTCATGGCAAGCGCCTTGCTTGCTTCTTCATAAGACAGATGAAGCCGCTCCAGCTCGTCTACTGCCTGGCCTAATCCAATCGTCAAGGTCGCATGGTGACTGGCTGACAGCTCCTCCATCATCCGTTCCAAGGTAGCGAAGGTATGCGACTCCTCCATCACGACAGCAAGCCGCCGCGAAGACAGGCGGCAGAACATCTCCATCCCGTTCCTTGAGCATAGCGAGGTGAGCGCGCCCAGCAGCTCCCCATGAGCCGCTTCCGAAGATTGTCTCTCCGTACGCCAATCCATATCCTCAATCTCAATAATCGCCGCTCTCAGAGGCCCAACCTGCACGCCGAGACGGAACTGGGCCATCAGCTCAATGACTGCGTCCCGGTCCGGCGTCCCTTCCAGGCATCGCTCCAGCAGCTCGTTTTTCAAATACACCATTGACTGCTGAATGGACTGCTCCCGCTGCTGCTGCCGATTCGCCCCGTCCAGATCGGAGCGGACCGATTGGAGCGCACCCATCAGCTCGTCATCATTTATCGGCTTGAGGACATAACCGCTCGCCTTCATCGATAACGCTTGCTTGGCGTACTGAAAGTCTTCGTATCCGCTGATGAACAGAATCCTCAGATGGGGATGCAGCCGCTGAGCCTTGCTCGCCAGCTCCAGGCCCGACATGATCGGCATACGAATATCCGACACCAGAATATCGGCTTCGTTCTCCTCCAAGTAATGCAAAGCGGAGAAGCCGTCCGGACAGGCCGCTTTCACTTCCATATGGAGCTCCTTCCACGGCACCAGCTTCTGAATGCCGGTCAGCTCCAGCTCCTCATCATCTACCAGCACAACTCTGTACATGCACGCCCCCCCTTTCGGTCTGAAATGGGACAGAAAAGCCCAAGAAGAGGATATACGTCGCCGTATATCCTCTTGCTATGGGCCGAACTGTCTTTATTTGCCGCTCATCTTGGCAAGGTTCTCTTGCCATACGTTCGTTCTGAAGTCGAGCACCTTGTCGTAGCCAAGGCTGTTCGTTTCCTTCTTCGCGGATTCAATCAGGCTCAGCACCTCGCTGTCGTTTTTGGCGAACAGCATCTTGCCGAAGTATTCCTTCGCAATATCGTTGACCTGCTGCAGGATAACGCCTTCATCCGTATCCGGAGCCGGATCAATATTGTTGAATTGCGTATTGTTATGCGATGTCTTCCAAGCGACGTTGAGCTGGGCAACCGCACCCCAGTTGCGCTGCTCTTCCGGCAGGTTCGCTTCGATCTTGGACTTGGTCGTATCGACATATGTCGCATTGCCAGCCCATACGTAAGCTTCCAGCTTCTCCTTGTCCTTCTCTTCCTGCGGCGTGGAGAACCACTTATCGTTCGGAACCGGCGCGCCTTCTCCATCCACTTCATCCCAGTACGATCCCGGAGGTCCAAAGAACATGATTCGCTGTCCTTCTTCACCCGTCATCCAATCCAGATAAGCGAAGATCGCCTCCGGATTTTCTGCGTTTGTCGTGATAACGTTGACGTTCCAGCCGAGCGCATTATAACCGTTCGGATAGATTTTGTTTTTGTCTACGCCCGGCTTCGCCAGCGGCCAGATAAACTCATAGCCTGCTGTCGGATCGGAGCTTCTAAGCGCATTATGGCCTTCACGCCCGAGATTCGTTGCGTTGCCGCCGACAAATACGGCCACTCTGCCTGTTGCCAGCTTTTCCTTGACTTGATCTTCCTTCTGCGTAAGCGCATCTTGCGTAATTAATCCCTCGCGGAACAGCTGGCTTGCGAAGGTCATTGTTTCCTTGTAAGCATCATTGTCGTAGATTGTGACCAGCTTATCGCCTTGTGTAAAAGCTTTCATATAACTGAATTGGCTTGGGTGGTCATTCGCGAACCCGGCGAACATGACCTCAACGCCTTGGCCTTCTCGTCCGACTTCCAACGGAATCAAATCAGGATGCGTCTCCTGGACTTTTTTCAGATAGGCATGGAGATCGTCGAACGTCTCCAGCTTCGGTCTGCCAAGCTCCTCGTAAATCTTCTTATTGACGAACCAGCCGTCATTGCCTGTCGGCGCAGCTGTAAACCAATTCGGGAACTGATAGATTTTGCCGTCTGGCGATCTCAGCATGTTCAATGTCTCTTCGCCAGCCCATTTCTTCAAATTCGGGTACTTGTCGATAAAGTCATCAAGCGGCACAAGCGCGCCTGCCTGGCGAAGCCGCTCCACATCGGGACCGCGGTCCATCATCATAGCGTCAGGCAATTCTTTGGATGCGATCATCGTGCTAAGCTTCTGGGCAGCAGCTCCGCCGGACTGAATTGGCTCGACCGTCACATGCAGATTATCCTGCACCCACTTGCTGTTCGGGCTGGCGCCCCAAGGCTCAGTTGTCCACCAATCGTAATTGACATAATACGTAAAGTTGAATGGTGTGTCGCCGAATTGGAAGCCGTCGCTCTTCTGATCTGTTTGATTCCCTTTATCCCCGCCCGTGTTGGTTCCGGGTGTCGCAGCCGGCGCATTCTTACCCGCGCAGCCGCTCAGGGCTAACGCTCCTGCCAGCGCCAGCGTGAATACGCCGGACAGCAGTTTCTTTGACTTCTTCATCCAGATAAGCCTCCCCTAATGATTTTCAATCTATATTCATCTCCGCCTCGCGGCTGAGTCGAATAACGCTCTCAGGCTATTCTTTCAACGAACCGATCAGCACACCTTTGACGAAGAAGCGCTGGACGAAAGGATACACCAGGATGATCGGCAGCGTCGCTACCATCATCGTCGCCATCGTAAGCGACTTGGTCGTTACGCTCTGCATACGGCTCATGGCATCCGCCGCTGCAGCATTGCCTTTGGTTGCCATCGACAACTGCTCCGTCATAATGTTGGAGTTCAATATCTGCTGAAGCATCGTCTGGATCGGGAACAGCTCCGTCTTGTTAATAAAGATCGTAGCCGTAAACCAATCGTTCCAATGATAGACCGCTGTGAACAAGGATAGCGTTGCGATAACAGGCCCTGAGAGCGGCAATACGATTCGGAAGTAAACCCCAAAGGTGCTGCAGCCGTCTATGCGAGCCGACTCTTCGAGTCCGTTCGGCAATCCCATAAAGAACGTTCTGAAGATGATCATGTTATACACGCTGATGACCGTTGGAATGACCATGACCCAGAAGGTATTCATCAGCCCCAGCTCGCGATTGACGAGATAGAAGGGAATGAGCCCTCCGCTGAAGTACATCGTAATGACGGCGAACACCATATAGAACTTTTTGAACACGATGCCCTTGATCGACATGCCGTACGCGAACACCGATGTGAACAGGATGGACAGGAAGGTGCCTGCCAGCGTCCTTAGGACCGATACGTAGAAGGCTTGCACGATCCGCGTGTCCTGGAAGACGATCAAGTAGTTATCGAACGTAAATTGTCTCGGCCAGAACGTAATGCCGCCCTTGGCTGTATCCAGCCCCAGATTGAAGGAGATAACTGCCGAGTTCCAGAACGGATACAGCGTCAGAAAACCCAGAATGACCAGAAAGATATAGATCCCGACATGCAGCGTCTTGTCCCCTGCGCTAAGCTTCATGCTGTCTTCACCGCTTTCCCTCTAAGTGTCGCCCGCATTACCATAAGCTTGTGCCCGCCCTTCTGGCTAGGAAATTGGCTAAGGTCAGAAGCCCTACGCTAATGACGGCCTTGAACAATCCGACCGCTGCCGCATAAGAGAAGCGGTTATTGATGATGCCGACCCGGTACGCGTAGGTGTCGATAACATCCGCGACATCCCTAAGCATCGCACTGTTGCCTAGCAGGAGCAGGTCATCGAATCCCGCATTCAGCAGGCTGCCGATATTCAAGATCAAGAAGATGATAATGACCGGCATGATCGATGGAAAAGTGATCAGAAAGATTTGCTTCAGCTTGCTTGCGCCGTCGATTGAAGCGGCCTCGTACATGCTTTGATCAACGCCGGCGATCGCCGCCAGATAGACGATGGTCGCAAAGCCAACTTCCTTCCACACATTCGTCGTAACGATGATCGCCCAGAAGTATTCCGGCAAGGAGAGAAAATTGATCGGCTTGTCTATCAATCCAAGCTTGCCAAGCAGCATATTCAGGCTTCCGTTATCAACCGACAGCAACGAAATAACGAACCCGGAGACAATGACCCATGACAGAAAGTGGGGCAAATAACTGATCGTCTGGATCACCCGCTTGAACACCATATTCCTGACCTCATTGAGCATAAGGGCGAGGAGAATAGGAGCAGGAAATCCGATACATAGCTTGAGCAAGCTGATAACAATCGTATTGCGCATAACCCGGAAGAAATCCGGCGAGTTGAAGAAGGCTTCAAAATGCTTCATCCCCGCCCACTTGCTGCCGAAAAATCCTCCGAACAGGTTGTAATCCTGGAAAGCCATAAGCACGCCGTACATCGGAAAATAGTTGAAAATCAATATAAGGATTAACGCCGGAAAAATCATGACATGCACTTGCCACTGCATAATGAAGCGCTTCCATAAAGGCTTCTCCTTGTGGGAGACGGCAGCGCTTGTCGCCGCCGAAGCTATCGTCTCTCTTTGCATCCTGCACTTCCTCCCGCCAGCTAAGTTACCTTTATTGTAAAAGGATGAAATAGGCGAAACTACTCCCGGTTTCAACGAAAAGTATCGTAAATCAACGCTCTTGTTCACCCTGATTTTTTAGATAAAAAATGGCATTAAATTGTCGGTTAACAATTTAATGCCATAGATTTATGAGTTCGATATACAAGCACTTTTTATTGCTTGCAAAGCAGCTATTAGCCCTTCACCGCGCCTGCCGTAATGCCGCGCGACATTTGTTCTGTGAACATCAGGTAGATAATGACAGTAGGCAAAGCAATCATCGTCATAACGGCGAACTGCGCGCCGTAGTTGGATGAATATTGCCCGGCAAACTTCATGATGGAGAACGGCAGCGTCTTGAACTTCTCTGAAGTCAGGAACGTGTTCGCCATAATGAATTCATTCCACCAGCTGATGAAGTTCATAATGCAGGCAGTTGCCAGCGCAGGCTTCGTCATCGGCATAATAATGCGGAAGATGACGCCGTAGACGGAACAGCCGTCCATCACCGCCGATTCCTCGATGCTCTTCGGAATCGTCTCCAGGAAGCCCGAAATAATCAGCATGCTGATCGGCAAGGAGAATGCGATATATGGCAGGATGAGCGACAGCGGATTGTCGAGCAGATCGATCCAGTTGAACAGGATAAAGTTAGGCAGCAGCGTCGCATGAATCGGTACGATCATGCCCAGCATGATGAACGCCATCGTGACTCCCCGCAGCTTCCACTCCATGCGCGTGAACGCATAGCTGAGCATCAGGGACAATACGGCAGCCACAAGGATAGCCGCTGTCGTAATAAACGCGCTGTTCCACAGAAACTTCGGTACGCTTCCGTATGTGAACGCATTGATATAATTGGACCATTCCAGCTTCTCCGGCCACTTCAGAATGCTGCTGCCGAAGAAGTCTCCGCTTTTCAGAAACGAATAGTTAATAAGCCAGATGAGCGGGAATAGCTGGAGCAGCGCAACGACCCACAACAGCGTATGCAGAGTTATTTTTCTTACCATGGTTACGATCTCCTCCCTTAAAATTCGCCTACGTCTTTTTTGAATGCGCGGTTCATAACGACAGTAATGATCAGACAGACGATGACGAAGATAACCGAGATCGCATTGCCATAGCCGTACAGGGAAGATGTAAACGCCGTTTTATAGAGATAGTTGCCGACGAATTGCGTCGTATTGATCGGTCCGCCGTTCGTCATGAGGAAGATGGTCTCCATCTGCTTAAGACAGGCCGTCACCGCAATAACGACTGCTACGCGAACCATTGGTCTCAGAAGCGGAATGACTACCTTCGTATACAGCTTGAACCGGCCAGCGCCGTCCAGCTCCGCGGCTTCATAGAGATCCTTCGGAATACCTTGAAGACCGGCATAGTAGAGCAGAAGCGCATAACCGAAGCCTTGCCACATAATGACGAAGATCACGCACCAAATCGCAATGTTGGGATCGCCAAGCCAATCCTGCTTCCAGCTTTCAAGTCCGACGGCAGTCAGTAATTTATTCAGCACGCCATAGTTGGGATGGAATACACTGACCCACATCTTGGACGTAACGACGATGGAGATAACCGCTGGAATAAAGAAGATCGTGCGGAACAGCTTCTCGTACCTGCCCGCATTCGTGACGAATATCGAGAATAACAGAGCAATCGGATGTTGCAGCAGCAGCGTCGCCGCGAGCAGCAGCAGCGCATTCATGAGCGACCGCCAGAATACGGGGTCATCGAACAGAATCTTCATATAATTATCAAGGCCTACGAATTGGTAAGAGCCAATCCCCCGCCAATCCGTCATGCCGTAATAGGCACTCATTATAATAGGAAAGCACACCATGAATAAAAACAGGAATAATCCCGGCGCAACCAGCGCGAAGATCGTTCTTCGATTACTTAACAGCTTATGCATGTTCTCTCCGCCTCCCGGCTTCGCTTTTTCTTTACTTGACCCTTGTGTTTGAAAAACGGGAGCAGCGAAAGAATTCCACTGCTCCCGGTTGCTTCATTGAACGTTATGGCAATAGCGCAACCGCTGCATCAAGCTCTTTCAAGAAGTCTTCTGGAGAAATCGACTTGCCGAACAGCTTCTGATGAGCTTCCATCACCTTTGTTTTGTATTCGTCCGTGCCAAGATCATGGAACGGCGTATTGGATGCGGAGGTTGTCGAGCCGAATACGTCTACCAGACCTTTTTGGAGTGCAGACTCTTCGCCAGTCAGGAACTCATCGAATTTCTGTGCAGGCGTGCCGGAGCCAGTCTGCCACAGCTGCTTCGCCCAGTTCTCAGGCTTGAAGAAGTATTGCATGAACTTAACCGCTTCCTCCGGATGCTTCGTGCTCTTCGAGATCGAATAACCGCCGCCGAACCATGCTGCCAGATCGCTGGCTTTGCCTTTGTCGGATGTCGGGTAGGAGATCGCGCCTACATTGTCGCGGAATTCAGCAGGGAAGTTCTCGTCTGTCGCCAAACCTGCTTCCCAGTTGCCCATCACATACATAGCCGCTTGGCCTTGGCCGAACAGGTTGCGGGAAGTGCCGTAGTCAGCTGTCAGGAAGCCGTCTGCGAATGCTTTCGCATCAGCCAGATCAAGGATGGACTGCGTCGCAGCCAGGAAGTCTGCATCGCCAGAGAATGTGCCTTCGCCGTTCAGAACTGCGTCAATTTTGTTGAAGTCGCCGCTAGTACGCTGTTGAGCGTATTCGAACCAGATTGGAAGGGACCAGCCCTCCATCGCATTCGTCGTAATCGGGTTAATGCCTTTCGCGCGGAATTGCTTGGATACTTCTACGAGATCGGTTACCGTAGTCGGTACGGCAATGCCGTTGTCATCGAACATTTTTTTGTTGTAGTAAAGCACCAGGAAGTCGGTATTGCGCGGCAGGCCATACAGCTTGCCGTCTTGCGAGAAGCCGTCCGTCGAGCCGGCGATGAAGCCGCTGGATTCGAAGTCAGCCGGGTTCAGCTCAAGCAGCATTCCGCTGTCGATCAGCGGTTTGATGAAGGAAGGCTGTCCCCATGCCTGAATGATGTCAGGCAGCGACTCTGTGGACGCGTATACTTTCGCCTTTGCTTTGTAAGGCTCGTCTTGGAGCGCTTCTACTTCGATCTTCACATTCGGATTTTCTTGCATATAAGAATCAATGATCGCTTGCTCGATTTTGCCCATGCCGTTGGAACGGTCAGCAAGCGCCGAGAAGAACTTCAGCGTAATAGGCTCCGTAGTCCCGTTATCTGCGGACGGAGTCGTCTCAGGCGCATTCGAAGGCGAATTCGTCGGGTTATTCCCGTTATTCGTATTTTTGTTGCCGCATGCCGCCATCGTGAAGACTAGAATGATAGCCGCACAAATCGTAAGCCATTTTTTCATGGATACCCCACCTTTTCTATTGTTGAACAAGCTGTTGTCCTGTTCTGCACTCATTATAGCCCGAATGAATTCGACAAAAATATGCTTCATATTTTAGAAGAACTGCGTCATTTTTTTGATCATAAGTGAAAACATGCCTCTGGTCACCCAATTCTTGCTATACTGATTGTACGAATTATCCAATCGATTGCGCGATCTACACAAAGCCACTTTCTATTCCTAATTATGATGACAGCAGGTGATCCCGGTTGAGCAAGCTCGCCCCTTTCTTTCGCCATATGCCCCTGCAGCGGAAGCTGCTGGCGCTCGTCGTTCCGCTGCTGATTGTAACGGTCGGCGTGACGGGTTATTATTCGTATTCCATTGCTTCCCGAGAGGTTGTCGACAAGATTCGCCAAGCCCAGCTGAACATGGCGGTGAAGACAAAGGATCAACTGGACCATTTTGCCCAAAATTCCGTCAGCTTCACGAACTATCTCTTCCTGAACGCATCCGTGCAGGAGATGGTCTTGAATGGAGACACGCCTTACCGGCGCGATCTGGTGTTCAAGAGCCTGCTCCCGCTTATGGTAACGGGCGAGACGATTCAGTCGCTCATCCTGTATGCGGTGAAGAACGACAGCTCGGCAAGCAGCCCCTTCGTCATTACACAGACGGGAATTGCAAGCGCTATCAGTTATGACCGGTTCAAAGAAACGCCTTATTATGAGAGGCTGCGTTCCTCCCCCGGCAACCAGCTCTGGGATATGCTTCGCCCCGAGGATAACGTATTGCCTGGCGATTATCATCATAAGCTTGTCTACATTAAACCGTACAAAAACTATCGCTATCAGCCTAGCGGCTTGCTGGTCGTCGGCATGGACGCCGACAAGCTCAGCCGCAGCCTGTTCCACGAGGCCAAGGATGCGACCCAGTTCATCATGAATGACGACGGCACCGTGCTCGCCGCCACCAATGTAGCGTGGATCGGCTTATCTGTCAACGAACTTCCGATCTATGCGCTGGAGGGTACGATCGAATTGTCCACCCCCGCGGAGACGCTGGATAAGCTGAAGCAAAGGGAGGATCTGATCGTCTCGGATGCCGTCTCCAGCATCACCGGCTGGCATTCCGTGGTTATACAGGACCGCAGCAAGCTGGTCGCAGAATTGAAAAACATCGGTTCCGCAACGATTTCCATCACGATTGCCGTCTGCCTTATCGCCATCTTAATGTCATGGATCATCGCCAAAATCATTACGAATCCGATGAAAAAACTGATGCACTCCATGAAGGCCCTCCAGATTGGCGACTTCTCGCAGCGGGTCGACATCGAGGGCAACGACGAATTCGGAAGGCTCGGCTACTTGTATAACTCCATGGTCGGGCGGATCAAAGTACTCATTGACGATGTCTATGCATCCAGCCTGAAGCAGCGGGAAGCAGAGCTGAAGGCGCTGCAATCCCAAATCAATCCGCATTTCTTGTACAACACCTTGAATATGATCAACTGGAGCGCCTTGCAGAAGGGCGATAAGGAAATATCCGAGATGGTCGTCTCGCTCTCCCAGGTATTCCGCCTCAGCCTGAACAGCGGCAATGAATTTGTCGAGCTGGAGCAAGAGGTAGAGCTCGTGCGTCATTACCTGTATCTCCAGAAAAAACGCTACCCGACCAGACTGTACTTCGAGATTGAGATGGAGCCGTCGCTGAGGCATTTCCGCATGCCGAAGCTGCTGCTACAGCCGCTGGTGGAAAATGCGATCATCTATTCCATCGAACAGGCGGAGGGTACGGGCAATATCTTCATTCGGGCCAGCCGGGAGGAAGGCTGGATCGTGCTGGAGGTAACGGACAACGGTCCAGGCATGCCAAGCGAGCTGGTTCAGCGGCTGAACGCCTCCGGCGCTCCTCTGTCTGCCAAGCTGCCAAGCGAAGGATCAAGGTCCGGCATGGCAATCGCCAATATCCGGGAGAGGCTGGCCTTGTTCTATAAGGAAGCCATCTTCGAGATCGAGAGCAGGGAAGGCATCGGCACTCGCATCCAAGTTCGAATCAAAGAGGGGGATTCTGGCCATGACGCTTAAAATGATCGTTGCCGAGGATGAGCAGTTTTTCCGCGAGGGCATTGTCGGATCTATTGATTGGAAATTATATGATATTGAAATTGTCGGCGAAGCCGAAAACGGCCGGCAGGCGCTTGACTTGATGCACGAGGCAGGAGCAGACCTGCTGCTGACCGATATCCGCATGCCGTTCATGAACGGGCTTGACCTCATACGCGCAGCCAAGGATGCGGGCATGTCCTTCCACTCCATTCTGCTGACCGGCTACAACGAATTCGACTACGCGAAGGAGGCGATCACTCTCGGCGTATCCGATTATTTGGTAAAGCCCTGCATGCCGCATGACATCCTGCGCGTCGTTCTGGACGTGAAAAAGAAGATCGAGACGGCTGAACATAGAGGCCGCAAGTTCTCTGAGCTCAGCCGTACCTGGAACCGCAGTATCCAGCTGCTGAAGAACGGGATCCTGTCTCAATGGATTCAGCAGCCGCTCATGCCGCTGGAGGAGCGTGGTGTGTCCATGCGCGAGCTTAATCTGTCGCTTCAGCCCGAGCCGATCATCGTCGGGCGTATTGAGATTGACGCGGGCGAGAGAGGTACGGGTATTCGAAGCAACCGGGATCTGGAGCTGATGCGCTACGCCATTCTAAATATTACCGACGAGACGCTTCGTCCCCACTTTGACGGCAAGCTTGAAGTGTTTCGTCACGGCGATGAGCTGCTCTGGATGGCGAACGGCTCCGGCAATCATACGGATGCCTCCCATATGGAGGGATTACGGCTGCTGAAGCAAAATCTGGAGAGCTATCTCAGCCTGACAGTCAGCCTCTCGCTCAGCTCCGTCCAGCCCTCCGTCAACGATGCCAAATCAGCCTACGAGGAAGCAAGCAAAGCGATGGAGGCAAGATTTTATCAGGGCAAGGGCGGCATCTTCCTCTTCAATGATCTGAAGGGCGAGCGCTCCGGCGAGATATCCATTATGGAAGATCCATTCCTGGAGCGAATTCAGAGAGAGCTGCTTTCCCATCTTCAGGTTAGCCAGTACGGAGGCGCTGTTGACGCCATTGACGCGGCAATCGCTTATCTCAAGGAAAGAACAACCTACTCCCGTCCGGAAATTATATGGCGCGTCAGCGGCATCGTCATGGACTTGCAGCGCATCGCGAAGGAACGTCTTGCCGGAACGATCGAGTGGCATAATCATCCCATCAATTGGATCGAAAGCGTACCGAATATGGAGACACTGGATGACTGCTCCGTTATTTTACAAAAAATCGTACAGAATATCGCTCAGACATCATCGAACCAGAAGCAGCTTCACCGTACCGTCCAAGCAACGCTGGAGCTGATAAAAGCCAAATACGATACGAACCTGACCCTGGAGCTGGCCGCGAAGGAAACGTTCGTCAGCAACTCCTACTTAAGCTCCCTGTTCAAGCAGGAGCTTGGCGTCAACTTCCTCGATTACCTGCATCAGTACAGAGTAGAGCGGGCTAAGGAGCTGCTTCGCGAGCATTACAAGATTTATGCGGTCGCCAAGCTGGTCGGCTACGGGGAGGAGCGGCACTTCAGCTCCACCTTTAAGAAGTGGACCGGCATGACGCCAAGCCAATATCAGAAAGGGAACGCACAAGAGGGCAGCCAATAGGCTGCCCTCTTGTATCGTGTCGTCATAAGCCGGACGTTGCATCCTGGCTGCAATGCTTCATACCCGCTCTTATTGCCCCTTCTTCTCCAGCAGCAGCCACTTCACCCGCAGCGATCCGCCAATGCATCGCAACGTGATCGTATGCTCGCCGGGCCTTACAGCGCCCAAAGCGTTTAGGTCCGAAGCATGCCAGTCACCCGCCGTCACCTTCAGATGACCAGCCGGCTGACCATCCAGTGCTAGCTCCAGCTCCCCGTCTTCGCCCGCTGCCTGCAGCTTCAACAGCAGGGTCAACTCAGCGCCCGGATCGTTGTCATCGCCGATGAAGTCATAGCTGAACCAATCGCCCTCCGCGAGCTCCAGGCATAACCACTGATCCGGCTCCCATTCCTCGCCGCCTCCATGCGCGAAGGTAGCGGCCTTACGCGCGCTGTCTACAAACCGGATATTCGTACGGTCTCCCGCACGGAACCCTGTAGGAGATGCAGTATCCTGCGCCCTGTTCGTACCGGGATGACCGAATCCATAGCTGACGCCTTCGCCCTTGTAGCCGTAGAAAACAGCCGGAATTCGAACCGGAGCGCGGCGCAAGAGCGCCTGGACCACTTCCGGAAGATAATCGCAATGGACCAGCTTCATCAAATTCAGATAGTCCCATAAGATGCGTTCCGCCGTAATCGCATCCGGCTGCTTGCCACCCTGCAAATAATCGACCAGCAGCTCCCAGCCCTCCGGCTTGGGGATGGAGCAAGGCGAGTTCGTCGTGTCCAGCTTCTTCCATGTCCAGAAATTCCATGAGATATGGTGATCCTCGAACAGTTGGAACGCGCCTGTATACCAATCCTTGTTGTTCTCGCCGCCTTCGCCCATGAAGATCGGCACATTCCACTTGCTGCGAAGCTCCAGGTACTGGGCGATGCTCTCCGTATCGGGATTGTTCCAATACTTGTGGAATTGCAGAAGTACATTGTCGTCAATCGGGTTATCCCCGAACGCATCCTCGAAGATGGACCAATCCGTCGACCAATGCACGCCCTCCAATATAATCATATGCCGCTGGTCCACCTCGCGGATCGCCCGTACAATCTCACGGTAGAGCGGCATTACTTTATCGTTGTAAGTAGAGAACCATTCCGGAAGCGGCTCATTGAGCAGATCGTAGCCGGCAATGATCCAGTCGTCCCGATACCTGCTTGCCAGCATGCGCCACATATCTACCGTTTGCCGCCAATGACGCTCATCTGTGAACAGATCAGGACGGTCAAATTCTGAATCATCGATATTAGCCCCGGTCTGTCCGCCGGGAGCGCCGTGCAGATCCAAGATGACATACAAGCCGTACATTCTGCACCAGTCGATCATACGATCCAACAGAACCAGCCGATCCTCCCGGTAAGCGGTCAAGCCGCCAGACGTTACCACCGAATCGTCAGCCAATAGGAACCGGCTATTGATCGGAAGCCGAACGGAGTTAAAGCCTTCGTCCGCAATTCTCGCAATATCCTCTTCGGCGATATAGCGATAATAGTAGGAAGACCAGAACTGCTCCGCCTTCTCCTTGCCTACCAGCCGCTCGATCATGCCTTCAATCCGGCGGGGACGATCCCACTCCTTAGGGAACTTCCACATATACCCCTCCGGCAGCAGCCAGCTGCCGAATCCAACACCGCGAAAAATAAACTCTTCCCCAGCCCCGTTGCGAAGCACCTGTCCGTCAGCTCGCACAAATCCCGTTACTTCCCGAGTTTGATTACGTGTCAATCTGTTTCCCTCCTGTCGTCATGAGCCCTCTTGAAGCTTCTCTATCTATCTTTGCGAATCGATTCCTATGACCAACTAAGCTTTGATCGCCCCTTCGGCAATGCCGTGCAAGATATACTTCTGGAGCGCAAGATATAAGACAATGACCGGCAGCATAGCCAGCACCAGCGACGCTAATATTGCGGACCAGTCATTATTGTACTCGCCGAACAGCATGTTCGTAGACAGCAGCAGCGTATAGCTCTTGTAATCTGTCAGCACCAACAGCGGAAGCAGAAAGTCGTTCCACATCCATAGCGTGTTGAGTATCGCAATCGTCGCCGTAATCGGCATAAGCAGAGGCAGAATGACGGTGAAAAACAGCCGAAACTCCCCGCAGCCGTCCATAACGGCCGCTTCATCCAGCTCTCTAGGCACCGACTTGACGAAGCCGTGGTACAGAAAGATAGCCATCGCAACGCCAAGGCCGATGTACAACAGGCCGAGACCCGCTGTCGAGCCTTGGAGACGAAGCTCCTTGCTGATCGTCACAAGCGTGATCATAATGGAGTGAAACGGAATTAAGGTCGACATAATGAACAACCCGAACAGAAAGCCGCTCAGCTTCCCCGGCGTCCGCGACAGCTTGTAGCCCGCCATTGAGGAGAACAGCACGATGCCCGTCAGCCCTACTACTACGACCACGAAGGTATTACCCAAACTGCGCCAATAACGGGTTTTATGAAAAGCGTCTGCGTAGTTGCCGAACTCCGGCAGCGCGGGCCAGGCCAATATATTCGTCAGCATCTCTCCTTGCGTCTTCACCGAATTCAGCAGCGCCATATAGATCGGAAACAACGTAATCACGGAGGCAACTATGAGAAACAACCACACCGTTGCTTTACCCAGCCGTCGTCTGCCAATTTGCCGAGTATCCTCCGTTCCGGGAGACGTTGACGGCTTGCTGCCATGCAGCGCTCCCATCGCTTCCCCGCTCCTCTTAACGGCTGCCGCATGAGATTGACCACTCTTCATGCTCTCACCTCCCGCCGCTTCATAATTGCAAGCTGAGTAATGGTGATAACAAGTACAATGCCGAACAGAATCATCGCCTTGGCGCTGGCATAGCCGTAGCGATTGCTGAAGCTGAAGGCTTCCTCATATATATTGATGGCGATAACCTGTGTAGTACGTCCAGGGCCGCCGCCCGTCAATGCATATACCGAATCGAACACCTTGAACGAGTTGTTCAGCGTCAGGAAGACGCCGATCGTCAGCGCCGGGTAGATCATCGGCAGCGTCACATGGCGAAAGATATGAAAAGCGCCCGCTCCGTCGATCGAAGCCGCTTCCTTGAGCGGCTTCGGCACGCCCTGAAGCGCCGCAATATAGATGACCATCAAGTAGCCGACGCCGCCCCATAGGGATAAGGCCAGTATCGCAAAGAAGGAATACTGAGGATCGCCGATCCACGACTGATCCAGCAGCATCCACCCCGACTTTTCCGCCAAATAGGGAAAGACTCTTGTGAAGATGAACATCCACATAAATCCGCCAATAATGAGGCTAAGCATGTTCGGCATAAAAAAGATCGTACGGAACCACACTTTGCCTCTGCCCAGCGACTCCACCAGCACAGCAAGCAATATAGCCAGCAGGTTCTGAAGCACGAGCATATACACGACGAATTTCACCGTAAACCAAAGCGATTTCAAAAAATACCGGTCGCCCATCGCCTCTTCATAATTGGACAAGCCGACGAACTCATAGGACGGATTCAGCCCGTTCCAATCCGTCAAGCTGTACCACAGGCCCCCGAATGCGGGGGCAAGGGTAAAGGCAGCATAGAAAACAAGCGCCGGCAGCACGAATACGAGCAGCATCACGTGTTTCTTCCATATTCTTGATGTCATAAGGCTCTCTCCAATCTGGCCACTCTGCTTAGCGATTCATTCATCACTTGGTCTTCACGGCCGTCTGCCACACTTTGTCGAGCGCAGCTATGACATCATCCTGCGTAGCATCCTTCACATAATAGCTTTGCAGCTGCTTCGCCGTCTCGTCCGTCACGCCATTAGGCAGCTTGAGATCGAGATAAGCTTTGCCTTGGGAGACATATTCGCTTGCTTCGTTCACCCACGGGAACACCTCGTACGTATGAACCGTTGAGATCGGATTGAACTTGAGCTCCTCGAACAGTGCCGAGGAATCCTTGTCGTCAAGCATGTAGTTCAGCAGGTCCTGTGCGACCTCTTTGTTCGCGCTTGTCGGAGACAAGGCAAGAGAAGTCGAAGTCGCCAAATTAATCATTGTATCAGAAGCTTCGTTGCTGACCGGCAGAGGAGCTACCCCAAATTCCATATCCGGATTCACTTTCAGAATAGTCTCTGCATTCCATGGCCCTTGCACCCACATCGCCGCCTTGCCATTCGCAAAATCAGCGGAGCCCGCTTCATTACCCGTCTCGAAGGGCTTGTCGGAGCCGTTCGCCATGATAAGATCGATGATATCGAATACCGAGCGGACATCGGCATAGGATGCTTCGCCCCCATTCATCTTCTCAATCCAGTCAGGATGTGACGCGGACACCGTGCCGCCAAGGGAGAGCGCCATCATCAGCTGCGGAATCCAGGATTCCTGGAACGCCAGCAGGAATGGCTTGACGCCTGCCGCTTGCAGCTTCTCGGCAGCAGCCTTCATCTCATCCAGCGTCTGCGGAGGTGTAATTCCGTTGTCTCTGAAGATCGTCTTATTATACAAATACCCCCACGACAGGCTTTCCATCGGAAGCGCTGCGACCTTGCCGTCATACTTCACCGTCTCGGCAACTGCTTCATACAGCTTGCCCACGAACGGCTGCCCCGTCAAATCTGCAATATAGCCGGCATCATAATACGTCGGAATGTCGTTGGCATGGAGCGTGAACAAATCCGGCGCATCGCCTGAGGACAACCGGGATTGCAGGATTTGCTTCGCCTGATCGGCGTTCGGCATCTCCAATTGAATTGTGACGTCGATATTTTTTTCCGCCAGCTGCTTCTCCTTGAACTGGTCGAAATATTGTTCGAATTGATCCTTGAACCGCGGAAAGGTCATAAATACTTTCAGCTCCACCTTTTTCGGAGCCGCAGTCACTTCATCATTGCCGGCGGTTTGGGTCGGCGCAGGCTTCTCGCCAATTCCTTTATTCCCCGAGCTGCAAGCGGAGATCAGTGTGATGACCATGGTTAGCGCAAGCAGCAAGAAAAGCGCTCTTTTCATTGTTCATTCCCCCTATTGGTAAGTTGCAGCTTCAGTATAACGAAGGAATAAAGCGCTTTCTTTTGAGGAAATTAACGTTTGCTTTTGTACGATATTGATTCGGTCTCTCGCTAGTCCCGGCGAAGCTGTCCGGGGGGCATGCCAAAATGCTTCTTGAATACCCGGTAGAAATAGGAGATATCCTCGTAGCCGGCCAGCTGTGCAGCGTGCTTGATCGACATGCCCTCATCGGCAATCAGACCTCTAGCCTTCTCCATTCGCCGCCGGACGATATAGTCTGTCAGATTCTCTCCAACGGATGTCTTAAACATCCGGCTGAGATGCTCCTTGCTGACCAGAAACTGTCCGGCAACGGATTCCAGCGAGATCGGGTTCGGGTAATGGGCATCGACATATTGCTTCACATCGGCCATGTCCAGCCGATTCCGCGATTGTCTGAGCTGAAGCAGCGCAGCGATCGCCTTCCCGTACAACACGCCAACCTCCTTCAGCGCTCCTCCGGGCTCCTGATCTTGGCCGATACGCGCGTCCTCCCCTGGCAGCAGCGCCGCAAGCGACAGCTCCTGCTCCGACAGAAATTGCTCCAGCATCAGCATAAGATCGTTGGCAATGCGAAGCACGCTGCCCGCTCCCAGCTCTGTGCCATTCTCGCCTATGTCCTTAAGCAGCTTGTCGCAAGTCGCCGCAGCCGCTTCTTTATTCAGCTCCATCAGATACGTATAGATACGCTCCCGCATATCCCCGTATCGCTGCATGTCGGCACCGCTTGCGAATAAGGGCGCAAGCTCCCTCCACACAGGCTTCTCTGACCGCACAAGCTCCGCCTTGCTCTGCGCAAGAGCAGCGTCCAGCTCCTCCGGCTTGATCGGCTTCAGCAAATATTCCACCGCTTTGGAGCGGATCGCTTGCTTCAAGTAGACAAAGTCATCATATCCGCTCATGACGATGATTTTCAGCTTCGGATAACGTTCATGCATCGCCTGAAGCAGCTCCGCCCCGTCCGTACCGGGCATGCGCATGTCCGTTATGACAATGTCGGGCTGAAGCTCCGCAATCTTGCGCAGCCCTTCGTTGCCATCCTCCGCCTCGCCGATGATGCGAAGCTCCAGACGGGACCACTGGCCGAGCGCCTTCACCACTTCTCTGGACCATGGCTCGTCATCGATGATTAGCACCTTATGCATGTCTCTTCCCCCTTTCTATGGATTGTTCCGCATCCGGCTGCTTCGGGTGACGGGCATGGTCAGCACAACCATCGTCCCTTGTCCGCTGTGACTGAACAACCGTACGCCGTAGGGCTTGCCATACCGCAGCTGCAGGCGTGCATGAACATTCTGAAGGCCGATTCCTTTCCTCTCTGCCGGATCTCCTGCCGGTGAATATGGCTCACGCTCCCTTCCATCCAGCTCTGCTCTCAGCTCCGCCAGCTTGGTTGGGCTCATGCCGAGTCCCTCATCCTTCACGATGATCATGAGCCGTTCTCCAATTATGCGAATACGCACATCCAGACGCCACTTCCCTTCTTTTCGCTGAAGCCCGTGCTCAAATGCATTTTCTACTATCGGCTGCAGCGTGAACTTGGGGATACGCACATCTCCGGCTTCCTCCTGGGCAGCCAGCTCAACCGTACACCGGCCGATAAACCGCTGTTCCTGAATGAACAAGTAGTTGGCGGTATGCGCAAGCTCCTCGCTAAGGTTCACCGTCTGGTCGTCATCTGAGCGGATGGAGTAACGAAGCAGGTCGCCGATTACATGCGTAATGCGATATATCTCCGGCGCTCCCTTGGCAAGCGCCATTCCTCCAATCATATGAAGCGTATTGTTCAGGAAATGAGGATTGATCTGGGCTTGCAGAGCAATCAATTGCGCATTTTTCACTTCGATTTCATGCTGGTATTCATTTTCGATCAGCGCCTTGATGCGGCCCATCATAAAGTTGTACCCCGCCTCAAGCAAGCCGATTTCATCCTTGCTTTGCACGGATTTCATCTCGAAATCGTGAATATGCGACTTGCGCATCGTCTTGGCGAGACTCACGATCGGCCTGCTGATCCGCAGCGATACAATAATAGACAATAGAATCGATACGGCTGTGAACAAAGCTCCTGTCCATAGACCGACTGTCATCGTTTTTTGAGCGCTTTGGTTCACGGTCGCTGCCGGAATCGCTTTGATCACATCCAGTTGGCCGTTACCGACACGTTTGGCAAATAAATAATAGTTCGCCGTCCTTGTGAAGGACACAGAAGCCGGCTCGATCTCCATCGCAAGCAGGCTTTCTTTCAGTTCCTCCGTTAAAGCAGTCATAGAGGACCCGGGCAGCAGCTCCCCTTCGTCATTGATGAGATAGATTAAGCTTTCGGGCTCCGATTGCAAAATGATAGACGCCTGCTCCCACACCCGGTCGTTGATTCGTACAGCTATCCCCCCTACAAGCGCTTGCCCCAAAAATTCATTCATAGAATGATAGGCGCTGAGTGAATCGCCTGATGACTTGAAATAAATGCCGACCGGCTCTGTCAGCATCCGGCTCCAAGGCCCCTGCCCGATATCGAGCGAATGAACCATTCCACTGGTAGCGAAGTGAACCGTATAGGCTCTCCCCGTAGCATGGAGGTATAAGGTCAGTTGATCGATTTTGCGGGAAAACGAATAAAAGGCGGTATTCAAGGTGCCGAACAGCCCATTCTGCAGCTGATACCGCTCCCCTGCCTCCAGCTCGTCTGCGGCGGACAAGCCCTCGATTAATTCCGTCTGAATATGAAGGGAATAGAACAGCGTATCCACCTGCTGAATGAGCTCGGTCAAGTATTGGCTGGCCCACATCATGCGGGATTCGTTGGCGTCGAGCATCTCCTTCTCTACCGAATCTCTTGTATTGTTCGTCGCTTGCCATGTGACCGTTATGACAGGCAGCGTCGTCAAGCAAATCATCAGCAGCATGAGACGGAAGCGAATGCTGATTCCTTTGAGCGGCATAGTCTCCTCCTGCTCCCGGTTCGCGGGTATAATCGGTTGCCTCTTTCTTCGACTGGAAGAAAGCGTTTTCCTGCTGATGCAAGGCGGACCGTGTCATGTACTTTCTGACAATCATTCGTTCAGCAGCGTTTTCGATCTGAGATACTATACCCGATCTGGACGCGGAGTGCATTGCACTTTATTAACCCCCTTTTTGCATCCTATTGATGTTGATTGATGAGAGTGTCCCTATCAGAAACCGTACCTAATGAAAAGCCGCCGCGGAGGTTGTCCTCACACGGCGGATGTTCATGATAAAAGAAGCTTATTTGTTATAAATGCGGTACACGATGACAGCGGCTTCGGCGCGGGTCGTATGGCCCAGCGGATTCAGCTTGCCATCGCTGCCCTTTACAATATCATTCGCCAGCAGGATCGATGCGCTTTCCTTCGCATACGAGGCCAACTTGCCCAGGTCGGAGAAGCCCTCCAGCAGGGAAGCATCCCCGCCCTTAAGCGACTTGCCGGATACTGCAAGCGCTCTGGCTGTCATCGCCATCATCTCTTGTCTCGTAATGGACGCGCCCGGATCGAACGTCCCGTCCGCACGGCCGGTTACGATGCCAAGAGCCCTGGCAGCAAGCACAGCATCATAGTAGTAATCTTCTTCGGAAACGTCGGAGAAGCCGATCATTCCCTCCACATTGGCTTTCGCTTCCCATCCAAGCGCTCTGGCAAGCAGCAGCAGGAAGTCTGCGCGCTTCACTTGGCGTTCAGGTGCATAAGCTTGCTCCGAGATGCCGTTAATGACGCCCTTGGCCGCCATCACTTCGATCTCATGCTTCGCCCATACATAACGCTGCAGATCGCTGAAGCTCTTCTCGACATAGACAACTCCGAATGAGCTGAAATGCGATGTTGTGAATGTGACTGCCTTCGAGGCGGCCGCGTATTTGCCGCTTGGGACGGCATGCGCTGCGCTCTCGTTGTCGATGTACCAGACCGTCAGCCATTCGCTATTTCCGCTCTCTTGCTCGGTCAGCTGATAAGGTACCGATACATAAACCGGTGCATCCGGGTTGCTCCAAGGAACCGGAACGCCATCGATAGCCAGATGCAGCTCTACGACTGGACGCGAGCCGATTTGCGCTTTCAACTCGTCACTCAAGCCTGTTCTATCAGCTTCCCGAATAATAATAGATAGCTTCTTCGCTTCGGCAACGGCAGCTTGGCCCACCATATGGCTAGGCAATTCAATCGTTCCCGTCGGCGTCACGATAATCAGATAGTAATTCAGTCCGCTGTGCGAGATGCTGTCCTTCGGCAATTCCACTTCATAGCCCTTCGCTCCATCGGCCTCTGGCACACGAATCGTAATGCGCTGTACAATGCCGGATGTTCCGTCAGACAAAGCGTCTTCCAGCGCCGCTGCTGTAATTGCAGTCGTCGCGATGCCGGTAGCCTCATCCACTACAGGCGCAGGAGCTGTAATTTCTTTGCCGTCCACCACTTCCGGCTCTTCCGTTACGGGCGGCGTGATAACTTCTCCACCGCTTGTACTTGGCGATATTTGATACGTGAACGGTGCGATAAAGCTGTCTTGCATGCCATCCTTCACCGCGATTGCGCGGATAACGGTTAGCCCGCTCATCGCGATCGCTCTGCTGTATTTCTCGCCATTGTCCTTGCTTGGCAGGCTGCCATCCAGCGTGTAGTAGATCGCAGCTCCTTCAGTGGCGGAGCTCAGCGTTACGCTGCGCGAACCGTTGTAGGCGCCAACCTTAAGCGATGCTTTCGGCAAGGCAACGGTGCCGCCGATTTCCTGGACCGGCTCAGACGGCTCAAGGGAGAACCAATCCAGGTTCGCTCCTTCACCGACAAAGTTCAGTCTAAGCGTCTGCACGCCTGAAGGAAGCTGTACCACATGGGAGACTTCCTGATAGCTGTCCCATCCGCCCGTTCCTCCGAACGGTACGGTTCCGTACGATGCACCCCCCGCGTTGCCGATCGTCATTCTGACGCCCGACTGCGGAGTGGCGTAACGGTAGACGACTTTGTAGTAGCCGCCTTCTCCAATATTTACAGCATAATCGACATGGCCGCCAGCTACGGTAAAGCCGATATTCCGGAATTCGTTCGCCTCTCCGGCATTATTCGTCTGAACCGCTGCGCTGCTTGCGCTTATATACGTCTCTGCTTCTACCTTCAACGTTCCGTTCTCTGCATCTGTCACCGGCACGGCAAGCTTCTCGAACTTGATGCCTCTCAGCTCATAGTTTCCTGCTCCCGCAGCCAGTCGGATGCGCTGCTCACCTTTCGTCAGCTGCAGCTCCGTACGCATTTGCACAACCTGGTTGTACAGATTCGGCACAGTTACAGCGGTTTTGTCCGCTCCGCCATTCGTCTGCCATACGATTCCGTTATAGGCTTGGGAGTTGGACGTTACAGTCAGTTCCGCAATGTAGCGGCCGCTCTCAGGCACGTCAACCAGATACTCCGCGTAGTCTCCTCCATCAATGCCGGTGAATCGGCTCGTTGCTCCGGAACCGGATACCGTAAGTCCCTTCATGCTATGGAAGTGATCAAGCGCGTTCAGATCAAGCAAGCCGATCGGATCTGTCACGTTGACCGTTCCTGTTAGAACAGTGCGGGCAGTCAGTTCGCTGCCTCCCGAAGAATCGCCATACGCCAAGACCGGAACATGAACGTTCAACTGAAGATCATCATAATAAGTCGTGCCGTTCCATGCCAGCTTCAGCTTCACCTGCGTTGCCGATACCCACTCGGCGGAAGCAAGGGATACGCCGCCGCGGTCAACAGCAGGGCCCGATACGGTGATCGCATCTACATGATCGGCCAGCAGCTTGCCGCCGCTAATCGTTAGTACGATTTCTTTGCCGTCCGCATCATAACCCACTTGTGCAGGAGTTACGGAGATGGACTCCGGATCATTCACAGCTGTGAACAGAATGGACGCTGTTAGCGATGTTCCCGCTGCTCCGTCCACTTCATCCGAAGCTGCGGAAAGCAAGGCCGTACGGTCGGAATCGTAATCTTCTACGGCTGCGCCTGCAAACCTAACGACCGCAGTCGTATCATCCTCTCTCTCTACACTCGCTACTGTAATGCCATCCAGGCCGATGATGGACCAGTTGTCTTTATTCAAATCTGCCGCATAGACACCGTTAAGCAGATGTACGGTAATTTTACCCCCCGCTTCGCTGCCTTCTGTGATCGGCTGCTGCTCTGGTACAAGTGCCGCTCCGATTGCCACGAAGTCAAGGCGGCTAACCGTACCCGAGACATCCAGGCGAATCTTGTTGATTCCATCTTCAAGCGTAACCGTGCCTGCAGCCCGGCCAGAAGCGCCGGTTGTCGCTGGCAGCGCAACAACAGATTGCTCTTCCTCATTGACGGTAACCTTAAGCTCGCCCCCATCCTCTGGAGCAGCGTACTGATAGGTTACGCCATAGTCGCCTGCACCCGAAGCGAAGACAGTGTATTCCACCCAGTCGTCCTGGTCGGCGCCTGCTAACGAAGTTCCTTGCGTGACTACTCCGCAAGCATGGCTATAGCGGCTGCCTTCGATCAATCCTGGCAGCGTAGTCATGCCTGAATCCGCTCCGCTCAACGAGATGCTGCGGATGATGTAGCCGCTGCCTCCGGCATTCAGCGTCAGCAACTGCTTGCCAGCCTGAAGATCGATCAGACTGCGAACCTTCGCGGGATTGCCGCCTGTATCCTGCACAAGCGCAATCGCTTCGCCCGTGCCGATCTGAAGCCCCGCTTCTTTCGGCGAGCCGATATATTCAATATCCGCGTAGTATGTTCCGCCTTCCTTCACTTCCGTTACATAATGGAAAGCTGCTTGATCCGTCTCGGAGAAGCCGCCGATGGCATCCTCTTGAACGACGTATTGGCCTTCTGCCGATGCGAATGCGCTGGCCGCAACTTCAGTCTTCGGCTGAAGCCCTTGAGCGCGGTCGAAGCGGTATGTGGCCACGGACTTAGCCGGAAGCGTCGCGTTCATCTGCAGACCATCCACCAGAATCTTGAACGGCTGCGGATCGGCCGTACGGTTGATGACTACCGTTACGATCTCCTTGCCGTCCGGACTTGCAAAAGCCACGTTCGTCACCGTCGATGCGGAGCCGTAGTTGCTGTCAATACGGACGTAACCCGGCTTCACGAACTTGGTGTAGTGACCCATCAGATAGTACTCCGGCAAGATCCAGTAATGATCCGGATTCGAGGAATCCTGAATGACTGGCGTCGGATCAGGGATGCCTACCCACTGGTGGGTCGCGATATCGCTGTCGAGCATCGTTACCCAGCTGTTATAGCTTCTTGCATAGTTGCGGAAGTATTGCGCGATCCGGTCTGCGCCTGTTGTTCCCCATACCGCTCTCTCTGTCAGGTATACGCTTTTCTCAGGGAACATCTCTTGCAGCACGCTCATCATGGACAGCTCGCCGCCATAGTCATGGAACGCCGTTCCTTCCACTGCGTCGTACGCGCCTTCCAGCTCGTCACCAAGCACCAGCGCAGGGAATGCCATTGTGTCGCCCGGGTTGTGATCGAACATCCAGAGCTTCACGGATTGAATGCGCGGATTGCTGTTCGCATCCAGTCTCTCTCTCAGCAGCTTGGCGAGTCTGGACGTCTGCTGCCAGGACATCGCCGTACTTGGATAATCAATTTCCAGCAGCGGCTCGTTCTGAAGCGTCATGCCTTCGAAGTAAATGCCTTGCTCCGCGTAAGCCACCAGGAACTTCTCATAGTATTTGGCTACAAGCGGCAAGTACTCTTCCTTCACTTGACCTCTGATCATGCTGTCCGTCGTCTTCATCCAGCCTGGCGGACTCCATGGAGACGCAAAAAATTTGATATCCGGATTAATCTGCTGAATCTTCTTAACCGTCGGGATAATACCCAAATCGATATCCTTCTGAATCGAGAAATGTTCCAGATCCTCATCCGTTTGTCCCGGCGGCATATCATTGTAGGAATAGAACTTCTGCGCCGTAAAGTCGGATGTGCCGATCGTCAGACGGATCAGGCTCATGCCGATGCCTTCCTCTGGATGCACAAGCTTTCTGAGCAGCTCATCTTGCTTGCTCGGGGACATTTTCATCAAATTATAAATGGTCGACTCTTCCATGGACGATCCGATGCCCATCATCGATTGATACGTCTTATCCGGGTTAAGAGCAATCTCTGTCACAGCTCCGCCATCCGGCAGTCTAAGATCCAGATTAGCACCCGGCTCCAGCTTCTTGTCGCCCGGCTGGTAGCGGTCACCGTAATACCATTTCCGGTCCGCAGCATCGCGCTCTGTGGAGATCCACGACTCCACGCCGTTAGCGACGATAAGGTCGCCAGTTCCTTCGTTGCCTACCGGATCGGTTCCGCCGCCACCGCCAGCAGGAACATCTCCTGTACGTGTGAACTCTACCCAGTTGAAGTTGATATCGCCTGCGACGAACTCCAGACGCAGCGTCTGCACGCCGCCCTTCGGCAGCACGATATCCTGCACTTCAGTCGTTGCCCAGTTCTGCCAGCCGCCTGTTGAACCGACATTCAGCGTACCTGCTGTCGCGCCATCTTCTGTCTTGACGCGGATGCCCGTTGCGCCGCCATTGCCCGCATAGCGGAATGCCGCCTTGTACGTGCCCGGCTCCTCGACGTTCACCCGGTAATCCAGCCAAGCGCCTGCGGATGTCCAGCCGACATTCAGTCCGCCGCCTTCATCCTGCGTCGTCTCGGTATTCAGCCCGTTGCTCTTCGCCGAGAAAGCTTCCGCTTCGATCTTGCCCGGAATGCTCTCCGATTGCGGCATAGGCAATGCAGGCGCCTCCGGCAGCTCCGGCGTTTCTTCACCGCGCTTAAGACCGTATCCGACATCGAACAGCAAGTTGTCGCTGTCCTTAGTAAGCGGATAGCTCGCGCTTACGTAGAATGGCCATTCAATCGGATTCGTTCCCTTGAAGTCCTTGCTGCCAAGCAGCACATCCGCTACGCCGCGGCCTTCCGTACCCGGAAGCCATGCCGCCACAAGGCCTTGCCAATCGCCAAGCTGCTCGCTGATCGTCATCGGACGACCGCTTACGAGCACAACGACAATCGGAATGTTCGGATCGGATTCGCGAATGTTGCGCAGCGTCTCTCGATCAACTTCATCCAGATCCAGCGCTGTACGGTCGCCGTCAGATTCCGCATACGGCGTCTCGCCAATGACGACAATCGCGACGTCATGGCCTGCTGCGCCGCGTCCGTGCTTGTTGTACGTCACCGTCTTCGAAGTGCCAGCCGCATCGCGGATGCCTTTCAGAATCGTCGTGCCTTCTGTAATCTTGCCCGGCGCGCCCTGCCATGTAATCGACCAGCCGCCAGACTGAATGCCGATGTCATCCGCGCTCTTGCCCGCAACATAAAGCTTGTTCATGTTCGGTAGCTGCGCCAGTATCGGCGTTCCGTTCACCTTGTCGTTTTTCAGCAGAACCAGCGATTCTGCAACAGCCTGACGCGCGATGTTGCGATGCGCCGCTGCCCCCACACTGCCTGCCAAATCCTTGTCCGCCTTCGGATACTCGAACAGACCCGAAGCCATCTTAACCTTCAGAATGCGAAGGACGGCATCGTCCAGCCGTTCCTCCGTGATAGCGCCTTCATTCACCAGCGCGATCAGATGATTCAACGCGTTCTTCCAGTCACCCGTCAGCATGAACATATCCACGCCCGCGTTCACAGACACGCGAACCTGATTTTTGAGACCGCTTACAGCATTGCCATCCTGATCTCTGGAAATTTGCTGAATAGCGTTGTAATCAGATATGACAAACCCTTTGAAGCCGAGCTCGCCCTTCAGCACATCCGTCAGCAATCGCTGGTTGGCATGCATCTTGAGTCCTGCAATGCTGTGGTAGGAAGCCATGACCGTCTGTACGCCAGCCGCAATGGCTTCTTTGTACATGTTCAGATCATGGGCCAAAATTTCTTCCTCTGTATATTTCGTTGTGTCGCCTTGGTTTTTGCCGTTATCCGTGAAGCCCTCGCCGATAAAATGTTTCGCCGTGCCCACGGCTCTAAGAGGGTTTCGTCTCTCGGCATCTGTCTTGCCCTGAAGCCCCTCAATAAACGCCGCGCCAAGCGCGCCTGTTCTGTCCGGGTCCGAGCTGAAGCCTTCATACGTTCTGCCCCAGCGAATGTCTTGCGGCGCTGCGATTGTCGGCGCAAAATCCCAGTTCGTGCCTGTCGCGCGCATCTCCTTCGCGGTAGCCTGTCCGATTTGCTGCATCAAAGCAGGATTGTTGGCCGCTCCGAGGCCAATATTGTGCGGGAACAGCGTTGCGCCCAGCACATTGTTATGCCCGTGGACCGCATCCACGCCATACAACAGCGGAATGCCAAGTCTTGTCGACAGCGCTCCGTCCTGAAGGCTGTCTGTCAGCTCACGCCACTTTGCCTCCGTGCTGTCAGCTTGTCTTCCGTTCGGGAACGATCCGCCGCCGCTTAGCACCGAACCGATAAAATATTGCTTAACCTCTTGCGGAGTAATATTTGATTTCTCCGGCTGGATCATTTGACCCGCCTTTTCTTCCATTGTCATCCTGCCGAGCAGATCCGCCGCTCTCTCATCCACGCTCTTCGCCGGATTCAGATAAACAGGCAGACCAGCTGCAGCCGCTTCCGCAGATGGTGCTCCTGCGGCGGCGAACAGCCCCGTTACCAGCGTGAGTGCCAGAAAGGATGATAGCAGTCTCCTAACCTTTCTTCCCATTGCAAAAACCCTCCTCAACCCTTGTAGGTTCTCCCAAGCTTGTCCAGTTGTAGATGGGCAAGGACAAAATTCGGGATTCTCTACAAGTATAAAATTGAAAGGAGGGTGTTTATAGGCTTCATTTTTATGATGACCTGTGCCATTTTTGCGAAATGCTATTGATTTGGATTTTGGAATGCCTGATTATAGCATCTTCGGCAAACCGGCTTATAATCCTCGTTCCCGCCGATCTGAATCTGCTCGCCGGAATTGACGGGCTGTCCGTCGCGGAACCGGATCACCATTGTCGCCTTGCGGTCGCAATACCAGCAGATCGTCTTGATCTCCTCGATTTTGTCCGCATGAACCAGCAGATTGTAGCTGCCTTCAAACAGCTCGTTCCGGAAGTCATTCTTGAGGCCAAAGGCCATCACCGGAATGTTGAGCTCATCGACAACGCGCGTCAGCTCCAAAATATGATGCCGCATCAGAAATTGCGCTTCGTCGATCAGTATGCAATAAATCCTTCCGGAAGCGGCAACTTGCTCCTTCACATTGTCGAACAGATTGGTCGACTCCCCTACAGGAATCGCCTCACGCTCGAAGCCGACTCGCGAGCCGACGCGATAGACGCTTTCTCTGGCACCGACAGCGGGCGAATAAATAAGCACCGGCTTGCCCTGCTCCTCGTAGTTATGCGCTACCTTAATAATCTCGAACGATTTGCCGCTGTTCATCGTCCCGTATTTGTAATATAACTGTGCCAACCGAAATCTCCTCCACTAACCTTTAAGTGGATACCATTATACCGCTTTGACCGATTCCTTGTCTTTACTTCCGGACAAAAACCAGCCCACAACTGCGATTAGAATCAGAACCGCATAGAACGTCAGCTTCCAGCCCGTAGACTCTGCGAAGTCATGTGAGATCACATGGATGGACGGATGCGCGAGCGTGTGGACTGCCAGCTTGACACCAACCCAGCCGACAATACAGAATGCCGCGATCTCGAGTCCAGGTCTGCTTTCCAGGAGCTTGACGAACAAGGTTGCCGCAAAACGCATAATAAGAAGTCCGATAAACCCGCCAAGGAAGATGACGATGAAATGTCCGCCGTCCATGCCGCCGATCTTCGGCAAATTCGTCGTAGGCAATGCAACTGCCAGCGCAACGGCTGCCAGAATAGAGTCAATCGCAAATGCGATATCCGCAACCTCGACCTTGAATACGGTCATCCAAAAACCGCTTTTCTTCGTTTCCTTGCCCGCATTCTTATCCGCTGAATCTTCGCCTTTCTTGACAATAAGCTTTCGGAAAATATGATTGAGTGCAATAAATAACAGGTACAACGCGCCAATCGCTTGCACTTGCCATACGTCTACGAGGAACGAAATGGCGAACAACGAGGCGAATCGGAATACAAAGGCGCCCGCGAGTCCGTAGAACAGAGCTTTCTTCCGCTCCTTCTCCGGCAAGTGCTTCACCATAATCGCCAGCACCAGCGCATTATCCGCTGCAAGCAAGCCTTCCAGCGCGATGAGTACGAGCAGCACCCATCCATACTCCAATAATAATCCTAAATCCATTACCATTCCTCCTACAATTAGTTATTCCCTAACCTCACGAGTCCATGAACACAAAAAGACCTTTGCCTAAGTGTAAATAAACACTAGACAAAGGTCTCGCAAACAGCGCATGCTTCGCGCGCTGCCAATAAAGCCGGAGAAGGTTATTCTCGTCATGACGACTTTACTGTATGAGCTACTCCCCTTTGGAGTATAAAGTTCATGGATATTCGGTTTACATGTGATCTATACGGGACAGCGTTTCAAAAGGTTCCACTTTTTTTTTCGAAAAAAAATAAAAAATTTGTTATGATGGGAAAACATGAACCGCATGACGGAAAGGAGCAGAATGAATTGCCTCTTCAAGAGCTTGCCGAAAAAGAACTGCTACTATTGAATCACGCCGATATCGCTCGCGCAGCTATTCTGTTCACAACACCAATGTGCGGCACCTGCAAGGTCGCGGAACGTATGCTGGAGATTGCCGAGGCGGTCGGCCTAGACTACCCGCTCTATAAAACCAACATCAACTTTACGCCGCGCTTAAGAGAAGAATGGCGTATCAGCAGCGTTCCTTGCCTAATCGTGCTTCGCAACGGCAAACTGGTCAGACAGGAATATGCTATGCGCTCTGTGGACCATTTATACCGTCTGTTGAAGGATTAGATCGTTCGCCGCCATACCGATTAGTTATCCAATTGCTCCAATTGCAGCTTGACGCTGCGAATCTCCTGCATAAGTGCGCGATCTTCTTCCTCCGACTCCAGACGCTCCATCCCCATCAGCTGCGCGAGCCGCAGCTTCAGCCTGTCGCATTCATACTCCCTCTGCAATTGCTCGGCGGACATGGCTCTGAGCCGCTGACTTGCCTCATATTCATCGAAGGTCCCGGCGAATACATAGGGCAGGGCGTTACCCTCCATCACAACGAGCGATGTGGCCAGCCTTTTCGTCAAATACCGGTCATGCGTAATGAGCAGCACCGTGCCCGGATATTGCTCCAGCGCTTCCTCTACCCTCTCCCTTGTGTCAATGTCCAAATAGTTCGTTGGCTCATCCAGCACCAGCAAATTGCATTTGCCGAAAAACAATCGCAGAAATGCGACTCGGCATTTCTCACCCATACTCAAATCGCCAATACGTTTGAATACTTCCTCCTTACGGAATAGGAAGCATGCCAATATCGTTCGCGCATGCGACTGGGTCATGCCTGGCAGCTCCAGCAGACTGCCGAGCAGCGTCTGATCGGCATTCATTCGGCTAAGCTCCTGCTCGAAATAGCCGATCTGCGCCTGAGGATGTCGGGTTACCGAACCTTCGGAAGGACTCAGGGTACCGATCGCCAGCTTGGCAAGCGTAGACTTGCCAGCTCCATTCGGGCCAATGACCGCTACACGCTCGCCTCTTCCTACATTCATATTGAACTGCTTCAGGAGTGGCTTGCGCTCCGCATAAGCGAAGCTGACCCCTTCCATACGGATCAGATGGGATGCTTCGAACGCTTCGGCTTCCAGCTTCATATGGAGCTGCGCTTCCTCGCGCGGCAAATGAACGCCTTTCTCCTCCAGCCGGTGAAGAGCCGACTCCTTGGCATGGAGCCTGGAGACGTTCTTTTTGGATTTGGATCGCAGGAAGTCGTTTTGTCCCGCCGATTTGTGCGCTTGCTGGAACCACTGCGCGTACATGCGAATGCTCTCCAGCAGCTTCTCCCGCTCCAGCTCTTGCTTTCTGTGCTGTGCCTCAATCGTTCGCAGCTCCACATCTTTGGCACTTCGATAATCCGAATAGCCGCCCTCATATTTCTTGGCGCCTTCTCTAGTCAATTCGATCACCGCAGTAGCGGTACGATCTATGAACATCCGGTCATGCGACACGTAGAGAATCGTCCCTTTATACGAGACGATCCATTCCTCCAGCCATAGCAGAGATGCTGAATCCAAATGGTTGGTCGGCTCATCGAGCAGCAGCAGCTTCGGCTCCCTTAGCAGCAGGGCGGCAAGCTGAGCTTTCGTCTTCTGCCCTCCGCTCAGGCTGGCATACGGCTGAGTCCACAGCTCCGGTCCGAGCTGAAGCTGTCGAAGCGCAAGCTCCGCACCCCGCTCCCACTCATAGCCGTTGCATACTGTATACCGATCCATCAGCAAGCTGTAAGTGGCAAGCTCCTCAGCATTCGACTCGCTCACCCCCATCCTGTTCATGGACGCTTCAAGCTCTTGCTTAAGCTGGTAGCGCTCCGGATAGGAGCAGTAGAGCACTGTGCCTAGAAGAGATAGATGGTTTGCTTGCTCCTGCTGCTGATCCAGCCATCCCCATTGCTCTAGGGGAAGGGGCCGCTGAATCTGTCCTTCATCCAGAGCGATTCGTCCTGTGATGGCTTGCAATAAGGTCGTTTTGCCGACACCGTTCCTGCCGAATAAGGCAAGTCGTTCTCCCTGTCGTATATCAAAGCTGACGTTTTTGAACACCGTCTCGCCGTTCCAATCCTTTGCTGCTTGCTGTATTTTAACCAATAGCATATATACATCCCTCCGCATCTGCAAAAACATAAAAAAAACCGTGGCTCGCGGCACACGGTCTGAAATACGCGGGGGATATCAGGCTCGCACAAAACAACCGTTCAACACTTATCTGCATTTCTGCTCAAATAAATGTTCGCGATTAATTCATACAGCCCATCTAACTCGCAGCTCCCCAAAATGACACACGTATCCCCTGACCGACTCTCGCCTATATGCGAGCTAGCCGCTTGTTGACTTCAACAAGTTGTTCTTCAGGTTATCACGTGTCATTACTTCATCGGCGGAGGTCCTCCTGCAGTCGTTAGAATTAGGTTCCATTATATAGGGGAGCTGCGATAGAAGCAATGGGCGAATTCTTTTTAAATGAATTATTACATCACTTTGCGGCTAGACGTTAAGACGAAATGTCGACCGATTATCAGATTATAATTAGGTAGAGCTGCTCCGCAAACTTTCGCTGCATCTAAGTCGGTTTAATCGATCTATTGAGCTGTTACACACACTTTCGCTGCATCTAAGTCGGTTTAATCGACCTATTGAGCTGCTACACTCACTTTCGCTGCATTTAAGTCGGTTTAACCGACCTATTGAGCTGCTACACTCACTTTCGCTGCATCTAAGTCGGTTTAATCGACCTATTGAGCTGCTACACACACTTTCGCTGCATCTAAGTCGGTTTAATCGACCTATTGAGCTGCTACACTCACTTTCGCTGCATTTAAGTCGGTTTAACCGATCCCCTGATCTCTAATCAAGAAAATGTACATTAATCACAAAAATAACCTATTCACTTATCTACTCGCAGTATCAATCGGCTTAAGCCCCGCTTCAATCCGTTCGCGATTCGGCTCCAGGAACGGCGGGAGCGACAGCGATTCGCCCAGATGCTCCAGTTCCTCATCCGTGGCGAAGCCAGGGCCGTCAGTGGCAAGCTCGAACAGGATGCCGTTCGGCTCGCGGAAGTAGAGGGACTGGAAGTAGTAGCGTTCCACAAAGCCTGAGTTGCCAATGCGGGTCTTGTTCAAATGCTCCGTCCATTCGCGAAGCTCCTTCTCGTCCGCTACCCGGAATGCAACATGGTGGACGCCTCCGCTGCCCTGACGCTCACGAGGCAGATCCGTTCTCGTCTCCAGATGAATCTCTGCTCCCGTACCGCCTTCACCCGTCTCATAAACGAGAATGTCCGGCTGTCCTGCCACATGCGCCGGATAACGTCCTCTTCTTCGGAAACCGAGTACGCTCGTCAGGATCAGATCGGTCGGTTCCGGGTTCGCAACTGTCAGATGAACGGGACCAAGACCGATAATCGCGTGTCCCGCTGGCACAGGGCTCTTCGCCCATGGCGTTCCTCCCGCCACACCGCTATTCCGCTCATCCGAGACGAGAATGAACCGTTGTCCCTCTTTATCCCGGAATGCTAGTGTGTGACGTCCGGCTCTAACCAAAATGTCGTCATGCTCTACTCCAAAGGTAACCAGCCTTTCCTTCCAGTAATGGATCGATTGATCCGAAGGGACCCGAAGAGAAATAGCTGATATACTGCTTACTCCTTCGCGGTTCGGTGCCGCCATCGGAATTTCGAAGAAGGTAAGCTCCGTGCCCGGGCTTCCTGACTCATCACCATAAAACAAGTGATACATCGACGTATCATCCTGATTCACCGTTTTCTTCACCAATCGAAGGCCTAGCACTTCAGTATAAAATTTGTAGTTTTCCGGACCGCTTGCCGTAATGGCCGAGACATGATGAATGCCTTTTAACACATTCCTTTGCTCTTGCATCATAATTCCTCCCTTATTCTATTGTTTTAGCACTTAGCTTCTTAAGCAAATGAAGGAACTGCTCCTTTTCCTCCTGATCGAGCGCTTCAAAATGCGAAGCCTGAAACCTTTCCTGTACCGGCACCACCTGCTCATATATGGCCTTGCCTTTATCCGTTAACGACACATGCTTAACCTTCCACTCTTGCTCCCGCTGAATGTATCCTGCCTGTTCAAGCCTGGATAGCAGCTGTGTAATGTTCCCTTTTGTTACGAGAAGCTTCTCCGCCAGCTGGCCTTGCGTCAGCCGTTTGTTCAATCCAATCTGTGCGATGACATCGAATTGCGCCACCGTCAAATCCCAGCGCTTCAAATGCTGCTCCGATTCGCGAACGCTTTGATTATAAATGCGAGAGAAGCGGTACCATATGAGGAGCGCCAGCCGCTCATCGCGTTTGTCCGTTCTTGCTTCAAGCTCATGCTCCATAGGTTCACCTCGATTGTATTTGATATCATCAGTTTATACCTAAACTGATGATTCGTCAATCCCCGACCTCCGTACGTTGCGTTCGGCTCCGGCGTCCATTACGATAGAATCAACTATACTTTTAAAAGGAGACCGTGAATGGCTCATATGCAACAAGGCCCGCCTCCTCCTCTGCAGCCACATTGGCAGCAGCAGCGCATTCCTTCGCGCGGGAAGCGGCTTCGAAACTGGATTCTTCTATTGTTTCTTCTGATGCTCGTCGTCTCCATATTCAAGAGTTGGAACGACCGTGTCGAGCGCACTATTCCGTTCATCACCAAAGAAGCGCCGCCCATTACAGCGCTACACCCCTATGTCTTGTTGAAAAAAGACGAGCTGGTGGCCGAAGCAGCCAAGCTTGGCATCTCCATACTCATAACCGACGACCATCGCAGCCATGAGGAGCAGGACGCCCTCTACGAGCAAGGCCGTTCGACCAAAGGACCAATCGTCACTCATGTGAAGGGTGGGGGCTCATACCATAACTACGGGCTGGCGATCGATTTCGCGTTGCTAACGCCAAAAGGAAAAGCCATATGGGACCTGGAATACGACGGGAACCGTAACGGAAAAGCCGATTGGATGGAGGTTGTAGCCATTGCCAAAGGACTCGGCTTTAGCTGGGGAGGCGACTGGGAGGGCTTCAAGGACTATCCGCATCTGCAGATGGATTTTGGATTTACGATATCTGAATTAAGAAGGGGCTTTCGCCCGCCGGAGGAACCCGCTATCGAAGCGGATTAACTTAAGCTAGGAACAATAATCGGTTACCACGGGGTTTCGTAAGGTTAGTATGTGATTTGGATTCGATTGGAACGGGATAATTGTGCTTGGCAATGCTAAATGAGCTAACTCGTGCGGATGGAATGAAATAGTGGTATGGGGCACAACTAATGGTGCTGAATCAGCGAATTGAGCGATTTAGTGGTGTGTGACACAACTAAAGGTGCTGAGTCGGCGAATTGAGCGATTTAGTGGTGTGTGGCACGACTAAATGCGCGAAATCGGTAGATAGAACGAAAGAGTGGTGTGTGACACAACAAATGGTGCTGAATCAGCGAATTGATCGATTTAGTGGTGTGTGACACAACTAAATGCGCGAAATCAGCGGATGGAACGAAATAGTAGTGCGTGATACAACTAAAGATGCTGAAGCGGCGAATAGAGCGAAATAGTGGTATCGGCACAACTAAAGATTCAATGTGATACGAATGGAGCAATTTGCATTATGTAGCCGACACAACAAACCTTCAACTCAAAGAGGCTGTCACAGGAGGTCAATTCCATTGACCAATGAGACAGCCTCTTTTATTTAAATGTCTCTGCCGTTACAATCCCGCAATAATCTCATACGAGCGCCGACGCGCTGCGTGGTTATGGATATGTGCGGCAATCATAATTTCGTCGGCGCCGGTCGCTTCCATATATTGCTCAAGCTTCGCCTTTACTGTCTCTGGACCGCCAGCAATGGAGGAGCCAAGCTGCTGCTGCAGCATGTATTTCTCTTGCGCAGTCCAGATCTGGTCCATATCCCGCACTGGAGGCGGCAGCGGACCCGGACGATTGCGGATGAAGCCAAGGAACAACTGCTGCATCGATGTAGCCAGATATGTCGCTTCTTCGTCGCTATCGGCAGCTACCACATTAACGGCAACCATGCCGTACGGTTTGTCCAGCACGCCCGGCTGGAAGTTGTTGCGGTACAGATTCATGGCAGGAACCGTATACGTAGGCGAGAAGTGGCCCGCGAAAGCAAACGGCAGACCGAGCTGTGCCGCCAGCATGGCGCTGAAGTCGCTGGAGCCCAGCAGCCAGATCGGCAGGTTCGCTCCTTCGCCTGGAATCGCTCTGACCGGCATCGCCACTTCAGCTCCGCTCGGATCAAGATAGGCCCGAAGCTGCTCCAACTGCTCAGGGAAATTGCCTCCGTTGCTGCCCCTTACGCCACGCAGCGCTGTAGCCGTCAATTGATCTGTGCCCGGCGCGCGGCCCAGCCCCAGATCGATCCGGCCCGGGAACAGCGCTTCAAGCGTACCGAATTGCTCCGCAATGACAAGCGGTGAATGGTTCGGCAGCATAATGCCGCCCGATCCGACCCGAATGCTCGAAGTGCCCGCAGCGACATGGCCGATCACGACCGATGTCGCCGAGCTTGCGATGCTCGGAGAGTTGTGATGCTCGGCTAACCAGTAGCGGTTATAATTCCAGCGCTCTGCATGCTGCGCCAGATCCAGTGTATTGCGCAACGATTCCGCGACCGTGCCGCCTTGAACGATTGGCGATACGTCAAGGACGGACAACGGTATACGGAAGGACGGACCTGCTTTAGCGCCATCCTTGATTTCATTATTCATGGACATGGGTCTCACCCCTTGCTGTTTTCTGTTGGCATTGTCTGAGGCGTTCCAATACCGTCTGAAGCGTATTGCGCTCCAGATATTCCTCATAATGAAGCTCTGCTTCCCGGAAAAAACCGTCCATCACCAGCGACATGTTGGCGGATACGAGACACTTTTCCTCCGGGTTGCCTGACGACCAATGCGGCTTCAAGGTGCCTCCGCAAATCGCCCGATAGACCTCAGCCAGCGTCACCTCAGCCGGCTGACAATTTAACTCGTAGCCCCCGCCGATCCCTTCTTTGGTTTTCACAAAGCTGGACTTTTTGAGCGTGCTCATAATTTTCCGAATACGCGTCGGATTCGTGGACACATTATGGGCAAGAAGCTCGCTGCTGGCCCGATGATCTGGCAAATAAGCAAGCAGCGCCAGACAATGGACCGCCACCGTAAATTCGCTTCGCATCGTACCGCGGCCTCCTTTCGAACTATACTGTAATAATATTTCATACAGTTAACAAAGTCAAACCCGCGAATGGCACCATCCTGCCCATGAGGCGATCTTGCGGATGGAGCGCGCGGATTTTTCATCTAATCTGATTCATAACATCCCGTTATCTTCTCAATACGCGGGAACCGATGGATGCCAAAGCCAGTCCCAGCAAGAAGCCGCTTATGGGTGACACCACAAGTATGCCAATATAATTGCCGGAGGTAGAAAACAGCAGCTTGCAAGCAACGGTTACCGCGGCAGTAATCCCGACGATCGACCAGTAAAGCCATTTGGCCCAAATAGATACTGTGCTTTTGTTCCGAGCAGCTTCGGATGCCGGCCATCTCAGCCAGATCAGCGCCATGATGCCGAACACCGCCAAGCCCGTCAACGATAAACCATGCTGCAGCAGCTTATAAACTGGAAAGCCGAATACCTTCTCATTTAACGCCGCCCATCGTACAACAAAGTATCCGCTTAAGTGGGTAAAGGCGTCCAAAAACACATGAGACGAAAAGCCAATCACAACTGATACAAGGAAGACCAGCCAGTCTCTCCATCCCCTCATGCGCCACGGATAACGATCCATTAGTCCTTTTGCTTTTCCCGAAATTCCGAAAATGCCGGGAAGATGTTCAGCTAACGGTAATTTGATCACATAATGGAACAGAAATGCAAATAACAAGCTTAACGGGATAGCTTGCAGAAGCAAGCCAAGCCCGCTATGACCGAATGTCTGATAGGGCTCCAGCGCGATGAAATATTCAAAGTCAGGCGACATGCTGCCCAAGATCAGCCCCGTCAGGCTGAACCAGCCGGGCTTCGCCAGCTTAAGAGGCGCGGCATACAACGGATGTGCGAATGTAAAAGGCATAACGACGCCTCCCTTTATTTCTTTACTTGTCTACTGCCGATGAATGATCCTATCGATGTCTAGCTCCTCTATTAATTGATCCACGTCTCGGAATAATATTCTTTCATAAAATAGAACAGGGCTTCGAGTGCTCCACGCCTTTCGTCTCCGCAGCTTTTACTTCCTGCAGCAGCTTGATCGCGCGATCCGCAGCTTCCGAATCCTTCGGCGTTCCGCCATGCGGGAATGGGAACATCTCTCTTAATTGACCAAGAGCAATCGCGGCAATCTCATAATGCTTGGCCGCTTCGCCCATCCGGGAGCGTACGGTGCGCTCCACGATGTTGCTGCCGTCCCAGCGGAAGGCCTGCTCCTTCAAGAAACGGACAGCGAATTCCCTCGCAATCCGCCACAACCTCCATATTAAAGCCGTCGCCACCTTCATCCGCATTGTGGCGCTCTATGACGAGCCAGATGAGCCTCCTTCGTCATTGAGCCGGCAATGCCAAGCGCCTTCGCCCGATGCATGCGCACCAGCTCGCCGAACGCTTCCTGATCCCCTTCCCGGGCGCGGGTACCCATTACCGCTCAAGCTCCGCTCGTCCTCTTTTCCTTCCATCCACGTTGCCTTCACCGCTGCAAGAAGATCCACTTCCATCCCTCCATATGACATAGATGCCGTGGCATGCTGAAATCTATCGCTTCACATTCGAAATTTTTTTCAAAAATGATTTATAATGAAGATTGATTGTATTGTATCCTGACTAAGGACTCTGTTCAAACATTTTCCATAAAGGAGATCGCAATGGGTTTTCATATCAATCAAGCTCTCATTTTGCAGCTATGCGGTCCCGATCATTACGCGGTCGGAGCCGCGATAGAGCGGAACGGCCAAGTCATCTCCATGCGCCAGGAGGGCAAGGATCGTTATCTTGCCGTTGTCTCAAGCGGCAAACGCAATTATGAAGTAAGCATATGGCAGAGGGCTGATTCCACTATTCAGGCGGAGTGCACATGTCTCGCCTTTTATACCGATGATGATTACTGCAAGCATACAGCTGCAGCTTTCATCCATCTCTCGGAATCTATGACAGCAAACCGGCCAAATACAAGACGCCTGAACGAGCCAAAGGGGAAAGTATATCTAAGCAGCGATTCCGATCATGACGTCGTTGAAAATTTGCTGGGACTGTTCCAGGAGGAGCGCATCTCGCGGACAGCTGCGGCAGGCAAGCTTCGCGATGACCGCGATCTATTGACGGTCGAATTCGTCTGCAGGCTTGTGCCCATAGGCAACGGAAAGCACCGGATTGGCATCGAAGTGAAAATGGGCGCCGGACGCCTCTATGTCGTTCAGCGCGTTGAGGAGCTGCTGGAGCGGATACGCGACGGCCAATCCTATTCGTTCACCAAGCTGTTCGCGTATAATCCGCAGATCCATCGCTTCACAGCCGAGGATCATGCCGTGCTGGACAAGCTGCTTCGACTTATCGAGCAGGAGAAGCAAGATGCGAGTGCAGGAACGTCTCCAAGGAGAACAGCTGACAGCGAGCGGCTGCTGTATATCCCTCCTTTTGCCTGGAATGAGCTGATGAACGCGCTTATGCGGGTCAGCCATATCCGAATCAGTCTGCCGTCGGACCGGAGCGGCGGTCATCGAGAGTATTCAGGCCTGACGCTAGCCGGGGAGCAGGAGAAGGCGCCGCTGCGCTTTCATCTGGGGCTAGCCTCTGATGAAGAAGGCTATGAGCTTGCCGCCGAGGGGCTAAGCGAGCTCACTGTGCTGGACGCTTATGGCATGCTGTTCGCCGATGGCATCTTCTATCGCGTGCGGCATCAGCAGTTGGTTCAGCTTGCCAGACTGAACGCCATTATTTACTCCGACACACGTGAATCGGAGAAGATGAACCGAGTCACGATCGAGCATAGACAAATTGAGCCCTTCATGCAGCGTGTATTGCCCGGACTTAGAAAGCTGGGCTACGTTCAAGTATCCGAATCGATTGCCAATCTGATTCTGTATCAGCCTCTTCAAGCACGCATGTACCTGGACCGGCTGCGCGGCAAGCTTCTTGCGGGGCTGGAGTTTCAATACGGCGATATCATGCTGAATCCGCTGGAGCCCGACAAGCCAAGAGGAGCCGACCGCATCCTCATGCGGGAGCAAGAGAAGGAACATGACATTCTTGCCTTAATGGAGGATGAACGCTTCGGGAAGACGGAAGGCGGATATTTGATCGAGGGGGACGATGCGGAGTTTCACTTTCTGCATGAGATAGTGCCGCTGCTGGAGCAGCATCTGGCTGTATACGCCACCTCCGCTGTCAGACTGCGGCTTGCCACGGATGTTCCGCCGCCCAAGCTGCATATTACATGGCAAGAACGCACCGACTGGCTTCACTTCCGTTTCCAAATGGACGGCATCAGCGAACAGGAGATCAAGGCGATCGTACGTGCCGTGGAAGAGAAGAAGCCTTACTACAAACTGGCGCGCGGAGCACTCCTGCCCTTAAACAACGGACAATTCGATGCGCTCCTGCGGGTGATGAACGGAGTAGGCTTGCATCACCCGACGCTGTTCGGCGAAGGTACAGGCATTCCTGTGGGTCGTGCAATGGCGCTGCTGGATACGCCGATCGAGCATGCCTCCATCAAGCTAGGACGTTCGCTTCGCGAGCTGCTGGATGATATGCGCCATCCGGATCAGCTCGACTTCCCGATCCCGGAGAAGCTGGAGCCGGTTCTGCGCGACTACCAGCGATACGGCTATCAGTGGATGAGGACGCTCGCGCATTACCGTTTCGGCGGCATATTAGCCGACGAGATGGGACTAGGCAAGACCGTTCAAAGCATTGCCTATCTGCTCTCTGTTGCGCCAGCCATCCGGGCATCCGGTCAGCCTGCATTAATCGCTGCTCCAGCGTCGCTCATCTACAATTGGCGCAATGAGCTGGAGCGATTCGCACCGGAGCTGCATGTCATCGTAGCCGACGGCAGCAGAGAAGAACGTCATGATGCGTTGAATGATAGGCATGCCGTCAGCCTTGCGAACGGCCATGGCAATCTTGGGCATGTATCAGCGACTAAGCCCGATATTATTATTACCTCCTATCCATTGCTGCGAAGGGATATCGAGCAATATGCCAAACATCCTTTCCATACGGTGATCTTCGATGAAGCTCAAGCGTTCAAGAACGACACTACCCAAACCGCAAGCGCCGTTAGAGCGATTAAGGCAACCTATCGCTTTGCGCTGACCGGCACGCCGATCGAGAACAGACTGGACGAGCTATGGTCCATCTTCCGCGTCGTCTTCCCGGAACTGTTCCCATCCAAAAAGGCGTTCGGCGAGCTGACAAGGGAGATAGTGGCGAAACGCAGCAAGCCCTTCCTTCTGCGCAGGCTGAAGGCCGATGTGCTGAAGGAGCTGCCGGAGAAGATCGAGACGCGAATATCGTCAGAGCTGCTGCCGGAGCAGAAGAAGCTCTACACCGCTTATCTGGCGAAGCTGCGCCAGGACTCGCTGAAGCATCTGGACAGCGGAGATTACGGGCGAAATCGCATTCGAATATTGGCCGGCATTACGAGACTGCGCCAGCTATGCTGCCACCCTGCCTTGTTCGTAGAAGGGTACAATGGCAGCTCGGCCAAGTTCGAGCAATTAATGGAGCTGGTGGAGGAATGCCGCAATTCCGGCAAGCGGGCGCTGATCTTCTCCCAATTCACCGAGATGCTGGACATCATCAAGCGCGAGCTCGGTTATCGGGGCATCAACTTCTTCTATCTGGACGGAAGCACGCCGGCCAAGGAGCGTGTAGAGCTATGCACCAGATTTAACGAAGGCGAGCGCGAGCTGTTCCTGCTGTCGCTTAAAGCAGGAGGTACCGGGCTTAATCTGACAGGCGCGGATACCGTCATTCTGTACGATCTATGGTGGAATCCCGCCGTTGAGCAGCAAGCCGCCGACCGGGCCCACCGCATCGGGCAGAAGAACGTCGTCCAGATCATCCGTCTGGTCGCAGAAGGAACCGTAGAAGACAAAATGGTTGAGCTGCAGCTGCGCAAGAAAGGGCTCATCGACGATGTCCTTGAAGCCGGCAATGAATCTATCTCTTCCTTATCCGAACAGGATCTCCGCGAGATTCTGTCGTTGCAAGAATCATAGACCCGTCACACCAAGACAACAAAATGCTGCTACTCATTCTTTGCTCCAACATGCAGGAGGTATAATGACGATGAAACCCTATCGGATGGGCGTCGATATAGGCACAACAAGCACCAAAGCGGTATTGTTCGATATGAAAGGCAACGCATTAAGCCGCCACGGCATAGAGTATCCGCTTCTGACTCCTGCGCCGGGAGTCGCCGAACAAGACCCCGAGCTCATCTTCCAATCCGTGCTCCTCTCGATTCGCGGCTGTCTGGAACAAGCGGGAGCATCCGGCGAGGAAGTGGGCTTCGTCGCATTCAGCTCCGCCATGCACAGCCTGATTGTGGTGGATGGAAGCGGACGTCCACTCACGCCATCCATTACATGGGCGGATAACCGCAGTGCGGCCTATGCCGAAATGATCAAGACCAATCATAACGGTCATGAGATTTATAGACGAACAGGCACACCGATTCATCCCATGTCGCCGCTCGTCAAGCTTGTATGGCTGCGGAACGAACGTCCGGAACTGTTCATACCGAACCATAAGTTTATCTCCATTAAGGAATATGTCTTCTATCGCCTCCTTGGTCAATATGTAATCGATCACTCTATTGCATCCGCAACTGGTTTGTTGAATCTGGAGACCTTGGACTGGGATGAAGAAGCACTACAGCTTGCCGGCATTACCCGAGGGCAATTGTCCACGCCCGTTGCAACTACGTGTGCTCTGACGGGCTTGAAGCCGGAATATGCAGAAGCATCGGGTCTGCCTGCCGACATGACTTTTATAATAGGAGCCAATGACGGCGTCCTCTCTAATCTTGGAGTAGCCGCTATCGATCCCGGTGTCGTGGCGGTTACCATCGGCACAAGCGGCGCGGTCAGGACTGTAACGGATAAGCCAGTAACCGATCCGGAGGGCCGTGTCTTCTGTTATGCGCTAACCGAGAACCATTGGGTCATCGGCGGCCCCGTGAACAATGGAGGCATGATCCTGCGCTGGGTCCGGGATGAGCTGGCGAGCACCGAGGTTGAGACGGCGAATCGGCTAGGCATTGATGCGTACGAGCTGCTGACCGGCATCGCGGCTAAGGTGCCGCCTGGATCAAACGGCCTTCTCTTCCATCCCTATCTGGCAGGCGAGCGTGCGCCGATCTGGAATTCGAACGCACGCGGCTCTTACTTCGGACTTGGTATGCACCATAAGAAGGAGCATATGATTCGTGCGGCTATGGAAGGCGTCATTATGAATTTATATACGGTATTATCGGCACTGCAAGAGCTGATCGGTCCGCCCGCCCATGTGCTCGCAACAGGCGGCTTTGCCCGCTCGGAGCTATGGCGGCAGATACTGGCGGATGTGTTCGGCCAGGAGGTCACCGTACCGGAAAGCTTCGAAAGCTCCTGTCTTGGCGCTGTTGTGCTTGGGATGTACGGACAAGGTGAAATCGCTTCGCTAAGCGAAGTAAAGAATATGGTCGGCGGCATTCATACGCATAAGCCGGATGAAGCCGCGTCAGAGGCGTACCGCAAGCTGCTTCCTCTCTTCGCACAGCTGCCCCGGTTGCTGGAAGAGCCCTATGCTGCCATCACGGCCTTTCAGAAGGAGCATGGATAACACTACTATCCTCATTCCCAAGTTATCCCTATACGAATGGAGCGATTCCCGTGAAGCTGGAGAGACTGATCTCCATGGTCTACATGCTGCTGAATAATGAAATTCTGTCCGCATCCGAGCTGGCAGACAAGTACAACGTATCGCAGCGAACCATCTACCGCGATATTGAGACCATCTGCGCGGCTGGCATTCCTGTCGTGTCCTATCAGGGCGTCAATGGCGGCTACGGCATTATGGAGGAATACAAGATGGACCGCAGCCTCCTTGGCAGCTATGACGTAGACTCGCTTGTGACTGTGCTCCAATCGATGTCGACCGTATTCCAGGATGAGCGCGCCGCCGAGACGATTCGCAGGCTCAAGACGATACAGAACGGACAGCAAAGCTCCTCCCTGTCCCTGGATATCGGCGGACGAACCATCTACCGCAAATCACTCCAATTGCTTCGCGACAGCATCGCCGAGCTTAGAGTCGTCCGCTTTCAATACATCAGCTTGAAAAACGAGCGGCTGGTGCGGACGGTGGAGCCGGTGCAGCTGCTATACCGCAACGATTCCTGGTATCTGTACGGCTATTGCCGAAGCCGGCTGGATTACCGCGAGTTCAAGCTGTCCCGGATGGAAGAGCTGAAGTCAATCGGCCAGCACTTCACAGATCGGCATCAGCCGCAAGCTAATCGAGATGAATGGAATGGTTACCAATTGCAGGAAAGCAATGTTGTAACGGTCGTAATCCATTTCTCCGCCACATCTCTGGCAAGAGCGCTCGACCGCCTTCATCTGGCGGAAAAGGAGTATCATGAAGACGGCTCCTTGACCGTTCGCTTCCAATCGGATGAGCGATCGCTGACAGGATGGCTGCCGCATCTCATACTTGGCTTCGGCGAAGACGCGGAAGTCATCGAGCCGCCGGCGCTTAGGGTACATCTGGCACAGAAGCTGCACCAAATGCTGGGCAAATATCAATAAATAAGACTAGATGCGGGGCTGCTATCTTCACATTAGCCCAAGCATCTAGTCTTTTTTGTTCGATCAGCTTACGCGCACATCCGCATGGATGTTGTAGAATACGAATGGCTCGACGTATGACTCGCACGGAATTGACCTTGGTTGCCCTGCACAGCATGCACCGTCCAATAAGGCTCTCCATAAAGCAGGTAGACCAGATCAGCCACTCGCCCTTCTTCCAGCGCTTCGACCGAACGGTTCGCCGCCTCTCGTTCCTCCGCGTCCAGCGGTACGTCAGACTCTTCTCTCTCGATCTCTTCCCGGACGGCTCCAAGCGATTGCCGCGCGCGATAGAGCGCCGCCTTAACTGCGCCTTCCGTAGTATCCAGCCAGCCGGCCGTTTCCGCGATGGAATAACCAAGCGCTTCTCTTAATACAAAGACTGTCCGCTGGATCGGAGAGAGATGCCGGAAGAGCGCCTGCATCGCCAAATCAGAATTCTGTGATTTCGGCATGGGGACGTCCTGCCGATACGTATGCACCATTCCGCCCAGCAGCTCCTTGAACGCCGCTTTCCTGCGGCAATCGTCAATCCAGCTGTTTTTGGCCGTGCGCAGCAAGAAAGCTTCCGGGTTGTCATGTCCCTGCTCCTGCAGGCGGCGAATGGCCTTGTTCCAGGTCGTCTGCGACAAATCCGCCGCATCCCACTCCGAGCCTGTCAGCACTAGACAGTAGCGGTATAAGGAGGTTTGCAAGCTCTCCCAATCCGCGTCCTGCCGCTCCGTCCTATCCTTCGTGATCATCTTCCTCATTGCATAGCCTCCTCGCGCGAAGATACGCCTCTCCTTTATGTGATAAACGAATGAAGCATCCCAAAAGATACGCCGTTTCTTCTTTTATTTTAATTAATTTACCGCGTATCTTTCAAGCACCCTGAATCGTTTACCAATCGCTTTAACACTTTCACCATTCGAACGGAGGACCAATCATGAACATTCCTATTCCTTATGTCGTGGAGCAAACCAATCGCGGAGAGCGTTCCTACGACATCTATTCCCGTCTGCTCAAGGACCGGATCGTATTCATCGGCTCGGAGATTAACGATGCTGTCGCCAACAGCATCATTGCCCAGCTCCTGTTCCTGACCGCTGATGATCCCGAGAAGGACATTCACATGTACATTAACAGTCCGGGAGGCTCCGTGACAGCAGGTCTAGCCATCTATGACACGATGCAATATATTCAGCCTCAAATCCAAACGATCTGCACTGGCTTCGCTGCTTCCTTCGGAGCGATTCTGCTCCTGGCCGGAGAAAAGGGCAAGCGATTCGCGCTGCCAAACAGCGAAATTATGATCCATCAGCCGCATGGCGGCGCTCAAGGCCAGGCTGCCGATATCGCAATCAGCGCGAAGCGAATACTTGCTAATCGGGAGAAACTGAACCGAATTACAGCCGAACGCACCGGGCAGCCGCTGGTGCGGGTAGAGAAAGATATGGACCGCGACTATTTCATGACGGCGGAGGAAGCGCAGGCTTACGGAATCATCGATAAGGTGATTGCCAGAAGCTAGCTAACGGGACGATCCTTCTAAGGTTGTGACATTCACCTTTAGTCAAGAGTACAAGCAATTGCTAAGGCGCGCTCATAGCATGTAGTACTTTAGAAGAAGAAGGTGTATAAATGTCAAATAACAGATTATTGTTCACAACCCCCCGAAGAGGAGTTTTCCTGCGTCCTGGCCAAACCAGATTGTTGACTCGCCGCCGCCGTCATGACCATGACCATGACCATCACGACCATGATCATCATGACCATGATCACCATCATCACCATCACCACCATCATCACCGTGACCGCGATAGAGATCGTGATAGAGATCGTGACCGTGACAGAGACCGTGACAGAGATCGTGACCGTGACCGTGACCGTGACAGAGATCGCGACAGAGACCGCGATAGAGACCGCGACCGTAATCGCCGCCGTCGTCGTGAAGGCATTGATGTCCGCAACTTCGAGACAATTCGGGTTAATGCGGACAATCGCTTTGAGTCCGATTCCTGCGTAATCATCACAATCTTCTCCAGCTCGGAGCGCGGCCGCGCTATTGGGCGTCTGAGAAGAATCAAGCTGGCTCCAGGCGAATCGTTCTCCGAGACATTCCGCGTGCCTGGCGAAGTGCTTCACATCACAGCGCGTGCGCTGTGCAAACGGAACCGCAGACTGAGAGGCTTCGACGTAATCGACGTTTCCGTATTCGGACACCGTTAAGATGTAAAGGAAAGCAAGAAGCTATCTCCGAGCCATTATTCCGGCCTGGAGATAGCTTCTATTTATATCTTTATCCTAAAAGATAACTTCGTATGGGCAGAAAGACATAATTTTCGCTCCGGCTCATTTCGCCCTCAGCAGCATCCTCGTATGGTAATACAGGATCGTCATTTTTGTTCTGAGTCCAAGCGGTGTCATGTATTGTTTCTTTGGCGGGTCCCACCAGAAATTCACCGATATGGTATAGTCCATCGTAACCGTCTCCACCGAATGCCACCAGAATGCCGGAAGGAACAGCATCTCTCCTGCCTTAAGCGTACATTCAATGGCCCTCGCATTCTTGTACTTCGGGTACTTGCCCAAATCCGGGTTCAATACATCGACGCGGCTAAGATTTCCGTTAGAGGAATGGAACGGGAACGGGTATAGCCTGGACGTCTGACTCGGCGCATACAGCATCAGTTTTTTCTCGCCCTTGACCTGTGCCAGAAAGTTCGAAGCAGGGTCAAAGTGCGTCGGCGTAATATTCCCTCCCGATCCAAGCCAAAGGTTAACCTTTATCTCCTTCCCGCGAATGAATTCAGGCACATGGAAATCCCCTTCAAGCTCCGGGAACGTGGAGATCGGAATTTGCTGCAAATAATAGAATACATCCGGTTCACGTTCGCTTGCCGTAATCGTATCCATAAAGGAGTGAAAATCCATTTGATTAACTTTGATCGTCTGGTACCCTTTCTCCAAATCGCCGAGCGTCAGCCTCTTCTCCGATCTGGCTACAGGCAGCATCTTATTTCCGATCCTCTCTTTCAGATAGTCCGGGTTGCTCCATTTGCTCACCGCCTCCCATTCGTCCATCCAATCTGTAATGACTACAGGATGATAGGGAGAATAGTAGTTTTGAAAAAAAGCCTCGGCAGACAACCTCTGAACACGCGTAATCTCTTCCATATCGTCACTCCTCCTCTAATTGCGGTTCTTCAATCGAATGATGAATAGAAACGGCATATGTGTTTTCTTGCCCGTCATGAACCTTGTACAGAAACCTTGCCATTTCCCTAATTGTGCGATGCTTGTAAATATTCAGTCCTTCAGTATCGAAGCCTTCCTTCTCCAATTCAATCTCCAGCCTTATCGCGAGTAGCGAATGCCCGCCTAAGTCGAAGAAATCTTCGGAAGTTCCAATTCCTTCTCTCTTCAGCACTTTCTCCCATAGATCCAGAATCCGGATTTCCTCTGCCGTTGCGTCCGTTTTGTCCATTGTTCCCGTTTCATTCTTCTGCATGGCAAGCGGATCTGGCAGTGCTTGACGGTCCACCTTCCCATTTCTGGTCAAAGGAAGTTGATCTAGCTGTATATAATGGGCAGGCACCATGTAGTCCGGGAGCAAGTCCTTCAGCCCTTCTCTGACCCCAGAGGCATCAGACGGCGACTCCGCAGCATAATAAGCAGCAAGCTGCCGGTCGCCATCGCCTTCCCCGGTGATAAGAATGAAAGCTTCAGATACGCCCGGCAAGCTCATGAGCGCCGCTTCCACTTCGCCAAGCTCCACGCGATAGCCGCGGATTTTCACCTGATCATCTCTTCGTCCCAGAAATTCAAGCGTTCCATCATTCAGCCAGCGCGCCACATCTCCCGTCCGGTATAGACGCTCACCCGGAACGGAATCGGTCAATGCAAACCGCTCTTCCGTAAGCTCTGGCAGCCGGTGATAGCCGCGAGCCACACCCGGTCCGGAGACATACAGCTCTCCGGGAACCCCCACAGGCTGCCACTGACCGCCTCGGCTCAGCAAGTGGATACGCGTATTCGCAATCGGCCTTCCGATGCCCGGGGTTGCGGTCAATGCATCTCCTTGCTTCACTGTCAGATTGGTAATGACATGCGACTCCGTTGGCCCATATTGATTATGCAGACGAACATCGCTGCGCTGCAGCGCCTCGATAAAGGAAGGAGCAAGCGCAAGCTGCTCGCCCGCAACCCCAATATGCCTTACCGTTGCCAGCAGCGGTTCATAGAAGGAAGCTGGCATGGTCTTGAATAATGCCGTCGGGAAAAACACAGTCTGCAAGCCGTGTCTCTCTATAAAAGAAAGGATGGCAGGCCATTTCTTCTTCTTGTCCTCCTCCAGCATATACAGCGTGCCTCCGGAGCCTAACGTATGGAAGATTTCCAGATAACACATATCAAAGCTTAATGAAGCGTATTGCATCACTCTGGCAGCGTCCACCTTCAATGTATCACGGTGGTAGCGCATCAAATTAACGAGCGAACGATGCTCCTGCTGGACTCCCTTCGGCTTGCCGGTCGTGCCGGATGTGTACAGAACATGCTGCAAGTGATCCGCTCTCGCGGCGCTCTGCGGATTCATTGCCGATGACAACCCAAGCGTTTCTTCTGAATTGACTACATCAGCCACATAAGAAGTACCCCAGCTCTTGGCCCGCTCAGCCTGATCGTGCTCGATAATTCGAATGCGGGCCCCGCTATCCTCCAGCATGTAGCGGATGCGCTCATCCGGGTAAGCGGGATCGATTGGCACGTAGGCGCCTCCCGCCTTCAATACGCCCAGAAGGCTAATGATGAACTCAGCCGACCGTGTCATGACAATTGCAACAAGATCATCCGGCTGGACGCCCCGGTCTTGCAGGAAATAAGCAAGACCGTTGGCCCGCACATTCAGCTCATGGTAGGTCATCCGTTTCCCATCGAAGACTACAGCCTCTCTGTCCGGATGTTCCGCAGCCTGCATCTCAAACCATTCATGCACGGTCTGCCTCTCCGGTTCGCTCAGACAGCTCGTATCGTTAAAGGCCTGGATTTGCTTGCGCTCTGCAAAGGTTAGCAGGCTGACTGCATCCAGCAACATAGTCGGCTGGCTTGCAAATTGCTCCAAAACCTCGATGTAATGCCCCATCATCCGCTCAATCATCGCTTCGTTAAAAACCTGGCCGTTGTAATCCATCTGTACGCGGTACACCGAATCCGGAATGATCATAACGTTCAGATCATAATGGGTCGGTTGGTAGAGCTCGGCCTCTTGAATACGGAATCCAAGCCCTTCATGGAACTCCTCCGCCGACTGATCGACGGGATAATTCTCGAAGATGAACAAATGGCTGATCAGGTTTTCCTTCAGCGCCGTCATGGACTGAATCGTATACAGCGGGCACTGGTCATAGGGTTGGGAGGCTGCGTTGCTCTGCTGCATCCCCATAATAGCCTCCCTTACCGTCTGATTCGGCCAGCCCTTCATTCTGACTGGTATTGTATTAATGAATAATCCAGCCATATTCTCTACGCCTATCAAATCGGCAGGACGCCCCGATACGACACTGCCGAATACGATGTCGCGCGAATCGTTATACCGTTGCAAGACCGTGCCCCAAGCCGCTTGCATCAAGCTGTTCACGGTCACGCCCAGCTTTCTTGCCGTCTTGTCGATTCTCTCCGTTAAGGATTGGCTGAGAGAGCAGCCCGATTGCTGCGGCATAGCCTTCCGCTCCATGCGGTCCTGGGTGGTCTGAGGAAATACGGTTGCCTGCTCCAATCCCTGCAGATAGTCCGACCAATAAGCGGTTGATTCGGGAAGCCCATCCGATGCGAATCGGTTAAGATAGCCAGTATACCGCTCTGGATGCGGAAGGCGCGGCTGTTCTTTTTTCAGCAAAGAGCGATACATATGCAGCCATTCCCTGAGCACGAGATGCATACTCCAGCCGTCCATCATGATGTGATGGAAGCTCCATATGACGCGATGCTCGTTCCAGCTTGTCTGGATGAGCGTCACCCTCATCAGGTCGCCAGACTCCAGATGGAAGCCCTCCGCCCGGTCTGCCTGCTTGTACTGCTCCAGTCGTTCCCGTACGACCGCTTCCTCCTCACCACACCAATCCAAGCGGCGAATACCCATCTCCCTATCCCGGAATATGAGCTGGTAGGGACGATGTCCATCGCCCTTGCAATAGCTCACTCGAAGCGCCTGGTGCCTGCGAATTACTTCGTTCAAGCTTGCTTCCAATAAATGCGGATCCAGAGTGCCTTTCAGTACAAAAGAGCTTTGCACAAAATAAGCTTCGGACTGGGGATGGTTGGCGCTATGGAATAACAAGCCCTCCTGCATGGGAGACAGCAGACTAATATCCTCCAGCTCTCCCTGATGCTCGCAGCGATCCGCCAGCTCCCTCAATTGTTCAATCGACCACTGGCTATACGACAAGTCGCTTGGCGTCAGCTCCGGCTTCGACTTGGTATGGCAATGGCGAATGATGTTCATCAGGCTGCTTTGCAAGGCCTCGCATAAACGCTTGATCGTATCCGGTGCATACTGAGCACGGCTATAGCCGATTGTCATCGCTAATCTTCCATCACGAACCGCACCATTAAGCTCCAGCTTATACATCCTTCTCTCCTCTGACGCCAGGGAAGGGCCGCTGGAATACGGCGACCAGACGAATGCAGAATCGTTCTGACTCCGGCTGTCATCGAACTGTCCCAGATAGTTGAAGCAAATGTCCGCATGTACCGGCTCCGTCCCGTCATCCGTCAAATAGTGCAGAACGCCGTAGCCTATCCCCTTATTCGGGACGGCTCTAAGCCGCTCTTTGGTCTCCTTAATTAAGGAAGACAAGTCTGCATGCCGTGGGAGGACTAACTCGAATGGGAATACACTCGTAAACCAGCCGACCGTTCGCGTCACATTCACATCCGCCAGCACTTCCTCACGTCCATGGCCTTCCAGATGAACGAGGAATCGTTCTCCGCCTGACCATTCAGACAACGCGACTGTCAAAGCCGCAAGCAAAATATCATTCGCTTCCGTACGATAAGCTTGATGCGTGCCTGTCAGCAGCAGCTTCGTATCTTCCTCGCTCCAAAGTACAATCTGCTGATCGCTTTCCATATGACTTTCATCAAGCGAATCGAAGTCCACTGGCAATCCTTGAACCTGCTGATCTTGAAGACTACGCCAATAGTCTCGTTCCGAGGCAAGCCGATCGCTATGGGCATAGTCGGATAGAGAGCGGGCCCACTTCAAATACGAATCCGCTTTGGCGTCAAAGCAAACCTCTTCCTGCCCCAGCAACTGAGCATAACCGCGATTGAAATCTTCAAGCAGGATGCGCCACGACACTCCATCCACAACAGCATGATGGATCGAAATCATCAGATGATCGCCGGATGGAGACTGGAACAGTCCTGCGCTAAGCAGCGGACCATCCTCCAGCCGCAGCCGTCCGTGGATATCGGGCGCCTTCCGCTCGATCGTTTGCTCAACATCGGAATCGTCCATGCAGCTATAGGTCTCCAGGACAACCGGCGCAGTCTCCTCTATGCTCCGATTCCAAGCATACATCGCTCCGTTGGCATCTTTCAGGAAGATTATGCGCAATGCGTCGTGATGTTCGAGAAGCTTCTGCAACACCCCTCCCGTTATCGCAGGGTCGAACCCTTCTGAACGAAACAAGACAACTGCTTGATGGAAATAATCGGGCTGTACCAGTGTCATATCGAAAAACCGGTGCAGAATAGGCGTCAGCTTCGCCTTTCCGACAATCTCGCCTTGGGACTCCTGAACGCGAAGCGGCTTCACACGAGGTCCAAGCTGCTCAATGGTGGCATAAGCGAATAAATCGCGAATTTCCAGCTTATATCCGGCCTGATAAAGCCGTGACGAAACCTGAATCGCTTTGATGGAGTCTCCGCCCCTATCGAAGAACTTGTCTGTTCTGCCCACCTTGGACACACCCAATACCGCTTGCCAGACCTCCGCCAGCTTCTCCTCCAGCTCATTTTCTGGCGGCATGTAGGTATGAGCGCTCTCCCCTCCATCCTCCGGCTTCGGCAGCGCTTTCCGGTCAAGCTTGCCGTTCGCTGTGAGCGGAAGGGTCTCTACCCGTATAAAGTATTGGGGAATCATGTAATCCGGCAGTCTGCGCGCCAGACTTATGCGCCATTCGGACTGCGGTCTGGCTTCTTCTGATTCATAATAAACGGCGAGCGATTGTTGTCCCGATGCATCCAGGATCGCGATAACTACCGCTCCGCGAATGCCCGGCTCTTGCTGTACATGCGCCGCCACCTCGCTCAGTTCAATCCGGTGTCCCCGGATTTTCACCTGGTCGTCTATCCGTCCTCCGTATTCCAATGTTCCGTCCGCCAGCCATCTTGCCAGATCGCCTGTCCGGTACATCCGCTCGCCGGGCCTGTGTGGATCAGGCAGGAAACGCTCTGCTGTCAGCTCCGGCCGATTCAGATATCCTCTCGCGACTCCTTCACCCGCGACGTACAGCTCGCCTGTGACTCCGATCGGAGCCAGCTGTCCCGCCTCCGACGACCAGACATAAGCGCGCAGCGTCGGCAGCGGCTTGCCGATCAGGCTGGCCGTTCCTTCCAGATCCGCTCCCTTCAGCTCACAATACGTCACATGGACCGTCGTCTCCGTAATGCCGTACATGTTCACCAGCTTGACGTCTGGATAGCTTGACCGCCACGGCTTCAGCCTGGATGGCGCAAGCGCTTCGCCGCCGAAGATGACGTATCTGAGCGATAGGTTCCTGTGCGCAAGCCCGCTTATCGCCCCAGCAAGGGGATAGAACGCGGTCGGTGTCTGGTTCAGCACCGTGATGCCCTCTCGCACCAGCAGCTCCGTCATCGCTTGCGGGTCTTGCGCCACCTGCTTCGGCACGATATGCAGGCTGCCTCCGTAGAGTAACGCCCCGTACATCTCCCAGACGGAGAAGTCAAAGCAATACGAATGGAACATCGTCCAGCGGTCGGTATCGCGGAAGTCAAAGCGATTCTCGCTGTTCATGAGCAAGCGCACCACGTTCCGGTGCTCGATCATGACGCCCTTCGGCTTGCCGGTCGTACCCGATGTATAGATCACATAAGCGACATCATGAGGCCCGGAGGAGTCGGATAAGTCCTCTTGCAGCTGTATGTTCACATCGTCAGCTACTGATTCTATTGCAGCGGCTTGCAGCAGTATGGTTTCATCAGCACAGAGGGACTTCGATCCCCAAACCAATTCCCCGCTCCGACCATCTTCGCCAAGCTCTAGCGCTTTGCAGCCGGCCGGCAATACATGTTGCAGATCATATCCGCTGCTCGCCAGCAATAAGCCAGCCCCGCTGTCCTCCAGCATGTAATGAACCCGCTCTTCGGGATAATCCGGGTCGATCGGCACGTAGGCGCCTCCCGCCTTCAGGATCGCTAGCAGCCCGACGATCATCCCGAACGATCGGTCAGCCAGCACGCCCACAAGCGTTCCGCGCGTGACTCCGCACTTTCGGAGCTCCGCCGCCAGGCTCATGACACGAGCATGCAATTCCGCGTAGCGCAGCTTCTCCTCACCGTGTACGACCGCGATATGGTCTGGCGTTCGCATTGCCTGTTCCTCGAATAACGCATGCAGCGTCTTCTCCTGTGGGTACGAAGCCTCCGTCTCGTTGAACGTCTCCAACAATTGCCTTCTCTCATCCTCGCCAAGCATTTCAAGATCAGCCAGCTTGATGTCAGGATTCTGTACCGCCGACTCCAGCAGCCTCATGAGATGACCGCTCCATCGTTCCATCGTCGTCCGCTCGAACAGCGACGTGCTGTATTCCAGCGTAAACCGGATTTCTCCCTCCGACTCCCATGCCTCAAGCGTGAGGTCCGCTTTCGCTATGTTCATCTCGACGGGGTACGGCGAGACCTTCAAACCTTCAAGACGGAATGGCGGCAGCGTCATGTTCTGCACGACCAGCATGACATCATACAGCGCATGACGGCTCATATCCCGTTGGGGCTGCACCCTCTCGACCAACTTCTCGAACGGGTAGTGCTGATGCTCGTACGCTTCCAGCGCATGTCGCTTTACTTTCTCCACGAAGGCGCGGAACGTCTGGTCAGGCTCCGGTGCGTTGCGCAGCGCCAGCGTATTGACGAACATCCCGATCAGCCCTTCCGTCTCCGGCGCATCCCTGCCCGCGACGGGCGTCCCGACGACAATGTCCGTCTGGCCTGTGTAGCGCGACAACTGCACGTTATACGCCGCGAGCAGCAGCATATGCAGCGTCGCTCCGGTCTCCTCCGCCATCCGCTTCACCCGGCTAGCCAGCACCGTACCTGAGCCAAACGTGATTCGGTCGCCCGCGAAGCTGCGAACAGGCGGCCGAGGCTTGTCTGTCGGCAGTTGCAGCACCGGCAGCTCCCCGGCGAATTGTGACAGCCAATACGTCTCCTGCGCCTGCATCGCTTCGCTGCCGAGCTGCTCCTGCTGCCATACGGCATAATCCTTGTACTGAATGCGCGGCTTTGCCCGCTCCGGCCCGCGGTCGTATAGCCGCATCAGTTCCTCGGCCCATATGCCCATGGAGACCCCGTCCGCAATGCTGTGGTGCATATCCATCAAGAGCAAACTTCGATTACGACCGAGATGAACGAGAGCTGCCCGTGCAAGTGGTGCCTTCGACAGATCGAACGGCCGCAGGAAATGCCGGATATGATCCGCCTCGCTCTGCCCTTCACCAGCTATTTCCTCCAGTACCAGCTCTGCATCATCTTGAATGACCTGCACAAGCTCCCCCTCGTGCATGACAAACGCCGTACGCAATATGTCATGACGCCGAACAAGCGACGCCAGCGCCTCCTTCAGCCGCTCGCTCTCCACTGGTCCTTCAAGGGAAAGAGCGTTCGGGATGTTGTAGACTGTTGAGCTTCCTTCCAGCCCGCTCAGCACATAAAGCCGCTTTTGGGCGGAAGTAACCGGATAATACGCCAGTTCCCTCGCCAGTGGTATAGGCTGACTCTTCCACACTGACTGCTGCTCATGCCCGGCTGCTGATAGCCGATGTTGCTCCCTCTCCTCCATATGCTTGGCCAGCCTGCGAATTGTACTGTGCTCGAATAGGGCCGAGATCGGAAGTGAACAATTCATGGCCTGATGAATGCGGCTGACGACACGCATAGCCTTCAGCGAATGTCCGCCACAATCGAAGAAATTATGATCGATGCCCAGCGGCCACACTTGCAGCACTTGTTGCCAAATAGATGCAAGCTGCTCTTCCGTCTCCGTCTGCGGCGCAGCATAGTCTACAGCTTGTTGACCGTTGCCGTCCGGACCGGGCAGCGCCTTCCGGTCCAGCTTGCCGCTTACGGTTGTAGGCATGGCATCCAGCCTGACAAAGTGAGCCGGAATCATATAGTCCGGCAGCTCCTTCCGCAGCTTCTCACGCCAATCTGACGGTTGCCAATCTCCCTTTGCTACTACATAAGCGTACAGCTCCGTCTCGCCCGCTTCATCCTTCCGCCCAAGCACTGCAGCCTCTTGCAGCTCGGCAAGCTTTCTCAGCTTGGCCTCAATCTCGTCAAGCTCGATCCGGTATCCGCGCACCTTGACCTGATGATCCTTCCTCCCTAGACATTCCAGCAGCCCGTCCTCGCGCCAGCGTGCAAGATCTCCTGTTGCATATACCCGCTCGCCTGCGGCGGGAAGCCAAATAAATTTGTCGGCAGTCAGCTCAGGCAAATGGACATAACCCCGGGCAAGCCCCGCTCCTCCTATATAGAGCTCGCCGATTATGCCAGGCGGCTGCAGATTACCGTTTGAATCCACGATATAAGCGGTCTCTCCCGCAAGCGGACGTCCGATGCTTATATATCTTTGTTCCGTCTCCTCATCAAGCAAGTGGAAGGTCGACCATATGGTCGTCTCCGTAGGGCCATACATGTTGTAGACGATCGCCCTCGTATGCTGGCGAATGGCTTGGAGAAGCGAAGGCGGGAACGACTCGCCGCCGATGCACAGCAGCTTAAGATTAGTCATCCACTCATTAGCCCCCTCCTGCAATAAAGCATGAATGCGCGTAGGGGTCATTTGAGCCATCGTGACCGGATGTGCTTGCAGCAGCCGATTAAGCGCATGGGCATCATACCGTTCCTCCTGATTCGCTATTAGGACCGTCATGCCAAGCGACAGCGGAAGCAGCGACTCCACGGTGAAAATATCGAATGCAGGCGTCGTCAGGCATAAGACGACTTCCTGTTCGCGGAGCGGCATCGCTTGCACCATGCCTCCAAGAAATTGGCTCAGCGACTGCTGCTCGATCATTACCCCTTTCGGCTTGCCGGTAGAGCCTGATGTATAGATGATATAGGCTAGCCGGTCTGATGTAATAGAACGGTTCACCCTCTCGGATGAATAGGAAGCGAGTGCATGACGATCATACTGCCGCTTATGCCTGATTCCGCTAACATGCGTGTTCGTCTTGCGGCGGTCGATTTCCAGCACAGCGTCATATCGGAATCGGGTCAGCTCGTTTTCAATTGAATACATTTTGTTCGAAAAGCGCACGGAGCGGATATCGGCTACGCTATGGGCCAAATCCTCGAAATAGGCGCGCGGGAGGAATAGCTCCTCGTTATATTCGAGCTTCGTACGGGCCTCAGGATGCTTTTGCTTGTAATCGCGTAAAGAAGCAAGCAGCTCTGGCTTTATGTCCAAATCCATGACGTCGCCAACGAGAATAACGCCTTCTTCCTTCATGAATCCGATCGCCTGCTCCAGTACTTGCCTGAAGTATTGGTGGCCATGGAAATATTGAATCACGCTATTTAATATGACTATGTCGAAGCGGCGCCCTTCCAATTGGCTGAGCTCGTGAGCCGGCAGAGCATGCAGCTCAATTTGAGATAGATTTAGGCCATTTGCCTTGCGCCGCGTTCTCTCGATTGTCGCGTGAGACATGTCCGTTCCTACATAGAGACCGACTTGAGGGGCAATCCGGAACATCGTCAGTCCCGTCGCACAGCCGATCTCCAGCACGCAAGAGTCCTTGTTCAAGTACGGCTGCAGCTTCTGAAAGGCGTTGTCTGCAAACTCCGCCATCTCCGCCTCTTCAAGCGGCTCGCCCGTATAGCTACTCAGCCAGCCTCCGCCCGCAATCTCGTCGGCAGCCTCAGCCCCGACATGCTCCCATAGCTCCTGATCCATCAGTTCGTTGCGCTCCCGTTCCTGTTCCCCATAGATATCATAGGAATCCAGACACAGATAGCTATGTAAGGAAGGACATTGCCATTGGAGCCGGTTCAACGATCGGATATTGGACTTGCCCGACAGCAGCACACCCATTCCGGAGTCATCGACAATAGCAGCTACTCTCTCCTCCGGGAACAAAGGATCGATCGGAATATAAGGGACGCCTGCCTTCAGGCAGCCAAGCATCGCAGTCAGCACATGAGCCGAGCCCTCCAGCCATAGGCCGACCGGCCTCTCCTCGCCCTCTCTCCTCTGTTCCATCAGAAAAGCCGCGAGTCGATTAGACTCCTCGTCAAGCTGCCGGTAGGTCACGCGATTTCCTTCATATATAATCGCCGTTTTGTCCGGGTCCCGATCTGCAGCAGCTTCGAATTGCTCATGCATGAGAGTGGTCAGCCTTATATCTGTCAGCGCACCAGTCTTCCAGCCATTCAGCATTTCGCTGTCTTCTGTGGTCAACAGCCCCATTCGCTCCACGGCGATAGTCGGATTGGCAATAACCTGTTTCATGATAGTTGTCATATGATCTTCAATCGCCTTCATCTGGCGCTCTTCATAGACGTTCTGATTATAAATAAGCCTAATTGTAATTTCTTTATGAAGTGCAATCATCATGTTGAGGTTGTAGTTGGTTTGCTCGTAGGTTTGAATATCGTCTATGGTGAAGGGAAGTCCGGAGAAGGCAGATTGCTCTGCCGTGTCCAGCTCTAGCGGATAGTTTTGAAAGATATAAATATGATCCATCAGTTGCTGCTTGAGTGCTGACAAGTCCTGAATCTCTGCTAGCGAAGCGTAGTCGTAGCGTTCCGAAGCGACACCGCCCTCCCGTACCCGGCTTAACAGCTCCAGAAAAGTCATTCCTGGATCGGTGGTTACCCGTACAGGAATCGTATTAATGAATAAGCCGACCATGTTCTCAATGCCCGGTATATCGGTTGGACGTCCCGATACGACAGAGCCGAATACCACGTCGCCGGTATCGTTGTACTTTTGAAGCAGCACCCCCCATATCGCTTGAAGGACATGGTTGACCGTGATCTGATGGTCTTTTGCCAGCTGCGCCAATCCTTCGCGATATTGCTCGATCCAAGTAAATTGCCAATGCCGCTGCTCATACTCACGGTGATGAAGCGGGCGGAGCTCCAGCTTCGGGATACCGGACGACTGGTCGTATCCGCTCAGATAGCCGTCCCAGTAATCGAGCGCCTCATCCATCGGCCTTGCGCCCAGCCAATGAATATACTCGCTGAAAGGAACCGATGGAGCGATCGCAACCGGCCTGCCCGCTGCAAGCTCCCGGTAGAAGCCGAATAGATCGTCCAGAATCAACTGGATACACCAGCCATCCATGACAATATGGTGATGAGTAAGAACGATTCGGTAACGACCCGCTTCCAGCCGCAGCAGCGCGGCGCGGATCAGTATATCCTTTGCCAGGTCAAAGCCGCGTTCCCGGTCCTCGTGTGCGTATTGCTCAGCTTGCGCTTCGGCGATTTCGGAAGGAAGCGAGTGCAAATCCATAAACGGGACGACAGCTGTCCTCTCCTTGAGCAATACTTGCCTTGGCTTTTGCACGCGATCATGAACAAACGAGGTCCTCAAAATATCATGCTTCCTGACGAGCAGATGGAGACTTTCCTCCAGCAGGCGGCTATCGCATTCGCCTTTTATATGGAAGATCATTTGCTGGATGTAGACTTGGGAGTCCGGCTCCATGACCGCATGGAACAACATGCCTTCCTGAGTTGGGGTCAGGGAATAAATGCTCTCTATCGCATTTGTCTTCATCATCTTTCACCTCACGGTTCGTTAGTCCAACACATCCAGAATGGCCGCCAGATCATCCATAGACAGCTCTTCGTCACTTATTGGCCTGATGGCAGTGTCTGCCTGCTGCATGCAATGTTCGATGATCTTAAGCAGCGCCGACCTGTAGCAGGCGGCAAGACGCTGCATCGACTCTTCCGAATGCTGACTGAAATCGCAGCCGATATGGAATTGAAGCTGCTTGTTCAGGACTGCTCCGTTCAGGTCGATCTCATGCGTCCGCTTATTGAGAGGCCCAATCATATGCCCCATCGGGAGTGCGGAGGGCTCGAACCATTCCGAACGCATATCCTGATCCAGCTGTCCGAGATAATTAAAGCTGATAGGCGGCACACGGCTTCCCATAACTATCTCATCCGATGCACGCTCCCCTCTGACAGCCAAATATTTCAGTATGCCGTAACCGATGCCCTTGTAGGGCACCTGCCTCAGCATCTCCTTCGTTCCCGGAACGGATTTCTGCGGCTTCCCTGCCTGCAAGACGACTGGGTAAGACGCCGTAAACCATCCAACTGTACGCGATACATCAACATCAGGTATCCCAAGCTCGCGCCCATGGCCCTCAAGTTCAATGGCTACCGTCTCCACGCCCGACCAATCTGCTATTGCCGTACCTAATGCGGCCAGCAGCAAATCTTGAATGACAGTACCATAGGCATGATGAGCCTTCCTGAGCAGCATGTCGGTCTCCTCTGGGGAGAAAACAATCGATACGCGCTCCGCTTCCCTAGATTGTGACTGACTCTGATCAATCGCCGTTCTCGGCAAGCGCGGCGTCCCTCTCACCAAGCGATCAACCTGCTCCCAATAATACGTCTCTCTAGCAAGCCGTCTGCCAGCTCCCATATGTTGAAGCTGTCTTGCCCAATACAGGTATGAATGCGTCTTGGCGGGAAGGCGGATGCTCTGCCCGCTCATTGCCTGTCCATAGCCAGTGGCGAAATCCTCCAATAGAATTTGCCATGACACAAGGTCGACGACCAAATGATGAATAACGATAAGCAGATGATCTCCTTCATCCGTCTGAAATAATGCCAATCTGACAAGTGGCCCCCTTGCCAGGTCGAAGCTTGCTTGCCATACATTGACGTCCGCTTCCATTCGCTCAGCCTGCCAGCCCAGTCCCTTATAATCATAGACAGCCAGCGTATGCCCCTGCTCATCGGCAGCGCGGTTCCATTGCGTTCTTCTTCCCTCCGTCCACGGATAAGTCATGCGCAGCGCGTCATGATGCTCAGTGAGCAGGCGGAACACGGCATCCACCTGATCTGGATCGAAGCCTTCTCTGCTGCGCAGTGCCATCGACTGATTCCAATGCTCTTCCCGCGCGAAGCCATGCCGGAAAAACCAATGTTGAATCGGAGTCAGCGGAACTTCGCCTGTGACAGCCTGTTGATCAATATCTGCTTGTGCGGTTGTAAGATGGTTCACCAGATCACGAATGACAGGACGAAGGAAGAGATCCCTGACTTCCAGCTTGAAGCCTTTTGTTTTTAAGCGTGACGAGATTTGAATGGCCTTAATGGAGTCTCCTCCAAGCTCAAAGAAGTTTTCGTCCGCATGAATGTCCTCGTGACCAAGCACATCCTCCCACACGGAGGCCAATAAGCGCTCCTGTTCATTCATGTCCTCCGATGATCGTGCAACTGGCCGGCCAGCGTCTGGCCTTGGCAACGCCTGATGATCAAGCTTGCCATTCGGCGTTAACGGAATCCGATCCAGCTTCATCAGATGAGCAGGAATCATGTAGAATGGCAGCCTGCTGGTCAGATGATGCTTCACTTCCTCGACGGCCAGTGTTTCCTCGGACACATAATACGCGCATAACATTCCCTTATCCGCTTCTTCCACCACGGTCACTGCCGCGTTCTGAATGGGCGGGCAGCTCAGCAAAGCCTGTACAATCTCAGCCGTTTCAATCCGATAGCCCCGTACCTTGACCTGTTCATCCAACCGGGCGATAAATTCCAGTTCACCCTTGGCGTTCCACCTGCCGAGGTCGCCCGTTCGATATAACCGATCCCCTTCCGAATAGAGATGAGGACCGAATTTCTCTTCCGTAATCCCGGGAAGATGATGATATCCTCTTGCAAGCCCTACACCGCTTATGCACAGCTGCCCAATGACGCCGATGGGCGCAAGTCTGTCGCCTGCATCCAAAATATAGACGCGCGTATTGGCAATCGGCTTGCCGATCGTCATCTTCTCCGCAGACGGGTCAATCGGCGCACAAGTTGTGACGGCGCTGTTTTCCGTAGGTCCGTATTCGTTGTAGCATTTGATCCCTGTTCTAGCCAAACGGGCAACCCGCTCCGGTCGAATCGCTTCGCCGCCCAGCACAATGGTATCCAGAGAGGTATCGCTGACGTCGAGATCACGCAGCATGGCATCGAACAGGCTTGGCGTCGCGGTCATATGGGTGATCGCTTCCTGTTGGATGTGTGATGCAATGGCATTCTGATCCCGCGATTGCTCTTGCGACAGTAGCACCACCTTCCCTCCCGATAGCAGAGGGGCGAACAGCTCTGCGGCAAAGGCATCGAATGCAACAGACAACAGCGGCATCACCGCGCTGTCCACACCGAATGTGTAGCGGCTTATTCGCCACCAAACCGTATTGACGATGCCTCGGTGCTCGATCATGACACCTTTTGGCTTTCCTGTCGTACCCGACGTATAAATGACATAGGCAAGGTCGTTTCCTTCGAAAGCGACAGACGGTACCAATTGTATGGCCGTATCTGCATCTGCCTCAGCGTCTATGGCATCCCGTGCAGCCGCTTGCAGGCTGACCACATCATCCCAAATAGGCGCGTTTTCCAACAATAGCTCCCCGCCTTGTCCATCCTCTTGCAGCTCGAGCATCCTGCAGCCAGAGGGCAGCGCATCCTTCAGATGATGCCCGCTTCGCGCAAGCAACAGGCTAGTTCCGCTATCCTCCAGCATGTATCGAATCCGCTCCGCCGGATAATCGGGATCAATAGGCACGTAAGCGGCTCCCGCCTTCAAGATCGCCAGGAATGCGACGATCAGGCCTGCCGAGCGCTCCGCGAGCACACCAACCATTGCACCCCGACTTACGCCCTGCCGCCTCAGCTCCCAAGAGAGCCGGCTGGATCTCGCATTCAGCTCCGCATAGTTGATCCGATCCGACTCGAAGACCACTGCCGTACGTAAAGGCGTTCGCATCGCCTGTTCCTCGAACAGAGCATGCAGCGTCTTCTCCTTCGGAAACGACGCCTCCGTCTCGTTGAATGTCTCCAACAATTTCCTTCTCTCGTCCTCGCCGAGCATTTCAAGATCGGCAAGCTTGGTGTCAGGATTCTGTACCGCAGACTCCAGCAGCCTCAAGAGATGACCGCTCCATCGTTCCATCGTCGCCTGCTCGAATAGTGCCGTGCTGTATTCCAGCGCAAACCGGATTTCTCCGTCCGACTCCCATGCCTCCAGCGTGAGATCCGCTTTCGCCACGTTCATCTCGACCGGATACGGCGAGACCTTAAGGCCTTCAAGACGGATTGGCGGCAGCGTCATGTTCTGCACGACCAGCATGACATCATACAGCGCATGGCGGCTCATATCCCTCTGCGGTTGAACTCTCTCCACCAGCTTCTCGAACGGGTAATGCTGATGCTCGTACGCTTCCAGCGCATGGCGCTTCACCTTCTCCACAAAGGCGCGGAACGTCTGGTTCGGCTCCGGTGCGTTGCGCAGCGCCAGCGTATTGACGAACATCCCGATCAGCCCTTCGATCTCCGGCGCATCCCTGCCCGCGACCGGCGTGCCGACGACGATATCCGTCTGGCCTGTGTAGCGCGACAGCTGGACGTTGTACGCCGCGAGCAGCAGCATATGCAGCGTCGCTCCGGTCGCCTCCGCCAGCCGCTTCACCTGTCCCGCCAGCTCTGTGCCCGAGCCGAACATAATCCGGTCGCCTGCGAAGCTGCGAACTGGCGGCCTTGGCTTGTCCGTCGGCAATTGCAGCACCGGCAGCTCTCCGGCGAACTGCGACAGCCAATACGTCTCCTGCGCCTGCATCGCTTCGCTGCCGAGCTGCTCCTGCTGCCAGACGGCATAATCCTTGTACTGGATGCGCGGCTTTGCCCGCTCCGGCCCGCCGTCGTACAGCTGCATCAGCTCCTCGGCCCAAATACCCATGGAGACGCCATCGGCAATGCTATGATGCATGTCCGTCAGGAGCAGGCTCCGCGCATCACCCATACGGACAAGGGCCACCCGCACAAGCGGCGCCTTCGACAGATCGAACGGTTGCAGGAATTGCTGGATATGTTCCGCCTCGCTCCGTCCTTCTCCGGTTATTTCCTCCAACGCCAGCTCTACGTCATCATGAATGAACTGCACCGGCTCCCCTTCATGCATGACAAGTGCCGTACGCAAACTATCATGGCGCCGAACGAGCGCATGCAATGCCTTCGACAGCCGCCCGCTCTCTACTTCCCCTTCGAGCAGCAGAGCGCCGGGAATGTTGTACAAGATGCTGTCCTTCTCCAACTGGCTAAGCACGAATATGCGTTTCTGTGCGGATGACTGCGGATAATACGCCAGCGATGGCGCTAATGGAATCGGCTTCCTCTCCCTGCTCTCCACTTCCTCCAAATAACCGGCCAGTTCCCTGATCGTAGGCATCCTGAACAGTTGCTGTAAGGGAATCGTTTTGCCGAAAATATCCTGTATCCGGGAGACAGCTCCCATGGCTTTCAGCGAATGGCCTCCTAGCTCGAAGAAATGATCATCCATGCCAATTCGGTTCATGCCCAAAACATCCTGCCAAATAAGCGTCAACTGCTTCTCCGTCTCATTGCCAGGCGGCGCATAGCCCCCTTCCTGATCGGCTGCATCCTCCGGCTTTGGCAGCGCCTTTTGATCTACCTTTCCATTAGAGGTCAGAGGAATACAGTCTATTCGCACAAAGTAGCTCGGGATCAAATGCTCCGGCAATTTCCGTGATAAGCTCTGCCGCCATTCGCCTTTGGGCTTCGTCTGCTCCGCCTCGTAATAGACACACAGGGACTGCTGGCCCGTTGCATCCGAGATGGCGATTACTGCCGCACCGCGAATGCCTGGCTCCCGCTGCACATGCAGCGCCACCTCGCCCAGTTCAATCCGGTGTCCCCGGATTTTCACCTGGTCGTCTATCCGTCCCCCGTATTCCAATGTCCCGTCTGCCAGCCATCTCGCCAAATCGCCCGTCCGGTACATCCGCTCGCCGGTCCTGTACGGATCGTGCAGGAAGCGCTCCGCTGTCAGCTCCGGCCGATTCAGATATCCTCTCGCGACTCCTTCTCCCGCGACGTATAGTTCGCCTGCGACTCCGATCGGAGCCAGTTGACCCGCTTCCGACGACCAGACATAAGCTCGTAGCGTTGGCAGCGGCTTGCCAATCGGGCTTACCGTTCCCTCCATATCGGCTTCATCCAGTTCACGGTACGTAACATGGACCGTCGTCTCCGTTATGCCATACATGTTCACCAGCTTGACGTCTGGATAGCTTGTCCGCCACGGCTTCAACCTGGATGGCGCAAGCGCTTCGCCGCCGAAGATAACGTATCTCAGCGACAGATTCCTGGCCGCAGGCCCGCTTATCGCCCCAGCGAGGGGATAGAACGCGGTCGGTGTCTGGTTCAGCACCGTGATGCCCTCTCGGACCAGCAGCTCCGTCATCGCTTGCGGGTCTTGCGCCACCGGCTTCGGCACGATATGCAGGCTGCCTCCGTAGAGCAACGCCCCGTACATCTCCCAGACGGAGAAGTCAAAGCAATACGAATGGAACATCGTCCAGCGGTCGGTGTCGCGGAAGTCAAAGCGATTCTCGCTATTCATGAGCAGGCGCACCACGTTCCGGTGCTCGATCATGACGCCCTTCGGTTTGCCTGTCGTACCCGATGTATAGATCACATAAGCGAGATCGTATGGACAAGACAGCACATCAACTTCACTACTTACGCTGAATCCATCCCCTTGATTGGAATGCAGATTTTTCCCGCTATCCGAATTCCTTCCCTGCCTAACACCATCAGGCCAAGGGGCATTCCCATCGTCTTTTATTCCTTCCGCCCTATCATCCCACTCAACCGTTCGGCCATCTTCTCGCAGCTCCAGCATTTTAATGCTGATAGGTAGTTCATTCTTCAAATCATGTTCTTGTCCGCTTTGTGCCAGCAGTACACAAGCCCCGCTGTCTTCCAGCAAGTAGCGAATCCGATCAGCGGGATACTCAGGATCAATAGGCACATAAGCGCCTCCCGCCTTCAATATCGCCAGCAGCCCGACGATCATCCCAATGGACCGGTCTGCCAGTACGCCCACAAGCGTTCCGCGTGTGACTCCACACTTTCGGAGCTCCGCCGCCAGACCAATAACACGAGCATGCAATTCCGCATAGCGCAGCTTCTCCTCGCCGTGTACGACCGCAATATGGTCTGGCGTCCGCATCGCCTGTTCCTCGAACAACGCATGCAGCGTCTTCTCCTGCGGATACGTCGCCTCTGTCTCGTTGAACGTCTCCAGCAGCAGCCTTCTCTCGTCCTCGCCGAGCATCTCCAGATCTGCCAGCTTAGTGTCAGGACTCTGTGCCGCCGACTCCAGCAGCTGCAAGAGATGACCGCTCCAGCGTTCCATTGTCGTCCGCTCGAACAACGCCGTGCTGTATTCCAGCGTAAACCGGATTTCTCCATCCGACTCCCATGCCTCCAGCGTGAGGTCCGCTTTCGCCATATTCATCTCGACCGGATACGGCGAGACCTTGAGACCTTCAAGTCGGAATGGCGGCAGCGTCATGTTCTGCACGACCAGCATGACATCATACAGCGCATGACGGCTCATATCCCGCTGCGGTTGAACCCTCTCGACCAGCTTCTCGAACGGGTAGTGCTGATGCTCGTACGCCTCCAGCGCATGACGTTTCACCTTCTCCACGAAGGCACGGAACGTCTGGTTCGGCTCCGGCGCGTTGCGCAGCGCCAGCGTATTGACGAACATTCCGATCAGCCCTTCCGTCTCCGGCGCATCCCTGCCCGCGACCGGCGTGCCGACGACAATGTCCGTCTGGCCTGTGTAGCGCGACAGCTGCACGTTATACGCCGCGAGCAGCAGCATATGCAGCGTCGCACCGGTCTCCTCCGCCAGCCGCTTCACCCGGCTGGCCAGCTCGACGCCCGAGCCAAACGTAATCCGGTCGCCTGCGAAGCTGCGGATTGGCGGCCTTGGCTTATCCGTCGGCAGCTGCAGTACCGGCAGCTCTCCGGCGAACTGTGACAGCCAATACGTCTCCTGTGCCTTCAGCGCCTCGCTGTCGAGCTGCTCCTGCTGCCATACGGCATAATCCTTGTACTGAATGCGCGGTCTTGCCCGCTCCGGCCCGCCGTCGTACAGCCGCATCAGCTCCTCGGCCCATATGCCCATCGAGACGCCATCGGCAATGCTATGGTGCATGTCCGTCAGAAGCAGGCTTCTCTCATCCCTCAGACGGACGAGCGCTACCCGCGCAAGCGGCGCCTTCGACAAATCAAACGGTCGAAGGAAATCTCGAATATGCTCCCCTTCACTCTGTCCTTCTCCGACTATTTCCTCCAGCACCAGCTCCGCATCATCCTGGATAACCTGCACAAGCTCCCCCTCGTGCATGACAAGCGCCGTGCGCAAAATATCATGACGACGGACAAGCGACGCCAGCGCCTTCGTAAGCCGCCCAATCTCTATCTCCCCTTCGAGCAGCAGAGCGCTGGGGATGTTGTACAACGTTGAATGTTCTTCCATCCCGCTCAGCACATAAAGCCGTTGCTGACCTGAGGCAGCGGGATAATGGTCACGCTCCGGCACTTCCCGGATCGGTTGACTGGACGGCTTCTGACCCTCTTCAGTATCTGTAATCGCTTGCAAGGAAGAAGCCCTCTCTCCCCTTACCTTATCCATGTAAGAGGCGAGCTTCCGAATGGTCGCATACTCGAACACGGCGGAGATCGGAATCGAACCATTCATCGATTGCTGGATTCGGCTGACGACACGCATTGCTTTCAGTGAATGTCCTCCGCAGTCAAAGAAATGATCGTCAATGCCAATGGTTTCAATCCCCAGTACATGCTGCCAGATCTGAACAAGGCTCCTCTCCGTTTCATTCGACGGAGGGATATAGGCGATCGAACGCTCCGCCTGTTCCTCCGGCTTCGGTAGCGCCTTGCGGTCGATTTTGCCATTCAGCGTAACCGGAATGCTCTCCACCTTTAAGAAATAAGCCGGAATCATATAGTCGGGCAAGGTTAGGGATAGACTGGCTCTCCAATCGCTGACCGAAATCGCGGACTCTGACAGGTAATAGGCGCAAAGAGAGCGCTCACCTGACGCATCTGGACTCATATGCACAGTAGCGGCGCTGACACCCTCTACGCTCAGCACCGCGCGCTCAACCTCGCTCAGCTCTACACGGAATCCCCGGATTTTAACTTGATCATCCCTCCGCCCCATATACTCCAGCGTACCATCGGGCAACCAGCGGGCAAGGTCCCCCGTCCGGTACATGCGAGTGCCTGGCGCGAATGGATCGGGAAAAAAGCGCAGACTGGTCAAATCCGGACGATTCATATAACCTCTGGCTACACTATCGCCCGCAATCCACAGCTCCCCGGGCACACCGACTGGCCGCAGCTTATAATCCGAATCCATAATATAGATTCTCGTATTATGGATTGGCTTGCCTATCGGCGGCAATTCGGCCATATCCTGCTTCGGATCAAGCGTGAACATCGTGACCACATGCGTCTCCGAGGGACCATAATGGTTGTGCAGCCGCGCGTCATTGCGCCCAAGCCACTGCTGAAGCAGCTTTCCTGCCATAAGCTGCTCTCCGGCAGCCACAATATGATTGATGCAAGCTGGCAGCAGCTCCAGCGCTGCGCTGTCCTGACCTAGAAACTTCACAAGAGACGAAGGAAGAAACAGGGTTTCAATCTCTTCCCGCGCCACCATTGCGAATAAGCGAGGCAGATCCTTCTTCATATCATCCGGCACGATATGCAGTTCGCCGCCTGCCGTAAGCGTCGAAAATAGTTCCTGATAGCATACATCAAAGCTGCCGGCCGCATATTGCGCCACTTTGGCGCTAAAATCGATTCCGGCAATGTCATTCTGAGACTGCAACAAATTAAGCATCGTGCGATGCTCCAGCATAACGCCCTTCGGCTGCCCCGTTGTGCCTGATGTATAGATCACATTGAACAAATTGGAGGCTGAATGCTCAGAGACCTCCCGCTCGGCCCATGAGCAGTCCTCGATCAAGCCGGGACTATGCTTCTGAACGAGCAGTACGCTGCGATCGTCCAGAATCGACAACCCTTCTGCCGGAGGATTCGATAGAAGCACGAGTCCGCAAGCGGAATCCTCCAGCATATGGCGAATTCGCTCATGGGGAAGATTAACGTCAATGGGAAGAAAAGCGCCTCCGGTCTTCAGCGCAGCCATAATGCCGATAACAAATTCAATGGACCGATCCATCATAATGCCCACTACACTGCCGGTTTGTATACCTTGACGACGCAGCTCGGTAGCCAATGAAGAGGCGCGCCTGTTCAGTTCGCCGTAAGTTATGCGGCGTTCGTCCTGGACGACTGCGGTTCGTTCAGGAGCAAGCTGAGCCTGAATCTCCACTTGACCGTGTACGGAACTGCCCGATTCTACTGGCGACCGCAAGCCTTGAAAGCCGTCCAGCCGTTGCTTGTCGGTCATAGATAACAAATCCAGCTCTTCTATCCCAATAGCCGGATCGGCTATAATCCGCTTGGCCGTATGAAGCCAGTGCTCGCCTATCCATGCCATCATTGCAGGATCATAGACATTGGCGTTATAGGTCATTTGAATCGCTGTCTCTTCCTCCGCCCGCACCATGACATGCAAGTCGTAATTCGTCTGCTCGAACACTTCCATACCGGTGATTCGGAAGCCCGTCTCATTCGGATCTCCAGATAATCCGGCCATATCGAGCGGATAGTTTTGAAATATAAATAGATGGTCAATCAAGCTCTGTCTGGAGCCCGTACGCTGCTGAATATCCGCCAGAGAAACGTGATGATGGCGTTGCGATCCGCTAAGCTGTTGATGGACGGCAGCAGCCAGTTCGGAGAACCGCATACCAGGCTCGTTATGTACCCGAACGGGAATCGTATTAATAAAAAGTCCGACCATCCTCTCGATGCCTTCGATCTCCGGCGGTCTGCCGGAGACGACCGTGCCGAACACAACATCGTCCGTACCGGCATACCGCTGCAGCAGCACTCCCCATAACGCTTGCATGATATGATTGACCGTCACGCGATGCCGCATCGCCGTTTCCTTAAGTCCGGCTGTGACTTCCCGATCCCATGTTAGATCCAGTCGTTCCTGCCGATATGCCCCGTCCCGCTTCAACCGTCTAGGGAGCGTTGCATGTTGCCCGTAACCGCTTAAGAACCGTTCCCAGTAGTCCAGCGATTCCTCCACTGGCTGCTTGCCGAGCCACTTCATATAATCGCTAAAAGGATACGACCTCTCGTCTGACTGGGGCTGTCCCAGACGCAGCTTGCGGTAATAACCGAACAGATCACCAAGTACAAGCTGGATGCACCAGCCGTCCATCAAGATATGATGATGGCTTAGAAGAAGTTGGTAGGCTCTATCCCCTGTACGAATCAATGCGGCCCGAAGCAGCATATCGCTGGACAGGTCGAAACCTCGAAGCCGGTCACGCTCCTGAACATGCTTCACATGCTCATCCGCTTCTTCGGGAGATAGATGCGACACGTCCTCATAGACTACTGAGCCATTCCTCTTATGGAGCACTACCTGCAAGGGCTGCTCGATCCCCTCATGCAGGAATACGGTGCGGAACATATCATATTTCTCTATCAATGCCTGAAAACTTAGTTGAAGCCTATCCAAATTTATCGTGCCTTCCAGTGCTATCGTCATTTGCTCAAAATAAGCAAGCGACTGCCTGTCCCTTAAGTAATGATAAAAAATTCCTTTCTGCATCGGTGTCAAATGGTACATGTCCTTCACATTGCCTCGACTCAGTTCCATCGTTTCACATCACATCCTATTTCCAGATTCCGCCTTGCTCCAGCATAAGAAATACATGCTCCATGTCGCTTGTGGACAAGCCTTCCGCCGAAAAATCGCTTGGCGTATGCACGGCTTCCTTCAAGCTCAGACAATGATTCAGAACATGCCTCAGCATCCTTTCGAAGCTCTCCGCCAATCTCTCCATCTCTTCCGCATCATGCAGCTTGCGATTGTAGCCAATATGGAAGGTCAGCTTCTCATCCGCGACCATCCCGATCACTTCAACAGGCTCAGTGCGCCTGTTGCCGCCCCCTATTGCAGCACCCGCTCCATACGGAGAAGGCCCCAATATTCCATTGCTGAACTCCTGATCGAATTGTCCCAAATAGTTAAAGCCGATCGCCGGTTGAACCGTCAGCGCGCTCTTCATAGCAGCATCCTTTGCCAAATAACATAATGCGCTGTACCCGATGCCTTTGTTAGGCACGCTGCGCAGCATCTCCTTGGTTGCCCGAATTTGGCGCGATACTTCATCCTTCGCGTGGGCTTCAAGCCTAATCGGATAGATGGAGGTAAACCAGCCTACCGTTCGCGACACATCCGCATGGCGGCCTATATGCTCCCTTCCATGTCCCTCCATCAGAACGATGCGCTCCTGAATTCCCTTCCATTCTCTCAGCGCCAGACCAAGCGCTGACAGCATCAGCTCTACAGCTTCTGTCCGGTATGCCTGATTCGCCCTCCGCAGCAGCAGACTGGTCTCTTCTTCCGACAGACGCACTGCAATTGTGCTTGCATCCTGCTGCAAATCGTCTGCCAGCGGCTGAACGAGCGGCTTTTCTTCCTTGCAGATGCTGCTTAATTCCTCCCAATAAGGCAGTTGCATATGAAGCTCGCTGCTATCGGCATATTGCTGCAGCCAGGATGTCCATTGACTGAACGATAGCGTCTTGGCTGGCAGCTCTATGGTCCTTTGCTGAAGAGCATGCTCATATCCCTCGAAGAAATCCTCCATAAGAATGCGCCATGATACCCCGTCAATGAGCAGATGGTGAACCACCAGCAGCAGATGGTCCCCATCGTCTGTCTGGAAGATCGCGGCGCGGGCAAGCGGTCCTTTGGCAATATCCAATGATCCTTGCAGGTTGCCTGCTTCTTGCTCAATTAACGCCGGAATGTTCTGCCTTCCCCTCAGATTCATAATTGCAAGCTCAATCGCTTCACTATCGGGACTTCGGCTAATTTGCCGCCTAATAGGATCGCCACTGTCCGGATAGACCATTCTTAACGAATCATGATGTTCGGCTAGCTTCCTCAAGACCCTTCCTACAAGCTCCGGCTGCAGAGCTTCCTTGCTATGGAACATAAAGGACTGGTTCCAATGATGACGGTCGCGAAATGGCTTCTCAAAAAACCATCTCTGAATCGGCGACAATGCAACCTCCCCGACAACGGGCTCTTGATCGGCCCATGCGTCCATCGGCTTGGCGTAAGGGGCTGCGGCTGCAATCGTCGGGTATTGGAGCAGATCCTTCATCTCCAATTTGTAGCCGGTTCTGTACAAGCGAGACGCGATCTGCATTCCCTTGATGGAATCCCCGCCCCACTCAAAGAAGTGATGATCCGTACCGATTCCCTCAATCCCCAGCACTTCGCTCCAGATTCGAGCAAGCTGCTTCTCCACCTCCGTTACCGGCTCCCGGTACATATGGCCGCTCTCCCGGTTGTCCTTGGATGGCACGGGCAGCTGCTTCTGAGCGACCTTTCCGTTAGGGGACAGCGGGAACTGCTCCATGATCATGATGAATGACGGCAGCATATAACCGGGAAGCACCTTCGCAAGGCGACTTCTGATGTCTTGCTCATCAAGCGGTTCTGCCAATCTCACATAGGCGCATATCTGACGCTGACCGCCTGTTTCGGGCGCTGTCACAATCGCATCCCGAATCTCTGTCATGTCCAGCAGCTTGCTCTGGATCGCCTGCAGCTCGATGCGGTAACCTCTCACTTTCACTTGATCGTCTTCTCTTCCGATATATTCGAGGTTGCCATCAGACAGCCATCTGGCCAGGTCCCCTGTCCTGTACATTCTCTCTCCGGGGCGAAACGGCGAGGGAATAAACTTCTCCTCCGTCAGGTCAGGGCGGGCCTGATAGCCTCGTGCCAGCCCCGGACCCTCCAGAGCGATCTCGCCAACGGCGCCGACCGGAAGCAAGCGGCAATCCTGATCAATAATGCGTACAATGGAGCCAGTAATCGGCTTGCCAATCGGCAGCATGCCGCCGGACTTCAACTGTCGGTAACACGTAGTAACAACACTATTCTCTGTTGGACCATATTCATTGGTCAGCTCGATCATAGAATTTATTTGCTGGCTTTTGGCGATAAGGGCGGCCGTAGTCTTCTCACCTGCCAAGGTAATAACCTGCAAGGTTGCCATATCTTCTGGCGAGCAGTCTTCTAGCAAAGTAAGGTATAAGGAGGGAGTCGTGATGAGGTGCGTGATAGTATCCGCTCGTATCGATTCGCGTATGGACAGTACATCCTTGGCAGCATCCTGCTGCAATATAACTGCAGCTGCGCCCGACAGAAGCGGTGTCCATAAGCTGGCGACAAAACCGTCAAAGGCATATGAAAACAATTGAAGCGCTCTGGCTTCGGAAGACAACTTGTATTCTTCCACTCGCCATGTCAAAGCGTTGCAGATCGAGCCATGCTCGATCATGACCCCTTTGGGCTGTCCGGTAGAGCCCGAGGTATAGATGATATATGCCAAATGCCCGGGAGTGGCCCACTGTGGCAGTTCCGAGGCGTCACGATCATACGTGTAAGGCTCCTCCACATTAAGGCAGGACGGGTATTCGTCTGTTATGGAACCGATATTCGCTTTGTCCGTGATGAGCACTTGCGGCTCACATTCCCTCAATATAAAACGGATATGCTCGTCCGGATATTCAGGATCAATTGGTACGTAGCAGCCCCCCGCTTTCATGACAGCCAGCAAAGCGGCGATCATGAGGGGAGACCGGTTCATCAGCACTGCCGCGCTCCGGTCGGGAGTCATGGCATAATGTTTCCGCAGCGTCCTGGCCAATCGATTCGCCGTTTCGTTTAATTCCCTGAATGTCCATCGCTCGTTGCCACAGATAACCGCTTCGTATTCCGGCGTCAATGCCGCTTGCTTCTCGAACAGCCCGTGGAGCGTTGCCGATTGGATGCCCGGTTGGGAGATATGATGAAATTCCGCGATCTTCGCCTCGTCTTGAGGCAGACCTATGCTCATGGCTTCTAGGGGCTGATTCGGGTTATTGAAGGTCTGGTCCACCAGATACAAGAGCTGATCGTGCAGGCGTTCGATGTCACTCTCGGTGAATAGTCCGGTTTTATAATCCACATCCATGCATAACCGATTTTTGTCCCGATGATGATTTACCCGAACAAGCAGGTCATTCTCTTCTTCGTCTGGGAAAATATGCGTCAGCTCGTACTTAATGCTATCCGTTTGATAGACACTGCTGGCGCGGTATTCCATGGACACCCGAAACATCGGATCAGGATTAGCGGTTACCCCTCTGACTTCCTGATAGAGAAGATTAAACGGATACCTTTGATGCTTCGCGATGGTTTTCTTTTTCTCGTCGACCTGCTGCATGAATGAAAGAATCGGCATATGGCGGTCTAAGCGCATACGAAACGGAATGGTGCCTACGAGCATGCCAATAACCGATTTGTCTTCATCGCGCGTGCGATTGGCATATGGCGTTCCGATTACGAGGTCATTTGTTCTCCATAATTTGGACTGCAATAGAAATAGGAGTGAGATAAACATGGTATAGGGGGTAATCTTATGGTTGCTGCAAAACGCCAATATCTCGTTGCTTCTCTCGCTCGACAGCAGTCTGGTGAATCGTGTGCCTGCCGTTGCACCGGAGGATGGCCAATAATGCGGAACTTGCGGAAGGTCCGCGCATTCCTCCAGCCAAAACTGTCGATCCTGCTGAAACGTGTCCGATTGCTCATACTGGGCTTCCGCTTCCAGAAACTCGCTGTAGGAAGCTCCGCCGTCCGATATTGCTCTCCCTTCGGTTAATGCCAGATAAATCTCAATCCAGCGCCTGGCCAACAAGTCAAGGGTGTAACCGTCGCATAGCAAGTGATGCAAGAGCATAAAGACGATGCATTCCCGCTCGCTCAGCTTAATGAGTGTGAATGCGTACAGGTCGGCATGCTCGGCATATAGACGCTTGCGCGATTGCTCTTGCATCCAGGCCTCCATATCAAGCTGTGCTCCATCCAGCACAGCCAGTGTCGAACCATTGAACGGAACCGCATACTGCTCCGGCTCGTCCTCTCCGTGCTCCGCAATACGAATGCGCAAGCTCGGCGTTTGCTCCATCAGCAGCCGGTACGTCTCTTCCATTCGCGAATAATCAATGTCGCAATCGTTCCATTTCAATTTGATAATGGCGGGCACCGTGCAGATCGGCGTGCCAGGGTGGAGCTTCTCGGTGTACCATACTCTCTTCTGCGCATGCGACAAAGGGTATCGTTTCCATTCCAGCATCGAATTCAAGTCCTCGCTTCCTGTTCTTGAATATTCGTCTGTCAGCTCATGGGGAGGAGCGTGTTGAGGATAAAAAAATAGCAAAGCAAACATTCCAATAATGTTTACTTTGCTAATGCCTCCTGACGGAGTAACACGCAGATTATTATCTTGTATAATTTAGTATACAATTGCCAATTATCGGAATCAATCCTTAAGTTGCCAGACTGCTGACCGAATACTCGTTCAATTCCTGGAGCAGCCGTTCCATTGCATGGCCCTCCCGCTCCTCAATCTCAGCCATCAGCGGGTCGAACTTCTTCTCGATGAGTGTGAAGTCCTCCAGCATAAGCGATTTCAATTGGGCTTGCTTAAGCAGCTCGGAGAGGTGCTTGATGTCCTCGTATTCTTTTTTGCACCATTCATAGCCTTGGCCGCTCAAATACCCTCTCTCATGCAACACCTCCATTCGCTGAAGCATGCATTTCTTATGCTCCCAGAGCGCGTACATCGGCCGGATATCACCCCAATACTCCCCGGTTCCATAGTTCTTTCTCAAATACGAGTAAGTTTCCATGCCATAGACGAGGTCCCTGTGCTCGAACTCTACCATTGCGAACTGCCTGCTGATATTCCGGCTGCCCAGGTAGCTCTCCAGCGAATCTCTGATCAAGGGCACATCCAGCCCCTCACGGCTTCTTCTTGCATCCGGCATCGGCTTGTAGGAATACAAGTAGAACACGGAGTACCAGCGCTCAACAGGACAATTCCGGTACGCCTGATCCAATTGTTCGAATGATACGGTCTCTGCCCTGAAGAAAGGAGTATAGCCAAGAATATCAAATGTTCTTTGCTCCCTGTCATAACCGAAAATCAAGGTGTCGTGGTAAAAGTGTACCGGTTCGGCGCCGTATTCATCATCTTTCGGCAAGTAGTATTGGTCCAGATGAATGTCGACGTAGTATCCCAAATCAATGCATTGAATGATAAACTCCGTTATGTTGTTCGTCATGCCATTAATCAGATCTTTCTTGATCACCTGCGAGAAGAGCCAAGGATGGATCGGATAAAACGTAAAATCTTTGGCCGGACCCATATAAAAATCGAGGTGGATGCCATTGCCAGACTTGAAATCCTTCGGACAGCACATATGGATGTAATTGCTGTGAAACCAGCCTTTGAAGCAATTATCGGTAGCAAGGATGGACAATATTTTGGCATGCGAGGAGTAGCTGACGATATCAGGCTTGAGGTGGATAGGCAGTTGTTTTTTCATAGACAAGCAATTCCCTCCTATTCGCGAATGACGGATGCTAGGACTGAGCTGTCTGGCTGAAGCCGCATATTTCGGTCAGAACAAAAAGGGCATCAGAAATGAAACCCCGTTTCATCACTGATGCCCTTTCGGTAACACGTTTAAAAGCAAGCGGTGTGCAAACTATTCAATTTACTTATCTTTACCATAACTAACAAACATAGAGCGCGTCAACCTTGATTTTTAGTAGCACTCTGTTACTGCAGGTTGTTTTTATACCATCACTTTGCAAATATCGTTCGTAAATTCAACCGGATCCTGAATCGGCAGTCCTTCGATCAGCAGGGCCTGGTTATACAGCAGCTGAGTGTACAGATTGAACTTCTCCGTGTCCGTTCCGTATGCATTTTTCAGGGATTGGAACACTTCGTGGTTCACATTGATCTCCAGCACTTTGTCGGCCTTCATGTTGCCGCTGTCCGGCATTGCCTTCAGGATCTTCTCCATCTCGATAGACAGCTCGCCTTCGGAGGACAAGCATACCGGATGGCTCTTCAGACGCTTCGATGCCTTGACGGAGACAACCTTACCGCCAAGCTGCGCCAGCATGCCTTCGAACAGCTCTTTGTTATCGTTCTGTTCCGCTTCGGATTTGTCTTCCTCCGACTCCGAATCGATACCTAAGTCGCCGCTGGATACCGACTTGAATTCCTTCTCCTTATAATTCGCAATGATCTTAATTGCGAACTCGTCGATATCGTCCGTGAAATACAGAATTTCATAGCCTTTATCCAGTACAAGCTCGATTTGCGGAAGTTTCTCAATCCGATCAATGGAATCCCCTGCTGCATAATAAATGTACTTCTGATCTTCCGGCATGCGAGAGATGTATTCGTCCAGGCTAACCAGCTTCTTCTCCTTCGAGGAGGTGAAGAGCAGCAGGTCCTGCAGATCGCCTTTGTTCATACCATAATCGTTGTACACGCCGAACTTCAATTGGCGGCCGAACGCCTGGTAGAACTTCTCGTAGTTGTCGCGCTCATCCTTCAGCATGCTTTGGAGCATACCTTTAATTTTGTTTTTGATGTTCTTCGCAATCAGCTTAAGCTGTCGGTCATGCTGGAGCAGCTCTCTGGAGATGTTCAGCGAGAGATCCTCGGAATCGACCATCCCTTTCACAAAGCTGAAGTAATCCGGCAGCAGGTCCGCACACTTGTCCATAATGAGCACGCCGTTGGAGTACAGCTCCAGACCCTTCGCATATTCCTTCGTGTAATAATCAAAAGGCGTGTTCTCCGGAATGTAGAGGATTGCGTTGTAGACAACCGCTCCGTCCGCGCTAATATGAATATGCTTTAGCGGCTTGTCGAAGCCGTAACGCTTCTCGTTGTAGAAAGCGGAGTAGTCTTCCTCTGTCAGCTCGTTTTTGTTGCGGCGCCAGATTGGCACCATGCTGTTCAGCGTCTGCTCCTCAATCACTTCCTCCAGCTCGTCCTCGCTGCCTTCCTTCGGACGCTGGTTCGTAATGTCCATCTTAATTGGATAACGGATAAAGTCAGAGTATTTCTTGATAATCGCGCGCAGGCGATAAGGCTCAAGATACTCGTCATACTGCTCATCTTCCGTATTCTCCTTGATCTTCAGTACGATTTCGGTGCCGACGCTATCCTTCTCTGCTGGGACGATGGTATAGCCGTCTGCTCCCTTCGACGTCCAGCGGTACGCTTCCTCGCTGCCAAGCGCCTTGGACGTAACGATCACCTCGTCGGCGACCATGAACGCGGAATAAAACCCGACTCCGAACTGGCCAATAATGTTATGGCCTTCCTTCGCTTCGTTCTCCTGCTTGAATGCCAGAGATCCGCTCTTGGCGATAACGCCCAGATTGTTCTCCAGATCGGCCTGCGTCATGCCGATGCCTGTGTCGGTAAGCGTCAGGGTGCGGTTCGACGAATCGACCGCGACCTTGATGTAGTAATCTTCCTTGTTGAATACGAGGCTGTCATCGGACAACGCCTTGTAATATATTTTGTCGATCGCATCGCTGGCGTTGGAGATCAACTCCCGCATGAAAATTTCCTTTTGCGTATAAATCGAATTGATCATCATTTCCAACAAGCGTTTGGATTCCGCTTTGAATTGCTTTTTAGCCATAGATAACTTGCTCCTTTCAATCTGTTTGTTAGCACTCCTAATGTCAGAGTGCTAATTCTACCTTTTTATATACCATAACCGGAAAAAAGATGTCAACTTCTCCTACGTTATTCGTGTTATTTCCTGCAAGCTTTGACAGCCTGTACATAGCATATGATACGATAGAGAAGCCGACAAATTGCAACTCGGTTCGACAATCACTAGGCGGCGATCCTACCAAAGACATGGAGTCCGATCATGATAGAATCTTCTATTACCGTTTATATTACGCTCGTCGCCATATCCGGAGTGCTCAGCATCTTTCTATGCCTATATTCGGTGTATAAAAGAAAGGACATCCCGGGCTCCCATTATCTGATTCTGCTGACTGCTTTGCAAGCGGTTTATATTTTCGCCTTTGCCTTCGAGCTTGCCAGCGATACGCTTGAGGAGATCAAGCGCTGGATCATGTTCGAATATATCGGCATCGGCTTTGCCCCCGTTCTTGGGCTGCTGCTCGTATTCCGTTATATCGGTGCGGTGCTGCCCCGTCTTCTGACCTATTCCTTGTTCGTCATACCTGCTGTCACGCTATTCATGATTCCAACCAATGACCGTCACCATCTCTTCTACAAGCTCATCTACCTTCGCGAAAATACGCCAACTCCGATGGCCGATGTTGTAATTGGCGAATGGTATATCGTTCAAGGCGCCTACACCTTCGGCTGCTTGCTTGCAGGCGGACTGCTGCTAATCCGGCAATGGAGGAAAACAAACCGGGCTTATCGCCTTCAGCTCTTCACGCTAATCAGCGGACAATTCGTGCCGATGATAGCTTCTTTCTTGTATTTGATGGGCGTCACGCCGAATGGGATGGACCCTGTTCCGTTCGTGCTTTGCATCACCTCCACCATGTATATCTGGGCGATGATGTCCACCCATATGCTCCGTATCACCCCCATTGCAAAGGAAAGCTTGTTCGAAAGCATGGCGGAAGGCGTTCTTGTGCTTGACCTGTCGGAAAAGCTGATCGATTACAACGGTGCGGCGCAGCGGATGCTGCCTCAATTGAAAGCCTCGATGATCGGGGATACCCTAGATGCACTGTGGGAGAAAATGTGCGGGAACAAATTCCCGGTTGCACGGGAAGGCGGCGGCATCCAGGGGCATGTGAAATGGCAGCTCCAGCATGCCAGCTCAGACTACGAGGTTCGCTCATCCGTGATCAAAGGGAAACGGGGCGATAGCGTCGGCAGCCTGCTGATGCTAATCGACGCCACTGAACGATACCGGCTGCAAGAGCAGCTCAAGCAACAAGCTTATTATGACGGACTAACGGGTATCTATAATCGTGCTCAGTTCATTCGGCGCGCAAGAACAATGCTGGAAACGGCCTATTCTGGGCAACAGCCCATGTCGCTGATCTTGTTCGATATCGATCATTTCAAGCAATTCAACGATACGTACGGACACGATACCGGTGATGCCGTCCTGATCCATGCGGTTACGGCATGCCGCAGCCTGCTGCCCGGGGATGCCTTATTCGGCCGGTACGGCGGAGAAGAATTTGTAGTGGCCGTGCCGGGGTATAAAGGTGAAGCAGCGGCACAGCTGGCAAATCAACTGCGAGAAGCGTTGCCGGCTGCGCCGCTAGCCTCTGTACATGGGCCACTGACCGTTACGGCCAGCTTCGGCGTCACATCGGCGGGTCACGGCCAATACGTCCTGGAGGCGATGCTCAGAGAAGCGGATGAAGCGTTGTATGAAGCCAAGCGGAGCGGCAGAAATACAGTTCGTACAGCCATTCGCTCCCTTGCGCCTAAATCCCGGCCTATCTCTTCTTAAAGGCAGCACGGTCTCGCTTTAATGAATATGCTTCTGTATAAAACCAATTACCGTGCGGTCATAGGTTTCTGGATCGGTATGTCTCGCCAGCCCATGACCTGCTCCCGGAATAATAAGCAGCTCCTTCTGCTCCGGGCCTTGTTCGTACAGCTCATTCACCATAGCTGTCGGTACGAACAGGTCCGTATCTCCGTGGATGAACAGAATGGGGGTCTTCGACTTCTTCACTTGCATGAGCGCAGACGCTTCGCTGAAGCTGTAGCCTGCTCTCCATTTGGTCACCAGACTCGTCGTCTGAAGCAGCGGGAAGGACGGGAGCTTGTACATTCTTTTTAGCTGATAGGCGAGCTGCTCCTTCGCTGATGTATACCCGCAATCCTCAATAATCGCTTTCACCTGGGGAGGCAAAGACTCGCCGCTTGTCATCATGACCGTCGCCCCTCCCATGGACACGCCATGCAAAATGATCTGCGATTGCCCGCCGTTCTTCTCGATAACCTTCCTGATCCAGCCCACATAATCCCTGCGCTCCGGCCAGCCAAAGCCGATATACCGGCCACCGCTGCGCCCATGCCCTCTGGCATCCGGCAACAATACATTGTAGCCCAGCTTCTCGCTGTACATTTGCGCAAAATTGGTCATCAAAGCCGCATGACCCGAATAGCCGTGAGCGATAATGACCGTTATGTCTGAGGGCTGATTCGCCTCCAAATAATAGGCATGCAAGCGCAGGCCATCCTCCGAGTCCATGCTCCAGTCTTCGAACGGTTGAGCTTCCCACCATTGATCGTTGCGTTCGTAAGGATTCTCAGTGCTTGCCCCGACTTCGAGATCAGGATTGCCGTTCAAGAAGCTTTTGTCGGCACGCGCGATGGCTACGTTATAGAAATAAAAGCTGGCCCCAATGATGCCAGCAGCCAATACAAATAAGATAATTGTGATGAACATCTGCAACACCTTTCTGGACAAGGTAGTCGATATGCTTGCCAACATTATCATAAAGAAAAAACGGACCGCATAGCAAGCTGAGTAAGCATGCCATACAGTCCGACGAAAGGTACCTGTCGTGTGCTGCGTTAGTGTGAGTATCTGGAAATGACTTGATCCAGCAGCGATGCGACATACTGCGGACCGCGCTGAGCATCAGCATTCGTAACGGTTACCCGCACGAAGCTTTCATCCCTGTCCATAGCTTCTGCGAACATGCCGAACAAGCTTGTCGCTCTCCGGTCGATCTGAAGCAGCAGCTCCAGCTCTGACGGCTGATTGCGCAGGAATACGACTTCCAGCTCATCCAACCTACCCCGATAAGCGCCGGAATAAGGCACCCATTCGAACTCTTGAACGAACGGCGAATGTGGGCCGCCAAGCCGAGGGGCATACAGTGTCTCCGCTTCACGCATACGGAATCCGAGCAGCTCAATCGCCTGCATGACCGCACGCATAGCGGGAGTAGGCACGACCTCAATCCGGTCATTGTCCGTCGGATCTACCGACGAGCGGATATCCGCCGTGGTCTTGATCCACACCGACGATCTGCCGATCGTAAGCGGCGTATTCGGGGCCAGATAAAATGAAAACGGCAGCTCAAGCGCCGCGTTCGGCTGCACATCAATCGGCGGCGTCACACGCACCGTTCCGAGCTGAACGTTTTGCGGAATCTTGCTGTCGTTTACTTCTTTTAAATACGTGGTCATAATGGTCAAGTCGATGCCTTCGATCCGTTGTACCACTGCGCCTCCCTGAATTCGAACAACTCCCCGGATTTCTTCTCCAGGATAATAAGCCGTCTTCTCCAGAAGCGTATCCAGCTTTGCAGAACCGATCCCTAAACTTGCCATCATTCGATTAAACAACGACATTCCGCACACCCCATCATTCATCATTATGATATCGATGTCAGAGCTTCCCCCAACTTCTCTATCATAGCAAATTTTATGAGGAATGGAATGCTTTGAGACTACTGGATTGGAGTCCGTTAGAGCAAGCCCGCTTCCATCTCGTCAAGCTTCTCGCATATTTCGTTATGCCATACCATATCGCCTTGCTCATACGCTACGAATGCCAGTGATTTCAAGGAATCGAGCTTCCGTACCAGCTCCAGATTGACCGTTAGACAATGGGCTAATTCCTGCTTCTCCACAGCTGAAAGCCGATCATAATTTCCCCCTATCGACTTCGCCTTCATGGTTAATTCCGCAAGCCTGCGGTGTGCCGAGTGAATACCAATCATATTTCACACCCTACCTTCATACCGGATTACCTGCCAATACTATCAGGATAGCCCGTCTTGCGATGTTCATTCATGGTTAGGCATATATTCTGGAACATTTTTATAGAATCTAGCATCATCGCCGGACACTAGCCGGGATCGCCCGAGCCGGAAACCGCCCTCTTCTCCACCATATTAAACGTATCGTTCGCACAAGAAGGGCAGCCCTCATTCTTCAACTGCTCAATCGTCGCGATCTCTCCTTTGATGCCTACGAAGATATGCCGCGAGCATTGCTTGCATCGATAGGTGCGCAGTGTCTGCCTGACTTCACCAGTATATAAGGCATCGGTGAAAGCCCCGCTATGCTCCGGCTCCGTCTGGTCTGTCGTGCGAAGTATGAACATTTGGCTGCGATTCGCAATCATCTCAGCAGCTTCATATTCGTTGAAGTGAGGAAAGCTCGCGCTTACCGTCAGTCCCATCCGGACAAATTCCCGCTGCATCGCCAGCATGAAAGCAGGTGATTTATGCGCAAAAGACAGGAAGATCGGCAGCCCCTTCAATCGCTTCATCGCTTGAATACCGCGCGATACGAACAAGCTCATGCCCTGCAATGTATAGGGAGGATCAGTAAAGAATCCGTCGTATTGACCGCATAGCGTGAGCGGAAGCGGCTCCCTGAAATCGATGCGATGACAGCGAATGGGCAAATCATATTCCTTCGCTATATCTTCAATATATCGGATAAATCGCTCATCGATGTCCATCACATCTATTCGCGTCGCCGTATGCCCGCCGTACGGAAACAGCTTCTTAAGCAGCAAACCGATCGACACACTCACCAGATCATCATCCCCCACGCATAGTATCCGCTTGCCGATCAGCGCATGCTGCTGGAGACAAAGAATGGCCCGGCGCAGACTGGTCTCCGGCGTACACTTGGACTGATCAATGCGCACATCAACGGACGGACGCAGCGGGAACAGGGTCTTCAGCTTGTTCAGAATAACGTTCAGATCCTCATCCCATTCGTTGGATTGAAACAAAGCTTGATGGAATGAGCGGTCGAGACCGCGGTATCCCCACTCTTCCTCGATCCAAGCAGCACCCTCAGACGTACATCGAACGCCCCGCTCCTGAATCAGCGCTCCCGCTTTGATCAGCTCCCGCTTAACGGCGGCAGCAACCGGGACGGGAAGCAGCGTCCTTCTCGCCAGCTCCTTGGTCGATATACCGGGCTGCAAATAGGATTCAAGCAGCAACTGTTCAATAACCTGCATCCCTTCTTGCAATGTCATCTGCTCGTTCACTTGTTCCACGTAGTTCTTCAATCACTTCATCCTCCTGACTCGTATATAAAGATGGTTGTTCTCCGCTTCGGTCTTATCCGCACAATTAACACTGACATGTCATCACTCCTAATTTTTTTGTGTGAAACGCAAAAAGGGCAGAGATGAACATACGTCATCCCTGCCCTATCTTGCAGATGCCTAATAACTCGCCATAGACGCAAAAAATCCGCACTGAACACAGTACGGATAAAGGCGCAATGGTATAGGCGTCCCCTAAGGTTAGATTAATCCGTTGTTCTTAACTAATTCCGAAGCATCCGATTGGCCATCAAGAAACAAACCACCCTCAACTGAGCGCATGGTCTATAGCCTGCCGAATACCTCTAATATGGAATTTGATTAGTTAAGAACGACCTGATTCATAAACTCTCTCCTTAATGGGAATTAGCTTCATGTTATCTTATTTGGGTTGGCGGAGTCAAATTCGAACAAATGAGGTTAACCAATTTGATTCTGACGAATGTTGTCATTTTTTGTTCGAAAATATCAAATATTCTATTTCAACCATCTAGGCACTTACTTGGTTCTATGGTACTATATAGAAAAATATTGAGGAGGATTACAAATGTTGATAGCTATTATTATTTTGGCAGCTATTATTTTCCTTATTGTTTCACTAGTCAATACGAGGAAAAAGGCAAAAAAACGCAGCGAAGAACTCGGAGTAAAGGTCTCCGTAGCACTTCAGCATGTTGAGGGACTTCCCATTGCACTTGGAACACTATCCAATTTGCTTGCTTGCCAAGATAAATTGGTTATCGACTCCAAGAAGCTATCGTTCGATGTACCTTACGATAGAGTCATTAAGTACAGCACCCAGAATGTTTCCGGTGGTGCCTCAAAAATTAAGTCTCCTCTGTTTGTCGTTCACTATTATGATAAGAGCGGCGCACAACAGTCAATTACATTCACAAGTACCATGTTTGATTTGAATAAATTCGTCATTGATTTTACAAAAGCATTGAATCGCCCGGAGAATAGCCTTGAGGTAGGAGAGAGCGGAACCGTTTCTTTGTAAGACGACATCACTAATTCTACATAAATATAGAAGTAAGCCTCCTATAATCAGGGGGCTTACTTTCTTTAGTAATAGAATATTGGTGTTGTTTCAATCATTAAATTAAGGCATTATGACATCGCGTGGTCTTTTGCTGTATGAGATGTAGGCCAGCCCTAACACTTGGGCAAAGAATACGTAGATCGAAGCATCTATCCGATTAATAACAAATATAAGTACAGGTGAAAAAACAATAAGTGCAATGGCAGACCAGCGTATCGCTCCTTGCTTGCCTAACTCTCGTTTTACCATAAAGGACACTATACTTACAGCAATCGTTGCAGCAATAAATATCGTAACGCCCAATAACACCAAATTCAACTTAAGCCATAGAGTTGATCCCATTTGTACAAGGCTGAAGACCATAAAGATGAACATAATCATTATAGCTAACAAAATGATGGGCCAGATTGGCGCATACAATCTCTGAATATAATGCAGCCATTCGCTATTGTCCTTGTTCTCATTAAATTTCTCCAGTTGCCTCGTCAGCTTATCTACCTCAGTCATGACTAAAGCGTGCAAGGAATATAGCTTTGTTAATATTCTCCTCCTTTAGCCATCTCAATAGCTTATTTACTCGCATAAAAAACCTCCCTTGTTAAGAGAGGTTCATCCGTTTACCTTATCATGTCACCGAAATAACTAATACGTCTCATACACAAGAGTACTGTCTAATTCCAACGCCGCTGAAAAAAGCGCGTATATATAAAGCTGACCAGCTGGCGTCTCTCCCGCATCGTAACCTAACCGAAAGGCTCCGTCCCTATCAAATTCGAGTGCCGACAGCACCAGCTCATTCACATCCTCGTCCGGATGCGTTCGGGCAATCAGTTCCAATGCTTGCTCGATCAGTTCGTCCTTGCGCTCCCATGCCTCCCTAATCATCTGCGACAGCTGCTCCATATCAGCGTGGGTTGAAGCATCGACAGAGGCGGCAAGCTCGTTGTCCCTGTATACCAATGTGGCAGAATAAGAGGAGAAGGAGTTGTTGTAGATAAACATCCCCACTTCCTCTATCGAATAGTCCGGTTCGATCATCAAATTATTAGAGGAATCCACTTTCACAAGCTTAGCGTTATCACTCGTATCCAGCATCGATAATTTATTTTCTGAGCAATACAGCTCTATTAACTGGGTATTCTGGCTGATGTCCAGGCTCGCAATATGATTGTTGAAGCATCTAAGACTCTCTAATGCGATAAGCAGCGCAACATCTAATTGTGCGAGATGATTGTGGTTGCATCGTAACTCCCTCAGAACCTGGCAATTCCCTATATTCAATGTGCTCAAATAATTATTTCCGCAATCGAGTCGGGCAAGCCCTTTGTTCTGATCCAGATCCAGCGCGAACAAAGAATTATAGCCGCAATTAAGCTCCTTCAACTGTTCGTTCCGGTCTAGCTTCAGCTCCGACAGGATGTTCCAGTAGCAATGCAGCTTCGTAAGCTTGGGATTATCGCTGACATTCAATTCACGAATTCGGTTAAAGCCGCAATCCAGCACTTCCAGCTCTGGAAGATTGGTGAGATCCAATTCATGAATTTCATTGTTGTTGCAATTGAGTTCCTTCAGCAATCCATTATGGCTTAGATCAAGTTCCCTCAGCAGATTATATGAACAATCCAATTGCTCCAGCGACACAAAATGCTCGATCCCTCGTAAACTGGAGAACTTGTGATTCTGAATCTGGAGCGACAAGATATCCTCTACATCTCCACGGTCAATGCGACCTCGACCTCCCGAGAAATTGTCCAGGACGTAGCTTCTAAACCCTTCATCTATGAAATCCTGCGTAATGTCCATTTCCACGCCTCCCTTAGCAAGCAGTTGCTATGTTAGGCTTATTATAGCTTCCATCCCCGTCAGGGTCAGCGGTCTTATGACCTTATTGCATGGTGAAAGATGGGAAAATAGACTTAGTTTTCACGTTTTATGCTTCTTTGCGCCCGCGCTGCAATTCGCTTGGTCGATGTCCCATCAGATATCGTCAGCCATGTCTCGCATAGGCCAGCCACCCATTCTGGTCTGGACTTCGCGGCATCATTCAACCAATTGGCAACGGAATCCTGAACATACTTGGACGGGTCAGATTTCAGCGGTTCAAGCAAGGGCAGCCCCAATTCAGGATTCTCCTTCAGCTTCGTAATATGCTTGGCCCACACACCTCGCGGTCTAGTCGCTTCCACAGCAAAACGTCGCACATTGGCATCTTCTTCATCGACCCATTCACTCAATACTTGTATAGACAGCAACAGTTCTTGCGAGACATCTTCTCGGATCGCCATCCATGCTATTTCGCGCACGCCAAAATGGCCGTCGGCAGCAAAGCGGCGAATAAGCGCCAGCTTTTGTTCCAGCCCCAGTTCCTCTAGTCCAATGATGTATGCTGCCCAGCAACGCACACTGTCTGACGGATGCGCAGCCAATCGTTCGAATATCTCATTTTGCCCATATCCCTTCTGCTGACGGACCATACCAAGCCATTCGCCCGCTACTGCGGGGATAACTTTCATAATAGGCTGTCCCTCTATTCGTTCAAGAGCGGATATCATGTCATCTGTATGTTGTTGTAAACCAAGCTCCACCAAAACGGCTCTTAGCAGCTTTATATGATCAACAGCCAGCCATTCGGTCAAATTAACAGTTTCGATTCGTCCGCTGTCCAATAAATCGCGCACCTCAGGCATAATTTCACTGACTCTGCGCGGCCCTTTTCGGTTGGCAATAGCCTCCGGTATTAAGTTTGCTTTCACCTATTCGCAACCTCCATTATGACTTTCCTTCATCATAGGGTCTGTGCGAAGAGAAAAGCTGTAATGCAGGTTACAAATCGAATCCATTCTATTCTGTGAGAATATCGCGGTGAACGGCTATCGACCGGAATCCAACTTGCAGCATACCGGAATCAGCAAGCTCCTTTAATGCGACAGAAACGGCTTCTCTGGATGCCCCCACAAGCTGGGCAATCTCCGCATGCGAAAGAGGCATATCAATCTTGCCGTACTCGCAGCCCTTATTCCAAACGCCAAAACGCCCGAACAGCTCGTTTAGGACATGAATGATTTTATCGTGCAGCTTGCCAAGCGCCAGATTTTGCGCGAGACTGCTCATATTGGACAAGCGCTCACTGATGGCTTTCATCATGTTCATTATGAATTTCGGATGCTGAATCAGATAGTTTTGGAATCGTTCCTTGTCCATCATACAAATATCGCTCTCCACGACCGTCTCGATAAACAGCCCTTGCGTGCCTAACGAGATCTCATCCATCTCGCCAAATACATTCCCTGCACCCAATATGTCCAGCGTAAATTGTTTCCCTTCCTCACTGAGCCGATAGAGGCGCACCTTTCCCCTCTTTATAAAATACAACGTTTCAACAAAGGTATCGGGTGTTTGAATAAATGTGCGCTTTGGGATGGTTGTAATGATGGTCAGCTTATCCATCTCGACCAAATCATTCTCCGAAAGTGAGCGCATCAAATGAAATTGTGATAAAAACTGAATACGATCCATCGTTCTCCTCCCCTGCTTATAGAGATCATCGCTTATTTTGGCGGACAATGCAAAGAGATTGGCAAGGGCAAGTGCTCCTTTCACTACTGGCCATACTCCCCTTCAAAATGAAGAGAAGGGGTTGTCCGAATGACTAAAAAATACAAAATACGCTCAGGATTCTATCGACTTATACGAGACGGTCGATACAGATTCGCCGATTTGGTCGATCTAATCGACTTATTCAGGTCAGACGAGGCTGCTTCGGGCATATAAGTCGATTCTATCGACTTATTCAGGTCAGACGAGGCTGCTACGAGTATTTAAGTCGATCTGATCGACTTATACGAGACGGTCGAGGCGGGGGCGCGGGTCATGAGCGAGCAATGCTCCACAGTTCGTACGCACAATAACAATAACTACAACAATTACGAGATTTTCGACTCAAAAAGAGAGCTGCCCCTATGTCACTTCAGACATTCGGGACAGCTCCTTCTCAACAATCGGAGTCTCGCTATAAGATTCTTATTGCATCTATACCGAATGAATAGATGGCCAATCCAGCTCAATGCCCTCCGCTACTAGCAGCTTTTGGAATTGCGCAAGCTGCGCAGCATTGTTGCGAACATCACGCGGCTTGAGGCCATTCTCTACGCAGTAAGCAGCTAAGTAACCTGCCGCTTCCCCTATATTCCACTCCACAGGATGCAGCCGGTAGCATCCATTGGTAATATGGGTCGTTCCGATATTTTTGCAGGCTGCCAGCAAATTGTCCATACGTACAGGAATCAATGCGCCTAACGGGATATAGAACGGCAAAGAAGGTACATCTATATAAGTGCGAAGCGATGTGCTTGGATGCAGGTCAATCCGGTAAGACCCAATCCCTACGCTGTCCGGATAACGCTCCGCCTTCCCATCCTCCCGGCAATCCGGGCTCAAATGCTGCTCAAGCACCGTACATTCCGCTTTGATCCGGCGCGATTCACGAATATACGGCATCTTCGCCAAACCATCTATCGTACCGGTTGCATCGCCGCGAAGACGAAGTCCAGGATAACCGTTGCCTCCATCATGACGCGGAGCCTCTGTCTGCATCCAGTAAAGCAGTGACAAGCTCAGCTCCCTCGCATTGTTCAGATGCTTCGCTCTCTCCTCGGCGCTTACATCAATGATCGGCCCCAGCCAGTAATCATTTTGCGGCCAGTTGACAACCGTCAGGTCGCTTTCAAAAGTACCCGGCGAGAACTGCTGACGATCGATCAAGCGTCTATATTGCCATAAGGAGAAGTGCTTTCCATCCGGGAATAAGCTGTACGTTGTCGGCTCAAGAGTAGACGGCACCACTCCCGCCCAACTCAGCTGCTTATCAGGCCAGAAGTCCGCGCGATAGCTTCGCCAGAAGTCATACTGGTCCGGCTTCTTTATCGTAAAGTCCTCGCCCTCGATATGGTCCATGGCGAAGCACCATGTCAGGGCTTGCATATCCATAGGATCAGCCTTGCCCGGCAGCGCATGAGGCTCACCCGTATCCTCCACCGACTCTGCCCCTGTTACGTACTCTACGTTCGCTAGAGGCAATACATCTCCTTCATCGGTTGCATCCAGGAAATAAGCTCCGGTCAACACCACTTTTTCACCCGTCAGCACATGCCGCAATTTCGCCGAAAGGATCCGATCGCCATCCGTCTCTACCTGCTGCACCTTGAAATATTCTAAAACCGTCAGGCGGCCGCTGTGCACATAAGGAGCAAGCATATCGCGCAACACTGCAAGAGCTGTTCTTGGCTCATGCGATATTTTGCTGACGGATGCATTTCCGGGATTAAAGACCAGTCGCATACGAGCTTCCGGCGTTACAGGAAAGTTGTTCATGTAATAATTCCGCACTCTATTCCGAAATTGCCGATAGCTTGCCGTACAGCCAAATTGCTCAATCCATTTATTCTCGTCCGGGGGAACGGCCTGGCTGGTCAGTTGCCCGCCAATCCAATCGCTTTCCTCTGTCATAATAACGCGCTTGCCCGCTTTGGCTGCTGCTAATGCTGCTGCAACTCCGCCGGTACTGCCTCCGATAATGATGATGTCTGCATTCAAGTGTTGTACCATAGTAAAAAGCCACACCTCTTCCGCTAATGTCTACTCCCATCAATTGAAGGCAATTGCACCCATTGATGAGGCTTCTCCATAGCCTTGATTCCATATTCAATAATCGTAATGACGGACAGCGTCTCAGACGACGCTACTGCAGGGATAGATGTTCTAAAAAAGGACACCATGCTTTCGATAAACAGCTCAAAAAATGGGGACTCGACCTTCTTCACGACAGTGGGGCCTTCTTTATATTTTACGGCCATCATAAACGGGCACTCCCAGCCCAATTGATTCAATGAGGCTTGTCTTCCGTTGCCAAAATCAATCAGCAATGCGGGCGACTCAGCTGTACCCGTATACATTAATCTACTCGCTCCAATTCCCATTAATGACACAATTGGTTCAATTTGGTGAATGGCGTAAGAATGAAAGAGGCCTGGTCCCCAGCTGCTAATCGTCTCCGTCTCTAATTGTGAATCTGCCGTATATTCAGCCGCATAACGAAGCGCAGACGTAGAGTACATCGGCGTTCCATATTGCTCGGCAAGCTGGAACATTCTCTCTGCCGCTGCCCGGTCTGGAGCGAAGGTCTTATCAATGTAAGTCGGCTTGCCAGACCGCAGCGGAAGATCGGACAGCTCCTCATGAAATTCTGGGTTATCTGGCGACAATACGATCAAATAATCGCTGCGCTTCACCACATCTTCTATCGTGTCCAGCAACTCTACTCCATGGTTGCGGCACCACTCCGCATTGCTGATGCCGTTTGGGCTGTCTATTTTCCCATAAGCATAAGCAACCTTCATGGTCTCGCCCGACGCCTCTTCAATCCATTTCGGATACTTGTTCGCATGGAATTCATCCAAGTAATAATCGATGAAGCCTATCTTTTTCATATCGCGCTCTCCTCTCGCTAGAAAGAGATTTCCCGGCTGTTGTCAGATGAATCATAAATCGCTTGAATAATTTTAGAAGAAAGAATGACTGTATCAATATGAGACGGCAGCTTTTCGCCCGTTTGAATACACTGGATGAAGCTGTCGATTTCATTCTGAAAATGATTGCCTTCCTTAAATTGAGGGATGGTCTCCAGCAAAGCGCCATTCTGAGCGCTGTAAAGTTTAAAGTCGGCGCCATACTGCAAGCGAATACCCGCTTTATCGCCTAGAAAATCGATATACGTCTCGCCAACCCCAATATTTTGTGCCCAAGCGCCGTTCAGGGAAATCGTTGGGCCGGAGGTACGGATCAGCCCGGTAACAAAATCGTCAACATCATACGTGCCTTCAAGTTTCGGCGGACCAGCCCACATGCTTAGATACGAGTAATTTTTCATATCCTTGCCCAGCTTGGAGAATGCTTGACCGGACACGGTGTGCGGCTCCGGATCGCCGGCGCAATACATCACAATATCCAGATAGTGTACTCCCCAGTCGATAAGAACGCCGCCGCCCGACACCGCTTTCGTTGTGAAGTCCCCGCCCAGACCTGGAATGCTGCGCTGCGCGCGGAAGCTGACATAGACATGATACAGCTCGCCCAGCTCACCGTTTTGGATCATATCTTTAATCCTATTTACGCTTGTATTGAACCGGTTGACGACGCCGATATTTAAGGTCACTCCTGTATCATGCTGAACCTTTTGCATCTCCAGCGCTTCCGCATAGGTTCTTGCCGCAGGCTTCTCGCACAGCACATGCTTGCCTGCTTTCATACACTCTATGGCAATGGATGCATGGACATTATTCGGCGTACAGATCGATACCGCATCGACTTCAGGATCATTTAATAGTTCGCGATAATCCGTAATGGCCGTTCCACAACCGTATTCCTTCACCGCTTTTTCGGCTCGCTCCCCGTCAATATCGCAAAAATATTTAATTTCCGCAGCCTCATTTTTCATATAAGACGGAATATGAGCATGATTGGCAATGGTACCGCAACCGATAATCGCAACTATTATTTTAGACATCTCCTATATTCCTCCCTTAATTCGCTTCTAGTTTTGAAAACTCGCCAGGTGTAACTCCCCAATACTTACGAAATACCTTTGTAAAATAGCTTAAATCCCGATAACCTACTGCGCTTGCCGTATCGTACACCTTCGCTCCCTTTAGCAGGATCGATTTGGCGCGCTCCATCTTATGCTCCAATACGTAGGCTGAAAAGGATTTGCCCGTCTCTTGCTTGAACAGCCGGCTCAAATACGAGGAATTGATAAATAGCCGCTCCGCCACATTGTATAGCGTCAAATCCTCTTGAATGCCGTCATCGATAATTTGAAGTGCCGCCTCTACCATGCGATGCCCTGCGCTTCCTCTTCTCGCATGCTGATAGGCTATGAAACTATGGATAATCCGCTGCAAGCATTCATAGACCTGTTCCTTGGTGGCAAAGGACTGCAAATGAAGCAAATAAGGAAAATCGCTTCCCGCTACCTCCTTCACCGAGCAGCCGCGCTGCTGAATCAGCCGTACGATCAAGCTGCCGAAGTAAAGGATAATCTCGTTGACCTTATCCATTGTATCCGCTGTAAGCATCGACGAATTCCACTGTTTATCAAAAGCTTCCAGTGCCTTGGCCAAATTCCCTGTTTCAATTCCAATCTCAAGCTCACGCTCGCTATTCGGCTGGCCAAGGTCCAGCATATCCTGCTCGAACCTTGCTTGATACGAAATCGCGATATGCTTCCCATAAACAATGCGCCGCTGCAGAGCTTGACGCGCTTGCTCATAAAGCTTGTTCATGTCGATCACTTGATCGGTATATTCACTAATTCCCGCGCTAGCGGTTAGTTTTAGACTTTCCTTGACAATGTTAAGCAGCTTGCCTACCGTCGCATTCACATAAAGAATAAAGGGTTCCGGGTCTTCAACGGAACAGGTATGAAAGACAATGACCGTCGAACCGTTCGAATCCAGAAACATCCATTCCGGCTCCAGATCTTGGCTTGCAATATACTTTAACGAAACTTGCAGCAGCGAGGTGTCGTCTGCTCGGAATCTGGTTTCAGCCGCTTGCAAGGGGTCCATATCTACAATAGCTACGCAATAAAGTCTTGGCGTGTCCAAGTCCATCATCATATCCGAGCTATGCTTTTCAATCTCCCAAAGCGAATATTTGCCTTGCAGCCAGTTCATCAGAAACAGCTCGCGAAGATGCGGAAGATGCTGCGTCCACTTTTGAGTTAATAGAGTCTGATTATGCAGCGTATCGAGCTGTTCACGCAATTCGGCGGCGCTCTCCAGAACAGCATTCAAAATCTCACTGTCTCCAGCAGGCTTCAATAAATATTTACTGATCCCGGTCTCCATGGCAATCTGGGCAAATTCAAAGTTGTCATGGCCGCTTAAGACGATCATTTTGATATAAGGATTTTTGAGACGCACAAGCTTGGCAAGCTCAAGCCCGCTCATACCAGGCATCTGCACGTCCAGCAGCATGATATCTGGCTTCTTGCGGTCGAACAGCTTAAGCGCTTCCTCGCCGCTCTCCGCCAGCCCGATGACCTCAATCCCATGATCCTCCCAGGGAATCTCTAGCGCCAAATTGTTGCGTAGCCTTGGTTCATCCTCGACGATCATTAAATACATAAGCAGCCCTCCCAAGCGAAATGGCATGCGACATGGATGTCCGCATTTCCTTCATCATACCAGAAGAATCTTTGCCAACCATCCCTAAAGCGATGGCAAAGATCCTTCTTCGATTGCTAAAAGAGGTTGTTCAAAATGAATTACTTTTGCGTACTAAACCATGCATTGGCATCCTTATTCATAGCTTCGCCGCCGTCTGCTTTCCACTTCGCCAAGTAACTATCAAATGTATCCAGTGACGCTGTGCCGGCGATGAATTGCAAATACGTATCGTTCGAGAACTTGGTCAGCTTCTGCGAATGCTCGGAGATGCTCGCAATCGGCGGCGCATTGGACAAACGATCAATGACAAACAGTCCGTCTGCCAGCTGCTGCAACTCTTCAAAATAGTTGAACAAGATTGGATCCTTTCTTACCCTTGCCTGCCAATAAGTCGAATAGACGCTTTCATCAACGCCAGTCAGATAGTAGCTTGCATTATTCAGATCATCGAAAGCCGGAAGAATAGGGAAGTATTTGCCGTCTTCGAATTTGTGATGAACGCCTTCTTGGCCGATAACAATCTCTTTGAATAGATCCTTTTCCAATTTAATATTCATATAATTCATTGCATGCTCTTTATTTTCGGACCATTTCGGAATGGCCATAAAGTACGTAATGCCCGTGTTGACGCCAATCGTCGATAAGCCTTGCTCATCCTTCAAGAATGGCAGCGTGACGAAGTCCGCATCTGGGAAGTTCTTCTTCAAAGCGTTAACGACCGATGGCGCGCTCCACCAAGCTAAGCTCATCATGGCAGACTGGCCGCTTGTGAATCTCTCGATTGCGACAGAGCTTGTATTAATAGGCCACTCCGAGTCAAGGAGTCCTTCTTTGTATAATTTATTCATAAAGGACAAATATTCTTTCATCCTTGGATGCTCGGCCTGATGAATCACCCCTCCGTCCACTTCCAGCCAGGCATTGTTCGTAAGGGTGTTGGCAATGCCAAATGTGGAGGCAATCTCCGGAATGACGCTCACTTGCCCCGTTCCAGTAAAGGGAATAACCCCCTTCTTATCTTTGATAGCCTTCAGCACATTGTACAGCTCGTCACGATTCGTAGGCACTTCCAATTGAAGCTCTTCGAGCCAATCCTTGCGAATGACAAGGCTGGAGCTGGCATAGATACCGGTTCCGCCTTGCGGAATGGCGTAAATTTTTCCATCTATCGTAGCAGCCGACCATGTCGTATCTTCAATGCCTGCTTTCAGATTTGAACCATATTTATCAATCAAATCGTTCAAAGGCTCCAAAGCGCCCGCTTCTGCCAAAGTGAAAAATTGTTCTTTGGTCAGCCGCATAATGTCGTACTTTTCACGATTGGACATCAGCAGATTTAATTTTTCATTGGGGAGCTCTTCTGGCAGCATATCGTAGGTCGTCTTATAGCCCGTTTTCTCTTCTAGGAACCCTGCAGTAAAGTAGGCATTAGGATCGAATCGGTCGAACGGCTGAAGCTGTCTGAGCTGCGGCTTTGTGCCGCTCAGGACATCCTCTATGGCTTCTGGCGTATTCGTTGTGTTTCCAGCGCTAGTCGGCGATGCCGTTTCCTTATTCGTGTTCTTTCCTCCATCGCCTGAGCTAGAGCATGCAGATACAATCATAACTGCGATCAACATCAGCAGAGTAATCGTTTTTTTCATATGGTCGTAACCTCCCTTTGAATTGAACCAGCCTTCGTGCAATACCGTTGCCAATTAGATCCTTTTATCCTTTTACAGAGCCAAGCATGACCCCCTTTACAAAATACTTTTGCAAGAAAGGATAAACTAGCAATATGGGTATGGTCGCGACGATGATGGACGCCGATTGAATCGCCTGCGGCGAAACATTCATCGCCATATTGACGTCGATCGTATCCAGCTTCAAAAAGATATTGTTAGCGGAAGCCAGCAGTTCCTTTAGATAAAGCTGCAACGGTTTAAGATCGGGACTATTGATGTAAATCATTGCGGTAAAAAAGTCATTCCAGAAGGCTACCGCATAGAACAAGGAAATCGTCGCAAGGACAGGCATCGATAGGGGCAGCACGACCTGGAAAAGCGTTCGAATATTGCTGGCTCCGTCAATCTTGGCCGATTCTTCTAATGCTTCCGGTATGTTCTCAAAGTAGCTTTTAATAACCAGCATATTGAAAACACTGATCATGCCCGGCAGGAATAGCACCGGCAGCGTATTCACGAGACCTAATTCTCTTATTAACAAGTACGTCGGGATTAACCCTCCGCTGAACAGCATCGTGAACACGAACATGAGAATAAAAATTTTGCGTCCGCGCAGCTTCGGCTTTGACAACGGATAAGCAGACAGCGATGTCATAATGAGACTGAGCAGCGTGCCGACTACCGTTACGATAATCGAATTAATGAAAGCGCTTTGAAACAATTTGTCGCTCATAACATAGACGTACGTTCCGAACTGCAAATCGACAGGAAGCAGATTGACTTGCCCCGATATAACCGCAGCCTCGCTGCTCAGGGACTTGGCTATCAAATTAAGAAACGGGAATATGGTGATAACGCCCATAAGGATAAAGAATGTATAGTTTGAAGCCACAAATACCTTGTCTAGAATCGATGTTTTTTGCCGCATAAGAAGCCCCCTTTCTACCAAATGCCCCGTTTAAGAAACTTCCGGCTTAAATAATTTCCTGTAATGATTAGAATAAAGCCGATTACGGAATCAAATAGTCCGACCGCTGTCGAAAAGCTGTAATCCTGCTGGCCAAGACCGATTCGATAGACGTAAGTGCCAATGACATCCGCAACCTCGTATACAATAGAGTTGTACATGACGAGAATTTGCTCTGTGCCTGCCTCCAATATGTTACCGAGGCGAAGGATAAACATAAGGATAATGATCGGCACCAAGCCGGGGAGTGTAATATGCCAGATCTGTCTGAATCTGCTGGCTCCATCGATTTTGGCCGCTTCATACAACTGAGGATCGATGGTGGCAATAGATGCCAGATAAATGATCATCCCCCAGCCTACTTCCTTCCAGCCCGCGGAAGAGATAAGCACCGATCGGAATACCTCCGTATTCATGAAGAACGCTATGGAATCTCCGCCTAATCCGACAATCATCTTATTAATCAATCCGCCATTAGTGGACAGGAGCTGCAGGAATAAACCGCTTACAATTACCCATGATAAAAAATGAGGCAAGTATACAATCGTTTGGATTCCGCGTTTAAAAACCATATTTTTAATCTCATTCATAAGAACAGCCAATATAATCGGCAAAGGAAATAAAAAGAAGATCTTGTAGATGCTAATAATCAATGTGTTTCGGAACACTCTCGCAAAATCCTCGGATAAGAACAGTTTCTCAAAATGCTCCAAGCCGACCCATGGACTTGCCGCCAATCCGTCATAAATGTTGAAGTCCTTGAACGCAATAACAATCCCATACATCGGCGTGTACTTGAACAGAAGTAAAAAGAGTATTCCTGGAATGAGCATTAGATACAAATCCCATTCTTTCACTACATCAAGCCGAAGCCTTTTAAAGTAGGATGGGGTCATTGAATCCCTCCTTTGCCTGTTGTTATCCCTCATTTTAGGGAGTAAAGGCATGAATGAATAGGGGAGGATGTTGCGGTGTTTTGGTAATTTGATGACTATGAGACAAAAAGAAAGACCTGGACAGAGCGTATATTCGCTCCGTTCAGGCCGGCTTCTCCATCAATCTTTCAAGTGGGATTTGTAAGGTTATCGTCGTTCCTTCCTGCCAGACGCTATCCATGAACAGTATCGCGTCTATGCCATAATAAAGCTTCATTCGTCCAACTACGTTTCGGATGCCGAATAAATCCTTCACTGAATTTTCCGTAATCGTCACTAAATTTTCCTGGCGGTTAAGCTTTTCAATTTCGCTTCGAATAAAGTCGAGCCGCTCCTCGCTGATGCCCATTCCATTATCCTTAACCGTCAGACAGAGGTTACCCTCCTTCAAGCTGCTCGAAATGACTAATTCCCCGCCCGCTCCTCGCTTCTCGAGGCCATGCAATATCGCATTTTCTACAATGGGCTGAAGGAGCAGCTTTAAGACTCTCAGCTCTTTCGTGTCCTCAGCTATATCAAAAGTGACCGTGAACTGGTCCATAAAGCGGAACTGCTGCACCCGCAAATAGTATTCAAGATGCGTAACCGTCTCCGCTACTGTAAATACCTCCCGTCCCTTGCTTAAGCTTAAACGGAAAAACTTCGATAGATTCAGCACCATCTCGCTAATTTCATTCACATCATAGTTTTTGGCGGTCCAGTAGATGGAGTCCAGCGTATTGTATAGAAAATGAGGATTAATTTGCGAATGCAGAAATTTCAATTCGGTTTTGCTTGATTGCAGCTGATGCTCATAGACATCACGAATAAGCAGCTGCTGCTCGGCGATCATCTGATTGAACGCATCCGTCAGCGCGCCGAATTCATCGGTTCGTTTACGAGTTAGCCGGATGTTCAGCTTCCCCATCCTCATTTGCTTCATTCCGAAGATTAGCTCTCTTAGTGGCGATGAAATCCACTTGTAGACCCCGTAAGAAATAAACAGGGCAAGCATGATGCTTATTCCAATAATAAGCATCGTAATTTGCGAGAGCTGCCTCGATTTCTGATACACCTCCTGCTCGGGCTGGATCATCACGATCGACCATCCGGAGCTCTCGGACTGCATCCGCCATACAAGCATTTCTTGCTCTTGGCCTGCTCGCCTTTCTTCGCCGCCGGGCCCCGCCCACTCATCCTTCAGATGATTCTGGTCGGTTCCCGCAACGAGATCACCATCAGCTGAATATAAGTAGATGGAAGAGCCTGCCGATGGCTGCACGCTTTGAATCCTCTCCTGAAGCAGCCCTCTATCAACCGTCAGCACCAGAACATTAGAACCGTCCTCTTTATTTTGCAAATCCATCAATCTCATAAATGAAATCGTCTCGGGGCCGAAAATGTTCTCTTCACCCGGGAGGGGGTTGTACAGCACCGTCTTGCCATTGGCCTCCGTGACGGCTTGATACCACGATTCGTTCTCGTGCTGGAGCATTCTCGCGCCATATTGCGTAGAGATCAGCATGCCCGATTCGGAATGCAGGATCGAAACCTCCCGGATATGTCCATTAATGGCTACCACATTCGTGAGGCGATCCATGATCGAATATAAGCCGTACAGGTCTGATGTTAAAAGAATAGCGTTCGCTTCATGCAAGGTCAGCTTTATACTATAATCCACCGACAACAGCACTAATAAATTTTCCAGATCCTGAAGAGAGATATCGATATTGTCGAGCACTGACTGCAACCCCGTCTCTGTCCGCTCATCCGTCTGCTTCTTTAAAATATCCATCGAACTAATGTTTGAAAACAAGCTGATGCCCACCAAAGGGATCAATATGAGCAAAAAATAAAGGGTTAGCCGGATTTGGATTCGCTGGCGGTAAGCATTCGAAAGGGTAGTCCATACGTTTTGCAAGCTCTTAATCCGCCCCTTTCGTCTGAAGTCTATACCAAGCATTCACTTCATTTGTAATTTCCCAGCCGCCATTCGTATTCCACTGCTTCGCAAACCTTTCGAACTCCTGATCAACGCTTAAGCCCATAATGATTTTCAAATAAGTTTCCTCTTCCAGCTTCAGAAGCTGTGAACCGTATTTTCTCATGGAGACGGTTTGGGGTCCGCGATAATCGCTGTGAAGCACATTTTGGACGATAAACTCCACATTTTCATTCAAATCATATTGCTCACCGAGAGAGTTCAGCCGATCCCTGCGAACAGCCCCATCGTTCGGATCAGCCAATGCATGCAACGTGCCTCGATAGATATGCTTTTCGTGCTCCTCGAAATGGGTCACCATGATACCATTCTGCTTCGTCCATACTTCACCCTCGAACCCCAGCTTTAATTCTCTATATCCTTCGCCTGCAATGAAATGGAGCACTTCAATCACTTCCTTCGCATGAAGGCTCCCCTTCGGAATGACACTATAGGTTTGAATCAGGTCATACTGGGCGGTCCCGTATTGTCCATCGTAGCCGACCGGGTATTCCAATCGAATCCACTCCGCCTTCGGATCCTTTTTCATATTTTCAAGAATAGGACCCCGCGTATCATACCAGGCAGCCGAAAACAATCCAACTCTGCCCTCAATAATTTTGTCCTTGAAGCTGCTCAATTTGTTCAGAATAAACTCCCGATCGAGTATCCCGTCACCGTACAGCTTCGCCAAATAAGCAAGCGCGCTCTTCGCTTCCGGTAAAATCCCGCTGTATACAAGCTTTCCGTCCTTTTCCTTCCACATGCTTATTTGACTTAGCCCGCGCGGAACTCCGAAAGCGCCGAAGAATGGAGCTGTCCGCGATAACCCCGATGGAATAATGGTGAGCCCATAGGTATCATTCACACCGTTTTGATCAGGATCTCCATATGTAAACGCATACATCACATCGTAATATTGCTCCAATGTGCGCGGCGGCTCTAAGCCTAACGCATCCAGCCAGTCTTTGCGCGCATAGATCACTTCATTGCCGGATACTTCATTCAGGCTGGGGATCGCATAGATTTGTCCGTTAAAGGTAACAGCCTCCCACGCTTCCTTGGGGAAGATCTGGAACAGCTCTGGAGCATGGGCCTCAATAAGATCATCAAGCGGCAGCAGCGCTTGTTCGGTCACATATTTGTATACCCACATCGGATCTGCTGTCTGGATGAGATCCGGCTGATCCGATGAATTCATGATCGTATTTAATGTTTCTTGATAACCATTGAACTGCGGAACCATCAAAGAAAGGTTAACTCCAGTGGCATTCTCAATGTAACTCAAGTAGGGATTATGATTTTCATCCATTCCTTCTGGAAATTTACGATCTGAATTATTGACAACCATTCTGATTGCTGGCCTGTTGCTTTCGGATAATCCCTCCCCGCTTTCGTCTGCAGATAGGGAATGAGAATCACAACCAGCCAAGAGACTAATGGCCATGATAACGCTTAGCTTGATGATCGTCATCGGATGAATACTCACAGCGATGCCTCCTTCCATTCTGTTGTATATGGAGTATAGCAGTTTTCTTAGTCATTTTGACATCGCTTTCACATTCTCATCTTTTAGAGATTGTATCTCGTTGTTGAAAACCGGACTTTTTGAACACGTCCTTTTGGGTGCCTCCATTACAAATGTCATCGATGTTCTATAAGTTGTCATCATCGCCCCTATAATCCGGAAAGCGCCCGCACCTATAATGAAAGCGTATCCAAACAACTGCAAAGGGAAGGTGGATTTATGAGAAAGTATGGTAGAAATGCAATTACTTTTCTTATCGTCTGCTTGATTGCTTCGGTTTTTTCGAACGGGGCGGCCATGGCGCAAGCTGAAGATGAAGCCGCTTCTGTCGACGATTCGGTGTATGCCGTCACTGCGGACGGCAGCACAAAGCTGGAGCTCAGTTACATCAATACGAATGTGGATAGCCCGCAGCGGCAGGATTACTTAGCCTTGTTCACAAGCGGGACGAGTGTTACCAATGTCACTGGCAATAGCAACGAGGTTTTCGTCAAAAGCACCAATGTTGCCATCCAAGTCGATGCGAATGGCTCCATTCTTAAGTGGATCGGCCCGCAAGGAGGCATTGATCCCGTGACGAATAAACCAATAGCTTGGGATGCTGCACAGCAAGTCACGATTCCGCCCGGCGGCTACGTAATTCTTGCCAACGACAACAATTGGCTGGACAAAGACTTTCGCAAGGGATTATATAATACCTTTCATGCAGAAGACACCATTAGTCTCGAAAAAGGCGGTGCCATCGTGACAGCGGAGGATTTCATACAGAAGGAGGAAAACGGCGGTGATCTGATCGAGATTGAAGCGCCTCCTGCGGATGTAACCGTCATTGTGGAGGGGCCAAAGAAACCCATTGATTATATCGACACCGATGTCTCATCCATTCCTAATATCATTGCATTATTTACGACCGAATACGGAACAAAGGTCTCCGTCAGAAATACCAATGTCGCGATTCAAGTTGATGCTACTGGCAAAGTGACAGCGATGTTCAACGCGGCAAGCGGCAACTCCGCTCCATCATGGACGCAGGGCGGCGACCTCGACATTCCGCCAGGCGGATATGTCGTCATGGCACAAGACAATAGTTATACGACCTATGATATCAAAAAGTATCTGGCGACCAAGTTTAAGGTTGGCGATACGGTTAAGCTGCGGAAGAACGGGAATGTCGTAGCGGTAACGGAATTGATGAAAGGCACTGGCGCTCTTCCGCGTATGGAGCTTGATGGAATGAACATGTATACAACTCCAGAGGCAACCGCGACCGTATCCGGCAAAGTGACCAATCAGACCGGCGCATCCGTTGCGATCGGTGAACAATCGGCTGTGCTGCAAGAAGACGGCACTTTCAGCCTGCAAATTCCGCTTGCCGAAGGACCGAACTATCTCGATGTCGTGTTGTCCAAGGATGGCTCCGCCCTGGACACAAAATCTATCATTGTGTATAGCAGGCCTTCCCTGAATGATGACAAACAAATCATGCTTTGGGTGGATCAAGCATCGAACGCCAAGAAGCTCCAATCAAGTGAGAGCGTCCTTCAATTTCTGAACAAAGCGAAAGACGCCGGGGTCACAGACGTTATGTTTGACGTTAAAGGGGTGGAAGGCTACGTTTCCTACAAGAAAAATGACTTGACGGGCCGTCCGTATGTCAGTGAGATGGTTGCCGGCGACCGAAAAGGCTCCAATCCCGATCTGGACTTGCTTGAATTGTTTCTGGAACACGGCCATGCGCTTGGACTGAAGGTTCATGCTGCCTTTAATGTATTCGCAGAAGGTTCTATTGCCGTGAACGACTTCGCTATCATTGATGAGCATCCGGAGTGGGAGGAGCATGTATTCCGTCCGGAAGACAACGGGCAAATATTAGCATTAAGAGAAAGCGAATATGGCAAAAAAGGCTTGTCGGGCGCTTCTGGAGGTGCCGCTGTACTCTTCGTTAATCCAGCGAACGATGATACGCGCCAGTTCCAATTGAAGACCTTCGAGGAAGTGCTGAAGAACTATGACGTAGACGGCATTGTCCTTGACCGGGCACGCTACGATAACGAAACAGCCGATTTCAGCGATGTTACGAAGGCCAAATTCGAGGCGTTTTTGGAACAGCGCGAGAAATCATTAGTCAACTGGCCGAATGATATTTTCCAATATGTGAATGGCAGTCGGGTTAATGGTCCGCTTATTCAAGACTGGTGGGAGTTCCGGTCTGCTACGATTACAAGCTTTGTAGAGGAGACGAGAGCGCTTGTTGACCGCTACTCTGCAGAGAAAGAGAGGAAGATTGAAACCTCCGCCTATGTTGGCGCATGGTTCGAATCCTATTATTTGAATGGCGTCCACTGGGGAAGCAAAGACTTCCGCTATGACGACCGTCTCAAATTCCCGAACGATACGATTTATACTGAGGAGTATTACAATACCGGTTATATTAGCCAACTGGACTTTCTAATGGTGGGAACCTACTATAGCACGACGCAAGAAATTCAACGTTATATTACACTGGATTCGATTGTAACTAATGGCGAGGTCCCGCTTTATTCGGGGATGGCCTTGTCTAATCTGCAGGACCCTGCTCTTCAGCGGCAAATCTTCCAAGCTGCGCTTGGCAGCTCGAATGGCTTAATGTTGTTCGATGCATCTCTTGCCAATTGGCCGATCATTAAAGCCTCCATTCAGGACAAGGAATACGTAAAGGACTACCAGCTGGGAATGAGTGTTCCGGGTGCTCCTTCATCCTTTATCGAGGGCAGCTTCTACAATACAAGCCGTAATCTTGGCGACCTGAACGTAATGGATGAAGAATTCGGGACCTCAACCGGCACCAACAAGTTTGGCGTTGAGGTTGTCGTGGATGACTCCGGTAAGGTTACGAAGGTAGTCAACAAAAAGCAAGCCATCGACTGGAATTGGGGCGTGCCTGAGGACAACAACAGTGCTATTCCGTCTGGGGGCATGGTCATATCGGCACTCGACGAGAACGGTGTTCGTACAAAGCGGCAGCTTGTCGCTAACACCTATAATATAGGTGACAATATCAGAGCAGCTGCGCTTACGGGCTACATGGACTATGACGGTAAGACTGTGTCGACCGCAAATGCCACGCTGAAAGGAAATGTTAAGGTATTAGGCCCAGGCTCGAAGGTTGAGGTCTTCTTAAATGATAAAAAGGCGACGGTTGCTTCCGGCGGGGACTTCACAGGCATCGTTAATCTGAAGCAGGGCGCCAATACCGTAACCATTTCTGTTTATGTGGATGAATTAAAGACGAATGAGCTATCGATACAAATGACGTATACCCCTTCTGTTACACCTCCCGGCGGCGGGAGTGACGGCGGCACGGTAACAGAGCCGGAACCAACAATGACGAATACTGGCGTAGTGATTACGGCTGACGAAGTCCAAACAACGGACGAAAACGGTAATCCTGCTGCAGGAGTTACTCTGAATCAAGCTATGATCAACAAAGCCATTACGGCGCTTCAAAAGGATGGAGGGAATAAGAAAGAACTGATTGTCGATTTTACGACAGATGGGCCTATCTCCATCGTTAATGTTCCTGTGCAATCGCTGCTGCAAGCTGCCGATTCAGTCGAAGGCGCTATTCTGACCATCAAGTCAGGCGGGGCTTCCTACTGGCTACCGGCGAATTTGATTGACACTGCTACGTTATCGGCTCTGCTAGGCAACCAGGCGAGCAATGCTCAAGCGATCATCACAGTAGAAAGGAAATCTGGAGCTGACGCCAAAGGCGTGTCAGACGCCATTGAAGCTCAAGGCGGCTTATTAATCGGCGATGCTTACGATTTCCGCATCTCATTGAAAGCTGGAGATACATCGGTATCCTTCAATGATTTCGGCAACCGTTATGTTGAACGCTCCTTTACGCTGCCAAGCAACTTGGTAAGCAAAGTAACTGCGGTTGCGATTGATCCAACAACTGGGGAACTGTCCTTTATTCCTGCCCGCTTCACTACGGCAGACGGAGTGACGGCCGTAACGATCAAGCATGCTGGCAACGGCGTATATGCGGTCATCTCCTATTCCAAATCTTTTAATGATTTAGAGAATCATTGGGCTAGAGCCGATGTCGAATGGCTTGCATCGAAGCTGCTTGTGAAAGGGATGTCCGAGAGCCATTTCGCGCCGGATGCATCCATTACCCGCGCTGAGTTTGTGGCCTTGCTCATTCGTGCGCTTGGACTGAAGGAACTGGCCAGTTCATCGTTCAGCGATGTTGATACGTCTAATTGGTTTGCCGGCTATGCTGCAGCGGCAGCTGAGGCTGGGCTAATCGAGGGCTACGAGGATGGCACATTCCGTCCGTCACAAACGATAAGCCGCGAAGAGATGGCTGTTCTTGCCTTGCGTGCAGCTAACTTCGTAGAGAAACAAAATGATTCCACATCTTTATCTGCCTTGGAGGCATTCTCCGATGGCGGTGCAATCAGCAACTGGGCGCGCCGTGCGGCGGCATTTGCTGTACACGAAGGCCTAATGAATGGCGTAACGAGCACCTCCTTCGCTCCGAAGGAGCAAACGACCAGGGCGCAAGCTGTTGTCATCCTGAAACGGCTCTTAATCCAGCTTGGCTTGATCGACAACAATTCACACTAGCTTAAAAAGAGTAATGGCGGTGCTCAGGGGTTCATTCCTGGCACCGCCATTTTATGTTTAGTCGTTACAGAAGGGCAAAAATCAGATATTAGATACGGAAAAACGCCTTGGCCGTCTCTGTCGTTGCTTTCGCAACTTCTTCTGCTGATTTCCCGATGCAACGGGCGACAGTATGGAGGACATGAGGTAGAATCGAAGGTTCGTTCCGTCCATCCGCTACCTTCTCTTTCAAGTCGCGCGGTGTCAGGAACGGCGCATCCGTCTCAATCATGAGACGATCCAGCGGAATCGTACGGACAAGCTCCTTCAGATGCTTGCCTCTTCTCTCGTCGCAGATCCAGCCGGTAATTCCGATATGAAAGCCCATATCGAGATAGGTTCTGAGCTCGTAAGCCGTACCTGTAAAACAATGAACAACCGCTCTGGAGACGGCATGTTCTTTCAGAATGGCTACAAAGTCGGGGAACGCTTCCCGGTCATGCAGGAACAGCGGCATATCCAGCTCCTGCGCCAGCCCAATCTGTTCTTCGAACCACTTGCGCTGGACATCCCTCGGCGAGAAATCCCGGTTGTAGTCCAGGCCGCATTCTCCAATTGCTACAACCTGAGGCGACGACGCTAGTTCTCTTAGCTTCGCAATCGTCTCGCTTGTGCAGCTCTTGGCATCATGGGGATGTACGCCTGCTGTGGCATACAGCTTTCCAGGGTATTGTGCCGCATAGCGCGATGCCTCTATACTGCTTCTTACGCTCGTACCTGTAATAATGAGCGGCGAAACTTGCGCATCTATCGCTCTCTGTACAACTTGTTCGCGATCCTGATGAAACGATCGGTGCATCAGGTTTACGCCGATATCTATGATGGGATATGGGTTGGATTGATTCATTTATCTATTTCTCCTTATTTTCCGGATTCGTTAGTTTAATGCTGGCTGCCGGAACATGATCCGCTAACCACACTTCATTCCCGGCATAGTAGAACGTTACTCCCGATTGCTTGGCGCTGCATGAATCCACCTCAAGAATAACAAGCTCTCCCCGCCTGCTCCCTGCCAAGGCTGCAAAGTCTGTCCCTTCGGACAAATGGACGTATTGCCTGCTCATCGGTTTCAAGCCATCGTTCATAATTAACGTTAGTGCTTTCTTATTGGTGCCGTGATATAGGATGGCTGGAGGCTCTGCCGGTAAATAACTGACCCGATCATGGCTATGTCCGTATCTGGCTCGTATACGTGCATTTATGATTTCAAAGCGCTGCTTCTCCGACTGGCGCACGACTAGCTCAATATGCTCCTTTGCAATCCATCTCCACTTAGGCTGGGCTTGTATCGATGCCAGCAGCGCGTCTAGCGTACACGATCCATCCTCGGGAGCTAATACAAGTCTGAACGCCTCTGGCGTATGCCGCAGCATTTTGCTTATCAGCTTGCTTAGCGATTTTTCTTTGGCTTGATCTAACATGTCATCACTTCACTTTCTAACCTTATTCCGATTTGCTGTTAATTGCATTATAGCCTCTCGTAACGGAGAAGGAACGGGAATGTTTGGTTAGATATAAATAATACACCCCCAAGTTTATATCCCTGCAATAGGGAGACTTCACTTGAAGGTGATTGATTTAATCGTATTATATGGATTTCCTTATCCTTAACGAATAACCGGCAAAGCTCCTGAATCGGCATGCTGCTCGGCCACCGAATGGAATGTTCTCGCTTCCTTCATGACCATAAGCCCGATGAGCAACGTTGCGGCACCAATAATAATAAGCAATGCTCCGAGCTCCAAGCTATAGGCCGTTAAGTCTCCATTCCTGAACGCCATGCCGCGAATCAGTCGGTTCAGCCAGTTCATCGGCAATGCCCATGCCGTAACTTGAAAGAAAGCCGGTAGCGCAAGCGGAGTCAGCTGAATACCGGTAATAAGGAACGACGGGTACAATAGAATACTCATCCGTGAGCCGACTTTGGACACCTCCTTAGCTGAGTATCCCAGCAGCATCGCCAGCAGACACAAGGCAAAGGAGTACAGCAGCAAAGGGATAATAAAGAGATACGGCTCTGCCTCAAATCGCATGCCTCCTACTTGCTTCAGTAGTCCATAGCTTAAGAGCAAGGATACCGTACTGAGCAAAGCATAGGGAACAACGCGAATCCACAGCTGGGCAGGCGATGTGCCCTTCGCAAACAGCCTTCCTTCCTTACGAAGCCTAGGCGCTATGGCCCCGGCAGCGCCAGTCGTGATCATCAATACGACGATATTAACAAATCCAATGACCATCGAGCCGATAAAGGATGTCGTCGGGTTATACAGCATTCGCTGAACGAGGGTTAGGGGAGAGATTATCCCCTTAGCCGTTTCTGCATCTATCCCTTGCCCAGCTAACCCGGTCATGGATAATGTCATATTTTCGGTCGTCATAATCTCCTGAATAGCGGTTCGGATACCGGTTAGCCCTGAGGGCATCGTATTGTCCATTAAAACTCCGATAGTCGTGGATTTCCCTTGTTCTCTTCTCAGCTCTAATTCAGCAGGAAGGATAATGACAGCTACAGCCTGCTCATTAGCCAGCAATGTATCTGGATTCATCCGACTAGGAAACACCTCAGTGACCTTCATGTATGGGGACGCATTTATTTTCGTGATTAACTGCCGAGAATAAGAGCTATGATCCTCATCTACGACAACAACGGGAGATTCATTAATTTGATTCTTCGAAAACATCAATCCAAAGAATAAGGCCGCAATTAACGGGGCGACAAAAATAACGATCAAAAACTTGCTGCCCGCTACGTACTTCCACTCCTCAGTCAGCGATTTCATTAAAGTCCACCTCCGCCGTCATACCCGGAAGCAGTCCGGCTTTCGAAGGCACGGATAGACGTACTGCAAACATGCTCACATCCGCTTGGCCTTTCTCTCTCGTCATGCGCATGCTCGCAAACTGAGGGGCGGCTGCAATCGAAGTGACAATGCCATCCACCTCAATTGGCTGGTCCAAATACGGAAAACGGACCTTTACACTCTGATTCAGCTTAAGTTTATGAATTTGCCCTTCCTGTACGAAGAGGTCCGTAAAGTATTCGTTCTTTTGCACAACGGCTGCCGGCATTCCTGGCATAATCTCTTCTCCCAGCTTTACAGCGATTCGCTTAACCAGCCCGTCTTCTGGTGCAAATACCTCCTCCTCGCTTCCTTCCTCCAACTTGATTTTGAATAGCAGATCTCCCTTTTGGACGAAATCGCCTAGCCCCGCATTTATCTGATAAATGGTGCCTGGCTTCTTGTCATATAGGATCGTTTTCGACTCGGCGTCAAGCACGCCTTGCTTTCGATTCTCGGCCTGACTCACTGCATCTGTCCCTTTTGCCGCGAGAAGTGATCCTCCTACTATCAGCACAAGCGCAATTCCCATATACAATACCCATCTCTGCTTCATGTTTAATATCTCTCCCTATCCTGTTTCGATCTTCTTTGTTTAGTTTTTCTTGCCCATTATCATTTTTCTAACTGCATTTTCGGCGGCCTCCATGATCACTTCACCCAAAGTGGGATGAGGATGAATGGTCATCGCCAGATCCTCGACTGTCGCTCCCATCTCGATAGCCAAAGCCAGCTCCGATATAAGCGTTGACGCTTCTACGCCAACGATTTGCGCACCCCATATCATTCCTGATGTCTGATCCACTACAATTTTTACAAATCCGTCTATTTCTTTCAGCGCAAGCGCTCTTCCGTTAATGCCGAATGTAGATTTACCCGTTATCACGGAATAACCTTTTTCCTTGCTCTCTGTCTCCGTCAGGCCGACACTCGCAAGCTCTGGTTCGGAGAAAACAACAAGCGGCATAGCTTTATAGTCAATAATGGAAGGCTTTCCTGCTATAGCCTCCGCTACAACTTTCGCTTCATAGGAAGCTTTATGGGCAAGGGCCGGACCCGTTCGAATATCCCCGATCGCATACACATGCGGAACCTTCGTTCTGCACTGTTCATCCGTCTCAATGAGTCCTCTGGCTCCTGCCTGCAGGCCGATACGTTCAAGCCCTAACTTCCCATCTGTATTCGGTCTTCTCCCCACCGTCACTAGCACATATTCGGCTCGAACAAGATGCTGTTCGCTCCCTTTCATGTAATGGAGAGTCAGCCCATCCGCATCCTCTTGGGCTTTTACTGCCTTTGCATCCGTAATGATGGTTACACCGTCGTTATTCAACTGCCGGACTACAGGCGCAACCAAATCCGCCTCAAACCCAGGAAGCACTCCTCCGCCCCCTTCGAGAATCGTTACGTTGGTGCCGAATTTGGCATACATCTGCCCTAATTCCACGCCGATATAACCGCCGCCGATCACTACCAGACTTGCCGGGAGCGTGGAAAGCGATAAAGCCTCCGTGGATGACAAGATGCGCCCGCCATACGGAAGGGCCTCCAGCTCAATGGGACGGGAGCCCGTGGCCAAAACGACGTTTTTGAACGATATCTGTTGCTCTGTTCCCTCGCTCCTAATGGCAACCTTATGCTCATCCATGAAGCTTGCTTCTCCTTGGAGGAATGCAACTCCAGCTGTTTTCAACAGAAACTGAACCCCGCCAGCCTGCTTATTCACAACCGCTTGTTTGAATGACTGTGCCCCCTCAAATGAAGCTGTCCCAATATCGCTACTCCGCTCGCTGTGCAGCTGAAAGCGATGGCTTTCCGCAATCAAAGCTTTGGAAGGAATGCAGCCTACATGGGTACACACGCCGCCGACCTTGCCGCGCTCCACAACCGCTGTCTTCATGCCAAGCTGTGCGGATCGCAACGCCGCCGCATATCCCCCCGGTCCTGAACCTATCACTAAAGTATCTACTGCCTCTAAGTGGAACATGTTTGTACCTCCTGATTTAAAATATGATGATCGTAATATATTATAATCATCATATTTTAAAAGCGTCAATCCCCCTCTCTTGTACCTTGCAGGCTGCTTAACAAATTGACACTATTATTTATGATGACTATAATATTTTAAGGCTAGAGTTGTATAAAGGAGTGTTGAAGGTGCCTTATCCTGAAGGACATAAGTTAAAGGTGCGCGGCCGAATTATTGAAAGTGCCGCCAAAGCTTTTCGCACGAACGGCATTCGCGAGATTAGCGTCCCGGTCATCATGAAGGGCGCGGGCCTTACGCATGGAGGATTCTATTCACACTTTGACAATAAAGAGCAGCTGGTCTTGGAAACTTGCCAGTATGCCATTGGTGATACGATAGCATTGCTGCAAAAGGCAGCAGATCAAGCGGGTGAAGATGCGAGGATTGAAGCCGTTATTGATTTTTACCTAAGCTCGTATCATCGCGATCAGAAGGAGCTCGGCTGTATTCTCCCTGCCCTCTCCGCTGAAATTTCCCAGTCTTCAGAAGAAGTGGGACAAGTCTTTACCCAAGAGCTGCAACGAATGATTGGTTTTATCTCCAATCTGGCGAAAATCGATCCTTCTACGGGTAATGCCATCATGAGCCTCATGGTCGGCACCATTGTACTGGCGAGGTCGGTGAGCGACTCCAAGCTGAGTGACCAGCTGCTATCAGCGGGCAAGCAGAACGCAAAAGAGCTTATTAGGACTAGCATGCACGTCTAATCAAGTGTCGTTGGCATGACGGCGTTCGAGCATACAAAAAGGCAGCATAGAACTCATTAATTGAATTCTGTGCTGCCTCTTCTGTACGTTATGACTTTATTCCCACCAGCTATCAGATGGGTATTCCGATGCTCCTATGGTTACGGTTTCGCCTATTTTAGGTGCCACCAAAACCGTGTTCTGAAGCTGGGCTGCCCGTGTTGCCCGCTCTATAGGGTCTGTCCAGCTATGCAGAGCTAATGTAAAAGCTCCCCAATGTATAGGAATCATTAATTTGCCTTGCACATCCTGATGAGCTTGCAATGACTCTTCAGGAGACATATGAATATTCCCCCACTTCTCATCATATTGCCCCGTCTCGATGAGAGTAAGGTCAAACGGTCCGTATTTATCTCCAATCTCCTTGAAATGCGGTCCGTATCCGCTGTCCCCGCTGTAGTATATTCTCGTTTGATCACTAACAATAACCCAGGAGCTCCACAGGGTAGACCCAGCGCCGCCGCCCCGGCCTGAGAAATGTCTTGCCGGTGTGCTGGTTAACGTCAGTCCATGAAGCTGCAGCTCCTCCCACCAATCCAGCTCTACAATTCGATCAGGATCGACTCCCCACTTCGTCAGATGCCCCGCAACTCCTAACGGAACAATAAATTTCTTCACTTTCCCCCTCAGCTTGCGAATCGACGCATAGTCCAGATGATCATAATGATCATGCGATATCACTACGGCGTCCAGTTCAGGCAGGTCCTCTATCTCTGCCGGCAGCTTGTCGCTGTAACGCTTGGGACCGAAGAAGCGGACAGGGGAAGCATAGCCACTGAACACGGGGTCTATCAATAGCTTCACCCCATCAACTTTCAGCAGCAGCGTGGAATGTCCGAACCAGATCACTTGATCTTCCTTATTCTCCATGAAAGCCTTCGAATCAAACGGCTCGACCGGTATGCTCCCTTTCGGCCTGCTGTTTGGAGTTCCCTTAATCATTCTGACTAAAGCATCGGTGCTATCTCTTAGGCTATAATTCATTGGCGTTGATGTTTGATTGCGGAACTTCCCGTCGCTAAATTGCGGGGAGGCTTGAATTCGTTTTTGACTTTCTGCCGAACTTTTGCCGCCAAGCGGAGGATAATATTTCAGGATCAAAAAAATGACCCATGCGACAAAAGCGATTACAGCGAGTAGAATTATTAATTTCATTCCCTTGACCCCAACTTTCTATGTGCATCCACCTGAACACCATCAGCGTCATTCACTTTTAGATTTTGCAATTATATCATACGCATACTTCTAGCTGTTACCTTAATAAAAATACGCTTTTTACACCACTGAACTGTCCCTTCTGTGCAAAAAGTCGTTACTTCCATCCATTGCTGCTCCTGATCGTACAGTGTAATCTATTTATAGAGAATGATAATCATCCTCAAATCATGTATAATACAGATTGAATAGGAGAATGACACACCATGAACAGATTATTGTCCCGTTTATCCCAGACCACCTTATTCCTCTCATTGCTCATTTTGCTCGCGGCCTGCAGCTCTTCAAGCACGCCAACGCCAGCAAAAACGCCTGAGGAAAGTACGAATACAAGCATCGAATGGGAAGCGCCAGCGACGACCAAAATGTACAAAGATTATGAAGGCAGGGAGACAGAAATTCCGGTTAATCCGCAAAAAATTGCTGTGGTTGCCGGATCGGGAGCTATTATCGACGTCAAAGAATTAGGATTCGAGCCTATTGCCTACCCGCACCGCTATATGAGCAACTCTAATATTTTGAAATCCACACACGAAAGCTTAAGCGCCAAGGCTCCTGACATCGGAATGCCTACTAACTTGGAAGTATTGGTCGATCTCAATCCCGATCTCATGATTATGGGCTATGAAACTCAAGATAATGAGTATGCTATGCTGCAAAAAATTGGACCCATCGCCGGCTTCGATGAATCGGTCACGCTGCCGCAGCGACTCACTGCTATTGGTGAAATCTTAGGCAAGCCGGATGAGGCTAAGGTAATTCTCTCTGATCTGGAACAAAAAACCCAATCGATGTGGCAGCAACTGCGCGATCAAGGAAAAATAGCCGAGGGAGAGACTGCCGCAGTTATCGTCTATTATTGGAACAAGAAAATGTATCTCATGAAAAACTTCGGCGTATTTGACCTGATCAACCACCCAATGGGATTTAAAATGTCGGACAAGGTGGCTGGTCTAGCGTCCTCATCCCCTTCCCCGTATATCGAAGTTACGGAAGAGGCACTGCATGACACATTAATCGCCGACCGTCTGTTCCTGCTGTATGATAATAATGCGGAAGCCAAAGAAGGCTTCAAACAATTGAAGGAAAGCAAGGTATTCCAGAGCCTTCCTCCAGTCAAAAATGGAAAGACTCACTATATTCCGCTCGAGTATAACGATAACGATCTGATTACTACACGCAAACTCATCGACGTCTTCCCGCAAATTATAGAAAGCGAGATGTTCGAAGAAGCCAAATAGGAGTAAATGCCAATGTTTCAGCCTTCTATCGGTGGCAAGTCAGCACTTCCACTCACGTTCGCCCTGACTTCCACCCAGCGTATAACCTGCGACAACCAAGAATACTGCCCTATTGGGTTCGCTGACGAATATCGCCTCCTTCTGGTGCTTCAGGGAAAACTGGAGGTGAAGGATATACACCGCAAGCAATCCGCTGTACCGGGAGCCTGTCTCTTGATTACTCCCGGCAGTGAGGTCTTGCTAACCAGCCAAGGAGCTGAATCTCTCTTCTATCTGCTCTCCTTTACCGCTGTGAATGCCTATGCCAACGGGCCAGCGCTGAAGCGCATCTTAAAGCTGCTGGCTGACGGGATGAAGCTCCCGGCAGCGGTCCTTCATACATTTGCGGCTAACTTTGAGGACGATGGGTTTCAGGATGAGCTGCTCCAAATCGGTAAGCAAAGCTCTTTCCTCTCCCTGCTTTCTATGCTCCTGGAGCAGGGCGTTAAAGAGGAGAATCGCATACGCGAACCGAGGAACGCTGTATGTCGAACTATCGAATTTGTGCAGAGCAATTATCAACTTAATCTCACGGTGCAGCAACTGGCTGATATGGCGCAGCTCCCGCGTTGGCAATACCTCCGGGTGTTCAAAAAAATGACCGGAAGCAATCCAAGCAACTATATCACCCAGTTAAGAATCGAGCAGGCCAAAGCCTTACTGAGTCACTCCGATGAACAAGTATGGAAGGTTGCGCATCAGGTAGGTTATAACGACGAGCACTATTTCAATCGCAGATTTAAGCTCGAAACAGGGATATCTCCGGGCCAATATGCGCGAATCTATAGTCGTAAGACGAATATGAGCGAACAGCATGAGGCTGTTCAATATCCCCCTGTATCGGCTGAGCGTATTATATACGATGATGCCGGCACTTTAGGCGATTTGCTCGCACTGGACATTGAGCCAGTGGGAGCAAATTTGCGCTTTTGCAACAGCGACTCGTTTGCAGACAAAATCCAGTACACACAAGAAATCGGCTTTCCGCTTATTCCAGACAAGATCCGTACGCTCAACCCTGATCTCGTATTGCTCAGCCGCCATGGAAGTGAGCGTCATCCGGAGCTGTCCGCTATCGCACCAACTGTCGGAGTGAACGAATATGCCTCCATGCACCGTCGAATACAGAGGCTAGGGGAAGTGCTTGGCATTCGCGAGCGGACCAAGCAATGGCTCGATGCTTACGACATCCGATGTGAGGAAATGTGGCAGCGGCTCCAATCCTGCAAATCTTCGGACGAATCAGCTACGGTCCTGTACTATCATCATGATGGACAGCTTTACTTGCTTCATCGACTTCGCGGCTTAGCCAAACTGCTGTATCATCCTCTTGGGTTCCGCATGGATGAGCGCATTCAACAAATGCGTCCAGCCCGCGGCCATTACTATATCTCCATTGCCCCAGATCGCCTGCGTGAATTTGCAGTGGGAGACCGGCTGTTCGTTTTTATTCATTCGAATCAGCACATCTCAGCCGCAATGTCAGAGCTTAACCGATGGCCGGACTGGGCTCGGCTTCCCGCCGTCCAGTCCGGCAAAGTGCATGTTTTGGACTCGTTCTGGAATTCTGACGACGCTCTAACGAGCCGGTTGGCGCTGGAACAGTTCCCTGCTCTGTGGGCAGGCTCTATATAGTTGGAGTTCAAGATGAGAGGATAGTTTTTCTTTGAAGGTTTATGTATCAAACAAAAAGACATCCGTTCCCTTTTGGGGAGAGATGTCTTCTTTTTTGGTCCACTAGGGCCGCATCATTCGATCATTCTTATTCCACTTTAACAGTATTGCTTGAAGTCACTGTTTAATATTTTCTTCCATTTAATATCTCATTCTACAAGAGATTTCATATCCTCAAAAACCATTTCAATTCGTTCATCTTCAGGATCACCCCTGGAACTATAGAACATCAAGACATTTGCCACTTCATATCTTCTATGTGGTACCACATTCGCTGTCGCTGTTTTATACTCAAAATCCTTTATTCCTTCCTTAACTCCTTCACTGGACGCATATACATATATACTGATTATTTCTTTATCATTAATCATATAAGATTCAGGCTCGACACCATTTAAAGTCATTTGAAATACACTATTCTTATTTATATCTACTTGTTCTCCTAAAAGAAATCCGCGCTTCTCAAACGATTCTTTTATCTGTACTAAGTTGATTACTTTCCCGTTAGTTGTACACCCTGTCATCATAGAGCACAGCACGAACAGTATCATAATTGTCTTTTTCATGGTTTATCCCCTTTACAACTGTTCTGAAATGAAGAGATTTCGTCATTGCATTCTTTGTTGTAAAAAAGATAACTACGAATTGACTAACCCTTATACGGATAGTCTAACACAGAATAGCTCAAATTCCATAAATCCCATAAATATCCTGTGTAGTAATATGCATGAGTTCCCTGTCGAGTGGAGCCTACTTTGCAGCCTTTTCGATCACGCGGAACTTGAAGCTCATGGATAACGGATTACGTAATCTCTAAATGTTCACGCAAAGTGCTCCCGCTATATTCGCTTCTGAACAAGCCTCTTTCAACCAGCTCCGGCATCAGCTTTTCAAAAAATATTGCCATCGATTTTTCTGATCCGCCTGGGAGGGCTATAAATCCGTCCATAGCTCCAGCCTCAAACCGCTCCATAATATCATTCAGCACATCCTCCACCGTCCCAACCGATACCCAGTGGGCAGATCCGACAACCTCCGGTCTTGCCAGCACCTCTTTCACTGTAGGCTGAGCCTTTGTAATATACCGGCGCAGCAGCTCGGCATGAGTCCGGCTGCGAACAGGCTGATTGGAATCAGGGATCATATCGGCAGTTACGCGTTGATCCAGAGAAAAGCCGCTTAAATCAAGACCCAGCACCGATATGAGAGAGCTAAGTCGTCGCTCCGTACTTAAATGTGCATGCGCAGCCTTATGCAATTCAAGCGCTTCTTCCCGTGTATCGGCCAGGAAAAAATATAAGCCCGGCAACACTCTGATGGTGTTCGGATCACGTCCCTGCTCTGCGGCTCTTCTTCTCAAATCACTTCGTAATTCCACTCCCGATTCCATATCCGGCATTGCCGCAAATATAGCATCCGCGACGGAAGAGGCAAAATTGCGGCCAACATCCGAAGCGCCGGCTTGAAACAAAGGAATAGGTCCCGATGGATGAGAAGGGATAGAAAGAGGCCCCTTCACACTGAAATATTCACCGGAATGATGAATTGCTGTCACTTTATCCTTATCAGCAAATATGCCCGACTCGCGGTCAATAACAATGGCTTCATTCGGAAAGCTCTCCCACAGCTTACGTACAACATCTGTAAATTCCATTGCCTTTGCGTATCTTTCTTCCGGTGAAGGCATCGGGGAATCACTGAAATTTTCTGCGCCTTCAATAGAGGTGACAATATTCCAGCCTGCCCGTCCATTACTTAGCCAATGCAAAGACTGAAGCTGCCTTGCTACTACATACGGCGGATTAAAAGTCGTAGATACGGTCGTAACCAGTCCGATTCGCTCGGTTTCACGGGCAATTGCAGCAAATATCATCGTTGGGTCAGGACTGCCGAAGCTAGCAGAATCACCAATCATCTGCGAGCTAACATACAGATAATCCGCCATGAACAGAAAATCGAGCTTTGACTTCTCCGCCATCTTTGCCCATTCAATGTAATAATGAATGGAACCCGTTTTTTCTACTTCACTATCTGGCCGCCGCCAGCTATTTCCTTTCATCCAGGTTTTATTTAAGGACAACCCAATACATAATTGTCTATCTACTGTCAATTCCATCAACCTTTCTTATCCTTATAGATTTGCCTCTAGAAAAACGCTCTGAGCAAGCACAAGCTCTAGTAGACGATTTAGTGATAATGATTCTCATTATTAAGGTATAGTTTAGCAGGGACTTAAGCAAATTCAAATACACAAATCACAAATGGGATATGCATCATTATCTAATCCGGGCTTAATGATTAGTCAAAAAGCAAAAAAGCCTGCACCACCTCAGGCTCATCACCAGTCGTTGCAAGCGTCATTCACCTATCCGTAACTCAATAGATATGATGATCTAATTGGTCTGTGTATGCGGAAGGAGACACACCGAATTTCCTCTTAAATAGTCTGCTGAAATAGAGCGGATTGGCATAACCGACACTGACCGCAATATCGCGGATCGGGAAATTGCCTGCTTTCAGCAAGTCAATGGCTCTTTCCATACGATAATGAATCACATAGTCGATTGGACGGAACCCCGTATGCTTGTGAAACAAGTAAGAGAAGCGTTTGGCACTCATGGCATGCAGACCAGCTAACTCGTCGAGAGTAAGAGGATTCATATAATGCCCGTGAATATAGGCAATAGCTTCCTCTATGACCCTTTCGCTTGGAGAAAGGCCGCTCTCTCGGTGGCTGCAGCCAATCAGAACTTGATACATAATGCTTAAAAATAATTCCTTAACCCGCAGCTTTCCAATTCCTTCAGATGTATAGGCATTCTGATGGAGCATGGTCAATAATTCGATTACTCTCGGATTTGCACCCGGTTCCAGCTTAAAATGCGAGTCGCATTCATGCGTACAATTGACGTCGTCTACCTTGTCCAATCTATAGAAAAGAGAATAATACTCGAGCTCAGATTGTCCTATCACTTGCGAGCCCAACTGCATGCCTGGAGCCGCGTGAAATACGGCCCCTGGATTTAACTCGTAGACTGTTCCATTCACATCTATTCGAGCTTCTCCGCGAATAATAAATAGAAATCCATGCTTTAAGGTCGTAAATTCACGCCATATACTTTTCGGCTGGATGACTAAGCGGTAGACATCTTCAATTTCATAACTGCCGCCAGCAAACACCTCTGCTAATCTATCCAAATGTATCAATATTCCACACTCGCTCCCTGTTGTAAAAGCTGGTTTAGTTGGGATGGTCATCTATCGCTCTTAATTAATAGGTATAAAAAGTAAGGAGCGCCAATCAAGGCGACGATCACGCCTGCCGGTATTTCCGTATTGGCTACGGCCATCTTGCCAAGAGCGTCCGCGATTACTACTAATCCGCCTCCGATTAATAAGCATCCGGGAATCATTAATTTATGCCCGCGAAATAGCCGTCTGACCAAATGAGGGACGACTAGTCCTACAAATCCAATGCTTCCACTGACCGCAACCGCTGGCGCTGCCAATAATACACTGCATACTAAAAACCAAACGCGATATTTGTTTACAGACACGCCTACACTGATGGCTACCGGATCGTGGAACTTCAGCACATCTAATATACGATGATGACGATAAATTAAAGGGACAATAATAAGGAGCCAAGGCAGCATAGCATAGACATGATTCCAATTACTATTCCCTATATTCCCTGCCAGCCACACCTTAATCATTTGATATTGCGAAGGGTCCAGCACATAGGTCAGCACAATCATACATGCGCTAATCGCAGCCGCAATAGCAACGCCTGTGTAAATGAGTCGAATGGGAATAATCCCATGATGGCGATCATAAGAAAGCAAAAATAATAAGGCTACCACGATAAAACCGCCAATAAGAGCATAGAACGGCTGAACATTCGTATGCAAGCCGGTAGAGCTATTTTGCAGGAGTAAAAATAGCATCATTGATAGTCCCGCTCCAGCATTGATCCCCAATATTCCGGGGTCCGCCAATGCATTGCGGCTTATGGCTTGCAGCAGCATGCCTGCCAGCGCCAACGCTCCGCCAACTAGAAAAGCTAGCAACATACGAGGAATTCGGAACTGAAAGAGGACAAGCTCCTGCCTTGAAGTGCCATTCCCCCATATGGTCTGCCATAGATCAGGCAAGCTTAAGCTGCTTTGACCGGTAGATATGCTAAAGATAAAACCCAGAAGTATGAATACGGCAATAATGATAAACTTCCATCTTAACTTCACGATAGCTCCCGCCTTTCTTTGCGTGCCAAAAAAAGAAAGAACGGAATGCCGATAACCGCAATGACAGCACCGACTGGAATTTCATAAGGGGCATTGACGATTCGGGCTGCCAAATCAGCAAGCACAACAAGGATAGCTCCCATAATGGCGGATAGCGGAATGATATAGCGATAATCCACGCCGACGAAGTAACGCACCAAGTGAGGGGCCATTAACCCGATAAAGCTTACCGATCCGGCTAGCGCACATGAAATCCCGGCCAACAGGAAGGCGGCTACCAGGGAGAGATTCTTTATCAGCTTAGTACGAACACCAAGTCCTTCCGCTGTCTCGTCTCCTACGGAAAGGATAGTAATCGATCTTGAAATGACGATGGCAAGCAGTAGAGCCAGGAGCATCCATGGCAGCATTTGCTGTAAATGCGCCATCTTAATGCCGCTTAACCCTCCTCCGTACCAAAAAGCCACCTGCTGCGCCACTGAAAAGAAGATGCTTATTCCTTCACTTAAGGCAGTCAGCATGGCTGATATTGCAGCGCCAGCCAATACAAGCCGAATAGGCGTCAACCCCCGTCTGCTTAATAAGCCGACACTAAATACTAAACCTGCGCCTAATGCTGCCCCTAAAACACAGAGCCAAAGCGTGCCGGTAAATGAAATCGCCGGCAGGAAAACCATGGCAATGACGAGCATGACGCCTGCCCCGGCATTTAATCCCAGAATACCCGAATCCGCTAATGGATTGCGGCTAATGCCTTGCATAATAGCCCCGCTAACGGCGAATCCGGCTCCTGTAGCCATAGCCGCAAGCACACGAGGCAAGCGAATGGTCTGGATCACATGGTGGGTAGTGGACGTATGATCATAAGCAAAGATCGACGTGAGCACATCTGAGAATGGGATTCTTTTTGCGCCTAACGCCATAGCAAGGACTAATGCTCCCATTAATAGCAAAAGCATGAATAGAAGCAATAGTATAAAGGAGAGCTTTTTTGTGCTTGTTATTGATGATTCTTGAACATTTGAGGCCAATGTTTCCAACCCTTCCCCTCCGCTTTGCAAAAAGAGCCAGCCAAGGGCCAGCTCCAATGCAGAACGAATATGCTGTCTAACTCATTTCCGATGTTGTGGCGAGCAAAAATTTCACAGCACGGCTAATCGCACCGGGTATGACGCTCACATGCTCCTCTTGCTCAAGCAGCGCCCAGCTAGCTTCAAAGCCTGGAACGCGCAGCGACATCATATCAGCGCATAAATCCAGACTATCCTTGACCATATGATCAAGCTCATCTCCACCGGCAATCATAAGCGCCTTGGGCAATTGGTTTAGCGCATTGCTTTTCATAGCTGCTTGGAACGCTTCATACTCGTCTAATACTGCGCAATCATTCCACCAGATGGAAGCACTGCTCGCGATGTAATGAGAGAACAATGCGGGTTGTGTGAATAAAGCATGCAGAACGAACAAACCTCCGAAGGAATGACCAAACAATGCCTGCTTCCGCTTATTGATGGCGAACCGCTGTGCCATAGCCGGCATTAACTCCTTTTCAAAAAAGGCAAGCAGCTCATCTGCCCCGCCAAATTTAGGCCAAGGCTCCCCATTCGGACGCTGAGGTAAATTGGCTGGATCGGCCGGCATTGTTAAATCATAGGTTCGACGCACGGTATCAAAGGCTTCGCCGCCAGGGTATCCGATGCCGACTACAATAGCGGGCTGGTATCCTTTGGGCTTGCGCGTCAACAATCGCGTGATTTCGGCAGCGGTTTCGAATAGTCCATTGCCATCTAGTACATAGATGACCCCGTATCCGCCCTCTGCAGGCTCATCAAAAGGTTTTGCGATAAAAATTTCATAGTCCAAATGATTGCTTGTACTCGTCATCAACATCGTTTCATAATTGCGCTTGACGTACGGCTGAATCATCATGGCTGCAAGAACGCCACAATATCATCCATCGTTTTCTGGTAAGCAATTAATCCGCTTGATCTCCAGTGATCGCCTTTGACGTCGAACACTTGACCAGCTTGAACAGCTGGCAGCGCAGTCCATAACGGGCTTGCTTTAATGTCTGCCAGGAATGCATCTCCCAGACCGTCATTGTTGTTAATAAATATATAATCAGCGTCTATGTCAGACAGCATCTCAAGCGAAATATCCGCAGACATTTCTCCTTCTACAAGAGCACTCTGAGCAAATCCCAGCTCACTGAGCACATAACCCCCGTAATGGAAGTTGCCGACCAAGAAGATCGCACGGGCATTCGCATTAATATAAATCGCTTTTTTACCGGCGGAAAGGCCGGCCAGCTGCGCTTTCGTTTCTTCCAGCTTAGTATTATAAGCAGCAATAGCTTCTGTCGCTTTATCCTCTAGCCCCAGCAGCTTCGCAATCGTTTCCGTTGCTTCCACTACATTGCCAAGCGCATTCTTGAACACGTAAGTTGGAGCGATTTGCGAATAGTTTTCATGAACGCCATTTTGCGCATAGAAAGCGGTTGGGAATATAATTAATTCCGGCTCCAAATCTACAACAGATTCCGGAGATGGAACGCCATTGGCAAAGCTGATTTCTTTCACGCCGCTAAGCGTATCCTGCAAGTATTGCTGCGGCTTCTCGCCTGTGGACCATTGGGCGACTGGAGTTACGCCGAGTGTAACCAAGTAATCCTCCAAACCAGGCGCGTACACCTTTTGTACCGTTCCAGGAATGTTTACGGTATTGCCTACCTGGTCCGTTACGTCAAACGCTTCTCTGGCTGCCGAATTCGATCCGTTTGCACCTGATTCATCCGTTGAGCTGGATTCGCTTGTTGGTGTAGGATCAGCCGGGGACCCAGGATCAGCTTCCTTATTGCTGCCGCAAGCTGCTAGTGCTACGGATAATAGACCCGCCATCACAACATAACTTATTTTTTTTGCATGAAACCACTTCATAATTGACTTTCCCTCTCTCCTAAATTCTCAATAATAATCATTCTCATTATTGAGTATATAAGAGATAAAGCATGTTGACCATGCAACATATTACGATCGGCCATGTACATTTTCAAGGTAGCATCATCACGGCCACTTCCTCTAGCATTCGCCTTAAAGCAACTGGAGAATATTCAAACCACGGATCGGAATGAATGACATAGATTTGTTGATGCTTCATAGCCCCTAGTTGTTTGAATCCAGCATCTCTTTGCAAATAATGCCAGGTTGCTCGAGACTCATCATCAGGGCATATAATGGTAAATAGCTTATCTACCTTCAATTGGGCTAGCTGCTCAAACGTAATTTCGGTGTTATATAGGCCAGCATACTCATAGCTGGGGACCGCTCCCAGGTCATGAAATAAAAGATGTTGAATACCTGAATTGCAATAGGCAAATATTCGCTGCTGATAGATACGGATAACCATAATCTTAGGCGGTTGAGCCGCCCAGTCTAACCCTTGACGAATTTCACTCAATCTTGCCTGATACTGCGTAATCCACTGATTCGCTTCTTCTCGTTTGTTCAACCGGGCAGCAAGCTCCGTTAAGGCGATGAAGCAATCTTGTCTATCATCCAGCCAATAGACTGGAAAATGATCCTCCATCCGTGTGACCAGCTCTGGCGGCATATCCTTGGGAGAGATGAGAAGATCCATTTGCAAATGGTATAGCTCACTCGGAATGCAATAATTTTTGTTTTTGGTTAAGGATACCTTATGCTCGATTTGATCCGGCCACAGATTATAGTAATAGGGAGTCCATTTTGCGCTTAACGGTGCAGCAAAAGGCACGATGCCTGCTGCGTGTAAATAACCCATCATATTACCGGTTACCACGCCGATATGGGATTTCTGCTGGCTGGTGTACATCGTCGGCGATATACCTTCAACCTTTTTGAACACTCGGCTAAAATAAAATTCATCGCTATACCCAACAGCCTCCGCTATTGGCTTCAATCGGGCGTCTTCCTGTTGCAAGAGCTGTTTAGCCTTTTGAATACGCAGCTGTGTCACAAACTCCATGGGACTTTGGATGAATTGCTGTTTGAACGCCGAGGAAAAGTAGCTGGGACTAAGACCCGTAAGACCCGCCAGATGGTCTAAAGTGAGCTGCTTCGTGAAATTCTCTTCTATATAAAGCCTGACCTCGCTTAAATCTGTTTTTTGCATTGGTTTTTGCATGCTTTCACCTTTACCTATCCATGAACTGATAATTATTATCAATTATACTTTGCTTTCATGAACCAAGCAATGAAGGAACAGATTATCCAGGCAATATTTATTCTGTAATTCTTCTAGAACAAAAGTAAAATCATTCATTTGACATTACAGAACACCTTTCCACGAAAAATAGTGTAAAGGTGTCCTGTTTATAAGATAAAGACTTTTTCAATAGCCTCGTTCAGTACGAAGTCATCTTTATCGCTTATTTGTTCATCGCTTTGTCGATGACATCGATTCCGTACAAAATATTGACAGGAGACATAATGGCCATGGAGAAGTTTGCTAGAAAAACACGGTCGTTTTGGACAGCATCCAGCTGATTCCAAATGACATCATTTTCTATCTCCCCAAGCTCTTTAGCAACCGTGCCATCCGTTTCAAAAATAAAAATATAATCAGGGTTTAACTCTATCAAGCCCTCCATGGATATGGTTTGAACCTCCTCATTCTGAAGGGCCGGCGTCAAGCCAAGCTCTTCATAATAAACTTTAAGCGCCGTGTAGGACTGCGACGTAAAGCCGCTGCGGCTCTTCGAGTACAGGAAGAAGGCAACTGTCTTGTCTTTGTGTGCGGCGAAATCCGCTTTCTTCTCTGCCATAATCCGCTCGGTCGAAGCGATTACTTCCTCCGCCTTGTCCTCCTGCGCGATCACCTTGGCAATCTCCCGCACTCCCCACTTCCAGTCCGTTTCCGAATTGCCCATTTTGACCGGATCGTAAAACAGAACCGGAGCGATTGCGTTCAACTGCTCGTATACTTTGTCTGCGTCGGAGCTGCTCGACAAGATCAGATCCGGCTGCAGCGATACCACTTTTTCCAGATTGATGGCATCCCATTCTCCCAGGTCTTCAATCTGTTTGTCTGCCAACGCGGGCTTCATCGACTCCATGATTGAAATATAAGAATCATACATATTTGCCGCGAAGGCAAAGTAATCAAGCGATACCAAATGGCTGAATATGACGTAGTCAGTTACAGCTATGCGCTCTGGCTCCGCCTTCAGCTCGACGCTCTTATTTTTGAAGTCCGTAATTGTTCTTGGATACAAGCCGCCCTCCGACGGTTGTTCAGCTGCTGCACTTTTCTCCGGCTGTGTGGTCGCAGCGCTCTCTGACGGGGAGACGTTATTCCCGTTATTTCCGCAAGCGGCGGCGAAAGCCGCCAATAGTAGGATGACTAGCGCGACCGAAAGAAATTTCATTGCTCTCATGATGGTATGGACTCCTTAGTCAATTTTGTTTTTTCTTGTTCGTTCCAGACCCGTGTCTCGGCCTGTAATCGTTCATTCCAGAATCGAAGATATAGACTGCAGCGCTGCATCAGTTCCTCATGATTTCCCGTATCGACTATTCGTCCCTGTTCCATCACGACAATCTGATCCGAATTGCGAATGGTATGAAGCCGATGAGCAATGACAACCACCGTCTTGCCCAGCGCAAGCTGCTGCAAAGCCTGGGTTACCATCAGTTCGTTGTCCGGGTCCATGCTTGCTGTTGCTTCGTCCAGAAGCAGAATCGGGGCGTCCTTCAGCAGTGCGCGTGCAATGGCGATTCTCTGTTTCTCCCCACCCGAAAGCCTTCCGCCGCCTTCACCGGCCATAGTATCGTAGCCATCCGGAAGCTTTTGAATAAATTCGTCGCACCTCGCTGCCCGGGCAGCGGCTCGGACCTGATCTTCCGTTGCATCGGGACATCCGAACCGGATATTATTCATTAGAGTATCGTCAAATAAATATACGTCTTGGAACACCATAGACATCTGTGACATCAGAACATCCGAACGCATTCGACGCACATCGGCGCCGCCAACGGTCACGCTGCCATGCTGTACGTCCCAGAAACGGGCGATCAAATTAAGCAGCGTCGTCTTGCCGCTTCCTGAAGGACCGACCAGCGCCGTCGTCTTCCGTTCGGGAATATGCAAGGAAACATCTTGCAGAATCTGCCGCTCCTCCACGTACGAGAACGAGACACGCTCGAATCCAATCTCGCAACCGCGTGGAGAGAGTTCCTCCTCTGGCGTCGGCTCCATAAGCGGCTCCTTGCCGAATATTTCACGCAAATTCCATAAGGCGCGCTGGAGCAAGCGTCTAAAGCCTGCCAACTCTAGCAAAGGCAACGGCTCGTACAGCCCAAGAGTAAGCAGAAGCACGAGTCCGAGCGTAACGGGATCGACAGCCCCCTGTACATACAAGCCCGTCCCCGCCGCCAGCACCGCAGCGAATCCCAGTTCGAATACGACACTGTCCAGCGCAATATAGCCAGCCAGCTTTCGATTATAGATAATGCTCCGGTCACGGTAAGCTCCCATCGCCTCCATGAAAGGATTAAGCTGGGCGCTCTTCAGTCCGAATGCCTGAATAAGTGGAACGCCGCGAATATATTCCGTAATTCGTCTGTTTGCTTCCTTACGCGGCTCATCCTGACTTTCCAGTAAGTCCGCAAATTTGTGATTGGCCGCGGCTGTCACTGCCAGTGAGAGAGGAACCCCGGCTAGTGCGATGCATGCGAGCCGCCAATCCAATGCGAATAGCAGCCCGGATGTCAGCAGAGCGGCAATCAGTCCGCGAACGGATGAAATGGCAATCGTATGGAATAACGCGCTGTTGTGTATATCTACACGCATCCGACTTTCAATAGTCGAAGCCGGGTATCCGTCGTGAAAGCCAAGCGGCAGCTTACGCAAATGAATGCCGAGCATCCTGCGCAACCTGATGCGAATACTGCCTTCAAGCTTCAATGCATGTCGTTGACCGAGAAAAAATAGTACGCCTTGCCCTATCAATGCTGCAAGAAGCAGACCGATACCCAGCCAGGCAAGCGGGTTGTTCCCCGACCACAGGCCATAGACAGCCAAGGCAGCGGATAACGGAGCCGCCGCAATAAAGGGGCTTTCCAGCACAGCGCATCCTACACTCCTGAGAAATTGCGGAAATGAGTCGGCTGTAAGCTGCTTTATAGCTCTCCATAGCATACCTGGACGCCATCCGATCAGAAGATCGCCAGGGTCCAAGTTGTCTTCCGGGTCGGCAAGCTTTGCCCTGACAGACGGCTCAGGAGCTTTATGAACTGACCGAGACGCAGACGCAGGTCCCGTAGGTTCTTCTTTCAAACTAGATGAACTGATCGCCGGACTCGTATTGTACGCCTGCCACATCTGCCGGTACAACTCGCAGCCATGCAGCAGCTGTGCATGAGTACCGGACGCACAGACCGTTCCTTCGTTCATGACGATAATCTGATCGGCATGAACGATGCTTGAGAGCCGGTGTGCGATCATCAGCATCGTCTTGCCGGAGCCGTCCCGTTTGTTCATCAGTGCGGATAAGCCAAAGCGAAGTCTTCCTTCGTTTTCTGGATCGATATAGGCGGTCGCCTCGTCCATGATCACGATAGGGGCATCCTTGACCATCGCACGTGCGATCGCAATCATTTGCCGCTGCCCGCCGCTAAGCGTACTCCCCTGTTGCTTGACTACGGTGTCGTACCGTTCGGGCAGCTGCATAATAAATTCGTGACACCCGGCTTGTTTCGACGATTCAATCACATCGGCATCACTAGCGCCCTCACGGCCCTTGCGAATATTTTCCATGATCGATTCCTCGAATAGAAATTCATCCTGGAGCACAAAAGAAAGCTTGGCCATTCGCATGTCTGCTGTCATTTCCCTGACATCCGTTCCTCCAATGGCGACCGTCCCCTCGTCTACATCCCAGAAGCGTGCGATTAGCTTGGCAACCGTTGTTTTGCCCGCTCCGGAAGGACCGACTAACGCGGTCAGCTTCCCCTCCGGCACATGAAGACGCACATTCTTCAGCACCTCCCTGTCGCCGTAGCTGAACGACACCCCGTCCAATTGGATGGAGTAGCCGTCTGGAGACTTCGGATTCAGCGGTTCAGGCAATTCCTCCTCCTCCAACAGTTCGCTGACCTCGCGAACGGCGGCTGCTATACGGAAGGAAACCATTCCGCCCATTCCCATTAGCTTGAGCAACGGCCTTCCAATCCCCATTGTGACGAACGTGAAGAACATAAGCGTTGCCAGAGAAAGCGTTCCTTCTGCATATAGCAGAGCACCAAGCGGAAGGATCAGCAACAACGGAGCACGTGACAGAATAATCGTTGCCGACTTTAGAGGCAAACTGCGCAGATGCAGCTCTGCCGTCATCCTTTCGCTTTGTGCCACCGCTTCGGCGAATTGCTCGTAGGCGCGCTCTGAGCGGGCGAAGGCTTTAATAACCTTCATGCCGTGCACGTAACGAAGCAAAGACGATGAAAGCTGCGCCTGCGCTTCTCCATACTGATGGCGATAGCCGCCCACCTTGCGCTGCACAGTCCGATACATCACAAACAAGAGAGGTGCTGCGGCCAACGCAGCCAACGCCAATCGCCAATCCAGCGCAAACATAACCACGTATGCAACAAGAGGGACTGCCAACGAAGACGCGATATCGGGAATCAGGTGAGCGACACCCTCCTCAATCCGCTCTACCTGCTCATGCATCGTATGCTTCAACTTTCCTGTATCCCGCTTCTGAGAATAACCGAGCGGCAGCCGGGCGAGCTTGCGGGCCAGCGCCAGTCTGAGATCATACAATAGCTCGTATGCCGTGCGGTGCGCCAAATTATGTGCGCCCATCATCGTCAACGCCTTAAGCAAAATAGCAGCTACTGCAGCTCCGCCGAGCCATGCAACCGTGGCAGCTCCGCTGGATGCAGGCTGCTCCAACATCATGCGAACCAATGCGTAGACCAGTAGAAACGGCGCCACACCAAGCGCAGCAGACATTGTGGCGAGCGCTGCCGAGCCTGCGATCAGAAACCGTCTGTGCTGTAGAAACTTCGAGATCTGCCGAACCGCATAAAGCCCGCCGCTATACGGATCAGTCGGAGGGCGGGATTTGTTGTCAAGAATATGTGCCACCTCCTTAGAAAATGAGATTCATTCTCAGTAGAAGTGTAACAAAGTTTTACCTCAATAGGAGTACACAATTATTCAATAAAAGGTGGACGATTATCTACATCGGCGATCGCTCTTGACAGCAAGCGCGCTTCACTTGGCGACATGCCTGTATGCCGCCTAAAGACGCGGCTGAAATATTGGGGATCGTCATAGCCTACGAGCATGGCGATTTCTCCAATCGGGCTTTCGCTCATCCCGAGCATCTCGCGCGCCCGGCTGATGCGGTATTGAAGCACATAATCAATAGGCCTTATTCCGATATTTTTATAAAACAGGTAAGAGAACTGCCTGGTGCTCATTCCCTGTAATTGGGCGAGATGTTCAAGCGTCAGCGGTTCTGCATAGTGAGCATGAATGTATTGGATCGTACGCTCAATTGCCTCCAAATGGCGCGGATTAAGCTCTGCGAGGTGACAGGCGGTGAATACTTCGCCGAGAATGGACATGAACAGCTCCTTCTTGCGAAAATTCGTCAGTTTCCCAGGGATAACCGCCGTTTGATGCAGTCGCTCAAGCAGTTCTACGATGCGCGGCTGCAAGCCGGGCCTCAAGGCAAAGTCCTTGGGAATCCCTTCTGCATACACCTCATCCTGCCCGCAGAGTCGATAATGGATCAGATAATATTCGAATTCCTCCCCATTGCACGGCGACAAACTCATTTGCTCCCCTTCAGAACCATGGCAGACGACACCTGGCATCAGCATATATTCCTTCCCGTAGAAGGACATTATGGCTTGTCCCTGAACTGCGAACAGAAAACCATTTTTCGGCAACGAATAGCCTTCAAGCTTTTGGCCTGGCGTTATTGCCATACGTATAACGTCTTCCACCAAAAAAGCCATTCTGTTAAATCTGTCGGCAAGCTCTTCGATCAATGCGTTCGCATGATGCCCCTTCTCGTTCCTCCTTGAATCCGGCCTCTGCTCCATCCGAGACAGTCGGAGAGTTTCCTTCAGTATGCGCTCATATAGTTTTTTGATCTTGATTGTGGAAGTAGGCATCGGTTGTCTGGAGATAAGGCACAGCTTCCGCAGAAGCTCGAACAGCCCTTCGTCCTCGCCTGTCTCCAATTCGAAAGCGGTCGACAAATACCGCAGATTGGACAGTGCTTGTACCCCTTTGTCCGGGAGGTACTGTACAAGCACCCCTTCAAACTCTTCCGCACCTACAATGATCTCCAAGTTTTGTCCATATGCGCAATGTATCGCCTTCCCGGGCTTCAGCTCATACCAGGCGTCATCGATCCGAATTTGCGCTTCTCCCCGCAACCCATAGAGCAGACCGCAGTGCTGAGTCGGCCGCTCCCTATGCTCTTTCGTCACGATTCCAGCTTGCAGAATCAGCAGGTGCACACCATATATCGTCATCGGAACCCGGTTAAATTCCTCCGCAATTCCGCTCACATCCGTCCTCAAATCTATCCCTCTCCTTGATTTCCGTCGGCGTTATCCGGATCCATTCTCATTTCATATCGAACATTTTCCAAACGATAACACTTCTCATTTAGCCTGTCAACGTAATACTCGAGCTTCAAATCCGCAGGCGTGAACGACTACTTCAAGTTGCCGATTCGTTCTGTCAAGCATCACCTTACCGGGATACATAACGTTGCTTGTGTCATCACAAAATAAAAACAGTCTTGCGACAAAATACATCTATCGTATACTGCAAGAACAATTTCTCATACGTTCAAGAAACAAAGTCGAATTGATGACCAGATTTTCTTGTGGACATGTTCGTCCCAGAATAAGCCACCCCTGCTTGTTCAACTGCGCTTCATCAATCGCTTCATACATAATTTGCCTCATCCCCTCTGCTGTGCGAACAGCTACTAGAGGATCAGAAGCAGTTTGATTAATTCGTTCAAGCACTTCCATCTTATTGCGAACAAGACTAGCGACAAAGATTTGGCTATAGGAGCTGTAGTCGAATTCTGATCCATTCCCCATCACAACCGTAACTTTATCCGCTAAGCCGAGGCGCTCAAGTAATAAACATGATGCCTCATAGGCAACAGAATCCATTTCCAGACAGATCACATTGGCATCACTTAATTGGTGTAGAATAATCGCACTTAGCGGCATCGGCCCACTGCCTACAAAGATCATTGGCAACTTCTCTGCGTGACCTTCCTGGCGAATGAACGGTCGAAGCGTGGACAGTTCCTGACTTACTAGAGCCCTGTAAATAGTCCAGGCAGATAGCCTTGTTAAGGGATCTAAGTCAGAACTCTCAGAATGGCAAATAGCGCGAGAATCATTCAGCTCTGCCAGAAATTCGGCTTCTGACAGCTTATCCTGCAATTTACGGTGGTTGCTTTGAATATACTCGTTGCTTAGAACGGATTGTATCTCCTCAGGTGAATAGCGGGGGCGTAACTGAAGGGAAAGATGACTCATGATGTTCTTGACTACATGATTAGCAGGAGACAGATCTAATTCCTTCTGAAGAAGCTCATTGGCTACACGGATAAAATCGATAAAATGGTCAACCATTTGTGTTCTTGGGACGTTAACTGTATGTATTGTAGAACTAGTTGAATAACCTTTCATTTCCCCAGTTCCTCCCTCACTCTACAACCTTTCTTACTACCAGCTATATTCATATGGTCAAAGATTTAGAAGAATATTGGGGAGATATACAGTCACCGGCGGGGATCACCAAAAAGCGGAAATCCCGAGCCGGATTTGCAAAAATTAAGCTTTCACTTCTTCAATCGTTCTGCGCATCACCCAGCCTTGGGCACGGCGGCGCTCCTCCCAGAAGCGGCGGTAAATGCCGCCGTTCGCGAGCAGTTCCTTATGCGTGCCCGACTGCGCAACCCTGCCGTCGTCGATTACGACGATATGGTCGGCACGGCGAACGGTATGCAGTCGATGGGCAATAATGACGACCGTTTTGTCGCGGGCCAGCTCCTCGAACGCCTCCTGAATATAACGTTCGTTGTCCGGATCGACGCTAGCCGTCGCTTCATCCAACAATATAATCGGTGCGTCCTTCAATATCGCCCTCGCAATCGAGATGCGCTGCCGCTGGCCGCCCGACAGCAGCCCGCCGCCTTCGCCCACAGCCGTATCGTAACCGTCCGGCAGCTTCATAATAAAATCGTGACAGCGGGCTTTCCTGGCCGCTTCCTCCACCTGCTCCATACTAGCGTCCGGGTTGCCGTATCGGATATTGTTCGCCACCGTGTCATTGAACAGATACACGTCTTGGAACACAAAGGCCAGCTGCCGCATCAATTCATCAGAGCTCATGCTGCGCACATCCGCGCCGCCGATCGTCACCGCGCCCCCTTGAACATCCCAGAAGCGCGCAATCAAATGCAGCATCGTCGTCTTGCCTCCGCCCGAAGGGCCGACAATCGCCGTCGTCCCCTTCTCCGGGATGACCAGATTGAGGCCGTTCAGCACCCGCTTATCTCCGTAGCCGAAGGTGACGTCGCGGAACGCAATCTCGGCGCCTTGTATCGGTCGGCGTTCCGATGTCAGAACTGGCATGTCCCTGGCCTGGATAATATCGTTCATATGATGTACCGTTGTCGCGAACATGCGCTTGAACAGGGCATAATCCATCAGCGGCAGCGGCTCATAGAAACAAATTGCCAAGACAAGAAACACCATGAAGGTTGCCGGTTCCAGCGTTCCTTGCCCGACGAACACACCGCCAACGATCAAGACTAGCGCCAAGCCCAGCTCGAAGGAAATATGATAGACGGCCGTATACGGCGTTAGCCTCCGATTGATCGCAATACTGGCATCTCTATAGTTGTCGATCGTTTCCTCATAGCTTTGCATCCGGCTGCCCGTCAGTCCGAAGGAACGGATGACAGCTATGCCGCGAATATATTCCAAAATTCGGCTGTTGGCTGCCTGCCGTGCAGCCGACAGCTTCTGCATAATCTCCTTCAGCTTCCGTTCCGCAAGCCATGCCGAGACAACGCTGAGCGGGACGCCTGCCAACGACACGAGCGCTAGCCGCCAATCCAGCCACATCATCGCTATCAGAATCAATGGCGGAATGACGCATGCTTTAATAAGACCGATGACGATGGAAGGCACATAGATGTAGGTGGACGCGTCCGTTTTCACCCGCGATTCCAGGACAGAGGCATCCTTTTGAAGGAAAAAGCCGTACGGAACCTTGCGCAGCCGGTCGCCCAAATACAGACGAATATGCGTCAGGAAATGGCCGAACAATGGAAACGACCATTTATTCGTCAGGAAATAAAACACCGATTGGCCAGCAAACATCAACGCCATCCAACCGGCCGCTTGCCACGCCTCGTCGGGTCGACCGGCAAGTAATTGATACAAGACGGCGACCACGGCAATGGAACCAAGCGCAGTAAACACGTTTTCCATAAAGCTGAAGATGAGTGCGCCTCGCAGCCGATTAGCCTTCTCGCCCGCCAGCAGCAGCGACTGCCGAAACTCCGACATCTCCGCCAAATGCCGGTGAGGATCGTCCGGCACCGGAGTGCCTCCACCCAGCTTGCCGAACGCCTGTGAATCCTCTGTGAACGGTTCGCCTGCCTGCGTCTCTAACGACAAATCCGGGGCCGCCACCGCCGCAGTCACCGAGTCCAGAACGGGCTGATCCCCTTCCAAATCCTCCGTCCCGGCCTCATACGCCTCCCACAGGCGGCGATATAGTTCGCTCTTCTGCAGCAGTTCTCCATGCGTCCCGACAGCTGCGACGCTCCCCTCGTCAATGACGGCAATCTGGTCGGCGTATACCACAGTGCCAAGCCGATGGGCGATTGCCACAATCGTTTTGGGCTCGCCATTGGCAGGATGAAGCAACCCCGCGATCGCATCCTGAATGTGGGCTTCGTTCTCCGGATCGACAAGCGACGTCGCCTCGTCCAGCATGATAATAGGCGCATCCTTCAATATGGCGCGAACGAGACTGATCCGCTGCCGCTGACCGCCGCTAAGTGTCATACCGCCTTCACCGACAGCGGTATGATAGCCATGCGGTAACTGTTCAATGAATGTATGACAGCCAGCCCGGAGAGCGGCAGCCATAACCTCCTCATCCGTAGCACCAGGCTTGCCTAGCCGGATATTGTCCATGACGGTTCCCTGGAACAAGTAAGCATCCTGGAAAACAAACGACACGAGCGACATCAACCGCTCCTCGCTCATCTCTCGTACATCGACACCGCCAATCGTCACACTGCCGCCATCCGTATCCCAGAAACGAGGCAGCAGGCGAGCTATTGTCGTTTTCCCAGCTCCTGACGGTCCTACCAGCGCAGTCATCGTTCCTGCGGGAATCGTAAGCGATACATCACGGAGCACAGCTTGCTTGTTATAAGCAAAGGTCACGTGTTGGAATTGGATGGTCGCATCCTTTGGCTTCTGCGGCTGATCTGCCGATGCCATTTCCTGTTCCTCCAGCATCTTGCTTACATTCTTGAGTGATGCAGCCAAACGAAAGGCCGTCATGCCGCTTGAGCGGAGCATTTTGAATAAAGCCGCCCCTACCCCTAATGACATCAGAATGAAAAAGATAAGCACGGGAACGGTAAGCTGCTCCTGAGCGATCAACCAGATCCCTGCCGGGATAACAATCAGCAGCGCTGACCGGGAGAGCAGCACGGCAATCGTTTTGGCTGGCATGCCTTTGCGCTCGATTAAGGAGGAAGTCTCCGAAAAATCACGAACCGCTTTGGAATACGTCTCGAACGCCAGCTCCGTGCGGGAGAAGACGCGAATGACCTTCATTCCGTATACATAATTAAGAATAGCGCTGCTGACCGCCGCCCCCGCTTTGCCGTACCCGGCTTGAAGCGGTTTTAGATAGGTCATAACTAGTGCGTAGCCACCCACCGTCACACCTATGAAAGCAAGCACCGCCAGCCCCATCCGCCAATCCATGGTGAACATGATGGCAAAGGAGAGAATCGGCAAAGCTGTGCTTGCTGTAATATCCGGCAGCAGATGGGCAATGCCTTCCTCCAGCTGCTCTACGTCCTCATTCAAGGTGTGCTTGATCTTGCCGCTGTCCGTCCGGTCGAAGTAGCCGAGCGGCAGCTTCGCCAGCTTATCCGCCAAGGCCATGCGAACCTCGTACACCACGTCATAGGCGACGCGGTGCGTCCAATTCGTCGATAATGACGTCAGCAGCCCTTTGAGTGCAATCGCAAGCAAAGCTGTCCCGGCAAGCGCGAGCAGCTGCGCTTGATCGCCAAGCAGCCCGCCGTCCGTCAAGCCCTTGCAGATCTGATAGATAACCCAGTAAGGAATAAGCCCCATCAGGGTAGCAACAACGCCCGTTGCAATCGAGCCGGTGAGCGCCGCCTTCCGCTTAAGCAGGAACGGCTTTAAACGAGATACGGGGGAAGGCGGCTTCGTTTTTTGTCCTTTCGGCGCTGCTGTTGGTTTAGTTTGTATCGCTTTGGATTCCGTATGAATCACCCCTTGATATTTCGATAATGATAATCATTTTCAATTATAACAAGGAGATATTGGGATTTCAATACGAAATAATAGCGCGTTCTTACGCCAATTTTTCCAACCATACGGCAAGCGCTTCGCCGACTGCTTCGGGCGCGTCTTCTTGCGGATAGTGAAGACCCGGTACCGTAACTTCCGTCTGCGATGGCCAAGTACGGCAGAAATGGACGTGGGCTTGCTGCAATCTGCCGGGTTCGCAATGAACGAACAGCTTGGGAACGGAACTCTTCGCCAGAAATTCGCCGTATTCAGTGACAATCGCGATTACATCGGCCGGATCGCCGCCGATCGGAAGCTGGCGTGCCCAGCTGAGCATAGGACGGCGGCTTTCACCCGGCTCCAAGAATGGACGGCGGTACTGGGCGATCTCTTCATCCGTCAACTTGCGCAGGATGTTAACCGGCAGATTGAACTCGATGAACGAATTTTGCTCCAGCACCATTCGTTCCCCTTCTGGCGACCGAAGTGCTTGGAACACCTGGCGCCCTTCCTTCGACATATCATTCCAGTTGCCGGGCATAATGATCGCCTCCATATAAGCGATGCCTTTGACCGCACCGGGATGACGCTTCGCCCAATCAAATCCCAGTGCCGATCCCCAGTCGTGCACGACGAACGTCACACGCTCGCTGACTCCCAGCTGTTCAAGCAGCTTGTCGAGATAGCGGCGGTGTTCGACGAAGGTATATGCGTGAGGACCGCCGTTCGGGAGTTTATCGGAATCGCCCATGCCGACGAGATCAGGCGCGATACAGCGGCCAAGCTTCCCGGCGTAGGGCATAATGTTGCGCCACAGATAGGAGGATGCCGGATTCCCATGCAAGAAGACGATCGGGTCGCCGCTTCCCTCCTCTACATAAGCCATCTCCACTCCGAATACTTGCATGCACTTTTTCTCGTACGGAAATGTTGTATTCATCATTGCACATCTCACCCTCCATTTTTTTGTCTCTCTTGCATACGCTCAAATTGATATCGTACGATCTAGACGGCATGCGTTAGCAGCCTGCTCGAAGTTCAAATAAACGGATACCCAATTCGAATCGGGGACATATGATGCGGGTGCTTCGTTACACCGTTCCACGTCAACAGCACTTCCGCGAGAGTCGCTCCTCCACTTCCTGTCATCCTTCTGTCTCTTCCTTCTCGGTCAAATTGCGAAGCACGGTTTTCAGCATGCACAGCAACTGGTCATACTCCTCGTCGCCGATGCCCTTCCGTGTCTTGTTCTTCACACGGGCTAGCGCTTCTTGAACCTTCGGCACGACATCCTGCCCTGCATCGGTCAAATAAAGCAGCTGATAGCGATTGTCGGCGGGATTGGCTTCTCTCCGCACATACCCTTCCGCTTCCAGCTTCGCAATCGCCTTGGCGGTCGTCGTCTTGTCGATGAGCAGCGTCTCGCTTAGCTCTTTCTGTGTGACGGGCTGCCGAAACGCAACAGCCATCAGAAAAATATACTGCCCGCTTCCGATTCGGAATGGTGCCAATTCCGCCGAGATCAATACTTGCATGTGACGGTATATGGCCGAGATATATGGACCATGCGATTCCCCTCCGCCTTTGTCATGTTGCCGCCAATTTTCGTTCAAAACTTCACCACCTCAAATAGGATGTTATTGCAACTAATTTCAATATATGCGATATAGGATGGTATTGCAACTATTATTTATGTGGCTCGTCACAAAAATACACCCCCTAGAATTTCATTGGAGGTTCCAATGTGTATTCTAAGGGGTGCACTTCTTCTTATTTGTGAGTATGCTAGCTCCGGTTCGATTTAATCAACTGCATTTCTTTATCACTTTCTCCACTCGTTTTCGTTTTGTTTCTTTTTCAATATCGCCGAGTCGTGAGAAAAGCGTCTTAATGAAAAGGGTTTTGTTTTGATCGTTGACGATGGAAACGGCATTCTCCGCATACATGGGAAGTTGATTTGTGGGACATCTCTTAAGCTGTTCGATGAGTAAGGTGAATGCATGATTCGCATAGGGTTCCACAGAACAAAGTTTAATCAGGATATTTACTCCGTGATCCTTGGTGATGACTGATCCTTTGTCCGTACTGTCAACAATTTTTTCAAGCGATGCATAGATGACTTCCGGATTTTCCAGAGTTATCGCGTCTAGCGCTGTCATAGCTCCCCAAACCAATCGATTGTTCCTATGATCAAGCAAGGTTAAGAACTCTTTGCTGTATTCAGCGATCAAAGCCGGCTTAAGATACCCAATCTCATAGAGAACTTTCATACAATCGCTTTGAATGTTCTTGTCTTTGTTAGATAAGTTAGCAATAAGCTCTTTCACAGCTTCGCAATCTTCTCTTTCGGCAATATCTCGCGCCAGTTCCTGGTTAGGACCTTCGTCTTTGCGGTTGAGTGACGTTGCTAATTTGTCGATTATGGTCATCTGTTTATCTCCTGGTCTAGGTATCTCACTTTATTGGAAGCGTACCTATAGTTAACTATTCCTATCCTCATGACTATTCTCTTCAATCACAGCATCCACATTCTTTTCAAAGGTATGAAGAAGCTCACGCACTTCATCCGTTGACTTCGTGCTCATCAATTGATTTCGCAGTTCACTTGCCCCTCGAAATCCTTTGACATAGATCTTAAAAAATCTTAAAAGTGTTTTAAATGGACGTAGCGTTAATTCTGTTGCATATTGATCATGAAGATCAAGATGCAATCTTAACAGATCCAGCAATTCGTCACTGCTATGTTCTCTCGGCTCTTTTTCAAAGGCAAAAGGATTATGGAAGATACCTCTCCCAATCATGATCCCATCCACACCATATTGCTCAGCAAGCTCCAGGCCCTTTTGCCGATCAGGAATATCTCCATTGATGGTCAACAGAGTATCTGGTGCTATACGATCACGAAGCTGCTTAATTGCCGGAATCAGTTCCCAATGGGCATCTACCAGGCTCATTTCCTTTCTTGTACGGAGATGAATAGAGAGGTTGGCAATATCTTGTTTCAAAATATGGGTTAGCCAATCCTGCCATTCCTCTATATCGTTGTAGCCAAGCCTCGTTTTCACACTAACCGGTAATCCTCCCGCTTTTGCTGCTTGAATAATATCTGCCGCAAGCTCTGGATGCAGAATAAGGCCGCTTCCCTTACCTTTCGTTGCAACATTGTGTACGGGACATCCCATATTGAGATCCACACCTTTGAAGCCAAGCTTAGCCATTCCCATACTCATTTCCTTAAAATATTCAGGCTTATCCCCCCAAATATGGGCAACCATCGGTTGTTCATCCTCAGTGAACGTTAAACGTCCCCGTACGCCATAAGTCCCCACAGGATGACAATAGCTCTCCGTGTTTGTAAACTCTGTAAAAAACACATCGGGTCTGCCTGCTTTACTTACGACATGACGAAAAACAACATCCGTCACATCTTCCATTGGTGCTAGTATAAAAAACGGGCGAGGTAAATCACGCCAAAAATTATTATTCACTACGTGCTCAAATCCTCTCACTATAGATACAACGCGATTAGCATTGACGCTTCAACTACAACTAGTCGTAGAGACATAGTATCACATCTTAGCTATTTTAACCCGGTTGTTGTAGCCATAACACGATCAAATTCCCTGGTAAATTTCTCACCGTACGAAAAAAGAAGAGCGCTTTGCCGCTCTCGACAGCACTCTTCTTTGAATCAAATGTATGGACTGCTTAAGTAAGTTTACATGATGGCTGTTGCTTTAGGACAAGGGTCGCTCCATGGCTCTCGTGAGGTTGAATGGCCAAGTCTTCGTCAAGCGAAGCCGACGTTAGCAAATGAATTTCCGCCAATCGGTATTCATCTGACTTGCGAAGTATGATTTTATGTTGTTTTTCAAATATCAGCTCGCATTGTTTTCCTTGTTGGGAGTAATTGACCCTGGGCCCAAGCGGTTCATATTTCAATATCCATGCCTCAAGATCCGGCACATCGATCACTAGACAGTCGATGCCCAGAACACCATTGCGATGATCAAGCTCATGCTCGAGGCAAGCAATCGGAGGATGGTAGGCGCTCATCAAAAAGGGCATCGTATATTCTTCGAACACCGCAATCCACCACGTTTGCTTGATGCCATCGGGCAGCTTTTTGCTTAACTTGATTTTATTGCCCACACGCGCACCGGCTTGCTTCATTCCTTCGAGATTAGCCTCTGCCTGTTCAACGGGTACGCTATCCATGGCATAGTCCGTAATCCCTTCCTTGCTTGCGATGTAGTGCATATATCGCTTAATCATAGCCGGATTAATAGGTCGAAGAAGCTTAAGCAGCGCGAGAATCAGCTTGTCGGCCACATTCATCGGCTTTGGATTAAACAATTCAAGAAAAGAGCCGTCCCGAAAATAAATAAACGCATTGTGAGCTTTCTCGGGCGACACTCGATAAGTTACCGTAAAACCCAGTTCTTCATAACGGCTTGCGGTTTGCTTTAAGCGGTTGGTTTTAATTAATACATGCCCTATTGCAAAGGTGCTCATGTTGTATTCTCCCTTCGGTTTTTGCTCATTGGCGCAATTCCCTTTCATTCTGGGCTGTTCCTCCCCCTTCTTCCAGCAAGGTTTTCCAGCCCGCTTGCATAAAGGGAATAAGATAGCGCATATAGTCCATCGCTTCCTCGTAGGTCATCCTGGACGCAACGGCTTCCAATATGCCCCAATAGCCCTGTTTGACAAAAATAGCGATAACACGCATAGAAGGATAATTTCGCAGCTGTCCCATAGCCACGAGTTTGTCCATATAAAGCCGCGTTGCTTCAATGTCGGCTTCGATCCATTTATCCGCGAAATTCTCCAAGGACGAACCTGCCGAGCCGTTCACCAGCATATTGAATTCATCAAACCATCGGTACATATATTCGACGAATCCCAGCAGCATACGCGATGCAACAGGCATTCTCGACTCCAGCTCGTTGTGGTCCAATAACTCGGATTGAACGCTTGAGGTGTGCTGGATCACAACATTGAATTCATCCAGCACGGGCTTCGTTATGGCTTCGAACATCGCGTTTTTATCCTCGTAATAACGATAAATGGCGCCTGTCGTCATTCCGGCCCTTTGGGCTATGGACCGCATATTCGCCCCCAAGAAGCCTTTTTCCAGAAACTCGTCTTTTGCGCATTGCAGCAGCTTTTTTTCCGTCTGTTCGGCTTTCTTGCTCATAGTTCGCAGCTCCATTCAAAAAATAACAATGTTATTTTATCATACCATACTAACCTGTCGATATTCCAATCTGTTTACAAACAGCTCTTCTCGCGATCATCCTTGCGGGTCCAGAAAATGACAAAAGAGTCTTCGTTCCGCTAAACAGGCGGCTCAAAGACTCTTCATTTCGCTGGAGGTCTACTTCTCTGTGAAGGTTACTGCATAACACTTTCCTCTAGCCAATCGCGGATACGATTTGGCCGTCTTGATCTCTAATGTAGGTTTTCACAATTTGCACGTTCAGCCCTTTGAAGGAGGACAATGCCAGCACGCCTTCCTTGGGCTGAAGCTTACGGGATAATTCGGCGGCACTCGCCTCGTCGAGTCGGACGCGAACCTCATCCTCGCCTTCCTCGTAGCCCACGGCCTCTCCAGGCTCCAAGACGATCTGAATATCAGGGCCTGACAACCGGAGCGATTTCCCTTTCATAATACGTCCTGAAAGCATCTTTCCTACAACTTCGGCTTGCTTGGCCCCTAGACTAAGCACGGCCGGCGTTTTGCCAAATAGACGCTTCTTGGCCGATTCCCAATCCAATTGATCCACATATAAAAAGCCCGTGTTGGACCCATCCCGTTCAATCCCTCTCTGCACCGCTTCGGCTATCTCAGATATCTGCATGAAAGAATCACGTGCTAGATCCGTGATATAACCCGGCATAAGCTCCTCACAAGCTCTCAGCAGGCCCAGCGTATTCCAAGTCTGCATCGCTTCAAGCTCGCTGCCCGTGATACCTACCATTTGCAAAAACTGTACCCGTCCGTTCGGCGTGTCTGCTTCGGGAAGCTCAGAGTCCGCGATAAAAGCCAGCGCCGTCAGCTGTGTATCTGCCCCCTCACAGATCGGACCGTTGGCATCCAAGTAATCGCCCGACCGAAAGATATTGCCACTGTTGAACACATATCTGGCCATATTTTGCAGCAGGTTGAGCGCCCAGGCTGGAGGCTCCTCCTCTGTGTCCTCCCGTACCAGCCGAAAGGTCAGCTCAAATCCGTAACCGCTGTGCTCGGCATCATCTGATTCCTTGTCGTACAGCTCTGAAAACCCAAACGTCACAATATGCCAATGCGGCAAGGGATGCTCCGCCTTGTATGCGCTTAGACCGTCAAGCGGATCTGGACCTCCCAGCATGTAAGAAATTAGCGTGCCGTAATGCTTTGGCTCCTGATCTCCGTAGAGCTTGGACATCGCTTGTTCAATGGCGTCCCATCCGACTGTAGTTGCTTCTTCGTTCATTATCTTTCCTCCACATACAGGACTTTATTTCCAGAAAAAAGGATGTTATATATATCGTCCGTCGCGGCTTCAATTTCAATAGGACGTTGAGCGGAGTTCAAGCTAGCTTTAAAATCAATCAAAAAAAGTCTATGCAATATAACTGCGTAGACTTTTTTCAGAAGGAAATCAGCATAGTAAGTGAATCTCTTAGTGCTGCTTAAATGTCCTTGGCAATATGCGGTTTACTATAATGGCTAGTTCCTCCAGAGCCAACTAGTACGGTACCGCCTTTTTTGAAGATGAGCAATTTACTTGCCCCGGTGGTAAGCAGAGCCGTTACTTTGGCATGATTGCTGGTTGCGGTGTAGATGACATAGCCGCTCTTACTCACCTTAGTTTTCCAGTTCTCATCAAACTCAGACCTCGCGACCCGATTCGAATAGACTTGGTTTTCAACTCTTTTGGCCATAATCCTCGCCCCTTCCCCCATCACCTCGATTTGTTCCATATATCTTATGCGAGAATGGTCATTTGGAATGGACAGGTCCCTGCCAATCGCAACAACAAAACAAAAAAGCCGTTGTTTTGTTGCACGAAGCAACAGAACAACGGCTATTTCGGTGTGCACTCCTTTAAGGAAAAACCTGATTTCCCTTTTTAAAAATTTGATTACTTCAAGCTTGATAATGATGATCGGATTTCATTGAGTTCTATAAGGTTTTTCTCATCTGCCTGATTCGCACTTTCTAGAATGTCTCGCAAAATGTTGATTTGATTTTCATGTTTTTCGATCATTTTTTGTTCTTCTGCTGTCTTTTCGTCATATCTCAAGTATGCATCACTGATGATTTCACTTCTTTCCAGTTTTCCTTCGATATCCTGAATTAAACTTTCTTTGAGGGACAGATTTTCGGGCTCAGGAATATAAGATACCGTTACTGGAAATTTGGTTGCATGATAGAATACTTCCTCGTTCGATTCTTTTAAACTCTCAACAACAAATGGAGCAATATTGAGCTCACTTGCTCGTTTATCTATTTCATCTCTTGGTATTTCTATGATTCCATATTTCGTTTTCTCCTCAGGACTCATCATTCCCGGGTTCCAGTCTTTGTCCAATGTTGCTGCATTTTTAGAAGCACTACCTGCTGCTCCTGTTGTAAGAGTATAAATACATTTCCCCGATGATACCAATTCATATCCCGTTCCTAGAAGAAAATATTCAGTAGAAAATTTGGTCGATGCTACATTCGCAGGGACATTCGCATTAAACCAAAAAAATTGACCGGTGTCAGAAATATTAGATGTCCAGTTCCATTGGCGAGTCATGGATGAAGCAGTAGTGGTGTTGCTATCAACCACTGGTCTAAGAGACGCTAGTAAAGTTGCTGTAGTATAAACATAAGAAGATATGAGTTTAAGGTGAAGGGAAGCATAATTAACAACTGCCCATGCCCAGGTGGTATAACCGGGGTTAGTTCCTGTTGTTTCAGGAGCGGAGCCTATAGCTGCGGTGTGTGAATAATCATTCAGCGACATTTTGGATGGATTTTCTGTATTTCTGACTTCCATTCTCGCTATTTGTATCCTATTAGACGTAGTGTCTGTGGAAGTTCTGCTGGAGCCTGTACCTGCGAGCCTGAAAACGAATGACCACTGATTAACTCCAGGAAGCCAAGATGAGCCGAAATATCCAATGGATTGAGCAGCAGCGATTTTATCTTTACCCGTTGAACCCGTATAAGGCCATAAAACAGATCCATTATTCTCCAGGTGGCTGACAGGCGTGTCATTCGCGTAGGCACTACCAGCGAATAGTGATGTTACCATAGTTAAAATAAGCAATATACTAATAGATTTGCGCATGGACGGAAATTTTTTAAATGATTCTATTTTCATTTTTCAAACTCCTTCTATGTGTTTTAACCTAGCTCTCAGCGTTCACACGGATTGGAATTTTAATCCAGTCTACGCCTACTGACCTCACGCCTTCTTTCGTATCGGAGCCTATCGTAACCATAACGTTGAAAGCTTCCGATGGCACAATATCTTTTTGATCAGAAACCAAATCAATCATTATCGTTCCAGTTCCTCCACCGGAGGGTGTTCCTAATAAATTTTCACCAACCACAACGATATTTCTCCATTCATCACCCAGGCTTTTATCTCCTTCGGAAACATAAGGCTGCAATGATGTCTGTTGATTCTCGGGTTGACTGCTTAGAATGTTGGAAATATACCATTTCTTTGGAATGTAAACAGACATTCCTCCGAAATCTAGTGGATCAATCTCAAAAGATGCAACAATGCGCATACGCTCAGCTAATCCCTTATCGCCCCATACAAAGATTGTTCCTTCTACCGATGAGTTTTGATCTGCTGTATTGGACTCAACGTTAAATTCCTTGGTGAGCATAATACGATCATTAACTACTGTGTAATCAGAAAGCTTCTCCTGAAAATAATAGCGTTGCGCGATTAGAACAGTCACTGCAACTAGAACAACAGCACAAGCAGACAAGATGTATTTGACAGACGGCTTCATATTCATTCCTCCAATAAATTTTCCGCATTTTCACCACCTCAATTATATCAAATATATGAAATAAAAGTAATTATTTGATCAGAAGGGAGATCTTGATCAAAGGACGGCCCTTCCTTTCACATGTAATTATTACATATTATTGGAAATTTATATATGGTGCTAACCTCCCATTAGTTTTACATTAAATCCTAAATTAAGACATATTTCATATTATTGGTTCACTCTCTTATATAGACTCTGAACTTCTCACTGTATCTATGTCACTAGCGTTCCCAATGTGGGTGGCAGTACAACAAAGGACGACTGTCTTTAGCCGCCCCTAATCAAACTTATGGTCAAAAAAAAGCAGGATTTTACCCGCTCGGTTGTTGTATCCCCCAGTACACCTCAACTATTAGTCTATTCATTAATAAGTGAGTTCGACAATTATAGAAAACCTGCTCCCTATTGGAGAGCAGGCCTGTTCCATATTTTATTTGGAGCTTGAGTTCTCTCCTGATAGCTGTGCCGCTTCTTTTTCTGAACCTTTACTGTTGCTTTGATCCACTTCAAAAATATCAAGCAGGAACATAAAAATCGGAATCCCAATAATAAGTCCCCAGATCCCCATGAAATGCTGGGAGAAAATAAGAATAATAAAGGTGTAGAACATCGGCAGCTTTGTTTTGTGAGCGTACAACCTAGGATTTAAGAAGTATGTCTCCACTGCATGGATAAGCAAAATCATAATAGTCGCCCAAATGACAGTTGTGATACCGCCTATCTGGTAACCGATAATACTGATCGGAATGAAGGAGATCATAACACCGACTACCGGCACAAGGCTCAGTAAAAATACCGTAATCATGAGAGCGAACAAGTATGGGTAGCCCATAATCCACAACCCGGCAATCGTTAGAATCGTGTTGAATACGGCAATCATCAGTTGAACCTCAATCACTTTACCGAAAGAAGAGGTGAATTTTTGGCCAAAGTATTTAAACTCATTGTAAGCCCAACTAATTTTGCTTTTGCTCAACTTTTCCGTAAAATGATTGACGGTATGCTTCTGGATTAAGTAGAAGTAGCTCAATACGATAACAAAAACGATAACCTCTGCCCATTTGCCGAGTTTCACAATATAATTTAACGCATAGCCCCCGTATTGCTCTAATTCCAGTTTGTTAAGCGTGGAGGAGACAAACTCAGCAAATTCATCCGACTGAGGTGTGTCCAGGAATTTGATCATGGATACATATAATTCGGAAATTTGACTAATGAGCTTCGGAATATAATTGATAATTCCATATACGAGCCCAAATATTAATACAGCGTACAATACCGTATTAACGACAATGGGCGATATGGGGAACAGCTTAGATATTTTCTTCGTAATAAAGCCCTCTAGGCGTCCCATGACGAAGGTAACAAGAAACAGCAGCAACATCAAATTGAGCATATCTCTCAAGCTGTACAGCAACAAAACGACCAGTAAGAGGAACAGGATTCTTCTTACTATACTATTGGCAAAAAACTCCCGCAAAAAATTCATTCGCTTCCCTCAATTTTAGTTTAGTCATTTGAAGCTTTATGGATGAGCGGAGCGTCACAATACAAAAGCTCGACTTCTGGCCCGTTGCCAACATAATAATACTTCAATATTAAGTTATTATATATGAAAATTACTGCATTTAAAACTTTTACCGTAGTCCTTAGCCCGACAAGCTATAAAACAAGTAATTCTCCATTACGGAAGTAATAAATATTCTCCCGTTTAAAGCCATACTCTCCATAGCTGCACTTTATATGTGGCTCAAATGTAAACAGTGATCCTTCACTAAGCTTCATCTTATTCCCTGACTCAAAATATCTTCTTTGATCTTTATTGAATTCGATTGTGTGCCCCAAGTTCCCAGCAAAATCAAGATTCATGTAACCAAGTTGTTGTATAACCTCATTCATATGTAAGTAAACTTCTTCAAAAGTCAGGTCAGGTCTTACAAAATCAATAAATTTTTTATGGAGTTCCTTTTCGGCGTTAATTCCATGTGAGAATTCTACTGCAGATTCATTTTGGGTATTTGCGAGTGCGTCTTCGGCAATAACATTTCCATCGATCACGATTAGTGTTCGTGCATAGTCTCCCCAATAGGTGTTAATCTCTGGACTAAGATCGATGGTCACGATATCATTTCTGCCGACAAATGTATCTGAAGGCTTATATTCCTTACCCGACTCAGAAATGATTGTTCTCTTGCCAACGTGAACAAATGCCCCTATACCGTGATACCAAAAACTTTGAATTCCCTTATTTCTCATGATCTCTTCGGCTCTAATCACGATTTCCTTTTCCGTTATGCCCTCTTTAATGATCTCCTGTAATTCGCTTATGGTAGCTTTAGCAATAGATTGGACGTAAGTATACTGTGACAAATGTTCCATAATAAAACCTCTTTTCTGCATTCATCATAATAAAAATTCTTCCTTTTGCTTAAAATATCCTCCCCGTTTCTCTCAAACAGATAAGCGATCTGATTGTTCAAATCTAAAGCCTCGGTATAGAAAGCCGGTTGCGCTGCGACTAATGGCTAGAAGCTCTTCATGTTCAGACAGTGGAAAATGGTAATTTGGAATAGACAAGTCTCTTTATAGCAAGAAACAAAGATCTAGCAAAAAAGCCAGCTATAATAGCTGGCCAATTTGGAATCTAGTCTAAGTTTTATTTACTCTCTATTTCACTAGCGTAATACCAAAGGAAGATCCGGCATTTCCAGCAAATACGATATATCCATTCGCAGGCAGCACGACTTCGTTCTTACCGCTAATGACCGTATTATTCACCAGTGCTCCCATTTCATCGTAGACCATAAAAGCACCTATAGCTGGCATCGTGACTACCATTTTCTTGCCAGCCACTGTTTCTGGAATGCTGAACCATCTAGCATAACCATCAGCTTGTACCGTAGCTTTCGACGATTTGCCTGTATAGAGCGGCTTTACTCCGTCCTCGCTCATATACAAGGCTCCAGCCGCCTTCAAGTACTCTATACCGTCTTTTTCATAGAAGAGAATACTCAGTGTATCTCGTCCTGCCATGCCAGGAATGTGGTGCTGGCTCTCAGCTGTATGGGGACCTGTAATCTTCAAATCATTGAAATAACCACCGCTTGTCTGTATCGTTGGACGAATCAAGCTCATATAGGCGATGGCACTGAATTTCTCGCTAATGGAATAGAAGGACTTGCCTTCTCTTGCTGCCCACGTATCTGCTGTTTCTTTATTCAGTGCTGCACCTTCCAATTTCTCCGCCTTGTATTCGGAAAAAGCAAGCTGGCCTAATCCAGGAACCGAAATATACTGGCTCATCCACAAATAAGTACGTCCGTTGCTCTCCTTTACAAAACTAACCTTTGTACTGCCATCCTCATCGACAAAGGTTCCATCCGTGGTGTACATCAATTGCTGTTCCGGGGCAGTCAATCCTGTTAAAACAAGTTCCCCGTCTTCGATAGCTGCATTCCACTGATCGCCTTGAGTAGTGTAATCACCCTCGTACTTCTCAATATCTTGGGGCATATCAGCCTTAACCGGCTTGCCGAATGATTTTTCCGGTTTAATCTCTTTAATGGCGCCCTTCTCTTCCATCGCCTGAAGGAGCAGCTCACTCGCCAGCAGTTGATTAATAGACGAGCTCCCGCCTGAGGTAATGACTGCTGCAGCCATGTTCTGTTCTGGAAGCACGATAAGGGAGGAATGATACATCTGTGTGTCTCCTCCTTTGACAAGGGCTTTCATACCATAGTCGTTAAACGGGAATAATCGTACGCTGTCCCAGCCAAGTCCGTAGTCAATCGAACTATCCGCATCTTTGGGCCATAATCCCCTTTTATACTCTTCTTGCTCCATGGCCTTTGCTGATTCAACAGAAAGTACATCTGGTCTCTGCCCCGTAAAGAGTTGCGAGAATCGGACCAAATCCTCCGCAGTAGAATAAATTCCGCCTGTTCCAATCGCATTGGTCGTTTCAATTGGGAGCTGACCTTCGTATGCGTAAGAGTAAAGTCCAGCAAATTGGCTTGATTCTACTTTATTTTGTGGCGTCATGGTATGTTTCATACCCAAAGGTGCAGCAAAATTGTCATGAATGAATGCCGTGAATGTCTTATTGCTGACTCTCTCAACAAGTATCTCCGCCAGCGTGAATCCATCGTTGCTATAAACCGAGAAAGCTCCAGGCTCTGCCTTTAATTTCTGTGTAGACAATTGCTCAAGCAGCGTATCATGTACGTATGTATCTGGATCATTGAATAGAAATGCATTACTTAAACTCGAACCAAGAAAACCTGATGAATGATTCAACAACATACGAGGGGTAATCTGTTTATATCGATCATCTTCCATCTTGAAATCCGTAATATATTGTACAACCGGAGTATCTAGATTGATCTTGCCTTCATCCACTAATTTCATGACTGCTGCCGCAGTAAACACTTTGCTCGTTGAGCCAATACCATAAATGGTTTCCTTCGTTAAAGGGAATCTTCCTTCTATATCGTTAAATCCTGATTGTCCCGATACTTTGATCACTCCATTGTCGATCAAGGCATACTGCACGCTGGGTATCCCATATTGTTCAGTTAGAAGCGCTGCTTTCTCGGAAGCGAACTGCTCTAGTGTCTTTACAGAAACCGAAGCTGTACTGCTGGAGGCCATTGCTCCTGTAGGAATAAGCGGGGTCAGAGCTAAAGCTGCTGCGAGTGTCCATATGATTCGTTTTTTCATGTCATACACATCCTTCTGTCTCTTATTTTGAATGATTACGAATGTTCATGATTCATTGCCAGCCTGTACGGTTTCTCCTCTCCTACCGTCATTCTAGCATTCCAGTCTTACGTGCTATTAAACTTAATCTTAATTCCATCTGCCATGTGGATAAGACAGTTAAGCTTCTGTTAAGACTGCTCCATACACATCCATAAACAGCTCTACAATGAATTTTTCGTGTACGCTGGCATTCCGAGTGTATACAAATAAGACCCCTGCCAACAGCAGGAGCCTGATCAATCCATTGATGAAATAGACAGCAGTGACGATTATTCCACGCCGTCCTTGAAGTTATTATGGTAGTGCTTGTCACCTTTATGCTCGAGATCATCAAGCGTTTTTTCAAGTGTTGCAACGATCGTTTCCTTGACTTGTGTCAGTGTCTCATAAAATAATGCCTCTTCTGAGCCTACAATTTTCACGCCGCTGATCGCTTGCATGGACTGAAAACGACGGTGTTCATCAGCAAGGACATCAATCGCAGCCAAAGTATGTTTCGTTTGCAGGAACAAATCCTTATGATGTTGTTCGACCAGCCTACGTTCCAGTTGTTCCATTCTTAAGTTCATAGGTATTATCTCCTTCATAATGAGATTTTTGCAAGCAACATCTTGGATTCAATTGTACAATTATTTGCTCCCGAAAAACAACTGAGGTAAAAGCTGCTCAAACGTGGCTTATCAATCAATTCCGCCATTATTTCAAGATCTCTAGTTCCATATTCTCGATCTGCTAGTTACCAGATGTACACGGCAAGGATCGGATACCGAACAACACCGTGTACAGCCCTGTCTTTGCGTCGAAACCCGAATAACAGCAGATGATACACGCCAATCACCAGCAAGCTTGCGGTTATGAACATTTCAGCGGCGATTCTCAGATTGGTCTTGACCGCTAACACATCATTGCCGCCCCAACTCGATATACTTGGTGATGCCGCCTCGCTTATGATGGAGTTGGCTACTTGCATAACCAGCTCCACCCTGTCATTCTCAGGCTGAAAGAACACCAGCTTCGTTGCCAGATGCGGGGTCATGCCACTCTTGTCCTGACCAACTACACCAACTTCTGCCAACAGCTCACCATTAACCCATAATTTCGAACGAATCTGTATGCCTTCAGGCGATAGCAGCTCTTGCCAGTAGAACGCCCACTCCCCTTGTAACTTTAGCGGATTCTTACTGACATGAACCTGCGTTGTATCCAGATAAAGCAAGATAGTACGAGAACTGAATCGGAGAATCCCCCTCATATAAAAAAACGTCCCCTCTATAAAGCGAACTTAACTCCTATTAAAAAAACTCGTCCAGTCAACATCAACACAATTGGAATCTTCTGAGCTATTCAAGTTTGACTAAATGCAGTGTTTCTATCTGACTGTAGCAGTAAATAAGTGCATCGCAAAGAGATCGAACTAACCTTTGATGAGAAGATTCAGGATAGTTCGTAGTAAGTAGAAGATTATGGTAGCAATCAAATTTTTTATAGCGTATGATTCTTCACATACAATAAGATTTGCAATAATAAGCTTCATGGAATGGAGAGACTATGAAAAAAATTATTGTCTTTATGATTGCATTCCTTATACTGTTCACTGGATTCGCAACACCAAGGTATGCATTATCAGATTCGCAATCTGATTCAATACAAACATTGTTGGATGATGCAAGCCGTATATCAGGTGTACCCGGAATATCAATCTCAATACTTGCGAACAATGAAGTGCTCTACTTTTCTTCCGGGTACGCAGATCGCGAAAAGGGACTGTCGGCAAGTGAAAATACGCTATATGAGCTGGCTTCGGTAAGTAAAGCCTTTACCGGCATGGGTATTCTGCTGATGGAAGAACAAGGACTGCTGTCAATGTCAGACTCTATTCAGAAATATTTGCCTTGGTTTACGTTAAAGTATCAGGGGAAGCACGTTGATATGCAAAGTATGACACTCCATAACTTTTTATACCATACTAGCGGCTTAACAAATGGCCGTCACAGTCAAAACATTCCACAAGGCAATACACCGGATATGTTGCAAAAAACCGTAGAAATGCTTGTAGATTCTGAATTGTCGTTCTATCCTGGTGAGCAGTATCATTACGGAACTGTTAATTATGACGTATTAGGTCTGGTTATGGAGATTGTGTCGGGACAAAGCTATGAAGACTTTATGAGGGAACAGATATTTCAGCCGCTTAGTCTTCACCAGACGTATGTTTATAAAGAAGATGCTCAAGCCACCGGACAGTTGGCACAGGGCTACCGTTCTTCCTTTTTCATGACAACTCCATATAACGCGCCGGATTATTCCGGGAATAAACCCGCAGCCTACATCATTTCTAGTACAAAAGATATGGCGCGTTGGATGGGCATACAGATGGGTATTGTGCAGGACATACCCGAAATATTCCATACGGTTATCGAAAAATCACATCAGGGTGATAGGTCTGTTCCGGCTGTCAACGAAATGTATTATGCGGCGGGCTGGTCGGTAAACGCCAACCAAACGATTATAGAGCACCCAGGGGGCAATCCCAATTTCGGAACCGAAATGGTCATACTGCTAAATGAACGAACAGCCATCTGCTTGCTGACCAACGGCGCAAATATCAATAGAAGCATGGTACTAAAAGTTAAAGATATATTAGACGGCAATCTGACGCAGTCATATGGAATAAGCAGCACACAGCTTTTGGACATCATTTTGTCGTCTACCACAATTATTCTTTGCCTATTGGCTGTTCTGTTCTTTCTCTTAGGATTACGCAGAAGGAAAACGAATGAGCGGCAGCCAATGACAAAAAAGCGAATAATCGTAACAGCTATTTTGCTGATTGCTACGATTGCCCAGTGTATAATATGCTTTGCATTAGATTGGTCAGCGATACTTATTTGGCAAACATATAGTGTTCTTACAGCTTTGATTTCGTCGGCATTATTAACAGCAAGCATTACATGGTTTGTATACACTCACCGATATAATGCCTCGCTCCGAAAATAAGCATTTCATTCGTTCGCCTTATTGAAAATACGCGAAGATTTCTTTTAATGAGAAAACAATATCAGCAAAAAGGGAGTGCCTGGCACTCCCTTTTTTTCGCCCAGATCCGTCTCCTTTCATGATTTTATGCATTGTCGTCCCACCACCACAAACTGAACAACGCGATGCTTGATAGACAAAGTAAGTACAATTCTTTACGTGTTACACATACCGCTCAAGTGCTGCTTGATACACTCCCTTGGGCCTGAGTCCAATAAATTTATCTACCGGTTCACCGTTATGAAACACGATAACGGTCGGCATGGACATGACGCCGTATTCAGTCGCAATCTCTGGTGATTCATCGCAATCTACTTGCAAGATCGACAGGCGACTCCTTTCCTCACGTTCCAACTCTTCCAGAATTGGAAGCAGCACTTTGCAGGGCGGGCACCATTTCGCACCGAAATCGACAAACGTCACTTCATTCTGGCTAATCGCGCTCCGAAAATTCGTTGAGTTGATGGTTTGTAAGCTCATTTTCATTCCTCCGCTTCACTAGTTTGCCGTTCATCTAAAATCGAACTTATGCGTTCCTCCAGATTCAACTTGATGTTTTGCAGCAGATGTATTTGTGCCTCGATCTCCGTGAGTTTTTGGCGGTAAATCGGGAGCACTTCTTGGCAGAATGCTTCTTTATTTTTCAAGACGCAGTGCAGAAAACCGGCGATTTGCTCCGTCGACAATCCGAGATTGAGGTACAACTGTATTGTCCGCACTTGCTCTTCCGCAAGCGGTGAATATTCTCGGTAGCCATTCTCGCGCCGAATCGGCGTGAGCAATCCTAACTGGTCGTAATAACGCAGCGAACGGATGCTGACCCCTGTACGGGCTGCAATTTCTCCAATTTTCAAGCTTCAACGCCTCCTGAATGATTGATTCGATTTCATTATAAACCCTGACATTAATGTCAGGGTCAAGAGTTAATTTCACTTTTCACTTAAATCTCTAGACCATATCCAATTGGTTATTGAAGCGATACGTACCACCCGCTTCCAGATCGACAAATATCCTATCCTTCCCAAAACGTACGAATATACTGCCTTTGGTATGCGAATAAATAGTCGCTTCTACCAATTGGCGATTCTCCCAAGACATATCCACTTCCATATTGCCTTTCGCTCGCAATCCCTTGATGGACCCCCTCGACCAAGCCTCTGGCAGTGCAGGCAATAAATGAATTTCTCCATTATGACTCTGCAGCAACATCTCTGCGATCGCCGCAGTCCCGCCATAGTTGCCATCAATAACAAAGATGTTCGTCTCCGCACCTGCGATTCCAGGTTTGGAGTAAGTGAATAAATTATCAAAACATAATTCACCGATTAAATGTCCAATATGCTTGTGCGCACGATCCCCGTCATGCAATCTGGCAAAATTAAGACCAAATAGAGCGGCTGTAAATTCAATATCCTCCAGTTCATCTTGAAGCATTCTGTTCTCTAACGTAACTCTTGAGGCAGCGCTTAATTCCGGCGTCCCTTGTGGAGTGATTTGATTACTAGGGTATAATGCGAACAAATGCGACAAATGCCTGTGCTCTGGCTGTGCTTCCTCATAATCCTCCAACCACTCTTGCAGCTGACCCTTCTTGCCTATTTGTAATGGAGGCAAAATCGCTATGGCATCCGTTAACTGCTTCTGCAGCTCCACATCTCTGTCTAATAATTGTGCCGATCGCAAACAAAAGGTAAACAAATCACGAACCAGCACTTGATCCAGGGTAGATCCCATCGATAATTGCTGAGCGCCCTGACTCTTATGACTTGGATAGAAATGATTTTCAGGCGAAGTTGATGGCCCTGTAACCAACCAGCCGCAGGACGGATGAATCGTCATATAATCCAGGAAGAAAGCAGCTGCCTCTTTTAACACCGGGTAAGCTTGCCCTTCCAAAAATGTACGATCTAGCGTATAGTCGTAATGCTCCATCAGATGTGTAGCAATCCATAGCCCGCCAGTCACATTAAGTCCCCAGGACGTGTCCCAGCCTGGCGCTGTGAATCCCCATGCATTCGAGAATACATGCGCTACCCAGCCCTCGCTGCCATAGAAGTCACGCGCAGTAGAACGTCCTGCATGCGAAAGCTCCCTAATGTAACGCATTAATGGCAAATGACACTCGCTCAAATTGGCTATTTCGGTCGGATAATAATTCATTTCCGTATTCACATCCAAATGATAATCACAGCTCCACCCCATACGGCAAGCTTCACCATCATTCCATATTCCCTGTAAGTTCAACGGCAATGGAGAGTCCACTCGCGAGCCTGCAATCGTCAAATATCTGCCATATTGAAAAAATAATGCAAACAGTTCAGGATCATCGACTTGCCCCTTTTTAAACAACTGTATCCTTTCATTCGTAGGCAGAGCGGATGGTGCGGACGTACCTAAATCCAGATCAACTCGTGCAAAAAGTCTACTATAGTCCAATATATGATCCTCTCTAAGCTGCGAATATCCCTTGGCAAGCGCTCCTTCTACTTGGCGCTTGGCATCCTCTTCCCAACCATCTTCTCTTCGGTAATCCGTATTTACTGCAAAATACACCCAGGCTTCATCGGCTCCCGATACAACCAGCTTACCCGCTTCACTGTGGAGAGTACCGCCGGACACCGCCACCTTCATAAGACCTTCACTCCATACGCCGCATGTACCATCACTGTGTACTTGCTCCGTAGCCTGGCCTCTGAATGTTAGGGTGTCGTTGTTCAATGTCTCGGTTTGGAAGGTTTCTGTACGCCCCTCGATACCCAGCGTGAAGGAAACCGAACCCGGAATATCCCCCCATAAACGGGAAGCAACGAGATCATCCGCATGTGTAGCGAAGACTTCACGTCGGATGGTATGGCCATTCACCATGTAGGATGTATGTGAAATAGCCTCATCCAGATCCAGCTCGCGAATGAAGCTATCGGAATCAACAACGGTTTCGAAATGAAACTTTACATCACATAGGGGCAGGTTGGATCCAAAATTCACTTTTTGCGGCTGCAACACTTGTTTGGCAAGTCTATCTCCTGTTGGATAGTCTCCTGCAAAAAAATGCTTTCTCATCTCTTCAAGGTCAGCCTTCCCCTTAGACGGGGTATCTGTTACTTCCGATTTTCCCGACCAGTAGGTTACTTCAGTCATGCTCCATGTCTCTGAATCTGCACCCCCATAAATGACAGCACCTATTCTTCCATTTCCAAGAGGAAGTCCCTCTGACCATTTGGAGGCGGGTTGTCTATACCATAGTTTATATTTACTCATAGTGCACCCTCCTTATTATCTATACTTTGATTCGTTAACTCGATTTCTAAGAACCATTCATAAGTACCGTGTGCTTCCACAGCGGCAACAGACTTGTGCTCCATTGCATAAGATAGATCGTCCAGAAAGCCGGTAGCCGGCTCGATCGCCACATGATACTGTCCCTGATATCCGCCGGCATTCGTCCAGATGGACAGGTAAGGAACCTTATCCTTTGGGAATAGCATCGTTAATTGTTCTCCTGTAACCGGGTCGAAGAGGGAGGCCTTCCCTTCGGGTAGCTCACCTAGAAAATAATACTTCTCTGCCGTGCGAGCCGCGGCCGCTACCACCACGTTCAATCGCATCTGTTCTTGATCAGCATAGGGAATTGGCCACTTCTGGAGGTCTCCCCTCTGGCCCAACCGACCATCTTGGGAATAGGAGACAACAATTGTATTCATTTCGTGGGGCACTATCATTTCCATACCTTCTTCAACTTGAAACAGCGGATGGGCTGCCCATAAGAAAGAGAAGGGAAATGGGCTAAGATTCTGAACAGAATAATCAATCCGTAATCGCTGTTCTTTCGTGAATGAATAGGTTTTCTTCAGATGATACGGCATCCTCACCCCATATACCTCGCAACTGAGTTTTCCTTCATGTGCGATGACATGCCAAGGAATCGACCACACCTCTCCATGATCAGGCAATTGTACCTCCTGCCAAGGAAATTCCGGATAACGGCATACATTAATCGTGGGGAACATCTCATCCCAGCCGCTGCCGTCACTATCTGCGAATGAACTCGCATACCCATTGTTGCCAAGCCGGTTATCCGTTCTCGATAACCATTCTCTCCCGGTCTTCAAATTTTTCAATGAAATGACTTTGCTCCCCAGATTCGCAGCAATCGTGAGTTCGATGATCGAGTTCGTACCTGTCCATACCACCTGGTCATCCATCTGTTGTTGCTTCCACTGCAACATGGTCGCTTTCCCCTTTCTCCTCTGATAAATATGAGAAAACCTCTATCGAGGCCTTTCGAAGATGAGCGACCGCGAGTAGAGGTAGGTTTTATCGCCAATAAGAATTTTATGTTTCGTCACCCCGAAACTTATAAATTCTTATGTGGTGAGAAAACCTCTATAGAGGCCATTTTTGAGGAACGACCGTATGTAGAGGCAGCTTTGAATATTTTCGATTATAGTTAAAATCACTCAAGAACGCGGTTAACAGCGTTCTTGAGCATAAATTCATTTATGATACGCCCTGAAGCGCAAGCTCCATATGGATAGCAGCACCTTGATGGTTCGGCTCGAGTTCAAGTGCCAGCTTAAAGTTCTTCACCGCTTCTACTTGGTTTCCAAGACCTAAATGACCTAGCCCCATCATGTAGTAACAATGGATATGATTCCTCTTATTCAGATCCTCATCAAATACCAGGAAGTCTGGCAAAGATACTGCGAAATAATCAATCTTTTGATTGATGAAGATATGTTGTTCTCCATAGTCCACTAGCTTGTTGAATCGGCTGCGAGCCGCTTTCTCATGACCCAATTGACGTAAAGCAACACCTTGATAGAAAATCATGTGCGGCGGCTGGTCATTATAGTACATCGCGCTTGTCGGTTCATCCAGCCCTTGGGAAGCTGCAGCAAAATACTGCATAGCTTGCTCCTCTTCTCCAAGCTGTTGATGAGAGAGACCTAAGTAATAATGGATGTTATTCTCTTGGGCCCCTTCTAATTTCCCCTCATTCACATTCAACGGGTACTGCTTCGCTGCGAGTAATTGCTCTATCGCTTCCTTCGCCTGGCCTGCTTCTAGCAGCTTCTTAGCCCACTCTACCCGCGCTAATACGTATTGTGTCGGCACTTTGCCTTCGCCGCCTTCCCACGGGTGGAAGTTGCGATTCATAATCAACGCAATCGCTTCCTCATGACGGCTCAAGGCGTTGTGCAAGGTAATATACTCCAGGTACAAATCATCACGGATGATCACTAATTCCTTGTATTGCTCCAATTGGGCCAATCGTTTCTCCGATGAATAATTAAGCTTCTTATATAACTGATCCAGCTCGTAAAACACTCGAGCGTCGGATGTATTTAGAGCAAATGCTTTCTCTAAGGCAGTAAGCGCTGCATCTGGGTTATGCTTTTTATTGAAATACGCCAAAGCCAGGTTACGGTGTACGGTTGCAAATGTATCATTCAACGCTGCGGATTTCTCCCAGCAGGATACAGCTTCATCATGTCGCTTCTTATCAAACAACAAGTTGCCCATATAGAACGGTGCCTTTGAATCATTCTCGCGCAAGGCTGTCACATGCTTCAATACGACATAATCCTGAATCGAGTTGGGGAAGCAATAAGCAGGATTCGCTTCCTCCGCAAGGCCATAATAGGCATCACATGCAGCGGGATCGTTACACTTCATGTTAAAGTACCCTTGATAGTAACGAACCATCGGATACACGTTGCCGCTTGTACGTTCAGCAATGCGGCCTAATACATCCAGCGCCTCTGCATATTGCCCAGCATCCGCATAATCCTGTGCAAGCGCAATATAGTTATGCGCGTCGTCTCGCATCAGCTTCACTAATGTTTGCTTCGCTTGATCAGCTTGCTCTTGATTGCCGGATTGCTCATAGATGTAGATCAACTCATTTCTTGAACCGAATTCCATCGGATCTAGACGAATTGTCTCATCTGTTAGCTGCTTTGCTTCAGCCACACGATTGAGTTTTCTCAGAATAACGCTCTTCAGATTACGAGCTTTGTAATTGCGTTGCTGCATCGTAAAAGAACGGTCAATCAGTTCAAGCGCTTCTTCATATTGCTGCTTCTCACTAGCAATTTGCGCCAGAGCATAATACCCGGTTGCTTGCCATGCAGCGGACCAGACTGCCTTGTAGAATGTCGTGAACGCTTCCTCCAAGCGGCCTTGCCATTTCAATGTTTTGCCTAAGTTGTAGAACGGCTCACTGTCATAGGGTCTTGCATTATGGCGAGTCAACGTCTCAATCGCTTTTCTAAAGTACGCTTCACTCTCTTCCAGCAACCCTCTGCGCAGCAGCAATAATCCGTATGCGTTATTCAGGCGAATATCTTCTGGATCACGTTTTAATCCTTCCAAATAATAAGCATCAGGCTCATACGTTGCATGACGATACTGCTCTAAGTGAAGACCTGCCAAATATAAAGCCTCTGTATTCTTCAATTCTTCCGGTGCGCCGATCGCTTTCGCCGGAGCTGGCGTTTGCTCGATTCCCTTTGGTTTCGGCTGATAGGAGATCAGTTCTCTGCCGCTTGCAGTTAAGACGACAAGGATTAAATCTTCTTCCCGATCATTCTTATCGATCTCCATTTCTGTCGAGAACGTATCCACGGGTGAAAGCTTAAGTGTCTTGTCCAAGTACGTTCGACGAGCACTTTTGAGAATGACATGCGCATCCTCGAATACCGAAGTTGCATAGACATGTACGGTCGCTTGTTGACCGGTCACTTCCAGATTCACAGCCGCATCAATAGAAGCGTTTTTCACCATGCCGACTTGTTTGTATGGCATAAAATATTGCTTAAAGCTCTTCTCTTCATACGGTTGAAGCCATGTGAAGTCTGGTTGGTTGTCTGTGTAGACACCGGTCATTAGCTCAATGTAAGGACCATCTTCATCTGTTAGATTACGATCCCAAGCTTGACCAAATTCTCCATGTCCCCATGTCCATTGCTTCTTGCCTGGCGAGACATGTTTATTCGCAATATGCAGCAGCCCTGCCTGGACTTTATGATCATAGCCGCCAATAAAGTTATAATCTGACTGATAAGCCATATAGGATGTCGGTACGGGAATATTGGTGTATTTGGAAATATCAACGCCTTCTGAATAATCCATCTTGTAGTACGTTCCGGTTGCAATTGGAAATTTGGATACATCACGTTTCCCATGATCGAATACGGCATGCACATCGGGAGGAAATACCGATTGACTATGATCATTGGCAGCCAATGCCGGATTCGCCCACCATAAGAACGTCTGAGGCTCCGATGTGCGGTTGTACATTTGCGCATGGACCTCCAAGTAAGCTTTGCCAGGATACAGCGTGAAGCCTGTTGTTACTTTCGTACCGTACATCCGGTCAATCTCGCCTACCCATACCGTTTTACTGCCATCCTCATTTGCTTCAATGCTGCACTCAACAGGTCCATACGTATTCGGACGGTGATGCTGCGGCCAGTTAAATTCAATACCGCCTGAGATCCATGGTCCAATCAGACCGACTAATGCAGGCTTGATCACTTGATTATGATAGACAAAATCATAGTTATTCGTCTTATCGATCGCTCTATAAATTCGTCCGCCGATTTGAGGCATCATCTGAATTTGTACGTATTCGTTTTCCAAGTACACCATTTGATAGGGCTTCATAACCTTATCATCATAGATTTTGTCAATAACCGGATGAGGATAGACACGGCCCGAACTGCCTTGGTAGACGCGTTTTTCCAGGAACATCGGATTTTTATCCGGCTCACCTACTTCATACGTAGGAATTTCAATCATTTCTTCCCATACCTTAACTTCAGCTTGTTTTGTCAATTCGCTCATCCCTTCGTATACAAGATGTACTTTCGTTACCCTTATCCTACGAGGTTTCATCCCTAAAGACCATTCACTATCAAATGAAGATGATGGATTATATGATGATTTCAGTTGCGTTTAAGAGTTGACAAGCGTTTCTGGAAAAAGCATAGTGTATATTATGGATACTATAAAAAAACAAGACGGATTCATGTCCCAAAAGTTGATTGTGCTACCTGATGATATTATTGCCGAATACGCGACTCACCCGCTCATCCGTCCACTGTATATAACCGATATAGGCTACTTTCCGCAGGCACTGTATCACTATCGCGAACGTCCTGCGGGCAGCGCTGCTTATATCGTTATGTATTGTATGGCTGGTGAGGGTTGGGTTAGCCTGAGCGGTCAGAAGAAACAGCTCCTGCATAAAGGCTCCGTTATGGTCATCCCTGCCAATATGCCCCATGAATACGGCTCCTCAGAAACCAATCCATGGACTATTTATTGGTTTCATATGAAAGGAGAGAATGCCGGTTCCTTCTTTGAAGGCATAGATCAATATACGACACCAACACTGGTATCCGTTGAAAATTCCGCCAAAATCATCGAGTTATTTCACCAATGTTATGATCTTCTGCAGAAAGGCTACTCCCTCAACCGCATTATTTATGTCTCGCAACTGGCATGCCATCTCGCGGCGCTCATACGATTCTCGCAGCAACAACCCAATGTGCCAGGGAAGCAGAAGAAGAAGCATGATCTTGAGCTCTCGCTCCAATTCATGAGCGATCACTTGGAGCAGAATATATCCCTGCAGGAATTAGCGGATCAAGCCAATTTGTCGGTTCCGCACTATACGCATGTGTTCAAAAAAACGACAGGCTACTCCCCCATCGATTACTATTTGCGACTTAAGATTCAACTCGCATGCCAGTATCTGGACCTCACCGAGCAGAGTATTAAGGAAATTAGCATTCGCCTCGGGTTTCAAGACCCCTACTACTTCTCTCGACTCTTCAAAAAAATAATGGGGAAGGCCCCCCTCGTGTATCGAAATACACGAAAGGGGTGACTTCCCCCATTCTTTTCCCGCTTACGTCAAAGCCTTCTACTCATCTGCAATAATAGCAAAACCGTAAATATGAACGGCTCGGCCTTTATCATTGTATAGACGGAATGTATTGTTGCCCGCTTGCATCCAGATGCGAATTTCACGCTGATCTTTGATATCCCATACCGGGAAGCCCCAGCCGGCTGTGTTGTGTAAATTCGTTCTATACGTGTGCGCTCCTCCGTTAAGCTCTATGCTGAGGTCTCTGCTTTCCCCTGCACAGTAGTCAAAGCGCATCAAATAATAGCCATCCTTAGGCACCGTGATATGGTCGAACTTAAGCTCGCCGCCATTACCAAGACCTGTAGCCTTCTCCGCGCCTGCTGCATCTAAAACAAATTCTGCGCCACCGCTCAGGCAGCCTTTTCCAACAGGAACATACAATTCTCTTGGCGGTTTGTTATCAATAATATGGATTCTTTCCAGCGCCGGCACAGCTCCTGCAATACGCTCGAAGAACAACGCGCTCTCGCCGCCAGCGAAAGGAAATACCACATCCTTGGTCATGAATATTTTATTAGAGCCGCTTTGCGGCATGGCCATGTCCACTTTGTTGATCCCGTCACTTACACGCAGTGTCCAAGGCTCTGTCGCTGCATAGAACAGTCTTATTGTCTGAGGCGTATCCGTTGTTTTCACTGAAAACACAACACTGCCATTCAGCAATACCGCTTCCTGTCCATTATCATATACGACAGGCTCACTGCCTTGCCGCGTTTGTCCCGCTGTTGCCAAGTACTCAGTTCTTGCATCACTCATGTAACCGGAACAAATTCCTGTTGGCAGCTCCGTGATTTCTTTGGTGATATAGATGCCGGCACCGCCGCCTTTCAGCAGGGGAAGCTCTATGACATCGGCAGAAGTCACCTTGATGCGCTTCACCTTCATCAATTCGCCGCTGTAGTCATCCTCATAAATATCAGCCTCAAACTCACCTTCAGGCAGGAAATCCATACTCAGACGCAGAATCATCGCTTCGTCTGTTATGCAGCCAATCAGCCACTCTTCTTGGGAACGGCGCATAATGGCTGCATGATGACCTGGAAAACCAGACAACACCTTGATCTCATCGTAAACAGGCTTCATGCGGCGTAAAAAATCGGTCCCTTTCCATGCCTCCAAATAATAAATGGATGCTGCAATATGGGCAGCGCCTGATTCATAAACGACGGAAAGAGCCATTTGATGCCCTAGCGTCGTGTTGCGGTTTTTGTTGGAGAACCCGGTCGGCGTATAATCCATCGGACCGATTACATTGCGTGTGAACGGAACCGTACAATTGTGTCTCGCGTCCGGCAAGCCGCTCCACATATAATGTTCAATTCCCAGAATCCCTTCTGCCGTCATAAAGTTCGGCCATGTGCGTCCTTCGCCCATACATTTGGTTGCCCCATGGAAATTAATCATCAACCGATGTTCCGTCATTAAGTTTGCAATCATTTCATATTGCCACATCGTATGCTGAGAATCGTTCTGGAAGAAATCGACCTTAAGCCCGTCTACCCCGCAGCTTGCCCACAACGGAATTTTCTCTTGTGCCTTCTCAGGGGTGTCGATATACTGCATGGCGCTCCACAGCCATACGACAATCCCTTTCGAGTGGGCATAATCGCACAGCTCTTTCAGCCACGTAATATCCCAGTCCGCGTCCACGGTGAGTCCTTCAAATCCGACCGCTGCCGCAAAATCCACAAAACGCTTTTGCTCTGTATATAGCTGTGCACTGTTCATATATTCCCACCAACCCCACAAACAACGCCCCGGCTTGATCCAGCTTGTATCTTCCATCACAGAAGGCGGATTCAAGTTATAGTTGATGGTTGTATTCACCAATTCGTTCAAATCGTCTGTCACCACAATGACGCGCCAAGGAGAGGCGAACGGCAATTTACAGGAGAGCGGTCGCCCCATTTCTTCCGGAGCGAATTCCAAGGACATGCTTCGCTGTCCGGCTCCCCGCAAATGACAAGAGCAATAGCTGCCATCCGTGTTGTATACCTCTGCTTCTGTAATCATAACCCAGCCGCCATTGTCAGCGTGGAACAAGCTTGGCATCCCGTAATCTCTGCCTTCTTTGTCTTCCCAGCCGGTACGGTCATAGGTGCCCTCATAGCTGTTCACCCAATGCTGCAGCCACAATTCATTGTAGGCCTCTGCCAAATTAAAGTTTGTTGCTTCACGTAATACTTTCATCGGTTTTTCTTCATTAGACAGTACTTGATAGCGGAAAGCAGCCCCATCATCATAAGCACGCGCGCACAGTACGAACGTATAAGCGCCACACTGGAACTCTAGCGTCAGCTCATTCGCATGATTCTCGTAAACTGCTTTTTTACCCGCTGGTATGGAATAGTTCTCGTCAACAACAGCACGAGCTTCCTTTACAAAACGAAAGCCTTTTGTGAAATCCTCCAAATCACTTTCAAAGCCAAGCTTGCTTTGCTCGATGGCCGCTTTGCCATTGCGCTCAACCGCGTACCATAATTCCTTCTCGGCATTCTCAAACACTGTGAAACTAACAGCATGATTAGGCGAATACAGTTTCCACATAGATGCAATCCCCTGTCCATTCGTATTTTTTTATTCCGGCAACAAGCGCACCATGCAACTTGCATAATCATGGTTAAGGGTAATCGTGAGTCCATTGTTCATCAAAAACGCACCTGAATAGCTCTGCTGCTGCTGCCCTTCAATCTCTACCCGATAGCTTGTTCTCGCATCCAGCCCTCTTGGACGAATCGTAAATGCTGTACGCCAGCGAGAAGGATGATCCAAGAATGCAAACAATACGCTTTCTTCTCCATTCTCGTACTGCACGGCCTGCAATCCGTCTACCGGTAACGAAGACAACCGGTGTAATTGCCCAAACTGTATAATGGAACGGACTTCTTTATAAAGCGCTACATATTTGTTCAGAAGCTCCATATCCTCTTCCGTACTCTCATTCAAATTAAGTCCAATGCCAAGCGCCCCGCACATGGAGATATGCAATCGGAACAACAGCGGCATGGCACGTTTGCCATTATTTCCTGAATCCGTCACCCAGGCACGCATATATTTGATTGGATATAGATAGCTATACCCTTCCTGAATAGACAATCGGTCCAGAGGGTCCGTGTTATCGCTTGGCCAGAATTCGTCAAAGTATGGCATAGCGCCATAATCCACGCGGCCGCCGCCGCTTGCACAAGCTTCCCACTCTACCTCGGGATGCAGCGCCCTCAACGATTGGATAATATGGTAGAACCCTTTCGTATGCCGGTACCAAATCGTTTTAAATTCACTGCGATCCAATACAGCAGAAGCAACCTCGCTCATCCCTCTGTTCATATCCCATTTGATATAGGAGATATCATTCTCCGTAAGCAACCGATCAATCTCTGCAATGATATAATCCTGTACATCTTGCCTGGTCAGATCCAGCATATACTGGTAACGCCCTTCCATCACCGGACGACAAGCGTAATGATACACCCAGTCCGGATGAGCACGATACAAGTCACTGTCAGGATTCACCATCTCGGGCTCAATCCACAAACCAAATTGCATGCCGTAGCTCTTCAGCTTTTGGGTCAGCGGTGCCAGTCCGTTTGGAAACTTTGTTGTGTTTATCCGCCAATCTCCCAAACCCGCATGATCATCGCTGCGCTGTCCGAACCATCCATCATCCATAACAAACAGCTCCACACCTATCTGTGCGGCCTTCTCTATAAGCTGAAGCTGCCCCTGCTCGTTCACATCAAAATAGGTGGCTTCCCAGGAGTTATATAAAACGGAAAGAGGCTTATCTGCCATAGGCTTTGGCATGACATATCGTCGGGAGAACTCGCCCATTGCATTCGACATTCTGTCAAACCCATCCGGTGAATACCCCAGATACAGAGCCGGTGTTTCCAGAGCTTCCCCGCCTGCCAATCGCCATTCAAAGTCGGTATCATTCATCCCTGCCAAAATATTTAAATACTCATAGGGCGTTTGCTCCAATACGATTTTGAAATTTCCTGACCATGCCAGTGCGCCATAATAGACCTCTCCGTATGTTTCTCCCGCATTTTGATGCAGAACAAAGCTCGGATTCGCTACATGACCCGTTGCGCCGCGCAGACTTTCCAACACCGTTTTTCCGCCCATTATTTTTTGCTCGTAAGCATCAAAGTCAGAATTCCACATGCCGTTAAAGTTTTTCAGATTCCAGCCTGCTCCCGGCAACGAACATTCTCCCGAATGCAGACGCTCCACGGTAACGACTTCGGTGCCACTGTTTTGTACTGTGCGACGCTTTTCAATGATATCTACATCTTCATACACCTTGTAATGCAAGGACATTTGAAGCGGATATACCGTGTCTTCCAGGATCACGGTGAGCTCGTCATTATCAATCGTATGCCCCGCATAACGATACCGGAAATCTCTGACACCATCGGCGAACGTTACTTTGAAAGAAGTTTCTTTGAACCGCATGGTTCCAAAAGAGGAGCATTCTTCTCGCTTGACATCATTGAGGGGATGAAAGCCCTGCTCCCATACATAGGGCTCATTCTTGAAATCCTCAATCGCATCTATGCGTGCGCCCCAATATAGATGCCGCAAGAGCCCTTCCTGATCTACACTAAAGCTATACGAGCAGTTTCTTGTGTTTAACAAAAAAACATTGTTTTTTCCTATGATGATTGCCATCTTGTATGTCTCCTTAGAAAGCGAATTCATATTCTCAAGCGTGAAATTTATACTCCCAGATTAAAATACACGGGGCAGGGTACAACTTGTCGCACTCCGCCCCGTAATCATAGCGAAACTTTCTTGGATTGCTACATGCTTAGTTCTTTTCGGCAGCGTTGTACAAATCCATACGAACCTTGTAGTTAGCTGTATAAATATCTTCAATCTTCACTGCATTATTGGCTTCTAACTCAGCAATCATTTTTGCATACATACCGTCAATTTCACCCTGTGAGTTTGCATAGACCATAGAGGAGAAGCTATTGTCGATAATATCCTTGATTTTTTGCTCACTCAATGCGTCGGGTGAGCCTCCCTTTGGACCTAGATCATCATAAAGCGCGGTATCCCAAGTGGAGCCTTCCATTGCTTTCAGCGCATGTTCATTCACATTATCTCTGTTGTAACGGAACATTAAGTCATAAGGAGTGCCGTCTTCGCCCAATCCATTCCGAACCATCCATGTCCATTTGCGCGCGCCTGTTGTTTTTGAGAATTCTTGCCAATCAGCTCTAATGGAGTCGAGCGCTTCTTGCGTCGGTACATGAACGCCGTTCTCCATATTCCAGTTCATGCCTTCCTTACCCCACATCAGCAAATACTGACCTTCTTCGCTTGCGAGGAAGTCTAGAAATTTGATCGTTTCTACCGGATTCTCATTCGCCACGGTAATACCAATCCCGTCCCAACCCAAGGAGCTGCGAGGGCCAAATGTTGTTTCTGCTGGATCAACGCCAGGGGCCGTTACTTTAAACCCGTAGAACAGTTGATTGGTATCCTCGCCGTGCTGAGCGCGGAATGCCGTGTTGGCATCATTGACGATACCGCCCGCCGTCGCAAACACACGTCCGCTGACCGTTTTCTGCTCATAGTTTTGAGACTTATTGATGCCCCATTCACGGTCTAGCAAGCCTTCTGAATAAAGAGTGTTGATGAACTTTATCATCTCTAAGTAACGCGGATCTCTGACTATAAACTCAAGACGGCCATCTTTCTCATAATAAGTTTTCATCCCATACATCGCCTTGAATGAACCAATGATAGTAGGCATGTGATCTGCGTTCACGGTCATCGGTATAGAAGGATTTCCGTCTACAGTTGGATATTTCGCTTTAAATTTTCTCAGCAAGTCCAAAAATTCATCTTGTGTAAAGGAATCTCCGGCCAATGCGCGCTCGCCATATCCGAACTCTTCAAGGATATCCATACGCATATTGATTGCCCAGTTTGGATCTGGATCCAGGCCGTACCAGTTGTTCAAATAATAATTTTTGCCATCCTCATACACGCTTTTGGAAAGCACGTCACCATAACGCGCCTTGATGTTCGGAGCATGCTCCTCAATCAAATCATTCAGCGGAATCAATGCTTTACCTGCAATGTATTTGTTCATGGTTGCTTCACGTCTGTCAATGACAGCAATATCAGGCAAATCTCCGCTGACTAGCATCAAATTCAGTTTCTCATCCGGATTACCGGTCGGCTGCTGAATCTCAATAAAAACACCTGTACGTTCTGTAATTTCTTTTGCAACAGGGTTAGTAAACGGATCACCCACATTTTTGTCAAACAACGTTAAGGTAATAGGCTTCTTCGTTGTACCGTTTTCTTCTCCCCCTTTGGGAACGTTCTCATTTTTGCCTCCGGTACTGCATGCGCTCATAAGCATAGTGCATGCAAGGAGCGCTGCCATGATCATTCTTTTTCTCATTCTGATACCCTCCTATGAATGAAATAGCTTCTTGGCTTCCAACTTGCTTCCTCCTGCTTATGCAGGGGACTTATATTTCAACCATAACCTGAACCGGATGTCAGATTCGGAATATGGGCGAAAACAAGACTTCGATTGGTAACGTTTAGCCTTTTACTGCCCCAATAAGCATTCCTTTTAGGAGATACTTTTGCAGTAAGGGATACATAAGAATGATGGGCAATGTCGCTACCATAGTCACTGTCATACGGATACTCTCGCTGGATACCGGCATCTTACGCTGTTCATTGGCAAGCTGCTGTGCCGCACTTAACATGTCATTGGTCTGGAATTGATTCAGAATTTTCACCAACACAGCTGATAACGTTTTCAAATCAGGATTATACGTATAAATGTAAGAATCATACCACGCATTCCAATGAACAATGGCTGAAAACAAGGTGATCGTAGCCAGTACCGGAGTACACACAGGAATAATGACTTTAAGAAAAATCTGAATGTCATTGGCACCTTCTATTTGTGCCGCTTCCTCCATTTCTTTGGGCAAGCCCTCCATGTAGGTGCGAACTAATATCATCCAAAATATACTCATAATCCCGGGGAAGATAAAAACCCAGAAGCTGTCGATCAGATTCAAGCTGCGAATGACCATGTAAGTGGGAATCAATCCGCCGCTGAAATACATCGTAAATACAAAAAACAAATTAATGCCACGCCAGCCTACCAATTCTCTTTTACTTAGCGAGTAAGCCAGCATTGAAATGCAAGCCAGCGTAAGAGGCACCCCAATTACCGTTCGAGCGACCGTCACTCCGATGGAATTCAAAATTTCTGCATCCTTCAAAACCGTTTTGTAACTGTCCAGGCTGAATTCGGTTGGCCACAGCATAAATTGTCCATAAGTCGGGTCAGAAGCATCATTCAGGGACAATATGAAAATATGCCAGAACGGAAAGAAGGTAACGATGAACAATAACAATAAAAATCCGTAAATGATCATATTCCCAGTAATGGTTGCCAGCGTATAGCGCTGTGACCACTTGCTTCTAGCGACTGTGGGTGCAACTTCATTATTCATTTTTTCATTCCTCTCCCAGCCGTATGCACAAATGGTTAGAACAGATGCGTTTGGCCCATTTTTTTGGATATTTGGTTTACCGTTATCACCAGAATAAAAGCGATTACTGATTTGAACATACTTACAGCAGCTGCATAGGAGAACATGCCATTCTGAATGCCATATCGGAACGCATAGGTGTCAATGACATCCGAATAGGATCTGTTCAGTGAATTACCTAGTAAGAAATATTGATCAAACCCCGTATTCATCAAGTTGCCGATGTTCAAAATCAACAGAATAATAATGGTAGGCCGCAGCATCGGCAATAAAATATGCCAGATTTGCTTCAAACGATTGGCGCCGTCCACTTTCGCAGCTTCGAACAACTCCGTTGGAATGGCAGCGATGGCAGCCATATACATGATGGAATTGTAGCCCATATCCTTCCAAGCATTCGAAAGCGCTATAATGATCCAGAACATCTTGCCTTCCTGCATAAACAAAATGCCTTGTTCTATAAATCCGATTTTCATCAGCAGCTGATTGACAGGTCCCTCAGCGGATAACAATGTAATCACAATACTTGCAGCAACAACCCATGAAATAAAAAATGGTAAATAGGAGGCTGTTTGGACCGTCCGTTTGAACCAGGCTATTCTTGCTTCATTCAGCATGATTGCGATGATGATAGGAAGAATAAACCCTATCGACAGTGTTAACACACTCGATACCAGAGTATTGCGCATCACGATCCAAAAATCTTGCCCTGAGAAGAAGTATTGGAACCACTGCAATCCCACAAAGTCCGCTTTAAAAAGCGAGCCCCAGAAATCCCCTAAGGTCGGCTGATAATCTACAAATGCCATGTACAGACCAACCATAGGAGCGTAAGCGAACAATGCTGCCCATACAACTCCCGGAATTAGAAGTAAATAAAAATAGCGCTGTCGGACCATTTTTTTAATTGTAGGATGTTTAAGAAACGGAATTTTCTTGTTGCTTCTATCCATCTCAACTTCCATTCTCCCGCCTCCTTATCTCCAATTTAAGCTTATGAATTTATCATATAGAATCTTGAATTGTATCGCTATATCACGATTTTCCGATTTCTATCACAAAAAAACGACCTTTCACCATATCATGTGTTTTGGTCGAATCAGGGGTCCGACTTCCTACGCTTTCATGGAGCCCCGATCAATTGACATTACCTACATTCAAACTTATACTCTGTTCTATCATCTAAAGATATGCAAGGAGGATCTATGTACACTATCATTTTAGTCGATGACGAACGGCTCACTTTAGACACTCTTGCAAATTATATAGATTGGGAACAAATGTCCTGCCGTGTCATTGCCACTGCCAGCAACGGACGGGATGCATTGAAAAAAATAGAAGACCTGCAACCGGATATTCTCATTACCGACGTTAAAATGCCTTTCATGGACGGCATTGAGCTCTGTAAGCAAGTTCATACTCGCTTCCCTAGAATTCAAATTGTTTTTCTAAGCGGATACAATGAATTTGATTATGCTTGTGCCGCACTGCAGCATGGTGCCTGCGGGTATTTGCTGAAGCCCGTTGACCATGAAGAACTGGCTGCCACGATGAGGATGGTTCGTCAACGTTGTGAAGAGCAGAAGAATCGATTCAATTCCACCTTATTAACGTCGGGAGAATACCTGCGTGAGCTTCTTCAAATCGGGGGTAATCTGCTCTCCGGCTTGGCAGATGAAGTGACTACTGTATACAACCACCATTTGCATCTTCCTGCGGAAAACAAAACATTTTATTTTGTATTTATCAGTATCGATGAATATAGCCTGCTCGCAGAGAACCCGCTTGTATTCGATGCGCCTTCCGGTGATTTCTCCACTGTGGAAAGATTAGAATTTTTCATCGCGGGATTGCCAAGCTTTGCTCCCGGTGTATTGACCAAATTGCGCGATGGCCAATGGATTTTTGTCACCAAGGAATCAGAGGGTACCGTGTTTGCGAATTGGCGTAATCAGTCCCCGAATGCGCAGCGTTGGATATCCCTGTTCCTGACAGACCACCCGCAATCCCTGCTAGACTTTACCAAACAATGGCCAAAGATGCTGCAAACACGCAATCAACTGGTTGCTGTTCATGGCACAGGACTGATCCATGACGACTGGGAGAACATGCATGCTGCATGGCGCAAGGAACCATTTCCCAAGATAGAGCACTTGATTGCCGCCGTGCAACAAAAGCGCAGAGACCAGGTTGAAGAATGGCTCCATGACTATTACGATGGTGGTCTGCCGCCAGGAAATATTAGTCAGGTTTTTGTAGAAAGCGTTTCCGTCTTTAATGCGGTGCTGTCTGCGGTTGCGGCTAATAACCGTCAATTGCAGGAGATATTTGAAAAGGATGCCAAATTCTTCGAGCGACTTTCCCTGATGGAATGCATGCAATCGATGAAGACACACATGCGGCAATTACTGAGCATTATGATGGACGAGCTGGAAGCATCCCCCGTCGATCGCCATATCGAGATTGTCAACGAAGTATGCAATATCATACAACAAAATTATGGAGGGGTAATTTCGATTGATGTGCTTGCTGAGCTCATCTTCCTTTCACCCAACTATCTGCGAACGATATTCAAAGATGTTACCGGGAAAACATTACTCGAATATGTAACTCAGATCCGTATGGAGCATGCTTGTCTCATGCTGCAGGAAACCAATATTAGAATTCATGAGATTGCCAAGCAAGTCGGCTATGAGAGCCCCTCTTATTTCGGCTCTGTCTTTTTCAAACGCACGGGGCTCACCCCTAACCAATACCGTACACACGCGAAAAAGAGACCACGAACATGAAGACATTGAAAAAGCTGTTCAACAATTCGTCTTTGCTGCAGAAGCTGCTGGTCATCTTTCTTACCGTCACGATCATTCCTCTTATCTTTATTACGGTGTTCTTCTATGAACGCACGGAGCAACGGCTGCTCGAATTGACTTATGAGAATATGTCTAGCAGCAACCAACAAATCAGCAGTAATGTCAACGCTCACTTGAATAATCTTCGCCAGATTTCATCTCTGATCTATACAGATGAAAACTTACAAGCCTATCTTACGCAAAATTACACAAGAGACTATTCTTTTGTCGAAGCCTATCGGTATATCGATGGACTCTTATACAGCTTGCTTACTGCGAACAACAACATTGCCAGCATCAACCTTTATGTAGACAACAAGTCGCTTCCGGAGGATGGTCTGTTTCTCAAACATATCACGCTTGAGAATTTACCGCTTGAGTACTTAACTCAATTACAACAAACCTACGGCAACAATATATTCAGCAACGTGATTCAAGACAAAAACGGGAACAACGTGATCTATCTTGGACGTATTCTCAACTTTAACGCACAAAGCCATTTTTACGGAATGGTGACGATCGGTCTTAATGAAGAGTTACTCTACAAGTTAATCGAAAAAGAAGAGCAGAACAAAAGTGTCTATTTGCTCAATGAAAAAAATCAAATCATCTCAGCATCTGATAAATCGCTTCTAAACCTGTCATTCAGCGAGGCCATCGGCCCTGAGTTGTCCATCAATCAAGAAGTCGTCACCATAGACGGACATCCCCATTTGCTGGTGTATAACACCATGCCTCATGGCTGGAAGACCGTTTCTCTCACACCCATTGACGAAATCATGAGTTCATCTCGTCAGACAGCTATGCAAATTGTTGTCATTGCGCTCTTTAGTATTGTCTTATCCGTCTTAATGATCATCGTCATTGCCAAATACCTGTCGCTCCGCCTGCGGAAGTTAAACCGTCAAGCCGCACAGGTAGAGAAAGGGAATTTCACCGTCATGCTTACGGATTCCAGCAAGGATGAAATTGGGCAATTAAATGCGGCTTTCAACAAGATGAGCACACGTCTCAAAGATATGATTGATAAGCTGTATGTCAAGGAAATTGCCAAGCGCGATGCGGAGCTTTATGCCTTGCAAAGCCAGATCAACCCACATTTTCTGTATAATACGCTGTCGGGCATTTCCTCTCTGGCCATCCAAAACGATGATATGGAAGTAAGCAAAATGTTGAACCATCTCGCAAGATTCTATCAAACCTCACTAAATATGGGGCATCAATATATTACGCTGGAAAAAGAAATCGCCCTTACCAAACACTATCTTGCCATCCAGCATATGCGCTTTGAGGATAGCTTTATTGAACGCTGGGAAGTGGACGAGAGCTTGTCTACACACGAAACGCTAAAATTGTTATTGCAGCCTTTTGTCGAAAATGTTATTAATCATGCCATCTATGATGATCAACAATGTCTGGAAATCTTCATCCGTATTTACCCATCCATGCACGCTGGTGCTCCAGCGCTCATCCTTGAAGTAGAGGATGACGGCTGCGGTATGTCTGCTGAACAAGTGGACACACTGTTATCCACTGAATCGAAAGCAGGATATGGAATCAAAAATGTTCATGAACGTGTGCAGCTTGCTTACGGACCAAGCTACGGTGTAACCATTCATAGTCAAGCTGGATTAGGCACAAAAATTACCATCATGCTGCCTTTGCAACAACATGATTAAGTAAATGCGATTTGCAGGCTGGTCAATCGGCCTCATAGGAGTAGGATAGTCAGGTTCGTGCTATAATGGTGTTCATACCAATTACATTCATCATTCTGCCGAGATGGCGATGATTAAGGAGATTGAACTTTGACAAACAACCATGATATTGGAGCAGTTAGCGAACTTCCAGAAAACTTTGAGGAGCTCAAACGAGCGGCCAATCGGACGGGAAGCTGGAGAGATAGACTGAATGCGGTGAACGAATTGGGGAACTGGGATACAGCCCCTACCATTAAGTTGCTGCAGCATGTTTTGACAGGTGATCAAGTGTTCCAGGTGCGCGAAGCCGCATACCGCAAGCTGAAGCAGCTGGGTGAAGATGTGCAAATGCCTGCCAAGAATAAGGGCGAGCTGTTTAAAGGCCTTAACAAAGTTTTGCTGCGGATTAAGAAAAGCCTTCCTGAAGGTCACACCTTCGAGCAATTTAAGGAAAAACTGCAAAAGACACGTCTAGATATTTATGATACTTACGAGGGCGACAAAGGTACTGAGTTCGACTCCTGGCTTCGTGCAATTTGGGAGGCGCCAGCTAGAAGATAATCGCCACATGCCGAGCGCACGACAAAAAATGATTCCTGTTTCGTACAGGAATCATTTTTTTGTCGGTTGCCTACGGTATTAGAATTCCGATGTTATCGATATCAGGCGCATAACTGGAATAAGAGAACTTAATCGTATTGGTGCCCGCGTTCAAATTCATGGATGTAATATAGCTTCGAACAACATTCCAGCTCCCTGAATCCAGCCTTAACTTCAGCAATGTGTTAGGACCGCCATTGAGACTGTAGTTGATCCATCTCTCGTCGGCTGCCAGAAAATTCAACTTGACATCGTAAGTACCCGCTGTTGGTACGGTCACATTGAATTCCACAGTGCCTGAATTATTGCCCAGGTTGCCCACTTTATTGCCGTTCGAGCAGTTGACACAGCTTACAACAGAAGCAGAGCCGGCAAGAGCAGCGCTTTCCGCTTCATAGTAAGTATAAGGATCATCCGGCATACTAGGCACGGTATTCTTTGAAATCAGTACCGCGGCTCCTCCGGTTGCTAGAAGAGGAATCGTCAGCGTTGAAGAAGCTGTCACTGTACTTATTTCTTTACTTATGGATTCTCCTGTCGCTCCGTCCTTATATACATAGGCCGTGTAGTCGCCCGGCTCAAGGTTCAAGCTTGAAAGGGGAATCGTGATGGTCCTCGCGCCAACGGTCATCGCCCCGATGTACCAATCCGAACCACTTTTCCTTGCCATAACAGCGTGACTCCCCGGGAAACCGTCAAGGAGCTTTGTCTCATCCCATGAGGCAGGCACAACCCGCAGAAGCTCCGTACCTTTCCAGTTGGCGTATATGTCTATGGAGTCGGCATAGTTTTGAATCTTGGATTCATACACAACAGCCATCGCCAATTGGTGGCCCTGTGTTGTATTTTTGTTCGTGTTGCTAAGAGCAACAGGCGTGTAGTCCATTGAACCAAGCACGTTTCTTGTGAACGGAAGCGTAGTATTGTGAACAGCGGTTGGAGCCGGCGGCCAATACAATTTATAGCGTTCGGAGCCAAGCACCCCTTCCGAGCTTATGACATTAGGCCAAGTACGTTCTTCTCCGCCCGGTTTGGTGGAGTTATGAAAATTCACCATGAGCTTAAGCTCGGCAGCATAATCGGCTACCGACTCCAGGAAGCTCATCCCGACCTGCGACTCATTGGCCGTCATGTCCACTTTTACTCCTTTAATGCCCCAGCTCGCCCATTTGCGCAGATTCATCCTGCTCGCGCCATATGGGGTATGGACATACGGACTTGCCCATATGAATATGCCCACATCCTTTGTCTCAGCGTATTGGACTAGATCCTCGATCGTACCGTCGGTCCACTTCACCCATCCGGCATCAACGGTGACATATTCCCATCCCATGGAAGCTGCGAAATCCACATAATCCTTTTGGCGCTCGAGGGAAAAAGGCACTTCACGATAGCCCTCAGGAACATTCGGGTCGCCGTAATAGTCCTCGCTCCACCACGACCATGCTGAGATACCCGGTTTGATCCAGCTAGTGTCCGCGATTTTCGACTCCGGATTCAGGTTTTGCACCAAAGTTGAATTGACTAGATCATTCAGATTGTCCGTGACGATCACTGCCCGGTAAGGACTCTGGAATGGCAGAGCAACCTGCATCTGAGTTCCATACATAGCTTGGTCGGCTCCGCATGAAAACCTCATGTTCTGCCCTGAGCTGCCGGTAAGAACCGAAGGGCAATAAGTTCCATCAGCGTTATATACATTCGCTTCAGTAAATAAAGCCCAATAAGAGTTGCTGTTAATCGACGCCAAGAAAGGCATTGAAATCGTACTGGTATCTAACGTTGTGGGACTGTAATACTGCCAAGTCCCCTCGTAAGTATTGACTGGCGGGTGTCCCCATCCGCCTGTTCCGTTAGGGAAATTGTATTCAGTATATTCCTTCTCGATGAAGGCCTCTCCCATCCCCGGAATAGCGTATCTGAAGCCGAATCCATCATCATAAACCGTCATGTATAAGATAAGCTGAGCTGAGCCCTTCGCAACGGTGTATTCCCTTTGTACCGCGTTATCTTGGTTTACACTTTTTTTGCCGCCCGGTATGGAATAGGTATTGTTCCACGATGTTGTGCTGGTGGATACGAATGACATTCCCGAGTAGAAATCCGTATCGGTGGTCTTTAAGCCCAACCGTGATTTATCAACGATTGTCGCCCCATTTTTTGTAACGCTGTAGTACAATTGCCCGCCTTCCAAGTACATTGTCGCCGTGAGTGTGCCATCAGGCGAGGATGTGGCGTACTGCGTTCCGGTATCAATGGCAAAGGCTGAAGGAGCAAACGTAAAAATCATAGTCAATACCAATATGAGACTTACTGCTTTCTTAAATGACATTCTTTTTCCTCCTCTATTAATCGCTCAAAGCTAAAGAAGTACAAAAACCAATCGAATCCTGCAAGCTTGCTGCTAAGAAAGACCAGCATTTTCGGAAGCTTGGCTGATCATCTACGAATGCCCTATAGAGTCAAAGCATCGGTCCGTAGGAAAGTAATTTGTTAGCTTGTTTTGCAAGGGCTAGTTGGGCAAGCGCTTTCATTTTACCTCCTCCTTTTCAACCTAAGACCGATCTCCTGACTCTATTATCGGTGGAACAAAGAGAGAGATTCCATAATAATTTCCTCTGAATCCTATCGGAAACTAACAATCTTACATGGGGGTTAGATGTTAATTGACATGCGAATCGTCTATGCGTCAATGGTTAACCGTATATTCCCTGCGCAGCAATGCTGTGATTTTCCGGTTTCCAAAGCGGAACTTATGCTGCATACAGGGCTCCCTAACTTTTTGGACTAGGTCATCTAATGGCTGCAGCTTTGCCGTTCTCCAGCGATAGTACTTTTGCACGAGAGGTGCTAAGCCATGTGCAAACTTGAGCAACACTCACAACGCCCGAAGCGTTTCGACTAGTTCCACTACGATCTTTACAGACACCGCCTCTCTAACTCCTGGTATTTTTTTAGCATGTCTATCTGTTTTTTTAAGAAACGCTTCTCCGCCTTAACTGTTCCAACTCCGTGCTATAATCAGGCCCTTTCCCATCACTGTATGGTTTGCCCACTGGCTGCTTTAACCGATTCAACTCACTATTGCGATCCCATCTCATCCGTGTTTTCACTTATGTCTTATTTCGAATATGAAGGCGTTTCATGATATGTTCTTGAAGGTGTTTTGATTTGTCTCACGTTATGGGGTCAGTCCCGTTGACAAACCAAACAGCCCCTTACTACTTTAATGAAGTAGTAAGGAGCTATGTGCTGTGCACGTTATAATCATCGGTTATGCATCACAATTAATGATCAATTCAATACATTGATACTACTGCTTCAACATGTGTTGCGTGCCGACTGTTGGAGATTTTCAAAAAAATAAAAACGCCCGACAGCCAGCACATTTTACAAAACCTTACATTAGCCAATTAATTCGTTCAAAACCGTGGACGAGCCAGCAAACCGATAATACAATTTTACCGTACCGTCCGCCTTAACTTCAATCTTCTCGATAAAACGGCTGATCACTTGGCGGGTTACTTCACTGAATTTCAAAGCGGCGTCAATTACTTCCTTGATTTTTGCCAAAATATCTACATCGACAGTTGTGGAAAGCGTGGTCTCTAGCTTTACCTTATTGAGCAAAAGCTCGCTCATTTCTCCATCCTTCGATGAAACGAACATATCATAATCCGCTTTGGTAATGGCATCCTCGAGAAACTTAGAAAGTGCCTTGCTTTTCAATTGGTTAATCGCTTCGAGCTTCTCGTGCTCAATAAGCCATTCTGGCTCAAACTCTTCTACACCAGTCGGATCACAAACACCGCCGGAGCCTATCGTAGTAAGTGTAGCAACTCTCTCAGGATTATTTACAGCAATATATAATCCAACACTTGCCCCTAAGCTGTAACCGATCAAATGTGCCTTGGGAATATTCAAACGATCCATAAATTCAACAATGTCATCTGCGATTTGGGGGGTACTCCATTCAAGACTCTCGCATCTGGTCCTACCATGCCCTCTGAAGTCAGGAAAATAGCATGTATATTTTCTTTGAAAATCAAGCATCTGACTTGCAAAAGCCAGTATACCTCAAGAATAACCACTATGTAAAAAGATAACAGTATCTCCGACACCCATTTTCTCATAAAACATCTCTAAGTCTTTCACCTGAACATACGGCATACCTTCTCCTCCTCAGATCGAATAAAACTCAAAACAAAGGATACGTTTCAAGGAACTTTAAGATGGCATCGTTAACAAATACCGGATTTTCCCTGCTCATGTGAGGTCTTTGACTACACCCCGGCACAATCACATAACGAGAGTTAGGAATTAGCTCAGTCGCTCGCTTAAGGTCTTCCAAAGGTGTAAGTTCGTCATACTGTCCAGCAATAAACAGAGTAGGGCAAGTGATTTTGCTAAGTTGGTCATCGTTAAGCTGCGGTTGTGAACGCCAATCCTTTAACTTTTGCCGCAGAAATTCTTTCCAGTTTCCTTTATGTGCCTCCATATGCCTTTCAATCATCGAATTGATAAAATCCATGCGACCATTTTGTAAAAGCCATTCCGGTTCAAATTCCTCAGATCCAATTGGAAGCAACAAAGCCACATTGACCAATTGAAGTTAATGAAGCAACTCTTTCAGGATGATGGACAGCACAATGAATCGCAACTCCTCCGCCCATCCCATATCCAATAACATGTGCTTTTGAAATGTGATGATGATCCATAAAGCAAATAATGTCTTCAGCATGTTTGGGGGTACTCCATTCTAAGCTGCTACAAATGGTACGACCGTGTCCCCTGAAATCAGGGAAATAACAAGTATTCTTTTTTTGAAAATCAAGCACCTGACTGGCGAAAGCTAATATTCCCCGCGAAAAGCCACTATGTAAAAATAAAACCTGGTCACCGAAGCCCATTTTTTCATAGTACATTTCCACGCTTCCCAATTGCTGATACGGCACCTTTCATACAACTCCTTTAAATTCCTGTTTTAAGACAAAATCCCCATCCGAATACAGTTTCCTTACTTGTAATTTCTGCTCGAATTGTATTAACGCCGGGTCTCCAAGTAACTGGGATCGTTATATGATCCGGGCGAATCCGACCGTCGTGTTCAGGCGGGTTCCACATCCAGATCCCTTTGTATATTTCCTCCTCGTTTATCCATAGCCGTAAAGCATCGCTAAAACCGAAAGAAATTGAAGATTTAGCTTCCTCAGCTACGGTAACGGTACACTTTACTTGTACTGATTTATCATTCTCCGATGTGTACAGCCTATTAATGTTTAATGTACCGTTTTCTTCGGTTGATGCTTTGGTCCAACTAAGTTCATCGGGCTGTGAATTAGAGAAGTATGGCTCCGAAACTAGCCATTCATTGATAAACTCGTCTTTATTTTTTTGATTTATAGTTGGTAGAGAGCTAGGTATTTCCTCAATAGACAGATCTCGTATGTATCCTGGTTTGTATCCCCAAACTCCAATTTTACCGAAAACGTTTCCATGCTGAAGTTCGGAAATCATTAATTGAGGAATAGAGCTATTATCACCAATATAAACTTTTGCAGAATGCCTTTGCACATCAATAGTAAATTTAACCCAGTCCCCGACAGTATATGGTGTATAGGATAAATAGTCTGGTCCATTATAAATTTGCCACGTTGTTGATCCATTCATTACGGGATCATACTGAATTTGCCCGATTCCATTATTATCACCGGGAGATAAATAAACTAACTCGTAATTTTCGGAATCGCGTGCTCCAAAAACAAGTCCAATAAAGCCTGGCTCCGGCAAAGCCACTGAAGCTTGCAAGCGGAACGATTCGAACTGAAAATCACTGTTTATGAATGCTGCCGCTCCTTTCTTATTAAGATGTAATGCTTTGATATTTTGCCATTCGCCTATAATGGCATCCGAATCTCCGAGATCAAGCTGCTGTAAATTCTCTACCAAGCTCCAAGACTGCTTCTTTAATTTTTGATTTCCTTCGCTCATTTGTGCTTCCTCCGTTTACTTTCAAATAATCATCCAAGTTTTTAAAAATGCTATCAATGTGTTATAACGGTGCTTTGCGACCGTAACCCCTCAATATTCTGAACATCAAAGGTAAACTTAGTGAGATTCTTGTAATAGTTACCTGTTTTTGCAGTGAATTTTAAAACACAGTAGTCCGGGTCATCAATGCCAAGTGGATAGTATTTTAGGCTTGTCTCATCATCCCAGAGGTCTTGTCTGCGCTCTCTATCTATACAAATTTCCATATCTCCAACAAGCATTAGCCCATTTTTCTTCCCAACAAAATAAAGGCTAGCTTTTGAGTTATTCTTAAACTGCTCAACACGCATGGATGATGTATTGGTTGAAAACCAAAAAGACTGCAGCCCATCATGCTTCGTTTTGAACATCTGCTTTGAGTTTGGGTAACCATTCTCATCAACGGAACTGACAATGATGGCAGTTACTTCGTTCACCAAATCAAAAATTCCATTTACCGTCTCATTTATCAATATTGTTTGCAAGGTTGTGTATTCACTCCTCGTGTTCCTTTAGATTTTTCAAAACCCGTTCAAGCATACGGTCAAATTGGATAATTTCATCATCCGAAAAACCTGTATAAAAAAGTTCGTTCATTTGTGCAGAAACAGCCTTATAGCTCACATCCAGTGCCTTTGCTTTTTCCGTAAGAGTAATTCTTATCTGTCTCCTGTCATTCAAGTCGAAATTACGCTTGATATTCCCTTTTTCCTCCATGCGGTCAAGCATACTTGTAAGAGTTGTTTTGGCTAAGGATGTTCTTTCTCCAAGTTGGCTGATTGTTAAATTATCTTCTTGCCAGAGTACAAACAATATTCGTCCATGAGCACCATTAAAATCGTCAATACCATTGTCCTTTAAAAGTTTTTCAAATATCCTACCTTGAACTTGTTTGATCTGGGATATTAAAAATCCCCCTCTTGTATCTCCAATCATCACCAACACCTCATTATATAGTATAGTCCTATATAGGACTATCAGTCAATTTTTTCGTGCTTTATTCTCCCAACTGAGCTAATTTCCTTGGTTAATTATTCATTTCTTTGAGTTGTAAAACAGGTATTGACGCACGTCCAAGCCCACAAAAAGCCCAAGCGCTAACTACGCCTGAGCTTCAACAGCTAGGTAAATGTGGCTTCAATATACTATTTCCTGATAAGCAACACACAGCACTCCACATGTGTTGTATCCCTATACTATCATTGGATTGAGCTCATTAGCTCGTAGAAGTATTCAGGTTCATGAGTTTTGTTAAGACGATACCAAGCGTCTAATGTTTTGGGAGAAAATACATCTAGCACTTTTAAAACATGAACAGAAAATTCTAATGGAGCTACTCCGGATGCAGTGACCAATCTCTCATCGGTGACAGCAGATTCCACCTTGTAATATTCTTCGCCCGTGTAAGAATGACAAATCATTTTAAGGTAGGCCAAATCATTGCTTGTGTGCCAACGTGAATCTAACAATCCTGCTTGAGCAAGTCCTATGGTAGCACCGCAAATTGCTCCAACTACTATCCCTTCCTTTAAACACATCTCGGCAATTTTTAATATGGGTGCGTGAACAGCTTCTGTCCATGTATTCCCACCAGGTAAAATTAGTGCATCTATGCTTTTAATGCTGCACTCATCCACTTTAACATCAGGCATTATTTTCAATCCGCCCATTGTAGTTACTGGAGTCTTTTCTAATCCAACGGTGACTATTTTTACTGGAGCCACCCCTTGTCTGAAGTATCTTCCAGAGTTCAGTTCGGCGGCTAAATAACCGATTTCCCAATCGGACATGGTATCAAACACATAAAGATATACTGTACTTTTCATTTTTAGCTCTCCTCATAAAGTTCATTAGGTAACAGCAACCTTTCATCTATAATGAGTGGTTATCTTTATAATAAAACAACTTCACTGACAGCTACTGTCAGTGAAGTTGTTAAGCTTGATAATATTCCATCATCTCTGAAGCAACAGCTACAAGTTTATCCTTTAGATTTTGTGGTTCAATTACTTTAATGGATTTCCCGTAAGATAAAATGATGTAAGGTATATGTGCATACATTATGTCTTCCTCTAGTAAAAAGTTTGCTTGCGTTGAAGTTCGCTCTTGCAAATGATGCTCTAAAAACCAATGCATGCATAAATCATCTAACGCCTCTGCCCTGCCACTTATAATTACAGAAATTAATCCCGATTTACCTAGTGCATCTGGCAACAGATTTTTCATAAAAAAAGTACGCGCTGAAAATTCATTGGGACGCCTAAATGAGAATGGCGTGCGTGTGATGTGTAGAATTCGTTCTGCCCTAAAGCTGCGAATCTCATTCCGTAGGTGGCAAAATGCAACTGTGTACCACTTATTGTTCCAGTTAACCACACCATAGGGGTCTATTACCCTATTTTGAGATTGCTTTTCACGACTGTTGCGATAAGAAATTTCTACAGACCATTCATTTGCTACAGCTTGCTCCAATTCCAATAATACCGTCTGCACCGCAGGATATCCCCTGCGGTTTATGACTTCAAATCCAGCTATGTGATGGCTTAATATACTTTCCTGCTCCTGATTCGAATACATTTTTAACTTGGATGTTGCATTCTCTAATGTCGCACTCAAAGGATATCCAGCTTCTTTTGCAAATATTGCAGCATGAAGCAGTGTCTTTTTTTCATCCATACTAAATAGCAGAGGAGATTTGATAAATTTGTGCAGTAAGCTATATCCGCCATTGTGACCTGCGTCAGATATGATAGGGACACCACTGGCACATAGAGCATCAATATAACGATAAACTGTCCTTATATTTATCTCTAACTTTTCGGATATTTGTTTTGCAGTCAATTTCTCTCCTGAATTCAACATCCATAGAATAGTTAGCATATTATCGTTTTTTGGCATAACATAACCCTCACCTTTGATTAACACTATTCTTAAATTCTAACAAATACTTTAACGCACGGAACGCCCCAATTTTGAAAAACGCAGCCCCGACGGACTGCGGCGTTTATCGTGTATGGTGGACCTTAGCGGGATCGAACCCCTGACCTCATCGCTGCCAGCGAAGCGCTCTCTAAGCTGGGGTAAGTCTTCTAAACCTTCATCAACATTACATTTGAGCGAACCTGTTACATCTCATTTTCGAACCATTAATACGACCGACTCCATAATTTATTTTCTCAAAGAATATAAGAGTGGAAAGTCCTTGTCTGTAATTAGTCCTTCATTCAACGCATGATTATGGTCTGCAACTAGTCGTTTTCTTTCCAAATTGCATGTTCCCCATAACCTAGAAACTCACGTACTTCAAGAACTTCCTTGGCTTTGATAATAATTTCAATACCATCTTCAAATTCCCATTCCATACCAGCCGAAATGCTTGCGCCAAATAGGGTATCATTTTTATCATAAGGATTTCTGTAGATATAAATATCGCTTACTGAAATAAAACGTAAGATATCCCTGCCCTGAGCATCCGCCAAACCATCTAGACATTTCATATCTGGATAACAATCTGTCAGTATATTATCTTTCCAAACGCACATTTTTTCACATAATTCGTCGACAGTTTCATCGGGTAGATTATTCAAAAAATTTTCGATATAAGACTCCGCTTCGTCTAAACTTATGTCTTCCTCTCTAAAATGGTATTCAATGCGTTCATTAGACAAAACAAACAAGCCGAATCCTGAAGTAGCTTCTCCGTTTGATGCGTAAATGTCATCCTCTTTTCCAACATTCACTAAATGAAATTTTCTATTAATCGGATATTCCCTCCAAAAATATAGTAGCGGTAAAACGATGACTGATGGAAACTATATCGAATTCATATGCAAGGAAATCAATGGATAGGTATCTGAAAGCTACTATGCGATATAATCCGTTTGATCTGAGCGAATCCATCACTCAGCGTCAAAATTCTTAACCTTCGTAAAGTAACCATTGCTTGAACCCAGATATAATGCGCCGTCCAGTCCGGTGATCATCCCGTACTCGAAATACGGATAAGGCGAATCAATCCCGCCTGCTCTGGCATCGCTCAGTCTCCAGGCAATCGACCCGTCGGCCTTGTTCAAGGCGACTACATCGCCGGCATGATTGTTGACAAGCAAATAGTCCCGATAAGGCACAAAAGCACTGCTGTTTACATCCGTCTCCCAGATGACTTTGCCTGTGGCAAGCTGCGCCATTCGAACGTGTTCGTTTATCGAATAATAGATATAGCCGCCGTCCACTTTTCCGCGCCACCCGCTGCCGTTAACCGTCCAGATCGCGTCGCCGCTCTTGGTTTCAATTAGGGACGTAGCGGTGTCCCCGCTCAAGTGCAAGGGCTTGCCGTCCCGCGACTTCACCTGAAGGATATACCGGTCATTGATATGGGAGTAAATATAATGGCCTTCTTCGTAAGGCAAACTCAGCTTCGCCTTGCCTGTTGCGATTTCGGTCAGCACCCACGCGTCTCCAGAAAACGTCCATACTTCTCCGGCGCTCGGCTTAAAGTTCCGCCCGTCACCGCCAAGACCGTGTGATGTTCTGAGTTCCCTCTTCCTGTTCGTCCATGCGGTCTTGCCACTGATCGGGTCAAGCCCGATCACACCCGCGCTGATGCCGCCATCGAGTCCGTACGGCCCGATCTGAGCCAGCAAGCGCGACTCGGCAAAGTAGCCGGTATGCAGATAGACGGCCTGATCGAAGGATCGCTCCCACATCGGTTCACCGCTATCCATCTCCCACGTCTCAATTTTCCCTCGCCTGCCGCCTGAGTCATCGCCAAGCTCCACGCCTACAGCCAGCGTCTGCCCGGCTGCGGCGATCCCGATGCCCCAAACATGGTCTTTATCGGTCGCATATCGCAGTTCTTTCTCCCAGCGTTTCTCCCCGGTCTGCGTGTCGATCACATGGACTCTGTAGATCGTCTTCCCCTCATATTCAGGATTGGAATCATAGCTCATGAAGGCGATATACTTTTCATTCTCAGACATCACATAGCCGATGAGACTGAAATCCAGATCGACCTGCCATACCTTCGCGCCCGAGTGACGATTAACCGCATACAAGTTGGAGTCGTAATGCATCCCGCTGAATCCGCCGTCATGACCGGCGATGAGCAGCAAATTTTCCGCCTGCCCAATCAGGAAATTGTACGCCATATCGCTTTGAACGCGCCATTGCCAATCGAGTCTACGCGATGCGATGGATGGATGCTCGGCATCCTCTGCTTCAAAGACGTATTCGCGAAGTCCCCCGTCTTCATCCCACGTCACGACAAGCAGCGTTTCTGCATGTTCATACCGCCATTGTTCCAGCGTCTTCATCGGCTCGCCAGTAGGCATCACATTATTAGAAGTCTCGATAAAATGGGGCTCGCCGAACACTTCACGAATGCGCTTCTTGGACTCCCCAAGCCGCAACAGGCTGTTCACGGCTATTTCGAGCAAGGTGGAATCAAGCTCTGTGTCTGCGGACAAGAGCGGCGTATATCGGCTGCCCGCCTCATCATCTGAACGCAAGAGTGACTTCTTGATCCATACCAATCCGGGAGATTGGCCGGCTTTCTTCGACAACGGCGCGACGGCACCATAATAATCGCCGTACTCTTCAAAGATATAGATGGAATCCCCCTGCACCAGTTCTGCCACGGACAACCCCGAATTCGGGTACCATTCCGCCGTGCCCGATCCGGTCATAATCATTCGTTTCGGTTTGATCTCTCTGATTTCCATCGCTTTCTCGGTCAGATACCATAAAGGCACCCAACCGCGGCTACCCTCTAGGTCCAACTCGGCGAAGTGCGCCATCAACGATTTGATTTGATACGATTCCGACATGCTTGTCAAGAATGCAAACTGCGGCGTTGGCGCGGATTTCAGGTCGAACGCCGCTCCATTGCGCTTCACGCCGACTGTTTGTCCGATCTTGATCCCGTTCTTGGCGGCCAGCCGGCTGTCCTCCGACGATGACCCGGGTAAATTTCCGAAGGCCGGAATATAGTTATGTACATTGCCGTCCGCGTCTTCATAATATAAGACCGCATAGATCAGCTTGCCTTCTTTGGACCATTCAAGGAACAATTGCGCCTGCAGCACATCATTCTGAAATGCGGTTAAATCCGGCGTAATCAGGCCCTCACCCTCCCGAAAAACAAAACGGTAATCCTTATTCGCGTAATCATAGCGCCATATATCGACTTCGATCCATTGTCCGTTCAGGTAATCGCTCAACGTATAGACATCATAAGCCGGGCCCAATTGTCGCGTGGCTTCCTGCTGCGTCATCCCAGCATGGAGAAGACGGCTGATTTGGGCTGTCGTTCGCAGCGCACTGCCCTCTACTGCCGAAGACTGCAACGGTTGCTCCCAATCCGCCTGACCATCCCGCAATGCCATATCCGGCCGGACGCCAATCGGGTCGTCCGCCGCAGGTCGCTTGTCCTCGCATCCTCCGGCTAAGGCCGCTGCCGTCAACCCTATCATTAGAACCGCAATCCACCTGATATGTACCATCACCGCGCCTCCGTCCAACGTTATATTTGATACTTAGAGCTTGCTAAGAAACGCCCTCTTTCATATGCAATCCATTCGCTCGAACGTAATTTGCCAATCCGATGAACCAATTTCCGGCTAGGAGTCAACCATAGGGGGTTCCCGCTCTCTTTTCTGTACGGTTTTTCCTTTTTTCTGTTCAGCTTCGAGCCGTTAATTCGCTCTTTTTCTCGCTTAAGTAAGTCGGAAATCCGTTTTGCTTCGTCGTTATCACCTATTCAATAGACGCGTCAGAATGAAGATATGTTGCCTGTTTGCTTGTGTGCGAAGAGGGCTTTGCTCGTTAAGCCGGGAAGAAAGTCGTCAAGCCTAACGGAAACAGGTTTACACGGAAACTGGCACTGTAAAAAATAATATACTTTATTGTTGAGAAAATAATATGGATGGATGATTATCAGTTTGGTGATTGGAAAGTTACTTAAACGAGCCAATTCGGTCCGATTACAGTCCCGAAAACAAATACTTTTTTTAGGTGACAACCGTAATGAAAGTTCGGACTCTCATTTGTGGGCTAACCCTTTCGTGCATAAAGAAAAGTTGATAGGGAAGGTAGTTTTAAAAATTTGAACGCATTTAATTGATAAAAGGGATCTAAGGTAAACTTTTTACTATCTTAGCTTCGCTCTGTTAACGAGATGAGTCAATGATTTCGTGAAATAGAACTTCAACGAGTAGGTTAAATGTGGCTCTACATCACTGCGTTCTTACTAGAGATACATAGCACTCCATGAACCGTCCAAGGAAACATATCCACCGGAGTTACTTCCACCGTCTTATACCCGCCATCCTCCAGGATGCGCTGATCACGCGCGAGTGTGGACGGGTTGCAGCGGACGTAGGCGCTTCGGCTGGAGCTCGAGATTGTCTTCTGCGGCGTCGAGGTGTAGCGCTTAAGTGACGCATTAAGGATTTTATTCAATTGCTTCTGAGCCTACAATTTTCACGCCGTTGATCGCTTGCATGGACTGAAAACGACGGTGTTCATCAGTAAGGATATCAATCACCGGTATTATCTCCTTCATAATGAGATTTTTGCAAGCAACACCTTGGATTTCATTGTAAAATTATTTACTCCCCAAAAACAACTGATGTACAAGCTGCTCAGATGTGGGCAGTTCCTTCATTTATACTTTTATTCTCCCGTCTCCTGTTCATCATCAATTATTAACGCCATTATGACATATGCAAGCTGTGCTCCGTCCTGCATCCCCTGCCAGTACAAGTATTCATTCTCCATTTCTTGCTTATAATGACTTATATCTTCCCATTCAGAGAATTCCGGTTTATTTATAATAGTTGGATCTGAAAATAGCCTTTGAAAAGCCAAGTCCTTTTCTTCCCGTATTCTCTTAAACTCAGGATCGAGTGCTACGCGTGCAAAAACATCATCCAATCTGCTTTGTAGGACACTTTTAAACCATGTCGGAAGCTTCAAGGCATGTTCCTCCTCGCATAGTGTCCTCCTGATTTTTTGAGCTTTGTTAGATGTAGTCGCAACATTAACTTATCTACTTCCCGGCTAATGGCTAGAAGCTCTTCATGTTCAGACAGTGGAATAACTTGTTCAATCAACGTTTCGCCAATTGTATTCATCTTGCGCCTTTCCTGCTCTATTCTTTCATGCAAGTAAAGCATTTGTTTAGCCTCCTTTTTCTCATCTGATCAACGTAGGCACACTATTCCCGAAATTGTATTTTTGGATTTAATGCGATATTCGGTTTATTTCATTTTAATGCGATATTCGCATTAAAACAATAGTGTCTTTTCGTACAATTTGAGTAAAATGAGAGGAGACACATAAATGAAGCATCGAAAAGAACCTCCTGGCGACAAAAATATTATCGGTCTACGAGTCCTCAAGATGCGTAAAGCAAAAGGGATGAAGCAGAAGGAATTCTTGGCCAGATTGCAAACACTCGGGCTAGATATCAGTCCAACCAGCCTTTCACGTTTGGAAGGTCAGCATCGACTTGTCCAAGATTATGAAATATTAATCATCGCCAGGGCTTTAGAAATTTCTGTTGGTGAATTGCTGGGTGAGGAAACCGAGTAATGACAGTAGACTCTATAACCCTTCGCAGCGCAATACTATCTGCCATTACAGGTATTATCCGTACTTACAAGATAATGTCTCTCCTCATGATCAACGGAGCCAGTCTTCTGCCGATTTCTCCTCGAATGGGCCGCAAATAATCATAATCTATTTTTCTGAACAACTATAGACAAGAACCTTTGCATCACTTACAAGCTCTAAGCATGTCCAGCATATATTCCATATCTGCATTGCTGTTCAAGTTATCCTAATAATGAATCATAAAAAGCCTATGCAATAGTTGCATAGACTTTTTCCATAAGTAATTGGCATAGATAGTGAATTTCTAAATTCTGCTTAAAGGCTCTTGTCAATATGCGGTTTCTATAATGACTAGTTCCTCCAGAGCAAACTAGAACTGTAACTCACTTGTTGAAGATTAGTAATTTGCTCGCCACAGTGCTACGCAATACCGTTACTTCTGTTCTGACCAACAGTGAGCATTCTCCACAGTGTTGAGTTTACAGAGTGAACAAGTTTTTTTTTAATGAAACAGCATTTGCTTCTCTAACATTCTCGGGATATACAGATTGCTCACACCTACTCAACTATTTTTTATAAGTTATAGAATTTAATTCAAATCGATAGCCTAAAGTCTTCTATTTTCTGCCTTAAAACAGCTTCAGGCTCTCTATTGCTAAGCTTCTCAAGTAACATTTGTTCTATGTCATTATCATTTAGTACAATGATAAGTTTTTTCTCCAAAGCCCAAACTTCCCGTAAGGTATATATTGTATTTTCACTTGTACCATAACGAGTGATAATGATACCGAATAATCCAGTTCCATGTGGTTTTAGATAGTTTGCCATCTGTAAAACTTCTTTTTTCGTTATACCTTTATTGTAATTCTTAGCATCAATCACTATGTAGTCGGCAAGATATCTATTACTGAGATATGACCAAAAACCAGTTTCAGAATAGTTAGGAAGTATGAAGTCTCGTCTATTCACAGAAAAAAAATCAGAGTTTTCTTGAAGTGGACTTCTTAGAGGTGGGCAAATAAGATACTCTAATATTTCTCCGATCAGTCTCTGGTATACACTCCATTGGTCTCTTCCTGGATTGCAATTCCTTAATCTTTCAATGAACTCGTATTCAACTTTTTTTCGTTCTTGTGATGACAAAATTAATTTTTGGAAATATGGATGTTCCAGTGCCTTGATTTGTTGTGAAAACTCTTTGCGTAAATATTCCGCGTCCCAGATTTCTATATTTTGCTCCTTTAACAAATTGACACTTTCTTCAGATAATATTCCCGGAATAAGTAGCGTAAACGCACTATTTCTCTTCAATTCCCTAATTTTATTAAATCTTTCAATAATACGATTAATTCTATCAAGCGTAAAAGAAGTATGGAATTTGACCTCAATAATCGTTTCAACTATTTTATCATTATCTAGCTGTTGCACCATTATATCAGCTATAAAGTGGTCTCCAATTTTATAGTCTCTAAGAACTCTTGTAAACTTCTCACTTTTTATAAAAATATTGAACATATATTGTTCAAATTCGAAGCCTTTAATATTATTACTTAAGAAATAGTTGCATTCTCGACAAGTTAATACTAGATTTTCAATACTGTTATTTCTGCCCGCAGCCTTAGGCAGAATATGTTCGATTGTTACCATTTCAAGATCACTTATTAGTTTTCCGCAATTTGCACATTTTCCATTTTGAAGATCAAATAAACTACTTTTTATACCCTTCATTCTATTATCCCCCTTTTCAAATACCTCATTAGGTACCGTAACCCACTGGTGAAACAGATGAACGAAACTTCTTGATGGATAAGCATCGCAAGGATCAAAACTGGTCTCGTGAAGTTCAGAATCGAAATAGTCATTTGTTTGATCTTGATGAATTACTCACTCCCTATGTTTTGAATAGTTAGAGTCAAAACATATTACAATAATTTTGGATCAGCCTACTCTTTGGAAGTCTAGCATTTCCCTATACATACTAGAGGATAAAAGAAAAAAAGCCAAGCTCTCGCTACGGCTCATTCATAAAATAAAATCAGTATGGTCCTAAAAACCTTATTCCATTAAAGTGAATTAGATGGGACGGGGCATCCGCAACCCATACTTCGGTTTCCCATGCAATGTCACTCAGATATCTTGCCATAACAGATCTGTTTGGAAAGGCTGTAACATATACAATCCCTGCTGAAGAACTTTCAAATAACTTAGCTAGCTCATCATGTCGTTTTCCATTAACAGGTCCGTGACTTGTTACTGATTCGACCAGTAACAGCCAGTCCTTCTCAGGATAATAAATGACGACATCTGGCATCTTTCCATGGGAGTCAAGCGTAACTCCAAGTTTACTTAACAAATCTTCATCGAAATATTTCCCACCAGTATCCCCAGCATATATCAGAATCCCCCCTGGTGCATAACGTGCGGCAAAATCTTCAATGATTGCTTTTATTAACTCACTATGTTCACCTTGGCTCAACATAATTTGCTTTCCAGGAGCAACCTGTACAGGTATTCTGTTTTGCTCCCGTTCTTTGGCATACCGTTCCACGAGCGTTTGTCTTGTCGCAAGATATGATTCTAAAGAAGCATCCCATTCATGAGTACCAAACTTCCTGACAAGCTTTAATGCCTCAGGTTCAATTTGATAAACGGCTTTGGGACTGTTGACTGCTCTGGTTGGCTTGTCAGGGTTATATAAAGAAATACCTGCAAAGATAAATTGGTGCATCGTTTGGCGTCTAAATGTTTCTCGAGTATTGGGAGCATACTCTCTGCCATAATTCGTCCGACTGAAGTCCATCATTGGAGTAATACCGATTAATGGATTTTCTGCATCTGGCCAAGACTTATCAGGTGTAATATTCAAAATGGCTAATAAGCAAAGAGCAGATCGATCATTAAGCTGTGCTCTAGGTAAACCAAGAGCTTTGAGTATATCTAATGCCTGTTCAATATTAGGATGGTTGCCATCTGTCATAAAATATCCTCCAACTTTTGATTAAGTTCCTCTTGCTCTATCTTACCAGAGTAGGACATAACCCATCTACCAAGTTTTTCAAGTTTTTCACGACTTGGAAACTTCATGGTTCTAAGATCAGTTGCATTCACCTGTGTATGTCCATTAAAAACCCTGAAGTATTTATCGACAGCGGTAGAATTCAGGTATGCATACAGTCCGAAAGCCAATTCTCCCGGAATACCTTTCTTTTGGAAATGGAGAACATTCAGTCCGTTTTCGAAGCCAACTACGGGATAATCAACACTTTGAGGACTTAATACCCCCGCAACTACTCTACGCCTTTCCTCTTTCGAGGAGAAACGTTTTACAACTGTATAATAACCATTAGGATATAACCACTTTTCAATAACATCGTCTCTAACTATTGCATTTGACTTTTTCATAACCTTTGGGTATTCCGTCTGGGAACCAACAAAGTGATTGGGATAAAATAAAGGCACTGTACCTTCTTCCGGCATATCCCTCAAATAGCTTTTTACTCGGAAATCGACTATTGGTCCTGTAGAAACTTCCACACCGATTTCTTTAAGCGAAAAACAAACAGACGGATACTTTTCTATAATACTTTCCTCATTTGAGGTTGGGATATGAATAAACACCTCCGAATCCATAGGCTGGACAATTTTCTTAAAAGGATAACTATTCTCTACATAATCAGTAAAACTATCATCCCTTGAAGTTGAAATTGTAACATCACCTTGAACCCTTCCACGCTCCAGCATCATAATAACATTTTCTTGTAATACTTCATCGTCCTTAAATGCCTTATCCCGCGAATCAAACAAGTGCATGTGTATTATCGCCGTCTTATCTAAGAGAAGTTGACGAAAAGGACGAAAATATGGTCCGTTACAGAAGCTTCTCGGAATTATTGCAACAATCTGTCCATTTTTTTCCATTAACTCAATTGCAAGACCAACAAAGGCAGAATATAAATTGACAGTTTCAATACCAACATTTCGTAAAAGCATGCGATGCCGAGATGAACTCATAATTTTCTTATATGGTGGATTCAAAATTGCATGAGTAAAGCGAGTTTTTTCACCTTCAAGTAAACTATTTTCATCAAGTAGAATATTGGTCGCCCATTCTATAAAATCTTTATCAATTACATTGCTGCTAAGTTTTATTTTTCCATCAAATAAAGATAATGATGATAAGAGTCGCGTTCTTAAAATCTCATCTATTTCAACAACATTGACATTAGCAGTATCACTCAATTTTTCAGTTACAAGACGATCTAAAAATGCACTAGTTAAAACCCCAATTCCTGCTCCCGCGTCTAATATTTTTGGACTAGTCATTGTTTGTTTATCAAAAAGGGATGCCATAAATTGGGCAACACTTGATGGAGTCAAATATTGACCCAACTCGGATTTACGTTTGAGTAATGGATTAACAGCCACCCGTTCTTTATCTAAAGTCTCAAGTATTTTCATCATGATTGCACCTCTTGATTACGCAAATTTACGTATTTCATCTTAATTTAGTATCAAGCCTTACTCCATTCAAATCATTCTGCATAGTAGCCTACATCAATATACAATAAAAATCCCCGAGGGTGTTCCCCATCGAGGATTTTGCCGATGCTTTCGGACAAATATAATAATACTACAATGCCTAGATCTAGGCAATTATGCTGTCCTATAAAGAGATCATAAAAGTTATTACTGCTTGTCGGAATATTCCCTTAATGCATTTATATTAAAGTTCACATAGATGACATTTCTGAGTGCTACCCTAAATATTCGGCTTAATCAACAAATCAGTATAGCCACATTAAATTATCTAAGAAGGTTAGGTTTACTTCAGATTCCTCAGCAATGCACTAAGAATTTTGACTATTTTAAATTTCGAACGGATATCCATTATGAAAATACAATCATTCATTAACTAATAATCGCCTTATATGCAAATCGGGCTTAATTACTTTTACCCCAACATTGCGTAGATATCAAGAACAAGTGTATAGCCCATTCGCTTAAGCTTGTGCTTTCATCCCTGAACTAGTTCTTATACAATACTGTCAGGTGGAAAGTTATCTAGACCTACCATAGATAAACTCAATCTGTTCAGCATTCTGAGTAGACAATTTACTATGTCTATATAATAATCAACATGAAGTATCGTAATCACAATAAATAATAAAGGACGACGATAAAAGATGCAAATATCAGAATTGCAAAAGCAAATTAATGAGTTCAGTATTGCCAAGGGATTTGATAAGTCAACAATTGAACAAAGAGCACTTTTTCTCGTTACTGAAGTTGGTGAGATGGTTAGGGAACTACTACATATATCTTACCATCCTGATCGTGATAACATTGATGAAATTAAAAAATATCTTGGACTAGAAATGTACGATATAGTTTGGAATATATGTGACCTTGCTAATAAATTGGATATTAGCCTTGAAAGATCATTCTTGGAGAAGACTGAAATTAACAAAACTAGAACATGGTAAGATACACTAGGAAACAATAAAAATTCTATTTTCTGCACTCCATTGTCATTTGAATTGCGGCATTATAAAAGAAGGGGTATCAAGATGGGGAAATTAATTGAAGCAAAAGAGATATTAAAAGCATTGGGAATGCCTAAGCCACAACAAAATTCTAGAAGTGCATACGTACTGCTTTCTTTAGCAGGACTGAAAGAAGAAGATAACTGGTCAGATGCTTCCATTAACTCTTTGCGAATTGTAGACATGATGAAATTCATGGCTGAACACTATGGGAAGATTTATGCGGCAAATTCACGAGAAGACATAAGAAAAAAGTCAGTTCATCAATTTTGTGATGGTGCGATTGCTTTTAATAACGAAGACGATGACGAGAGAGCTACCAATAGTCCTAAATATTCCTATCGCTTGACAGATGAAGTTCTCGAAGTAATTCAATCTTACAATACGGTTGAATGGGAACAAACTTTAAAAGAATGGCGGCAGAATAACAAAACATTAATCCAACAATATAGCCAGCGTCGAGAAATGAAGATGATGCCCGTAAAAATCAATGGTGAAGAACTTCAATTTAGTCCAGGGAAACATAATCAACTACAAAAGGCTATTATTGAAGATTTCGCTCCACGGTTCGCCAAGGGAGCCGAAGTATTGTATGTGGGTGACTCTGTGAAGAAGGATTTAATCAAGAACAGAGAGAAACTTCGAAGACTGGGTGTCCGAATTACTGATCATGATAAATTACCGGATGTTGTATTGTATGTTGCCGAAAAAAATTGGCTTTATTTCGTTGAGGCCGTCACAAGCGTTGGCCCTGTATCAGTAAAAAGGATGAACGAGATTAAGAAAATGCTGGAAAACTGTAACTGTGGAATTATCTATGTAACTACTTTCTTGGATATGAGTTCTGAAAATGGCTTCAAAAAGTTCATTGATCAAATTGCTTGGGAAACAGAAATTTGGGTTGCAGGCAATCCTGACCACATGATACATCTAAATGGCGATAGATTTATGGGGCCTCGCTAAAGAATTTAGGGCTATATTCGCTCCATTATGAAGAAAGTGTAAGTGCAATAGAATGTCTAATATCATATTGACGAATATGTAATCCCTAATTGCTTTCTATATAATTCAAGACTGCCTCCCCGTAGTCCTCTGTTTCATCAGTTGCTTTAAAGCAGTACAATACACTCAGTTCAGGCACGCAGTTCCCCTGCATGGTTTATCATTGGCTTTGAATAATTGGAATAAAACCTCTTATCAAGAAGCTTAACTATAAAACATAAAGAGCACCATCTCCGCTGAGGGATAGGTGCTCAGTTTTATTTACAAAAATGCAAAGAAACTAACATCTAATAACATATATCTTGCTGTTCCTGAAGTCGTTCTGAATTAACCTTTTCAAAGACGAGGCAGTGTTAAGCTATTCCTTAACGTTAATAAAATGATTCGTTCAAAGATTATCCACGTGCCTTAACATCTGTTACAAATACCGCCGGCCTCCCATAAACTCGATGTAGAATGCATGACGCATCGTAATAACCTGGCGTAGTAATGTAGAGCGCTGCGTCGTCTACTAGAAGAGACATAATCATTGAAAGATGAAATTAATTCACTCTAGTATTTTATTAACGTTTTTGGCATGAATGGACACCGATGGCTAGGATTGAGCGGAGAGGGAAATATTCTTTTAGACTCGTCGTAGAGTCAGGATATAACTAGTTTATCAAGTGAGTGAAACGTTATAAAACGGTAATGGTCTCCGGTATTCAAGAATCCGAAAAAGAACTCATCAAATTTCAATCAGAAGTCGAAACAGGACATATCTTTTCTCTGAAAAGTTATCATTTTGGCATTTTTTTAAAAATGGCGTGAAGTGTACGGAGAAAAGAATCTTGAATTAAAAACGTTGGAAACTATGATTATTTGCTCAAAAATCATATTCTACCGACATTTGCGTAGTTGAAGATTGCGGATGTAAACCCATGCACATCCTTAGTTTTCTTGACTCGCTTAACGTAATGGATCACGGTGATGGAAAGTTGGTGGAATATCTACAACCACGACTCATTTCATTCATTGAGTTCTTAAAGATACTTTGAAAAGCTCAGTGGAATGGCAACTGATCTCAAACAATCCCTGTCAAACGTCCAAAGATTGTCAAGCGTGAATCTAAAGTTTATAACGAACACGAGGCATCGAAGCTATTTCGAGCTCTTGAGAATGAGCCAATTCACTGGAGGATCAGATACCCTTGCTTTGACAACCGGTCTCCGTAGAGGCGAGCTACATACCTTAGAATGGAATCATATTAATCTCGTCTCTTCCGTACATCCAGGTAGCCCAGTCGCTTAGCCACAGCAGAGGAAATACGAATATTAAACGTAAACTCACGATACCAGATTCCTTAATCAAAGAACTAAAGAATTACTATGAGACATCGATGTTACAAAAGCATCAAATTAGAGATACGTAGCAAGGAGGAGATGAGTTTTTTGTATTCTTTTCGGAGGCAAGCACGCCATTCTATCACAATGTGCCGGGTAATTGTTATCACGTTTTATAAAACGAAATGAACTAAAGTCCATAAGAGATTCTACAACTTGCGCCATACATCAGCAACTCTGCTTATCAATCAAGATGTAAATGCGAAGATATCTCACGCCGACATCCAGACGACAATGAAATAACGACATGCTCTTTAAAGTGTCGATCAAGCTGCCGATAACACTTTCAATTTATTATTGAAATCCAGAGAGAAGAATTAATTACTTATTCACTTTTGTTAACATGAAGCATATTAACCGTCTCAATACAATAAATCACTTATAATTAAATGATTTTTTCTTATGAGTATTCGGAATCTCCCTGAAATGAAGATGGATATTAAAATTTTTCAACTCTTTTTTTATCTCTTCGATAAGAATCTTATTAATTTCTAAAGAAATGTATATAATAACTTCACCTTGAATTCTCCCATTAAATAGATATAGATCTGTCCTATATTCAGCTCTATGTCCATTTGCAACTCTCTTTATCCATGGTTCAACTATGTTATTGTTAATTTGTTTTTTTATCTTTTTTATTTTTCTTTTTTTCAAACGTCCATGATTTAACGAAACTAACATAATAGATATGTAAATAACGCATAGAATCTGAATTAATTTAGTAAGTGTACCATTAGTATTTGATATCAAAGTAATTACTGAAAATGACACTAAAAAGGAAGGTAACATTATTTGAAAAATGTTATATCTGGAAAAGATGTATTCATCGTCCTTTAAGAAACCTAAGCCACGATTAACTATATTTACAACTATTATTAGTGATATAAGGGATATGATTATCGAGATTATCACTGCAATAATTATCATATCCCAAATCCCCTCCTACATAATTTTAAAAATCAACTCACGGTGTACCTTTTTGTTAATTAATATTTGTACTTTTCCTTCTCGTACTGATCGAGGAACCATATCAGCTGAAAAACTTCCTTCGTATTCCTGATTCACTTCATTATATTTCACATTTTCTAATGTTACTGATGTATCCCTAGCCCCTTTTGGGACAAGCTTAACACTTACATTCTCTCCTTTAACAAATCCGTTTTCAGTAACAAGCTTAAATTTAAATGGATGTGACTTCTTAATTTCCTTCTCTTGTAATATTTCATTTGGGTGTAGAGTCCAAAGTACATCCGTACTTTGTGACAGTACTATAGAATAAATATCACCACTTTGAGTGGTTATTAAAACATTACTGATATTCTTTCTTATTTTGTGGTCTGGATTAACGTTCTTATTGTTAGCTGTGAAATCAACTTTTTCAATGTCTAATCCTAGTTTATCAGCAATATCCTTGTATCTTTCAGGTCTAGATTCAAATATTTTTTGTCGGACCGAAGCATCAGGAAGCTTAATAATTCTCGGTTTCTCCTTATGACCGACCAAATCAATCGAGTAGAAATTAACTTCTGAATCATTAGAATAATTGAAGTTTATTCCATCCTTATTATAATCATGCATGGTTTCTTGCTGCTCTTGTTGAACTTGTTGTTCTTGTTTTTTACTTATTAAGTACTTAGTGAGAACTTCACCTTTAGAATCATCTTCGGCACGAAGGTACATTTGGACCTTATCTTGAAAAAGTACTAACGTATATTTTGTTACTGGCGCTTCAACATCTAAAATAAATCTCAACTTTGTAGGTGTTTTCTCAATAAGACCACTTTTGGCAAGCGAGTAAATAATAATATCATTAGGCCCTGGAACTGGTTTTCTGAAAATAAACTCTTTATTCAGACTGACATACTTTTCACCATTTACAATTACGATTGTCTCAAGATAATCTTCTTCAGATATTCCTTCTATATTAAATGTAAATTTAACCGGGGCTTGAATTATTATTCCTGATTCAGTTATTATCTCCTTATTCATGCCTTGAACTACATAATCAATTTTCGTGATTGGATTAATGGCTTTCTTAAAATTTTGCTTGCTGACCAATTTAGGTGGAATTGTTTTACCATCACTTAAGCTTAGTGTGATTTGTTCTAATGAATTAACATTGAGTGTTGATATATCTCCCTCTTTCACTTCGATTGAAGGAAATACTTTACGCTCCAGTATTTCCCCTTCCTTATATTTTGTTATTTCAATTGAAGCTACTCCTTGTTCCTTTCCTTCAATTTTATATTTGTAATTGCTCTGACCTTCAGAAAATACGTACGTTGTATCTCCAAATACCTTAATTTCATCAATTACATCATTATCTTCTTCATCTTCTTCTTCAATGTCACTTTGTGATGTAATATATTCAATTTGGTTTTTTAATTCTTCGAGATCATTTGCTTCACCAGCAATAAAACCTTCCCCGTCCTTATATACTGAAACTTTTACTGGACATGCAATGCGAATTATATCACCAGAATACATTTTTGATGAAACTGTATCAAAAATGTACTCATTTATATTGTCCTCGTCATTAATAACTGCTCTGAGCCAACTTAAAACTTCATTATTTTTAACAATCCCTTGGTGAGTAGAACGGACATACCTGCATTGAGTCTTTACATCGTATGGTTGTGCATAGCCAACTGGTACAGTAATATCACCTGCACCCATATACATACTTTCCTTACTATATACAATGTTATTTTCATCTATTATTGCTTTAGTTATTGTTTTTATTGTACTGTGCCCTTGACCAATCATTGCATAAGTTGAAATATTTTCGGGCCAATTACTAGACACCTTACCGATAAATCCTTTTGCGTAAATATTAAAATATTCTTTCTGTGGTCTAGTCAACATAGTATCGTAAATCTCGTTGTAATGTAGATTTCTCCCAATACTTGCATCGTAAACTAAGTCATTTTCTGGAACAGCGTCCATACGAGGAAGTAGTTGGTAAACAGATGGGAAACTACTTGAAACCTGTTTCATTATTTCCGCTGATGTTAAAGGCATTTCAGGAAAAGGATGTGGTTCGCCATAATATAATTTCCATAGTGCATCAGGGGAACCTCTCCAAGGGGTAGCTAAAGTTACTACTCTGCGGATTTTATTAACAACTGGATGTCCCTCCGCTTCACACCAAAGACAAAATTGATGTGCCAAAATCCCCCCCATACTATGGGCGACGAGTACAATCTCATCTTTATCTTCGAGTTGATTTAATAATCTATTAAAAGTATCTTCACTTAGCAAATCATGTCGCCAATCATACGAGAAGAAATTATAAGACTCATAATTCTTGTTCAAATAACTATTAATCTTCTTATATATTTTCTTTTTGAAGTATGTGAGTAACGGTCTGGTTGAATAAAAGTCTTTCTTATCTCTTAGTTGAATTGCCTTTAGAGGTCCAGGCATAATTGCCGGCCATTTCTTAGAATCATTTATGTATAGCTCAGAGCCCATTATTCCTGGAATAAATTCTACATGCGTCACAATAATACCCCCAAAATGATCAAACTTTTTTCTAATATATGCTCACATTGTAACAGCAAATTCTAAATTCTACCACTGTAGATCTACTGCATCTTTTATAATTCGACAAGAATTAATTTTTCTATGAGCCCACAAATGTCAAATGGGGTTGCTCTAAACTGATCGTTGAAAAAGGGGAGCTTCCTTCCTCTCGACCCTAGGTAACTAGAAGAAAAAAGTCTATATCCAGAAGAGTACTGGGTACTAACTAACATGCATTTCCATTTACCTTTTAGGATCGCCTCAATTTATTGAAGAAGAATAGACTGAGCAAAAAAAATTCAAGGAACGAAACTACAATTCCTAAAGTTATGCAAGTTTGCGGTAAAACTGTTCCCTGAGCAAGATAACTTATCCGTTCGTTACTGTTTATGTCACCTATGTGTACCGTTATTAAAGTTAAATCAAATATCAAAAAACCCTTGCGTAGCAAGGGTTTTTTGGATATTTGTGGAGCTATCACTTGTAAGTATTGGAGATTACGATATGGCCAATATTCAAAAACGCGTAGAACATTCTTGGTATTTAACTGTAAATGCTGGAAAACTAATAATTATAAGGGGCTCGCTACACTGTTTTATCCCGTTCCAACCAGGCCACACTCTCCACATGAACCGTCCAAGGGAACATATCCACCGGAGTCACTTCCACGGTCCTATACCCGCCATCCTCCAGGATGCGCAGGTCACGCGCTAGCGTGGATGGATTACAACTCACGTAGACGACGCGCTTCGGCTGAAGCGCGAGGATCGTCTCCAGCAGCGCCGGGTCGCAGCCCTTGCGCGGCGGGTCGACGACGACGACGTCGGCTTCTACGCCTTCCTGGCGCCAGCGAGGCATGACGACCTCGGCGGGGCCGGCTTCGAAGCTGGCGTTGTCGATGCCGTTCAGCGCTGCGTTGCGCTTCGCGTCTTCGATCGCCTCCGGCACAATCTCGACGCCGTATACATGGCCGGCTTGTCTCGCCAAGAACAGCGAGATCGTACCAATGCCGCAATACGCGTCAATGACCCGCTCCTTGCCGCTCAGCGCCGCATACTCCACCGCCTTGCGGTACAGAGCCACCGTCTGCGCCGGATTGATCTGATAGAACGAGCGCGCCGAGATCGCGAAGCGAATCCCGTCCAGCTCATCATAGATGAACTCGCTTCCCCATAGGACGCGTGTCTCATCGCCGAAGATTGCGTTCGTATGCTCTTCATTCACGTTCTGCACAATACTCTTCAACCCAGGCAGCGAAGCGCGCAGATGCTCGATCCACTCCGGCTGACGAGGCAGCCGCTTGCCGTTGGTCACCAGCACGACCATGATCTCGCCCGTAACAACGCCGGTCCGGGACATAATATGGCGCAGGACGCCCTTGCCCGTCGATTCATCATACGGTTGGATACGCAGCTCGCGCGCCACCTTCTTCACGACGCGGACGACCTCGTCGTTATGCTCGTGCTGAATCAAGCAATCATCCATATCGATAATGCGGTGTGTGCCGCGCGCATAGAAGCCGGCAACCAGCTCGCCATTCTCCCCTGCCGCACCGACAGGCACAGCCGCCTTATTGCGGTAACGCCACGGATCTTCCATGCCGATGGTCGGATGTACGATAACGCCGTCCTGTGCGTCTCTCTCGCCAGCTACGTTCAGCTTACCAATACGCGTCAAATTATCGACGACATGCTGCCGCTTCCAAGCGAGCTGCGCTTCATAGTCGAGGTGCTGCAGCTGGCAGCCGCCGCATTCCTTGTAGATATCGCATGGCGGGTTAATCCGGTCTGGGCTAGCCTTGACCAGCTCCTGCAAGCGGGCATACCCGTATTGCTTCTTCAGCTTCATGACGCGCACGCGCGCCTGCTCCCCGGGAAGCCCGCCTTGAACAAACAGGGTAAAGCCGTTCGCCCGGCCTACCCCGTCACCGTCATGCGTCAGGCCGACCAGGTCGACCGTGACTTCTTCATTTTTTTGAAACGGAGTGTCGTAGCTCGGCTTGGCCGGTCTCGCGCTCCTCGCGTTTCTTCCAGATTTTCTAGTCATATAATCTCCGTTCTCTCATGCTTGCAGTTTGACTGTCCCCTTACCGATACGTCGATTCGCCTGTCTCGTCCGCGAAGATGCGCAGATGCGAAGGAAGCACCGAGAAGTGGGCAGGCAGCACGCCGCCGTATTCGCCGTCCAGATTAATCTGCACATAATCCGGTGTCGTTACCTTCAGGCTATTCGTGCGCAAATGAATGACATGCGGATCAGACAAGTGCTCGCCCCGAAGAGCCAGCGTGACAAGCCGAATAAATTCCGCCAGATTCATCTTACGGATCAGGAGCACATCCAGCAAGCCGTCATCTATCTTGGAATCTGGCGCAAGCCGCTCGAAGCCTCCTACGGAGTTGCTGTTGCAGATCAGGAACAACATGAACTCGTCATGGAATTCTCCGACGCCCTCTGCTACAAACTTCAGCTCCGTCGGACGAAGGCGTGTCATCTTCTCCAGACCCTTCATATAATAAGCCAATTGCCCAACCATCGTCTTCAGCTTGCTCGGCACGTCGTAGGTCAGCTCTGTCAGTGACCCGCCGCCGGCTATATTAATGAAATAACGCTCATTCGCCACGCCTACATCGACAGGTCTTGTATACTGGCCGATGATCAGATCACAAGCATATTCCCAGTGCTTCGGGATGCCCGTCGCGCGTGCGAAGTCATTCGTCGTCCCCACAGGCAATATGCCCAGCGGCGGACGATTCGGCTTATTCGCAAGTCCGTTGATGACTTCGTAGAGCGTGCCGTCACCTCCCGCTGCAATGATCATGTCATAGCCTCGATCTGCCGCATCAGCGGCGGCAAGCGTCGCATCTCCTTCGCCAATTGTCGCATGACAAGTGGCCTCGATGCCGCCTTGATCCAGTCGCTGCAAAATATCCGGGAGCCGTCGTTTCATCTCTTCTCGGCCCGACGTCGGATTATAGATAAGCCTCGCGCGTTTCATTGCAACTCGCTCCTCCTTAATGGAACAACACTAACCATAACCGTTACGGGACAACCAGCCTGCCATCTGCCGGTGAAGCCATCTCTCGATTGCGGGATGAGGCAGCATAGCGCGGCCATTGTACCGGTAGGTCAATCCTTCAAGTCTTGCGGGTATTACTTTATTCGTGAAATAGCCTTGGCTTAGGAACACAGGCACAACAAGGACATCATCCACATCATCCTGCCCCTGAAGAGCCTCCAGCTTGCCCGCTGCCTGATCGGGGAGCAGCATGGCATAATCAGCCCTGCCGAATCCGCCGCGCCTTCGTACACGCTCTGCAAGTCCGGACAATCCGTCCTGCCAGCGTTCATGGAAGACTGGCTCCTTGCTGCCATGGCCGATCAACAGCACAGCCTCTCGCTCTGGGCAGGTCGACAGATTCGAAATATGCGCATATAACATCTCTGCAATGTCTTCGTCATCATCAATGGGAGAGCCGTAATGCACATTCGCCTCCACACGAAACAAACCCAAGTCTCCTTCAAAATCAGTCAGCGGCGTAAGTCCGAACGCCTGACCGATCTCATCGACATGGGTACTGCCAGAAGAAACGAATAACGGGAGCACGAACATGTCCGTCACTCCCTGTCTCTCCAGCTCGTCTATACCATCCTGAATAAGTCTGCCCTCAACGATCTCCAAAAACGCAGAAACAACGGGCACATGAATGCTGCCCGATGCTTGGCGTACGGCTTCGTCTATAAGGTCGACCCAACTTTTTTCCCTGGAACCGTGACTAACGACCAGAATGCCGGGATTCATGTGGAGCCCTTCCTTCTAGCGGCCCAATCTCTCTAGTGTCATTTTATATCCATCGTTGCCGTAATTCAAACAACGCTTGACCCTGGAGATCGTCGCTGTGCTGGCACCTGTCTCCGCTTCAATCTGATTATAGGTGCTGCCTTTGCCAAGCATACGGGCTACTTCCAGACGCTGCGACAAAGATTGTATCTCGTTAACCGTACACAAATCATCAAAGAAAACATAACATTCCTCAACCGATTTCAATGTAAGGATCGCTTCAAATAGTTGGTCTATTGCTTTATCATTCAGCTTCTTCAGCTGCATTCGCATTCACTCCCATGAGTACTATTGCTATCATTGTAAAGGTTTAAGGATTTTTTTTCAAACGTTACCGTATTCACGCTTTACAGGATGTAAGAAGAAAGGCCCGTCCGATGCGGCATTGTCATCTTGCGACAGGGCATATATCACTAATTTTATTCCATAACCGGGCATTCGTCCAATCCACCTCATAGCCTATTCCATAGACTAATAAAAAAAGGGTTGTGATCTCCTTGAATCATCATCAATATCCCGGCGTCGGCAACCGTGGAGGCGCTGGGCGTGACCAGGATTATGCGCATCGGCAAGGGCAGAATCCACTCAGCCGACCTTATAACGGGCAGCAAGGCGCCTTTCCTTATAACGGCGATGCCGCGCCGCCGCAGAACGTCCATATCTCGCAGACGCAGGCAAGCCCAAGCCTGCTGCCGGCCGTTATACCGCCCAGCCAGCCGCCCGAGGTGCAGCCGAAGAAGGGCTTCTCGCTTTCTAATCTGACCAGTATGGCCAATCTGAATGAAATCAAAGGCTTTGTCGACCGGATGGGCGGCCTGGATGGCATATTAACAACCATTACCAAGGTCCAAAAGGTCTTCGGCAGCATCACGCAGATGGCACCGCTTGCGAAATTATTGATACCCTCATTCGGCAAAAAAGGCTCAAAGGAAAGCAGCGGAGGAAGCTCAAGCAGCGACCGCAGACCATCCAGGCGCAAGAGCCGCCGGACCGGAACAGGCAGCGGCAGATCCAAGAGCGGGACGGCAAACAGACGACGAAATACAAAAAGAAGACGTTAATCCCATCTAGAGCAAGCAAGAAGGACAGCTATCGCCCTTAACCGGGCGCCAGCTGTCCTTCGTCTTCGTACGAAGTCCGATATTACAGGAATAACGCTTTAATGATCCAGAAGAAAATCATAGCAAGGAAAACAGTAATCGGGATCGTAATGACCCATGCGATCAGAATTCTGCCCGCAACACCCCAGCGTACAGCGGAGAAGCGCTTAGCGCTGCCCACACCTAGAATCGACGAGGTAATGACATGCGTTGTACTTACGGGCAAGTGAAGCATTGTTGCAGTCAGAATAACCGCTGCAGAGCCCATATCCGCAGCAAAGCCGTTGATCGGTTCGATCTTGAATATTTTCGTTCCCATCGTCTTGATGATTTTCCATCCGCCTACAGAGGTTCCGAGCGCCATCGCTGTCGCTGCGGAGATCTTAACCCATAACGGAACGTCCATATTGTCCTGGATGCCGGCTGCGACCAAGGCAAATACGATAATTCCCATCGCTTTCTGCGCATCGTTCGTACCATGCGAGAAGGATTGGAACATGGCCGTAATGACCTGCCCAGAACGGAAGCCTTTGTTCACGCTATGCGGACTTGCATTGGCAAATATCTTCTTAAGCAGCCACATCAGAATAAAGCCAGCTGTAAAAGCAATCAGCGGTGAAATCAGCAGAGCTTTCAAGATATCGGTAAATCCCGATGCATTAATCGAGCCCATCCCTGCACCCGCAATAACCGCTCCGGCAAGGGAGCCGATCAGCGCATGGGAAGAGGACGAAGGAATGCCAAACCACCAGGTGATCAAATTCCAGGCTATTGCGGCAAGAAGCGCGGCAATAACAATTTCGACCCCGAACTCCAAGTCAGCGGGATTGGCGACGCCACCCCCGATCGTCTTGGCTACTCCTGTAAAGGTGAGCGCGCCGAGGAAGTTCATAACAGCGGCCATCAATACCGCAACTCTAGGTTTCAGCGCACGAGTAGATACGGATGTCGCAATCGCGTTAGCCGTGTCGTGAAAACCGTTAATAAAATCAAAAGAAAGCGCCAAAAAAACAACGATCCATAACACATACAATTCCATAATGACGACCCCTACTCCCTAAAGTTAGCTATTGCGCATGATGATCGATTCCAGCGTATTGGCTACATCCTCGCAGTAGTCGGTCGTCTGCTCAAGTCTTTCGTAGATTTCCTTGCGCTTGATCAGCTCAATTGGGTCCTTCACGTTAGCGAACAAAGTTGTAATCGATACACGAAGCACGTCATCGCCTTGATTCTCGAGCTCATTGATAGCGATGCAATGCTCGCGGATCGCGAGTAGTTTTTTCTGTGTCAACAGGTAGATTGCGCTCTTGATCTGATGCGTAGAACGTACGAGAACGTCTGCGAACAGCGTAATGTACTCGTCTTTCTCGCGAATATGGTACATTTCGAAACGGGAGGCGCAAGCCTCGATGCCATCCAGCACGTCGTCAAGGGAAGTCGTGAGTGCCATAATGTCCTCACGTTCGATTGGCGTAATGAACGTTTTGTTCAATTCCTTCAGTATCGTATGCGTGTACTGGTCGCATTGGCTCTCGAATTCCTTCATTCTTTTGGCGAAGGCCGTTACGTCAGATAAATCGGATACACCTTTCGCAAAGTATTCCGTCGCCTCAACGATTGTGTCTGCCATTTCCTCGAGCGTTTTAAAGAAAATATCCTTCTTCTTGAACATGTCAATCCCCTTATCGACTTAGAATGTTAAGCTGTCTGTGACACATACCTGAATCAGTTTACTACCGAATTGTTAACGGAGTGTAAACATTCATGAAAAATTTAATCATATTTCTTGAACCTTAACAATAAAAATATATAGTTTTGTCCAAAAATGACGAAAAAAGATGCGAACCCGTCCGGGATCGCATCTTCTCGCCGATCTTCAGAACGCTGGCGAGGCAGGCTCGCTACGTTCTTAGTATTGCCCATTGCAACCTTTTTATTGCTGATTTAGAACCACATGGTCGGCCAGCGCCGGCTTGTTCGGAACAATGTGAATGTACGTCTTGCCCGGCAGGAACGACACCTCGCTGCCGTCCTTGCTGAACCGGATCATGCCGTCCGGACTGCGAACCCACTCGATATCGATCCGCTTGCCCTTCTGGAACAGATAGCCCGCTCCGCCCGCTTGCAGATCGACCGACAGCCTGCCGACATTATCCAGCGTTTTGTGCCCCGTCTCGAACACAACCAGATTCGTCGCGCTGAGCTGCTCCTGGTTGTTCAAATCAATATGCGGCTCGTCGTTAATGCTTCTTTTGTACAAGCCGCTTGCTTCATCATATATGTATCCGACCTTATAGCTTTGCATTAAGAACGTGATGTCGATTTTTGTCGCGGATTCAGCGCCTGCTTCTACACTCCCTGTAATGGTGCCCTCTGCCGTGAAGGGGTAAGTGGCTACCGGCAAGTCGTTCTTGTAGCCTTTCTTGTCCGCACCCTGATGCATCTTCTCCAAGTTCGAGTACAGATTATGCGGAGCCTTGCGTTCCTTGCTTCTCCAATAATAAGGACCTGCATTCGTAATCTCGTCCAGGTACGGCTTGCCTTGCTTTTGCAGAATGCCATAGGCTTCCGGGCTGCCGCCTGCATGAACCATAATGGCCCCGTAAGTATCCGCAATATCGATCAGGTACGCCCGATTGCTTCGGATCGGACCAATCGTATCCTCCATCGCATCGGTGCTCTGGTAGACCGCAACAAGTCTCGTTATCCCGCCCTCCGCCAGCACTTCCCACACGACATCCGCATTCGTCAAGCCAGACTGCGGACGGGCTGCCGAGAAGTTGTTAATCAACACCGCAATGGGGCGATCCTTGGCTTCATCATCCCGTTCGACACCGGTTAGCGGAGCCGAGAACGGCTTCGGCGTTGGATCAGGGGTCGGCGTATCTGTCACGATAGGGGCAGGCGATTCGGTCGGATCGGTAATAGCGGCTTTATCCCCGCCGCATGCCGCCAAGAGTAGGAATAGACTGGCCAGAAGGGCAGCCGTCGAAGTTCGCAATCCGAATTTCATTCTAAAACCCGCCTTTACTAGATTAATAGGAGATCATCCGTATACCTGTTGGAATCCGCTTACACCTCATTTTTATTTAATCACAGATGCTCCGGCTTGTCTCGACAAAATTACGGATTAATTGATTAAAATCCCATTAATTGAGCAAATTATCTCCATCTCCCATCGAAACGAGGTACGTACATGAGCAGCGGAAGAGGTCAAATCTCGACCTGGCTTTCATTCTCCATTCTCATCTTAAGCGCCGGCCTCGTCTCTCATGTGATGGCGATACCCGTCATACTTGGCGTGTCCGGGCGGGACTCATGGGTGGCCGTACTGGTCGCTGCGCCCATATTCCTGATATGGATATTTCTCATCTTCGGTATTGTGAGAGCCCTCAAGGGACAACGCCTCCCCGACTGGATCGATAGACAATTCGGCATTGTACCGGCATGGATGTTCCGTATATCCGCCGTTGTGGTCCTCTTTATATCGGGGTCTTACACCCTTCATGACACCTCGATGTGGACAGTTACCACCTATATGCAGCAGACCCCGCTTCCTGTCATTATCGTTGCCGCAGCCCTTATCTCGATGATGGCGGCTTATGGCGGCATTAAGTCGATTGCGATGACGGCAAGCATCCTGCTGCCGCTCGTTCTGCTGCTAGGCTATTTCGTCATGAGCTCGAACATGAAGTTCAAGGATTACAGCAGGCTCTTGCCTGCCTTCGAGAACGGATGGCAGCCGGTCGGCAGCGGTCTGATCTATGTCCTTGCCGCGCTATTGGAAGCGTGGATCTTGCTGTTGTATCAGCATGAGCTGAAGTCGAAGCTCCGATGGTGGCATGTCCTCCTGCTTGGTTTGTTTCTCGTCAGCATGACGCTGGGACCTACGATTGGCGCGATAGCCGAGTTCGGTCCGGCGGAGGCTGCCAAGCAGAGGCATACGGCCTTCGAGCAATGGAAGCTTCTTACTCTCGGCACGTTATTCCAGCATGTCGACTTTATGTCCATCTACCAATGGCTGTGCGGCGCATTCGCCAGAGTGTCCATTACTCTTTATTTGATCGTCGACATGCTGGATGTGCGCAGGCCAAGGAAACGCCTTGTCGTTCTCTCTATAGTCACGCTGGCTATGATCGTGCTGTCCATGCTCCCATGGCGGGACGATGAGACGCTGGCTTACTTGCAGTACATTCATTTTCCAGCGCTGCTGATCTATGTCGTTGGCATTACGTTATTGCTGGGGATCGCTTCCCTCATTAGCAGAAGGAAGGAGAGCAGACGCCATGATCTCGACCGATCACAATCATGATGGAGAAGATATTCCGAAACCGTTCGACGAGCACATTCTGCGCAGCTGGTTCCAGCTTAGCAATGATGTCATCATCTTCAACCATTCGTTCGGCACTCCTCCTGCTACGGTAACTGGCCTGTTCATCTATTGCAGCGGCATGATCGAGACGAACTTGATTAACGATATCGTCTTGCCTGAGCTTAGACGGGTTTATGCCAAGACCGAGTTCATACGCAGTGAAGCGATTAACATGGCTGCGGATCTTCAGTGGAATTCGCTTGATTACGTCCGCGACCGCCTGGACCGGCTCAAGCTGGCTTCGTACGTCTTCGAGGGCCATCTGGTGTTCTGTCTGCCCAGCCTTCAAGCGATATGGACGATCGATATCGCGAACGTTCCTTCCCGTCCCCCGGAGGAGTCCTCGACCGAGGTGTCTATTCGCGGACCGAAGGATGGCTTTACGGAGCAGCTGTCCGCCAATGTCGCACTTATTCGCAAGCGGCTGCGTACGAATACGCTGGCGTGCGAGTACTATGTGCTGGGTACGCGAACGCTGACCAAGACAGCCTTGCTCTACATCAGCGATATCGCCAATATCGAGACGATTGACAACATCCGCCGCAAGCTCAGCAAGATCGATGTCGAACAGATTATCTCCACTGGCAACCTGGAAGAGCTATTGGCATCAAGCCCGATTACGCTGTTTCCGCCGACGCATTATACAGGCCGTCCGGACTTCGCTGTGGAATGCTTGCTGAACGGGCGATTCATCATTATTGTAGACGGCAATCCGACCGCCATCATCGCTCCCATCAATTTGTTCCTGCTGATGAAATCGCCGGAGGATTCCTACTTTCCGTTCATGTCCGCCAATATCGGCCGCATGCTTCGTTTCTTTGGGCTGCTCACGACCATTTTCCTGCCCGGCTTCTACATCGCGCTAACGACGTTTCATTCCGATCAAGTGCCTTTCCCGCTGCTGGCCACCATTGCGATGGGCAGGCATGGATTGCCGATGGAGTCCGCGCTGGAGATGTTCTTTATCATGGTCCTGATGGAGCTGTTCCGCGAAGCCGGGGTCAGGCTGCCAAGCTCCATCGGCCAGACCTTGACCGTTGTAGGCGGACTTATTATCGGCGATGCGGCCATTCGGGCGGGGCTGGTCTCCCCCATGATGATCGTCATTACCGCCATTACGGTCGTCTCGGGGTCAACCCTTGTCAATCAATCGCTGACCAGCACGACGATTCTGCTCCGATTTTTCTCTTTTCTCATGGGTGCGACGCTGGGCATGTACGGATTCATTCTGTCCGTCATCGCCTTCGTCCTCTACTTGTCCAATGTGTACTCCTTTGGCGTCCCTTACCTGGCCCCAGCCGCACCGCTGAAGCTGAGGGAGATGATGGCCGCATTATTCAGGCTGCCTTACCAATGGAGAAAGAAAAGACCGGAATATCTGAACACCTCACAACCTGACAAGAGAGGGAACAAGCCTTGAGAAGACCGATAGCCATTGCGATTCTGCTGATCTTCTGCTCCACAACGCTATGCGGCTGCTGGAGCGCTTCTGATGTAGAGAGCAAGTCGTACGTAAAGGCGCTGGGCATTGATTATCATGACCATCAGTTTATCGTCTACGCCCAGATGCTCGACTTCTCCAATATTGCCAAAAGCGAGACCGGCGGCAAGAACAGCTCGACACCCACCACCTACATCGGTCGCGGCAAAGGCTCCACACTCAACAATGCAGTCAACGACCTGTACCGCTCCGCGCAAATTCCGATTACCTGGGGGCATATATCCGCCATCATTTTATCCGAGCGAGCGTTGAAAACGAAAGGCATCAAGATGATCGATATGCTGAACCGCTATCCCGAGGTCCGTTACAATCTGTGGATTTATGCTACCAAAGACTCGATGGAGGATCTGCTCGCAGCCTTTTCACTGTTCAATATGTCATCGCTGTATACGATCCTTCATAACCCTCTGCCTAATTACAACCAGCACTCCGTCATCCCGCCAATTGAGATGTTCCGTTACATCGCCGATTATAATGAACCTGCCATGACGGCAAGTCTCCCGATTATCGGAATCAATCGCGTCATGTGGAAGGATACCGGCAAGCCCTTGGAGATGCTGACGATGGCCGGCATTTATTTTATCGCCACGAACGGAGATATGTCCTTCTTCAGCCATACCAAGCTGAGCGGCTATCAATGGATGCAGAAGGGAACGAACCGCGCGCCGTTAACTGTCGAGAAGGATGGCATCGAATATGCGAACCTGAGCATCGGCAGGCCGAAAATCAAGATCAAGCCCATCGTCGAGGGTGACGAGGTCTATTTTGATATTAATCTCAAGCTGATCGGAGCTATGTACGAATACAATGAACCGCTTAACTACAATGAGATGGTAGAGCTGGCGGAGCAGAAGGTATCGAGACAGATTCGGGATGTCTTGCTGGAGGGCGTGAAGAATGGCGTCGACATCTTCAGTCTGGGGAAGAGCCTATGGCATGAGGATGTGAAGGAGTGGAAGCGCATCTCGCAAAACGGCAACAAAATCGTGGTGAAGGATAACTCCATACGACACTTGAATGTGGACATCGAAATTCCCTACAACGGGAAATACAAACGAATCTCCACGCCTCTGCCCAAAGAAGAACGCGCTCTCCAGAAGGAGAACGCGTCAGGGGACAGCACTGATTAATCGGCAGCTAGATGGACCAGTGATGCCATTCTTGCTGCTGGCGGTCAAGCCGCTCCAGCCACTCTGAGGTTACGCGAATCGCTTCCTCCTGATGCGGGCGGCTGGAGTACGTATGATTGGCTTGAAATATAATTTCCTTGTCGCACAGCCCCTCGCTGCGGGTCCAGAACACCTTCTGATACAGGAAGCTGTAATCGACCGGAATCAGGTCATCGCTGGTGCCATGCACCAGCAGGACCTCGCCGCCGAAGCGCGTCGCAGATTGAAATGGCTGATGCTGCATGAGGGAGTCGAAGAACACCGGCTGCAGCGTATAGCCCGCATGATCGGTGCTTCCCGATTGGATCGCATCATCATAGCTGTCGCGGCCCACGATGCGCACGATATCATTGAACGGATACGCGACAGGAGACCATAACACAAGCCGTTTGACCCGTTTGTCCTTCACAGCGGTCATAATGGATATCGCCCCGCCCAGACTGTGGCCAAGCAATACGATGCGGCGGGGATCTACACAATCCATCCCGGCAATATAATCAATAGCTGTTCGCGTCTGATCAACCATAGAGTCGAAGCCCAGCGATCCATAATCTCCGTTGCTCTCGCCACAGCCGCCATAATCGAATCGAAGCACGAACGAGCCTTGCGCAGCCAGCGCTCTGGCGGTCTTCACGAATAGACGATCTACACCAACACGGCTCCCGATGAAACCGTGGCAGATGATGATCGCTTGCCGCTTGCCCGAATCCTTGCCTGCGTTATTAGGCTCAATCTCAGTCGGATAGTGAAGCGTTGCCGTAAGCTCCAATCCCTCATGTCGTAATATCAACTGCTTCTCCATGTCCGTACCTCCGCTTTTATATACAATAATTCCTACCCGTATACTATGAATTAATTAAATCTATACTAGCACCGATCCCTTCGGCTGTCAACGCCAAGATTCGTATCTGCATATCACGCTGGCACTAAGGGGCAACCTAGAGAAGATTTCTCCGGCTTATGAGAAAACTTCTATCGAGGCCTTACAAAGATGAGCCACCTACAGGTTTGCATAGCAAACCCGCCTCGAAAGTATAAGCTGGGTCTTATCGCCAAATCGAATTTATAGGTCCGATACACCCGCGGAAATCTTATCAATTCTATTGTGGTAACAAATAAACAAGACCTCCGACTGGAGGTCCCATCTTGTATATGGAGGTGCCATATGCCTGCCTGGATTGCTTGGCTCAAAGAAAATTGGCTGTCTATCATGTTAGGCGCGGGAGCCTTGCTTGCCGTGATCTACGTCATTGCGAACCGCAAGCTGCTGTTCTACAAAGAATAATTCACCCTTAACCGTCAGCTTTCTGAAGGAGTGGCAGATGAATCGTCACAATCGTTCCGGCTCCACGCTCACTGTCGATGGCCATCCTGCCGCCGTGGAGCTCGACGATCTCCTTCGAGATGGCAAGCCCCAGACCGGAGCCGCCATGGCTGTTGCTCGCCTTATAGAACTTCTCCATCACATGCGGGAGGTCTTCCCGGGCAATCCCGCTCCCCGTATCGCTGACCGTCACGACGGCAAACGTCTCTTCGACGGTAGTCGATACGCGAATCGTCCCCTCTGCCGGCGTGAACTTGAACGCATTGTCGATCAGATTGATAATAACCTGCTTGAGCCGGTTCGCATCCCCATTCACCACTAGAGGACTGCCCGCATAGGTAGCAATCAGCTTCACCTTCGTCCCTTCCTCGCGAACCGCGAGCTGGCGTACCGTCTCCTTCACCGGACTGTTCAAATCCAGCGTCTCCGTATGCAGCTCCATCGTACTTGCAGACAGCTTCGAGAAGTCCAGCAAGTCCTCCACCAGTCCCGCAAGCCGCTCTGTCTCCTTGCTAATGATCGAGAGCCCCATCTTGACCTCCTCGTCATCCTCCTTCGGCTCACTCTCCTTCAACGTCTCGCTCCAGCCCTTTATGGAGGTCAAAGGCGTACGGAGCTCATGGGAGATGGAGGAGATAAAGTCGTTTTTGAGCTTCTCCCTCTTGTTGAGCTCGCTCACCATCGTATTGAACGTCTCCGCAAGCTGGCCGATTTCGTCATGGCTTCGCTTCGAGGCACGCTTCGACCAATCCCCTTCCGCCATATAGCGGGCGGCTCTGGTCAGCTCCCGGATCGGCATGACAATACGCTGAGCCAGGAACAGACTCAGCCCAAGAAACAACAGGACCACCGCAACGCCTACAATAAAGGTCATTCGGATGAGCTGGGCGACCATATCATCCACTTGCTGTAGCGAAGACGTATAGCGGATCATTGATACCACTCTCGCTTCGTTCCAGAGTGGCGCCGTCACCGATATGACACGTTCGCCGAAGTAGGGATCAACGCCGGTCCAACTCCCCGTCTCGCCGGTAGACGCCGTCTTCACATCGCCTGTCGCATACCGGATATTCGGCGAGAAGCCGTCCGAATCAATGCGCAGTTCGCCTGCGCTGTTCAGCAGTTGAATGCGGGTCGGCCCTCCCTCTGACATGTACTGGAGCAAATAATCCGCCTGATCCTGCAAGGTCAGCGAAGACAGCGATCGGCTGTGAAGCGCCATCGCAGACTCCACCCGCTGCTTGACGGAGCTCTGTGCGCTGCCGTAATAGTAATTCCACATCAACGCGGCGAAGGCTGCGCCAAGGACGGTAACGACTAGCACGATCAGCAGCAGATAGCTCCATACCATCCGGGTCTGAACGCTTCTCATTGCGGCACGCTCCGTTTCCACCGATAGCCATAACCCCATACCGTCTCGATGACGGATGGCTCAGAAGGATTGGATTCAATTTTTTGCCGGATTCGGCGTATGTTGACATCTACAACCTTGAGATCGCCCACATAATATCTGCCCCACACTTCAGTCAGAATGTGATCGCGGCTGACGCTCTCCCCTTCCCGCTCCATAAGCAGCCGCACCAGCGTCCATTCGGTAGGCGTCAAAATAATCTCTTCGTCGTCCTTCCATAATCTTCTTTCTGATACCGACAGCCGGAAGCGCCCGCTGACAAGCTCCCGCTCTACATAGTGCTTCTTGATATCGTCAGTATGACCCGCAGGCTCGCCGGTACCGCCGCCTTGCTGTTCAGATAATCCGTTGCCTCTCTCTTCTCCCTCGCTACCATGCTCATCGGCTTCTGGAGAGGATGATGGCTGCATACGACGATGGAGCGACTTGATTCTGGCGATCAGCTCCCCCGGACTGAACGGCTTCTGCACATAATCGTCAGCGCCAAGCTCCAGTCCGCGAATCTTGTCCTCTTCCTGCGACTTGGCCGTCAGCATAATGATCCCGATGCGGGGATACTTCGCCCGCAGCCGCTCGCATACCTCGAAGCCGTCAATCGTCGGAAGCATGACATCCAGCAGCGCGATATCGAATGGCCCTTCCGAGTCGGCAAGCGCAAGCGCATCCTCCCCGTTCTCAGCCTCTGTTACTTCCATCTCGTTTCTTTTCAAGTTGATTCGAACAAATCCGCGTATGGACTCTTCGTCCTCCAATAACAAGATACGCATCGATTCACCGCCACTCATCTCTGTCATCGTGTACTATCTTCAAATAGGAAGCGAACTGCGCCTCCGCCTTTTTCATATTCGTAAAAATCTCTTTGTCTTCCTCCGGAAGCGTATCCGGCACGTCAGCTACGAATGAAACCAGATACACATTGCCGCTGTCCTGTGCAAGCTGCCGGTAAGGCCGGTGCTCTTCCTTCCAGGCCGCTTCAACATTGCCCCATTGCTTAATGGGAACGACATACAGCGTCGCCAGCTCCGCCTTCAGCTCCTTGGCTTCGTTCCAGTAGTCGAAGGTTACAATGCCATAAGAAGCGGCTGGAGGCCTCCCCATCGTATACGCACCCGTCCACTCCTCCGGGATATCCAGCTTCACGCCGTACGTATAATCAAGGAATTGCTCCGCGATGAGATGAAATTCATCCTTCCCGTCCCACTGCATCCACTCGTTCATCCAGATACTCTCTGCATAAGGAACGCCCTCATAGCCGGGCGACTCCTTCGACCATTGCAGCTCAATGATGGAATCACCGTTGATGTCCCCGCTGACGGTGGGCCTTCCGCTAAAGCCTTCGAGGCCAAGCCTTTCATTCGGGTATACCAGCTTCAGCTCCTGATTCTCCCAGGCATACATATAAGTCAACATACTGTGGGCGCCTGTGCCCCCTTCCAGCAAGAGGCCGTTATGATTCTTCGATACTTTGCCGACAAGCAACCGCTCAAATGCGTTCGTACCTTGCGGCAACGACATGTTCAGCACGCGGTTCAACGCGTTTTTTTGCCACGAATAGATGCTGAGGTAATGTGACGGCATCTCCAGCTCGCCGCTTGTCCCAAGCGAATCAATGACGACTAGCTCCTGCCTGCCGTTGCCCATTAAGTCGCCGACCTCCGCCTGGCTGTACGGCAGCGATTGAAGCGGCTTCAGCGTCAGCCTGCCCTTATCGTTGCGCACAGCCTTGGAATTGAAGGAATACAGCTCCAGCACATTGGGGCTGTCGAATGCGCCAATCCAGCCCACGAGCAGCTCGTACTCTCCGTCGCCGTCCATATCCACCAGCTTGAGCCAGGCGATATCCCTGGCCAGCGGCTGCTCCACAAGAACGGACTGGCGCCAGCCGTATTCGGTCTGGCGAAGTACGACAATCTCCGGCGTGCTGTATTCATTGTAGTAGGTGACGACCGCTTCTTCGACGCCGTCGCCGTTCAGATCGAGGAGCCGAATTGCTTCCCTGTAATCATCGCGATGAGGAATCATCAGCATGCTGAACCGGGGCAGCGCCTTCTCGATCGCAGCGGACAGCTCCTCCTTGTCCTTGGCGATAGCCGGCTTCTGCAGCAGGTCAGCCGGGGCTGCCGTATATCTGCAGCCAGCGGCGACAACCGCAAGCGCCAGCAACGAGAAGAGGAGCAGGGATGCACGGCTCCCGCTCCTGATAAGTGAATATGTGTTTTGATCCCGGAAGCGCTTCTCCATGGGGTCTCCTTTTCGGTTTGCGGTTATTCAGGTATCTCGTCTACGGTGACCATCGTGTAGCCCATCTTCCGAAGATCGTCAATCACGTACGGAAGCATGTTTACCGTATTGCGTATATGTTTCCCGCCGAATGAATGCATCAATATTATACCATTAGGCTTCGTTTCTTTTCGAATCATGTCTCTCATGTCGGCGACCGACGTTCCAGCCCAGTCCCGGGTGTCCACCGTCCAGCCGACCATGCGGCGATTTTGCTCCTTCATCACTTTTTTCAGCGTATCCGATAGAGCGCCGTACGGCGCACGGAATAGGGTCGGCGTCCAGCCCAAAGCATCGTTAAGCGCTTTGTCAGCGTCATTGATTTGAGACAGGATACCCGATTTGTCCAGCTTGCTTAGATCCTTATGAGATTGGGTATGATTGCCGATCGCATGGCCTTCCTCTTCGATGCGTTTCATAATTTCCGGATATTTCTCCACTTGTGTGCCGACAACGAAGAATGTCGCCTTGACACCCTTCTCCTTCAATGTATCCAATATTGCCGTTGTGTACTTCAAGTCCGGCCCGTCGTCGAACGTAAGCGCGACGCGTTTCTCATCCTTTCCAGGCGGTGTGACGACCGGCTTCTCGACATCCTTGCCGCCCTCTTGGCCCTTCCCGGCTTCATTGCCAGCGGTATTGCCGTTATGTTCATTTCCCTTCGATCCAGAGCCGGTTGTTCCGCCCTTGTCATCCGGGTTCGTATTTTCATGGTTAGTGTTACCTTGCCCATCCTTGCTTCCGTTGCCTTGCTCTCCTGTATGACCATTACTGCCGCCATTTCCAGGTTTTACGTTATTGCCTTCCTGCCCACCTGACTGTCCATTGCTGCCGTTTCCACTTTCCTCGCTGTCTCCAGGCACATAACCGGTGGTTGTGCCTCCTTTGTCAACGTTATTCCCCCCTCCCGAAGCATGCTCTCCGATGATTTGCGAACCATTTTCCTTCGACGGAATGATAGCCGATAAGCCAAATGAGCTTCCAGCAGTACATCCTCCTACCCATGCGACAATTGCGACCAAAATGATGAAAGCTGCCAGTCTGCGATGTTGTTTTTTTCTTGTTTTCATCTTATTCACCTTCTATTCCGCTGATATCTCTATGATAGTAGATTAGAAGAATGAGAGAGTTACAAATTAGTAACACCATTCGAGCCGAGCAGACAAAAAAGGAATCGGTTCCCAATAAAAAGACGCCCAGGTTCTGTCGAACTTGAGCGTCTTGTAGCCATAACTATCCGTGCAGCCTCAACTATGTTGCATTTAAAAATTATACAAGTGCCTTCGCCGCAATATCCGTGCGGTTCTGCTTGCCCTCGAACTGGATGACGCTAGCCGCCTCATAAGCTCTTGCGCGAGCCTCCGCGATATCGCGGCCGCGGCCGACGATGCCAAGCACGCGTCCGCCGCTTGTGACCAGCTCTCCATCCTTCATTGCCGTACCGGCATGGAACACAAGCGCTCCCTGCGCTTCCGCTTCCGCAATGCCTGTAATCACGCGTCCCTTCGGATAAGAAGCCGGGTAACCTTCGGATGCAGCCACTACGCACACTGCCGCCTCGTCGCTCCACTGGATGTCCAAATCAGCCAAGCGGCCATTCATCGCTGCGAGCACGATGTCAACGAGATCGGTCTCCAGCCTTGGCAATACAACCTGAGTCTCCGGATCGCCCATGCGCGCATTGAACTCAATCGTCTTCGGACCGTCCTTCGTAATCATCAGACCTGCGAACAATACGCCGCGGAACGGACGTCCCTCGCTCACCATTGCTTTCGCCGTCGGATTAATGATGTTGACGATTGCTTCGTCGATAATGCTTTGCTCAATATGCGGCAGCGGCGTATATGTACCCATGCCGCCTGTGTTCGGACCTTTGTCGCCGTCGAAGATCGGCTTATGGTCTTGCGCCGGTACCATCGGCTTCACCGTCTCGCCGTCCACGAACGCCAAGATGGACATCTCCTGTCCCTCCAGGAACTCCTCGATGACGATCTGGTTGCCCGCGTCGCCGAACACCTTGTCCACCATCGCTTCACGCAGAGCCTTCTCAGCTTCCTCCAGCGTGGCTGCGACCGTTACCCCTTTGCCTGCCGCAAGTCCGTCCGCTTTGATTACAATCGGTGTCGATTGCTCTTTCAAATAAGCAAGTGCCGCTTCATAATCCGTGAACGTCTCGTATTTGGCCGTTGGGATATCATATTTTTTGAGCAGATTTTTCATAAAAATTTTGCTGCCCTCAATCTCAGCTGCCGCCTTGTTCGGACCAAAGGCCGGAATGCCAGCCGCTTCGAAAGCGTCTACGATGCCGTCTGCCAGCGGATCATCCGGACCTACGAATACGAGATTAATGGCCGCATCCTTTGCAAATTGGGTCAGTTCGTCGAATTGAGATACCGCAAGCGGCACGCATTCCGCAATTTGCGCGATACCGGCATTGCCCGGCGCGCAGTACAGCTCCTTCACCTTTTCGCTTTTCTTCAGTGCCCAACAGATCGCATGCTCGCGTCCGCCGCCGCCAATAACCAAAATACGCATTTTCGCAAACCTCCCAAAAAGTTTAAACGGAACTTTTCTTCCGGAGAAAAAGGATCGAGCGCTGCTCAGGGACCTACAGCGCTCATCCAGTTCTACCTTATCCATCGTCCCTTAGCTTGCTAAATTGATGCTGATACCCGCATCTTAGTGCTTGAAGTGTCTTACGCTTGTGAACACCATGGCAATATTGTTGGCGTTAGCCGCTGCGATGGATTCCTCGTCCTTAATGGAGCCGCCTGGCTGAATGATCGCTGTGATGCCTGCTTTGGCTGCCAGTTCCACCGTGTCTCCCATCGGGAAGAACGCGTCGGATGCCAGTGCGGAACCCGCAGCTTTCTCGCCAGCCTGCTCGATCGCGATGCGAGCTGCGCCTACACGGTTCATTTGGCCTGCGCCTACACCAACGGTCATGTCGTCCTTCGCCAGCAGAATCGCATTGGACTTCACATGCTTAACGACTTTCCAGCCGAATAGCAGCTGCTTCATTTCTTCTTCCGTCGGCTTGCGGTTCGTGACCACCTTCAGATCCGCTTCTGTCAGACTGTGAACGTCGCTCTCCTGTACGAGCATGCCGCCGTCCACCGAGGTTACGAGCCATTCCGGCTTGCGCTCAGCAGCTGCCTTCAGCTCACCCAGCTTCATCAGACGGATGTTCTTTTTCTTCGTCAAAATCTCCAGCGCTTCCGGCGTGAAGTCCGGCGCGATAATGATCTCCAGGAAGATGCTGCCCAGCAGCTCAGCCGTATCTGCGCCAATTGTACGGTTCGCCGCTACGATGCCGCCGAAGATGGACGTCGGGTCTGCTTCATACGCTTTTTGGTAGGCTTCATGGATCGTTGCTCCGATGCCCACACCGCAAGGATTCATATGCTTAACCGCTACAACAGCCGGCTCGTCGAATTCCTTCAGAATCGCAAGCGCTGCGTTCGCATCATTGATATTGTTGTAGGACAATTCTTTGCCGTGAAGCTGCTCCGCTGTCGTCACATTGCCGGAAGCGGCAAGCGGCTTGCGGTAGAAAGCAGCCTTCTGATGCGGGTTCTCTCCATAACGAAGCTCCTGCACCTTCTCGTAGGTTACCGTATACGATTCAGGCAGCGGCTCGCCTGTCTGCTTCGACAGGTAGTCGGAGATAAGCGCATCGTAAGATGCCGTATGACGGAATACTTTTGCCGCGAGGCGCTTGCGCGTCTCAAGCGTCGTGTCGCCCTGCGCCTTCACTTCTTCCAGAACGGAAGCATAGTCGGAAGCGTCTACGACCACGGTTACGAAAGCGTGGTTTTTCGCAGCGGAACGGAGCATTGTCGGACCGCCGATATCGATGTTCTCGATGGCATCCTCATAGGTAACATCCGGCTTGGCGATGGTTTCTTTGAACGGATACAGATTAACGATAACAAGGTCAATGTAATCCAGACCAAGCTCCTTCATCGCCTTCTGATGCTCTTCATCATCACGAACAGCCAGCAGACCGCTGTGGACAGCCGGGTGAAGCGTCTTGACGCGTCCGTCGAGAATTTCCGGGAAGCCCGTCACGTCGGATATGCCGATGACCGGTACGCCTTCCTTTTGCAACAGGTTGAACGTGCCCCCTGTCGAAATAATTTGTACGCCTTGGTTCGCAAGTTCTCTGGAAAACTCTACAATGCCCGTTTTGTCGGAAACGCTAATTAACGCTCTGCGAATAGCCACGCCAATGTCCTCCTCTTATTTGATCAATTGGAAATGATGTTGCCTTGTCTTTCTATACATTCTGAGTGAGCTTATAACAACTTGTTCTATTGAATAACAAGTTGTTGTATCGAATAAAAACTTGTTGTATCGAATAGCTTCGCTTTAAAGCTTTGCTTCCGGAATTCATGTTGAACCAGATCCATGCATGCTACTGGCTCTTGCCAACAGCCACCCTGCGACCCTCGATCGTGATAGCGCCTTGCGCGATCAGTCTGATAGCTTCCGGATACAGCTCCCGCTCCGCCTGCTGAATGCGGACGGTAAGCGAAGCCTCGTCATCCTCTTCCGTAACCGCGACAGCCGTCTGTGCAAGGATCGGACCGCTATCCAGACCGCCATCCACATAATGAACAGTAACGCCTGTAACCTTCACGCCATGCTCCAGCGCTTGTCCAATGGCATTAATGCCCGGGAACGATGGCAGGAGCGAAGGGTGAATATTAATCATGCGGCCCATGAAAGGCTCGACCAGCGTAGGAGTCAGAATGCGCATATAGCCGGCCAGGACGACCAGATCCACCTGGCGTGCCCGCAGCTCCTCCAGGATCTCGCTCTCGTAAGCCTCGCGTGACGGGTAATCCTTGGGTTTGAATACAAAGGCGTCTACTCCCGCTTGCGACGCCCGCTGGATGACGGGAGCAGACGGCTTGTCACAAACAAGAAGCTCGATTGAAACATCGAGCTTCCCCTCCCGCACCGCATCGGCAATCGTCTGGAAGTTCGTCCCCTGTCCCGACGCGAATATCGCGATGCGAAGCGCCGCCATTATACGTCAGCTCCTTGGAACGTTACGATCCGGCTGCCTTCCGTTACCGTACCGATACGGTACGCTTTTTCGCCAAGCTCGGCAGCGACGCTAAGCGCCTGCTCCGCTTGCTCTTCCGGAACGACAATGACCAGGCCAATGCCCATATTGAATGTTGTGAACATATCGCGGTTGCTGATGCTGCCTTTTTCCTGCATCAGGCCGAAGATCGGCAGAATCGGCCATGAACCGTAATTGATTTCCACATTTACGCCTTCAGGCAATACACGCGGAATGTTCTCGATGAAGCCGCCGCCCGTAATATGTGCCATGCCTTTGACGTTGACTTTCTCGATCAGCGCCAAAGCTTGCTTCACATAGATGCGCGTTGGCTCAAGCAGCACGTCGCCAAGCTTCGCTCCGCCAAGCTCATGGAGCTGCTGCTCCAGCGAGTAACCCGCTTCTTCCAGCAGCAGACGGCGAACGAGCGAGAAGCCGTTGCTGTGAATGCCGCTCGACGCAAAGCCCAGAACAACATCGCCCGGCTTGATGGTGGAGCCGTCGATCATTTTTTTCTTGTCGACGATGCCGACCGTGAACCCTGCCATATCATATTCGTCTACGGAATACATGCCCGGCATTTCCGCCGTCTCTCCGCCGATCAGCGCACAACCGGCTTGCACGCAGCCTTCGGAGATGCCTTTGACGATCGCTTCGATCTTCTCCGGCACAACTTTGCCGCATGCGAGATAGTCGAGGAAGAAGAGCGGCTCTGCGCCTTGTACGATAATATCATTGACGCACATCGCGACCGCATCGATGCCGATCGTATCATGCTTATCCATCGCAAAAGCCAGCATCAGCTTCGTACCGACGCCATCCGTACCCGATACGAGTACTGGCTCATCATATTTGTCCTTGTTCAGACCGAACAGGCCGCCGAAGCCGCCCAGCTCTGCCATGACTTCAGGACGATATGTTCTCTTCACATGCTTCTTCATCCGTTCGACGGCTTCGTTGCCTGCCGCAATGTCAACGCCGGCCTTTTTGTACGCTTCTGACAAATGGGTCCACTCCTTTAATATCTAGTTCAACCGTTTAAACGTATGTTGCGTGCGCTCTAAGCCGAGTTTCTCTCGGCTTAGAAGCTGCTTTTGGCGCACCAGTGAGTGCTGCAAGCCAAGTTTATCGGCTTGGAGCTCACTTTTGTGCGTAGGCGAGCTCTGTAAGCCGAGTTTCTCGGCTTAGAAGCTGCTTTTGCGCACGAGCGAGTGCTGTAAGCCGAATTTTTCGGCTTACAAGTCACTTTTGCGCGTCAGTGAGTGCTGTAAGCCGAATTTTTCGGCTTAGAAGCTGCTTTTGTGCACCAGTGAGTGCTGTAAGCCGAGTTTCTCGGCTTAGAAGCTGCTTTTGTGCACCAGTGAGCGCTGTAAGCCGAGTTTTTCGGCTTAGAAGCTGATTTTGTGCACCAGTGAGCGCTGTAAGCCGAGTTTTTCGGCTTAGAAGCTGATTTTGCGCCCCAGTGAGTGCTGTAAGCCGAGTTTCTCGGCTTGGAAGCTGCTTTTGTGCACCAATGAGTGCTTGTAAGCCGAGTTTCTCGGCTTACAAGCCGCTTATGCGCACCAGTAAGCGCTGTAAGCCGAGTTTCTCGGCTTACAAGTCGCTCACTCTGCCAGTTAGCAGCTGCAGCTTTTGTCCGACTCTTCGTTCACTGGTGTCGGGTAGTCGTTGTCGAAGCAAGCTAGGCACATGCCGCGATTGTACGCGCCTTCGTTGCCGCCGACGGAATCGACAAATCCATCATCGCTGAGGAACGCCAGCGAGTCTGCATTGATCTCTCGGCAAATCTCCTCAACGGTGCGGAATGATGCAATCAGTTCCTTGCGGTCCGGCGTGTCGATGCCGTAGTAGCAAGGGTTTTTGAATGGCGGCGATGTAATCCGCACATGCACTTCAGTCGCTCCCGCTTCGCGAAGCAGATTGACTATGCGGCGGGAAGTCGTGCCGCGCACGATGGAATCATCGATCATGACGACGCGTTTGCCTTCCACGACTTTGCGGACGGCAGACAGCTTCATCTTAACGCCCTTCTCGCGCAGCTCCTGGGACGGCTGGATAAACGTGCGTCCCGTATATTTGTTTTTGATAAGGCCAAGCTCATAAGGAATACCCGTCTGCTCGGCATAGCCGATTGCGGCGGAAATACTGGAATCCGGCACGCCCGTCACGATATCCGCGTCCATAAAGGACTCGATAGCGAGCTGCTGTCCCATCCGCTTGCGTGCGGAATGAATATTGATGCCGTTAATATCGCTGTCCGGGCGGGCAAAATAAATATATTCCATCGCGCAAGTTGCGCGACGCTCAATCGTTGCATAGCGATCGATTTGAAGGCCGCTGTCATCCAAAATCAACAGCTCGCCAGGCTGAACGTCACGCACATACTCTGCGCCGATCGTCTCGAATGCACAAGTCTCGGAAGAGAATACATAGCTTTCTCCCAGACGACCCATCGCAAGCGGGCGCAAGCCATGGGGGTCTGAAGCAACGAGCAGCTTGTCGTTCGTCATGATGAGGAATGCGAATCCTCCAACGATGCGCTGCAGTGCTTCCTTCGCCGCCGTCACAAAATCTTTGGACGAACGAGCGATCAAATGCGCGATTACTTCCGTGTCGCTGGATGTTTGGAAGATGGAGCCGCTCATCTCCAGCTCTCGGCGAATTTCCGGCGCATTGACGATGTTGCCATTCGTCGCAACCGCAAGATCGCCGTCACGATAGCGAAAGATCAGCGGCTGAGCATTGCCCAGCTGGCTTTCACCGGAAGTGGAATAGCGGACATGTCCAATGGAGCGGTCGCCGGAGAGCAAGTCCAGCCGGTCCTTCGTGAATACTTCCTTCACCAGTCCCATGTCGCGGAAATAATTGAACTTGCCGCCATCCTTCGAATCCGCGGTGCAGATGCCTGCGCTCTCCTCGCCCCGATGCTGCAGAGCGTGAAGTCCATAATAAGATAAGCCTGCCGCGTCAGGATGTCCGAATACGCCGAACACCCCGCACTCCTCACGCAGCTTGTCAAAAATATCGTCACGGCCGATGCCCTCGTTATAATGATCGCCTGTCCATAACCATGGAACAGACTTTATTTCATCAGACATGGAATCGCATCCTTCCAAACCTTCTCCAGTTGTTGTACCGGCGCATTGATGCCGGCTTTGCCATTGACGTTAATGGTCAGGCTGCTGCCTGTTACGGTTCCGATTGTCGCATGCGCCACGCCTTGCTCCGACAGCCAAGCCGTCAAAGCGTCTGCTTGATCCGGTTTAGCCGACAGCAGGATACGGGATTGCGATTCGCTGAATAGCAAATGGTCAGGACGCAGGTCGCTTGTCAGCGATACGCTTGCGCCGATGCGGCCGCTAATGCAGGACTCAGCCAGCGCGACAGCGATGCCGCCCTCGGACAAGTCATGCGCTGACGCGACCAGACCCTTTTGAATAGCGCCAAGGACAGTGCCCTGTACGTTCTTCTCAACAGCCAGATCGATCATTGGTGGTCTGCCGGAAGCAGCGCCGTTCAGCACGTATTGCAGCTCGCTGCCGCCGAACTCTGCTTTTGTCTCGCCGACGAGGATGATGACATCGCCTTCAGCTTTGAATTTTTGCGTCGTAATATGGTCATGATCATGCACAAGGCCTACCATGCCGATAACCGGCGTCGGGTAGATCGCACCTTTGGCATTCTCGTTGTACAAGCTGACGTTGCCGCCGATAACCGGCGTATCCAGCACCACGCAAGCCTCGGACATGCCGTCTGCGGATTTCTCCAGCTGCCAGAATACTTCCGGCTTCTCCGGGCTGCCGAAGTTCAGGTTGTCCGTAACCGCGAGCGGCTCAGCGCCGGAGCAGACAATGTTGCGCGCTGCTTCCGCAACTGCAATGCGTCCGCCCATTTCCGGATCAAGGAATACGTAACGTCCGTTGCAATCCGTTGTCATTGCCAGCGCTTTGCGCGTGCCGTCGATCGTGACGACAGCTGCGTCGGAGCCTGGCTGAACAGCCGTTGCCGTACGAACCATGTAATCATATTGGTTGTAAACCCACTCTTTGCTCGCGACCGTCGGAGAAGCCAGCACTTTCTCAAGGGCACCGTTCAGGTCAGTAATTTCTGCAAAAGCGGCTGTGTCGACCGATGCGCTTTCGCGGAAGTAAGCAGGTTCAGCAGAAGGCTTGTTATATACCGGGCACTCGTCTACGAGAGCTTTGACCGGCATATCCGCCACTTCTTGGCCTTGATGGAACAAACGAAGACGTCCGTCGTCCGTTACTTTGCCTACTTTGGCACAAATAATGCCCCAACGGTCAAAAATCTCTCTCGCTTGCTCTTCATGCTGCGGCTCGATAACGAACAGCATTCTTTCTTGCGATTCAGACAGCATCATCTCGTAAGGTGTCATGCCAGTCTCGCGTTGAGGAACTTCATCCAGGTACAGCTCAAGGCCGTTGCCCGCCTTGGAAGCCATCTCTGCACTGGAGCATGTCAGGCCTGCTGCGCCCATATCCTGAATGCCAAGCACGATGCCGGAGTTGATCAGCTCAAGCGTCGCTTCCATAACCAGCTTCTCCATGAATGGATCGCCGACTTGAACAGCTGTACGCTTTTCTTCCGATTCTTCAGACAGTTCAACCGATGCGAATGTCGCGCCGTGAATGCCATCGCGGCCCGTAGCCGGTCCCACGTAGAATACAGGGTTGCCGACGCCTTTTGCCACGCCGCGCTGGATTTTATCATGATCGATCAAGCCTACGCACATCGCGTTAACGAGCGGATTGCCCTCGTAGCTCTCGTCGAACATGACCTCGCCCGCAACCGTCGGGATGCCGATACAGTTGCCGTAGCCTGCGATGCCGCTGACTACATTTTCGAACAGGTATTTCACCCGGTCATTGTTCAGGTTGCCAAAGCGCAAGCTGTTCAGCAAAGCGACTGGACGCGCACCCATGGAGAAGATATCGCGAATAATGCCGCCGACACCCGTAGCAGCGCCTTGGTAAGGCTCAACCGCCGATGGATGGTTATGCGATTCGATTTTGAACACGACCGCTTGGTTGTCGCCGATGTCAACGATGCCCGCGCCTTCGCCAGGTCCCATCAGGACGCGCGGTCCGGTGATCGGGAATTTTTTCAAAATAGGCTTGGAGTTCTTATAGGAGCAGTGCTCCGACCACATGACGCTGAACACGCCAATCTCCGTGTAGTTCGGCTTGCGGCCCAAAAATCCGCAAATCAGGTCATACTCATGGTCTGTCACGCCGAATTGCGTGTAAATGCGTTGATCCGCGATTTGTTCCGCTGTCGGCTCCTTAGCCGTTAACTGCTGCGCCATGTTGTTCCCTCCATGCATTCAAAATCGATGTAAACATCCGTTTGCCGTCTTCCGAGCCGAGCAGTTGGTCAACCGCACGCTCCGGATGCGGCATCATACCGACTACGTTGCCTGCTTTGTTGCTAATACCTGCGATGTTGTCGACGGAACCGTTCGGATTCGTGTCGCCTGCGTAACGGAAAATGATCTGATTGTTCGCTTTCAGCTCAGCCAGTGTTGCGTCGTCGCAATAGTAGTTGCCTTCGCCGTGAGCGATAGGAATATCGATAATCTCGCCTTGCGAGAATTGGTTCGTGAATGGGTTAGTATTGTTTACCACTTCAAGAGGCGTGCCATGGCAACGGAATTTCAAGCCCGTGTTGCGAATGAGAGCGCCAGGCAGCAAGCCTGCTTCCGTCAGGATCTGGAACCCGTTGCAAATGCCAAGAATGAACTTGCCTTGCTCGGCTGCTTTCTTCACTTCGCTCATAACGTCCGCAAAACGTGCGATTGCGCCGCAACGAAGGTAGTCGCCATAGGAGAAGCCGCCCGGCACCAGAATGGCGTCATATGCGGACAGATCAGTCGCAGTATGCCACACATAATCGACCTGTTGGCCGACCGTGGACTCTACCGCCTTATAGCAATCAATGTCACAGTTGGAGCCTGGAAATACGATTACGGCAAACTTCATGTCTCTTATCCCTCCAGTTCAAAGCGGTAATCTTCTACAACCGTATTCGCCAGCAGCTTCTCGCACATTTCTTTCAAACGCGCTTCCGCTTCAGCACGGTCGTTCGTGTCCAGCTCAACCTCGAGATACTTGCCGATACGTACTTTGCCTACTTCTGCAAAGCCCATGGAATGAAGCGCGCCTTGTACAGCTGTTCCTTGCGGGTCCAAAACGTTTTCCTTGATCGTGACGTAGACGGTTGCCTTCATAATTGCCTCCTGAATATGGTTGAATTTTGGATAAGTATAGTCGTATGGCTTGCGATTCGACGGCAGTGTGGTAAGTTGCATGGTTCGTGCTTTGCGCGTCAGTGTATTTAAGTCGGTGAGACCGACTTGAAAACTAGTTAGTGTGGCTCGCGGACCGACTAAATCGGTTGGAGCGACTTATTGGATCATCGAGCTGATGCGGTATGGATTAAGTCGGTTGGGCCGACTTGATTTACCACCGTTGCTCGTTCTGAGTCAAATAAGTCGGTTTTATCGACCTATTTGAACGTTTGTGGTGCATCTGGAGCTTTTAAGTCGGTTGGGCCGACTTAATTGAACTAACAGTAACTGAAGTAGCAATTGCAAGCCGAGTTTCTCGGTTTAGAGCGCCTATCGCGCGGCCGGGCCTGCAAGCCGAGTTTCTCGGCTTAGAGCACCTCCCGCGCGGCTGACGAGGCCTGCAAGCCGAGTTTCTCGGCTTAGAGCGCCCCAGGTGCCGCTGGCGGGGCCTGCAAGCCGAGTTTCTCGGCTTAGAGCGCCTCATGCGCGGCTGACGGGACATGCAAGCCGAGTTTCTCGGCTTAGAGCGCCTCCAGCACGGCTGACGGGACATGCAAGCCGAATTTCTCGGCTTAGAGCGCCTCACGCGCGGCTAGCGCGGCCTGCAAGCCGACTTTCTCGGCTTAGAGCGCCTCCAGCGCGGCTGACGGGGCCTGCAAGCCGACTTTCTCGGCTTAGAGCGCTTCCGGTGCCGCTGTCGGGGCCTGCAAGCCGAGTTTCTCGGCTTAGAGCGCCCCAGCGCAGCTTGCAGCGCCATCCGCGCTGGCTACTTCAGCTCGCCGCCGGTCAGGCGGCGGTAGATCTCGCGATAGCGGGCTGTCGTCGCGATGACGACCGTCGCCGGCAGCGGGTCCGGCATGCTGTTGCGATCCCAATCAGAGCCGAGCAGATACGTGCGGACCGGCTCCTTGTCCATGCTGTCGATCTCCACGTCATACGCGTAGTTCCCCTCGGACCAGAAGCGCGAGGAATCCGGCGTGAAAATCTCGTCAATCAGAATCACTTTGCCATCGATAAGTCCGAATTCGAATTTGCAATCTGCGAGAATGATGCCGCGTTCCTTGCAATACTCATGCGCGAAGCGGTACAGCTCCAGGCTGCGATCGCGAAGCTCGGCAGCCAGCTCGGCTCCGACGAGCTCGCTCATGCGCTCGAACGAGATGTCCTCGTCGTGGCCGACATCATTTTTTGCGGCCGGAGTGAAGATCGGCTCCGGAAAACGCTCGTTTTTGCGCAGACCTTCCGGCAGCTCAATGCCGTTGATTGCGGATGTCGACTGGTATTGTCTCCAGCCGCCCCCCGTAATGTAGCCGCGCACCACACATTCGATATCGATGCGCTCGGCCTTGCGCGTCACCATAATCCGGTTTTTCAACAGCTCCGGCTCAGTAATGACATCGCCGAGCAGCGCTACATCCGTATGCACAACGTGATTCGGCTGCATTTCCTTCGTCACGTCGAACCAGAAAGCGGACAGGCGGTTAAGCACATTGCCCTTATCCGGAACAGCCGGGTCCAGCACATAATCGAATGCCGAGATGCGGTCTGTAACGACGATCAGGAAGTGCTCTCCCAGATCATACAGCTCGCGTACCTTGCCTTTGTAGACAAGCGGAGCTTTCACATAATCCACAGCGGTGGACAAAGCTTGCGATTGAACAGCCATGAACGCCAACTCCCCCTTAGTTCAAGCCCAAACGTGCAAATATCGTATCGACATGCTTCAGATGCCATGCCGGGTTAAAGCAATCGTCAATCTCTTCGGCGCTAAGCACCGATGTAATTTCAGTCGTTTCTTCGATGATGGAGCGGAACTGGCGCTGCTCCTCCCAAGCTTGCATCGCACGCGGCTGAACCGTGTCGTATGCCTGCTCGCGGCTGAAGCCTTTGTCGATGAGCTTCGTCAGTACGCGGCCGGAGAACGGTACGCCGTACGTCGCGCTCATGTTGCGCTTCATATTTTCCGGGAATACGGTCAAATTATTAATAATGTTGCCCAGACGGTTCAGCATGTAGTTCAGCAGCATCGTGGAATCCGGCAGGATGACGCGCTCAGCGGACGAATGGCTGATGTCGCGCTCATGCCACAGCGGCACGTTCTCGTATGCAGTCAGCATATGGCCGCGGATAACGCGGGACAGGCCGGACATATTCTCGGCGCCAATCGGGTTGCGCTTGTGCGGCATAGCCGACGAACCTTTTTGTCCCTTCGCGAACGGCTCCTCCACCTCGCGGAATTCGCTCTTCTGCAAAGCGCGAATTTCAGTAGCGAATTTGTCCAGTGATGTTGCGATCAAAGCGATAGTCGCCATATATTCCGCATGACGGTCGCGCTGAAGCGTCTGTGTCGAGATCGGAGCTGCCGTAATGCCCAGCTTCTGGCATACGAATTGCTCAACGAACGGATCAATGTTGGCATAAGTGCCGACAGCGCCGGACATTTTGCCGAACTGTACGCCGTTCGCCGCATGCTTGAAGCGCTCCAGGTTCCGTTTCATTTCTTCATACCACAGCGCCATCTTCAGGCCAAAGGTCGTCGGCTCGGCATGAACGCCATGCGTACGTCCCATCATCGGGGTATCTTTATACTGGATAGCCTTCTCGCGAAGGATCGAGATGAAGCGCTCAATGTCCTTCAGCAAAATCTCGTTTGCCTGGAGAAGCAAGTAGCCCGTCGCCGTATCAACGACATCCGTCGAAGTCAGTCCATAGTGAACCCATTTGCGCTCCGGACCTACTGTCTCCGATACAGCACGCGTGAACGCAATTACATCGTGGCGTGTCTCTTGCTCAATCTCATAGATGCGATCAATCTCGAAGCTTGCGGATTTGCGCAGCGCTTCTACATCTTCCTTCGGAATAATACCTAGCTCCGACCATGCTTCACATGCGCATAGCTCAACTTCCAGCCAAGCCTTGAATTTGTTCTCCTCGGTCCAGATGGCTCTCATTTCCGGTCTGCTGTAACGATCTAACATGAACCCTCACACCTTCCAAATCTTAGTTTCATTTATCCAATCAAGCGCTGCTTCCGTTGATTCTGCGAGCACATTGACATGCCCCATCTTCCGTTTGTAGACAGCGTCTTTTTTTCCATACAAATGCACCTTCGGCATGGCGTTCAGCCGCTCTGCCGCTTCATCCTTCACAGCCAGCCTCTCAAGCAGCGGCTCGACATGCTGGCCCAGCACGTTCACCATAACGACGGGAGTCAACAGCCCCGTATCTCCTAGCGGCAATCCGCATACCGCGCGGATATGCTGCTCGAACTGCGATGTACGACAAGCTTCCATCGTATAATGGCCGCTGTTATGCGGGCGCGGCGCAAGCTCGTTCACATAGAGCTCGCCGCCTTGCGTAACGAACATCTCGACCGCGATCAGGCCCACGACGCCAAGTCCTTCAGCCAGCCTTACCGCAAGCCGCTCCGCTTCGCGAAGCACCTTGTCCTCCAATCGAGCCGGTACGATCGACAGATGCAAAATATTTTCCACATGAATATTTTCCGCAGGCGGGAAAGCTTTTATTTCTCCATTCGCGCTGCGAGCTGCGATAACCGAAATTTCCATCGCAAAATCGATGAATTGCTCCAGCACCAGCTGCGTGCCCGCCTTGGACAAGGCAGCAAATGCTTCGTCCGTCTCCGACAGATCGCGAATGACCCATTGACCTTTTCCGTCGTAGCCGCCGGTCGCCGTCTTCAGCACACATGGCGTTCCGAAGCGCCCTACCGCTTCGCGAAGCTCTTCGCTGCTGCGAATCTCGCTGTAGGGAGCTACGCGGACACCCGCCGCTTCGATGGCGCGTTTCTCGCGCAGGCGATGCTGTGTCGTATAGAGCAGCTCGCTGCCTTGCGGCACATACGATTCCGACATCAGCATTGCCGCCACATCGGCGTCTACATTCTCGAACTCATACGTAATAACGTCTGAGCGGGCCGCCAGTTCGCGAGCAGCATCACGATCGTCATACGCAGCGACGATCTGCTCCGCAACTTGTCCCATCGGAGAGTCCGGCGTCGGATCGAGCGCTACGAACCGATAGCCCATGGCGCTTCCTGCGTTCGCCAGCATGCGTCCCAGCTGTCCGCCGCCAAGAATGCCCACCGTCGCTCCAGGTAGAATCGTTTTGTCATGAAGTGAAGCAGCACGGCTCGCCTTATCCGTTCCTTCAATCATAACGTCTCACTGCTTTCCAGCACTTCCGCCTTGATCCGGTCACGGCGAGCTTGGACACGGGTTTGAACGTCCGGGTCGAATGCGCCCAGTATCTGAGCCGCCAGCAAGCCGGCGTTCGTGCCGCCAGCATTGCCGATCGCAACAGTCGCTACCGGAATGCCTCCCGGCATTTGAACGATCGACAGCAAGGAATCCAGGCCGTTCAAATTCGAAGACTTGACGGGAACGCCAATAACCGGCAAAGTCGTTTTTGATGCGACCATGCCGGGCAAGTGTGCGGCGCCGCCCGCTCCCGCGATAATAACCTTAAGTCCGCGCTCAGCGGCAGATTCCGCGTATTCGAACATCAGATCCGGCGTACGATGCGCCGAGACGACCTTTTTCTCATACGGAATATTCAGTTCCTCCAGAACGTCGCAGGCTAATTTCATTGTGTCCCAATCCGACTTGCTGCCCATGATGACGCCCACCTTAGCAGACATGTGTTCAAACCCACTTTCTTTATCCAGATTGTTGTTTTATAAGCAAATAAAAAAGACCCGCAGCAATCTTCAAGTACGATATGCCAAGGACCTCTCGAGGAAGCCGTCCGCGATGGAAAGCTTCAATGAATGTTGCTGCATAAGCGATGTGCGTAACCACCAGAGACAACACAAGGCTGCTCTTGATAAGAACAACCCTTCATCTGCTCGCGGACCGTCACGCAATGATTGAGCCTAAGGCCTACGCCCCCGCAAACCGGGTTCACAGACGTCTCACACCACTGCTTTTCATGCAGCTTATTCAAACTCGTAGTCCAGAAATAACGGGTTCCGGGTAGAGACATTCGGGCCTACCCCGAATATATACGAGAATGCGATGGGATGGGCGGCATGTTCCGCCTCAAGCCTATTCTAGTTTATCCAATCGCCACTAGCATGTCAACAAAATACGAACATTAAATGACATGCAATTGTAAAAGTTCGTTTTTTAGTCGTATTAAAGCCAAGATAACTGTCATCCGTTGCCAATAACCGTGCCAGCTTGCCCAAATTGGCTCTTTTCCATCTTATATGACTACAAGCCTATAACGCTGAATATAGATGAAGATAGAGAGTACATCGTGGGAGGGTGTTGCATGCAAATCCATACGGTCAAAAAGGGAGACTCGTTGTGGGAGCTGTCACAAAAGTATAGCGTACCGCTGGAGCATATTTATTCCGCCAACAGCTTTACGGCGCAAAGCCCGCTTGTCATCGGTCAGGCTGTTATCATTCCGACCCCTGGCGACGGACTAACACATAAAGTGCTGGTTGGCGAATCATTGTGGAAGATCGGACAACGTTACGGCGTATCGATTCAGCAGCTCGTGGAAGCCAATCGTCTGACGAATCCAGCCCTGATTATGCCCGGACAGATGCTTACGATTCCGAAGGCGGCCAAACCCGTCATCGAGGTGAATGCTTTTACGGAGAAGCTAGGCAGCAATGGTATTGAGCTTGTGGGCCAGATCGGCGATTATTTGACGTTTCTCAGCCCCTTCAGCTATCGCGTACAAATGAACGGCTCGTTGACCCCGCTTGATGATTCTGCGATTATTAACGCGGCTTACAGCAAACGGGTGGCTCCGATGATGGTCATTACCAATTTCGAAAGTGGCACCTTCAATCCGGATATCGCCCATTCCGTTCTGGCTGATCAAGACAACCAGTCCGCATTAATTGCCAACATCATGGATGTAATGAGAGAGAAAGGGTATCTGGCCCTCAATGTTGATTTCGAATATGTGCCACCTGCGGACCGCGAGCTGTACAACGCATTTTTGGAACGGCTGGTTGAAACCCTGCACCCCTACAATCTGCAAGTCTCCACCGCACTTGCGCCCAAAATATCGGCGGGCCAGACCGGAACCTTATATGAAGCGCATGACTACGCAGCGCATGGACGAATCGTTGACTTCGTCATTCTCATGACGTATGAATGGGGCTGGTCAGGAGGCCCGCCAAGAGCCGTCGCTCCGCTAAACGAGGTGGTCAAGGTGCTGAACTTCGCCCTTTCCGTCATGCCTTCGAAAAAAATCGTCATGGGCATGCCCCTGTACGGCTATGACTGGACGCTGCCGTATGTACAAGGCGGCCGATGGGCTCCGACAGTCAGTCCATACGAGGCCGTCAACCGGGCAGCCAAATATGGCGCTACCATTCGCTATGACGAAGAGTCCCAATCCCCTTACTATCATTATTATGACGAGGAAGGCAAGGAGCATGTCGTCTGGTACGAGGATGCCCGCAGCGTGCAAGCCAAGTTCGATATTGTCAAAGCCTTTAAATTACGCGGCGTAAGCTACTGGGTGCTTGGCGTGTCGTTCCCGCAGAACTGGTTCGTTCTTGGTGAGAACTTCACCATTAAGAAGCTGGTGTGATACAAGTAGGCGTATTAAGGCATGACACATGTTCAAAAGCTCTTGTCCACAAATCCAGATATATAACCCCATCAATTCCCCATCCATTTCAGCTTGTCTTGCAACATTAAAAAAGGGCCGCGGCATCATCAGCCGTCGGCCCTTCTATTATACTCGTGTTACAGTATAGCCTTTCTGTTCAAGCAGAGTAACCAGTCCATGCTCTCCTGCCATATGAAGCGCTCCAACTACGACAAAATAAGTTTCGTTTTTGCCGTCCTTCAGGAATGCGTCAATCTTCTCCGCCATCAGCACGTTGCGGTCCTGCAGCATCGCTTTGTAATATTCTGCATCGGCCTTCTGCGTTTGTGCAGCCATTGCGGTAAGCGTATCGAGATCACCATTAATCCACATATCAGACAAGTCCCTTACTGGCTCATCTTCAACATAGAAGCTTACAATGGAACCAACTAACATCTCTTCTTGAATACGATCCGAGAAATTATTGAACATATTCAATTGGGATTGCGAATTCTCCAGGCCGATAATCGGAAGCTTCGACTTCTCCGCCAGATTCATGAAGAATTCATCGATGCCCAGCTCAGCCTTGTATTCGCTCTCTTCGCGTCTGAGGCTGTCCAGAACAATGGAAGCGAACCAAGGCTTGTATTGGTCAAGCGCATAGGTCGGGTATTCCAAATCCGTCAGCAGCTCAGTGACATACTGATACGTCTCGGTTGAAACATGATGTGCCAGCGATGTACCATCTTGATACTTGCTAATGCTGTCGATAAAAGCAGTCATATCTTCTTCTTTTGTAAAATCAATCTCTAGAGCTAGATGATCCGCTTCCATAAATGCATCCATAATTTCATCTCTCAGAGGATACATGGCTTCGTTCGCCACATGAATGGAACCGAGCATGTAGACGGTATTACCGTCCTTCTCGACCTTCCACATGAAGCCGCGGCTTTCCTGTACGGTATCAATGGAGATTGTACGCTCTGCTTCATTCCAATCGATCTCATAGCCAGTCGCTTCTACAATGAAGCGAAGCGGCACATAAGTAGCCTTGTTTTGGATCTTAGGCGCTACTGTTAGTTGTTGAGGCTTGCTGTTGACGTACGCCGTTGTATGATCAATTTGAAGGCTGATAATCGCTTCATTTCTAGGATTAGTGCTTGTCGCCGTTACGACGCGGTTCTCTTCATCCCAGTCAATCTTAAAGCTCAGCTTTTCCAGCAGCATTCTGACTGGTACTAGCGTAGTGCCTTTCTCTACAATCGGCGCATTAGAGCCGAACTGCACTTGCTCGCCATCAACCCAGATGGATAACGGCTTGGAAGCGGCCCCAGCACCCGTCGCAAAGCTGAGTGCCATGACGAGGGCAATAAGGAGACTCAAAAACTTTTTCATCTCTGTTGCCTACTTTCTCTATAATAGGATATTAGTCTTGCTCAATAAGTAGCAATACCACATTTAAGAATACCTAGGAATCATTTGGAAAGGTAGCTATAGTTTTCTATAGTTGCGCGCACAAAAAAAGAGCCCCGCACATGCGGAGCCCTTCGACTTAACTATACATTGCTTTACCCTTGCATCCAGATCGTCTTCTCCGAAATCGGCGTACGCTTCGGCTCAGGCGGAGTCATATCGGGATAGCCCAGATAGATAAACGCGACAAGCTCTTCATCCTCGCGAAGCTCGAATGCTTCCTTCATGCGCGGATCGAACATCGGCGCGCCCGAGCGCCAGATTGCGCCAAGCCCATAGGCATGCGCCGCAAGCAGCAAATTTTGCACGGCAACCTGTGCCGCCGCAAGCTCTTCCTCGCGAACAGCTCTCGGATCGTCCCCCGGCGAGCAGATCGCCGCAATGACGACAGGTGAGCGGTATGCCTTCAAGCGCTCCTTGCGCAGTCGTTCTTCCAGCTCCTCGCCTTTAAGCTCAGGCGCATTCGCTGCTCCGATTCTGGCATATCCCTCGCCTAACGTCGATCTTCCTTCGCCCGTCATCACGACGAAGCGCCATGGCTGTGTATTGTGATGGCTCGGCGCCCACGACGCCGCTTCCAATAGTGCTTCTAACACTTCACGCTCTACGGCATCCTGCTTAAGCCGGCCGATGGAACGGCGGCCGCGGATGGCGTCCAGCACGCCTACGGCGTTTGCCTTGGCATGAAGCTCCCCCAAATTTTGAACTGTGGTCATCCCCATCTCTCCCTTTACTCAAATAATGAACGGTATTGTCCGTACCCTTCTTCCTCCAGCTTATCCTTTGGCACGAACCGCAAGGAAGCGGAATTGATGCAATAGCGCAGTCCCGTCGGGTCTGGACCGTCTTCGAATACATGGCCAAGATGAGAGTCGCCCTCCTGGCTGCGTACCTCTACCCTAACCATGAAATGGCTGTTATCCATATGCTCCGTTACAGCCGACTTCTGAAGCGGCTTTGTGAAGCTGGGCCAGCCGCAGCCTGCGTCATACTTGTCCTTGGAGCTGAATAACGGCTCTCCCGACACGATGTCGACATAGATGCCATCTTCCGTATGATCCCAATACTCGCCAGTGAACGGACGCTCCGTGCCGCTGTTTTGCGTCACCTCGTATTGAATCGGTGTCAGATGTTTCTTCAGCTCGCCGAGATCCTTCTTCATCTTCCAATGGCTTGAGATAAAGGAATCGCGCCCGGAGCCTTTGCGGTACATTTTATAACGATACGGATTTTTCTTATGGTAGTCCTGATGGTAATCTTCCGCGGGGTAAAAATCTCCGGCAGGCTCGATCTCCGTCACAATCGGCTTATCGAAACGGCCGCTGGTCTGGAGCGCCTCCTTTGAAGCTTCTGCTTGCTGGCGCTGCTCTTCCGTATAATAGTAGATTCCCGGCCGGTAAGAAGAACCCCGATCGTGGAATTGGCCTCCAGCATCCGTCGGATCGATCTGACGCCAGAAGATGTCGAGCAGCCGCTCATATGAGAATAGAGAAGGATCATAAGCAATTTGCACGGCTTCCGTATGCCCGGTCGTGTCAGAGCATACTTCCTCGTAGGTCGGATTGACGGTATGTCCGCCCGTGTAGCCCGATACAACGGATAAAATGCCCGGCATTTCCTCGAACGGCGTAACCATGCACCAGAAGCAGCCTCCCGCGAACATGGCCAACTCTTTATTATGTTGTCCCATGAGGATCATCCTTTCCAATTGACGTTTCTTCCTAACTATTTCATTATACATCACGAACATCTGTCCGACAAAAAAGCGGAAAGCTGCTACCAATAATTGTCTATAGCGAAGTTGGCGAATAATGGCGACAAGCCGCTCTGGCGTTTGTTACAATAGGATGACATTCGCAACCTTTATGCCGCTATTGGTCGTTAGTAGTATAGACGGACAAGCCGCGACTGGCGCATGCCATGCAAGCAGCGGCCGCAATTCGCACAGGACATCCCTTTTCACGTTCGTTCATCCATCGCACATTTCCAGAATCAACAGACTAAAGAGGTGAATGAACACAATGAATGATTTGCAATTAGAGCATGCATCCTCAAGCCGCAAGGAGACGGGTACGCGCAAGAAGAAAAACAGTGCGTCGTTCCTGATTTTCATCGGAATATGGATTCTATTAATTGGAGGCGGCCTGTTCGGCGCCAAGCTCTACAGCGACAAGATGCAGCGGGATATCACCGCCGATATCGAACGGCAGACCTCCGCGCAGATCGCCGATATGCAGAAGGCGTATGACAGCCGCTTAGCCGCGCTGGAGACCACGTATGCAGGCGAGATCACGCTGCTGAAAGAAAAGATAGATGCGCTTAACGAGCTTCTAACCTTCACGAAAGATAATGCCGACAGCAAGACGGACAACAGCAACAAGCTGTATACGCAGCTGAATGAAGTGAAGAAACAGTTGAACGAACTGAAGAAAAGCTTGGATGTCCTCAAATGAACATAACCGTAAAAACATTGAATCGTACGGCGCTGCTGGCGCTCTCTCCTTTTATTGGCATTCTGCTATGGCTCCTCTTCTCTACGGCAGCAATTGAGCTGTCGCAAGACAGCCTCACCGAGTCGGGCATGGAGGAGCAGACCTCAGACCGCGTTTATATGAAAGAAGCAGCAACTGGCCTCGACCAGGCACGAGACATTGCCGTACATACAAGCCAATCGATTAAGACGGAGATCGAGCTGTACAACAAAACCAATGCGGAAATGAATGCGATCGCCAAGACGGCAACCGCCCAGGCCAAACGTCCTCTTCAAATCTATGACAGCAATATTACAGCCAAGCTCGGCAAGCCTGCAGCCACCATCAATACCGACAAGCTGAGAGCCCAGCTCTTCTATCTGAAGAATGACAGCTTCCGAAGCTATGCGGTCAAGATCCAGCTGAAATCGAATGACGCGATGAAAATGGTGATGGGCGGCTCCGAGCTGGGAAAATCCATTACGACACTGGAAGCAGTCAAACAGCATAAAGCAGCTGTTGGCATTAATGCCGGCGGCTTCGCGGACGGCGGCGGCAAGCGATACCCGCTGAGCACCACCATTGCGGATGGCGAATACGTATCCGGCTTTCAGGCTTCCTATTCCGATCTCTTCTTCGTTGGATTGAGTGACAAGAATAAGCTGATCGGAGGCAAGTTCACAAGCAAGGAACAATTGGATGCCAAAAAACCGAAGTTCGGCGCTTCCTTTGTACCGGTTCTTCTGAAAAGCGGCGTGCCGCAGCAGATTCCAGCCAAGTGGCAGACGAGCCCTAAGCGTGCGCCGCGGACGGTCATCGCCAATTATAAGGATGACCAGCTTCTGCTGCTTGTCACGGATGGCTACAACGAAGCCGGAAGCTCCGGCGCAACGCTTGCAGAATTGCAGACGCTGCTACGGGGTTACGGCACAATCGATGCCTACAACCTCGACGGCGGCGGCTCCTCATCGCTTATTTTCAATGGCAAAGTCATTAACAAGCCATCAGACGGCAATCTGCGCAAGCTGCCGACACATTTCTTATTCTTCAAATAAGGGCGGAACGCCTTGGTCCGGAGAGAATCGATATTCTCCCCGGCCAGGCACTCCGCCCTTATGTTTTGCGACGCAGCTTCAGGCCGATAATCGTCCGCAGCTGATCCATATCAAGCTCCGATTCCAGCTTGAGCCGCTCTGCTTCCAGCGGCGTAACCGGATAGAATCGAATCCCGTCCCCTGGCTTCAACTGGGCAAATACCGGAATATCAACGGAGGCGACTTGTCCAATACGCGGATATCCGCCTGTCGTCTGCCGATCCGCCAGCAGCACGATCGGATTCCCGTCCGGTGGCAGCTGAATCGTGCCATGGACGACAGGCTCGGATATAAGCTCCGTCATGCCCTCGACCAGCTTCAGACTGCGTTCGCTTTGTAGACGGTATCCCATCCGATCTGAGGATGAACCGATACGGAACAACGCATGGTACAGATTCCGCTGCCCTTCAGCCGACATCAGATGCTGATGCTCGCCCGGCATAATTCGGACGGCATGGACGTCTCTCGACGCAACGGCAAAACCGCCGCCATGCCATAACGGCCACATCAGCCCGCCCGAAGGCGACGCCTTTATCTTGTCGATGACTAAGGCTTGTCTATTCTGCAGCCTTGCCTCCAGCCGATCCCCCGCGCGCAGCGTTCTGCCACCCAATCCACCGATGCCCCCGCGCAAGTACGTGCTGCGGCTGCCCATGCTCACAGTCGCCTCCAGCCCGCCGGCAATCGCTACATACGTACGACAGCCGGACTGGTAATGGCGGAACGATAGAACCGTTCCCTCGGATACCCAGACTGGACGCCATAGCGGCACTTCATCCCCTACGTCTGTCTGGACTCCCATATCGCCGCCGCATATCGCGATCCACAGATCACGCTCCGCCCTCAGCTCCGTGCCGGTCAAGGTCAGCTCCAATACAGCCTCCGTATCCTCATTGCCGACCAGCCAGTTCGCGACGCGCGCCGCCGGCTCATCCATTGCGCCGCCAATGACAACGCCATACTGCTGATAGCCGTAACGTCCAAGGTCTTGAATCGTCGCAAGCAGCCCGGGTTTCAGTACTGTCAAGCTCATCTTCCGCCTGCCTCCTGTCCGTGATGAGAGCCACTCCTGTACAGGGCTTCCCATTCTATGAATTGACGCTCGCTGATCGCCTCGAATTTCACTTCATCGCCTGCCCTTAACAAGCTCGGAATGGGCTGATCCGGCAGGAAGAGTGGCAGCGGCGTTCTGCCGATTAGCTGCCAGCCGCCCGGCGTTGCCAGCGGATAAACGCCTGTCTGAGCCCCCGCAATGCCGACGCTTCCGGCTGGTATCGCCATTCTTGGCGTCTTCCGCCGAGGCGCGGCAATGCGCGATGACATGCCGCCCATATAAGGAAAACCCGGAGCAAAACCAATCATATACACGAGGTACAAGCCGCTCGTATGAATGGAAACGACCTCTTCCTCCGGCAATCCGCAATGATGGGCCACCTCTAGCAAGTCCGGTCCGTAATTCCCGCCATAGCAGACGGGAATCGTCACTACACGCTGCTGCTGCAGGCTGCTCTCCACTTTCTCCGGCAACTGAGACAAGAGCTCCTTCACTCGCGCGCATACCGTGTGGAATACCGATTCATGCCCCCGCTCCTGCGGAGACCGGCTGCGCCATATCGTAAGCGGATCATAATGAACGGCAATTGCTGCGAACGATGGCACGCATTCGATCATACCTTCGAAGCGCTTCGACTCCAGAAGCTGCATCACGGCCATTATCCAACGATGCATGCTCTCGTCGATCGCTTCTCCCGCACGGACCAGCACGCTTGAGTCTCCCAGCGGCACGAACTGAACATTACGCCATTCCTTCATAGAAGCTCCCCCTTATCACATCCGGCTGCCAGGCGCCCCAACCTCAATATTCGCCGCTGCCAGCGCCGACCTCAAAGCTATTACATGCTTATACGCATCCGGCGTGTCCCCGTGCACACATACGGTATCCGCTTGTATCGCAAGCGGCGTTCCTTGCCTGGACATGACCTCGCCGCTCAGAATCATATCGACTACTCGGACGGCCGCCGCCTCCGAATCATGAATGACGGCGCCGGGCAGGGAACGGCCCGTCAAGGAGCCGTCTGATTCGTAGGAACGATCTGCGAATACTTCCTGAACGACACGAACTCCAATTCTCTCGGCGGCGCGTATAAGCGCACTTCCTGCAAGCCCATACAGCAGCAAGCTTCCATCCACCTTGTATACCGCTTCGGCAATTGCCTCCGCCAACGACTCGTCTTGGGCCGCCATATTATACAACGCGCCATGAGGCTTGACATGCGCCAGACTAGCTCCCTCCGACCTTACAAATGCTTGCACGGCCCCGATCTGGTACACCGTCATTTCATAGGCTTCACGAGGCGAAATGTCCATCCGTCTTCTCCCAAAGCCCGCCAAATCAGGCAGCCCGGGATGCGCGCCAATGGACGTGCCGCAGTCTATGGCCAGCTTGACTGTGCTTCTGATCGTGCCCGGATCGCCTGCGTGGAAGCCGCAAGCTATATTGGCAGATGATATATGTCTCATGATCGCCTCGTCTTGTCCCAATGAATAGGCGCCAAAGCCCTCGCCCATATCGCAATTCAGATCTATACGGCGCATGCTCTCCCAACACTCCGTTCCATCGTTTTCCTTCATTATACCGCATGACCTCTCTATGCAGAACGAACTCTCTCCGCTGATGATTGAAGGTCACAAGTGTTCGATCCTGATCCTGCCTCCTAACGGAACGGAGAGACTCTATGCTTCGTTTTTTATTTGTTTATAAGTTCTAACGGAACTAGGATGCCTTATTTGTCCCATCCGACCCATATTTTGTTTCATTGAGAGCAAATAAGGGCTCTCTGTTCCTTTACGTTTAAAATGGGTAGAAAAACGGGCAAATAACGTCTCGTAGTTCCCTTACGAATTTCAAAAAATAAACAATAAAAAAAGAAGCAGCGCCGGCCCAGCGCTGCCTCTTCAAAAAACGGATTATTCGCCGCCCATAAAGGCATAGCGGGCAATAATGAGAATAGCTAGTATCCACATCAGGATGTGGATTTTGTATTTGCCTTTGCCAGCGATATTCGCAACAGCTGCCAGCAGTACGTACGATACGATACCGAAGGAAATACCGTTTGCGATGCTGTATGTGAAAGGCATCATGGCGAATGTCAGGAATGCCGGAATCGCATATACCATGTCAGAGAAATCAATATCCTTCACAGATTGCACCATTAATACGCCAACGATGATCAATGCCGCGGAAGTTGCTGCGCCTGGCACAAGAGCTACGAGCGGAGCAAGGAAGATCGCAAGCAGGAAGCAGATGCCTGTCGTAACCGCAGTCAGACCGGAACGGCCGCCTTGCGCGATGCCTGCGGAGCTCTCGACAAAAGCAGTTACTGTGCTTGTACCGAGAATCGCGCCGCCGCCAACGCCGATGGCATCGACCATCATCGCTTTGCCGACGCGCTTCTTGCCCTCTTCAGGATTTTTCATAATGCCTGCACGGTTGGCCGTACCAACAAGCGTACCGAATGTATCGAACAATTCAACGAATGTGAATGTCAAAATAACCGTAATGAGACCCACTTCAAAAACGCCTGCAAAATCAAAATGCCATACGTTCATTTCGGAGAAGTTAGGAATCCATGTTTTTCCTTCGAGCGCATCGCTAAAGTTCACATGACCCGTAAGCAGCGCAATTACTGTTGTACCCAAAATACCGAACAGAATCGCGCCAGGAACGCGGAGTACCATCAGAATAGCGATCAGCGCTACAGCAATCAGCGTGAAAATAACGGTCTCATCTTGGAAGCTGCCCAGGCCGATCAATGTCGAACCATCTTCAAACGTCGTGATGTGCATAAGACCGCTGCCTTTAAGGCCGATCACGGCGATGAACAAGCCGATACCAACAGTAATGGCATGCTTCAAGCTGTCTGGAACAGCCGTAACCAGCATCTGGCGAACTTGCGTAACCGTAAGAATAATGAAAATAATACCGGAAATAAAGACGGCTGTAAGTCCCATAGCCGGCGTAATCTCTTTGCCTGTTGCAGCAGATGAGATGACGACAGCAGCAAAGTATGCATTAAGACCCATGCCTGGCGCTAGTGCGACAGGGAAGTTGACGAATATGCCCATTGCGATGGTGAAAATACCCGCTGCAAGCGCAGTAGCCAGGAAAACAGCATCCCAGCTAAGACCTGTCGGCGTCAGAATTGCCGGATTGACAGCCAGTATGTAGGCCATCGTCATGAAAGTCGTCAGCCCCGCCATAATTTCAGTTCTGACATTTGTTCCCAGTTCCTTCAATCGAAAGAAACGTTCCATTTTGATAAATACCCTCCCAAAATTGTGTTGGAACAAACAAAGAAGCCTAGTTAAAAATGCTGGAGTGCATTTTGACTAGGCTCTGCAAAAAGGGGAAGCGCCATGCAGGGCCGCTGCGATGGGCTTCCACTCTCTTCGTAGCCTGATCATTTACGGTGATCGAGTAGAGACTCTCAAGCCGATTCTTGAGATTATACGAAAAGTTCTATGCATTTGTTATTATTCGTCTCTCATCATAAAAGGGAACAACACTTTTGTCAATAACTTTCACGAACAATTACTCGTTTTTTCTCCAAATCATTCGTGTTCATCCAATATATTTCCGTTATTAATCATTTAGCATCGGAAATAGCAGCTTCAACTCGTCATCGGCAGGCCGTCTGCCATAATCGGCAATTTCGAACGGCTCCGCGTAGACGGTGGACCCGGATTTATTATCGCCGTACAGCCGGTCCAGTGTCGGCAGCATTTCCGAAGATACGTTGATAAAGCTGCTCCAATAATGCAGAATGTATTCGCGCCGCTCCTCCCAAGTGCTTGGAACCTCGCTCAGCAAATTGCGCTGCCAAGGCGCAAATTCATAGAATTGCGAGGCGTGGGCGTCACAGCTCAGCAGCTTTTTCTCGATCGTCCCTCCGATATCGACGACGATATCAGGCGAATAGCTCGCCCGTCTGCCGTAATCCGGCATCAGCAGGAAAAGCGGCGATTGTTCGAGGCTTTTGGCATCCGGCACCGCATTCGGCACCTTCGCAATGAAGTCCGCAGCGTCGCGTACGATTTTCCCCGCGTTCCGGTTGTCGACGTGGCCTGGTCCGTCCGGATGGAAGGTAATGACGATATCCGCCTCCCATTTCCGAATTTGCCGGATAACTTCCTCCCTTACCTCATAGCTATTGGACAATCTGCCGTCCGATATGTTCAAAATGCTATATTCAAGAACGCCTAGCCGCTTCGCCGCCTCATGTGCTTCTTCGGTTCTTCTGTCGACAAGCTCCTGGCCGCTAAGCGAATAGTGTCCGCAATCTCCGTTCGTCAAGGATACGAATTTCACCCGATGGCCCAGCTCTGCAAACAAAGCGGAAGTGCCTCCCGCATAAATTTCCGCTTCGTCCGGATGCGCAGCAATTACAATCATATTTAATGTTTTAGTCATTTCTCTTTTCTCCTCCCAGATGTCAACCCAATCTCCGGCTTCTATCCTTTTACTGCGCCGGCCGTAAGTCCTTTAATAACGGTTTCTTGCGAAAAAACGTACAGCACTAGCAGCGGTACGATGGAAATCGTAATCGCCGCCATCATCGCCCCGTAATCGGTGCCATAGGCGTTGGATACAAGAGACAGCAGCACCGAGATCGGCTGCATGTCCCGGATCGGCAAATAGACGAGCGGCAAGAGCAGCTCATTGTACGACCACAGGAACACCATAATCGAAACGGTAGCAAATATTGGCATGCAAAGCGGAATCGTGATCCGATAAAAGATTGTCCAGATCGACGCGCCGTCCATGACGGCCGCTTCCTCCAGCTCGCCCGGCAGGGAAGCCATAAAGGCTGTCATCATAATAATCGCAAAGCTGAGATTGCCCGCCACCTGCGGCAATATAACCGACAGATACGTCCCGTTAAGGCCAATCTTTTCGATAATAATGAAGTTTGGAATAATAACGGCGAACTGCGGCAGCAGCATGCATATGACAAAAAGAAACGTAAAGTATTTTTTGCCCCTGAACGAAAAGCGGGCCAAAATAAATGAGGCCAAGCCTCCAAACAGCGCGACGCCGAACACGACAGAACCAGATATGATCATACTGTTCATAAAGCCTTTTACGATATTGATATTGCCGTATTCGTTCAGCTTCAAGTAGTTCGAGAAAGCAAAGCTTTCGGGCCATGCAAACGATTGGGTCAAAATTTCTTCCGACGATTTGAAGCTGTTCAGCAATACCCATAGCAAGGGTACAATCGTCGTGCTTGCCCACAATATAAGCAGCGTGTATATGACGATTTGGGGCAAGCCTGGCCTTACCATTTTATTAACCATCCACCTATCACCTTCTTTAACGGGCTGCTCGGCATGTTTTTAATAGCTGACAGCCTCTTTTTTCACCAGTCTGTTGAGCAGCACCGTAATGACGATGCCAAGCACCATCATTGCAATGACAATCGTACTTGCGTAGCCCGCGTTTTGGCCGTTGAAGGCCTTGGCGTACATATAGGTGCTGAGCAGCTCGCTGGAATTGAGCGGTCCGCCCTTGGTCACAATGTACACGACGTCGAACACTTTGAGCGCCCCCGCAGTAGCAAGCGTCAGACACGAGGCGATCACGTCGCGAAGCAACGGAATCGTAATGTATACCGATTTGCGCCAGCCCGTAATGCCGTCAAGCACAGCCGACTCGTAGATGTCTTCCGGAATTTTGGACATGCCTGTCAGAAAAATAACGAAATAAAAACCGACATATTGCCACAAAATCGGAACGAGCACCAAATAGATCGCGCTGTTCTCCGTCAGCCACACTTGCTCGGACCAGCCGAGAGCCTTCACGATCGCGTTCAACAAGCCGTAGTCGTAGTTGTAAATCAGCGAAAACATGAGGCCGATAGCGGTTCCCGAGATCACGATCGGAAAGAAAAACACCGTTCGGAAAAACTTAAAGCCGCGTTTGATGCTATCCGTCAACAGCGCCAGCAACAGACCGCCGCCCGCTTGCAGAAATACGGCGCCTAATACGAGGATCAGCGTATTTTTCAAAGCAATGCCGACAATGGGGTCATTGGCCAACTGTTTGTAATTATCAAACCCGATAAAGGTTTTGGTGTTCGAAAAGTTATACCATTCGGTAAAGCTGTAGTAGACCGATTGGATGAGCGGGTAAAGCAAAAACGCAAACAGCAACAGCATCGTTGGCGCCAGGAAAAGCACAATGTATCTCTTGTCCCTGAAGATCACGACTGAACGCCTCCTCTTTCCTTGAGCATAGGAGAGCGCCGGAACCTGTCGTCCCGTTGTCCGGCGCTAATGGATTATGAATTATTGGATTTTATCGTTAAGCTTTTTGGCTTCGGCCAGCACTTCCTCAGCCGTCTTTCTCCCGGCGCTTACGTAGCCGATGCCATTCAGAAATTGGGTATACGATTCGCGGGAAACATTAGAGTCAATCGGCATGACAAAGTCTTTGGCCGCGCTAACCATCGCGTTGCCGTCAACAAGCAGCTGCGCCGTATTCTCAGACGCATTCGTTTGTACCGCATAGGTGCCGCCAATCGCAGCAAATTCACCCGCAATATCCGGCGACGTCATAAATTTGATAAATTTCAGAGCCATATCGTATTTCGCCTGGTCCTTGCTGTTTTTCATATACCAGCCGGACCCGAAGCCCGATACGATCACGCCATCACCCTTGCCGCCCGGCACGAGCGGGAACGGGGAAATTTGGATATCCGGATCTTGAGAAAGGCCAGCCGCAGTCCACGAGCCGTTGAACATCATAGCCGCTTTACCGCTTGCGAACAGCGACTGCGCCTTATCATCATCCAGCGTCAGGGCATCCTTAGGGAACGCATTTTTCTCATGAAGCTCCTTGAAGATGTTAACCGCCGGCGCCCAGGACGGATCGTACGCTTGTTGCTGCCCTTCCGGACCTACTTGCGACAGAATTAGCGCCTCTTGCAGGTAAGGGGTTGTCAGAGAAGTCGCAAATGGAATAATATCGGTCGACGCAAACGTATCCACAGCCTTAATGAATGCTTCGTAGGTCGACGGCGCCTCCAGATTGTGCTGGTCAAACAGCGCTTTGTTCCAGAACAATCCTTCGTAGAAGCCAATGTACGGAAGCGCATACAACTTGCCGTCGTATTTCACTTTATCTACAATGCCGGCGTTGAACTGCTTCGCCCACTCCGGATCCTTCGCAAACTCATCTTCCCACGAAACGATATTGTCCGATTCGGCAAGAATAGCCGTTTCACTGCCGTTGAAGTAAAACAGCACATCTGCCAGGTTGCCGGTCGCTGCATCCGCTTTCACCTTCGTGCGCAGTGCCTCCTGATTGACCGGCGTCGACTCGTCAACGATTTTTACGCCCGGGTTCTCGTCCTGGAATTGCTTAATCGCTTTCGTCCATACCTGAACCCAAGGATCTGAACCTGCAAAGGATGTCGCCACGCGGAGCGATATCTCTTTGTTGCCGCTCTTCTCAGGCTCCTTTTCCGCCTTGTCGCTTCCGCCGCATGCCGCAAGCAGCGTCGACAACAGCGCCATTACTACCAACAGTCCAACCGTTTTGTTAACCGCCTTTTTCATCATTACTCAACTCTCCTTCTGACTAAGTTCTTTTATTGAAACTTGCCTGCCGGCTGTGCGGCAATCAAGCAGCAATCAAAAATAAAGCGCTTTAAGTTACTTAAGTTTATTAATTAATTAGGCGAAAAGAAACGCTATAAAGCGCTTGCTTTCCTCCTACTCCTTCAGCAGGTCGCGGAATATAGTCTCCAAGCCAATCGACAGGCCTCCGAGAAGCACCGCTTTCGTTTTGAGCCCCGTATTCACAATATTGGCAGTCGTTCCCGGACGCAGACGCTGCACTTCCGCTTGTACGGTGCCGGTATATTCGGAACCCAGCGTTACAAAGCCGCCGCCCAATATGACGGTCTCCAAATCAAGCAAATACAGCATATTCGCCACAAACACCGCTATCGCCCGCGCCGCTTGGCGAACATGCTTGACGCACAGTTCGTCCCCCGCCTGCGTAGCTTGAATAATAGCGTTGAAATCAGCCTTGCCGTTAATGCTGCACGTTACGCCGGCATCGATATCGGCTTGCACGGCGTCAACCAGCGCCTTTACGGAGGTCCATTGCTGCAGCCGCATCTTCTCCCCCTCCGCTTCGGGAGCGCTTCCGGAAGCATTCATGACATAACCTTCGATCTCGCCCGCAGCGTGGCTGCTGCCCGAATGGAGCTTGCCGTTCAATACGATGCCCAGACCGACGCCGACATCCGCGCTGACAAACACCGCGTTGTCCTTGCCTTGCGCGGCGCCGAAGCTGATTTCTCCAATGACCGCCGCGTTGATATCCTTTTGAAGCTGAACCTTGGCGCCGAATTTCTCCTCAAGCGGTGTTCTGAAATCGACGTTCCCGAGTGCCTGCAAATACGATCCGCACTGGACCATGCCGGCTTCGTTATTGACCCGGCCCGGCACAGAGATCGAGATGACAAGCAACCGGCTGGCGTCAAGTTCGTTTTTGTTCAGCAGCTCTTCGATCTTTTCCTGCAGAAGCCCAAACAATTGCTCTGTCTCAAACTGCTCCAGATCGAACTTGACCTCGGAGATGACTTCCGGCTTCAAATCAGATAACGCAACGGTAATGCAAGGATTGCTCAAATCAATGGAGATGATATAGCCATATCTCATATTCAGACGAAGACGGCTTGCCTTCCGGCCGACTCCCGTGGAATCATCCTCGGTTTCCCTCACTATTCCGAGCTCCACCAACTGATCCACGTTTGTACATACGCTCGGAACGCTCAGCTTCAACAGCTTGGACAGCTCGCTTCTCGTGGCGTTGTCATGTCTGCGGATCGTATCGATTATTAAGTTTTGATTGGTGATTCGGACATGCTTTTGCTTTGCGGATACCTTAGACATTTATAGCCTCATTTCATATTGCATATTAATTAATTAACTTAATTAAACAATGTGAATGGTCCATCTGTCAATACCATTTTTCTGTACTCCTGAACGGCTACGCGAAATGACGTAAGCGAGATTAATGGTTTATTGTACCATATTCCCGAACGAAACGTTTTCATCACATTTTAGATACGTTGTCTGCGCATATCGAGGCGCCAATTGCCGCATCCTGTCCGCCGCAACTCTTATGAGTTGCCGCTTGCAGGATGCGGCTCATCTATTCGTTACTCCACTATGAACGGCAGCAATACCGCCAGCGCTATAATGACGATGATAAACAGCCAACCCAGCTTATTGCCAAAGTTGAGCGTCCAGCCAATGCCAAACCTTTTTTCGACGAAGATAGCCGGGTCCTTGGGATTAAAATAAATCTGCCCCATCTTCCAATACTGGTCCAAATCCTGTGTTGGCACCGTCTGGCTTTGATTATCCGAAGCATGCTTCAGCCTGCTGCCGCCCTGGCCAGTGACGAAGGAGAGAATAATGGACGAGATCGTGATGACGCCGACAATGCTGAATGTCGCAATCATCGTTCCGTTAATGCCCCATTCCTGCAGTTGTCCGATCGGGAACAGCGCAAGCAGAGCCATCACCGCAAAGCCCGTAAAGATGAGATAACCCGACCAAATTCTGCGGAATTTGATATTGCGGGCTAGTGAGCCTTCCGGATCGCTTCCTTCTACAATCTGCTTGCTAAGCCCGATCGCATAGTTGCAAAACAGAAATACGATAAGCAGGAAGGCTTGCACAATGCCAGGCCACATGACAGCCATATAGCTTTTCTCCACGCTTCGCGTCACTTCGCCATCCATGCTGTACTGCATCGCAATTTGTGACGGGAACTGATCATAATACAATACACCGATCAGGACAGTAGCCAGAATAAGCAGGACATGCGGAATGAACCAAAAGTTAGATAACGTAAGCTTCGCGTTTCTGAACTTGGTGCTGACGACGACGCGCTGCACACTCTCGGTGTTCCAACCTTTGACCGATTTCAGGCGTTTCACGGCATAATGGTTTTTCAAATACATCATGAAAGATAGGATCAAATAGCCGAACACGTGGGCCATCAGCAGAATGCTCCAGCTCTTGTCGTCCGTTGTTCCCCGGGAGAAGAAGAGCAGAGAAGCCGTCAAAAGGACGCCAGCGCCTCCGTTCACCCATATAAACTGATTACGCAACCCCTTAATATCCGCGTCCTGCTGCGCCGCCTCTGGCACCGTCACGCCGAAGCTCTCGATGCGCCGTGTCAAAAATGGAATTATCGTCGAAATAAACACAATAGGCACCATCAAAGTTAGTACCAGTATCATCATCCAAGTATCATTCATCCTTATCCGCCTCCCAGTTCATTGGATCTCATATCCTCGTATACAGCCGAGCATACTGCATCGAGCTCTTCCTTCGACATCCCTCTGCAGATCGCCTCTGCGAGCAGCGGCCGAAGCTGCTTCGCCAGCCGTTCCTTGAACGCTGCGTCTGCTGGCGGGAAAGCATCCGGCTCGATGACGACGCCTTGCTTCCGATTGATCTGTACGTAGCCGTCTTGCTTCAGCAAATGATAGGCTTTGTTCACGGTATGCAGGTTAATGCCAAGATCTGCAGCCAGCGATCGCACCGAGGGCAGCGCTTCACCGGGCAGCAGCTGTCCTCTTGCTATGCCTTCAATAATGCCGTTTACCAGCTGAGTATAGATTGGCGTCTCCGATTGGAGATCGATATCGAGCAACAATGTCTCATCACCTCAATCGTTTGTCTGTTATATATCAAGTATAACAACTATAACGAGTATACGCAATACTCATTTTCCACAATAAACTCGTGAATAACACAAAGAGGCATAACCCCGCGGGGTTATGCCTCTTTGGTGGAAGGCCTGATCTTATTTGAAGAAGTTAGGCAAGTATTCTTTATTAGCTTCAAGCATCTCTTCCAGCAGCGTTTTCGCTACGGATACGCTTGGTACAAGCGGATGGTGAACCAGTGCTTGCAGCGCAATGCCTTTGTCGCCGGAAATAGCCGCTTCTATGGTCAGGGACTCATACGTTTTCACAGCATGCAGCAGTCCTGTTACATGCGCAGGCACGTTTTGCAGCGGAATCGGGATAGGTCCTTGCGCCGTTACAACACAGTTAACCTCAATGCTTGCATCCTCAGGCAGGAAGTCGATAATGTTGCCGTTGCGAACGTTCAGCGTCTGGATGTCGCGTCTGTCCGTGTAGAGGGAATACATCAGGTTAACCGCTGCTTCGGAGTAGTAAGCGCCGCCGCGTTGCTCCAGCTGCTTCGGCTTTTCTTTCAGATTAACGTCCTTGTACAGCTCGAACAGCTCGGCTTCGACACGGCTTACCACATCAGCACGTGTACCGTTTTTCTCCAGCGATGCTTTCATGTCCTCCAGCATTTTGTCGGTCATGTAGAAGTAACGCAGGTAGTACGTCGGAATCGCGCCAAGCGAGCTCAGGAAGTCTGCATCCCAGTCAAACGCTGTAACGTTGGAAGCGGTGTACTCGCGGCCTTTGCCGATCAGCTCAGGCAGCTTGTCTTCGCCATTCACATAGGCAGCCGTTACCCAGTGCAAGTGGTTGATGCCTACGAATTCCGGCAATACGTCGCGCTCGGTAACACCGTATTCCTTCGCCAGGAACTTGTAGAAGTTGATTGGCGAGTTGCACAGACCGACTGTTTTGACTTTGCTGTATTTCTGAACGGCTTCGGTTACGATACCCGCAGGGTTCGTGAAGTTAAACAGCCATGCGTCCGGAGCCAGCTCTTCGATGTCCTTACAGATATCGAGAATAACCGGAACGGTACGAAGCGCTTTGAACATTCCGCCCGGGCCAGTCGTTTCTTGGCCGATTACGCCATGCGAGATTGGGATATGCTCATCGCGTTTTCTTGCTTCCAGCAAGCCGACACGCATTTGTGTTGTTACGAAGTCTGCGCCAGCAATCGCTTCGCGGCGATCCAGCGTCAGATGTACTTCCATCGGCAGGCCAGCTTGCTTAACCATACGTTTTGCCAGCTCGCCTACGATTTCCAGCTTATGCTTGCCTGCTTCAATATCGACGAGCCACAGCTCGCGGATTGGCATCTCATCGTAACGCTTGATAAAGCCCTCTACGATTTCCGGTGTGTAAGAAGAACCGCCGCCGATAACGGCGATTTTCAACGCTTTTTTGTTAGACATAGCAGGTATTGCCTCCCTTAAGTGTTATGGTTTGTGTTCATGACTTCTATGGGTACACTTGAATTAAAAAGTAATGCTTCTTAATGCTGCATCTGTTGCGGCGTCAATCTCAATTCCGCTGTTGTCCATTGCGCTCATGACTGCCCCGATAACAGGGTCAACAGCCAGCCTTACTACACTTGCATTCGGAGCCGTCTTGGCTAGCGCTTCCTTGATCGCGTCAACCATATGCGGCGAGCTGCCGCGCGACATAACGCTGCCTATCAGCACAACATCGAACGTATCCTCCTGCATGCCGAGACGTTTGATTAACGCATTGACCGCATTGGCGTGCTCGAAACCAGCTTCGCGCAATATGCGAATCGCCACCGCGTCGCCTTGGCCTGCCGCTTCAAACATCAGCTTCCCCAGATCCTTCGGCGGGCGCTTGCCATTGTCAAGCGCATCGTCATACATCTCCTGCACCGAAGCGTAGCCGAGCTTCTCTGGCACCAGCTTCGTCAGGATGGAATATTCTTCGCGTCCTTCCCAGCTTCTAATCGCCGTGCGGAATGCATGTACAGCCAGATCGGAGCCCGAGCCATGTCCGTCGCCGAACAAGTATCCAAAGCCGCCGTATTGCAGTTCCTCACCCTTCGTGTTGCGCGCTGCGGAGTTGAAGCCTGTCCCGCTAATAATAACCGCACCGTACGAGCGGCGTGTGCCGGCTCTCATGCCGATCATCGTATCACAAGCAATTGCATGTCTATCATACCCGAGTGAAGCAATCATCGGTCTTAAAATCGCGTAATCCGGTTCACGGTCCGCACCGGCAAGGCCGAAATACGCGTACGTTACTTGCTCCTTCGTAATACCGGCTTCATTCAATGCTGCATTGCAGGCAGATTCGATATTGGTGCGAGCCTGTTCGAACGCTGTCTGGTGGTTGCCGTTGCCGCTCAGGCCCTGGCCCAGCACCTTCCCCTTCTCGTCTACCAGCAAGGCATGCGTCTTGGTGCCTCCTGCGTCTATACCAAGAAAAATGATATGTTCCACGCTCCTTAGCTATTCCATAACTTGGACTTCGTAACTTTCTTGTCTTGATGTATCCATCATAAAACAAAAAACACCGTCTCTCTAATAAGAAAGAACGATGTTCTAATACTATTTTACTGTTTTATGACCGAAGCTCGGACGGAAGCTTGCCGATATGCTGCTTGAACAGCCGGTTGAAATTCGACAAATTGCGGAATCCGCATTCCGATGCAATATCAATAATCTTCCCGTCGGTAGTCTCGATCAGCTCTACCGCTTTCGATAACCTCAGCTGGATCAAATAGTCCATAGGCGATGTACCGACGACTTGAGTAAATAACGAGCTGAACCTTGAGCTGCTCAAGTGCGCACGATCGGACAGCTCCTTCAGCGTCCACGGATGCTCCATCCGCTCCTCCATTTCATGCAGTACGTTCCGAATGGTCTCCGTGCCCCTGGCATGAAGCGAGCCATTGCCTGAATCCTTGGAGAAATACCGGTTCACATACGCAAGAAATCGAACCAGCTGAGCCCGAACGACCGCTTCGTAATGCGGCTCCTTGCGCAAATATTCCTCTCTCATCTCTGCCAGCAGCGACCACAGCTTTAAGAGCTGGGGATGATCCCTGTCGAGCACATTATCGAACCGGAAGCCCATCTCACGGAATGGAACCAGCAGCTCAGTATCGTACCTCTGCTCCAATGCCAGGTAAGAAGGATCGAACATGACGATGCCCATCACCAGCGATTCCGTCTCCACTGCCCGGTGCAGATCATTGGAATTGATGAGAACAATATCTCCCTCCCGGAAGTCATATCGGGCGCCATTGATCAGATAATATCCGCTCCCCCTATAGATGAAATTAATCTCTAGCGGAGTATGCCAATGCAGCCGCTGGAACGGCGGGCTAACGCCTTCGGTCTGCGATACAAGTATCGGAAAGCCTTGCGGCAAATCTATATGATCCCGGACTACGGGTGGTGACAGCTTCATGGATGGGTCCTCCTGTTAGTATGCCTGCAATTATTGTACATTATAGCAGAGGTGGCATAATACGATCTATCGGTCAGAAGAATTGTAACTGTTAGAAAATTTCATCGAACATCTTCACCATCTTTTTGAAAGTTGCCTTGGTCGAAATCCATCATTTCCAGTCCTACGAACGAAAAAAACTTCTTTCCTTGCTAATCAAAGCAAGAAAAGAAGCTTTCGTATTTTAAGACAGATCAATAAAATATGTACTGATTTAAAAATCCGATACTTTTTAATTTATATAAGTCCGTCACTTTGGTTTCACAAGTCCTGACGACCACATATGAGTCGCAGCTGCTTGTCGTTTTTATTAACTTATCTCCTAATAAATCTACCCCAAGGTTAACCCAAATATTATTTTCAGTCTCTTTTTTTATTTTATTCTTAAGAGCCTCATTATAATCTTCCGTTGAGGGAACCGTAATAACCAGAATAACAAAAACAATGATTAACGCTGCCGGCAACCATTTTTTCATGTCTAGATCCTCCAATATCTGCAGTCAACTTTTAATAAGCCCTATACCGATCAAAGACCATTAATAATTCGGAGTTTGTTACCGCATGGACTTTAGACCCATCTAGTTCAATGCTCCTACTCTACCATATTTTATATAATCCGGCTATTATAGAGATTGAATTGTTATCTTCTTAAAAATACTCCCTTCTATCTGCGGCATAACACAGATAAAAGAGAGTCATTTTTTACACGAATGCCACCATATCCACGCGATCGTTGCCGTCGGCTTGGAGGTTATGTCGTAGACAATACAGTTGACATTGTCGACTTTGCTGACTGTTCTCTATTTGCAATAACTCCCGTGAAATCAGTTTTAATAATCTGATCTTATTATTAACTCACTTCTTAGGCCTATTTTTGATAAGCACAATAATTCCTCCTATACAAATTCCAACAATAGCCCAACCTGCAATAAATAATATCGAATTCATAATACACACTCCTTAGCTGTTACTCTTTTAGTGATTTTATTTTAGCTAACACAAATAGTAATGATATGCTATTTATTCGTTCATTAGCGAATTGTGAGAAGAGCTCACCCGCAAGTCTTCTTTTATATCCGATCAATAATTATAGTTTAACACTCTTTAATCCTTCATTATAGTGATCAGTTTGTAACTATTGATCGTATTATTTCTCCAGAACCCTCTTAGAGACGTTTCACATAACGGTTCTCGAGGTAGCGCGGCACTTATAAGTGCGATTGATACTCATACAAAGTAGGGCTATCCCGCAAGATCAATTTAATGACCTTATGGGATAGCCCCTTGTTTCCATACGAATGAATGCGTTAGAGGAAACGAATGGCTGCGAGCATTCGTCCCAGAACGATTGCGGCTTGTGCCCTCGTCATGCTAACTTTGGGAGCAAACCGCTCGCCGTCCATTCCTCTCAAGATACCGATACGCGTTAATCCGGCTGTTTGACTCCTCGCCCATGATGCGATAAAGTCACCGTCCGAGAAGCCGTCTAGCAAAAGTGTATCTTCGTCAGTCGCGCTCACAGTGAAACCGGCGTAGGACATCGCCCTGGCGAGCAGCACACTCATCTCTTCTCGGCTCACTGTGGCATCCGGTCGGAAGCTCCCGTCCGCATAACCCTCTGCCAGACCCGCAGCAACTGCAGCGCCTAACCAGCCCTCGTACCAGGCGCCTGCCGACACATCTGCGAATGACGTTGCTCCCACGTTTTCCTTGAGTCCCAGCGATCGAACAAGCAACGTCATAAATTCGGCTCGGGTTATGGCGACCTCCGGCTGAAAGAACGACTCCGACTTGCCTTGTATGAGCAGCCGCGAAGCAAGCCTGTCGATATCGGATTTCGCCCAATGCCCTTTAATATCTTCAAAGGTTTTTTCCTGTTCCCCCACAATCGCGAACAGGCCGGTATAGACGCTGCTGATCATCGCTCTCTTCACGCCGTCTTTCTCCTCGAATCGGGCCGGAACAAACCGGATATCGCCCGACTGCGAATCGTACATGACGGCCATTGCCTTCGACAAATCCACCGAATCATTTAGTTCGAGCGTTATGGCGGCATAGGTATTGCCGAACTCGCTTAGCTCAAAATTTTTGTTTCCTGCCCGGATCATGAGCTGAAAGTCTGCCACTTCCGTTAACGTCCTCAATCCTGCCGAACCGATCCGGTTGGCGAAATCGATAGCTTCGCGGCTGTCTTCACGGTTCATGCTCACGCTGAAGGATATATCCGCCAGCTCGAAGTTCAGCCCCTCGGCCAACTGAGCGAATTTAATCCGCAAAGCGCTGATCGGCACCTCGAACGAAACGCCTTCCGCCTTCACCGTCCAGATCGACGTATCGGCTTGAAGCAGCTCCAGCAGCTGTTCGGCGGTTATCGTTCCGCCATCAGCACCCGCTTCCCCTCCGCTCTCCTCCGGCGGCAATGAAGGAGAAGGCGTTGGTGTTGGCGTTAATGTCGGTGTTGCCGTTGACGTCGGTGTTATCGTTGGCCTCGGTGTTGCCGTTGGTGTTGACGTTGGTGTTGACGTCGGTGTTGGTGTTGACGTTGGTGTTGACGTTGACGTCGGTGTCGGTGTTACCGTTGGTGTCGCTGTTGACGTCGGCGTCGGCGTCGGTGTTGACGTCGGCGTCGGTGTTGACGTCGATGTCGGTGTTGGTGTCGGCGTCGGTGTTGACGTCGGTGTTGGCGTCGACGTCGGTGTTGACGTCGGTGTCGGTGTTACCGTTGGTGTCGGTGTTGGCGTTGACGTCGGTGTTGACGTCGGTGTCGGTGTTACCGTTGGTGTCGGTGTTGGCGTCGGTGTCGGTGTTGACGTCGGTGTCGGTGTTACCGTTGGTGTCGGCGTTGGTGTTGACGTCGGTGTTGGCGTTGGAGACGGCTCTTGTCCGCCTTCGCCACCGCCATTATCCCAAGCGGGCACATCTCCCGCCAGATGATATACCTTCACATTATCGACGAACAGCTTCGCGTCCGCCGCGCCATAACCGGAACCGAATAGAATCGTATCTATACTGCCCACTTCCGTAAAGAACGGCACTCCCGCTTCCGCCAACACGCCGTCGAAATAAATATCGTACGAATGATTCGGAATATCGATGTCGAGCTTGACGACATGCCACTTTTTCAGCTTCGTCGGAGCATTGGCAATAATCGTATTAGCCGACGCATTCGTCCCGAAGTAACGCAAATAATTGTTGGAGCTTGACGTCAAGCGCACAGCTCTCGTGCTGCCGGACAGCAGCTGGAACTCCGGGTATTTGCCTCCGGCTAGCTCTTTGTATGACCATTCCGCTATAAGACGGCCCGATTGGGGCTCGAAGGTGCGTGATATAGTGGCTCTGAATGTAGAATCGTTGTCGTCGAGAAGCACGCTGCGATTCCGTTCTTTTTGGTCATACCAAACGTATACAGGCGCACTTTGCTCACGCTGAGTGATGACCCAGTCGCCAGGAAGCGCACCAGCTTCATACGACTCGAAACCATCGACAACGAGTGGCGCTGCCCCCGTGACGTATACCGTTATATCGTCCACATAAGCGACCGCATTCTCATTGTGCCATCCCGACTGAAATTGAATGCCGTCCACCACGTCGACATCGTTGATAAAAAGGTATATGCCTGGAACCCGCTCACCATTGACGTAGAGCATCCATTCCTGCCGTTCGGCATGAAGACGAATATGGATCGTATACCAGTGAGCCGGCTCCGTTACAAAGAGCAGTTGCTCTCCCCCACTGGAGTCTACACGATACAAACCATCCGGCTTTGCCACTAACTCCGCCGCGATCTGATCCTCTCCGATCATGCGGAAACGCAGTCCGCTGTTCCCTCTCGGATCGGCGTATGCCCAGGAGAGATCGAGAATTCCCGCCTGCTCTTCAAACCGTCCGGTCACCGTAACCGCTCCGTCCGGATTCCGGTCCATCAATTGCAGAACATGATCGGTGTCACTGTCACTGTCAATTGCGGATACGATGCCAAGCGTAAGAGGATCCTCTTCGATACTTAACCCTGCTGGCCGATTACCCGGCTGCTCTTGATCGAAAAACGAATGCACATGCGCGATCGGCTGTTCCGCTCCTGTCGATTCCTTAACATTCTCGATAGCTGGAACGTCCTCTTCCGCATCCGGCCTCTCTTTCGCAGGATCGAGATCGAACGACGCATGGAACGAACGGCTGAAGGAGCCTTCTACGCTCACGAGCAGCTTGATCGTCGGATGAAGCTGCGTCACGATCACTTCCTCGTCCGCGGACAATACGGAAGCAGCCGAACGGTCAATTTCGAGCTCAATGACACCCGAATTGACGAAGCTCGAATCGGACAGGGCTAAGTCGAGCGTAGCGTCCTCATTTTCTTTCAGCATAACCGATGCTTGCCTGCTCGAGGTCACGCCGGCCGCCGTTGTTGTCCGGTTCTGCCAAAAGTTAATGCCGATCTGATTGCGGGATAGATCCCTCACCGCATGAGCCGCATCGGAATTTTCGATAATGCTTATTGTTGGTGACTCGGCGAATGACGCCGTTTCCGCCGCTGTCCGGTTCGGAAGCAGGACGTAGCTGTATGTCTCATTCGTCGGATTCGTCCCGTGATCGAACCAGAACGATACGTAATTGCGGGTTCGAATATCGGTAGACGTACTATCGTTCCGGTTAATATCGTACCAGGAACCGCTGTTCGCCGTTCGGGAGGCGTGAAGCGTCGCCGAGTCCGGGAAATAGTAACCGATGTCGGAGCCAGGCATATTCCCCTCCAGATTCGCCCAGTCTACGCCGGTTAATGTATTAGTCCAGCCTAGATTGGCAGGCGCAGCAACTCCGTCGACGATAAGCGCGTTCGTGCCGTCATCGCCGATCTTGCGCTGCTCCACAATCGTTTCGATCACCCTTCCGTCGCTGCTGGTTATGCCCGATCCCAGCGCCACGATTACATCATCGAACATAAACCATGATTTGTTCGCTCTTAGTGTCGTGCCCACTTGCTGCAAGTTCATCCCCGACACGCCGTCGGTTCCGAGCGTCGCGCCTCCCGCCCATGTGTTGTCCGGCGTTGTCTCTCCATCTCCATACTGATAATGATTATTTGTTCTCGGCCGGGTATCCACGGTAGTCCCCGGAAGACGATAACGATTGACGGTCGGCCAATAATCGTCCGAGTATTGTTTGGCATCGCCGTTGTACAAATACGTCATGCCATCTCCGGTATACCAGCCTTCACCGTTCTCTCCATTCGTCAACTCGTAGGTCGCGATACGGTTAGAGCTTTTGCTGATTCCAAAGGCGAAACCGTCCGCAACGTGAACCGTCCGGTTCATCGCCCCGAACTCCTTATGAAAAGGCGAATCGCCTTGCGGAACGATCGACGCGTCTTCCATAATAGTCTCGAGCGGAGACATCAAGTCGAGCTTTAAGGCGGAGTAGACGTCCAAGTCCGGATCGGTGGACTGCACCCAATGCTTGATCAAGCCTCGGATGCGAAGCGCCTCGTTCTCTGGAGCGGACATCGCGAGTCGGAGCATCCCGGATATCATGCCGACCGTCGCAACGTGACCGCTGAGCGCTTCCCTTGCGATCGCCCTGCCGCGCACCATATCCATCATCTCGCCACGATATACGACCGGTGCGACCGAATCAATTAACCAGCTATACACATTCGCCACACCCGCATTCGTCACTTCCCACGGGGACTCGTCCAGCAAATAAAGCAGCTGCCCTAATCCCCGAATCAACACTTCTCCGTAGCTTCCGGTATACGGAATCGTATTGTGCTGAATGAACGAACCGTCTTCATAGAATCCATCGCCCTCCGCCACGTAGTCAAACAACGGACTGATCTGGACCAACACGTCATTCAGGCGGTCTGAATCCTTGGTGAGTATGCCCATCAGCGTCTCGATCGTCATAATATCGGATCGGTTGGCGCCAATCTGCACGAATTCCGGGCCCATAATATCCCCGATGAACTTATCTGCCGTCCGAACATACCGATCAATCTGCTCTGCGGACAAGTCGTCGTACAATATCACCATGATATCCATAACGCGAAGGGGAACGCCAATGTCGAAATTCCACCAGTTGCCGTATTCCTCGATATGTTCGTTGTATTCGTGTTCATATATCCAATCCAGCGCAGAGATGATGTCCTGCTTCATTGTAATATTGTGGTATAGGCTGCCTCCTTTCATGGAATACGCATAGGCCATATCTCTCAACCGTGTCATGTATGTGTTGATAAAAGAGGAATCCGTCACCGACGGCGGCACATCCCTCCAAAGCGATGTCCGTCCTTCGCCTCTTAGCATCGTCTCCCACCTCGTACGGGCCAAGTCGTTGATCGAGGCGATCTGCGCCACGATTACAGGTTCATCAACATCCAGATCATGCCCGCCGTCGAGCACCGCCTTCCACTTGAGCCTCAGTTCATCGAACGCGTCAACAGGCTCAGCAGCCTCTGTCACTTCAACCTCGATCTCTGCCGTGACCGTCCCGGCTAGGCCGGTTATAGAAGCCGTTATGATCGCGGAGCCCGGGGCAAGTCCAGTTATGTTCCCGTTCGAATCGACGCTGGCTGATTCCTCATTGTCGGAAGTCCACTGAAAGAGCGGGTTCGTCGCATCTTCCGGCAAGTAACGGGGAGTGACGGTTATCGTATCTCCGACGTCGACGCGGGCCGAAGGGGGGAGCGTAATGGACTCAATCGGCGTATTCCTTTCGACGACGGTGACAACGCTTTGCGCCGACGGCCCGTCCGCGCTTGTCGCCGTAATAACAGCCGTGCCTGTACTGACAGCGGTTACAATACCGGTCATATCGACATCAGCGACCGCCTTGTTGTCGCTGGACCATATCATCTCCTGATTCGTTGCCTGGGCCGGAATAATCGTTGCAGCCAGCGCTGCCGTCCTTTCGGTTTCCAATTGCAACGAAGCTGGCACGACCGCAACGGATTCCACGGCCGTATATTCGCTGACGGTCACAACGCTTGCGGCCGCAATCGCACCATTTTCTTTGCTTCTTGCGGTTATCACTGCTGTGCCTGCGGCGACGGCGCTGACCACACCCTGTTCATCAACCGTCGCGATCTCAGGATGATCCGACTCCCAAGTTGTATAGCGGTTCGTGCTATCCGCAGGCGAGTATGTCACCTTAAGCTCCGCCCTATCGCCCGGCACCATATTTAGTGCGCTCCGATCCACGGACAGAGCTTCAACCGGAATCCAGTCGTACACCTTGATATCGTCCATCGTCATAACGCCTTCCGTATCCGCCGAACCAAGCTGGGTGAAACGGAAGGAACGGAAGTTGTCCCAGACGGAGGATGCTGCAACCGCTGCTCGAAGCTCACCGTTCACATAAGCCTTTAACTCCCGTGAAGCCATGTCCGCATACAACTGAATATGGTACCATACGCCGCCTTCATACAGCCCCAGTTGTTCCGTAGCGTTGGCACCGCTTGCGGACGGATAAAGCAAAAGAATCTTTCCGGTCTTGTCCATCGTGACGCGGATTTCACCGACGGTTGTTGTGTTCGGAGATTGGGTCAGCGTTGCCGTGAACAACCTTCTCTCGAGCGCCGTATTATCGAACTTAAATCTGCCTTCCATCACGATAACCGAATTTGCGCCTCCGCTTCCCGGAATCGTCAAGTTGTTTTTCTGTATATTCGGATTGTTAACGCTTTGATTCGGAGGTATGTTCGAGACGATGCTCATGCTCCTGCCTTCGACACCAGACACAGTTTCGCCAATGCCATATACGGAGCCCGCTACCGTACCGAAGAAGCTCCAGCTCCCGCCTCCGTCCGAAGTGCTCGTCGGATTCATCAGCGATGGCTCTGCCGGATAATCGTCAAAATTCAGATGAAGATATTTGTTCGATGCGGCTTCGATCGTGCCGACCCAACCTCCTCCCGCAGGAGCAAGCAGCGAACAAATCAATGTAATGACCACCAATAATGCCGTTTTTCTACGAAACATACATCATCCTCCTCTTATGCATTCATAATCTTGCCGGTGGAACGATTCAGCTCGCGGAACAGGTCAACAATTTGATTCGACATCTTTGAATCGACGGAGTCAGTCGGCTCGCCAGCATTCCCCTTTCTTATTTCAGCTAGACTATGAAACAGATATAGCCCGTATATGTACAATGGAGTAGACATAATCGGGCTATCTATTTTAAGCTTGGGGATCAAACTCATCATTTGTCATTTTTAAATAGGCTATCAGGTACTGCTCCAGCTTCTCAGATATAGGATGCTGCTTGGCATGGTCCAATTGAAGTGGGGAGCATTGCAAGGGATCCGATCTCAAATCATACAGTAATCTTTGTACTGGGGAATCAGGCGTATATCCCTTATCTACAACATAGGTAAAGCTTCTGGATCGTACCCCTCGCCATCCATAGTGCAAGTGATTTAATCCATGCTGTTGAAATCGTTCTATGGCAGCCATTCGACCTGGGAACGCACTTATATAGGCTACCTCGGCCCACTCATCATCAGATTTTCCTTGCTGCTCATCAAGAATATGGGATATCATGGATTGTCCTTGTACAGAGCTTGGTATGTCCAATCCAATTAAATCCAATAGAGTTGGCATAATGTCGACCGTATTCAACACACATCGCGTACGCGCTGGCATTATTTGCTGTGGGTAGCGAATCATAAACGGTACACCAATTGATTCCTCATGCCAGGAATGCTTGGCAACTAAGCCATGCGCCCCCATTAGCTCACCATGATCAGCAGTAAGCACGACTATCGTATTGTCTGTCAAATGTAATTGCTCCAGCTTATCCAGCACTCTCCCGAATTGCTCATCGATTCCTGTAATGGCTGCATAATAATCTGCAATCATCTGCTTCCAGACACTAGCTCCACCAGGTACTTCTTCACCGGTATGCACTAGAAACGGGTCCCGGATCACAACATTTGGCAATGGTTCAATAGACTGGCTCTCATACAGCTTCTTATACGAATCTGGAACAAGATCAAATGGAGAATGTGGCGGATTCCAAGATATGAATAAGGCGAACGGCTCGTTGCTCTCCTGTACGCTGTCCAAATATTGCAGGGCCATATCCGTCTCATGTTTGACTGACCATTCATCAATCTGTATCATTTCCTCAGAATCCTGCCAATAGTGTGGAGTTAAATGCTCATCATACGTTCCATAAGAATACCAGTAGTCGAATTGATGACGCTTTGCTCCCGGTGGCGTATAAGCATCCCAATCCCTCGCCCCAGACCTCGGAAGCAGCTCGAAGTTTTGCTCCGGGCAATCCAGATGCCATTTGCCAATATAAGCCGTAGCATAATCCGCTTGCTTCAGAGCATCACTTATGGTTACTTCTGATTGCTCCAGCCCTATTGTTAACCCAAGCTTGCAGTTCGTGTATACACCTGTACTTAATGCGTATTTCCCTGTCATTAAGGAAGCGCGATGCGGCGAACAAATTGGCGTGCATGTAATGGACTGTTCAAAGCATAATGATTGCTCAGCGAACTGGTCAATACGGGGCGTAAGGACAGGCTCTTTTCCCATAAACCCTACTGCATCCCTTCGCCACTGATCTGCAAATATATAGACGACATTAGGAAGACTCTTCTTCATAGGATCACCTCTTACCCTTTTACTCCTGAACTCACTACTCCCTTAACAAAGTAATCCTGAGCCAACATATATACTAGGACCGTAGGTACAATAGAAGAGACTGCTGCAGCCATGAGCAACGAATATTCTGTATTGTATTGACCAATAAAATGCTGCATCCCCAGCTGCAAAGTGAATAATTCATCCTTCGTCAAATAGATTAACGGTCCCAAGAAGTCATTCCACGTATGCATAAAGGAGAAAATAACTAGCGTTGCAATGGCTGGCTTCATTAAAGGAAGAACGATTCTGGCATATATGCCAATCTCGGAAAGCCCATCAATCTTGGCTGCTTCCAGTAATTCATCTGGAATGGAAGAGAAGAACTGCCGGAATAGAAATACACCAAATGGATTAACTATACCTAGCAATACTAGGGCCGCATGCGTATCGATTAGTCCGAGATTCTTCATTAATATAAATTGTGGAATCATGATGACCTGATAAGGAATCATCATCGTGCATAGGTATAAGAAGAATAGGCCATCTCGTTCGGGAAACTTTATTTTTGAAAAGGCATATCCCGCCAAAGAACAAGTAACTAATAAAATAGCAATCGTGATCACAACGAGCTTAATCGTATTCCAGTAGTACAAGTGAAAAGGAATTTCCGTCCAGACTTTATAATAATTTTCCCAGTACACGGTTTCTGGAATCCATTTGATTGGGAATGTAAATATTTCATTATCCGCCTTAAGCGATGATGACATCATCCACAGAAACGGAAACACCATCGTGATCGACGTAATAATTAACGCAACATATAGAAAGCCCTTCTTGAACAGGTTAGATCTTCGTACAGATGGTTGTGTGCCTGCTGCAGCTTGACTCATTACTCTCAATCTCCCTCCACCATCGTGGTACTCTTATTAGTAGTTAACCCATTTTTTTTGTGCTCTGAATTGAATGAAAGTGATGACAAGAATGACTAAGAACAAGACATAGGCCATGGCTGATGCATAGCCAAAGTCAAACTGCTTAAATGCGGTATTGTAAATCGTGTATACGAGCACCTGTGTCGAGCGCCCTGGCCCGCCTTGTGTCAATACATAGATCATGTCGAACACTTTGAAGGAATTAATAACGCCCATAATAACGGTGAAGAAAATAACCGGAGATAAGGAAGGAAGCGTAATATGGAAAAACTTATGAATGATTCCTGCCCCATCCAGATCAGCAGCCTCATACAAATGATCAGGTATGCCTTGTAGGCCTGCCAAATACAAAACCATATAGTAGCCGATATGATTCCAGATATATACGATAGATACCGCAATTAATGCCCAGCTGGTTGAAGAGAACCACCCCGGAGGATTATCCATGCCTAGATTCATCAGAATCGTATTAACGGGACCTTTTGTAGGATTGAAAATTAATTGCCACACCACTGCTACTGCTATCGTCGATGTCACATAGGGTAAAAAAACGGCTGTCCTAAACAGCTTCAGCCATTTGATGCCTGAGTTTAACCACACAGAGACAATTAGAGCCAGGAATAGCGTAATTGGCACCGTGATAAGCATGAAGACCATGCTATTCCTGAATGAAATGATAAAATTATCATCATGGAATAGCTTGGTGTAATTATCAAAACCGATAAATTTAAAAGCACCAAATCCATTCCATTCCACGAAGCTCATTCCGAATGAGAAGAAGACTGGAATAAGAATAAAGGCTAGAAAACCTATAATATTGGGCAATAAGAACATGTATCCATTGATTCGATTGCGCTGTGTCATCGTTAAAGGCTTCTTACCGAACAAGTCTACCCTCTCCTTTAGAAGAAAAGAGCCTTGTCTAGAAGACAAGGCTCTTCATATAATCTAAGCCCTTCTATCGATGCATGACATCATTGTAGTTATGCTCGCTTATTATTTAATGGAGAATTGCTCCTCATAGATGCTTGCCCATTCCTTCTGAACGCGCTCTTCCATTGCCGCTACAGCTTCTTGCGGCGTTTTGTCACCGATGAATACTAGCTCGCCTTCTTGCAGGAAGATACCGTCGACGACAATCGTTTTCACACCTGGCAGCATAGGATATTCCGCATATTCGCTTGTTTCGTAGAAGTAGTTCAAATGCTCAGGCTGTCTACTTCCGTCGCCATAGAATGCTTGTTTCACAGCATCGTCTGTGTAGCCGGTAACGAAGCCTTTGGCAGCGAATACTTGCGCACCTTTGCTGCCTGTAAAGAATTCAACCACTTTATAGGCTTCTTCTTTATGCTTAGAATTTTTATTGATCATTAGGGCTACAGGTGTAGCTAAGCTTGTATTGCTCTCAACGCCCTTTGGATGAGGAATAGGTACTACATCCCACTTAAAGTTCATTTTCCCTTCATCTTCAGCTTTTCTCAGCTGGGCTACATGCCAATCCCCAATAATGCTCATTGCAACCGTTCCACTTTGGAAAATTGCATTATAATGAGCTCCAGTAGATTTCGACTCCGCCCACGGCATAATAGAGCCATCCGCTTCCATATCTAACCTTAATTGCAAGGCATCAACGAATGGAGATAGATCCTTGTCGATGACAGTTGCACCTGCTTGAACGGCAGACATATACCAGGTCTGGGCCCAAGTGTGCAGGAATGCGCCATAGGTTTTATCAGCGCCCGAGCCAGATGTAACCTTAGCTGCTAGTGCGCGGAATTCATCCCAAGTCATATCAGCGCTTGGATACTCGACGCCTGCCGCATCAAAAATATCTTTGTTATAGAACAACATCCAAGGAGATTTACGAAATGGCAATCCATAAATATTACCGTTAATGGTCATTTCTTTATACAGCTCACCATAGCCGGATACATCCGTATTATTGGATTTAATATAATCATTAAGAGGCTCAATAATTCCTGTGTCCACCATCTTGTCTAGTATCCCGCCGAATAAGTCATACTCTACTCCGCCGGATAATTGAGTTCTTAATTTTTCATAATATTGATTGGCTGGAAAGCTAATGAACTTGATTTGAATGTTAGGATGTTCTTTTTGGAACTCCGCATAAGTAGCTTCAAAGGCTGGCAAATCATCAGGTAAAACGGGTATTGTAAAATTCACGTTTTTGTCTGTACTTTCTCCCGTATTAGAGGATGAATCCGCATTCTGATTATTACTCTCATTCGTTTTAGAATTACTACTACATGCAATCAAAGCGCTTACAATTAGCAACAAAAGCATCCCTGTAACAAGCTTTCTTTTCAATTTACATTCCCCTCTCGCCCATGCTATACTTGCTCACAACAAAATTATAGTTTAATTCACAATTTGTTTTAAGTTGAAAAAAATATACCCCTTTTTAAACTAAAATGAATAAGAGGATGATTACTTATCCATCACAAAAGTATTCCTATAAGATGTTTTTTTCAATTTACATTCCCCTTTTGACCATGTTATACTTGCTCACAATAAAATTATTGATTAATTTACAATTTGTTATAAGTCGAAAGAAATATACCCCTTTATAAATTAAAATTACTAAAAGGATGATGACATATGATCTATTTATCCTTATTTTTTTTAATTTATACCATTGCATTAACGTATAATAAATCTAAAAACATGATAACCATTAGCTTAATCGGCATCATCATTGGTTGGTTAATTTCCATTTTCTCGTATTTGTTTTATTTAAGTAAATTCAACGTATACTGGGCGGTTATCAATGATTTCTACAATTTCAGCAAGGGCACTTGGAATCGCATTGTATTAGAAAACGTTGATGCCCTCCTATTCATTCGTTTACTTAATTTTGGTATTTTACTTTTTCTTTTTAGCTTTCTACTCTTTTCAATCTCCTTCACCCATAGCAGAAGCAGAATCAATAAGCTTTACTATTACATACCATTAGCGATCTTATTTATCGTTCAACTCTGCTACTATGATCCTTTCATACAACTAAAGCTTCAGAATCATTTCTTCTCGTATGACCACGCGTCAGGCATGAATTATAAACGTGTAGCTAACATCATTGATATCATTTTTCAATGTACCAAATTTGCACTAATTATGATTACCTTCAGCTTGCTTATTCATTATTTAATCAAAAATTTTAGAATTCATTTTATTAGGCAATATACGATTTTTAATATTATGTGTTTATTTCCAATCACAATCATTCATATCATGATGTTCTGGTGGGCACCTGCCGTTCTCATCCGAGCAACCCATATTGACAGCTTTCATAATTATTTGAAGCCTCCCATGAATGCTGTTTTATTCAAATATAATATTTTCACCATTATTTCTCTGATCGCCTTTGCTGCCATGGTTTTTGCCTTTTCCAGATATCAAACCAAGCAAAAGCAGCATCATGTAGAAGCCGACGAGATTAACAAAAGGATCAATACCGCTTCCTTAGGCGTCAAAGCATTTACCCATTCGATTAAAAATCATTTATTAGCTATACGCTCTGAAACGGAATATTTAAAGGAAAAATTCAAGGATGATGCCGACACGCTATACAGCCTTGAGCTCATATTCAAATCGTGCTACTACTCGTATGACATGATTAACAATGCATCTAGCAAGCTGGAATCGATTGATATTGTGTTAAAGCCGGTAAAGCTGCATATTCCAGTCGAGCTGGCTCTTCAGAAGCTGTCATCAAAGGATCAAGCGGTGAATATTGAAGTTATTCGCTTATCGCATGGAAGCAAAGCTTTGCTCGACTCTGCTCACATGACTGAGGTTTGCTTCAATATCATTAAAAATGCTCTAGAGGCCATGCATCAGACGAGCGATAAGCAGCTTACGATTACCATTGAGGATCAGGACAAATGGGGTTGTATTTCAATAGAGGACAACGGACCGGGGATTCCGCCGGAAAATATGAATGAAATTTTCTCCCCTTTCTTTTCCACCAAATCATCCGTTAGCAATTGGGGAGTAGGTTTATCCTACTGTCATAAAATAGTTACATCTCATCAAGGAAAAATCGAAGTTCACAGTACGGTCAACAAAGGTACGAGCTTCAAAATACTTCTCCCTTTACATTAAATTGGCTGGAGGCTGAGACTTTATGGAGAATATTAAATTAATTATTTCTGATGATATGGATGCGCATCGCAGAAGGCTTGAAAGAATTATTACGAAGCAGCCTAATATGACTTTACTTGCTTCCGTAGACAGCGGTGCAGCCACGATTGCTAAGGTGGAACAGGAAGTTCCCGACATTATATTGATGGATATAGAAATGGAAAGTAAATATGCGGGCATCGAAGCGGCCAATAAAATTCATATCAGCTATCCTCATACGAAAATCATCTTATTAACGGTTCATGAGGACGATAATATTGTATTCGCAGCCTTTAAGACAGGCATCGTGGATTATATTATCAAATCCTTTCCTGAGGAGGAGATTGTCGAGGGGATTATTGCAGCCTATCGAGATGATTCACCCATACGTCCCATGATTGCCAAAAAGCTCCGTAACGAGCTAGTACGGTCTAAAAATCATGAATCCTTGCTGATGAATACCTTGAATATCATCTCCACTCTCACAGCTAGTGAGCTAGAGGTACTGAAGCTGCTGTGCCAGAACAGAAACCGCCGGCAGATTGCTCTGCTCAGATCTGTTGAAGAGGAAACCATCAAAAAGCAAGTAAATAGTATTTTGCGTAAATTTAATAAGAATCGTACCAAGGAAATTGTAAAATTAGTTAACGAGCTGCAAATTTTTAATTCCATATCTTATTTCAACTAAATACCGCTATAAGGAAGGACATTCCTTACTCCAGGAATTGTCCTTCCTCTAGCTGCTTGTTTACCAGTATGGATTCCAATCCTTCTGCACCCTGATTAAAGCCTCCATATAGAAGTAATCTCCCCAAATCGTACATTCATCCACACCAAGATCAATAGGCAGGCTATATACGCCATGTGCCAATATCCCTGTGCCCTCTTGTCTTTCCTTGATCACATAGTTCTCTGTTAATGATGTCAATATAGCTAATGCCGCTTCTTCATACAAATGACGATCACTATCCAAGACTGGCAAATGATACGCTAATTCTAGCAAGCCGCATGCAGCAATAGCTGCGGCGGAAGTGTCACGCTGCCCGTCCTGTTGTAAAAACACTAGATCCCAGTTGCAGATTAAATCCTCTGGCAAATGATTCAGGAAGTAATTGGCTGCTGCTTTGGCTTGCTCGATGTATGCCATATCCTTCGTATAACGATAAGCTAATGGCAAACCATACATCGCCCAGGCTTGGCCTCTGGACCAGCAAGCTTCATCCGCATAGCCTTGTCCAGTCCAGCCTCCTAATGCTTCACCTGTATCAATATCGAGTCTAAACATCTGATAGATGGCTCCATCCTCACGGATCATATGTCGGGCTACGTTATCCATATGCCGTTTGGCTTTCACATAATAGGTTTGATCACCTGTTACTTCTGCAGCCCAGAACAGCAACGGAACATTCATGGCGCAATCGACAATAAATACACCCTTTTCCTTATGCGTATCATCTTCTAAATAACCGCGCACCTGTATAATGCCTGATTTCTCTCTAAATCTCATCGCCAGCAGCTTCGCCGCATCAAGAGCAATATACTTAGACTTTTCATCCTTTGCTAATTTATAGCCAGCCACACAGGATAAGCTATATAAAAAACCAATATCATGATGATTCAATATATCTCTAGTGACTAAACGCTCTTGGAAGCTATCCACATGCTTCTGTGCCACCTCTGCGTATTTATCCTCGGCTGTAAGCTCATAGGCCAACCAAACCATGCCGGTCCAGAAGGAAGAGGTCCAATCCGAATAATAGGCCAAATCCGCATTCTTGACAGGCTGATACTGAAGGTCGACAGAGTGTGCTGACGGAAATTGATCTGTGAATAAGGCTAGATTACGCTCCACTTGCTGAATAACATCCTGCAATGCCTTCTCATAGAATGATTTATTGTGGTTGCCTTGAAAACGCTCCTGCTTCTCAACCTTTGCTGTCTTTGGTAGGTTAGCTGTCATTTAATGATTCCTCCCACAATGAAATAACAAAAAGTTAAGATGATTATAGCTTCTCTATCTCATTGAGATAAGGAGTAAATATTATGCCCCCCCTTATCGCGCCAACCGAAACAGGCTGCTTCATCACGATCCGAAATCGCGATGAAGCAGCCTTTGATTGACAGAGCCGGCCTACATACCGGCTACTCTGATTATAAAAATTATCGGTTCATCCAGCCGCCGTCTACGCAAAGCACATGGCCGCTCATGTAGTCGGATGCGGAGGAAGCAAGGAAAATAGCCGCGCCCGCCAAATCTTCGCCGGTTCCCCAGCGTCCGGCAGGAATGCGGTCCAAAATTTGAGTGCTGCGAACCGGATCATCGCGCAGCGCTTCCGTATTGTCCGTGGCCATATAGCCCGGAGCAATCGCATTCACCTGTACGCCTTTCGACGCCCATTCGTTGCCCATCTGCTTCGTAAGGCCGACAACCGCGTGTTTGCTCGCCGTGTAGCCCGGCACGTTGATGCCGCCTTGGAACGAAAGCATGGATGCGATATTGATGATTTTGCCGGAGCCTTGCGCGATCATCCGCTTTCCTGCTTCCTGGCTTAAGACGAAGACAGAGTTCAGATTGACGTTCAGAACATCCTCCCAATCCTTGTAGCTGTGCTCGGCGGCAGGCGTACGGCGAATGATGCCTGCATTGTTCACCAGAATATCGATACGGCCGAATTCCTCAACCGTCTTGTCGATAATGCCCGACAGCTGGCTGCGGTCCGATACGTCAGCTTGGATCGTAATCGCTTTGCGTCCAAGCTCATGCACCTTGCTGGCCGTCCCTTCGGCCGGCGTGCTGTTCGTTACAAGCGCAAGTTCCGCGCCCGCTTGCGCAAGCCCGACCGCAATCGCTTGGCCTAGCCCGCGGCCCGAGCCCGTTACGACGGCAACTTTGCCCGTCAGGTCAAAATAATTCATGAATCTAGTCCTCCCTCATTTGCTACGCACGCACCATGCGGACGCCTGCATTCTCGTATTTAAGCGCAACAGACTCGTCAATCGCCGCATCCGTAATGATCGTATCGATATCGCTCAATTCGGCGAACGTAATAAGCGCTCCCCGGTCGAACTTGCTATGGTCGGCCAGGCAATACACGGTCTTCGCACATTCCATGTACACCTTTTTCAAAGCGGCCAGTTCTTCCGTAAAAATCGTCAAGCCGTACTCCAAGTGGATTCCGGTCGCTGACAGAAACAGCTTGTGAACGTTCAGCTTGCGAATCCATTCATTCGCCTCCGTCCCGATCAGCAGATTATTCTGGCGGTAGCCGCCGGGAACGATAAGCCGGACCTGGTCTTTAACCGTCAGCTCGCGGATAATAAGCAGATCGTTCGTCAGTACCGTAAGCGGCATATTGCCAAGGCGCTTAGCAATCTCAAGCGTGGTGCTGCCGGCATCGAGGGCGATGATATCGCCCGTCTTGATCTCCGCGATCGCCTTGTCTGCAATCGCCGCCTTCTCCTTCTGGTACTTCACGTTCGGAATTTGGAGCGGGAGAAGGCTGTCTTCCCCTCCCGATTCCAAGACTGCCCCGCCGTGAATCCGGCGAAGCAGTCCCTTTTCTTCCAGTTTCTCAAGGTCCTCTCGGACCGTCTTTTCCGTAACGTTGAATTGCTCACTAAGCTTGGACACCTTGACGCTGCCCAGCTGCTCCAACTGCTCGATAATATGCCGATGGCGTTCCGCTGCAAGCATCGGCGCTTATTTCAAGTCTTTCATCGAGATGAATTCTTGATCCGAGAACGTGTAGTTCTCACCGGCCATCGCCCAGCAGAACGCGTAGTTGCTCGTACCTGCGCCGGAGTGGATCGACCAAGGAGGAGAAATGATCGCTTGCTCGTTCGCTACGACCAAATGTCTCGTTTCGCTAGGCTCGCCCATCATATGGAATATGCGAGCTTCTTCACTCAGGTCGAAATATAGGTATGCTTCCATGCGGCGGTCATGCACGTGAGTCGGCATCGTGTTCCAGATGCTTCCCGGCTTCAACGTCGTCACGCCAAGCATCAGCTGGCAGCTTTGGATGCCGTCGGCATGAATGTATTTGTTCAGGACGCGCTCGTTGGACGTTTCCAGCGAGCCCAGATGCGTAGGATTCGCTTCTTCTGCCGTCATTTTGCGGGTCGGATACTCGGCATGAGCATTGGCGGATACGATATACACTTTCGCTGGATCGTTTTTGTCCTTGCTGGCGATCTGCACGTCTTGCTTGCCTTTGCCGACATAAAGCACGTCAAGCTTCGAAAGCTCATAAGCTTCGCCGTCTACGGTAATAACCGCAACGCCGCCGCCAATGTGCAGCAATCCGACTTCACGGCGCTCCAGGAAATATTCGGTCTTCAGCGTTTCCTGATCTTCCAGCCTCAGCGCTTCCCCAACCGGGGACGCGCCGCCGACGATCAGGCGATCGTAGTGGGAATAAACCATATTGATTTTATTAGGCTCAAACAGCCCTTCGACAAGAAACTCTTGGCGCAAGCGTTCGGTTGTGTACGGTTTGACGTCAGTAGGATTAGTAGTATGACGGACTTCCATTCGGAATAGCCTCCTTAGATTCATACCGGTGCGGTTGAACGATAAGCGAACCGGTACGGTTTGTTTTTGTTCGTTTTCACCATAACACACTTTTTCGAACATAAAAAGACATTTTATTACTGCGAACAATCAAATTCTGGATGGCTATTCCTCGATTGAGCTTGAAATCCTGAAGCAATTCCTTCATTTTGGCCATAAAAAAACTCCCTTCTATCTGGTAAAAAACACAGATAAAAGAGAGTCATTTTGCACTTTATTGTTGCAGGTGAACTCGAAATTTCAACACCATCATCGCTTAGAAGCCTTATGTATCAAGGCTTCTAAGCGATTAATGATATTAAATATTCCCAATCTATTCCCACTCGATTGTTGCTGGTGGTTTGGAAGTTACGTCGTAGACGATACGGTTGACTTTGTCAATCTGACCTGAATTTATCAATTCTTTTTTGGATTGATTTCAAAGATATTTGGATTGAACCACAAGATAAATAGTTCTATAATTTCAGATTAATACATAAATTAGCCATAATTGCCATGTTGGTTTATTGCGCAAGAATATTACGTGTAAACAAAAACTAAGGAGGGTTAATGATTATGAAAAGGAAAGTTACTGTTTCAGCACTTATCACTGCTTTATTATTTAGTATTCTGTTTTCAGCTGGGGTCATCAATGCTTATACTACTACTACATATAATCAGATATCGGATTATAATCCAAGTTCAATGATACTACCGGGTACGTTATCGGATCATACTTATACTAACTATCATGAATTTTATGCCCCTAAGTCAGGATACGTAGAATTTATGGTATACTATGGGCCAGGTATTAATTCCATCGGATTGAATACGCAATTACTAGACAGTAGCTATAACGTTTTATATTCAGGTTTGCACACTTCGAGATACGTGAATGCTGGAGAAAGATATTACTTGAAAGTAACTAGTCAAGGAAAAATTTACAAACCCTATGATTCTTCCTTTTCCCAAAATTATATTTACAGTGCTTTTTATACACCTTAGTGATGGGAATACTTTCTATCTTTAATAACATAAAGTTATAAGTAGGTGGGGATAAGCTTAAATAGCTTGTCCTCTTTTGTTTGGATTAATGAGATTAGCTGGGCAAAATATAGACTAGCCTAGGAATCAATATCTAATCCTTTGTCTGATACAGAAAATTTTTCTTCTGTGTTGCTTCAAAGCAAACTCAAAAAAAATGAGAAACCCGCGTTTAAAAAACAACACGTGGATTCCTCTTCCATCTTAGCCACCTATACAGGTGGCTAATCTTTAAATATACGATCTAAAGCTTTTTGTCTATCTTCCTCACTTGGCATACTATACCTTGAAATCATCTCAGCACTCGCATGTCCGCTTAGAAATGTACTTCATAATATGCATTGAAGTCACTTCTTCCGCTTCCTCAATATCTAGCTCCTCCTTAGTAAACTCCATCCAACGATGAAATCTATACATGCAACCTGAGATATCTTCCTTTTCTTCTGCCTTGGATTTCTTGATTCATCTTAAATCATCAATCAACTCATTGATTATCGACATAAAAAACTCCCTTTCATTTGTTAAATAACACAAATAAAAGAGAGTAATTTTTGAAGACCAATAGTTGCAGGCGAATGAAATAAGATTTTCAATCGTTGACTGAGACCCCTTATACAGCAAGGATTCTCAGTCAATAATCAATTGAAAAACTCCCAAATCACTCCCACTCGATTGTTGCTGGCGGCTTCGATGTTACGTCGTACACGATGCGGTTGACGTTGTCGACTTCATTGACGATACGTACGGAGATTTTCTCCAGCACGTCCCAAGGAATACGAGCCCAGTCCGCTGTCATGCCATCGATGGATGTTACGGCGCGGATACCGACCGTATAGGAATACGTACGCGCATCACCCATAACGCCTACGCTCTTCATGTTCGGCAGAGCCGTGAAGTATTGCCAGATCTCGCGGTCAAGTCCCGCTTTGGCAATCTCGTCACGCAGAATCGCATCGGATTCGCGTACGATGAGCAGCTTCTCTTCCGTCACTTCACCAAGTACGCGAATCGCCAGACCCGGACCTGGGAACGGCTGACGCCATACGATAGCTTCAGGCAATCCGCACTCTTCGCCAACTTTGCGAACCTCGTCCTTGAACAGAGCCTTCAAAGGCTCAACCAGCTTGAACTTGATATCTTCAGGCAATCCGCCTACGTTGTGATGCGATTTGATCGTTTGTGCCGTTGCTGTGCCGCTCTCTACGATATCCGTATACAGCGTACCTTGCGCCAAGAATTCGAAATCGTCCAGCTTGTCCGATTCTTCTTGGAATACATAGATAAACTCGTTGCCAATAATTTTACGTTTTTGCTCTGGATCGTCGACGCCTTTCAGCTTGCCGAGGAAGCGTTCTTGGGCATCGATTTTCAGTACCTTCATATCGAACTTGCCAACGAACGTTTCCATTACGCCCTCAGCCTCGCCTTTGCGGAGAAGGCCATGGTCAATGAACATGCAAGTAAGCTGATCGCCGATTGCTTTATGAAGCAAGATCGCCACAACCGAAGAGTCTACGCCGCCGGAAAGCGCGCAAAGCACTTTTTTGTCGCCAACTTGGTTACGAATGTCTTGGATCGTGTCTTCGATGAAGGATTCCATCGTCCAGTTGCCGTCGCAATCGCAAACGTTATAAAGAAAGTTGCGGATCATCTCATTGCCGAATTGGGAGTGACGCACTTCCGGATGGAATTGCACCGCGTACAGCTTGCGGTCCGCGTTGCTCATGCCTGCAATCGGAGCGTGCTCCGTGCTGGCATCTATGTTGAAGCCTGCAGGCGGCTCGATAACCAAATCGCTATGGCTCATCCATACCGTTTGAACACGGTCAAGACCATGAGCGATGTGGCTGCCCTCTACAAATTCCACTTCCGCTTTGCCGTATTCACGCTTGCCAGCGCGCTCGACTTTGCCGTTCAGCTGATGGGACATCATTTGCATGCCGTAGCAGATTCCGAAGATCGGAATGTTCAGATCATAAATCGCCGGATCGACGAGTGGAGAATTTTCTTCGTATACGCTTGCCGGTCCTCCCGAGAACACAATGCCTTTGGGCTGCAATTCACGGATCCGTTCTACCGACGTGTTGTAAGGCAGCAGCTCGCTATATACGCCCAAATCGCGAATACGGCGTGCAATCAGCTGGTTGTATTGTCCTCCAAAATCAAGGACAACGATCATTTCATTTTGCTTCGTCATTACCGAGCCTCCCTCAATTGATGTAGTAATTATATATAAGGCCCTTCAAGGGAGTCAAGGCGATAAAGCCTGCCATCTCGGTTCGCACACCAGATTGCGTAGAATGAGATTCCCATTTCAAGGGATTCATCCTTAATTTGTGAATCCAGTAGTATCGGAGATTGGTGGAATACGCCCTTTTTCACGCGGGCTAGCTGCTGTTAAAAGGGGCTTTTTTCGGTCATTTGGTCAGGTTTGGTTATGTAGTGGTTTGTGGTACTGCTATTTCTGCCTTTTCGTCTCTTTTGGGCATTTAGTGGTTTGTGGCACGGCTACTCCGGTTTTTTCGGTCAAGTCCATAATTATGTGTAAAATCCCATCTAGGTTAGCGGAATGAAACTATCGGTTGTTACTCCATTCATGGTAAGCAGTCATATCCATGAATTTTCGGTTTGACTCCCAGTGCGCCTCCATCTCCATCAGTACGGAGCCAATCATACGAATGACAGCATCACGGTTGGGGAAGATGCGAATGACACGCTCACGCCGACGAATCTCGCCATTCACTCGTTCAATCCCATTAGAGGTGCGTAATCGCACGCGGTATTCCTCCGGATAAACGAGAATGGCTGTGGCATCGTCAAAGCCATTTTCGAGCGTGTCCATCGCTTTAGGTGCTTTTTCCTGAAACGCTTCTAACGTGTCTTTCAGACATTTTCTCGCAATATCTAAATCCGGCGCTTCAAAGATGGTGCGCACCATGCCTTTTATGCTTGCTTAAAGGGGCTTTGGAGCAGCATCCAAAATGTTTCGCATAAAATGGGTTTGGCATCGTTGCCAGGTTACCCCTTGAAAGTGTTGACGAATCGCTTTGACGAGACCACCATGTGTATCGCTCGTGATGCAATCGACGCCGTTCAAACCGCGTGCTTTCAACTTGCTAAAGAAAGCCCCCCAGCTTGCTTCGGACTCCGTGTCACCTACAGCAAGTCCAAGGATCTCCCGGTTGCCGTCCGTGTTTACGCCATATCCAATAAAGACTCCTCTGGAGCGGATTCGGCCGTTCTCACGTACTTTTACATACATGGCATCCACGGTCATAAAGGGGTAGGCTACTTCACTCAGATCGCGGTATTCCAAGCAGACACGATGGGATCGAGTTGTTTGCATAGCTCACTTACGGTAGATTTGGAAAACTCTTTTCCGCATAGTTCTTCCGTGACACGGGCCACTTTGCGTGTAGAAACGCCATTGATCACTAATTCCATTAACGTCAACACAAGAGCTTGTTCGCTGCGCTGGTAGCGTTTAAAGAGTTCGGTTGAAAACGCACCATCTCGGAATCGGGGGATTTGTAGCGTAATGCTGCCTACCCGCGTCGTCAGTCCGCGATTGTAGCTACCATTGCGCTGACCAAGTCGATTTGGTGTTCGTTCGTATTCTGCAGCAGCTAACTGTTCCGTTGCTTGTGCCTTTAACACCTGGTTTAAGACGGTTTCCAATAAAGCCGCTACCCCAGCATCTCGATCTTCTCCGATAAACAGTTGGTTTAATAACTCGTGATTTAGTGTAACCTGATACTGAGCCATGAATAAATACTCTCCTCTGGAATGGTCTAGGAAGCTCTTCTAGATGAGTATTTACTTCATGGCTTACTTTTTATGAAGTTCATCATTTTACACAATTATATGGACTCAACTGTTTTTTCGTCTCTTTTGATCATTTAGTGGTTTGTGGCAAGGCTATTTCGGGCTTTGCGTCTCTTTTGATCATTTAGTGGTTTTTGGCACAGTTATTTCTACCTTTTCGCCTGTTTTGGTCATTTAGCATTTTCTAGAAACCCTACTCCTTACTATAAGCTCTTTCTCTCCAAATTATAGCGGCACTCAGATACAATCGATACAAAGCACACAGCTTGAGCTAGTCAACTACTCACCTCCTTCCCCTTCTCAAAAAAGACTGTCCCCTCAAATCCAACTTGAGGGGACAGTCATTGAATGCCTATGGCTGAGCATCACCGGGGAGCAGAGGCGCAGCTTGCTTCTTGCTATGCCTGGAATCCTTCCACGCGGAGAGCTTCGTACAGACGCTTCGTAATTCCTCATTACTCGGCATATCGGCTAGCTGTCCAGGGGCTCCGAAGCTTGCTGCTTCCAACCACTTTGATAATTTGTCCAGCTCACGGCCCAACTCCGCATCCATCCGCGAGCTAAAAAATCGAACAAGCTCCCGAATCGTGATTGCTTCCGTAATCTGTTCCAGCTCTTCCCTATACTTAGGAGAAGACTTTCGCTTCTGCCACAGCAGCTCTAGCACAGCTTCCGCTACGTCGATCAAGCTGCTGCGCTGCCACTCCACGGCTGCCATGGCCGCGATGGCCGTTTTTGGACGACGCGGTCCGAGGACGGGTTGATCCTCTGGTGTATCTACAACTGCTTTTTTAGTTGCTGAAAAGCCTGCGCCAGAATCTTTCCGTGATGAACCTTGCTCGGATTCGAAATCATGCCTTGTCGCAGCGGCGATGCCCGCGCCAGCGTCTTTCATTGTTGCCGTTGAATCTGCAACGGCAACATCCCGAGGCGTCGCGCTGGTGAGCGCCGCAACCTGGGCGCTTGCCGCGCGATAGCGCCTAAGCGCCAGCAGCAGGCGCAGCCGCTGGCGCTGCGCGCCAACGAGCACGGCGGCGGCTAGCGCCAGTGCCGCCAACACCGCAGCGGCGGCCGCAAGCGGCGCCTCCGCTGCGCGGGTCCAAGCTTGCGCCGCCGCATCCATGGCGGCGCGCGCTCCGCGGGAGACGGCTGCGGCGGCTCTCTCCGCAGCCGTCTCCAGGCGCTCGGCCAGCGAGGCGTTGCCCGCGCCTGCCGCAGCGCTTCCGCCAGCGGCGCCATGACCCGCCGCCGCTGACAGAACATCGCCGCCGACAACTCCGGCGGCGGAAGCCAGCCCGGCGACGCCGTCATAACCCGGCGTCGGATCGAACGGCACCCAGCCCGCTCCGGGGAAGTATACTTCCACCCAGGCGTGGGCGTCCGTGCTCCGCACTTCATAGAGCTGGGTCGCGTGCTTGGCAGCGCTGCTGTTTGCTTTGCGGACATTCTCTTCGCTCACCGGCGTGCCCGGAGCAAAGCCTTTGACCCATCTCGCCGGTATCCCCTCCGAGCGCAGCATTACGACCATCGCCGTAGAGAAATGTACGCAATACCCGCTCTTCTGCTCGAACAGAAAATGATCCACAAAATCCGCACCGGCAGGCGGAATTTGGCTTTCTGATTTGGAATAACGGTACGTATCCTTCAAATACTGCTCGATCGCCTTCACCCGATCGTATCGGCTTGTCACGCCGCCACCCGCGATTTCCGCAGCCAGAGCGCGGACGCGGCCCGGAAGCGCATCCGGCAGCTGCAGGAATGGAGCTAGCTCCTCCTCCGTCCAGCCCTTCGCATCGCCCGCTTGTCCTTGCGCCACCTCGGAGTCGGGCTCCAGCGACCTTAATGTTGCCGCATCCGTTACCGGCAAGCGGCTTTGTACCGTATATTGCTCCAGCCTTATCATGTCGGACTGTGCATATAGCGCATCCAGCTTTTCGTTAAATGCATAGCTTCCCAATTTGCGGCGCGGGTCGGAAGCAATAAGCTCCGTCACACGTCCATTCGTCCCCGACATGAAGATCGGCATCGCTGGAATTGGTCGCTCCCAGATGATGGTTTGCGAGATGATGACGTCATCCGTCTTGCTCGAATCAGAGTCTGTTTGGCTGTCAGTGGTCGCGTTAACGCCCAATCCGTGTTCTTGCATACGGACAGGCAGCAGTCCGAGCTCGGTATCGGCATTGCTCCAGCCTCTGCCGTCATAGACCGCCTTCGCCTCGCCTCTCCAATAGGTGCTAAGAGGCGAATAGCCCCAGAATACAACAGCCGTATGATCGCTGATCGCTCCGCCAAGCGTAGTATCGTCAAAGCCGTAGCCGGTAAGGCCGCTGCCCAGCGCAGAAGCATTCATCCCCCGCAACGTTGTAACGCTTCCCCCTTCACGGCTCAGCGAAGCGATTCCGCGCTCCAGCCGTTCCGTCACCGAGGATGTCCAGCGCGCCGGTTCCATCGTCCGCTCCTTGCCCCCAGCGGCTAATAGGGCAATCCCTACAAGAATAAGCAGTGTGAACAAGGAGCCCGCAAGCCACTTGCCCTCCACCTGCTTCAAACGATCCAGGCCTGCGTCCAGAATCCGTCTTGCCCGCGGCACCGATACGATGGCTGCCAGCAGCAGCCCTTCAACCGCTACGCGGATTAAACCGTCCAGCACATCCATGCCAAGCCATGCATACAGCGCCAGTAAATAAAGCATCGAGAGCGCAGCGATGCCGAGCGCAGCCTGCCGCAGCCAGATTAATGCCTGAAGCGCGGGCGCAAGCATCGCCCAGCCTACGAACAACATCAATGTCCGAAGCTCTCCCGACATGGTCCACAATCCGCTTTTGACAATCATCGTAATCTGCTCGGCGATCAGGACGGGGAATCCAAGCAACCATTGCACCGTTGTCTGACTATCACCTTTGAACAGCCACATCAAAGTAAGGAGAATCAATATCGCATGCACCACTACCGACCAAATGCCCCTAGTACGGAAAATACCTGCCGCCAATATACATCCAATCACCGCAAGCAAAGGCACAGGTTGATAGAGCACCGGCCACTCTCCCGCGCTCGTCCACGGCAGCAGCCATTCCGCCAGCAAGCCGAACAGCAACAAACTCGTAATCATTCGGTAGAACAGCGAATCCTCGGCTGTCATACGGCCGTCTTCCTTATCCCAAAGCATAGGCGTCCTCCCCCTTACCGGCGGAAGCCCATGCTTCCTTGCTTTGCGCCGCATGCAGCCAATAGCAGCGGATGCCGCCAGCCTCCAGCAATCGACCAGTCTCCCGCATCGCAAACGAAGGAACGGCGCTTCTCGTTACCCCATACAGCTCGAGCTTGAATCCGTATCCACCAGCCTGTTCCGCAAGCTTCAACCAGCGACCCGCATTTTGCCAGTCAGCAGAATAGACGGTGAGCATCCGTTCACCCTTATATCGTTCATCCTCAAGCTCAGCCAGACCCGACCATTCCTGTTGCGTATCTGAAGGGGTCAATCGGGCAAGCATATGTCTCAGCTCCGACATTCGCATCCATTGCTCCGAGCCAGAGGCTCCCGTTAGAGAATAGGTCCATTCATTCGCATAAAGCATGACGGAACCGCCCGCTTCCGAGCTCCGCTGAACATCCAGCAGCGTCCAACTGATGCAGGCATCGAACAGCCGGCTGTCTTTGCCATAAGGCGCGGCAAATTGATCCATCCACACAAACCGCTCTGTCCTGCTCTCGTCGCCATCATGCAGCTTCGTATACAGGCCGCGGCCTCGCGCGGCAGCTCTGAAGTCCAGATGCCGAAGTGAATCCCCTTCGCGGTACGGACGGCTGTCCGGTCCAAGCCCAGCTTTGCCGAGCAGCTCCGCATACGCATCTGTCCCCTCGCTGCCGAGGCTTGCGGACAAGGCATAAGCAGATGAGTCTGGCTGCCGACGACCCGGTGGCTGAAATGGACTTGATCCATCGTTTTCCGGGAGCGTTGGCAGCACCACCAATTCCGTCTCCCATTCTATTTCTTTGCGGATTGCAGTCAGTCCGAACAGGTCTCCGCATGTTACCGTCACAGTTCCGAAACGGTGGACACCACGAGCCAGTTCTTCAAGCGAGTAGTGTATCACAGACGATTTGCCAAGCATTGGCGACAACACGGTTGTATACGGAATGGAGCGATTATTAAGCGCGCTCGTATTGCTGACCGTCTCTTCAATTGCGATCCACACCATCGGTACGCGCCACTTGCTCTCGAGGCTGAGCGTGACTTGAACGAATTCACCAGCTTCTATCTCTGTCTCCGATACCGTGCGCTTCAGTACTACACTTTTAGCTGCCGCTATCGGCAGACCGGCGCTAATAGCTCCTATGCCAGCCAGCAAAGCGAACATAAACCATTCCACTGCTCCGCCTCTTGCGACAACTGCAACTCCTGCGCCTAACAGCCCGGTGAACAGGACCGACCATGCCACCCATCTCGTGCGATAGCGACTCCGGCCTGTCATACCCGTCTCCCTCTTCCGGAACCGGCTGTCGCTTCCTTCGGAAATGGCGTCTCTCTCGTCACACGGCGGATCAGCGCAGCAGCGCTTCCTCCTTGGCGCGGGGAACCTGTCCGCAATGCGATGCGATGAGCCAGCACCGGCTCTGACACGGTCAGTACATCATCAGGAATGACATACCCTCTTCCCTCTACATAGGCATGCGCCTGCGATGCACGCAGCCAATCCCTGAGCGCTCGCGGACTTAGCCCGAGCAGGACATCCGGCGATCTTCTTGTCGCCTCGCCAATCGCAACCATATAACGCATAAGCGCTGGATGCACATGGACTTGCCTTGCTTCCGCCTGCATTTGCAGCCACTCCTGGACGGCAACGACCGGGCGCAGCCTCTCCGGCTCCAGTCTTTTGCCATCGGCATACTGCTCCAACATAAGCTGCTCATGCTCCACACCGGGATAACCAATCGATAATCTCATCATAAAACGGTCAAGCTGCGCTTCAGGCAGACTGCTCGTACCTTCGAAGCTAAGCGGATTTTGGGTGGCAATGAGCATGAAGGGTACAGGAAGTCTTCTTGTTTTCCCTTCAATCGTCACTCTGCGTTCCTCCATTGCCTCCAGCAGCGCCGATTGCGTACGTGAAGAAGCGCGGTTGATCTCGTCAATCAACACCACATTGGCCATAATGGGCCCCGGTCTGTAGACCAAGTCCTGGGTTCGCGCATCCAGCACCACCCCGCCGATGACATCCGCAGGCAGCATATCGGATGTGAACTGTATCCGTTTGAATTCACCGCCAACCGCACGAGCAAAAGCTCCCGCCAGCATCGTTTTGCCCACACCCGGCACATCCTCCAGCAGCACATGCCCGCCTGCCAGCAATGCCGTCAGCGTATGCTTAATCGTATCCTGCTTGCCCAGCAGCACCGAATCTACCTTGAGAAGCAGCCTGCGCAGCAGCGTCTGCGGCGGCTCAGCCCAATGGCTGGCATGCTCCGATTGCGGACCCTCGTGACCTTCATATAAATGGGAAGTGATCATACACTCTCGCCTCCTGAAAAATAAATCTATCTATTTTTCAGTGTCGCCAGCTTTATCACCCTTTAGACCTGCTAGATTCCCACTTTGCCCGTTAAATAGCCAGCTTTCCCCTCTATCTCTACTCTTTGATCCAAACCTCACGGCGATCCTTCGTCATCGTATAGTCTTCGATATCAATGCCGAATTCGCCAAGCGTGGCACGCAGAGGCACATCGAGATGAGCGTCCGCATCTTCAGACGGCGGCCATGTATCCATCATCCAGAACAGCGATTTCCCCGACAGGCTCGCTTCTACAACACCGGATTGCTCATCCCGCTCCGCAGCGCCTCCCATCCATTCCACCAATTCTTTCAGCGGCACATGGATAGAACCTGCTACAAGACGATATTGCCCTGCCTTCAAAACAAGCGAAGCCTCACCGCGATGTACAACTAGTGCAGGCTCTCTATCAACTGACTGCTGGCGCGCTCCACTAGCATCCAGCGATTTGCCGAACTGGATAATGGCCGCTTTCTCCCCTTCCGACACTTTCCCTCTTGACCACTTCGACTTGCTAGCCAGCTGGAATTGGATCGGCTTCACGCTATCATCGAGGGGCTCGAATGTGTACCCCAAATTTTTATAGTAATGAATAATGGCAGGCAGCGCTTTGACGGACGCTTCATGTCCCGCACTGTCATGGATGAGGACATTCAGCGTGTCGGCCAGCTTGGATTTTTTAATGTTGGCAATAATCTCCGCAGCCGGAACACCCCTGCGCTTGGAGTCTCCGCTGTCCACATTCCAGTCATGCACGCGGTATCCCGCCGCCCCCAGCGCATCAAAGTAACCTTGATCAAAATTCGAATAGGTTCCTCCAGGCGCCCGCACCAAAGTCGTCCGCACACCTGTCGCCGCATAGATTGCATCGTCGGTACGCATGATTTGTTTCGCAAATTCAGCAAAGCTGCCGTACAGCTTCTCATATTTATGATTGTAAGTATGATTGCCGATCGCATGACCTTCGTCTACGATTCGTTTGGCAATATCGGGATTGCGCTCCACCTGCTCACCAAGGGCAAAAAACGTCGCTTTCACCCCTTCGCGCTGCAAAATATCCAGCACCTCCGGTGTATACTTGCTCGGCCCGTCATCAATCGTTAGATAGACAACCTTATTCTTCGATGGGCTCAGCGGCTCTGACGGCTGACCGGCCGTTTGAGAGACAAGCTTGATGCCTTCTCCCTCACCTGCCATGCCATTGGTGCTTTGACTCATCTTTTCACCGTTGCTGACCCCCGGATTCTCACTGTTGCTGTGCCCCGCATTCCCCGAGTTTGCTTCCGCCGAATTGCCAGAGCTGACTTCCGCTGATTTGCCGACGTTGTCGTCTCGCTTATCTTCGTTATTGTTCTGTGTCGACTTATCATCATTCCCTTTTCCAGTAGAACCTTTCTCTTGTGCGTTGTTTTGGTTATTCTGCTTCTTCCCCGCTTGTACCGCAGCCTGTTCTAGTTCTTCCCCGTTTTTAGCCGCAGTTGGCCCCGGATTCTCTTTAGCTCCACCTTCTGCTGGTTCTCCTAGCAACGGACGGGCTTCATATTGATGGGACACGGTCTGAACATAGCTTGTCTGCTCCAGGCTGCGCGCCGCTTCACCTTTGTACAGTAGACCGCCTCCAAACTCCATCACGCCAAACCAAAATACCGCCGCACAAATAGATGCCTTCACTACTCGCCGCATCGTCATTTCCACCCTTCTCTATCATCAAAATGGTTCTTATTCGAATTGATAGAGTATATGAAACAAGCCTCTAGTAAATGCCACTAAATATTAATTTCATACCAACGCCAAAAGCCTCTTCCGAGGCTCATTCTTCAGCGCTTATGCGCCGTTGTTAGACTTGTTTCAAAAGTCACTTCACCCTACTCATTCGTCTAATCCACTCTCGATGACTTATTTCCTCTCTCTATTATTTAGTTGGTTAAATAAGTCGGTCCCACCGACTTATTCCACACTCTACCGCTTCACCGGAGCATCCAAGTCGGTCCTACCGACTTACTCCACACTCTACCGCTCCACCGGAGCATCTAAGTCGGTCCCACCGACTTACTCCCCACTCTACCGCGCCACCGGAGCATCTAAGTCGGTCCCACCGACCTAGTCCACACTCTGCCGCTTCATCGGAGCATCTAAGTCGGTCACACCGACTTACTCCCCACTCTGCCGCTCCACCGGAGCATCTAAGTCGGTCACATCGACTTACTCCCCACTCTACCGCTTCACCGGAGCATCTAAGTCGGTCCTACCGACTTACTCCCCACTCTACCGCGCCACCGGAGCATCTAAGTCGGTCTCACCGACTTACTCCCCACTCTACCGCGCCACCGGAGCATCTAAGTCGCTCTCACCGACTTACTCCACAACCATGCCCAACCGCCGCATTCAACAATCATTCGTCCCCTACTCCAAACGTGTTCACCCTCATACTACTTACTAAACAAAAAGAGCGAGATTCGACGCTTATTCAACGTCGATCTCGCTCTTTTTTCACTCTCTTGCTGCCAGCTGTCGTTAAGAATTACTACAGCAGGCTTACTCGTTCAAGCTCCGTGCGGCTTACCGGCCTACTTGTTCAAGCTCCGCGCCGCCTCCAGCACTTCCTGCGCATGCCCCTTCACTTTGACCTTGCGCCACTCGCGGACGAGGTTGCCTTTGGCGTCGATCAGGAATGTGGAGCGGACGATGCCCATATACTCTCTGCCGTACAGCTTCTTCAACTGCCATACGTCGTATTTCTCGCAAACCTTGTGGTCCTCATCAGCTAGCAGCAAATAAGGCAGCTCTTTCTTGGCAACAAAGTTTTGATGAGACTTGATGCTGTCCCCGCTTATGCCAAGCACCACCGTATTGGCATCCACGAACTCGGAATAGACATCCCTCATATCGCATGCCTGTACCGTACAAGTCGCCGTCATATCCTTCGGGTAGAAAAAGATCACCACATTGCGCCCTCTCAGCTCCATCAGGGATACAGTCTCTCCGTTCGAAGCCTGCAGCTTGAACTTTGGCGCTTTTTTCCCCACTTCAAGTGTCATTGCATGCTCTCCTTCCTTATTCTTATGAACCCGCTCCGCGATACCGCTTCACGCCATGATTCCAGAAGGTCAGTCCCAATCCGAATACGATCAGACCCATCACCGGCGTAAGCAGTGCCAGCTGGGAGATATCGTCGCTCTTCTGCTCCAGGAAGTAGGAAGCCGGAATGACGCCGACGAAAGCGAATGGCAGCAGCCAGGTCAGCATAAAGCGGATGATTTTATTATAAATGTTAACGGGATAGCGGCCATAATTCTGAATGTTGTACATCAGCGGAACGATGCCTGTCGGTGCGTCGCTATAGAATGAGATCGCGTTCAGCGCCGTGTACAAGCCTGCGTAGATCAAAACCGCGCCAATGATGAACAAGAACAGCATGACCAAATCCATTATGCTGAACGGCAGCCCCATCTGTGACCAGCAATACGCCATAATTCCCGCTCCAACGAAGGAGCCGATCAGTGAAGGCGGATCGACATTCTCGAACAGCACCTGGAACAGGCTATGCGCCGGCCGGGTGAGTACCCTGTCCATCTCTCCCTTTACGATATAGCGCTCACTGAAGTTCCAGATGCTGAACAGCGTGCCGAAGATGCCATACGGGATCATGAAGAAGCCGTAGACGAAGACCACCTCCAGCTCCGACCATCCGCCGAGCGATGCCGTATGCTGGAACACGATTAGAATAAAGATCAGATTCATCCCCTGAAACAGCAGGTCGGAGATAACCTCAATCCAGAAGTCGGCCCGGTAGGTAAGCCGGGTTTTGGCGTAGTTTTTAATATATTCCCAAAATAACGATGCGTATCTCACGTTTTAAGTTACCCTCCTTGCACGAACAGCCGCTTGCGCGCCGCACGCCATGTCAGCCAGATCGGAATAAGCAGCAGCAGGAACCAGAACAGCTGCAGCAGCATGACGCTTCCCGCCTCCTCAAGCGGCGTTCTGCCTGTGAAGAAGGAGCTTGGCAAATACGTGATCGCCTGGAAGGGCAGCCATTCCATAATGCCGGAAAGCCAGCCGGGGAAAAACGCAATCGGCACCACTACGCCGGAGAACAGATCAACCATAACGCGCTTCATCCGCATCATGCCTTCGTTATTTTCCACGAAGAAAGCGAACAGGCCGGTCATGATGTTGATCTGGGAGTTAATCAGAAAGCTGAAGAACAGCATGACGAGATAGATCAGCCATACCTTCGGATCAGTCGGCAGTGACACCGGAAAGATCAGACAGACGATGAAGAGGCCCGGCACCATAAAGAGCAGCAGCCGGAACAGCCCTTCTCCGAAGCCCTGCATCATTTTCACAAACAAATAGTTATAGGGACGGATCAACTGCACGGCTACGCTGCCATCCCTGATCTCATTGGCAATCTCGCGATCCAGGTTGTTGAAGTAAAATGCCCGCGCCATCCACGATACCGCAATATAAGTCGTCATCTGCGGCACGGTGAACCCCGCCAACGTCTCCTGGCTTCCATAGATCGCCTGCCACAGGAAGTAGTACGCGCCAATATTAATGGCATAAATAATAATGCCGCTATAATAATTAACCCGGTAGGCTAGCATCATCAGGAACCGGATTCGGATAAAATCGACGTACGCGCTCATCATGATGTAGCGACTTCCTTCTTGGCGACATCCGCCGAGCCCGATTGATAGATGCCCCTGACAATTTCATCCGTGTTCGTCTCGAAAATTTTAATATCGCGAATATCCGCTCCGCCAACAACTCTTGCCATCGCATCCGATACGCTTACTTCATGCGGTACGAACAGCTTGGCCGTTACGTCGTTCTCGATCGTCCAGCCCACGTTGATGCCTTCCGTCAATTGCTTCAGCTTCGCGACCGGCGTATGTTTGGCGAATTGGAACTGGATTTCCCGTCCTTTGCTCCACTTTGTCTTCAGCTCGTCCAACCCGCCGTCATAGATAACCCGGCCGTCATCCAGCATAATAACCCGTGAGCATAACGCTTCAATATCCTGCAAATCATGGGTGGTAAGCAGAATGGTCGTGCCTTCCTCTTTGTTCATCTGCATCAGGAAGTCCCGAATTTCCGTCTTCACTACGATGTCGAGACCGATTGTCGGCTCGTCCAGAAACAGGATAGACGGATTATGCAGCAGCGATGCCACTAGCTCACAGCGCATCCGCTGTCCGAGGCTCAGCTTCCGGACAGGACGATTGAGCAGATCGCCCAATTGCAGGCGTTCCACCAAATTGTCAAGCCGCTTGCGGAAGTCGGCTTCCGGCACTCTGTACACCTTGCGAAGCAGCCGGAACGATTCGATCACGCCAATATCCCACCATAACTGCGAACGTTGGCCGAATACGACGCCGATGCCGTTCACGAACTTTTCTCGATCCCTATAGGGAACGAAGCCGTTCACCTTCAACTCGCCTGCTGTCGGGACCAGAATCCCGGTAAGCATCTTGATCGTTGTCGACTTGCCCGCTCCGTTCTCCCCTATGTAGCCGCAGATCTCGCCTTGCGGAATCTGGAATGAAATATCCTTTACGGCCCTTACTTCTCTATACTCACGTTTAAACAGATCTTTGAGCGCGCCAGACAAGCCTTCGCGGTTTTTTTGCACCTGAAAATCTTTGCGCAGATCCTTGACGTCTATCGCCAGCATACTGTTAACAGCTCCTCTCGGCTCGACATTTCCTGGGAAATAGCGACTATATTGTTCCCTATTTGATAAAACTTGCATCAGGTTGGTCCTGAGCTTTATAATTTTATGATATGTAATCATACATCAGTTATCTCGATGCGTAAACTGTGCTGAACCGATCCATCAATTCCATTCAAGGGTGCGGATATGTTCCATTCATACAGTCGGACAACATCGGATAAGGAACAATTCTAATCGGCGTAGAGTGAAAGGAGACCAACGAACGCAATGCGTACACGGTCAAGCAACAAAGGCAAAAAGAAATGGAAATGGGTTTGGATAACTCTCTCGGTCGTTGTGCTGCTTATAATTGCCGCCGCTGCCGTATGGGGTGCCGGTATTATCAAGGAGCTGGACAACTTCCAGAAGAAACCTGAAGACTCGATATTCAAGGGCATAGAGCCGGACAAAACAGTCGAGATTCCCAAATGGGAAGGCAAAGAGCGTGTAAACATCATGCTTCTCGGAGGCGATGCTCGCGACGCTGAGGAAGGCGAAATTGCCCGCTCCGATTCCATACTGGTCGCATCCTTTGATCCGGTTACGAAAAAAGCCCATCTGTTCTCCGTCCTGCGGGATACCTACGGCGAGATTGAGGGCTACAGAGGCCGCATCAACTCTGCTATTACGGTCGGCGGACCATCGCTGGCGATGAAGACTGTCGGCGAACTGCTCGGCCTGGAAATTCAATATTATGTCTACACCGACTTTGAAGGGTTCAAGTCTCTCATCGATACGATCGGAGGCATCTACTTCGAGGTTGAGAAGGACATGCGCTACACAGACAATGCGGACAAAAACCGCTACGATATCAATCTGAAAAAAGGATACCAGCTGCTGGACGGCGACAAAGCGCTCCAATACGTCCGCTTCCGTCATGACGCCATGAGCGACTATACGCGGACCGAGCGTCAGCGCAACTTCCTGAAGGCAGTCGCCAAGGAGCTTCAATCCACCTGGAACCTGATTCGGATGAAAGACATACTGGAGAGCGTCTCCCCTTACATCGAGACGAACCTGAGCGTCTCCGATATGCTCAAGCTGGGCCAGCTTGGTGTCGACAGCCACGTCGGCGGCACGGCGCAAATCCCGCCAATGGAGCTGGTGCAAGAGATGAACGTCGGCGGAGCATCCGTCATCGGCGTTCGCGACAAGGATGCGCTGCTCGGGTACGTTCAAGAGATTCTCTCCACTGATGAGACGATTCCGGTTCCATCGGAGTCGCCTGACCCGAACACCAGCAATTCTAGCGGCTCGTCAAGCGGCGGAGGCGTGTCGGGAAGCACTGGCAGCACGGGAAGCCGCAGCTAACGCATAACTCCATGGAGAAAGAGCACATAGGGTGCTCTTTTTCTCTTTCCCCGATTCGGTTACACTAATAAGGTTGGACAAGCGGACACGGAGACGGATTGTTGCACCATGCAGGTACGCGATGCCCGTAATTCACCTTTATGAAGATAACTAAGCAAGCTTGTATGACAGAAAGGAATGATAGACATGTCGAAGCATAGACCAACTTCTGAGACTCTCTATGAAGAGGCTCTGCAGCATATTGTAGGAGGCGTGAACAGCCCTTCCCGTTCATTCAAGGCCGTAGGCGGAGGCGCTCCCGTCTTCATGAAGCGTGCCGAAGGCGCTTATTTCTGGGATGTGGACGATAACCGCTATATTGATTATTTGGCAGCATACGGCCCTATCATTACCGGCCATGCCCATCCCCATATTACAGAAGCTATCGTACGCGCCGCGCAGAACGGTACGCTGTACGGCACGCCGACGGAGCTGGAGATCAAGCTCGCCCGCATGCTGAAGGAAGCCATCCCGTCGATGGACAAGGTCCGCTTCGTGAACTCCGGCACAGAGGCCGTCATGACAACGATTCGCGTAGCCAGAGCTTATACCAAACGCAACAAAATCATTAAATTCGCGGGCTGCTACCACGGCCATAGCGACCTCGTATTGGTAGCCGCAGGCTCGGGGCCTTCCACGCTTGGCATTCCGGACAGCGCAGGCATCCCGGCCAGCATCGCCCATGAGGTCATTACGGTGCCGTTCAACGATCTGACAGCGCTTGAAGAGGCGCTCCAGCGCTGGGGCGACGACACGGCAGCCGTTATGGTGGAGCCGATTGTCGGCAACTTCGGCATGGTCATGCCGCATGAAGGCTTTCTGGAGGGTCTGTGCAAGCTGACTCGTGAAGCTGGAGCGCTGGTCATCTATGACGAAGTCATCAGCGCATTCCGCTTCCACTATGGTTCATCACAGACCTATCAGGCATTTCCCGACCATGCAGCGATTGAGCCGGACTTGACGGCACTGGGCAAAATCATTGGAGGCGGCCTGCCAATTGGCGCTTACGGCGGACGCCGCCACATTATGGAGCAGGTTGCTCCGCTCGGCCCTGCATATCAAGCGGGCACGATGGCGGGCAATCCCGCGTCCATCGCAGCGGGCATCGCCTGCCTGGAGGTACTGCAAGAGCCGGGCATCTACGACCGGATGGAGGGACTCGCCTCGAAGCTGGCCGAAGGCCTTCATGCCGCAGCCAAGAAGAACGGCATCCCGCTTACCGTCAATCAAATTAGAGGCTCCTTCTCCGCCCACTTCTGCGATCATCCCGTTACGAATTACGACGAAGCGCAGGATACCGACGGCGAGAGATTCGGCAAGTTCTTCCGCCTCATGCTGGATCAGGGCATTAATCTCGCCCCTTCCAAATACGAGGCCTGGTTCCTGACGACCGCTCATACGGAAGCGGACATTGAAGCTACAATTGAAGCGGCGAATCACGCCATGGCATCCCTGTAAGAGGTTGTTCAACTCACACTATGAGAAAGGAGCAGCATGCATCATGAATGTCATCACCCGCTTATCGGAAGCCGGCGATTTCGCTGCACTGGCGGAACTGAACAATGGGCTCTGGAACGACGACACGTCCCCTGCCCCGATTCACTGGGACAGCGCGGAGGAATACGCACAATATCATACGCCAGGCTCCGAGATTGTCGCGATATGCGCTGGCGAGCTGTGCGGCTATGTGAGTCTGAAGACGCCGACCAAGATGGAGTCGAACAAGCATGTCGTCGAGCTGGCTATTGGTGTCGATTCCCGGTTCCGAGGTATCGGCGCCGGGAGAGTGCTGCTCGATGCTGCCTATAATTGGGCGAAGCAACACGGCAAGCGCAAGCTGTCGCTTCGCGTACTCTCGACGAATACGTCCGCTATTGCCTTTTATGAGAAATGTGGATTTCAAGTACAGGGCAGATTGGTTGAGGAATTTTATATGAACGGCCGTTACGTTGACGACATCTTCATGTATAAAATGATTGAGTCGTAACACGCTTAAATCCAATACAAAAGGGAGGCAATGCTGCTTTAAGCGGCATTGCCTCCCTTTCCTATATCGAAGCTATTCATTGGGTATTGCGATCAAGCGGTCATCCGTGCTGCCAGGCGAACCGCGTCCGTCGCGGTTATTTGTAATAAAATAAAGAGTCCCGTCCTTCAGCACCAGGTCGCGTATCCGGCCTTCACCCTTATGAATGATTTCCATCTCGCCGCTCTGGGGCGTATAGCGATAAATCGCCTCGCCGCGAAGGCCTGCTATGAGCAGCCTTCCTTGATCATCAATGATTGTGCCAGACGGCGCGATCGCCTCGTCTCCTGTATGGTAGAGCGGTGCAATCATGCCTTCCCGATTGTCATCGCCAATGACGACAGGCCAGCCGTAGTTGCCAATCGGCTCAATCCGGTTAATCTCGTCATGTCCGCCGGGTCGTCCCGACGGCCCATGCTCTGTGCTGTACATAACGCCATCCTTTGTCCACGCCAATCCTTGCGGATTGCGATGGCCGTATGAATACACGTATGAGCCTGGAATCGGATTATCGTCAGGCACACTGCTATCTGGCGCCAAGCGGAGGATTTTCCCTGCCAGGCTATCCTTGTCCTGAGACAGCGCCTGCTCCTGCGCGTCGCCCGTCGTTACGTACAGCATGCCGTCGGGACCAAAGGCCATCCGTCCGCCATTATGATACAGATCGCCCGGAATGCCTTCCAGCAGCGCTCTCTCCTCGGCCCACTCCGAACCTTCCTTCTTCAGCAGAACGACACGGTTCAGCGTCCCCTCCGGTCCGCGATACGTATGGTAGGCATAGGCTAGTCCGGACTCTTGAAAATCCGGTGCCAGCAACAAGCCCAGAAATCCGCCCTCGCCCTCGTGGTGGACAGCCTTGCCCAGGCGGACCGTCTGACGGTCAATATCGCCGTCCTTCACTTGGACGATGTTGCCTTCCCGCTCGCTCATATAGATTTCATTCCCATGGAAGGCAATCGACCATGGAATACGCAAGCCGGCGCTGACCGTGCCATTGTGGGCTGCTGGGGGCGAAGGTTCTCCTGCCGGCTCGGATGGCGCAGGTTGTTCACCGTTGGAATTGCCTGATGAGGGTTGCTCCGCAGCAGTTGATGGCGATGGACCGTTCTCCTCAGACGGCGCGTCCGTCCGGCTGCATCCCGCTATCACAATCGCCAGCGTCATCGCTGCAGCCCCAAGCTTGATCCATTGTGTGTTCATCTCTCCTGCCTCCTATCCGGTCCTTGAATCATCCTTACCCTGTCGCTCCTGCTCTGTCCAACGCCGTCAGCAGCTCTTCATGGAAGTGGCCGTTGCTCGCTGCCACGTTGCGCACGGCAAGCGAATAGGAATCGCCCTTCGTATTGGTCACAATCCCGCCTGACTCCTGAATAAGCAGCACGCCGGCTGCCATATCCCAGCTGTTCAGTCCAATCTCCCAAAATCCGCTTAGCCGCCCAGCAGCAACATAAGCAAGATGCAACGCAGCCGATCCGGCGAGTCTCAGATTGCGCACTTGCGGAGCAAGCTCGTTGATTCCCCGCAAATTAATGGGCAGCGCGTCATTCCGATCCGCAGGGAATCCCGTTGCAATCAAGCTCTCCTTTAGTGTCCGATCCGTCGATACCTGCATGCGTCTGCCATGCACGTAGGCTCCCTTGCCCTTCTCGGCGACAAACAGCTCATCCCTCACGGGATCGTAGACGACGCCGACGATAATGTCCCCGCGATAGGCAAGCGCGATGGACACGCAGAAGAACGGAAACCCGTGCACGAAATTCGTTGTACCGTCAATGGGATCTACGATCCATAAGTACTCCGAGTCGCTGGCTTCCTCCAGCGCCTTGGCGGAGGCTTCCGGCCCTGGCTCGCAGCCTTCCTCCCCCAGAAACGAATGATGGGGGAAGTGCGTGCCGATCAGCTTCCGAATGAGCCGCTCCGAACCCTTGTCCACTTCGGTGACAAGGTCATGCTCTGAATATTTTATTTCAAGGCTGGCGTAATTGCCCAGCTTGGTCATGATCCATTCCCCGGCCTTCGCCGCACAGTTAATGGCGACAGCCGTGAAGCTTTTACCGCCAACTACGAAGGCATTGTTCCCTTCTGTCACTTCGTATCACACTCCTCGCCGATTATTGGTCATCCCCTGGTGCGTTATAAATTTTCAGCAACACATCTATCATATTTAATACGTATGAAGCCCGTGCCGGGTTTCGCCTGCAAGTGTGCACATCGGGCTTCATACATGAGCTACCCCTTCCCAAATAAGCTGAATCGATAACGCAATTAACGTGATCCGAAGGAGCCACAATAACCCCTTTCCGCTCATTCGCATAGCAATGTACGCGCCTAGCTTGCCTCCAATCCATGCCCCCGGTACAAGTGCCAGAACGAGCAGCCAATTCATCTCGCCTAGCGCAACATGCATCCCGCTTCCTAATATTGACGAGAGAAAGATGACAAACATGGAAGTGGCCGTTGCAACATGCGCCGGGAATCGGAACAAGAGCACCATGAGCGGCACGAACAGCGAGCCGCCCCCAATTCCGAACAGCCCGGATATAAGCCCGACGCCAAATCCGATCGCCAGCGCAGGTAGCACAGCATAGCTGTAGCTGTGATGTACGCCCGAGGCGTCGACCAGCTCACGCTTGATCGGCCACGCTTTCGTAAACGGTTTCATATAATCACGGGCAATCAGCAGTCCCGCCATGCCAAGCATGAACAGTCCGAATCCAAGCTGGAACACACCCATCGGCAGCTTGCCGGTAATGGCAGCCCCGAGCAAAGCGCCTGGTCCGCTCGTTGCAAAGAACAGCCATGCGCTTCGCTTATCGACCAGCCCTCGCTTGGCATAGGATAGCGTTGATGCAAGCGCTGTCACAATGAGCACCGACAGCGATACTCCTACCGCAACCGCATGGTCGATAGGAGCTCCTATAAGAGACGGGGCCGTATACAGCAGAGCCGGGACAATGATGATGCCGCCCCCCAGCCCCACAATGCTGCCGAACATAGCTGCGACGACGCCCAGCAATACAAGTAAAATCCATTCCATAGCTAATCAGGAGAAATCTCGACGCTTGCTCCGTCCAAGACCTTAACTCCTACACCTCTTTTCTCAAGGTCCTTCATATCCTCCATCAGCCGAAGCAGCGCAGCGTCCTTGCTCTTCGCCTCCAGCATACAATCAACCGCCGGACACTCACGCGCAGCAGCCTTCAGAAACTGGAGCAATGGCTCGGACTCCACATAATCGGCATGGCCTCTTGGATCGGACAAGCTCTTCGGGCTGGATGCATGAATTTTTGGCGGCAGATCGCTATGCTTGGCAAGACCGAGGCGCCCCCGCTCCAGTTCCCAGGTACGCATAATGCGGGGCCATAGGCCGTTATAAAGCTCGTCCTCCTGAATGCCGCCCGTATTGACAGCATGATGATGGATATCTAACACCATAGGGACGCCGACCGTCTCGGCGGTTGCCAGCGTTTCCGATACGTTGAACGTCTTGTCGTCATTCTCCAGCGTCATCCGATGTTTAATGCGCTCGGACAATGCGCCGAATTGCTCGATGAACCTTGCTCCCGAGACCGCCTTGTCGCCATAAGCTCCTCCGATGTGGATATTGCATTTGCTCCTCTCATCCAGCTCCATCAGCTCCAGCATCCGGACATGATGCTCCAGATCCTGCTCCGACTTCGCCAGCACCTCCGGCCTCGGCGTGCTGAATACACAGAAGTGGTCAGGGTGGAACGACACTCTCATGCCGGTCTTCTTCACGTACTCGCCTATATCCCGAAAAGACGAAACCAACGGAGAATATGCATCCCAATCCGCCACGCCCTCATGTGTGGCAAGCGGAATCAACTTGGACGAAAACCGGTACATCGCAATATCATGGGCATGGCTATGCTTCAGGATGCGCAGCGTGCTCGTCAGGTTCTCCTCCGCAATGCGCTCAAGCCGCCTCAGGCCAGCTTCCCGGTCATCCAGGTTGGACAACGTTTTGTACGTCATCGTTCGGGACGGGGAGGCATTCTCCAGCAGCGTGCTCATGGCTACGAAGCCGAATCTGACAATCATACGTTACCCCCGCTCTCCAAAAAACATCTCATACGCCAGCGCCGTCTGGACGCGCGCTTCCTCATCCGTCAGCTTGCGCACCAGCTCCATCTCCACCTGCGTCACTTCTTCGCCTTGAAAATTAATTTCCGCAATCGATGCCGAGATGCGCACAATCGCAATCGCCTCGTTATTCGGCGTATAAGCAATGACCTTCTGTCCCGTCGGATAGACGCGGAACCCGCTCTTTACCATTTTGCCCTTGCCGTATTCCAACAATTCATATAGTTCCTGCTCCGACTTGAATTTGCATACCGAATTGAATTCCGTCTGAAATCCCATCGCAACCTCATCCTCTCTTCACTCTATAATGGCATAGCCGCGCAACAGGCTCCTTGATGGGAGCATTGCGCGGCTTCATTCGAAACCAACCTGCATCTTAGCCTTTAAGCGACTCTCCCGTAAAATCGATTCTCTGCTTGTCCCTGTGCCGGTCAAGCGCCAATTGGATCAACGTGCTCAGAAGCTCTTTATAAGGAACCCCTGTCTCGCGCCACAGCAGCGGATACATGCTGAACGGCGTGAAGCCAGGCAGCGTATTCACTTCATTAATCAACAGCTGGTTGTCTTCCTTCCGCAGGAAGAAGTCAACGCGGGACAGGCCCGATCCGTCGATCGCCTGGAAGGCGCGGACAGCCATCTCGCGGATGGATTCCGTTAATTCGGGCGACAGCTCCGCCGGAATGATCATCGTGGACTTGCCATCGATATATTTTGCCTTATAATCGTAAAATTCATTGGATGGGGCAATCTCGCCCGGGACTGACGCTTTCGCATCGTCGTTGCCCAGTACGCTGACTTCAATCTCACGGGCATCGATAAATTCCTCTACGATCACCTTGCGGTCGAAGCGGAATGCATAATTGACGGCGGCGATCAATTCCTCACGGTTCTTCGCCTTCGATACGCCGACGCTGGACCCCAGATTGGCTGGCTTGATAAAGCACGGATAACCAAGGGAGATTTCGCATTCCATCACAAAGAAAGAAGCATCCTTCTCCCATTGGGTCCGGTTGAAATGACGGTAGATGCATTGCGGCAAGCCATCCTGCGCAAAAACCTTCTTCATCATAATCTTGTCCATCCCAACTGCGGATGCCAAGACGCCTGCTCCCACATAAGGTACATTGGCCATCTCGAATAAGCCTTGAATGGTGCCGTCTTCCCCGAACGTGCCGTGCAGCAGCGGGAACATGACGTCTACCGTCTCCTCGGCTTGTTCGGATAGCGATGGGTGTCCGCTGATCTTCGCTTCGCCTGCCGATGCAAGCGCAGTGCCTGCTTGGTCGAGCGTGCTGAAAAGCGGCGCAAGCGAATGGCTGGACGTTACGCCCTGCTCACCGCCGAAGCGCAGCGATTCCACGGAATCCGGCGCTGACAGCATCGTCGCTCCGCTTTTCCATTCGCCACGCTTCGTAATATAGAAAGGTTTGATTTCGTATTGGTTATAATCAAATTCACGCATAACGGCAAATGCCGTCTGCAGCGAAACCTCGTGCTCTCCTGATTTCCCTCCGTACACGAGTCCGATTCTTACTTTGCTCCCCATAGACTATCCTCCGGTATGATATAATTTCCATTACAAGCTTTTGCATGCTCAAAGAAGATCGGGTATATGAAAAAAACGGTAACGGGTTCCTTTGGTCCAAGCGTAAGAGTCCCGGTAATCCCAATAACGATGCCTGCTGGCGACCGTATTGGCATTTACTAAGGGTTGGCCGGCTGCATCGAAGGCCGTCACAATCGTACTGTGCTGATACCTTCCATCACCGGTCCAGTCATATGTAATGACATCGCCAAGCTGTAATTGGTCGGCCGATTGCACTTGCTCAGCCCGAAGACCTGACTTGCGCGCAGTCGACAGATACTGGGTGAGCGAATTGGAGACTGCCCAGCTGTAGCTCCACCACTCCTGGCCTTTGCTCCGTCCCTTGTACCACCATCCGCTTCCCCTTTTACCAGTATAGTTCATAGGGGCATTGCCTGCAAAGATGCACTGGGAGACATAATTCGTGCAATTCACGTCGAACAACTCGTAAGAAGGGTTCCCTTCATTCCACCACCGATCGGCATAAGCCGCAGCCAAATCTCTCCTGTAGCGAATACCGGTAATCCGGTTTTTGAATTGAGGCATTAGGTCATAATTTAAGTAGGGTAAAGACGGCATGACATATACCTCGTCGTGTGAAATCGCTTCCGGCTCTTCATGCCATTCCAGCGACGATGCGCCATAGCGGGGCCTGCGCTCCGCTATGAGCGGCTCCACCTGCAGCACTTCCCAGCGGCTGCCCGCCGCCGAGAGCCACAGCCGTTCGTATTCATAGCGCTCTTCCATATAATAGCTGCCGCCCTGTTCCATCCTGCGCCTGATATGAAGCCGCAGCAGCACGGATACTTCGCTTGCGGATTCGTTCACGCGCACCAGCTCCGCCTTCGTCTCGCTCCCTGCCGGAAGGGCGCCGCGCAGCAAATCCCGCTCCCGCATTCGCGCAAGGCGGCCGGAGAGCCTCTCGCCATGGACAAGATCAGCCATATAATCGGTAAGCACGCGTGGATGCTGCTCCGTCTCGGCCTGATTATAGAGATTCACGTAACGGTGAATGGACGCCTTCCATTCCTCACGGTCTCCCGCCTGAAACACGCGCGGCGGCGCGGAGCTCTGTATGAGGGATGTCGGCTTGGGCTTCGTCTCAAGAAGATCGCGCCTGTCGCTCTGCTTGATTCGGACAGCTGCGGCAGGTTCCGCCTGCTGCAATCCACGGTCAAGCGCAGCAGCAGACGCGACGGCGCGGCTTTTGGGCTTGCGATCCGCACGCTTCTTCCGTCCGCCTGCGGATGGGCGGTTACCTGATTTGGACAATCGCGTTCCCTCCCGATTCTGCCTGGCGTAGGCGCTTCCTGCTCGAACGCCCCTGCGGCAGGGATTAACTGCTTCATTATATGAAGGCATTCGGTCATTCATGTACCTTTTCTGTAAGCGGCGAGGCATCCATTCAGGCCAGACAGGATGGGAAAAAGGCTAACATTGGACTTTACGTACCCCCACTTTTAACGTTATACTAGACACATAGGGTTTTTGAAATTGTGTTTCGTCTAATGAAACTACAAAATTTACTACATGAAAAGGAGAATAGCGATGTCTAAACAAAATGAGTATTCTGTTCGCACAACGCTGGAGTCGGGCGGCAAATCGTACGCCTACTACCGTCTGGGCGGATTGGAAGAGCAAGGCCTTGGCGACATTTCCAAGCTTCCTTTCTCGATCAAAGTATTGCTGGAAGCAGCGGTGCGTCAATTCGACGGTCGCGCCATTACGCCTGAGCATGTGAAGCAGCTTGCCAACTGGGCTAACGGCCGCGAAGACAAAGAAATTCCTTTCATTCCTGCACGTATCGTGCTTCAAGACTTTACGGGCGTTCCGGTTGTCGTTGACCTTGCCGCTATGCGCGACACGGTGAAGAAAGCCGGCGGAGATCCGAAGAAAATCAACCCGCTCGTTCCTGTCGATCTGGTTATCGACCACTCGATCATGGTTGACGCATTCGGTACACCAGAAGCTCTGGAATACAACACTAAAGTAGAATTCGAGCGCAACGAAGAACGTTACCGTTTCCTTCGCTGGGCACAAACGGCATTCGATAACTTCCGCGCTGTTCCTCCTGGAACAGGTATCGTTCACCAGGTTAACCTGGAGTATCTGGCATCCGTGGCAGCTACGAAGACGATTGACGGCGAAACGGTCGTATATCCGGACTCCCTGGTAGGTACGGACTCCCATACTACAATGATCAACGGTCTTGGCGTTGTTGGCTGGGGCGTAGGCGGCATCGAGGCGGAGGCCGGCATGCTTGGCCAGCCGCTATACTTCGTTATGCCTGAGGTTATCGGCTTCAAGCTGACAGGCAGCCTGGCAGAAGGCTCCACAGCGACTGACCTGGCACTGACCGTTACAGAAACGCTTCGTAAAAAAGGCGTTGTAGGCAAGTTCGTCGAATTCTTCGGCCCAGGCTTGTCCAACATTAGCCTGGCTGACCGTGCTACGGTTGCCAATATGGCTCCAGAGTACGGCGCTACAGTCGGCTTCTTCCCGGTTGACAGCGAGACACTTGACTTCATGCGCCAAACGGGCCGCCAAGAAGATCAAATCCAGCTCGTTGAAGCTTACTACAAAGCGCAAGACATGTTCCGCACCGATGCTACGCCGGACCCGGTATTCTCCGATGTGATCGAGCTTGACCTGTCGACGATCGTGCCTTCCCTGGCAGGACCGAAGCGCCCGCAGGACCGCGTAGAGCTGACTTCGATGAAGGAAGCCTTTAACAGCATCATCCGCACGCCGATCGACAAAGGCGGCTATGGCCTGTCCGATGAGAAGATCGAGCAAGTGGTTCCAGTACAGCACAATGACGGCGTTCAGACCAAGATGGGCACTGGCGCAGTCGTGATCGCGGCGATCACTAGCTGTACGAACACATCCAACCCAAGCGTTATGCTGGGCGCAGGCCTCGTGGCGAAAAAAGCCGTTGAGCGCGGTCTGACTAAGCCAGCTTACGTGAAGAGCTCCCTGACGCCAGGTTCCCTGGTCGTTACGGAATATTTGAAAAAAGCAAACCTGCTTGAATCGCTTGAAGCGCTGGGCTTCCACCTTGCAGGCTACGGTTGCGCAACTTGTATCGGCAACTCCGGCCCGCTTCCTGACGAAGTAAGCAAAGCGATCGCAGACAACGATATGACGGTAGCGGCTGTATTGTCCGGTAACCGTAACTTCGAAGGCCGCGTTCACGCTCAAGTGAAAGCGAACTACCTGGCTTCTCCTCCGCTTGTTGTCGCTTATGCGCTGGCAGGAACAGTGAATATCGACTTGGCTAATGATCCAATCGGACATGACCAAGACGGTCAGCCTGTATACCTGAAAGACATCTGGCCAACAAACGCTGAGATCAAGGAAGCTGTAGCCAAATCCTTGAACCCAGAAATGTTTAACGAGAAGTACGAGAACGTCTTTACGCAAAACGAGCGTTGGAACGCGATCGATGTACCGGAAGGCGAAAGCTACGAGTGGGACGCGAAGTCCACTTATATCCAAAACCCTCCGTTCTTCGAGAACCTGGGCTCCGATCTGTCTGACATTGCTGACATTCCTGCAGCTAACGTACTGGCGCTGATGGGCGATTCCGTTACGACGGACCATATCTCCCCTGCCGGCAACATTACAGTTAACAGCCCAGGCGGCAAATACCTGATCGACAACGGCGTAGAGCGCAAAGACTTCAACTCCTACGGCTCCCGTCGTGGTAACCATGAAGTAATGATGCGCGGCACATTCGCGAACATCCGTATCCGTAACCAAGTGGCTCCGGGCACAGAAGGCGGCGTAACGACTTACCTGCCTACTGGCGAAGTGATGTCCATCTACGATGCTTCCATGAAGTATCAGGCTGAAGGCAAAAACCTTGTCGTTATTGCCGGCAAAGAATACGGTACAGGAAGCTCGCGCGACTGGGCTGCCAAAGGTACGTACCTCCTGGGCGTAAAAGCGGTCATCGCTGAAAGCTTCGAGCGTATTCACCGCTCCAACCTGGTAGGCATGGGCGTGCTTCCGCTTCAGTTCCAGGAAGGCCAAAGCTGGAAGACGCTTAACATTACAGGAACGGAAAAGTTCGATATCTCCGGACTTTCCAACGATGTTCAGCCTGGTCAGACGGTAACCGTTAAGGCTACACGCGAAGACGGCTCGACCTTCGAATTCCTGGCGATCGTTCGTCTGGACTCCCTCGTTGACGTAGACTACTACCGCAACGGCGGCATCCTGCAAACGGTGCTTCGCCAAATGATCGCCAACATGCAATCATAATCGCGGACCTGCGGCACGGCTAAGCCAAGCCGCTTCCACGGTGATACAAACACTCCGTTCTCTCGCTTCTGCGAAGAACGGAGTGTTTTTTGTACCTGGGTCATCCTCCGAACGACCGATTAACGTGTCATCGTCCCCATACGTCTCGACGACTCCATCATAACGGGCGCATAATCACGCATCGTAGCCAGCTTCAGTCGGCTGGCAGGCCCCGACACGGACAAGGCCGCCACCATCGCTCCCGACCGGTCGAAGATCGGCGAGGACAGCGCTGCCGCCCCCTCCTCCCGCTCCTCGAAACTGGTCGCATACCCTTGAGACAGAACCTCCTGCAATTGCAGCTTATATTGCTGGATATCGATAGCCGAAGGCCATGTCGGATCATGCAGGATGCTCTCTTGCGTCGCAGGATCGGAGTAAGCGATAAGCACCTTGCTGGAGGCGCCAGCGTACAGCGGCAATCTGACGCCTACAGGAGCAACTCTGCGTACAGCCTGGTTGCTCTGAACGGCCTGCCTTCTGATCCGCTCCGTGCCGTCCCGCACATAGATGCTGACCGTCTCGCCCAATTGATCACGAAGCCTGACCATCTCGGGAAGCCAGATGGTCGCCAGATCATCCGAACGCGACAGGTTGGCGGACAACTCCCATACTTTAAGGCCCAAGTGATAGCGATCCGTCTCCCGGTCACGCTCGATGAATCCCTTCTCCTCCAGCGTAGCCAGCATTCGGTGCACGGTGCTCTTATGAAGGCCTACATGCTCCGCAATTTCCGTCATCGCCCAATCCGTCTTTGATGTAAAGCAAAGCAATATGTCAAGCGCGCGGTCCACTGCCCGGACCGTAGATTTCCCCTCTTCCAACTTCCAGCACCTCCTCGTTCTTATTGTTTGAGCCCTCATTGGCATCTGATTTGAATCTATACCTAAACGATTCGAGTTTCATCGGCTGAAACCCTCTTTCAAAATGATTGAAATTGATTCTCAATTAGTATACCTCATTCACCCGACAATCGTAAAGCATTCCGCAACATTACAGATTGATTACAAGCCCCTAACAATCGCACGACACGAATTGACAGGCTGCTAGGACTTTACTACCATTAGTATTAAACGATACGATAACGCTTTCATCATAGATTCCAACAAAGGGGGATGCTAGGTATGAACACCACGATTACGACAACACGCCCTCTGGAGAGCTTCGCTCCTGCGCTGCCCGCTCCCGCCATTCAGACGGAACTCGCTGTCCTTCCGCGAGCAAGAACAAGCGGACGGCGCAAGCATCTTCTATTCGCTTCTATTGCCGCCTTGCTCGCAACCGTCCTGATCGCCATCATCGTCTTCCACGGTTATGTCGCCTGGATGCTCGCTTATCCTTACGTTGCACCGTTGTCTTCCAATCCGCAGCATGCGATTGGAACAGCATATGAGGACGTTGTATTTCCAAGCCATAGCGGAGAGACGACCGTCAGCGGCTGGTATGTGCCTGCCGCCTCCGATAACGAGGACAGCGCTGCTTCCACCCGGACCGTCGTATTCAGCCATGGCTACGGCGCCAATCGCGAGGAAGACTGGGTTCCCATGTATGATTTGACAAAGCTTCTGCATGATTTGAGATATAATGTGCTTCTTTTTGACTACGGCTATGCTTCCACGCAATACAAGGCTCCGGCAACCGGCGGACGCGAGGAGTCCCAGCAGCTGCTCGCAGCTGTCGAATACGCCAAGTCCCGCGGAGCCGAGGACATTGTCGTATGGGGCTTCTCCATGGGCGCCGGAACGGCGCTGCAGACGGCCCTGCAGACGGACGAGATCGATGCAATGATTCTTGACAGTCTCTTTATTCCAAGCTCGGAAGCTTTGTTCGACAATCTCAATCAATTCGTTCCGCTGCCGAGATTTCCGTCGCTGCCCCTCATTGAAACCATGATCCCGCTCTGGACGGGAAGCAGCTTCGGCTTCGTTCCAGCTGACGAAGTAATCGCGACGCCTTTCGATATGCCGATCTACATTATTCACGGCACCAAAGACGTCAAGGCTCCTTTCGGCACAGCCGAGGCGATTGCCGCCAACCAGATCAATGCTCTGTCCCGTTCCTGGATCGTCCAGGACGGACAGCATGAGCTGCTGTTCCGCGCTCATCCTCGCGAATATGTGCAGCGCACGGCACTCTTCCTGAGCCAGGTCGACGGTCAGATCCAAGCCAAACGCGAAGGTTGATCGATAGACGTAAAAACGAGCATGCCCTCCATCCCACTGATGCGGATAGAGAGCATGCTCGTTTATTCGTTAAAGCGATATGGCCATTATTGCTTAAGCAAAGCCAGAAACTCGGAACGAAGCGCCGAGCTTGTCCGGAATTCGCCGCGAACCGCCGATGTGACCGTCTTGCTGCCCGGCTTCTTCACGCCGCGCGCACACATGCAGAGATGCTCGCCTTCTACGACGACCATGACGCCATGAGGCGACAGCTCTTCATCCAGAATGTCGGCGATCTGCGATGTTATGCGCTCCTGCACTTGCAGCTTGCGTGTAACAGCTTCTACTAGCCTTGCCAGCTTGCTTAGTCCAGCAATCTTGCCGCTTGGAAGATAGCCGATATGGGCTTTGCCGAAGAACGGAGCCATATGATGCTCGCACTGGCTATAGTAGACGATATCCCGTACAATGACGAGCTCTTCATGCTGTTCGTCAAACGTAACGCCGAGCACTTCGCGCGGGTCTACCTCGTAGCCTGCGAATATTTCCTCGTACATGCGCGTGACCCGGGCAGGCGTCTCCAGCAGCCCTTCACGCTCCACGTCTTCCCCAATCAGCTTCAAAATTTCCTTCACATGAAACTCGATTTGCTCCCGGTTGTCCGATACCTTCGCATTGACGTAGTCTTTTCTTCCCGCCATTCGTCCTTCGCTCCTTCCGGCTCCTCGCTATAATCGCTATTTGCGAGGAAGCTTTTGGTTTTTCATCATATTTTGGGCGCGTGACATCTGTTGTTTATTCAGGTTGTATCCCATCTGCTTCGCCATGCGCTGAATCATCTCAGGATCGTTCTGCATCTTCTCGAGCTGCTTCCGCAAGTAGAAGACGCCCGCGATAAAGCCGCCTACGGCTCCGACGATCAGCGTTGCGATAGGAATTACGATATTATACCATTCCATCTATGTCACCTAACCCTTTCAATAATGGTTGATTAAATTTACTATTGAACCCTAACATCCCTGTATCATAGCATGTTCGTGCTTGTTCCGCAACGAATCGAACACGACATTTTGCATAAAAAATCGAGCCCTCGCCCGCGATTAACGCTAAGGCCAAGCGGCTCGATTCAAAGTGTATTATTCTTGCTCCGCAGCCAGCATATGAATGGCGGAAGCAATCGCGTCGCGCGCCTCGGCATCGCTCTCTTCGCGCATCGCCTCATGCAGCGCTTCAGCGGCCTCTTCCCCTCCAATTCTGCCTAGCGACCATGCAGCCGTCCCTCGCAACACAGGCCTCGGGTCAAGCTTTAGCACGCCGATCAGATCGGGAACAGCCGTCTTCTCCTTGAAATTGCCGAGCGCGATGACCGCATTCCGCTGGATCGGCTTCTTCCCCCTCCAGGCAGAGGAAGTGAATCCGTACTGCTCTTTGAACTCGCGGTTGCCGATCGTCAGCATCGGAACCAATAATGGCTTCGCCAGCTCGTTATCGGGCTGCAGCTCCGGCTGATGCGTCCAGTTTTTGCCCCGGTTCACGGGACATACGACCTGGCAAGTATCGCAGCCGTACAGCCGGTTGCCAATCTTGCGCATATATTCGTCAGATACCATGCCTTTGGTCTGGGTCAGGAAGGATATGCATTTCTGTGCATCCAGCTGGCCCGGGCCGACCAGCGCACCCGTTGGGCAGGCGTCGATGCATTTGGTGCAAGTTCCGCAGCCTTCCGTCACAGGCGTATCCGGCGGCATTGGCAAATTCGTAATCATCTCGCCGAGATAAATCCATGATCCGAATTCAGGCGAGATGATCGCGCAGTTCTTCGCGCTCCAGCCAAGCCCTGCACGCTCCGCTACGGCGCGGTCGGACAGTGCGCCCGTATCAACCATGCTCTCCACTCTGGTCTCCGGTACGCGCTCCTTCAGCCATACTTCCAGCCGCTCCAGACGGTTGCGAAGCACCTTATGGTAATCTTCTCCCCATGCCGACCTCGCCATAATGCCTCTTCTCGCTCCCGGCTCGGATTTCGGAGGATCGATCAGCTTCGAGGGATAAGCGATCGCAATCGCAATAATGCTCTGCGGATTGTCGAACAGAAGCGACGGATCGGTGCGCTTATCCAGATCCGGCTCTTCAAAGCCCGACTCTCTTCCCAGCTCCCGGTGACGGATCAGCCGGGCCTTCAGCGTCGTGAACACTTCAGCCGACGCTACGCCGACCGCATCGATGCCAAGCTCCTTCGCCGCATCCTTCATCTCTTGCTTCAATGTAACCCAATCGTATTTCATAGCCTACAACCGCTTTATCGCTTCACGGGCGAGCTCATCGCACCGATTGTTATATTCATTGTCGCTATGGCCTTTTACCTTTACATACTCCACCGTGTGCAGCTTCATCAGCTCCCATAGCTGCTTCCACAAATCCTGGTTCTCCACGGGCTCCTTTTTGCTGTTCTTCCAGCCGTTGCGCAGCCAGCCGTGAATCCAGCCCTTCTGGAAGCAATTCACAACATAAGCGGAATCGCTGTATACATGCACTCGGCAGGGCTCCTTAAGCAGATTGAGCCCTTCGATAACCGCCTGAATCTCCATCCGGTTATTCGTCGTCGCTCTCTCTCCGCCCGATATCTCCTTCTTATGCGCGCCGTAGAACAGAATCGCTCCCCACCCGCCGGGACCGGGATTGCCTGAGCAGGCGCCGTCCGTATAGATCATCACTTCTTTCAACTTCCGCACCTCCTGCTACAGCGTCTTTATTTCTTTGAGCGGCCATACGATAAAATCAGCCCTGCCTGTTATCCAGTCGCTCTGTACGGGACCGAAGCTTCTGCTGTCCAGGCTCGCCCGTTCATGCCGATTGTCTCCCATTACAAAGTACAGCCCTTCCCCAATCACAACGGGTCCGTAGCTTTCTCCCTCTATGATGGAATCGGTATAGCCCTCATCCACAAGCTCTCCGTTCCGGTACAACTGTCCGCCGGCAATCTCGATACGGTCGCCCGGCTTGCCTACGACACGCTTCACCAGCAGCCGCTTCCCGTCTTCCGCTTCATAAGGGTCCTTCAGAACGACGACATCGCCGATATCGGGGCTTCCGAACAAAAAGACAAACTTATTGACGTAAAGCCACTCCTTCTCCTGCAGCGTCGGCTCCATGGAATGCCCTTCGACCGTAGACAGATGGAAGACAAAGTAATGAAGGAACAGAACGATAGCGATTGCAATAGCAGCCGTCTTCAACCAGTCCAGCAACAAAGCCTTCGGATTCATTCTTTCACCTCATTGCAGCTCGAGAGCCATTGCTCGTAATAAGCGAGAGCCGTCTTGTCCGAAAAGGGAGAAGCGCCGCGCTCAACGCGCCCCAGCAACTCGTTCATGCCCTCGCGTACTTTAACTAGAACGGACTGCGGATAATGATATTGATGCCTATGCTGCTCGAATTCGTCCCGATCGACAATATACCGGTTGCCGTCAGCCGTCCGGATGACATCCAGATCATAATCGATATAGGTCAAGATGCCATCATGAAGATACGGCGGCGAGGCGATGTTGCAATAATAACGGATGCCTCCCGCCTCCAGCAGCGCAACGACATTAAACCACTGCCCCGGTATAAAATAAGAAACCGCCGGCACTCGGCTTACCCATTGCTTGCCATCGGATTCCTGTATCGGCGTCTGCCGGTTAATGAGGACGATGACCGACTCCTCTTGATGTTCCTCTATGAGCAAATGGCTCGGCACAATCCAATTCTGCTGCCAAAGCCGATGCATATGACCGTCATGCTTGAAACTTTTTATAATACAAGGTTCGAATGTGTTCATGCCTTTCGTGCTCCTCAAGTTCCTTATCATGCACTTTTTGAACAACCTCTTATAGTAATAAGAAAAGCATATCCGCAAGCCAATTGCAATGGCCTTACAGATATGCCCATGTCAAACACGAATAAATAACAATCTCTATCTAACCTGTTACGATACTAAGCTTTTGGAACGACCGGAAAAAATCCGAGGTTGCAAATCCCAATGATTCGTAGAGCGGGAGAACGGGTTCGTTATGCTCGTCCGCTGTAATTAGAATCTTGGATACATTGCGTTGCACAAAGCGCTGGCGCAAAGCCGTTACCAATCCTTTGCCGACGCCGCTGCGCTGATGCCCGGGCGATACCGCAATTCGGTAATAATAGCCTTTGTTGTTATCGATCGTGCCGATAATCATGCCGACGATTTCTGATTCTTTGACAGCGACTAGAACGAGATCGCTATCCCATGATAATTGACGAGCAAATGCTTCCATCGTTTGCTCATAACATTCCGTTGTCAGAACTTCTTCTAGCAGTTCCGTAAGCGGTTTGTAGTCGGACAACTGGAAGGAACGAACATTCATTCAATTAACACCTTCTACCATGTCATAGTCTCGTACCCGTATATAATACGACGAAATCATTTGTATTCCTTCTTTTTTCTTTAAATTTCTTTAAAAAATGTTTAAAATCGCCCATTTTCTCATGAAAACGCTTTATTATAAGCGCTTACATTAAATATTGCTCCATTATTTCATGATATATTTTTCCATTCCCTATCTAGCTGTGAGTGAGTATTTCCTTACGTTCTTACCAACCAGCCGTCAATCGTTCCCATTTGGCGTTCCCTGTTTCATTCTACGCATAATTGTCTAAGGATAGGGAGACGCTACTTTGCGTGCTTCAACGATGCCTGTATGCCCGTCTGCAACGGCCAGCGACTTTTTCAACATAAATGTTGATTTATTCGCTCCGATAGGGGATAATGAAGTGGATCAACTACATATTCAGGAGGTAATAATCATGGCACATCAACTACCTGCTTTGCCTTATGCGCACAATGCGCTTGAGCCGCACATCGATGCGACTACTATGGAAATTCACCACGGCCGTCACCACAACACGTACGTGACGAACCTGAACGCTGCTCTGGAATCCGCTCCTGAGCTGCAAAACAAATCGATCGAAGAGCTGATCGGCGATCTGGCTAGCGTGCCTGAATCCATCCGTACAGCTGTACGCAACAATGGCGGCGGCCATGCGAACCACAGCCTGTTCTGGGAAACAATCGCACCTAACGCTGGCGGCGCTCCTACTGGCGCTCTGGCAGCGGCAATCGACAGCGAGCTGGGCGGCTTCGAAGCGTTCAAAGCTGACTTTGCAAAAGCGGCTACAACTCGTTTCGGCAGCGGCTGGGCATTCCTGGCTGTAGCGAACGGTAAGCTGAAAGTATACAGCCTGCCTAACCAAGACAGCCCGATCATGGAAGGCGAAACGCCAATCCTTGGCCTGGACGTATGGGAGCATGCTTACTACCTGAACTACCAAAACAAACGCCCTGACTACATTGCAGCTTTCTGGAACGTAGTAAACTGGGACGAAGTCGGCAAGCGTTACGAAGCTGCCGTTAAATAATAACCAAGCACTGAAGAAGCCTCCTCCCGCATTGGCCGGAAGGAGGCTTCTTTCTTGCCGAGGCAGCCCGTTAGACTTTCGCTTGCTCCACGCGAAAGTGGCTAGGCGTGCAGTCGTAATGCTTGCGGAACACCTGCGTGAAATGGCGAACGTCGGGATAGCCGACAAGCTCGGCGATTCGGGTAATCGACAAGTGGGGATCGGCGAGCAGCTCTTCCGCCCGCTCCATCCGCAGCTTCGTCACATACTCCTTGTAGCCGGTTCCTGTCTTTTGCTTGAACAGCTTGCTGAAGTATACCGGATTCAGATAAACAACTGAAGAGACAATCTCCAGCGACAAGTTCTCCTGAAAGTTGCTTTTCATATATTGAATGGCGATGTCGATGACGTCGTTTTTGCCCGCCGCCGCAGGATCGTCTCCGGTATGGGCTTCCTTGTCCGTCGTGTGGAACTTCTGAATTTCATCCGGTATGTTATAGAAATTGTATAGCAATTCGCTCATATAGAACTGATAAGGGACTTGCAGGCATCGCTCTAGCTGCTTAACTGCCTCTTGCTTGAATGCAGCACTTCTCATATCCTCCTGCAGCGTCAGTACCCCTACAAGAAAATCGCCGTCCAGATTGACGATAAAGCCCCTCCCGTGCCGCTCGATCAGCTCCGTCATCACATTCTCCACAATGAAATTGCCTAGCGTCAGCTCCGGATCATTGTCCAGCTTAATCGCCAGCAGATGAAACTGCTCATGCTCATCCCGTATGGAACGAAGGTCAAAATTGCCGATATCAAGCCCCTGCACCCATCTGCGGAATACCGCCTCGCGCAGATAGTTCAGATTCTGCTCCAGCAAGCCGATTCCAGTCGGGCGGGCCGACTCCAGCCTCCACTCCTCCAGCAGTGACGTAACGGAATGAACCACTTGATCCTTGCCGAACGGCTTCAGAATATAATCCTTCGCGCCAAGGCGCAGCGCTTCCTGCGCATAGGCAAACTCGGAATAGGCCGATACGACAATCCACTTGATTCCTTTATGCGTATGTCTTGCCTCTGCAAGCAGCTCCAGACCGTTCATGCCCGGCATCATAATATCCAGAAAGACGACATGAATGCGCTCGCCATGAAGCAATGCGAGCGCATCATCCGCCGATGCAGCCGTGCTGACCGTTACGTCATCGAACACGCTGCTTATCGTTCGTTTCAATCCTTCCCGGATCGTCCTTTCATCGTCAACGATGAGTATGTGCATGTCTCTCCCCCCTTGACGAACTTCAGTCCTGTTATGCTCTAGGCATGATGGCAGGCACCATGACGGTTACCGTTGTGCCGGCATTCTCTTCGCTGTCGATACGAAGGCCATAGCCGGCGCCGTACTCCAGCACGAGCCTCCTATGCACATTAAGGAATCCCGCGCCGGAGCCCTGCGATTCACCATAGATGGCAGGCTCCACTGTCAGACTCTGACGCTCCTCCTCCTTCAGCTGGCTCCATTCCAGGCGTTCTGCGCGTTTCAGCGACAGCTGCAGCTCCTGAAGCTTCTTGGGAGGAATGCCTACGCCATCGTCGTGAATATGGATGAATACCGTCTGGCCTTCTCCCTTTGCCGTGATGGTGATCGTCCCTTCCACAGACTTGATCGACAGTCCGTGAATGACTGCGTTCTCGATAAGCGGCTGCAGCGTCATCTTGGGCAGCAGGGTATCCATCAATTCCTCGTCTACTCTATGCTCGATATGGATTCGTCCGTCGGAACGAGCCCCGATTATGGTCATGTAATAGTGGATCTGATCCAGTTCTTCCTTCAGCATCGCCGTCGAGCTGCGCCAGTCGCTGCTGTAGCGGAACATGCGCGAAAGCGAATTAACCAGATTGGCCAGCTTCTCATTCTCCTGTTCGTCGAGCAGCCAATAGATCATCTCTAACGTATTGTAGAGAAAATGCGGATTAACCTGCGACTGCAGCGCATGAATCTGGGCGTTCTTCTCACTCGCCGTCGCGATTTTGTTGCGTTCTACCAGACCGTTGATTTCGCTGACCATCCGGTTGAAGTGCTCATTCATATAATTGATCTCATCATACGAAGCCCGGGTGTGCAATTGGGGGCTCAGGTCGCCTCTCTCTACCCGCCTCATCTCCTGCACAATCGACTTGATCGGCTTGGATACCGAGCGGGACAGCAGAAATGCGATCACAATGGCGGCAAGCACAATCGCCACAGACACAATGACAAAGTACCGGTTCGCAGCAGCCTGCTCTACCCTTGCTACAGGCTTCGGCGTAACCGACAGCAGCTTCCAGCCCAGCTTGGGGTCCATTGCGGTCACAATAAGACGTTCATTATCGCTGGCATCTGTCGCATCCTCCATGAACGGATAACGATCCAGCTCCATGAACTCCGGAGGCGCCGGCTCATCATCCGGATGCGAGGTGACGAGCAGAGAACCCGACGACGAGTAGACGTAGGAGCGGCTCTCCGGCTTGATCATCAGATTGTTCATCGAGGAGATGAAGGTGCGCGGGTCCGCCTCGATGACGAGAATGCCTAGCGGCCTCGTCGTATAGAGATTGGTCATGACCCGGCCGAAGGTGAAGACCGGCTCCTCCTGCTCCTCGCGAATCGTAAGCGAGTTCTCGCCCAGCATCCCGCCCCATACGAGCGAACCGTCCGACTCGCGCAGCTCCTTCATCCATTCGCTCTTCATAAAGCCATGATTGATCTTATGTGTCGTCGACTCGTAGCTGTAGACGTTGCCGACTGGCGATATAATGTGGATGCTCTTCACATCGTTGTAGCTGTAGTAGATCGTGCCAAGCGCGCCCATCATAAGCAGCTGCTTGTTGAACTCATCCATCACTGTCGGTTCTTCGCGGGACAGCAAGCGCTGAATCTCCGCATTGCTCATAATCGATTTGGTCAGACTGTCATAACCTCTGGCAAGCAACGAGAAGTTATCCATCGCTTGAGACACGTTGCGCTGCGCGGCTTCGCCGACTCGCATGTCGATCTGTTGTGCGGTGTATTGATAGAAGATGCCGGTCAGAACGATCAGCAAAGCGAGCGTGGACAACAAGATCCACAACAAGAGACGCGCGCGAAACGTATTCAGCCGAATTCCAAACAATGCGTTGCCTCCTAGCATGCAAGCCGCTTATCCTTTGACGGCCCCCGCCACCATGCCTTTCGTAATTTTGTCCGAAAGGATGAAGTAGAACGTGATGACAGGCAGCGCTCCAAGCACCAGATATGCCCCGATGGAGCCATAATTCGCTGTGTACTGCCCGACAAAGCTGTTCACGCCGAACGGCAGTGTCTTGAGCGAATCTGCCGACAAGAAGGTAGCAGCGATAATATATTCATTCCAGATGGAGATGAAAGTCAGTATGGTAACGGTCATGATTGGCGGCACTGTAATCGGAAGCACAATGCTAAAAAAGATCCGATAGATAGAAGCGCCGTCGATCATGGCGGATTCTTCGATTTCATGCGGTATTCCTCTCAGGAAGCCCGACAGGATAAACACCGCCAGCGGTATTGAAAAAGCAACATACGGGATGATGATGGAAGCATGCGTGTTCAGAATGCTCATGTTTTTGAATATGACCATCAATGGCAGCAAAGTCGATTGAATCGGAATCATGATGCCGACCAAGAACACCAGCATCACGATATTGCCGTAACGCCATTTGAACCGGGTGATGGCATAGGACACCATCCCGCTAAGCACAATTGTAAGCACAAGTGTAATGCCCGTAACCCATATACTATTGCCAATATACTTCAAGTAATTGCCCGAAGTAAATGCGTCTATATAGTTCTCCCACATAAACTTCTTCGGCAAGGCAAAAAATTGCCCCGATACAATCTCACTGCTCGTCTTGAACGAATACAATAACAGCCATACCAGCGGATATAGCTGAGTGACGACCAATATGCTCATAAAAACCCATGCGCCCGCGCGCCTTACTATCCGGAAATCCATCTTCGTCATTCTCCTTTCTCTAAGAGGCGGCTTCTTCCGCGCGCTTGAACGCCAGATTCAACAATACCGTCATCACGAGACAGAAGACGACCAGGAATGTGGAAATTGCGCTTCCGTATCCGTATTTGAAGGAATTGAACGTCATGTAGTACATATGTGTCGAGATTACCTCTGTCGTATTGGCTGGTCCCCCGCCCGTCATAACAACGATAAGGTCAAAGGCTTTCAGCGAGCCGATGACGGCCAGTACAACCGAGATTTTAATAACAGGCGACAGCAGCGGGAGCGTAATGTAACGGTCTGCCTTGAAGCCTTCCGCCCCGTCGATGCTGGCAGCCTCGTAGATGTCGCTCGAAATATTTTGCACACCGGTAAACTGAATAAGCACATGGTACCCGATGTATTGCCAGAAGATAACGAAGCAGAGCGCGAAGATTGCCCAATCGGTATCGGCAAGCCATGTTTTGGTCCATGACTCCAGACCGAACTTCACGAGCATCTGATTCAGCATGCCCCCAAGCGATGCAGGGTTGTAGATCGACTTCCACAATTGGCCGATGACAACAACGGACAGAATGACGGGAAGAAAATAGCTGGAAATGAGGAAATTCGGACGTCTGACATAACGGCTGACCAGAATGGCGATGACGATTGCAATCGGCACCTGCAGCAAGGATGCGGCCGAGATGTACAAGGTCCGCAAGACAGACGGCCAGAAGATCGGGTCCTGTGTGAACAACACTTTGTAGTTGTTCAGACCGACGAATACCTGATCGCCCATGCCTGCCCATTCCACTAATGAATAATAGACCGATACCAGAATCGGCGCGAACACAAACGCCATGTAAAACAACAGACAGGGAAGGACGAACACCGCTAAAGTCCATTTGCCTACTCTCAATACTCCGTTCACTAGCTTACCCTCCCATACGCTTGGAGCCACAAAGGGAACCTCACGGCTCCCTTTGCGTCACGCCTCTTTATTTTTTGTTCAATTCCCATGTTTTCTGATGCTCAGCTGCCAATTCCTCAACGTTCACGTCTTTAATGAGCAAGCTTTGCAGACCAGTCAGGTGAGTTTGCGTGGTTGCCGGCTCGATCACGTTGTCAAAGTTCATGTCGCCGCCTTGAACTTCATTGAAACGCTGCATCGCGTCAACAGCCAGATCGGAGTAGCCAGCAGCCTTGAAGTCGCCTTCAACCTTTTGAGCCAGACCTACAGCAGCTTTATGCTCGAATGCCACTTTCGGGTAGTTCACCAGCAGGTATTTCAGGAATTTCTTGCTCTCATCCAGATGATCGCTGTTCGCGCCCAGCGCGTAAGCTGTGCCTGGTGCGATCACATAGTCTTTCGAATCGCCTTTTCCGCCTACAGTCGGGAATGGCAGGAAGCCTACTTTGCCGCTAACCGTCTCGGATGCGTCAATAGAGGAGATCTCCCATGTACCCATGAAGTACATTGCTGCCTTGCCGTCACGGAACTGTTGGGAAGCCGTATTGTTGTCGTACGTAGCTGCGCCTTCTTGGTAAGCGCCTGCGTCGATCAGCTCTTTTGTTTTTTGCAGAGCTTCAACGAATATCGGATCTGTAAATTGCTTGTTGCCTGCTACTACGTCATCCAGGAATTTCGGTCCGCCGTTCACACGCTGCAATACGTTCGTGAACATAAAGGACAGCGGCCATTTATCTTTGCCGCCCAGCATCATCGCTGGAATGCCGGCTTCTTTGAACTTAGGAATCGAAGCGATAATGTCTTCGAATGTGGTTGGCGCTTCTACGCCAGCTTTCTCGAACAGCTCTTTATTATAGAAAATGCCTGCAAGATTCATGTTGTAAGGAAGTGCGAATACATTGTCGTCGAAGGAGTAGTATTCCAGTACGCCTTCCAGGAATGTGCCCTTCAGCTCGTCATCCAGCATGTCGTTCAGCGGAGCAAGCACTTTGCCGTTCGCGAACGGCTGCAGCTGAGCGCCCGGGTTAACCATCGTAATGTCGGCTACTTCGCCGGATGCCGCTTGTGTTTTCAGCTTAACCTTCTGCTGCTCGGTATCCAGGCGATCCCATTCGATTTTGACGTTCGGATTTTCTTTCATGTAGTTATTTACGATTGCTTCTTCCACCTGATATTGAGGAGTCGACTTGTCTGTTTGCAAGGTTTGGAGAGTCAACGTTATTTTTTTGCCTTCAGGCTTCCCGTCAGCCGGTTTATTCGTGGAGCCTGGCTCTTTGTCGCCTCCACAAGCGGCAAGCGTCAAGGTCAGTGCTGCCGCGAGCACCAAGCTAATCGCGCGTCTTTTTTTCATTCTTAAAATCCCCCTCGAGTTGATATCGCTTACAACTATTACTCTACCCTTTTAGACCCGCTCTTCGAAATACAAAAAATCAACTTCTTGTGTTGAATTTTTCTACATTATTGGCTTTCTTGCGAAAGGTGAAGCACACCGTATAGGCAGATGCCGCATAAGATGCAGGAGGAAAATGCCTAATGATTGATGAAGGAGATGGAAGGATCTCATGACGAATACTTACGACGCTATCCAGGAATTGCCCGTACCGCCGCAACAAGCGCGGCCTTATGCCGTGAAGAGCGGCTGCGGTTGCGGAGGGGAACGCGCGCTGCTGTCTATACCCGGCGTTCTGCCGGGACCTTATTTCCCGGGACCTTGGGGACCCGGATCTTGGGGGCCGGGCGGACCTCACGGCCACGGGCCTTGGGGACCCGGAGGACCGGGCGGACCTCATGGACACGGACCTTGGGGACCCGGGGGGCCGGGCGGACCTCATGGACACGGACCTTGGGGACATGGAGGACCGGGCGGACCTCATGGACACGGACCATGGGGACATGGAGGACCGGGCGGACCTCATGGACACGGACCATGGGGACATGGAGGACCGGGCGGACCTCATGGACACGGACCATGGGGACCAGGAGGGCAAGGCGGACCTCATGGCCATGGGCCCGAATCTGGCGGTCACCACGGCCACGAACCGCGACCGCTAGAGCTGTCTGACTTCCGGCCGCCTGCTCATCCTCCCGGACAGCACGGCTCGGGTCAGCATGGATCAGGGCAGCATGGATCAGGACAACATGGACAGCATGGTTCAGGGCAGCATGGACAGCACGGTTCAGGGCATCATGGTTCAGGACAACATGGGCATCATGGCTCAGGGCATCATCCGCATCACCATGGGCCATGGCCTGGTCCGGGACCCTGGGGAGGACCATTTGCGCTGCCGCTGGCAATTCCCGTCCCTGTACCCGTTCCGATTGGACCAGGACAACAAGGATTCATATCGGTTGTCGTGAACGGAGGGAATATTTATCCTGCCATCTCCAATAGCTATACCATCGTCTTCCGTCCAGGCCTTACGATTGGCGGCGCACTGGCCGAATCCGGCGTGATCGCATTCGCTGCCGACGGTACGATCGTCACAATCAGCGGGTACCCGATTTCCGGCAATATCGGCTATCAGCTGCGGCTGAACGGACGTATCATTCCGGCTGCCAGCATCCATCTTCCAATCCAGCCATCCGATACCGTTACGGTAGATATTGTATACAGATAAGTGCTATCCATGAAAAACGCCGAGAGCCTCTTGCGCTCTCGGCGTTTCTATTATTTGCGAATCGCTTTTCCTTTGCCGGACAACAGCTTCAGCTGATCGTTCTCGTATCCGACCTTATACGTAACCTGATATTTGCTAAGCACATTCTCGCTGTTTTTGCGTTCATCGACCGACAGCACTGCTGTAACCGTCGCCTCTTCTCCGCTGCTCGATACATGCAAATTATCGATGACGACATTGCGGGTCGTCAGATAGCCCTCGCGGAACTTGATATAGCTTGTCCCTTCCTTCCAATTGCCGCCAAGCAGGGAATAAGCGTACACATAGTCCCGGCTGTTCAAGCTGTCGTAGAAATGCCGGACCAAGTAATCCGCCAGCTGATCCAGCGTCGCCTCCTGCTGATGATCCTCTCTGTCTTCGGCAAGTGACAGATTGGGCAGCATCTCCATCGGCTCCCGTGACCAGCCCTCCACCATCGCCAGCACATTTGAGATCGGTATGCTGAAGCCGATCGTGCCCTCTTCCAGACCGGCGGAATTAATGCCCAGCACGGCGCCTGTCTTCATATCGACAAGCGGTCCGCCGCTATTGCCCGGCGCGATCGGCGCGGAAATCTGATACAGATCATTGTACGTATAAGGCTCAATGTGGAAGCTGCGGCCGACCCCGCTAATGATGCCAGTCGTTACCGTATTCTGAAAGCCGAGCGGACTACCGACAGCCAGCACGTCATCCCCCACTTCTCCCCGCTCGTACTTGACAAGCGTGAGCGGCTCTAAGCCCGCCAGCTCCGGCACGCGCACGACAGCAATATCCGTGTCTGTGCTAATCCCGATAACCTCTCCTTCAAGCTCGCGCGCATCCGAGGTTTTCACTCTTACATGCCGCACGCCTGAGACGACATGAGCGTTCGTAATCAGATCGCCTTCATGATTGTAGAGAAACCCCGAGCCTTGTGAGCCCGTATCCGTCTCGATCATAACGACGAGCTTCTGCGTCTCGAATATGACATCCTTCAGCAGCTTCTTCACTTCGCCCACAGCGAGCAAGGGAGCCCCCTCCAGTTGCTTCGGCATCTCCGCCCGTACGGCGTATCCGGCAGCTGTACCAGCGCCTATGATCAGGAAGGAGCCCAGAATGCCGATCCATATGCGTTTGTTCATTCTGCTACTCCCCCCTTTAATCCAGGTACCACTCTGCTTTATCCACCACAACGGTCGTATCTTCGGAATAAATGCCGTAGACGGTTGTCGTGAATGTCATCTGCTCGCCAGCTTCGATATACTCCGGCGTTACGGTTGCTTTTCCCCGGCTTAACACAGCACCGTCCTTGGACTGAACAATCACCTCAACAACGACGGAATAGATCGCTCTTGTGGCTATGTTCTTGAGCGTTCCTTCGATCGTCAGATCGCCGAATTCATCCAGCGTTTTCTCCACGCTTACGACTTCGACAGCAGACGTGCGGTTGATCAGATCCTCTTCCGCGGCCCGCTGCATCGCTTGCTCGATCCGCTGCTGCTCCAGCCGCTCGTATCTGGTCTGCTCGTCCTTGATCTTATTGAGCAGCGCAAGCAGCTCCTTGTCCTCTCTAGCCCATGCCAGAGAACGGTTCACAGCAGCGGTTGCTCCTGTGAAGTTTTTGCGGGCAAGCAATTGCTCGACCTCTCTGGCGGTAATATCTTGTATGGAGACGATGATCTGTCCACGAAGCTCAGCGGCTTCCTCGCCTATTAACCCATTCACAACGTTGAGCATCTCGCCCAGCTCTTTGACTGTCGTCAAAGCCTCATACTCTTTCGTAAGCTTCTGAAGCGTCAGCTTCATATTAAGCTCGTCCAGCTTCTCCCTGAGCTTGTCGTAGATCGGCTCCTTATGACCGCCAAACTCGGTTTTCAGCCGGTTCAGCCCCGTCTCCGCTTCATCGATCATGCCGATGGATAGCCTCGTCTCGATCTGCCCCGTCATCCGCTCAAGCTCCAGCACATGCTGAATAATCTCCACATCGGCGGCAAGCGCCTTGAAAGCAGGACGAGCCTCCAAGGCATCCTCCAGCTTCTCAAGCGCTACGATGTATTCGCCGCTCAGGGCAGCCGTCCTGGCTTCCGACTGAAGCCGAAGCACGGTCTCGTTCACGCCTTTTTCATATTGATAATATAGGATGACAGCCATAATGACGACAAAAGCAAGCCCCGCAAGCGCAAGCGGAACTGTCCATCCGAGGCCTTGCTTGCCCTGCACCGCACTTGGCGTCGTACGTCCCGCAATGACGGCTTTCTCCGCCAGCTCAAGCGACGCCGCTCCTTCGGAGAGCGCCTCTTCCCAGTCGGCTGTCTCAATTATTCTATGGGAATGCAGCCTTCTTCCGCATTGACTGCAATATCTGGCATCCTCCGCATAGCTTCTTACGCAATGATGGCAATACACCTGCGTTCAACTCCCAGCCCTATCTACTTCTCTCTATGAATCCAGACTCTATTCTATAACAAATAGTAAATAATCTCCATTTTAAAATAGTGGAAGATATAAAAAAACGCCGCCCCCCGATCAGGAGACCGAGGTCGACGCCCCCTATCATCAGCCTTGGCTCATAAGGCCAAGACGCTCCAGCATATATTTTCGCACATCCGCAGCCAAATCTTCCCGTTCCAGGGCGAAATCGATCGTTGCCTGCACGAAGCCCAGCTTATCTCCTACGTCATGACGGCGCCCTCCGAATCGGAAGGCGTCCAGCCCGATCGTACGGTTCAGCTCCTGCAAACTGTCAGTCAGCTGAATTTCCCCTGCCTTGCCCGGCTTCGCCTGCTCCAGCAACGCAAAGATCGCGGGATGAAGCACATAACGGCCGACGACCGCATAATTGGAAGGAGCGAGGCCAGGACCGGGCTTCTCCACAATATCCCGGACGGGCGCAAAGGGACTGTTTCCATGATCAATATCGACGATACCGTATTTATGAGTCTGATCCCACGGCACTTCCATGACCGCTACGACCGAAGTTTGCGATTGCTCATACGCATCCATCATTTCTTTCAGGCAGGGCTTCTGGGATGTCAGAATATCATCTCCAAGCAGCACGGCGAACGGCTCGTCTCCGATGAACCGCCTTGCGCACAACACGGCATGACCAAGGCCAAGCGGCTCTTTCTGCCGAACATAATAGATATCCGCTAATTGGGAGATCGCCCTCACAGTGGACAGCATCTCTTCGTTATGCCTTGCTTCTAGCTCCGCCTCCAGCTCCACCGACTTGTCAAAGTGGTCTTCAATCGCCCGCTTATGTCTGCCGCTTATGATGACGATGCTCTCAATGCCTGACTCGACGGCTTCCTCTACAATATATTGAATGGCCGGCTTGTCGATGAGAGGCAGCATCTCCTTCGGCTGCGCCTTCGTCGCGGGTAGAAACCTTGTGCCGAGACCGCCTGCAGGAATGACCGCCTTTCTGATTTTGTTTGCCATGACTACGTATGCCCCTCTCTCTTCGCTTAGGAGTAGCGCCTTTCAACTATCATATCATTTCCAGGGGCCGGGAGCCATTGGAAGACGCCTATCTTATAGAATGACAGACGCTCATTTCCGCATATCTCCAGCTCTTGCATGAAGGTTCGATGAACTGTATTGACATTCGTTACAGTTTATAATAGCTTTGAATTATACAATGATGTTAAGACTCATGATTTCATATCATATTGGGGGGATTATCCTATGCACAAGACGATTATCATCGGAACCGGCCCTGCCGGATTGACAGCCGCAATCTACCTGGCCCGCGCGAATATGGAGCCGCTTGTCATCGAAGGCTGGCAGCCTGGCGGACAATTGACCACTACAACGGAAGTCGAGAACTTCCCCGGCTTCCCTGACGGCATTCTGGGCAGCGAGCTCATGTCCAATATGCGCAAGCAAGCGCAGCGCTTCGGTGCCACGTTCAAGACTGGCTCTGTGAAGAGCGTTGATTTCAGCAAGCGCCCGTATACGCTGGAGGTTGAGGGGCTTGGCCAGCTGCAAGCCGACTCCATTATTATATCCACTGGCGCTTCGGCCAAATATTTGGGTATCCCGGGCGAACAAGACAATCTGGGACGCGGCGTCAGCACTTGCGCGACCTGCGACGGCTTCTTCTTCCGCGGCAAACAGCTGATTGTGATCGGCGGCGGCGACTCCGCAATGGAGGAAGCAAGCTTCTTGACCCGCTTCGCGACAGACGTGCGTCTTGTCAATCGCCGCGAAGAGCTGCGAGCATCCAAGATCATGCAGGATCGCGCTCGCGACAACGAGAAAATCTCCTGGAGCCTGAACCGCACGCCGCTTGAGGTGGTTGGCGGCGAGATCGGCCTGAAAGGCCTGCGCGTTCTCAACAACGATACGGGCGAAGAGGAATGGCTGGAGGCGGACGGTGTGTTCGTCGCGATCGGACATACGCCGAATACCGGATTCCTCGGCGGACAGATCACAACGGACGAACAAGGCTATATCATCGTAAAGCCCGGTACGACAGAGACGAACATCCCTGGCGTATTCGCATGCGGCGACGTACAGGATAAGATCTACCGCCAAGCGATTACAGCAGCCGGCAGCGGCTGCATGGCGGCTCTCGACTGCGAGAGATATCTGGAGGCACTGGCGCATGAAATGATAAATTCCTAATTTTTTTCGCCCAAGCTACTGGCGTAAAATGTACAATTAATGTATAATTATACCCGTTGAGAGTTCAAAATATAAAGGCACTGCTACCGCATACCTATTGTTCGATATACGCTTCGCGAGAGCGGCGCTGAACATTTTTAGGAAAAGGTACAACCTCGGCTGAGCAAGCGGAGGTTGTGCCTTTTTTCGTTTTTTCATCACACTTTTGGAAGGGGAAATCACCATGTTATTAGAAGCCATGTATCATCGTCCCAAGCAAAACTGGGCATACGCCTACGACGGACAAACCATCCACCTGCGCGTTCGTTCCAAACGCAATGATGTCACTCGCGTCCAAGCCATCGTCGGCGACAAATACGCCTGGAATCAAACGGTCATCTCCGTCAATATGCGTCTGCTCAGCTCCGACGAGCGATTCGATTATTGGGAGACATCGGTCAAGCCGCCATTCCGACGACTGCGCTATGCCTTCCGCTTCCATAGCGGCGAAGAAACGATCATCATGACGGAGAAAGAATTCACGCGCGAGCTTCCAGACAATCCGAACACGTTTTTCGACTTTCCGTTTATCAATCCGGTCGATGTCTTCGAGCCGCCGGCTTGGGTGAAGGATGCGGTCTTCTATCAAATCTTCCCGGAGCGCTTCGCGAACGGCGATCCTTCGCTTGACCCAGACACCGTCGAGCCATGGGGCGGCAAGCCGACTCCGAGCAACTTCTTCGGCGGGGATCTGCAAGGCGTTATCGATCATTTGGACCATTTGGGCGGCCTTGGCATCAATGCGATCTACTTTACGCCACTGTTCGAAGCGACCACCAACCATAAATACGATACGCAAGACTACTTGAAGGTCGATCCTCAATTCGGAAGCAATAAGAAATTGAAAGAACTGGTGCACGCCTGCCACAAGCGCGGCATTCGCGTGCTCCTTGATGCGGTGTTCAATCATTCCGGCCGGACGTTCGCTCCGTTCGTAGACGCGCAGAAGAACGGCCAAGAGTCCAAGTACGCGGACTGGTTCCACGTCAGAGAGTGGCCGCTGCAAGTCGTGGACGGCGTGCCTAGCTACGACACCTTCGCATTCGAGCCGCTTATGCCGAAGCTCAACACAGAGAATCCGGAAGTGAAAGCTTACCTCTTCGAGGTAGCCCGTTACTGGATCGAAGAGATCGGCATCGATGGCTGGCGCCTGGATGTTGCCAATGAAGTCGACCACCAGTTCTGGCGCGAGTTCCGCCAGATCGTCAAGTCGGTTAATCCGGAAGCCTACATTCTCGGCGAGATCTGGCATGACTCCATGGCGTGGCTGCAAGGCGACCAATTCGATGCGGTCATGAATTATCCGTTCACGAATGCGGTGCTGGACTTCTTCGCTTACGGCACAATTGACGCCTCGACCTTCGCACATGCGATCGGCACACAGCTTGCCGCTTACCCGCAGCAAGTAACGGAAGCGGCGTTCAACCTGCTGGACAGCCACGATACGCCGAGATTGCTAACAATCTGCGAGGACAATGTCGACAAGCTGAAGCTGGCCGCCCTGTTCCAATTCACGTACCCTGGCACGCCTTGCGTCTATTACGGGGACGAAGTCGGCATGAACGGCGGAGGCGACCCGGACTGCCGCAAGTGCATGGTATGGGAAAAGGAAGATCAGGACCGGGAGCTGCTTCGCTTCTATCAGGATACGATCAGCTTGCGCCATAATCACGAGGCGCTTCGCTCGACTGAGCTGGCTTTCGCTTATGCGGGACAAGAAGACGGGCTGCTCGCTTATGAGCGCCGCTCGGACGGCGAGCGTATCATTATTGCCCTTAACGCGCGCGAAGGAGCGGCAACACTCGCTCTCTCCCTCCCTTCTGCTGTAACGGCAGACGCCCTGCCGCTTGACATTCCGTTCCGCGGCTTTGCAGCCGCTGCTGAAGCGGCCGCAGATGCAGCTTCTACTGTAGCGGTTGAAGCGGCTGCTGTTGTAGTCGAAGCTGCATCCAAAGCGTCGAGCGTGCCTGCAAGCCTGGGCTCCTCGAAGTGGACCGTCCTGCACTCCAATGCGGGAGCCATTGCAAAAGGCTCCGAGCTTAAGACAGGTGAAGACGGTCAGCTTCAGTTGCAGCTTGACGGCTACGGCTTTGTTGTTCTGAAGCAAAAATAATGGCTGTGCAAAGCCGTCTTGTCATAGACAGACAAGACGGCTTTATGCCATAATCAACTTAAACGATTAAGTCAGTGAATGGAGCTATGTTCATGAACAAATTCGGCGGCAAAAAAGCAACCATGAAGGATATCGCCAAAGCGGCTCAGGTATCGGTCGCTACGGTTAGCTACGTATTGAACAACGTATCGGGCCAAACGATCCCCGGTGAGACCAGGCAACGCGTGCTGGATGCTGCTAGCGAGCTGAATTATGTGCCGAATCTGGCCGCCCGCTCTCTGATTAAGCGGCAATCCGGGCTGGCAGGTATTCTCGTCAACCGCCAACCTGACGAGCAATGGTGGGAGCGCGCTGCTTATACTCCGTTCATCGATGCGATGGAACGAGAGTTGACCTCGCTCGGCTATCACGTCGTCTTATCCAGTTTGGATGCCAAGGCACCGAATATGGATATCATCGCGGAGAGAAAGCTGGATGCTGTCTTTGTGCTGGGAGCGCTGCAGGATACCTTCCATCAAATCTCCCGTCACTTTCCTACCGGAGTGCCGCTTGTCGCCATTGACAGCCCTATCGAAGATCCGTTGTTCTATCGCGTTCAATATGATTATGAACGAGCAGCATTAGCCGCAACCGAACAGAACAGCAAGCCTTGCAGCTTCCTTGTCGCTGACCGCGGTTCCATGGACGCAGCCGCTCAGTTAGGGGCGCTGCTCTCCCTGCCTCCATCCCAAGTGCTGGTGTTGGAGACGGAGGATCAATTGCAGCCCTTTCTCGCCAGGCAGACAGGAGATGGAATCATCCTGAATGAATATGTCGGTCTGCTCGCTTCCCGGTGGATGAATCCAATCCGTTATACCGTTCTCTGCACAGCGGGAACTCCGGAATTGCTTCATTCGCTCCCCCGCTCTTCCTCTGTCTTATTCGAGGATCGGAAGCACCTTGCGGCGCTGGAGCTTATGCAGTCGCTGCGGAATGACAGTTATTCCGGTCCGCCGGACAAATGCGTTCTGATAAAGCCGCGTTAACACTTGTAATCTGGTAGCATACCTAGCTGCTGCTAACTATGTTGTACTTGTTCGCGCCATACCTCACACATCGACTCATGCAGAGCAGTCCGCTCTGCCTATTTCTTCAATCACTTAAACGTTTAAGTCTAAAATAGTTTTACATTTTCCCTTATCTAAAATTGAGCCATTAGAGGAGGAGCTTCAATGACCGAATTAGCAAGAAGTATGCCGGACCATCATCCTGTTCAATCGGCGCCGGAAGCATCAAGCATCTGGCGCAATCGGACCTTTCGAACGGTATTCGCCAGCTATAGTCTGTCGCTGCTAGGCAATACCTTTCACAGCATTGCGCTGAACCTGTGGGTGCTCCAGACGACTGGCAGCGCCAAGTTAATGTCGCTTGTCCTCATCACGCATCTGGTTATTAGCATGCTCTTCGGCTCTATAGCAGGAACGGTGGCTGACCGTGTTAATCGCCGCCGACTGATGGTTGCTACTGACTTATTCCGCTTCGTCATCGTCGGAGGGATCGCACTGTGTATGGCGCTCCCGGAAATCCCGTTTTTTCTTATCCTGCTCCTGACCGCTATTGTTGCCTTGGCCGGGGCGTTCCGAGGCCCTGCCTTCCAAGCCTCCTTGATTGAGATTGTTGGGAAAAACGGCGTTTCGCAAGCGGTAGCCGCTATCAGCGTATCCGACAACCTGATCCGCATTGCCGGATTTGCCGCCGGAGGAACCGCAGTTGCCATGTTCGGTGGCGTATTTGCCGTGGCGATTGACGCCTCCACCTTCCTCCTGTCCGGCATGCTGCTTTTATTCGCGGGGCGCTTCCCTTATGCGGCGCCAGATCGGCAGGATAAGATTAAAACCTCCTTCCGCACCGATTTTATGGAAGGCTTCCGCGTTGTCTGGAACAATCGTTTTGTGCGGGGGGCCGTCATGCTGCTGCCGCTCGTTATGTTTTTCTTTTTGTCCACGTTTATGCTGATTCAGGTCATGGCTGTGCAAGTATGGCAAGCTTCCCCGTTTATATTCGGGCTGCTCGAAGCCTGCATCCCTCTTGGTTATGTGATCGGCTCTATCATTATTATGAAATTCGACAAGCGGATGCGTCATCGCGGCAAGCTTGCGCTTATTAGCATTGCGCTTATGGGGCCGCTCTTCGTAGCGATATCTCTGCTTCAATCCGCAGCTGCCGCGCTCCCTTTCATCGGGCTGGTTGGCGTGCTGTTCTCGTTTAGCACAACGATTATTTTCATTTTGCTCAGAGTCGCTGTCGATCCGTCCCTTCAAGGACGCGTATTCGGCCTGCTTGGCACGCTGACGAGCATAGCCCCGCCTATCGGGCTAGCCGTATTCTCCGCTTTGTCCGATCACTACGGTCCGGCTATCATTATGACGTACAGCGGCATTGCCATGCTAATCGCAGGGCTCGCAGCCTATATCGGCTTGCGATCGATGCGGGAATACAGCTAGTTATTGATTGATTCTACTAGTATCATGAATCGGATCAAATCAATGAACATGCCAAGCTTAGGCGGGTCTGCATTGATGATCAAGGCGACAATCAGCGGCAACCAGCGCACTATTCACATTTCTCACAAACATGATCATGATCAATTGACAATCAATGGCCGCAGCTATCTATAAGCTGCTTCATGACAAAAGGGCATTCCCGCATAACCGGGAATGCCCTTTTCCTTATTTCAACACCGCCGTGCTGTATGGAGGAAGCGTCAGCGTCGTACCTTCAAGCTTGGCATCGTCCGCTGAGCTTCGGGCAAGTTGCGTAAACTCGCCGTACACATCGGAGGCAGCCAGCTCTGCTGTCTGCGCTTCGCCCGACAGATTATGAACGACGAGCACACGCTCCGTCTTCGTAACGCGAACGAAAGCGCTCAGCTTGCCGCCCACAGTCTCCAGCTTATACTCCCCGATTGTACCGTTGCGAAGAGCCGCCTCTTCATTCCGCCAGCCGATCAACGTCCGGTAATGCTCCAGAAGCGAACCGTCCTGCCCAAGCTGCGCCTCGACAGATACTTCTCCCGCTTCCTTATTATGTTTCGAGGCGATCCAGGACGTCTGTCCTTCTCCGCCTGCGGGATCGCGATGCCATAGCATCGGCTCGCGGATATATTCATCCGGCTTCACGCCTTGCATGCCAATCTCTTCTCCGTAGTAGAGGTATGGCGTGCCAGGCAGCGTGAGCAGCAAAGCCGCCGCCATCTTCGCATGGTCGGTATTGCCGCGAAGCTCGCTCATGACCCGGTTCTGGTCATGATTGCTCAGGAACGGCGCATCGACGAATGTGCCGCCCGAAGACTTCTCATAGACTTTGTATGCGCGCTCCAGCGAAAAGGCAAGATCAGGGTCTCTTTCGTTCCTCGCCCCCCCGATCAGCTTGTCGGCCAGATCGAAGTGAAACGCAGAGTCGAGCGCTTGATCGAAGTATGGCGCGATAATCGCCAGCGAGTCCCACACTTCTCCTATTAAATAGGCGTCGGGATTGGCTTCATTCATGCCTGTCCGGAACTCCTGCCACCACTTCTTGTTGGCAGCCTGCACCTCTGGCGAGCTGATTGTCGACTTAAAGTCGCCGTAGATATGCTTGGCCGCATCCAGCCGGAAGCCGTCAAGCCCTTGCTCCAGCCAGTACTGTCCGATCTTGATCATTTCTTCGCGCACCTTCGGTTCATCGAAGTTCAGGTCCGGCATGCCGCCCCAGAAGATGCCCAGGTAGCGCAAGCTTCCGTAGCTGTGCCAAGGATTGCCGTCCACCGCACCATTCGTCTGCAGCTTATCGCCGGCTTCGGCGAACGAATACCAGCTGCGATACGGGCTGCTCGCATCCGCAAGCGCCTCCTTGAACCAGGGATGCTCGCTGCTCGTATGGTTCACGACGAGGTCCATAATGACCTCTATATCCCGTTTATGCGCCTCGTCCAGCAATCGCTTCAGATCGTCCAACGTGCCGTATTCCGGATTGATCGCATAATAATCGGTTACGTCATAGCCATGATAGCTTGGCGACGCGTTAATCGGCATCAGCCAGATGCCTCCAATGCCAAGCTCCTTCAAATAATCAAGCTTTGCCGTTACACCATTCAAATCTCCGATTCCGTCTCCGTCGCTGTCGTAGAACGAACGGACAAATATTTCGTAATAGACCGTGCCCGGCTGCTCGTCGGCTTCGTAGGTAGCCTGCACCGCCGCATCTCCGCCCGCGCCGCCGTCATCCGGCAACGGCGAAGAATCGCTGCTGCTCGAACCGGCTGTACAAGCTCCAAGCGTCAGCAGTAGAACCAGTGCCGTCGCCAGCAAAGCCGAAACCGCACTGCTTCTGCTTACGACGGTCATCCTTTCATCGCTCCGGCCGTCAGACCTTGCACGAGGAAGCGCTGCAGAATGAGGAACAGAATCGTAATCGGGATGGCGATAATGACGCTGCCAGCAGCAAACAGCGTAAAGTAGCTATTGGTCTGCGAGGCAATCAATTCGTACATGCCGACGGCCACCGTATAGTTGTCCTTTGATCGAAGCACGAGACGGGCGAATATAAAGTCACCCCATACGCCCGTAAAAGACGTCAACGCCACGAACGTCAAAATCGGCTTCGACAGAGGCATCATAATTTTCAAAAACACCTGCAGATGGCTGGCCCCGTCGATACGCGCCGCTTCGTCCAGGCTGCGGGGAATCGTATCAAAGTATCCTTTGACGATAAAACCTCCGAGTGCAGCCCCCGCCGAATACACAAGAATCATCGCGATATGGGTATCCAGCAAATTAAGCTGCAGCAATATGATGTATATCGCGATCATGCTCATAAAGCCCGGGAACATGCCAAGAATGAGCATAGCGCTGAGCATCGTCTTGCGTCCGCGGAACCGGAATCGTGACAACGCGTACATACTGAGCGTCATTAGAAATACGGAGCAAATCATAGTAAAAAAGGCGATTTTGAGCGTATTCAAATACCAGATGTCGAACGTGTACTGTGTACCGGTAAATAGCGTTACGTAATGATCCAGCGTCCATTTTTCCGGGAAAAAGCTTTTGCTGTACAGGGACCCTCCTGGACGGAAAGAAGAGACGACAACCCATATCGACGGATAAAGGGCGCACACCGACAAGATGATCAAAATCAAATAGCTGAGCGACAACCGCACGAAGCTGTTTTTTTGACTCATGACAGCATATCCTCCTCTTTGAATGATTTGGTCCGGCGGAAGCTCCAGATCGAGATCGTCGCGATCATAATGAAGATCAGAATGCCGATAGCTGCGGACATGTTGTATTTGTTATTGACGATCGTCAGATTGAACAGCCAGGTGACAAGCAAATCGGTCGAACCCGCAAATTGATAATCCCCGTTGGCGGGACCACCTCCGGTCATCAGGTAGATGACGTTAAAGTTGTTGATGTTGCCTGCGAATTGCGTAATGAGAATCGGAGCCGTCGCAAACAGCAAATATGGCATCGTAATAATTTTGAACTTCTGAAAATTTGACGCTCCGTCCACTTCGGCGGCCTCGTACAGATCGCGCGGTATGGCCGTCAGGACGCCAAGCGCCAGCAGCATACTGACCGGAATGCCGATCCACATGTTGACGAGTATCAAGGTAACTTTGGCCCAAAACGGATCCGTCAGCCACGGCAGCCCTTCCAGACCGAAATAGGCAAAATATTGGTTAATGGGACCGAATTTGGCGTTAAACAGGTTGCGCATGACGAGCAGTGATATGAGCTGCGGGATTGCATACGGAATGATGAAAATCGTCTGCCACATTTTTTTGAATCGAATGCCCCTCGATTGAATGAGCAGCGCGACAAAAATGCCGCCAAAGTAACAAGTGACGGTGGCAAGCACCGCCCAAATGATTGTCCAGACGAGCAGGCCGTAAAACGTCTTGCTCCACGACTTCATTTGCAGCAAATCAATAAACGATTGGAAACCGACCCAGTCGACGAGCTTGGCCGGTGGTATATGGTTAGGCGCCGAGTAATTCGTAAACGCCAGCATAATCGAGAATAAGATCGGCATGATTGTAAAAAACAATACGCCGAGCACTGGGAGAGCCAGCATAAAATAAGGAAAATGGTTAACCGTTACATGATTCCACGAATTCGCAAAATCGCGTACCCCCTTGCCTTCGTCCCGCTTTTTTCCATTTTGATATGCATCATAAATATTCAACGCATAAATCAGCAAAAATACGAGGAACACCAGAATGACGATAATGCCCTCCAGCATCAAAAAAATGGAATGGTCGCCCTTGACCAGTTCGGTGGTCTTTCCTACCTTCACAAATTTCTGCGTCGTTTCTCCAAGCGTTACCAATCCCCAGATGGCGTGCCCTAGACGGGGAACCAGATAATAAAGCCCTAATGCTTGAACACAAAGGAAAAAAATACCCTTCAGCCACTGCCGGTTGTACAGTTGGCCAAGCCCTTGCAGCGCTACCGAAAGTATGGCCGCGGTATTACGATGCCGCTTCATCATTGTCCGGCTCCTCTCTTTCATGAACGGAATGAACGGCTTCCCCGCTAAAGGCGGGGAAACCGTGAAGCATTCCATGTTTGCATGTGCTGCTCTTAGTTCGTTCCAATGCTGTCTTTAATTTGAGCGACGGCATTATCGAGCGCTGTTTTTGGATCTTTGCCCTCATTCCATATTTCGGAAATTGCCGAAGTGATCGGATTCCATACGCTGCCCATTTCCGGAATGGAAGGCATTGGAGTCGAGTTCTCAAATTGTTGAAGGAACGCTTTGACGATTTCGTCATTGGCAACCGCCGGATCACTAGCGGCTTCTTCATTCGATGGAAGCAAGCTGTTCATTTCAAAGTTTTTCATTTGCATTTCCTTTGTCGATAGGAAGCGCGCCAGCAATTGCGCCGCTTGCGGATACTTCGAGTTGGCATTGACGTAATAGGCTTGAACGCCGGAGAACGACGTCATCTGATTGTCGCCGATTCTCGGCAGCGGAGCTACACCGAAGTTAATGCCAGCATTCTTGTAATCGGCTAGCGCCCAAGGGCCATTGAGCTCCATCGCGAGCGATCCGTCGAGGAACAAGCCTTTTTTGATATCGAAGTCAATATCGCCAGTATTCAACGGAAGAAGCTTTTCTTTGATTTCCGCCATCAGCTTTGCGCCAGCAATCGCACCATCGTTATTTAAGCCGATGTCCGCGCTATTGGTATTGTCGTCTCCGAACATGTATCCTCCTTGCGAAGCCAGGAATGCAAAATTATAGAAGAATTGCTGCAATTCCCAAGCAAACGCAAATTTGTTCTTGGCCGGATCATTGAATGTTTCCGCAAAGGTGAAGATATCGTCAAACGTCGCGGGTGCTTCCGGGATCAAGTCTTTATTGTAGAACATGGCATACGTTTCAACTGAACGGGGATAACCGTACAAAATACCGTCGTAGGTAATCGCTTTGACCGTTTTTTCGGCGTTTTCGCTAACAACCTCTTCCTCGAATGCCGTATTCGGCAGCAGAAGTCCGGCGGAGGCGGCGCTGCCGATATGGTCGTGCGGGAACAGAAGCACGTCGGCCGCGAGACCTGCAGGTCCGTCAGTCATCAGCTTGGCCACTTGGTCCGTATTGCCCACTTCTTCGAATTTGACCGGCACACCGTATTCCTTTTCGAACTCGGCGCCCATTTCCTGAAGGAATGCCGCTTGGTTGTTGGCGTCCCAAATAACCAGGCTCGCTCCGGCTTCAGGCGTCAAATTCGTATCATCGCCTCCCGAATTGCCGGGATCCTCCGTCGGCGTGTTGTTGCTGCCGTTTGCGGTCGGACTTGCGTTGCCGCCACCTCCGTTGTTACCGCTGCATGCGGCTACGACAAACAAAGAAACGATCAGTGTCATGACAAACCATTTTTTCATTCTAATGATCCCCTTCCCCAGTACGTGGATATGTTCGAATGAATTCGCTTTCTTTTTTGTTATCCTTCAAACGTTCATATCCATAAAATGCAATATTCCCCCGCATCTTATGCGATTCGCCATGCCACTCAGCATGAGAAGCTCCGCTATGCGGCAATACCTTGCTTCTCTTATCGGGCCAATGCGCAAACGTTTGTACACTTTTCTCAAAAAATGGCGAGCTTCAATACATTTCTGGATTGAATTCGCTTGTTTTTCGAAAATAGCACTTTTTGAAAGCGTTCTATTCGTGTAATCAATATACAACATGCCCTGTCATTTGTTAAAACGTTTGCACAGTTCATTTTGATCAATCTTCTCAGGGAACGCTTCGTTTTCCTTTCTTATTCTCCCTCTTGCTCAGTTTTTCGTCATTTGTGAAAGCGGGCGCCAAGATATATATTTACATATGAGCAAAAGTTGCATTAGGATGAACATAATATTCATTATTAGCGCAGTCAATTCAGGTTGCTCATTGGGGGCTCGCATGATGGTTACAATAAAAGACATAGCAAAGGCCGCGGGAGTATCGCCTTCCACGGTGTCCAGGGTGGTCTCGAACCATCCGCGAATCAGTAAAGCAACATCTATGAAAGTAAAAAAAATTATGGATGAGATGGGCTACCATCCGAATCTCATGGCGAAGAGCCTTGTGTCCAAGACGACAAGGACGCTTGCCATCATGCTTCCGCGCCCTGCCGAGGAGCTGTTCCAGGACTTCTTCTTCGGGGAGTTGTTGCGTGGCATTCTGACGCAATCCACGAGAGCGGGATATGACATGCTGCTTGCAGCCGCCACTTCTCCGCAGGATGAGAACGAAACGATCTCCCGTCTTGTTCTTGGCCGCAGAGTCGATGGCGTTATTTTGCTATCGGCGAGAACGAATGACCCGCTCATCGATATCTTAAACAATCATAACTTCCCTACTGTCCTCATCGGACGTTCGGAAGGCCATCAGAATATTCTTTCGGTGGACAATGACAATGAACAAGCAGCCTACGACGCAACCCAACATTTGATTATCCAAGGGCATGAGAGAATTGGCTTCGTCAGCGGACCGCCGAATTTGACGGTATCCCATGACCGGATGTCCGGCTACCGGAGAGCCATGCGCGAAGCCGGGCTGTCGATGCGCTCTGAATGGATTGTGGAAGGCGAATTTCTGCAGCAAAGCGGATACCGCGCCATGTCCTTCATGATGAGCTTGCCCGAGCGTCCAAGCGGACTTGTCGTCATCGACGATGTGGTCGGCTTCGGCGTGCTGAGAGGGCTTAATGAGCTTGGCTATACCGTTCCGGATGACATCAGCCTGGTAAGCTTTAACAATATTGCCTTATCCGAGCTTGCCACACCGCCAATCAGCTCCATTGACATTGGAACCTATCAATTGGGATACACTGCCTCTCAACTGCTTATCCGTCGCATCATGGAAGAAGATATTCATCAACCTCGCATGATCATTCCGCATAGACTGATCGTACGCGATTCCTCCATACAAGCCGTAAATAAAAGGAGCTAAACACATGAACAACAACAAGCCATATTTAGTAGACGCCATTATCGGCAATTCTTCTTTCCTGGCATCGCTGGGCCGGACTGGACGCCTGTACCGGCTATGGTGGCCGAATATCGATACGCCGCAGCATGTCGATGCCATGCGTACCGGCCTGCAAGTCGAAGGTAAAGCGCCAACATGGTTCGACGGCGAGCAAGACGGCTGGCAGCATGAAACGGCTTATGTCAAGCGCAGCAATGTGCTTCGTGTAGACGCTCGTTCTTCCGAGCAGCCGATTTCGGTGGAAAGCCTGCATTTTGCCGTGCCGGAGAGCAATGTCATCGTACGCCAGTACACGTTCAAAAATGACAGTTCTGTTGCCCAAAGCTTCCGCTTTCTGCTTCACTCTTGCTTCCTGATTAGTGAGAACGGACTGTACAACACAACAATGTTCCAGCCTTCAGCCGATGCCTTGATTCATTTCCGCAACGGGTATTTTTTTGCGCTTTCAAGTGCAAACGTATGCGCAAAGTTCCAGGCCGGATTGTCCTGGGATGCGGTGCAAAACAGCGAGCTGAACGGCAATATGATCGATATGCGTCCTGATGGCGCAATGTCGTGGGATGTACGCGACTTGCAGCCGGGTACGAGCGTTACGATACCTGTATACATTGCAGCGGGACACAATGAGGAGCAGGCGCTTGAAGAGCTTGCGACAGTGAAAGGGAAAACAAGCGAGGAGCTTGCTAGTCTTACAAATGCATACTGGAACGCCTATGTTGATGCAGCTGAGCCTTGCCCAATCGAAGGTGAGGATGTGAAAGAGCTGTATGAGCGCTCCGTGTTGATGTTCAAGCTCATGTCCGACGAGAAGACTGGCAGCATCATCGCCGCTCCCGAGTTTGACGAGAACTTCTCCCGCTGCGGCGGCTACTCCTTCTGCTGGGGCCGGGACGCTGCCTTCATTACGACCGCGCTGGATAAAGCCGGCCTGAATGAGCTGTCCGACCGCTTCTATGCATGGACGCTGACTGCTCAGTCTCCTGACGGCTCCTGGCAGCAGCGCCACTATCACGATGGCGGCCTTGCGCCTTCATGGGGCTTGCAGATCGATGAAGGCTCCTCCATCCTATGGGGCATGTGGCAGCACTATCTGGAGAAGCAGGATATGGCATTCGCGAGTCAGGTATGGCCTGCTGTCGAGAGAGGCGCAGGCTTCTTGATGACTTTCATCGATCAAGAAAGCGGCTTGCCGAAGCCAAGCATTGATCTGTGGGAAGAGCGCGAGGCATCCCATACGTACTCCTCTGCTGCCGTATACGGCGGCCTGACGTCCGCAGCAAGCTTCGCCGAGCTGCTGGGCCATGGAGCGCTTGCGAAGGACTGGAGAAGTGCTGCAGCCCGCATTGCGTATGTGATCATGGACGAATGCTGGAACGAGGAAGGCAGCAGCTTCTACCGCGGCCTTAACCTGAAAGTAAGCAAAGAGAAGTATGATGCAGCTGTCTCCGCTGGCTTCAACGGCCATATTGAGCAGCTCGACAAAGGCTACGAGAAGCACGTGCTGAAGCATGATCCGATCGTTGACATTAGCTTGCTCGGCATCGCGGTGCCATTCGGGGCAGTAGCGCCTGAGCATGATCGCATGCGCCGCACGGCTGACACGATCGAAGCGGCTCTGAGCGTGCCGGGCGTAGGCGGCATCAAGCGCTATGAGGACGATATCTACATTGGCGGCAATCCTTGGATTCTGACGACGCTGTGGCTTGCCCACTACCGCGTAGCGACAGGCGACCTGGCCGCTGCCCGCAAGCTGCTGGGCTGGGCGATTGCTCATCGCACCGAGACAGGCTTGCTGCCGGAACAAGTCGACAAAGTAACCGGAGAAACCGCATGGGTGGTGCCGCTGACATGGTCGCATGCCATGTTCGTACTCACCATCTTCATGCTCGCTGAAGCGGAGCAGAAAGCTGCTGTCGCAGCTTCTAACTAAGGTGAGGTGAGGGATTAAGTCGATCCCATCGACTTAATTACGCTAGCTGGGCGGTGGCACACCATTTAAGTCGGTCTCACCGATCTAATTCCCTCAGTTGGACGTGTGCGCACCATATAAGTCGGTCTGACCGACCTAATTCCTTCAGTTAAGCGTTCGCGCACCATTAAGTCGATCCGATCGACTTAATTCCGCCCGCTGGGCGATCGTACCATTTAAGTCGGTCTCACCGACTTAATTCCCACAGTTAGACGTTTGCGCACTATTAAGTCGGTCTCACCGATCTAATTCCCTCAGTTGGACGTATGCGCACCATTAAGTCGGTCTGACCGATCTAATTCCTTCAGTTAGGCGTTTACTCACCATTAAGTCGATCCGATCGACTTAATTCCGCCAGCTGGGCGATCGCACACCATTTAAGTCAGTCTCATCGACTCCCTCTCTTCCAAGAGACCTTTAAATGTGTAACCATTATCTATCGATACTAAATTACGAAGCTGCATCTCTGCTTTCCCAAAAGCGAGAATGCGGCTCTTTTTATTTTGATAAAACAATCCCACCAGCAACCATTCGCATCAACTGGCTAATACCGATATACTGCTTCCGTTTCAAGCCCACCTTATTCGGGTAAATGATAAGAGCGGCCTTATCCAATCGATCGACGACAATTGAGCTCTTGAAAGATGTCAGATGGAGCACATCCTTGACAAATGACTATTACTTTGTAATAATTATAAACAGGGAATTGATCTAAATTTATATCGAGCTATTCCATTCAGTCGTTTCGTTCAGCAGGCTCGTATTGCCCTTCCCCATTTGGCACAAACTAGCGGGAGAACGGAATACGGAACGCGTTGACCGGCCGAAGTAAACTACGTATTTTAACAACCGAAAGGATGATCATTATGCATACTGTACAACAACATCTGAACCGTCAAATTGCCAACTGGAGCGTGCTTTATATTAAGCTCCACAACTACCATTGGTACGTGAAAGGCTCGCAATTCTTTACGCTGCATGAAAAGTTCCAGGAGTTTTACGAAGAAGCAGCCCTCCATGTCGATGAGATTGCCGAACGCCTCCTTGCGGTAAAAGGCCAGCCAATCGCCAAAATGAGCGACTACCTAGAAGAGTCCAGCATTAAGGAAGCGGAAGGCAATGAGACAGCCGTCGAGATGGTAGACCATTTGATCCATGACTTCACCGTCATTATCGACGAGTTGAAGCAAGGTATGGAAGTCGCGCAGAAATCCGGTGACGAGACGACAGCCGACATGCTGCTCGCGATTCATACCTCGCTGGAGAAACATGTCTGGATGCTGAGCGCATTCAACGGCAGATAAACGCGGGGGATGCCCTGTATACAAACAGTTCCCCCAAAAAAAGCGGACCAGTTCACACTGGCCCGCTTTTTTCAGTAAATTAAATGGTTACTCTGAACTGCTTTGGATATTGTGATATTCCGTCATTACCGCATCACAATTCGGCAATCGCCCAGCTTCTCTCCTGCCCATACCGCTTCAAGCACATCGCCGTCATGAAGCGCCGCTACGCCGGCAGGCGTGCCTGTATAGATCAGGTCTCCGGCGCCTAGTCCGTAATGCTCCTCGATATAGCGCACGAGCTCTGTAATGCCGAACAGCATGTCTTTGGAGCATCCGACTTGGGCTTCTTCTCCGTTGCGCACGAGCTTGAAGGTACTCTCTGTAAGTGCAGCTTCACCCGGATACGGAATCCAGCGGCCAAGCGGAGCCGAGTTTCTGAAGCCTTTGGCCGCAAGCCAAGGCTGGCCCTTCGCCTTCAGCTTGGATTGCACGTCGCGCAGCGTCATATCCAGTCCAAGCGTCATCGCATCGAAGCATTCGCTATCCGCCGCTCCCGGGCGATAGGATTCGCTTACGCGCAGTACGATCTCCAGCTCAAAATGCACCTCGCCGACATGAGCGGGCATTACAACTTCGTTGCCATCCATAGCCGCCACCGCATGGGACGGCTTCGTGAAGACGAGCGGCTCCGACGGCACCTCGTTGCCTAATTCGAGCGCATGCAGCCGATAATTGCGGCCGATGCAATAGATGTTCCGAATGCTTGTGTTGTTTGCCATGTTCGTATGACCACCTTGTCGTCTATATTGTGAACATCCCATTTCTTGATGAACAAACGTAATAACGGGTATACTTCCGAACTCCAACTAGCCGCGCTTCTGCGCTTCGATCTTCTCTGCGAGCTCATTCAGCTCCGTCCAGCGGTCCATCAGCGCCTCCAGCTTCTCTTCCGCTTGCTGTTGCTCAGCCGTCAGTTCTTGGAGCCTCGCGGAGTCGCTGCTGGCTGCCTCCATCGCCGCGGCAATCCGGGTCAGCTCTCCCTCGGCCTCTTCAATCCAGCCATCAATTGCTTCGAAGTCCTTCTGATCCTTGTACGACATTTTTAGGGCGCGTTCCCTTGGCTGCTGCTTGGACACTTCTGTCTGGCCGGCCGCCGCTGCACCTTTGCCAGCCCCCGCCTTGTCTACCGCTGGTTCTGCTTGCTCCCGCTTCGCCGCGCTGGACTGATAATCCGAATAATTGCCTGTATGATGCGTAATAACGCCGTCTTCAAACGCAATGATCTTCTCCACCGTACGGTCCAGGAAGTAACGGTCATGAGAAACCACGAAGACAACGCCCGGGAAATCGTCCAAATAATCTTCCAGCACGGTCAGCGTCGCAATATCCAGATCATTCGTCGGCTCATCGAGCAGCAGCACGTTAGGCGCGCTCATCAGAACCCGCAGAAGCTGAAGCCTCCGCTTCTCACCGCCCGACAGCTTGGCAATCGGCGTCCACTGCATCGTCGGCGAGAACAGGAACCGCTCCAGCATCTGGCCGGCAGGAATGGCTGTACCGTCCGCCGTCTTCACCTGATCTGCTTCCTCGCGGATATATTCGATCACCCGCAGCGTCTCATCCATCTCTTCACGCTCCTGGGAGAACCAGCCCAGCTTAACTGTCGGCCCCAGATCTACCGTACCGGAGTCCGGCGCGAGCTTGCCCGCAATGAGCCTTAGCAGCGTCGACTTGCCGCTTCCGTTCCGGCCTACGATGCCAACCCTGTCCTCAGGTACCGCTATGTAGCTGAAATCCGAAATAAGCGTGCGGTCCCCATAGCTCTTGGAGATTGCTTCGACTTCTACGATTTTTTTGCCCAGGCGTGAAGAAGCGACGGACAGGTCAAGCTTGCCGTCGGATGCCTTCGGCCCTGCCGCTTTCAAAGTCTCGAACCGATCGATGCGCGCCTTCTGCTTCGTCGTCCGCGCTTTGGCGCCGCGGCGAATCCAGGCCAGCTCGTTGCGCAGCAAATTTTGTCGTTTTGACTCGGAAGCAGCTTCGCGCTCCTCCCGCTCCAGCTTCAGCTCCAGAAAGCGGCTGTAGTTCGCTTGATAGAAATACGCTTCGCCGCGATCAAGCTCGATGACCCGATTGCTGACCCGGTCGAGGAAATACCGGTCATGCGTAATCATAAGCAGCGCGCCTCTGCGCTTCTGAAGCATCCCCTCCAGCCATGCGACAGAATCATTGTCGATATGGTTGGTCGGCTCATCCAGAATGAGCACATCGGACGGCAGCAGCAAGGCAGCCGCCATCGCAACACGCTTCCGCTGACCGCCGGACAGCGTCTCTACTTTGGCCTCATATTGCTGAATGCCCAGCTTCGAGAGAGCCGTCTTCGCTTCGTTCTCAAGCTGCCATGCGTCCAGCTCATCCATACGCTGGTTCGCGGCAATAAGCGCGGACTGAAGCTCCTCGCTCTCAGGCTTCAGCGCAATGGCCTCCATCGCTGCGGCATACCCCTGAACAGCTCTGAGCTGGGGCGAATCGCCGCCCAGCACATGCTCCAGCGCCGTCTCTCCGGGCTGAAATACCGGGTCCTGCGCCAGCATCCGCACGACAACCCGGTTGCCGATGGAGATGGAGCCGGAATCCGCTTGCTCGACGCCAGCGATCACTTTCAGAAAGGTCGATTTTCCCGTTCCGTTGACGCCGATGATGCCAATCTTGTCGCCATCCTCTACGCCGAACGTCACATCCCTGAACAGTACTTTTTCGCCATACGTTTTCGTTATATGTTCAACTGATAATAAATGCATGTCGCTACCCTACTTTGTCCACATGATAGAGCCGCAAGAAACGGCTATCTGTATCATAGCACAGATCGACTTTCTTCCGCACCGAAACTGCCCTCTAAGAACGTCTAACACCCGTATCGAAAAAAAGACCATCCCCTGAGACGCGTACGCTTCAGGAGATGGCCACTATCTATTCTATCGTTTAATTAACGCTTGCCGATCATGTTCTCAGGACGAACATACTCATCGAATTGCTCCGAAGTGAGAAGGCCGCTGGCAATCGCCGATTCCTTCAGCGTCAGGCCTTGCTTATGTGCATTCTTCGCAATTGCCGCCGCATTCTCATAGCCGATATACGGGTTCAGCGCCGTAACCAGCATCAACGATTGATCCAGGTTGCGTTTGATCACCGCTTCATTCGGCTCGATGCCTACTGCGCAGTTGTCGTTGAAGGAAATCATCGAGTCCGCCATCAGCGCAACGGATTGAATGAAGTTGTACAGAATAACCGGCTTGAAGACGTTCAGCTCGAAGTTGCCTTGGCTTGCCGCCATGCCGATTGCCGCGTCGTTGCCGATTACCTGGCATACCGCCATCGTCATCGCTTCGCTTTGGGTCGGATTGACTTTGCCCGGCATAATGGAGCTGCCCGGCTCGTTCTCCGGAATCGACAGCTCACCGATGCCGCAGCGCGGACCGCTTGCCAGCCATCTGACGTCGTTGGCGATTTTCATCAGGTTCGCTGCAAGCGCCTTGATTGCGCCGTGCGTGTAGACCATTTGGTCATGACTCGTCAAGGAATGGAACTTGTTTCTCGCCGTAATGAACGTTTTGCCAGTCAGCGCCGTTACTTCCTCAGCTACTGCAACCGCATAGTCCGGGTGCGCGTTAAGCCCCGTGCCTACCGCTGTTCCGCCCAGAGCCAGCTCACGCATCGTATCTACGCTTTGAACCAGCATCGCGCGCGTATTGTCCAGCATGGAGTACCAGCCGCTAATTTCTTGGCCAAGCGTAATAGGAGTCGCATCTTGAAGATGGGTACGGCCGATTTTAACCAGATCGTTGAACTTCTCTGCCTTCGCATACAGCGTGCCGTTCAGCAAGTCCAGTGCCGGAAGCAGCCGGTCCTCTACTGCGATAACGCCTGCGATATGCATAGCCGCCGGGAACGTATCATTGGAGCTTTGGGAACGGTTCACATCATCGTTCGGGTGGATGCGTGTCGCGCTGCCTCTTGCTTCAAGCAATTGGTTTGCACGGCGTGCCACCACTTCGTTCACGTTCATGTTCGTCTGCGTGCCGCTGCCTGTCTGCCATACCACAAGCGGGAATTCATCATCCCACTTGCCGCTCAAAATCTCGTCTACCGCTTCGCCGATCACAACAGCCTTCTCTTCATCCAATACGCCCAGCTTGTGGTTGGCAAAAGCGGATGCTTTTTTCACGATGGCCATTCCGTATACGACTTCGATCGGCATACGTTCGCCGCTAATTTTGAAGTTTTGCAAGCTGCGCTGCGTTTGCGCGCCCCATAGCTTATCCGCAGGAACTTTGATTTCGCCCATTGTGTCCTTTTCAATCCGGTAATCCATTCAACAAACGACTCCTTTACCTAAGTAATATTAGTCCATGCTTGTACATCCTGTTTCTTTTATAACCCGAATCGCCACTCGAAGCAAGCGCTCCCAGACTCATCCGCGCCGGGAAGGACTAGACGCCCTTCGCATCCCGGTATGCCGCGATATAAGCGGCAGCTTTCTGTTCAATAATGGAGAAGTCTCCTGTCTTCACGGCTTCCTTCGTCAGATCGGAACCGATACCGACCGCAACCGCGCCGGCCTTGATCCAATCCTTCAGGTTGTCCAATGATACGCCGCCAGTCGGCATAATGTTCGCTTGCGGCAGCGGTCCTTTGATGGACGGGATGACGCTTGGCGAATACAGGTTGCCCGGGAACAGCTTAACGACGTCAACGCCAAGCTCAAGTGCCGTCTGGATTTCCTGAATCGTCATCGTACCCGGCATAACCGGAATCGCATAACGGTTGCACATCTTGATGGTATCGGCACTCAGCGAAGGAGCGACCACATATTCTGCTCCTGCCAGGATGGCAGCGCGAGCCGTCTCCGGATCAAGCACGGTACCCACGCCGATAATCGCGTAATTATCAGCATCCGGCGAGACATCGCTGGAGTATTCTTTGGACAATTGCTCGATCGCTCTAAGCGCGAACGGTACCGTCATCGTAATTTCAATCGCCTTAATTCCGCCTTTGATGGCGCGGCGGGCCATCTCCGCTACTTCTTCCGCCGAATCGGCGCGCAAAACCGCAACAACTCCCGCTTTCGTCAGCTGTTGCAGCACTCTAAGCTTTTTCATGATCCAATCCCTCTTCCCTTTATGTGGTTCTATGTTCGATAATAGACTTAACCTACGGCCCATTATAGACCTTTTCGGGAAGCGCATCAATCCGAAGACGTGCGCAACTTGTCATGCCGTGGAAAAACGATAGGTAAGGATGCGAGGAATGATGGGCGATATACTTCCGACTAACCGTACGCTTTCATTAAAAAGGCTGAACCGTGCGCTGCTGGAACGTCAGCTGCTGCTGCGTCGAAGCCGAATTTCTCCGCTTGAAGCGATCGAGCGTCTGGCCGGCATTCAAGCTCAAGCCCCGATGCCGCCTTATTACGCTTTATGGAGCCGATTGGACAATTTCGAACCGGAGTCGCTTGCGAATTTGCTGAGTAACAGGCAGGCAGTTCGTATTGCCCTTATGCGCTCTACGATTCATTTGGTAACCGCACGGGATGCCCGATTATTCCGGGCTGCGCTTGCCCCGATGTTGGAACGTACCATCATTAGCTATAACGGCAAAAAGCTTGGCGGGGTAGATCTGGCTCAACTAGCCCTGGCGACAGTCAAGCTTGCCACAGAGCAACCTATTACATTTGAAGAGCTGGGCAAGCAGCTGCAACAGGATTGGCCGGGGCATGAGCCTTCCGTGCTCTCTTCGACCGCACGCAACCTCGTTCCACTCGCTCAAATTCCGCCCCGAGGGCTCTGGGGGCAAGGCGGCGCTGCCAGACATGTGCCTTTGGAGCATTGGCTCGCGACCGGCCCTGACCGTCAGAGAATTGGCGGCATCGGCGACTTACAAGAAAATGCGAATGGCGGAATTAACAGCTCAGGCAAAGCTGAGGACGATATTGATGCAGCTATCAAGTCGATACTGTTCCGATATTTAGGTGCATTCGGTCCCGCTTCTGTTAAGGACATGCAGGCATGGTCGGGTATGACCCGCTTAAAGCCGTATATCCAGGAATGGGCATCGGAGCTTGAATGCTTCAAGGATGAAGCAGGCAATGAGCTTTATGATCTGCCCGGCGCTCCGCTTCCGCCAGAAGATATGCCTGCTCCCGTGCGTTACCTGTCCGAATTTGACAACATGCTGATTTCCTACAGCGACCGTACACGGATTATGCCTGCGGTGTACAAGTCAAGAATCATCACGATCAACGGTCTTGTCCGATCGACGTTTTTGACAGATGGCTTCGTTCGCGGCACTTGGACGATTGAGGAGAACAAAGAATCGGCGAACTTGCGGCTTCAGCCGTTCGAGCCCATTAGGGATGAAGATATGGAATCGCTCCGGGATGAAGGAGCTCGATTGCTCCATTTCGCCGCACCGGACAAGCAGCATCGCTTTTTAGTTGACCCTGTAAGTTGATCAGCGAAATGAATTAGAGTCCTCTATGTCACTTTGTAAAATGCGAAGCTCCTGCTCGATTCGCAGCCTGGATATGGCATGGATTTCATAATTCCATGCGATATAGAGGCTGCTACTCCTCTATTTATAGGTATAAACTATATAGATTATTTGTTTTATATATTTCAACTATGGCGATTAGACCGTTAAGATGAAGGTATCGAATCGATTCGACATCCAAAGGGCTAGTCTTTAGAAAAAATACGACTGTCAGATGACGAGGAGGGTTTCACATGGAGAACAATGTAAAAAAGCAATTTGATCAAGCCGCGCCAAGCTATGATGACAAACATGGTAAGCTGATCCCCTGCTATGAGGATTTCTACGGAGCTGCGGTAACTTGGGCAGATGTGGCTAATGATGCGCCTTATATTCTGGATTTGGGTGCTGGTACCGGCAGGCTCTCCGCCATGATGCTGGAGAAATATCCCGGCGCTCATGTAACAATGGTCGATTTCAGCGAGGATATGCTGGAGAAGGCCAAGGCCCGTTTTGCAGACCATCCCAATCTGGAATACATTGCTGCAGACTATTTGACCTATGAGTTTGAACGTTCTTATTGCGCTATCGTCTCATCACTCTCCATCCACCATCTGACTCATGAGGACAAACAGGTTCTATTCCGCAAAATCCATTCCATGCTGAAGCCGGGCGGCGTATTCGTCAATGCCGACCAGGCAGCGGGCTCCTCTCCCGCTTTCGTCGCCGAGTTCAAGCAGTTATGGCTTGAGGCGGTAACCGCCACCGATCTGGAGCCGGAAGATATTGAGGCTTCGAAGAAGCGCAGATTGCTGGACATTGACGCCACACTCACCGACCAGCTGCAATGGCTGCGCGACGCTGGCTTCGCCGAGGTCGATTGCGTATACCGAAACCGCGAGTTCACTGTGTTTGTGGCCAGAGCTTGATGATGGTTGTGCTGGGATTTAGCTGTGTGTCACAACGGTAATGTGTCATTTGGAGCGCCGAGGGACGTTTAACGGTTTCTTACAACACTAATGTGCCATTTGGGAGCGTTGAAGGACGTTTAACGGTTTCTCACAATACTAATGTGCCATTTAGAGCGCTGACGGGCGTTTAATGGTATCTCACAACACTAATGTGCCATTTGGAGCTGACGGACGTTTAATGGTATCTCACAACACTAATGTGCCATTTGGAGCGCTGAGGGACGTTTAACGGTTTCTCACAACACTAATTTGTCTTTTGGAGCGCTGACGAACGTTTAATGGTTTCTCGCAACATTAATGTGCCATTTGGAGCGCTGAGGGACGTTTAACGGTTTCTCACAACACTAATGTGCCATTTGGACCACTGACGAATGTTTAATGGATTCTCACAACACTAATGTGTCATTTGGAGCGCTGAGGCACGTTTAACGGTTTCTCGCAACACTAATGTGTCATTTGGAGCGCTGACGGGCGCTTAATGGTATCTCACAACACTAATGTGTCATTTGGAGCGCTGAGGGACGTTTAACGGTTTCTCACAACACTAATTTGTCTTTTGGAGCGCTGACGAACGTTTAATGGTTTCTCGCAACACTAATTCGCCAATTGGAGCTCTACCGAACAATAAAGCGTTTCTCACAACGCTATTTCGCCGACCCATCGCAATCCGTAACCGAGTCAGCGCCAATCTCCTGTAATAGTGGAACAAGCCGCGCCATTCCGGCGCGGCTTGTTCTACATACATACTAATTAGTCCATTCGACTTCCGACCGCATTCCTGCGTACATCTTCCACCCGGCGATGGTGCAACTTCGGGTGGCAACCCTACACACATTACTTCCGCTTCGTCAGCAACATGTTGCTGATGAAGGCTGCAAGCACGAGCGACGAGATGACGATAGCAAGCGGTACCGCCGTACCCTCGCCGCCAAGTCCGACGAGCGGCGCGGCAAGGCCGCCGAAGATAAAGGACAGCATGCCAAGCATAGCTGACGCGCTGCCAGCAGTTTGCCCTTGATCCTGCAAAGCCAGCGAAGTAGTGGTGGCGGATGTGATGCCCAAGCTGGACACGACCAGGAAGAACCCTGCGACGATCATCGGCAAATCCAGCTTCAAGAAAGCCGTCGCAAGCAGCAGCACAGAGCCGCATCCCGCCATCATAAGTCCGCTTATGAGCAGCTTGCGCGCTTCCACCTTGCCTGCCAGGCGCCCAGCGATTTGGCTGGCAATAATAATGCCGATCCCGTTCAGGCCAAAGATATAGCTGTACGTTCTTGGCGTGACGTTGTAGATTTCTTGCAAAACAAAGGACGAGCCCGAGATGTAAGCGAACATCGCAGCCATCATAAAGCCCTGCGTCATGGCATATCCCATGAAGACGCGATCGCCCGCCAGCCTGCGGAAGATCCGAAGCGTGTTGCTGAGGCCCCCGGATTGGCGGCGCTCCATCGGAAGCGTCTCCTTCAAGCCGAAGTAGATCGCGGCCATCATCAGCAGCCCAGACACGCTAAGAACCGCGAATACGCCTCTCCACGAAGTGAAGTTCAATATTTCCGCTCCGATCATTGGAGCGAGAATCGGGGCAGCCCCGTTAATGAGCATCAATAAGGCAAAAAACTTCGTCAGTTCTACGCCGGAATACAAGTCCCGCACGCTTGCACGGGCAATAACGATACCCGCCGCCCCGGCAAGACCTTGCACAAACCGAAGTGCGATAAATGTCCATATATTCGGAGAGATGACACATAGCAACGATACAACTGCATAGACGGCTATACCAATTAGAAGCGGCTTCCTTCTCCCTGTCACATCGCTTATGGGACCAACGATCAGCTGACCAAGTGCGATGCCGAGCAAGCAAGCAGTAAGACTGAGCTGCGCCACTGAAGCCGAAGCTCCAAGCTCTCCTGCAAGCGTAGGCAATGCAGGCAAATACATATCAATAGATAGTGGTCCAATCCCGGATAGCGCTCCTAATATTAACGCAATCCATAACCGCTTGGATCGACCGACTGGTGTAGTTGTCGCCTGGTTAACGGCGGACTTAGCGGTATTCATGATGGCAACCCTTCTCTCTTCTCTATAGCAGCACAAAAAACATAAGTCCAATTGTACTCCCGAAACTTTATTCTGACAACCGCGTAAAGGGATTAAACCCATTCCAGAAAGAGGTGATTTTCATGACCAATCGACCAATCATACCCATTTCTAGGACGAAGCTCGAATGGCTGCTCGACGGATTATCTCTGCTGGCTTTGGCAGTGCCTACTATCAATCTGTTTCTGGTGTGGGGAGATCTTCCGGCAAAGGTACCTATCCATTTCAACGCGGCTGGCGAAGCGGACGGCTGGGGTGGTAAAGGCACTTCTCTGATCCTGCCGATCATCGGATTGCTCTTGTTCCTCGGGCTTTCGCTGCTGCGCAAAATCCCCCATCAATTTAACTATCCTACTACGCTGACAAAGGAGAATGCAGAGAAAAAATACCGTCTCTCCATTCAAATGCTCAGCTGGATGAAATTCGAAATTTCACTGCTGTTCGGCATCATCCTGTGGAATCTCGTCCGTTCCGCGCAAGACCACACCAATGGCATGGGCTGGCTGATGCCAGTCGCTCTTGCTGCTATAATAGGCACCACAATCTACTTCACCATACAACTCGCCAAAAAGTAAGCCGATGCCGAGAAGCATTCCCCCATGAAGTTCGCGTCATCCTCAACGCAGCAATAAGCCACAACAAAAGAAGCTCGCCTCTCCCATTCCAGGAGAGTCGAGCTTTTTGCATGCAGGATTAACCTGCCGACACTCCGTCCGCAGCAACACCTGAACGGCGCACCATGCCGTACAGAGCAACAAAGCCGGCTACGCCGACCAAAGCCATGATGGCTCCGGAGATGTACATCGACTGCGCGCCCAGGTTCTGGAACAGCCAGCCCCCGATGACGCCTGCCGCCATGCCAGACACACCACCATAGATTAGCGCGTACACAGCTTGTCCCGAGGCGCGGTATTGCGCCGGCACTAGCAGCGCCGTAAGCTGCGTGCCGATATAATAGAAGCCGCCGAACGTGACACAGTGGAGCAATTGCACGAATATAATTTGCAAGCCGCTATCCGCGCCCGCCATAAGCGCCCATCTCAGCGTGAATAACAGGCTGACGAAGATCATGCAGTACATCATCGTTTTGGTATTGCGCTTCAAGTAGCGGTCCAGCAGCAAAAATACCGGAATTTCAAAGATGGATGAGAAAAACGCCGCCCATCCGATCATATCTGCTTGTCCGCCAAGCTCGGCGATATACAGCGCAATAAAGGTCTGGTTCATCGAATTGGGAATCGATAATACCAGGCCGAGCAGCAAGAAAAGCAGAAACGCCCTGTTGGCAAAGATGGAGCGATAATTCGTCTTCTCCGCCTTGACCGCAACCTTGGATTCTCCCTTCGGCAAACCCAGCGCGAACAGAATCGACATCAGCATCATCGCCGTATACAAAATCCATAACCGCTCGATGCCAATGTGTCCGATGACCGGACCGGATGCAGCCGCCAGAACGGCCCAGCCCATCGACCCCCATAGCCGGAACGAGCCGAATTTGTATTTCGTACCCTCAATCGCATTCAGAATCAAGCTGTTGCTTTGCGAGAACATCGGCATTTGGAAAAAGAAGAAAAACAGCATCGCCGTATAAATAACCGTATCAGACTGTGCCAGAAAAACGATTTGCATAATGACCGTTGCGCCAGCCATCATAATAAGAATGACGAGCCGGATATTGCGGAATCGGTCACTTAAGTATCCCCATAACGGGTTGGCAACAATCGATACGATAGGGCCGCCTGCCAGCAGCGTGCCGATTTCCAGCGTCGACCATCCAATCTTTTGCAGATAGAGGGCAAAAAACGTGCTGTACACTGACAGAGCGCCATAGATAAAAAAGTTGAACGCCTTAATGACGTTGTAAGAACCTTTCATTAGAGGAATAGAAGCAACAAAATACCTGCCGCGAAGCAATAGTAAGCGAAATATTTCAGGTTGCCTTTCTCCATGATGTTCATGAGCCATTTCATTGCAAAATAAGTAAGTACGAGCGTAGCCAAGAAGGCAATCGCATAAGGGCCGACCAAGGATGACGAGATCGGATCACTGGAGAAGTCTTTCAGCCCCAATACGACACCGCCAAGGCTAATCGGAATATACAGCATGAAGGAGAATCTGAGTGCCGTCTCCTGTCTCATGCCTACTGCAATGGATGCGATAACAGTCGAACCCGATCTGCTGATACCCGGGATAAGCGCCACAGCCTGAGCCAACCCAACGATTAAAGCGTCCTTCGCGCTCAGATCGCCATCACGTTTTTTCCCTCTAAGGTTACGGATCAGCCATAAGGCAATACCCGTCACAAGCAGCGATATCGCTACCATCTTGGCATGCGAGAAGAGTCGCTCGATGTCCTCTTGAAACAAGAAGCCGATCAGGCCTGCCGGGATGGTGCCCAGCACAACATAAACAATAAACATAAAGTCCGATTTGTACTCCGCCTTGCGGGTACGGATAAAGCGGTATCCGTTCACGATCAACCGCCCGATCATCGCCCTGTAGATGAATAAAATCGCGATTAACGATGCCGTGTTCAGGAATACTTCGAATGAAAGTCCTTCTTGTTCCATTCCCATTAACTCACGGGCAATGATGACATGGCCGCTCGACGAGACCGGAATCGGCTCCGTGAAGCCTTGCACCGCGCCCAGCACCAAATACTTCAGCCACAAAATAAACTGTTCCATATGCTTTTTCGCTGCCTCCACTCTCTGTCTCTTAAGCTTTCTACCGTTCTTAGTATATACGATTTCCATAGTCATTGAAATTACAATACTGTCACATTGCTATCCGTGAGCTACGCATTCACGGCGCAAATCTGCTAGAATGAATAATGCATGCCATTAACCGGAGGTCATCGAATTGGATTACATCGTGTTGGACATTGAATTTAACGGGCGCAAATTCGCCAGCGATCTGCCCATGGAAGTTATCGAGATCGGGGCTGTGCGTCTCGACGCCTCGCTTCAACCTATAGACGAATTTACCGCATTTATTAAGCCGGTCTACTTTCCGAAGCTGAATTCCTTTATTCAGAAAAAGACAGGCATTCCGCAGGAATCCATTAATACCGCAGCCGGATTTCCGAAGGTCATTCGTGAATTCCTGGCATGGCTCGGCAAAAGCGAGCAGCCCGTGCTTGTTACGTGGGGCGGCGAAGACTTGAAGCGGATTGTGCTTGATACGCGCATGCATAAGATGGATGATGCCTACTGGCTAGCCATGCCTTATTATGATTTGTTGAAAGGCTATATCCGTGTAAAAGGCCTGACCAACGATGTCAGTGTGGAAGCCGCCTTGACCGAGCTGGGATTGTCTTCGGACGGTTCCGCGCACCGGGCGCTGGATGATGCCCGCATGACGGCCGATATCTTCCGCAGCGTATATGGTCAGCTGGACTTCAGTTATACGCAGCATTATAAGGATTTGTTCACAAACGCCAAGGAACGCAGGCTGGTGAAAAACGCAATCCGGCTGCTCCGCTCCCAGAAGCTGGAGCCGACATGGGAGTCATTTGTCCTGCATGTGCTGAAGGACAAGGTGAAGCTGGATGATCCGCGCAAGGAAGCGGAGATGAAGAGCTACTTCCAGGCAGAGCTGGAGAAGCAAGCGAGCAAGCCCATACCTGCAGCCAAGCCGGCGAAAGCCATATCTTCTTCGCCAACCGATGCTCCTTCAGAAGATAAAGCTACCGACTCTAACCATTCTTCGCCACAGGACATACCCGCACAAGCAACTGCCGAGACGGAGACATCAGATACAGAGCATCAATAGCAGCAATGGTCGCTTATAGATGAAAAAAGATCGCAGATCACGCCTCTTATCGGCGCATCTGCGATCTTTTTTGATATAGCATACCTAGTCGTTAAAGCTTTAATCAGAAGATAACATGAGCTCCATTTCATCGGCAGGTTTTTAACTCGATTCAGCATTTGTTGGCGCATACTTTGTGCAATCCGCACAATGCTCAGATTTGAATGGCATCCCTGCCCTTTTCCCCAAAAATGCCTTTGACAGCGGGTGGCGGCGGGAGTATGATCTTCGTTGTATTCATGTTAACTTGGGGCCTTTATTAACCCTTCCTACATCCTCTTAATAAACGAATTTATTGTGAAACGACTGGAGAGAGCATCACCTATGACACGCAGCATGAAAGGCTTTACCGGTATTGAGCTTCTATATCTGATCGGTATTGTCGCCATATCTTTTTCGTCGATCTTTGTCCGGTGGTCTGAAGCCGATGTAGCGGTGATCGCCATGTACCGGCTTTATCTAACGAATATACTGCTGCTTCCTTTTGTATGGAAGTACCGTTCATCGCTGTTCCGGCTGAGCAAGCGGCAATGGGGCTGGCTCGCTGCTTCCGGCGCGATGCTGGCTCTTCATTTTCTGTTATGGATGGCATCGCTTCGCTATACGACCGTAGCCAGCTCGACCGTCATCTTGACGCTTGAGCCGCTTATGGTCATGCTGGGCTCGTACTGGCTGTTCCGCACGAAGGCCAACAGCATGATGTTATGGGGAATGGGCATCGCCATTGCCGGTTCGTTCGTGATTGGCGCTGGTGATTTCCGGTTGTCCGGCACCGCTCTGTATGGAGACGCCTTGTCCTTCTTCGGCACCGTCGCAGTCGCGCTTCATATGCTCATTGGCAAGAAGCTGCGCGATGACATGGATGCTTTTCCGTATAACTTCTGGGTATTCGCCTTCGCCGCATCCTTCCTCGCCGTCTATAACGTCGTTCAAGGGCACGCTTTCACGGGCTACGAAGCCCGCGAGTGGGGCATCTTCCTGCTTCTTGCAATTGTCCCTACGCTCTTCGGACATTACTTGTTCAACTGGCTGCTGAAGTATATGAACGCAACCGCCGTCTCCATGTCGGTGCTTGGCGAGCCTGTCATTGCCTCCCTGCTGGCATGGGTGCTGCTGAAGGAAGCACTGACCGCGTATCAGCTCGGAGCCGGCATCTTTATTTTGTTTGGCGTATGGCTGTTTCTTCGTTACGGAGACAAGGCCGAACCGCCTAAAGCCACACCTGTTAAGCAAAGTTTGCTTTGACAGGAACTAGGACAAAATAGTATAATTTTTGTGAATAATCGTATAAAATTCGAACGTGTTACCGCGAGGGCATTAGTTCAAGAAGAGATAGCGTTCTTGAGCTATGCCCTTTTTCTTTTCCATAAAATGGGGTGTATGACAACAAATGAGTTACATTCAGCGTATTGGTCGTTCATTTATGATTCCCATTGCTGTCATGCCTGCTGCTGCCATTCTGTACCGGTTCGGCAAGATCGAGTTCGACCATCCTTTTCTGATCAAGCTTGCAGCGATCTGCGAAGCCGCCGGCGGAGCGATCTTCGACCATCTTCCCCTGCTTTTTGCCATCGGCATTGCGATTGGCTTAACGCAGGGAAAAGGCGTTGCTGCTCTGTCCGCAGCCGTAGGCTACATGGTGTTCCAGGAAGTGATGCGCACGTTCGAAGTGATGCAATCCAGCGATCTGGCGGGGACGAATATGCAGATGGGCGTCCTTGGCGGTCTGATTACAGGGGGCATTACCGCCTACCTCTACAACCGGTTCAAGGATATCCAATTGCCCCAGGCATTAGGTTTCTTTGCAGGCAGGCGATTCGTACCGATCATTACCGCTCTTACCATGACGGTGCTGGGAGGACTGCTCGGCTTCATCTGGATGCCGATTCAGGATGTCATCCAAGGCTTCGGACTATGGCTGGAATCAACGGGCGGCATCGGAACGTTCCTGTACGGTACGATTAACCGGCTGCTTATCCCTACCGGCCTCCATCATATCGTGAACCATATCTTATGGTTCCAGATCGGCGAGTTCGCGGAAGCCGGCGGGAAGATCGCACAGGGCGACCTGACACGGTTTTATGCGGGAGATCCTACGGCGGGCACTTATATGACGGGCTTCTTCCCGATCATGATGTTCGGCTTGCCGGGCGCCGCTATTGCCATGGCAAGATGCGCGAAACCGGAGAACCGCAAAGTCATTATGTCCATTATGCTAAGCGCCGCCTTCACCTCATTCTTAACAGGCATTACAGAGCCGATCGAATTTGCCTTTATGCTGGTTGCTCCCGCATTGTTCATCGTTCATGCCTTTCTGACGGGTTTGTCGATGATGATTATGCATCTGCTCGAGGTGAAAGTCGGGTTTGGGTTTTCTGCAGGCTTCATCGACCTTGCCATCAATTGGAGCCAATCAACTAACCCTTGGCTGGTATTCCCTGTTGGCGCCGCTTACTTTATCGTCTATTATTTTGTATTCTATATCCTGATCCGTGCGTTCAACTTCGCAACGCCAGGCAGGGCAGACGATAAAACGGAAGCGCTTGCGGAAGTGGGGCCGTCACCGGATGCCCCTACTCCCGAGCCTATTCACGAGGCCGTCTCCGAGGCTTCGGCTACCGTATCCGCACCTGCGGTCACGGCGCTTAGAACACCCAATATCAAGCTGATTGCGTACAAAGCGTCCGAAGTAACCGAGCTTATCGGTGGGTACAAGAATATGGTCGATATCGACGCGTGTATTACCCGGCTGCGTCTGACGCTGCATGATTCCGGTCTTGTCCAGGAGCAGAAGCTGCGTGAGCTGGGTGCTGCAGGTATCATCCGCATCGGAAAAAATGGCGTTCATATCGTCTTCGGGACGGACTCCGAGCTGATCAAGGAAGAGATTCTGAAGGCGCAAACCAACCAAAACGCTGATTGAATGGAGGGTAAGTGAAGATGGCCGCAATTGAAAGAAAGATCATTCATGTGCTTTCGAACAATGTCGTGATGACTAAGCTATCCTCCGGTAAAAATTCCATTGCATTCGGCAAAGGAATCGGCTTCAAACGGCAGCCTGGCATGGCCATTGGCGAATCCGAAATTACACAGGAGTTTTTATTGCATACCATGGAAACCATTGAACACTATGAACAAATCCTAAACAATGTCGATACGCGCATCGTAGGCGTGACGGAGGAAGTCATCGCTATGGCCCAGCAGCGGCTGGAGGGCGAGTTCTCCGAGCGGATTCACGCTGCGCTTGTCGATCATATCAACTTTGCCATCGAGCGCTGCCGTCAAGGCGTGCTGATTACCAATCCGTTCTCGTATGAGATCAGGCTCATGTACAAGGATGAATACGACGTAGCCTCCGAGGCAGTCAGCTACTTGAACGAGAAGCTGGATGCAGGGCTTCCCGAGGATGAAATTGCGTTTTTGGCCATGCACTTTCATGGCGCGCGCAACCGCGAGCGCGGTACGGAGACGCTTGCCGTCGTCAGGCTTGTCGCCAAAATTATGGACGAAGCGAAGGAACTCGGACTTAACTTCAGCGACTCCTTCTCCTCCCTCCGTTTTATCTCGCATCTCAAGGGATTGATTGACCGCGTCCGCAAGGAGGCGCATATCAAAAACCCGTTGCTGCACAAAATCAAGGTCGAATATCCGCTGTCGTACAGCCGCTCGCTCACGCTTAGCGCCATTCTGGAGGAACAGCTCAAAAAGCCCGTTCCAGACGATGAAATCGGCTTTCTGACCTTGCATATTGAACGTCTGAACCAGCGTGAGCAAACCTGATTAAAAATAAAAGATTGACAGATCAGTAATTATTTATTAGTATTTGACACGTAAAACAAACCTCATACATTTCACGATAATGTGTTACCGAAAGGGCATTAGTTATCGAAGCAGGCAAGACGCGCTTCGTTTCTAATGTCCTTTTTTGGCATAAGGAAAGGAGGATCGTGAAATGACAGGCATTTCTGCAGCATGATTAACCCGCACTGCAAGCGCTTTCTACCACAAACATATTTTAAGGGGAGATTGAATCTATGAACACTTGGAAAAACAAGTCTTTGCTGGTCGCTTTGATTCTCGCGCTTACATTCAGCATGCTGGCAGCCTGCTCCGGCGCAAACAACGAAAAACCTGCACCTAGCAGTACAAACCAAGGAAGCGGCAGCGGCGGCAATAGCGGCAATGGAGACGGCGGCAGCGAAGGTCTGACTGGCGACTTCGAAATTCAGTACTTCGTAGGCGGCTACGGCGACACTTGGTGGAAGCATGTCATTGGCGAATTCCAAAAGCAAAACCCGAACCTGAACATTAAGCAAACGGCAGGCTCCCAAATTAACGACCAAATGAGACCGCGCTGGATTCAAGGCAACCCGCCGGATTTCGTCTACATCGACGGCGCAGGCTCCAACGAAGCGCAAATGGTAACTGATGCGCAGCTGCTGGACCTGACCGACTTCCTGAAAGGCGCAACGAACGGCGACGGCGAGAAGATTCTCGACATTGCGATTGCACAGCCAACTGATTACAACGGCAAAAACTTTACAATGCCGCTCGTATTCGGCTCATGGGGAACGTTCTACGACAAAGCTTGGTTCACACAGCAAGGCTGGGAAACACCGACCGACTTCGAAAGCTTCATGGCAGTGAGCGAGAAGATCAAAGCGTCCGGCGTATCCCCGTATATCCATACAGGCGTATACCCTTACTACATCAACGGCGGTCTGGTCAACTCCGCTATCGTATCGGCTAACGGCGGAGACGCCTCCATCATCTCCAGAATGGCAAGCTTGGAGGAAGGCATCTTCAAGAGCGAGCCGGTCATGAAGGCACTGGACAAAATCGTCCAAATCCGCGACGCTGGCCTGATCGATCCAGGCGCGATCGCACTGAACCATACCGATTCCCAAATGTCATTCCTCCAGCATAAAGCGGCGTTCATCCCGAACGGGCTGTGGCTGGAGAACGAAATGAGCAAAGACGTGCCGGAAGGCTTCGAGTTCGACTTCATCCCATCCGTCATGCAAGACAAAGGTGAGAAGTTCGTTGCAATTCCTTACACAGCATCTGTAGCCATCTCAGAGAAAGCGAAAAATCCGGAAGCGGCAAAAGCATTCCTTCAGTTCATTTTCACGAAGCAATTCGCTGTTGACTGGGCAGAGATGACTGGCGCCATCATGAACGTAAAAGCGGATCTGGAGAACTCTACGGCTGGACCGGTCGTGAAGACGGCTATGAACTACTTCAACAGTGACAACCTGGTTGTAGCACCAGCACTAATCGTTAATGCAGACGTAGAAACGGCTCTGCAAGACAGCATCATCGCCTTGCTGGACAAACGCATCACGACTGCAGAGTGGGGCGAGCGCCTGGAGAAGGCAGCAGCGGCAGCTAGATAAGCTTTGAATGCACGGCGGGCAGCGGCAGGTTCTCTCCTCCCTGCCCGCATAATGATTTCACAAGGGGCGTGTAAGCCATGACAGCCAAACCAACATCCCATCGACTGAGACGTTCCCTGTTCATTCTGGGATTTATATTGCCAACCTTCATCCTGTTCAGCGTTATTACCGCTTATCCGATGCTTAGAGGCCTTTATATTAGCTTTTTCAAATGGTCCGGTTATTCGGGCAACATGTCATTTATCGGTATAGACAATTATAAGAGGATGTTTAAAGACGAGATTATCGGCACAGCCATCTTCAATGACTACTTCCTTGTATTCTGGAAAGTCGTTCTTATCCTGGCAATCGCAACGTTCCTGGCCGTGGCGCTGACGCGTATGAGCATTAAGCGAACCGGTCTGTTCCGAGTCATCCTGTTCTTCCCGAACCTGATCTCCGTCGTCGTCATCGGCGTCCTGTGGAGATATATCTACAACCCGTCCGATATCGGATTTCTGAATGCTTTTCTGTCCTTGTTCACCAGTGAACCTGTGACGACGGTATGGCTGGGTCAAACCAATACAGCCATGTGGTCGATTCTCGCTCCTGCCGTATGGGCCGGCATCGGCTTCTATATGATTCTGCTAATGGCTGCAATTATGAACATTCCTGAGTCGCTGTACGAGGCATCGGGTATCGACGGCGCCTCCAGATGGCATCAGTTCAAGCATATTACCATTCCCCTTATCTGGGAGCAGATGAAAGTATCCATCATTCATATTGTCATCACAACGCTCAATGGCTCGTTTATAATCATCTTCCTGATGACCGAGGGCGGTCCCGATAACTCGACGCAAGTCATGGGCTCCTATCTGTACCAGATTGGCTTCCAGCAATACCATATGGGTTATGCCTCCGCAATCGGTGTACTCATTCTGACGCTGACGCTGATTACGTCCCTCATACTGAACCGCTTGCTCAAGCGGGAAACGATCGAAATGTAGGAGGCCTTGCACATGAAATTGACTAAAAAAGAATGGCTCGTCACATGGGTCGTCCGGCTGCTGCTCCTGGTATGGACGGTCGCGGTCGTATATCCCCTTATCTGGACGCTGCTCTCATCGCTTAAGGACAACAAACAGTTCTACGGCAATAAGCCTTGGGTGCTGCCGGAGTTCCCGCTTCAATGGTCGAACTTCTCCTACGTATGGACAGAGTACAAGTTCGGTGTGTATTTCCTCAATTCCGTTGGTGTCACCTTTGCGGCTACAGCGCTTGCGGTCCTGCTCGCCGCCATGACTGCTTACGTCATCGCCCGTTATCCGTTCAAGGGCAGCGGCGTGCTCTACTTCATCTACGTTTCGGCGATGATGATTCCGCTTATCCTGAGCTTAATCCCGCTATTCTTCCTGCTGGATGGCATCGGGCTTACGAATAACCTGATCGGCCTCATACTCGTCTACAGCGCAGGCGCCCTGCCATTCGGCATCTTCGTGCTTGTTGCCTTCTACAAGTCACTGCCGAAGGAAATGGAAGAGGCTGCCGCTATTGACGGAAGCTCCGAGGCAGGCACGTTCTTCCGGATCATGCTTCCGCTCTCCAAGCCGGGACTTATTACGGTAGCTATCATGAACATCCTGACCATCTGGAACGAATACATCTTGGGTACGGTCATCATGAATGATCCGCTGAAGAAAATCTATACCCTCCCTGTCGGTATCGCCGTTATGCAAGGCGAGATGCAATACCGCACGGAATGGGGCCCTCTCTTCGCCGGACTGGTCATCTCCATGATCCCAATCATCATTTTGTATTCCCTCTTCCAACGTCAAATTACGGGCGGCATTACAGCTGGCGCCGTGAAATAACGATTAGCCAACCAAAAAACGTCAAGCGCAAGGCATGCTGCATGAGCAGCTTCCTGCGTTTGACGTTTTTTCATATCTTGCTATTCGAGTTTGGAATTGGCCGGCTTCTCTGTCGGAATCCGAATCAGAACTGTCGTACCGATGCCGAGTCTGCTGTAGATGCTGACGCCGAAGGCCTGGCCATAATACAGCTTGATTCGTTGATGGACGTTGCGGATGCCATAACCTACGCTGGTGCTCTCTTCCGGATCATTCATCTGCTCCAGCAGCTCTGCGCTGATACCGACGCCATCGTCGATGATCTTGAACACGATATGATTATCCTCCAGCTCACCTACGATGCGCATATGAATGCGGTCTCCGCACCATGCATGCTCCAGCACATTCTCGATAAACGGCTGAATAATTAGCTTGATCGTGGAGTACGAAAGAATCTGCGGATCGATATCGAACGTGACGCCCATTCGTTCTTCATATTTGATCTTTTGAATATTAATGTAGGCTTTCGCTTGATCTAATTCCTCTTTGATGGACAACAGAATGCGCCCTTCATTCAACGACAGACGATAGAATTTCGCCAGATCGATTACCATCCGCTGCAGCTTGTCCAGCTCGCCGAATTTGGCCAGACGGCTAATTGAGGACAACGTATTGTACAAGAAATGCGGGTTGATCTGGGCCTGCAGCATATCCAGCTCCGCTTCTTTCTTATCCAGATCCGCCACGTAGACCTTATGAATGAGCTCACCAATATTTTGGCCCATTTCGTTCAAGGCCCGGGAGATTTGGCTGAACTCGTCATTGCCTTTGAAGTTCGTCCGCTTATGGAAGTTGCCTTCCTGGAAGGAATCCAGGACAGACACAATCTTGTTCACTTTTCTGGAGAAATAATTAGATAAGAGCGCTCCCGATACGAAATAAACGACTGTAAAGATCAAGCAAATAATGAAAGTCATGAGCCGGACTTCCTTGATCTTCTCCTCGAAGATCGTATTCGGGATGACGGCGGCAACGTTCCAATTCAAGGATGGGATCACATTTTCAATGACCATATAATCCTTGAATTCTGCCGCATTCCATGCATCGCCCGAACGATAGGTGGACAATCCAGATATCGTCTTGATTTTTTCATTCTCATCAATGACATAAATCGTCGCATCACTGCCAATTTTCGTATAATCAACCGCTTGGAACAAATCGGACAAATACACGCTCTGACGCATGAACCCTACTTCTTGCACCCTGCCTGCAATTTGCATATTTACGAGTCTGCGGAGCAGCGAGATACGGCCGAACTTCGCATCGTCCTCGATTTCCTTCCATACCATCGTCTCGCCGTAGACTTCCTCCGGATGGTTCAAGTACCATATTTTCGTATGAATACGGTCGATTTGATAAATATCATAAGGATTTTCCGAATTGCTTTTAAGCGGATCATCGCCTCGGTAATTTTTATACATCTCCGGGAACAATTTGTTATGCAAATAAATCGACAGCCACGTATTCACGCTCGACGCCTGCTTATATGCTTCAATTTTGGGTACGAAAAAGTTAATCGTAGCCTCATAGCCAACCCAGCCCTCTTCAAAGTTCCGAAGCTGTCTGGCGATCGTATAGTCAAAGTAGAAAAAATCGGATACGCGAGTTACGTCTCCCGCTTTATAGGATACGTTATCGATCATTTGGCTGACTGTACCGTGCACGCTGCTTTCGAGCTGTTCTCGAATTGACTTTACATAGACGGAGTTAGCGAAAAAACTGATTACAATTACCGGAATAATAATAAATACGCAATAGGACAGCATCAGCTTGTAGCCGAACGGCAAGTAGCGGTATTTGCGAATCATTTTCATAGTTTTCTTCTATACTCTAACGGCGTTTTGCCATGATAGTCCTTAAATTGGCGGCTGAAGTAAGGCAAGTAGCGATAGCCGATCAGGTTCGCAATCTCATATACTTTCAGGTTTGTATTGACCAAGAGATCACCGGCCTTCTCCATTCTGAGCATGGACACATAATCGCTGAAGTTCGTTTTCATTTCTTCCTTAAAGATCTGTCCCAAATAGTTGGGCGAGAACGAATATTTCTCGGCTACATCTTTAAGTGTAATATTTTCATGCAGCCGTTGTTTGACATCGTCAATAATATCTTGAACTAGCTTCCAATTCTTCTTATGCTTCTTCGATTGCAGAATCTCCGACAGCTCGTACACTCTGTAGCGGAGCCACGAATGAATTTCATCAATCGTCTCGTAACGAAGTAAAATATCCAAGCTTCCGAAATCCAGATTCAGCATGCGGAACAGGTCTTCGTTCATCTTCTGCAGATAGGCATCAAGCTTCATAAGCAGGAACATCGTGAAGTTCTGGATCGTAAACTTGGATCGCATGTTATTCGCCAGACTGTAGAGCAACTCCAGCTCATCATGCACCTTAACCAATTCGTAGTTCGTCATCGCTTCGAACAAAGCGTCAAGCTGAATATCCAAACTCTGCACATCTTTCATCTGCGTAGACTGTACCGCATCATGATAGATCATCTTTCCTTTGCCGTAAAACACCTTGTAATCTAGCGCCGTCTGCGCCTTACGGTAGGAATCCTTCAGTTCTGTAATTTGTATAACCGCATCACCTACGCCTGTCGTCACGGAAATCGGTGTTTGTCCTGACACCTCATTGAACTTGTCTCTAAGCTTAGCCAGTTCCATGCCGTTTTCTATCAGAAGCGCCATACGTTTATCCGTTACTCTGCAAGAGTGCCGGATATCCAAGTCCTTGCATAAAGAAAAAAGGCCATTCCAAAAAGCATTCGATAATTCCGTCTCATCGAAGTTTTCTTCAACATTACGCTTGCGCATCCAATCGTCACGTTCGACCACGACCACTTGAACAGGCCATTTCAATTGATTAAATTGATAGTTTTCCAGGAGCGTATTCAAAGCGTCCTCACTCCAAGTGCCTTCCAGCAGCTGCAGCAAATACTCTGTCTTCACAATAGGGAACATCCGCTTATAGAGCTGTTCTGTCTCCAATTGCTTACGTTCCTCGTCCAGATCTGCCTGGAGCTTGCGCAACGATTCAATCAATTCATTATCATCCATCGGCTTGACGACATAGCTGCATGCATTGAGCGACAGCGCTTGCTTGACATAGTGAAAGTCCTGATAACCGCTTACAAAAATAATCTTAATCGTGGGATACAGATCAAGCGCTTTCCGCGCCAGTTCCAGACCTGACATATTCGGCATTCGAATATCTGTGATAAGAATATCAATCTTCTCTTTCTCTATCACTTCGCTTGCCGCAAATCCATTCGTCACGGCTGCGACGATTTCCATGCCAAGCTCCTGCCAAGGAATAAATGCCTGCATTCCTTTCAAATCCAAAATTTCATCATCGACCAGCAGCACCTTGTACATTTGCATCATCTCCAGATCCTCGGCTTATATCCGAATAGTAGTGGATTCGGACAAAGCCATAATCCAAAAAGGGTATACTATAATAGTATACCCTTTCGGACAACATTTTTTAATTATTTACTGAGAAAGAATTTCCAAGTTTTTCTTCCACTCAACTGTACGCCATTCTAGCAACTCACTGTAGCCTGCTGCTTGAGCGTCTTTTTCCGCTTTGTCGAGGATGCTATCAACTTCAGCATCGTCTTTTGCCATTACGGATTGAGCGTAAGCTTGTGTATAGATATCATCTACACGTTGTTTCACGATACCCAACTCGCTGTCCGGTTGTGGTACCAAGTTAATGAACTCAGTAGCATTGGATTGAGTAGGCCATGTGATTTCGCTTTGGTAACGAGCTGCCCAGTTTTGCTCAGCAGCTGGAAGCTTGCTTTCGAATTTCATTTTCGCTGGATCGATGTAACCAGTGTTACCATTCCACATGATAGGGTCATGCGCTTTTTGAAGCTCTAGAACTTCTTCAGCATCGTAGTCTTCCGTGAAGACCGGGTGACCGTCAGCGTCGAAGCCTTTCCAGTTCTTGCCTTCAGGACCGAAGAACAACAGGGATTGACCTTCTGGACCAGTATACCAGTCAAGGAATGCGAAGATTTTTTCTGGATCTTTAGCATTCTTCGTAATTACGTTTACGTTCCAACCAAGTGCTGTGTAAGTACCTGGGAAGATTTTGTTTTTGTCCAAACCTTCTTTGTGGATCGGCCAGATCATGAAGTAACCGGAGTTAGGATCTTGCTTCACCATTTCTTGGTGCGCGTTCATTGCAGTAACTGTTGGGTTTGCACCAGCAAATACTGCAACGCGGCCTTGCATGATTCTCTCTTCAATTTGGTCACGAGTTTGCGTGAACGCATCTTGAGTGATCAGTTTCTCTCTGTAAAGCTTAGCGATATACTTCTGTGCTTCACGGAACGTAGGATCAGTGAACAGCGAAGTCAATTTGTCGCCTTGTGGTACAGCACGTACGTTTGCATGAAGATGCGTGTACGAAGCATTTTCTTTAAATGCTGTATACAGTACGCCAAGTCCTTGGCTATCTTTTGCAAGGTCTGGATCAAACGGAACTACAGTGTCGCCGTATTTAGCTTTTACAGCTACCAGGTAGTTGTACAGGTCGTCCGTTGTTTCCAACTTAGGTTGACCCAGCTCATCGTAGATCTTTTTGTTGATTACATAACCAGCGTTGCCATTCGCGCGGCCAGTGTACCAGTTAGGGAACTGGTAGAGCTTGCCGTCTTCAGAACGAAGCAGGTTAAGGTCTTTACCCATCCAAGTTTTCAGGTTAGGGTATTTGTCCAGGTAATCGTCGAATGCAACCAGTTGGCCGGCTACGCGAAGTCTCTCAACGTCAGCGCCGCGGTCCATCCACATTACGTCAGGAAGGGATTTGGAAGCGATCATTGTGCTCAATTTTTGCTCTGGGTTACCACCAGCAGAAATTGGAACGATGTTCAATTGTTTGTTTTCTTTCAGCCATCTGCCAGCAACTGTGCTGTCCCATGCAGGAACGTCATACCAGTTGTAGTGGCCGTACATGGAGAACTCAAGCGGTTCAGAACCGAACTCCCATACATCGGAAGGAGGCTCATCAGAAGGCGTGTTTCCTGGCGTGTTAGTAGCATTGCTCGACGGCGAAGGACTTGGTTGGTTCTTCTTGTCGGAGCTGCATCCAGCTAGTACTGTTGCCAATACAAGAATTGTGGATACGATAAGCAGCGTTGTCTTTCTAACTTTCGTCATGCTTGTACTACCCCTCTCATAGCTTTTTTTATGTCCAAAGCGGTTAGCCGCCTTAAACCAAAGGTATACTACTCTTTCAGCGAGCCGATAAGCACGCCTTTTACGAAGTACTTCTGAACGAATGGATACACCATTACGATTGGCAGCGTCGCAACCATCATCGTGGCCATTGTCAGAGACTTAGTCGTAATCGTTCTCATGTTGTCCAGACGAGCGATAGACGCTGTATCCATATTGCTGGACATATCCGTTACGATATTCGCATTCAAAATCTGTCGCAACATCGTCTGGATCGGAATCAATTTCTCATTGGTAATGTAGATAGTGGCTACAAACCAGTCATTCCAGTGTGAGACTGCTGTGAACAGCGATAATGTTGCGATAACAGGCCCAGAGAGCGGCAATATGATTCGGAAGAATATCCCCCAGTTCGTCGCACCGTCAATTTGAGCCGATTCTTCAAGGCCGCCCGGAAGGCCCTTGAAGAAGGTTCTGAATATGATCATATTCCACACGCTAAATAGCGCCGGGATAATGTAAACCGCGAATTTGTTCATCAGACCCAAGGAGCTGGTAAGCAAGTATGACGGAATGAGACCGCCGCTGAAATACATCGTGAATATAAAGAAGACCATAAAGAAGTTTCTGCCAATCAACTCTCGTTTTGTCATGCCGTAAGCCAGAATTGCAGTCATAAGGATGCCCGTAATTGTACCTATAACTGTACGCGATACGGATATGAAGAAACCGTTAAGGAGTCGGTTATCTTTTAATACGATCTCGTAGTTCTCCCAAGTAAATACTCTTGGCCAGAATGTAATGCCGCCTTTTGCAGTATCGATACCCAAGTTAAGGGATACGACAATCGCGTTCCAAAACGGATAGAATGCGCTGAATGAAAGTACAATCAAGAATACGTAGATGAAAATCATCATGAGTTTATCGCTAAATCCCAATCGTGCCAAAGTTGTTCGCCTCCCTGTTCATCAAATTCCTTCTACCACAAGCTGTTGCCTGATCTGCGAGCCAGATAATTCGCCATCGTGAGCAATCCAATACTGATAACAGCCTTGAACAGCCCCACCGCTGCAGCATAGGAATAGCGGAAGTTGGACAAACCTACGCGATAGACATACGTATCGATAACGTCTGAGACGGGTCTTAGCACCGGGTTGTTCGCGAGCAAGAGGATATCCTCAAAGCCTGCACTCAGAAGGCTACCAATCTGTAGAATCATGAAGATAATAATAACCGGCATGATTGTCGGAATTGTGATGAGATAGATTTGTTTGAATTTGCTTGCACCGTCGATATCAGCCGCTTCATAGAGATGCGGATCGACGCCCGAGATCGCTGCCAGGTATACGATGGATCCGAAACCGATTTCCTTCCACACGTTAGCCGAGATCAGAATCGACCAGAAGTATTCGGACATGGAGAGGAAGTTGACAGGCTCGTCGATCAAGTTGATCGATTTGAGCAGCATGTTCACGCTGCCGTTCTCCGTGGATAGCATCGACATAACAAGGCCTGCTACGATTACCCACGACATAAAGTGTGGAAGGTACGTAATCGTCTGTACGATACGCTTGAACATCATATGTCTGATTTCATTCAGCATAAGCGCCAAGATAATCGGTGCAGGGAAGCCAATTACAAATTTCAATAAACTGATTACAATGGTGTTGCGCATAACATTATAGAACTCGGGGGAATCAAAAAACATTTGGAAATGCTTGAATCCAACCCAAGGATTAGCCCATATGTTGCCACCTGTGAAAATGTTGTAATCCATAAAAGCGATTAGAATTCCGTACATCGGCAAATACGCGAAGACGAAAATGAGCAAAATACCCGGCCAGACCATAAGCTGAATATCCAATTGCTTAAAAATGCGCATGAAAATATTCTTCTTTGGCTTTGGTTGCTGATTCAACCGCGTCTGTTGCTCTGTTGTTGCTTGCGCCATTTGTATCCTCCTTGCTGCATAGTTGATAGTTTTATTGTAACGGACAGCTTCGGAGGGATACTATTTGCCTGATCAACAAAAAATGATACTTTACAACGATAATATATAAAACATGGTTGCGAGGGCCCAGAAAAGTATAAGTTCTTCCCAGGTTTTCAAGACAGGGGCCGTTTTTTGACATATACAGCTATGAAAAAATAAAAAACCGCAAAATCCGAAACGGACTGCGGTCCATCCTATCGTTGAATAGTATCATAACTTTGCTTTACCCACGCAATGTTAATCATTTCCTCCACCAATTTCGGAGCACAAACCATACATTGGCCGGCCTTTCTGCAAGCCTTCTCATGAAATAACCGAACCAGTCCTCGCCGAACGGCACATACACCCTGACTTTATACCCTTGACCGGCAAGACTGTCTTGCAGATCTGCTCTTATGCCGTACAGCATCTGAAATTCAAAACGGTCACGCGCGATGTTCCGGCTTCGTATCCACTCCAGCAGACGATGAATCAGCGCCTCGTCATGCGTCGCAATTGCGGCGTAGCCGCCGTTCTCCAGATGGTTCTGTACCAACGTCTCGAACGAAGCGTCTACATCGGTTTTTTTAGCATAAGCCACCGCTTCCGATTCCTTATATGCGCCTTTTACAAGACGGATATTCGCCCCGCCTGCTCCCAGCCGCCTCAGATCGTCTGTTGTACGATAGAGATAAGCCTGCAGAACAATGCCGACATGTTCATAGTCCGCTTTCAATCTCTTATAGATATCAACGGTCTGCTGACAATGAGCATAATCCTCCATGTCGATGCGTACGAATCGATTCAGGTGAAGTGCGGAATCCAATATGGCTCTCATATGGCGTTCGCATTGCTCTTGGTCAAGATCCAGTCCCAGGCTAGTCAGCTTGAGCGACAGATTGGACTGCAGTCCCGCTGTATGCATCGCCTCAAGCGCCTGAAGACAATACGAGACAGCGCGTTTCGCTTCACCGATATTCCGAGCGTATTCGCCTAGATGGTCGATGGTCACTTCTTTCCCCTCTTGATTAAGCTTCCGCACTGCTGCTATCGCATCGTCCAGCTTCTCTCCCGCCACAAATCTGCGCGCTCCGAAAAACTGCATGCCATATCGCCGCATCAGTCTTGCTGCGCCTTTATTCTTGCCAATTGCCAGCAATAAGTGGCGAAGCAGCTTCTCCATTCTGATCCACCTTCCTTCTTACTAAATAGTTCTTCACAGCAGCTTCTTGCCAAAATGCGTCTCCGTCAGCTCCATCGTCAACCGCACAGTTCTGCCGCTTACATCTAGTCACATTCAGATGCATCCACACGCATTCAGACGCTTTCAGGCGCATTCAGCCGCAGAAAAAATTTGAAGAGATCAAGGTATTGGAGCAAGCCTGATCCCAAGCATATCCGTATACCGGTTGCCCTCTATATCCGTTATCCGCATGCCTTCTCCTCATGAGATCACAACCGGCAACGAGTCATAATTGCTTGGGCTGAAGCGTTCAGCCAACTCTAACTGCAACTCCAACGGCACTCCAACTGCGACTCGACTGCACCAAGCTGCAACTTTATCGACAATCCAACTCCAACTCCAACTCCTGCTTACCCTCCTCCATTTCGCTCACCTCCACCAGCCTCCTTCATGCTGTTATAGTTCATCCTATTCAACAACGGCCCAGTCGGAAACTATGCGCTGGCGAATGACATCGGCAGCCGTGTTACGACTACTGGCGACTTTCGTACACTCTAAGCCGAGTTTCTCGGCTTACGATAACTTGCTTCATGCGAATGCATCGCTTGCTCTCAAATCTGATTCCGTACCAGCTTAATTGCGCGTTCATCCAGTTGGTACTCGTGATGCCGAATACGGTCATCTCTCATTGGTTTCAGTAAGCTTTTTTCAGTCATAGATTTTAGAACGCCTCTACTCACATCAGCACTTCTTCCTATCCACTCGCACACATCTGCAACCCGTACCGTTCGTTCGAGCAGAAGCGCATTCCGAACAATCTCGCGTTCATAAATCGTAAGTCCTTCGTCAGCTAAGTTTCTGTTTTTGCCCAGGAACTCATAAAGCGCACTTCTGCAGACTTCCGGCTTTTTGTTCATTTCATCCCATGTATAGGGATAATAAGTAATGCCTTTTGAAGCCATTGACCTTACCCGATTGCGTTCAAAATCAAAGCGATTGCGCGTGATGTTTTCTGCATGTGCCACAAAGCCCTCGCTTTCAAACGCGATGCGATTCGGCTCATAGTAAGCATCCACATACATCGTCACACCCGTAAAAGTTAGAAGCTCATACTGCATAATAAAGCCTTTAAATGAACCAAAGACCGGCCAAAGAACCTCCTTAAACATCTTCTCTTCGCCAATCATTTCCTTCTCAAGCATCTCCAAACGCCTCCCAACTGCACCCTGCTTCTGTGCCTCAACAAAATTCCGAAACTCTTTTTCGAACATCGTAATCCCTCCTCTAAAATTCAATAAAAAAGCCGCCTACCTCCATCAAGGAGATAAGCGGCGTGTTCCTCACGCACATAGACCTGTATTTGCTGCAAAATAACACTAGTAATCATCTGTTACTGAAATCCAATCAATTTTGACTATAATAGCGAAAATGCACTTCAATGACAAATCACTATAAATGCCACGCCCATGCAGTCGTTCTATCTGTATCCTAACATCTCTAATGTCCCAGCATCAAGCCAGATCGCCAGAATATTGAATAGTACGAACATGTTAAAACATTCCCGAAATACAGCTACTTCAACACCTTGCGGAACAGCTTCAGCTTGCCTTCGTATGGGGGGAACAGGATGCCCGGCTCGAACTTGGTGCTGCGCTTCAGCACGCTTTTGTGATGCGAGAACAAGTCAAAGCTATGCTTGCCATGGTAGCCGCCGATGCCGCTATGGCCAACTCCACCGAAAGGAAGGTGGTGATTAATAATATGCGAAAGCGTATCGTTCACGCATCCGCCCCCAAAGGAGAGCGTCCCCATCACGCGGTCCTGCACGCCGCGATCCTCCGAGAACACATAGAGCGCCAGCGGCTTAGTTCTGCTCCGCACCTGAGCTATCGCGTCTTCTAGGTCCGAATAAGTGAGCATAGGCAGCAGCGGGCCAAATAATTCATCCTCCATCGAAGCCGCGTCGATCCTGCTGTCCGCCGCATTCCCCGCATCAAGCAAGGTGGGCTCGATGTACAGATCATTCCGATCGATCCGTCCGCCATGCGCAATACGATTCTGGTCATGCTGCAGGATGGTTGCAAGCCGGTCGAATTGCCGATCATTGATGATTCGGCCGTAATCGGCGCTTGCTTGCGGATTGTCCCCATAGAAGGAGCGGATAATCTCCTGCAGCTTGCGAACAAATGGCTCCTTCACCGACTCATGGACGATCAAATAGTCCGGGGCGATACAAGTCTGGCCTGCATTCATCCATTTGCCCCAAGCGATCCGCTTGGCTGCCAGCTCCAGGTTGGCAGTCCGGTCGATAATAGCCGGGCTTTTTCCCCCTAGCTCCAGCGTGACCGGTACCAGATTGCGAGCGGCCGCTTCCATGACGATCTTCCCGACGGCGACACTGCCTGTGAAGAATATATAATCAAAAGGCGCATGAATCAGCGCCGACGTAATCTCCTTATCCCCTTCTACTACCCGAACATACGACGAATCGAAGGTGTCGCCAATCATGCGCGCAATTACCGCCGACACATGAGGCGAGCTTTCGGATGGTTTGATAACCGCGCAATTACCGGCAGCGATAGCGCCAAGCAGCGGCTCCAGCACGAGCTGCACCGGATAATTGAACGGACCGACAATCAGCACCGTTCCATATGGCTCAGGAATAATCCGGCTTTTTGTGCCGAATAAATGTAGCGGAGCCCTGACCTTCTTCGGCTTCATCCATTTGCGCAGATTTTTGATCATATAAGAGATGCTGCCGAGCACAAGCCCTATCTCCGAACCGTACGCTTCCGTCTCGCTTTTGCGCAAATCCTTGTACAAGGCATCCAGCAAATCCCGTTCATAATGTACAATGGCCGATTTCAGCTTCTTTAATTGCTCAATCCGAAAAGCCGCATCTGCAGTCGCACCTGACCGAAAAAAACGATGGTGCTCCTCAAGCATCTCCGTTACGCCTAGACTAGCCGCCATATCGCTCCGCCCCCTTATTTGCATCCGTCGCATGCGCTTCTACACTACTTAGTTGCATTCTCCACTAGGCGTTGCAATTCCTTCCTTGCCTAGCAACCACTTACCCCTTGAACACGCTTCTGGATACGCATAAGCCGCAGCAAGAAGCCGATTGCAGCGAAGGTGAGACCGAATATGATGCCTACCCAAAATCCGTAAGCGCCCATGTCTGTGTAAGCAGACAGCAAATAGCCGGAAGGCAAGCCGACGACCCAATAAGAGACAAAGGCAATCAGGAACGGCTTCTGCACATCCTTATAGCCGCGAAGGACGCCAAGCAGCGAAGCTTGAGCCGCATCCGAGATTTGATAAAAGATGGCGAAAATCAGAAACTGGGCAGCCAGCACAGCTACATCCGAATCCTGTGTATACAGGTAAGCGATCGGCTCGCGCAGGAAAAATAATACAATGGCAGATACGCCCATCAGTCCTACCCCGCCTCCTACACCCAGCAGGCTGTACTGCCTGGCAGCCTTCATCTTCCCGCTTCCCACAGAGTAACCGACCACGATCGTAAGCGCCATAGAAATGCTGAGCGGCACCATAAAGATGAGCGACGAGAAGCTAAGTGCAATCTGATGCGAGGCAATCGTGCCCGTATCAAAGAGCAGTCCCATCAGCAGGGTCACGACAGAAAAAATGCTCACTTCGAAAAATATACTGAGCCCAATCGGTATGCCGATTGTAAAAATCTCTTTCCACGCTTTCAGCGAAGGCGCAGCCCATTCAATAAACAGTCGATACGAACGTACAGCAGGCACTTTGAACGTCATTGTGATGCTAATGAGCAGAATCAACCAATACGTAATCGCCGTTGCATATCCCGAGCCAATACCGCCGAAGGCAGGCACACCGAACTTTCCGAAGATGAACACATAGTTAAGCAGGATGTTAAACGGTACCGCAATTAGCGTGATGAACATCGAAATTCGTGTAAACCCTTGCGCATCAAAAAAGTACCGCAGCACATTGGAAGCAAAAAGCGGCACAATGCCGAACAGCAGCGCAACCAAATAATAATACGAAATATGGGCGACCTTATCATCCAAATTCATCAGTCCAATGACTGGCTTGAATAGGAAGCAGCCAGCTATCGCAACAACCAACGCTACCATAATCGAGACATATAGGGCTTGGCTAATAAACCTGGCAATACCATTCTGCTTGCCGCTGCCGACCATCTGGGACACAATCGGCGTTACGGCCAGCAGGATGCCGTTAATTCCCGTAATAATAGGCATCCACAAGCTAGACCCAATTGCCACGCCGGCCAGATCCTCCGTACTGACCCAGCCCGACATAATCGTATCGGTCAGATTCATGGCATACAGTCCTAGCTGAGTGACCATAATCGGCCATAGTATTTTTAATAAGAGCTTTGTTTTTTCGCCCCATGTTTCTGCGTGATACATCTCTATTCCCCTTTATGACTGTATATTGCCTTATGCTTAATGGCTTCTTTCTTTTTGATGCATGCTTGTTGACAGATTGTTTTACCTTCTTGCTGATCGACCGTTCGCAAATCAATTTATATACTCTATCACGCGCTGTTATGAAAGACAATAACCAAAGGCACCCTCCGTAACCGGAGGGTGCCTGGCTTCCATTCGAGCTGTGCTAACGTTTAGGCAGCAGCTTCATATATTCATCCGAGAGCTTCATCAGCTCAAGCACATAATCGTAGTCTGATCGGTACTTGCTGAAGTCTTTGACCGGCTCAAGCGTCTTCAGGTCAATTGCCGTGCCGTCCTCAAAGCCCGTGCCCGGAACAAACATAATTTCATCGTTGAAGAACGTGCCCGTCGGCATGTAATATCTCATGCCTATCACATTTTTCTTCGCGTTCAGCAAGTCCTTGCCAAAGACGGTATGGCGTTCCTCCTTCAAGGAAATGCCAAGCAGATTCGCAACCGTCGGCATCATGTCGACCTGTCCTGCCACATTCTCCATCGTCTTGCCTTCGACGCCGGGAACATGCACAAGGAGTGGAATATTGAACCGGCTTACCTGGTCGTGATAATTCACACCCAGCACTTCTTCTACCCAAGCGGGATCATTTTCCTTGGGTTGCAGGCCAAAGTGATCGCCATACGCAACGAGAATTGTATCTTCCCAGATGCCTTTTTCCTTCAGGTTTTCAATAAAATCGCCAAGCGCTTTGTCCGTGTAGTTGATCGCCGTCACATAATGGCCCATCTGCGTACCGCTTAATTCAGGCGGCAGCTTGATGTTCAGAAACTCTGATTTCACCCAGAACGGATGATGGCTGGACGTCGTTACGAATTGCGCGTAGAATGGCTTGCCTTGATCATGAAGCTCGGTCAGCCGCTCCAGACCAACACGGTACATCTCGCCGTCAGAGGCGCCAAAGCCGTTAAACTTGTCGTCCTTGAAGAACGGTCTATCGTAATATTTGTCAAATCCAAGGGCAGGATATAGCATATTGCGGTCCCAGAACGTTACGTCATTGACGTGGAACGTATTTGTAACGTAATTTTGTTCTTCAAGCAGCCTTGGCATGCTTGGAATTTCCCGATCGCCGTAGCCTTTGGACATCGCAATCGCTCCGGTCGGATAGACACCGGTGTTGGAAATAAACTCCGCATCGGATGTATTGCCTTGTCCGATTTGCTGGAAGGTGTGCGGGAAGTAGAAGCTTCCATTTGCAATCAGATCATTAAGAACCGGCGTTACTTCCTGCCCGTTTACTTTCAGACCGATCATCAGATTCTGGAATGACTCGAGCTGAATGACAATGACGTTTTTGCCCTTGGCTACCCCATAAAAGTTCGGAGTTCCAGCTTCAACTGACCCGCCGTAGAAGCCCTCTTCCAACTGCTCCAGCGCTTGTCTCGTCTCTTCGGTCGAACCGTTTTTAATGGCAGTGTTTTCTTTATTTTCCTTCACGGCTGTTGCAATCTGATAGTTCAATACACCCAGTCGCTCCGCCTGCACAAGCTCATTGGATATATCCAGATCCGAGCGGATATAGAAGAACGATGCGCCAATCGCGATGATAAGCGCAACACCTACATACACCGGTTTGGCTGCCGGACGGCTTGCCGATTTATCGCCTTTGCTTCTAAGAGATAGGATAAACAGGACGAGCAGAATCGCCAAATCCAGGAACAACAGATAAAACTTCAATTCAATCGCCGATTCTACACTTTCCTTAACTTGCCCAACCTGGCCAAGTCCATGCAAGGCCGTATAGGTCGGGATGCTGCCGAAAAAGGAATAATACACCGAGCATGCAAAGAGCAGCAGTGAAATGACGGCGTTGCAGACGCCCATGACCGCCGTCTTCCATCTTGAAGTCGTAATCAGCTCCAGGACGCACAGCAGCACCAGCACCGCTGCCGCATCAGACAACAGCCTGTCTACTTGTACGCCTTCAAACGTAAATTGACGAAATAACGCCATTTTCAACATAATAAGAATAAAGGTTGCCCAGAACGGTGCTTTACGGTAAACGTTCAATATTGTGTTTATTGTTCTCACTTCCTCATGCTCCCTTTCCAAAAAGAAAAACCGTCCCAATTGACGGTTTCACGTATCATAAATGTTAACACTATATTAACGTATTTCAGTAGAGAAATAAATAGGGAATGATAGGAGGCGCCACCATGAAAGTACATATCCTAACGGCAGACGATGATCCGCATATCCGGGAGCTGCTGGGGTTCTACCTGCGCAAGGAAGGCTACGCGGTATTCGAAGCGGAGGATGGTTCCGCCGCGGCCAGCCTGCTGGAGCATACACCGGTACATCTGGCCATCGTGGATGTGATGATGCCGCTTAAGAACGGTCTGGAGCTATGCGAAGAAATTCGCCGCTACTATGATATCCCCGTTATTATGCTTACTGCCAAGGGCGAGCAGCGAGATAAAGCGAAAGGCTTCCTGTCTGGTACAGACGATTATATGGTAAAGCCGTTCGAGCCGGAGGAGCTGCTCTTCCGGGTGAAGGCGCTGCTGCGCCGCTATCAAATGGTATCTTCCGATATCATTACGCTGCAAGACACCGTTATTGACCGCAGAAGCTACGAAATTACGGTAAAAGGCGAGCAGATGCAACTGCCGCTTAAGGAGTTCGATCTGCTGGCCCAGCTAGCCGCGCATCCGGGGCAGCTGTTTACTCGCGAGCAGCTGTTGCGGCAAGTATGGGGCGACGATTATAGCGGCGACAGCCGCACCATAGATGTGCATATTAAGCGGCTGCGTGAGCGGTTTGCCGGGATAAGCAACGATTTTGTCATTACGACTGTAAGAGGCATCGGCTACAAACTGGAGGCTCTATCCAGATGAAGACTCTATACGTTCGCATCGTGGCCATCTTCATTCTTATCACAGTTATCAGCTCTATTCTGGCGTTATTCATTGCGAACGCCTATTATAACAACCGAATGAGGACGTACACTCAGGATCAAGTGCTGCCTGTCGCCGAGCAGGTTCGGCATCTATACGAAGGGTCTACGGATCAAGATATCGGGTCCTTCATGCAGCGCATAGGAACGATGGGCTACCAAATTTATCTGGTTGATAAAAGCGGGAACGGACGAGTCTATGGCTCTCCCTTCAAGCATCCCCAATTCGATCCCAGCATTGCGGAAGCCGTTCTGGCAGGCACACCTTACCTTGGAATGCATGAAGAGCGGCGGTTTTTGGAGATTATGGGCTACTTCGAGAACAGCATTCGCAATACAGTGGGCCTCCCTCTCCAGTCGGGCGATGAGACCTATGCGATGTTCCTGCGTCCCGATCTGAAGCAGCAGCTTGGCGAGATCCGCATCCTGCTTGCTATTCTTCTCGGCCATGCTTTTATTCTTATTCTAGCCCTTATCGTCATATTGACCCGTACGATCGTCGAACCGCTGAAAGCATTAAAAGCCGCCACCCGCAACATCGTCGGCGGCGACTATAAGATCGGTCTGGATGTGAAGCGCCGCGACGAGATCGGTGACCTGGCAAGAGACTTCTCGCACATGGCCCATAGCCTGGAGCGGCTGGATGACATGCGAAACGAGTTTGTCGCGAATGTCTCTCATGAATTTCAAACCCCTGTTACATCGATTCAAGGCTTTACCCAAGCGATCCTGGATAAGAAAACGACAGAAGAAGAGGAACGGCAATATTTGACGATCATTCATGAAGAGTCGCGGCGCTTATCCTCCCTCAGCAAGCAGCTTCTTACCCTTGCGGCGCTTGACAAAGAAACAACGCTGGCCCAAAGAGAGTCCTTTCGTCTTGACGAACAAATTCGGCAAGTGCTTATTGTCACCGAATGGCAATGGTCGAAGAAGGAGCTGGAGCTGGTTCCCGAGCTCCCTGAAGTGATGATTACCGCTGACGAGGGATTGCTGTATCAAGTATGGATGAATCTGATTGCCAACAGTATCAAATTCACACATCCCAGAGACCGTATATCCATAGCTATCCGCATTGACCGCCATATTGTCGTCACCATCTCCGATACCGGAGTCGGTATATCTGCCCAAGAGCTCCCCCATATTTTCGACCGATTCTACAAAGCCGACCAAGCAAGAGGACGTGCGCTGGCAGGGAGTGGTCTTGGTCTCTCCATCTGCCGCAAAATCGTCGAACTTCACGGCGGCACTATTGAAGCTGCCAGCGAGCCCGGCGAAGGGACTCGATTTATCGTTACACTCCCCTATTTGTAATACTCCGTTCATCATTCGTTCATATTCCTGTTCTACGATTAGCCATATCGCTAGAACAGGAGGTGTAACGAACACTCATGCATTCATTCCTTTATGGACTGGCCCGTTTTGTCAGCAGTCGAAAAGGCAGTGCTTGGATTATTATTCTTTGGCTTGTGCTTGCCATAGCATTGTCTTCCCTTGCGCCCGGTGCCAAGGAGCACGCCATCAGCAGCAGCGAAGACAGCATCCGGCACAATACTCCCTCGGCCATAGCGCGTGAGCTGACAGCGAAGCATTTCCCTTCGAATGACGGGCTTGTCGCCCTGCTTGTATTCCACTCGGATACCGCTATTACAGATGAACAGCGGGCATCTATTGCCGCGATCAGCGTATGGCTGTCTTCCGAACAGAAGCCGCAGTATCTGTCCGGCGCTATGCCGTATCATCTCTTCCCGCCGGATAAACAGGATCGCCTGTATTCACAAGACGGCAGTACCGTGCTGCTGAATGCTGCTCTTGTGAAAGGAGCTGACTCCAAGGCAATCAGCGCTACGCTGGACGAGATACACAGCTATGCGGATACGGTCGGACTTCATGGAATGCGACTGGAGACGACCGGGCCCGCCGGAATCGCTTCAGATACGACCAAGCTGTTCCAAGACGCCGATATGATGCTGCTCTTCGGAACGGTCGCCCTTATTCTCGTTATTCTCGTCGTCATCTACCGCTCGCCCCTGCTTGCCCTGCTTCCGCTTATCATCGCAGGCGTCGTATATGCTGTCGTTGATCGGGTGATTGGAATAGCCGCATTGAATGGATGGATTGTTGTTGACAAGCAAGCGATCTCGATCATGATGATTCTTCTATTCGCCGTTCTGACCGATTATTGCTTATTTGTGGTCTCCCGTTACCGGGAGGAACTGGCGCGGCTTGGCTCCAAGCATGATGCGATGAAAGCAGCCATGATTGGTATCGGCGAGCCTATTCTATTCAGCGGCGGTACCGTTCTGCTTGCCGTTATTACCCTATTCGCCGCTGTCTTCCAGCCTTATCATTACTTCGCGCCTGTATTCGCTATTGCGATGGTCATTATGCTGCTGGGAGGACTGACGCTTATTCCCGCCGTATTCACGCTGGCAGGCAGAGCAGCATTCTGGCCGTTCAAGCCGAAGCTCGCGACTGTGCAGAAAGAGCGGGAAGGGTTATGGACGAAGATCGGCCGCTTGGTCACAAAACGGCCCGCGGTTGTATCGATTGGCGTAGCCGGAATAATGCTTCTTTCAGCCGCCAACATGACCGGCATTTCATTTTCCTTTAACGTAATGAAGTCATTCCCGGAGGAGCTTTCCTCCAGGCAAGGCTTTGAGCTGCTCGAAGAGCATTTTCCCAAAGGCCAGCTTGCGCCTGTAACCGTGCTGCTCGAAAGCGGCAGCGGACTGGAGCTGACGGAGACGTTCAGGAACAGCCTGAGCCAACTGGCGGAGCGACTGAAATCGATGGACGGCGTCGAGAATATCACGCCTGACCCTGCAACCCTAGCAGCGGCGGGAGTATCCTCTTCCGTACCGCGCGATTTTCTAGCTGCTGACGGCCAAGCGATCAAGCTGGAACTGACGCTAACGGAGCATCCCTATGAAGCAGAAGCGCTTGCGGCGGTAAAGCAACTGCGCGACTCAAGCGATCTTCTCCTTCAGGACAGCGGCTTTAGTCCGGGAAGCACTCAGCTTCATTTTGCTGGGGGAACTGCACAGCAGCTTGATGTTCGAGATATGAATCAGCGGGATATTCTTGTTGTGTTTTCCCTTGTAATCGGACTGATTTTCATTATGCTCATCTTCCAGGCCAGATCGATCCTCATTGCCCTGACAATGATGCTCACGATGCTTCTCTCCTACGCCGCAGCATTCGGCATCGGCTGGGCTCTGTTGCACAACGTGCTGGGGTATGAAGCCATTAGCTACCGCCTTCCGCTCTATGCCTTTGTATTCTCCATCGCGCTGGGCGTTGACTACAACATTATGCTGGTATCCCGAATTACGGAGGAGGCGCGCAAGCGCAGTTGGAAGGAAGCCGTCAAGATCGGCGTGTCGCGCACGGGCAGCGTCATCTCCTCTGCCGGCATCATACTGGCCGCAACCTTCTGCGTGCTGATGACACAGCCTTTGCAAGAGCTGTTCCTGTTTGGACTGATTATGGCAATCGGCATATTGCTGGATACGTTCATCGTTCGGGGCATGCTGCTCCCGGCATTGCTCGTGCTTCTGGAGAGATGGCTGCCCGCCCATCGCCCGCTTATTCATAAAGGGCAAGATTCCTATTCGAACCAAACTTAATTCATGGACATGGAGGTTATTCTATATGTACGGATATTTATTATTTTCTCATTTGGCAGGTCTCATGGTATGGGTAGGCGCCATTCTAGCTGTCATTGTCATGCTGTTCATGCTGAGGAGCCAGCTCGGCAAGCCGGAGGCCAATGCACTGTCCAAACGCATTATCAGTGTATTCAGCCGATTCGCCCACCCTTCAGCATTTGTCGTGCTTGTCAGCGGCGTTATTATGATTATTCAGCTCAATATGGGCTCGGACAAGCCATTTTGGCTCGATATGATGGAAAAGGCTGGCGGTACAATTATTTTGCTGTTCCTGATCGTTGTAGGCATCATGGGCGGCAAGCTTAAGAAACGTCTGCAAGCAGCCTCGGGCAGCGTCTCCGTCTCATCCTATGTTACGTCGCTTGCGGTTTCCCTGATCGCTATTTTGGCTGTCGTTCTGATCGTGAGCTTGAAGCTGTAAGTCTGGGATACGACATGAATACAGAGAACCCTAATCATACAAAAGAACTGGTTTTTAGCGTGTTCTAGACTAAGCTCTGCAAAAAAACGATCGCTCAAAGAATCTCTATCTACTATATAAATAGTACTTGTTGTGGACATTACGAAAAAAGCGCTATAGCAATACACCAAAAACGCCGCTTGGAGCGGACGGCCAGACCGTCTGCCCAAAGCGGCGTTCTTTTGACTGAAGGATTAGTGGCTCTCATCGCCTTTCCATAATCGGCGGAACGATTCACTGGATGCCAGAAGCTCCTCCAGCTTTCCTTCGGCTTCTACTTCTCCGTCCTTCATGACTATAATATGATCGGCCTGCGCAAGTGCAGCCTTCCGATGCGAGACAACAAGGCAGGTCGCATCGCCGCGTTCTTGAAACAATCGTGTCCAGAGCTTCTGCTCCGTCTCGACATCCAGCGCGCTGGACAAATCATCGAATACATACAGCTCCGCTTCCCTGACAAGCATTCTTGCGGCAGCGGTGCGCTGTGCCTGACCCCCCGACAGCTTGACGCCGCGCGGGCCGATAACCGTCTCAAGCCCAAGCGGCAAGCCTGCCAGATCTTCCGTCATGACAGCCGTATGGATGGCCCGCGGCAACTCGTCGCCCTCGTCTGCTTGGCCGAGAAGGATGTTCTCCTTTAGCGTATCGCTGTACAGCCTTGGCACCTGTGCGGTGTAGGCGCTGCGGGGAGGGATGAAGAAAGAGCCGGGGTCCTCCACCAGCTGGCCGTTCCAGCGGACATCCCCGCTATCCTTCGGCAGCAAGCCCAGAAGTGTCCGAACTAATGTTGTCTTGCCCGACCCGATTGGTCCGGTCACGACGGTAAAGGCTCCTCTTTTCAGCTTCAAATCAATGTGCTCGATACCCCGTCCTGTCTCGGGATACCGGTACGTTAATCCCTTCGCGGTGAGCTGCTGCAACTTGTCGCCAGACGACAGCGGCTCTGTGTTGGCCGAAGTCCCGCTGTCCTCCTTGCGGAGATGCAGCGGCTTGAACGCCGTCAGCAGCTTGGCCGGAGCGCCCTGCAAGATCCATGTCAATCGAGTCAAGGCTACGCCCATCTGCTTGAAGTAGGTTAGGAACTTGCCGAAGTTGGAGATGAATTGCGTGACGAAGGTCAAGTAATAGATAAATAACGCAAAGTCGCCTACCGCAAAGTCCCCGCCCCGCATCTTGCTCCCTGCCAGCAGCAGAATCAAGCCCGTCCCCAGATTGACCGTATTGGAGAAGATCGAATCCAGTCCCTCCGTCATCAGTTTATCCTTCAGCATCGTTTTGCGGCGGGTATCATTCAGCGAGCGGAAGCGGTCCACGACCCGCTTCTCCGCTCCGGCAACCTGAATGGCCTGCACGTTGCCGAACATATCGCTGATCGCGCCTGTCACCTGGGAGGTCGCTTCACGGCTCGCGGAGCGGTACTTCTGCAGCCTCGTCGTCGCCAGTTGTGCGGCAATGACGACCAGCACCAGCGGCAGAAATACAAGCATCGTCATCTGTGCGTCAATCCGAACGAGGATAAAGCAGGCAACCACCGCAAAGCAAGTCATGCCGAATACGTCGACCGACCAGCTTACCGCTTCTTCCGACTGATCCACGTCATCCCGGAAGTGGCTGATCGCCTCGCCAGGCGAGCAAGGAATTGCTTTAGCCCCCGGCTCCTTCAGCACATGCTCCAGCAGGTTGCGGCGGAGCAGCATGCCCATACGGAAACGAAAGTTCACATCTGTAATAAAGCCAATCCAGATACTTGCGCTTCTGGCGATCGCCGCGCCTAGCAGCAGCGCGATAATGGTACCTGTTCCGATTGCAACGGCGCCGCTCAGTTCGAGGGAATCGAAAAACATCTTCATTATGAGACCTGGGAAGATCGGCATCAGATAGATGATCGTCCACATCAAGGCATTGGCGATATACCAGCCCTTGCGGTAACCGATCAGCCGCATCATATATTGAAATGAACTCATACTGTCGCCTCCTCCAATCCCGCTGCGAGCATGCGGCTGAATCTCGAAGAAGGATCACTCGCCAGCTTGGTCCGCTCGCCGTGTTCCACCATACGCCCTTGCTCCAGAATCACGATGCGATCCGCCCGCTGAATCGTGGCAAGACGATGCGCGATAATGACACAAGTTCGCTCGCGCAGCAGCTTGTCAATCGCCTTCTCCAGACGATGCTCCGTAATGGGGTCAAGCCGCGAAGACGCCTCGTCCAGAATGACCAGTCCCGGGTTGTTCAGGAATACCCTGGCAAAGGCAAGCAATTGCGCTTCGCCTGCCGACAGGCTTCCGCCTCCCGAATCCAGCCTTGTATCGAGGCCGTCCGGCAACGAGCCGTACCAGGAGGCCAAGCCCAAATCATGGAGCACTTCGATAATGGCCATATCCTCAATGGCTTCATTATAGAAAGTCAGATTGTCCCGTACGCTGCCCTGTATAATCTCGATATTCTGCGTAACCAGCCCCACCTTGTCCCTGACTTCCGACAATCGGCAATCTCTGATGTCAATCCCGCTTAACTTAATGCTGCCTTGCTGCGGGTCGTAGAACCGCAGCAGCAGACGGCCGATCGTCGTCTTGCCGCTGCCTGTCCTGCCCAGCAAGCCGAGCACTTCGCCAGGTTTCAGCTGAATATCCAGATCGGATAGCGTAGGCTGGTCATCATATCCGAATGTGACGCGCTCGATATGTACGGCCAGCGGTCCGTCTGGCAGCGCATCTCCGCGTCCGTCCTGTACCTTGGGCTGAAGCGCGAACAGCGCCTTTATTCGCTGCAGACTTGCATCCGCCTTCTGCAAATCCTCGATCTGTGTTCGGATCTTCTCAATCGGCTTCGCCAGCAATTCCGTGTAGAAGAAGATCAGATAGACGGTGCCTATTGTAATGCTTCCCGCCTTCCATAATACGGCGCTAATGGCAAAAGCCATCGCATTGCCGAGCGCAAACACAATAATGGTCGTAATCCACATCGACGCAAATCCGAGGAACGCCTTTCTGCGCAGCGGAAGCATTCGTCGAAGCAGCGAGTAGAATCGGCGCATGACGAAACCGGAAGCTCCGTTCGCGCGCGTATCCTCCGTTCCTTCCAGATGCTCGCCAATAAAGCCGTAGAACTCCGCGTTGACTCCCCGCCAACTCTGCCAGACTGGAGCTGCATACTTGCGAATCCACTGGATAATGAACATCGCGAATACGACGAATAGAAGCATGCCCGCTCCGATCCACAGATTTTCGCGGAACAGCAGCACAATAATCCCAATCATCAGAATCAGGTTGCCAGCCAGATGAATAATAAAACTGGAGAAAAAATTGGCTAGGGCATTTACATCCCCATCTACCCGCTCAATCAGCGAGCCCGATGTGTTGGACTTGTGGAAAGACATATCCAGCCTAAGGCAATGCTCTGCGAGATCGCCTCTCAACTTATTGGTCGTACGCCATGCCAAGTTCTCGCTTACATAAGTCGCAATGACGCTAATGATCTGTCCGACCAAAGAAAAGCCGATAAAAATAAGTGCCGCATACATAAGCAGCTCCAGCGGTTGGTCTGACTGGGCCGTATCGATAAAGTAACGGATAATTTGGGGGCTGATAAGCTGTATGCCTATCGAAATAAACAACAATAGGGCAAGGCCGATCAATGTTGACTTCTGAGGAAGCAAGTAACGGCGTAACATACTGTAATAATGACTTACGGATTCAGGCCCGGCTTTCTTCTTCATGATGGTTCCTTTCCTCTCTTGCTTGACAATCTTTTGTTGTATGCAAAAGACATGTTTGATATGATTTTTACAGATCAGGCACGCACGAATCGCCTGGTTAGACAAAAGGAGGAACCGCGTTGAGTCACTATCAGAATGACGACCAGCAGCAACAACAAAACTATCAATCGGGCGGCTATTCGCAGCAGCAACAGCACTATCAGCAGCCCCCGCATTTTCAACCTTATTATCAACCGCCCAAAACGAACGGAAAATCGATTGCCACTTTGGTACTAGGCATCTGTTCGATCATTATTCCTTATATCGGCTTTCTTCCCGGCATCGTAGGCATCATCCTCGGCGCATTGTCGCTCAAGGAGATCAAGCTATCCGGGGATCAAGAACAAGGACGCGGTCTTGCGATCGGCGGCCTAGTCTGCAGCATTATCGGCACGATACTTTGGGGGATTATCTCGTTGATCGTCTTGTTGGCGGTCGTGTTCATCGCTTCGGAAAGCAACAGCTATTATTACTAACGTTATACACGTAAGAAGGAGCCTTACCATGACCACATTCATATCCTGGAACGTGAACGGTCTTCGAGCTTGCGTCAAAAAAGGGTTTCTGGATTATTTCGCTTCTACCGGCGCAGACTTCTTCTGTCTGCAAGAGACGAAGCTCCAGCTCGGACAGATTGACCTTCCGCTCGGAGACCAATACCGCCAATATTGGAATTATGCTGAGAAAAAAGGCTATTCCGGTACGGCGATCTTTACCAAAATAGAGCCCTTGTCGGTCTGGTATGGCCTGGAGGATAACGAAGAGTTCGAAGGCAGAGTCATCACGCTCGAATTCGAACACTATTATCTGGTTAATGTCTATACGCCTAATGCGAGACGGGATCTCTCTCGCCTCGACTATCGGCTGGAATGGGAGAATCGGTTCCTCGGGTACATCAAGGGACTCGACAGCCGCAAGCCTGTTATCATATGCGGTGACCTGAATGTCGCCCATCAGGAGATTGATCTGAAAAACGCCAAGTCCAATCATGGCAATTCCGGCTTTACTACGGAGGAACGCTCCTGCATGACACGGCTTCTTGAATCCGGCTTTGTCGATTCGTTCCGCTATCTCTACCCCGATCGCACGGATGCCTACACCTGGTGGTCGTTCATGCCAAAGGTGCGGGAGAGAAACGTGGGTTGGCGCATCGACTACTTCCTTGTATCTGAGCGGCTTGCCCCAACAATTGCAGATGTCCGTATCGACGCGGCCGTCATGGGCAGCGATCATTGCCCGATCGGTCTTACCCTCGAATAAACAGGTCCTTCTTCATGAGTACGGTACTCCCGTCTGGATGAAGAGGGACCTTCTTTATTCGCGTTATATCTCGGTTATTTTGATGACGTCGGTATGTATCGCTGTATCCAATTGCCGAATGCGCCAGGATTCCGGCTCTGAATAAGAACAGTCCCTTCCCCGCGGAACCGGCAAACGAGCATCTCTCCGCTCTTCCAACTAGACACCCAGCCCTTCGAAGACTTCTCGATGCTGTAGGCCATCGTACTTGGCCATGCGACCACATGTCCGTTATCAATGACTATCTCTTCACCCGGCCCCAGCTTGACTTCATGAATGGCGCCGAAGGAGGATAAAAACACCATGCCCCGACCTCTCACCTCAACCACGAAGAAGCCCTCGCCTGAGAACAAGCCCCTGCTCAAATTTTGCATTTTGGTACTCACTTCAATTCCGTCTGTCCCCGCCAGAAATCCGTCCTTCTGTACAAGCAGCGTATACGTTCCGTCCAGTTCTACGGCTTCTATATCGCCAAGCGTCTTGGGAGCCAGCGTCAGCTCGCCTCCGCCCCGGGCGGCGTTCACTTCCTGGAAGAAAAAGCTCTCTCCGCTAAGCATTCTGCCGAGTCCCCGCATAATACCGCCGTCCGTCGTGCCTCTTAGCTCAAGCGTTGAAGACATGGATACCATAGCGCCGGATTCTGCCTTCACGCGTTCGCCTTGATCAAGCTTCAGGCGAAGCATAGCGAAGGCGCCTTTGTTCAGTACCTCATATTGCAAGCCTTCTCACTCCTTTGAATGAATCTATTGTTAGTTCCCTGTTGTTGTTCTTATGCCTTTTCAGTATACCGGATAAACACGAACATGTGTATTTATTTCCATTGTATGCTCTTCTCGAAATCCAGACAAGGTAGAGATTGACTATAGCCTTTGTTTTACCTTGCGCGGCCAAGCCGGATTGCTTTAAAGTTCAGAATATGAAACGCATACGGCAGCTTGAATACGCCAGCCGTAAGGAAAAGGAGAACCACAATGAATGGTTTACATTGGGAGGACTGTCCGCCGGACATCAGGCGCCAAGCTCTCCTCATTAACAATTATATGTATGATTTCTTAGGGGATGCACTGATTGGCCTCTACGTTCACGGCTCCATATGCCTGGGCGCTTATCACCCCGGACGCAGCGATCTGGATATGCTGGTGGTCATCAATCGGCCGCTGACACCAGACGAGAGACATCAGCTCATGCTGGCCTTTCTTATGTTTCATCGTACGCCAGCGCCGGTCGAAGTGAGCATTATGCTGCATGATGATCTCAAGCTATGGAAGCATCCCGCTCCCTACCAATTTCACTTTAGCGATTATTGGAGAAAACAGTATGCGGAGATGGCCTACTGGGACGACCGCGGCTTCTGGTATAAGGATGAGCTCACCGATCCTGATTTGGCTTGCCATGTAACACTTACCCGGCAGCTTGGCATTGCCTTGTACGGTTCGCCCCTTGCCGTTATCTCCTCAGCCGTGCCGGAGGCGCACTTTTGGGATTCACTGCGCAGCGATGCCGAGTGTCTGATGATTCCATCCGCGACTGAGGATACGGAGATGCGAACGGTTGACGCTGCGGAGGCGATGGGCGCCCTGACATTGGCGCGCATCTGGTCCTACCGCGAGACAGGCCTGATTTATTCCAAGCTGGAGGCTGCCGAATGGGCGATGGCTCGTCTCCCGGAGAAGCAGCGTCCTATTATTAACGGAGCCATCGACTTGTATTTGGGAATCATCCGCTCCTACTCATGTCCGATTCAGCATTGGAACGAGCTGCGCACCCTGCTTCTTGCCTCTTGCCCGCTTTCGTATGCCGTCTAGGATCACGGGGCCTCCTGCCAGCTCGAGGTCCGTTGACGACACTTCTCGGCTTCTGTCATTCGAGTCATACGCCCAATCCCCCGTTGCAATACTATAGCTACCGCCCAATTCTGCAATTGTCATGTTCATACATGGATACACGTATCTCCTTTCCTAGTCCCATCCCGCACGTCAGTATCTGGGCTGTGGAAGGAAGCTTGCAGAACTGGGCGGCGCAAGTCAGAAACGGCTTCTTTATCCAGACCGAGCCAGAGTGCAAATATACTTGCTAGTAAAAGATGCGCACAATCCGAGAGACTGCTGAATGAGATAACCCCTCAAATCAGCAGCTCTCTTTTTTATTCATCCCATGCAAGTCAGAAACGGCTTCGTTCGCATCTCCGTCTGAAGATGTATCACCATTCATTCCGTAGGGGCTATTAAGTTCTGCCCATTTATGACATTATTGGTTATAGAACACTTTCGGAGGTGCGGGTTTGAATACTTCATCGAAGCAGGGATCCCTGTCTATCATTATTCTTATGCTGAGACGCGCTAAGAAGCAATGGCTCTCCTATGCCGGCGTCAGCATGATCGCCATTGTCGCATCACTGCTTCCGGTCGGCTGGGCCGAAGCGATGCGGCGGCTCTTCGATGCGGCATATGCGCTGGACGGCAATGCCTTGTCGATAGCGGCACTCTGGTTCGGGGCCATATTCGCCTCCGAGCTTCTCATTTCGTTCGTGCAAGCCTTCCTGATGCAGCGCTTATCCAACCGGACAACGCTCAACCTGCAACGCGATATCTTGAACGGGTTATTCATCATGCGGCTGGTGAAATATAACAGCTGGCATACCGGCGACAAGCTTCAGCGGATGAACCAGTCAGCAGTCAGCGCACAAGCCGGACTGAATGAGAAGCTGCCTGAGCTCGTGCAGAACGTTCTGTCCATCGTGTTTTTGTTTGCGTATCTGACTGTGCTGTCCTGGCAGCTTATGGCGGGCGCGCTTGTCGCCGCACTGCTCATACCGCTGTTAAGCAACATGCTCGGTAAGCCTATCCGCATTAATCAAGAGCGGACGAACACGGCTCAAGCCGAGACGGATGCCGCCTTGCTGGACCAATTGCAAGGTGCGGAGGTCACCCGCAGTTTCAATAGACGTAAGGATTTTAATCAGAAATGGGTACAGCAAGTGGAGATAACAAGGCGCCGCTGGCTTCGAACGGATATGTACCGCGCCGTCACCAATTCTGCCATTATGATTGGATTTCTCTTCGGACAAACCTATATTTTCGGCATGGGCGCCTGGATGGTCGTCCAAGGCACACTAGGCATCGGAGCAATAGCGGCCTTCATTCTCTCCTATGAGCGAATCATCTTCCCGCTTGCACACATTGCCAATACATGGGCAGCGGTACAGGATGCCATCGCCCATGCGAGCCGTGCGCTGGAACTGGCGGAACAACCGGCCGACTCCAAAGCCAAGCAATCCGGCAATGGCGATGAACCGCCGGAATGGGCCCAGGATGCGGACATCAGCCTTGAGGACTGTACGTTCCGTTATGGCGACAACCCTGTGCTTCAGAGCTTCTCTGCGACCTTCCGCCACGGACAGAAGACGGCGATCGTAGGCCCAAGCGGAAGCGGCAAGAGCACGCTCCTTAAGCTGCTGCTTGGACTGTACCCCCCAGATGAAGGCATCATCCGGCATGGCGCAACCCCGCTTCATGAAGGCAATTGGAAGCAGTGGCGCGACCATGCGGCTTATTTGCCGCAGGACTCTGTAATTCTCGATGCTACCGTCGCTGACAATATCCGTATCGGCAAGCTGAATGCCACGGACGAGGAGATCCGGCAGGCCGCCCTGCTCGCCAATGCGCATTCATTCATCAAAGACTTGCCCGGTGGATATGAGCATCGTCTGGGCGAAGGCGGCGGGCGACTCTCCGGCGGACAAAAGCAACGGCTCGCGTTAGCCCGGGCCTATATCCGCAATCCGCGCGTGCTGCTGCTCGACGAACCGACAAGCGCGCTCGATGCCGCCAATGAAGCGGCCATGCAGGAAGCGCTGCGTACCATCGCCAAGGGCCGCACCGTCATTGTGGTTGCCCATCGTCTCTCCACCGTGCGGGATGCGGATTGCATCTTATATGTGGAAGACGGGCAGTGTATGGAATCTGGTACGCATCATGAGCTGATGCAGATGCAAGGCCGCTACGCTGCACTCGTTCAAGCGGGCGACTGGCAGGACAACGATACCGAAGGGAGGACGGCTTGATGAAACAAGCGCCGCAGCTAAGCGCCACTCCGCGCCTCCGGGAGCTTATTCCGCTGCTATGGAGCCGGCTCGGCAGCAGCCGAACGTTATTCGTACTCGCGATTTTTCTCTGCCTGACCGATCTGGTCATTCACCTCCTTATTCCGATGATGATGGAATTTTACTTTAATTTCTTGGAGACGGGTGAGCTGGACAAAGTAAGAAACTTGCTCATCGGCTTTAACATCGGCCTGCTTGTGCTGACTGTGCTTGGACTGATCGGGCATTATCTCAAGCAAAACAATATGAGTATCCTTCACCGCAATGTTGCGCTTGATCTGGCCGATCATGCGCAGCGGCTGCCGCTGGAGAAAGCGCAAGCTTCACATTCCGCCGATCTGCAGCAGCGAATTTACTGGGATTCGAATAAAGTTACTCTCCTGCCGGTCACGATCTTCAACAATATGGGTACCCAGGTTCTCATGCTTATCTTTGCTTGCATCTATATGTTCACGCTGCAATGGCAGGTAGCACTCGGTGTCATACTGCTCATGCCCCTATGCCTGCTGGGGAGCCATCTGCTGCGCCATCGGCTGATGAATATCGGCAAGCGGGTAGCGGATCAAGAAAGCGTGCTGAAGCAATGCCAGCAGGATGCCCTTCAAAGCATGGATATGCTGAGGGCCTTCGATGCCCAGGAATGGATGACGGAGCGATTCGTTCATGAACGCCAGAAGCTTAACGACCTGTATATGCGCAGAATGTGGTGGCAAGCGCTTGTCCAAACACTGTCCGTTACGTCCGCATTGCTGATCGCATGGGGTACCATTCTTGTCGTCGCCTGGCTTGCCGTAGAGGGCAAAATTCATATCGGAGCACTAATGGCATTCTTCATTCTCATCTGGAGAGTTTATAATCCGCTGCTCGCACTGGGGCAGCTATGGGGACAAATCCAGGAATCCAAAGGCGCCGCCATTCGAATCGCCAGCATATGGAATGCAGAGAAAGAACCGGAGCATAACGGGGAAATCAATAGTTCAGCAGACGATCAGGAAGCCAGTCTAACTTGGCACAACGTGCAGTTCGGCTACGATGAGCATGCCGGAATTCAGGAGGCCGAGAAGCAGGCACATTCGGACGAAAGGGCGTCAAGCCCTCCTCTGCTTGACGAGTTCAAGCTTGCGCTTAGACCAGCTTCGTTCATGGCAATCGTGGGATCAAGCGGCTCAGGCAAATCTACAGTCGCCAAGCTTGGTGCCGGTCTCCTCTTCCCTACCGCCGGCACTGTAAAGGTATGCGGAGCCGCTACTATAGAGAGCGCGGAGCAAGCCAGGCAATTTGTCTCCTATGTGCCGCAGCGTCCTTATCTCTATGCCGGGTCGATCCGCGACAATCTGCTTATGGCGAAGCCGGAGGCAACCGAGGAGGAGCTGATCGAAGCGGCGATGATCGCGGAAGCCCATGGTTTCATTCAAGCCCTGCCGGAAGGCTATGATACCGTCATGAGCGAGCATGGCAATTCGCTAAGCGGAGGACAGAAGCAGCGGCTGGCTATTGCGAGAGCGGTCCTCGCTGATCGGCCTGTCTGGATCTTCGACGAGGCGACCTCCGCGCTGGACCTCGAGACGGAACGCAAAGTGATGGAGGCCATTCTCAAGCGTTCCAAGGAACGCGGAAGCTCCGTGCTCGTCATCGCCCACAGGCTGACAACCGTTCAAGAAGCCGATACCATTGTCGCCATGGAGAACGGCGCGATCGTCGAAGCCGGAACACATGCCGAGCTGTTGCACCGGGAAGAGGGCCTCTATCGCAGCCTATGGCGGCAGATGGATGGCAGCCGCGCCGCCCTGCATACCGCATAACGCATAATCCATCAGACAGCATAACCGCGCAGCATGACGTCGAGGGACGTCCTGCTGCGGGGTTTTTTTGAATGGATGCAAACCGCTATGTGTCTGACTGCCGAAGGACTTTCCAATCTCGCTTTAGCTCAGCCCCGTCAATCTCCGACCTGAGCCGATGTGCTCCGTGTCTCCATGCGTCTTGCGTAGCCAGTCGCAGCAAGCCGCTCTCTTCCTCGAGATGGAAGATTTCCTCGGAATGATAGACGCCCGAGGGCGGTTCGCCTGTGTATAATAATTGCGCCGTTGCCGCTGCGGCGGCGGAGGTGGCCGCCCCTTCCTCCCGCCCTATCAGTAGCGCGCTGGAGCAGACCCTTTCGCCTCCTTTCGTCCCGAGCGTATCTACGCGTACGGCATATCGATCTGAACCGAAGCTGAACCGATCGAAGCTATCCGCCAAAGCTGCTTTGATACCGTCCTTGGCCAGCAGACCTGGAAGCCCGATTGCCGCCATCGCGCCAAGGCTGCTCGTTACGACCCGGGAATCAAAGCACAGCCTTGTCGACACATTCACCGTCCCAAGCGTATCCCCTAGCGTCAGTTGATCAGAGAAGGGAAATCGGTAAGCCGTTCGTCTGCCGCTAATTCCGAAGTCCGCCTTCCTTCCCTCGGTGAAGGGCCGTTTCTTAACAACTCGGCCATTCTCTCTAATCTCGAAGGGCGCGCCCACGAAGCTGTCGATCGTCCATTCAATTGCGGCCCTGCCATGCTTCTCTCCAAGGCCAAGCATGATGGAGATTGCGATATCCATCACCTCGTCCAGTTCAACTGCCGTCTCCATCGCAAGCAAATTAGTCATCCCCGGAGCAAGTCCGACGCTGCATACAGCGGTGGAGCCCGCCTCCCGGGCTATGGCGTCCAGCTTCTTCAACTGCCGCAAGAATGGCGCCTTCGCCGATATATCTACATAATGCGTTCCGCTTCGCAAGCATGCTTCTGTCCATGCCGTATCTTGCTGATCCAGGCACATGATGACTAGCTTGACCGAATCGAACCAGTCTTGGCTTGGCCTCTCGTTCACATTTAGCGCCAGAGGTCTTATTCTCCCCCCAGTCTGATCGCAATAGGCTTGCGCTTTCTTCAAGCTTCGGCCTGCCGCTATTACTCTGCCGGGAAATAAACGGCCCAGTCTCATGCAAATACCGCTCCCTACATGTCCGTAACCGCCTACCACTACAATATCCGTCTTCTTCATATTTACAACCTCGCTTTCCTTTCCAACGATGCTCCCTTACAATGTAGTAAGAATTATTCTCAATTATAAGGCTATGCCCTTATATCGCTATCCCATATTCATGGGATTGTTGGTTTGGCAGAAAGGAACCGATATGGCCTCTTACTCAAAACGCATAGAAGCGCTGCGCATCCATTCGCCGCTGGCCCGCAGCTTCCGTGAGGGCTTGCTGCCGCTGCTGCGTGAGCTCCTGCCCTTCGATGCGGCGTGCTGCACCTCCGTCGATCCCATTACGCTGCTGTCTACAGGAGCTATGACCGAAGAAGGCATAGAGCCTATTCACAGCAAGCTGTTCGAGCTGGAGTACGGAGCGGATGACATCCATGCCTATCATCTGCTAGCGAGCACCCAGCCGTCCATCGCCTCCCTGCAGCTCGCTACAGAAGGACAGCCTGAGCAAAGCATCCGGTATCGCACCATCCTGGAACCGGCAGGCTTCATCGACGAACTCCGGGCCGCGCTAACCGACGACGGGGCATGCTGGGGCTTCTTGACGTTGTTCCGCTCCGCTCATGCCCCTCCCTTCGAGCAGCATGAACTGGATAGAATAGCGGATATTGCCCCTGTGATTGCCCGCGCGCTGCGGACCTATACGCTGACTGTACCGGAAGCCGCATCGCATAAGTTAGCTCAGCAAGAGCCTGCGCTCTTGGTTCTCGACGATGCTCTGGCTCCCCACTATGTCAATGGGATCGCGGATGAATGGCTGGCTTACTTACGCGAGTGGGAGCAGCTGCCGGAATCCGCCATGCCGAGGCCACTGCAAGCTGTATGCGCCAAAGCGGCAGCCGTCTCCGGCAGTGAAGCCCGCACTACCGTCCGTATTCCGGACGGCACCTATCTGACTCTGCGAGCAATTCGGCTGGACGATCGGCGCGGTGAGGCCGGTCGCTACGGCATCGCCGTGCAATTCGAGCTTGCGAAGCCTTCCGAAATTCTCCCCTTGCTCGCCAAGGCGTATGCGCTGACCTCCAGGGAGATGGAAGTTGCGGAGCTCATTTTCCGCGGCTCCTCGACCAAAGAAATTGCCGCCAAGCTGCATATCTCCGCCTATACTGTCCAGGATCACTTAAAATCGATCTTTGACAAAACAAACGTGAACAGCCGGCGCGAGCTGCTCTGGCAGCTATTCACCCGGTTCGCACTCGATTAGCGCTCAGGCGAAGAATCTGCTGTCCGGCTAGTTGAAAGCAAACGATAAAATGGAACAAGCGGCCATCATGACCGCTTGCTCCTTTTATTTGATAAACCTTAGCAGCTCGCTTACCAGCGGGGGCAATACGGATACATGCCCTTCGTTGTCGAACTTCCGGTAGCAAAGCTTGAACCGCTCTCCTGCATACGGAAGCATCAGCTCATACAGCCGCTCCGCATCAGCGACCATCGACGGTTTCTCGTCCGACCCGATGCCAATAAGAAGCGATGCCTCGATTTCTCCGCTGCGCAGCTTGTCCTCTACTTCCGGCCATCGCTTCAGCAGATCATGCCCCTTCCACCAGATGGAGGGACTGCCCGCAATATAGCCCTGATAGGAACCGGGGCGGCTGAAAAGCATATGCAGGGCGAAGAATCCGCCCAAGGAATGGCCGAACAGCGTCTGCCGCTTCCGGTTAATCCGCACCATGCCTTCAATGACAGGCTTTAGCTCATCCTCGATGAAAGCAGCGAATGCTTCCGCACCGCCGACTTCCGGCCAAGTGGAGCCATCCGGCCTGGCAGGCAGCTCGGACAAGCTTGCAGGAATCGTATAGTCGTAGAATCGCGGCCCCGATACAATCGGATCCTCCGAATCATAACCGATCGCTACAATAACTTGAGGCTCCATCCCATGCGGCTTGCGGCCTTGCAGCCTCATCGCTTCCGCCAGCGTACCGAATGTAGCGTTGCCGTCCAGCGAGTACAGAACGGAATAGCCCTCCTCCGGGGGAGCAGTCTTGGGCTGCCATAGAAAGATATGGTATTCCCTTCCTGTCTTCCGGGAGCGGATCGCGAAGCGGCGAGTGCCCGGAATGCTGTACTCCTCTGTGCTCTCTTCCGATTCGAACGCAACAGGCGGCTTGGCAGCTTGTTCCACATGAACGGGGAACAGCCATGACAGCGATCGGAGCAGATGCTCCCCCATGTAGAGGCTGTCATGCGTCCCGCCCTCCCGCAGCTCGAAGCGCAGCTGTTCGGCAGGGAAGCCCTTTTGCAGGAACAGCTCTGACGCTGCTACGGAATAAGGAACCATATTCCTTTGAATGTTGGATTTATAGATGCCTTCGCAATCGCCCACCGACATATAAACCCGCAGGGAATCCGGCAGCGCAGACTGCTCCTTCACGAAGGACATCACGCCCTCAAACCAGAATGAAGCCGACAGAATTCCCAGACGCCCGAAGACATCGGGCCGCCAATAACCCGCGAACAGCGAGATGAGTCCACCGAAGGAGCCGCCGATAATGGCTGTATGCTCCGCTTCCGGCTTGGTTCGATACCTCTCGTCAATATAAGGCTTTAACCGGTCCGCAAGCTCATCTACATACTGGCGCCCCTTGCCGCCGAAGGGAGGATAGCTGTCCAGCAGAGGCGGGGCCGGCCAAGGCGTATATTCCTCATTCCGGTTATGCGGCTTCACACCGACGAACAGGATTTCTTCCAGCTTCCCCTGAGCGGCCAGATGGTCCAACTGATTGGACACCATCTCGAACAGCTCGCCGCCGTCCTGGACGTAAGCGACAGGAAATCTTCTGTTCGGCTCCCGATGATACGAAGGCGGAAGATAGATGAGCAGCTCACGGCCCAATGCCTCCATACGTTGAAAATGAATCATGCTGGTCCTCTCCTTTTCTCTCTAGCTCCTTGATCGGATTAACAAGTAGACAAAATACGGCACCCCGATCACCGAGATGACGATACCGACCGCAAGCTCGGCAGGAGCGAATACCGTCTTTCCGATAAAGTCGCCGACAACCACCATAGCCGCTCCGATCAGCCCGCTGATTGGAACGATAGAACGATGCCGCAAGCCGACCAGACGTCTGGCGATATGAGGCGCGATCAAGCCTACAAAACCGACGCTGCCCGATACTGCAACGCTTGCGCTGACCAGACCGATACTGCAAGCAAGCAGCACATTCTTCTCCCGCTCGACAGGAACGCCGAGGCCAGTTGCATTATATTCGCCTAGCTGGAGCATATCAAGCGTTCGCGCTCTCCACCACAGAACAGGCGGAATCAGGATAAGCCAAGGCAGCATAGTTGCGACGAACTTCCAATTCGCGCTGTAGATGCTGCCTGCCAGCCATACGGTGGCCATCTCAAAATCATTCGGATTCATCTTGAGCGATACGTACATCGTAATCGCACCGAACCCTGATGCAATAGCGATGCCGACCAGAATGAACCGTTGCGGGTCCAGCCTGCCCTGTTCCCGGGCGAACATATAGATTAGTGTGGTCGCTAGAAGACCGCCTATCAATCCGAACATAGGCATCATCATAACTGCAGCCCAACCTGTTGCATTGACCGTGCCTTGGAAAAAGAACATGAACAGCACCACGGCCATGCCCGCGCCCGCATTAATGCCTAGAATACCGGGATCGGCCAGCCCGTTGCGCATGACACCTTGTATGACTGACCCGGCCATGCCAAGGGCAAAGCCTACCAAAATTGCAAGAACGATTCTGGGCAGCCTGAACGTAAAGATGACCAGATCATGCTCCCGGCTAGACTCCCCGATACGCAGCAGCGTCTTCAACACGTCCGCAACCGACATGTCGAACATGCCGTTCGTAAGGCTCAAGTAAGCCCCGAACACCATAATTGCGACCGTTGATGCCGCGACGAGCCAGAACCTTGCAGGCGATTGCCGCTCAAACATGCTTGCCGCCCCCTCTCGTCTTGATCAGATAGAGAAAGAACGGTACACCAAATAGCGCCGTCACTACGCCGATCGGCGTCTCGAAGGGCTGGTTGATAAATCGGGACAGGACATCGCATAGCGCCAGGAACATTGCGCCAAGCACGCCCGATACCGGTATAATCCAGCGGTAATCGACGCCTGTCAGGAATCTTGCAATATGCGGAATAATAAGACCGACGAACGCAATCTTCCCTGCCAGCGCAACGGCTACACCTGTGAGGATGACCACCGATAAGATGGCAAGTCCTTTGACAAGTACCGTTCGCTGCCCAAGTCCGGCTGATACGTCATCTCCGAGCGACATCACTGTAATCGAACGGGACAAGCCAACCGCCAGTGCCAGACCGACAACCGCAAACGGAATCGCCAGCTTGATCAGCTCCGGGTCCATCTGATGGAGCCGGGCATTGTACCAGAAGCTAAGCCCCTGCGAAATTTGAAAGTAGCTTGACATGACGGCCGACAGCCCGCTCAAAAAGGTTCCGATTATCGTACCCAATATAGCCAGCTTAACAGGAGACATTCCGCCTGGAATAAGCGAGGCGATACCAAAGACAATGCCCGCTCCAATCGCCGAGCCGATCATCGAGAAAGCAATTAAGCTTACAGACCCACCGCTCGGCACAAAAATCATGGCGATTGTGACCAGGAACACCGAACCGTCCGAGACACCCATAATAGCAGGCGAAGCCAAGTAATTCCGTGTCATGCCTTGCATCAAAGCGCCCGACACCGCGAGAAATGCTCCAATAAGCAGAGCTCCGATCACTCTCGGTAACCGGGATACATGAATAATTTGATGATCGACATTGTCTGGATCAAAGTGAAAGACTGCATCCCATACCATCTCCGCAGAGATGCTTTTTGCCCCGAATGATATGGATAACCAGATCATGAATATAGCGGCTGCCGGCGCCATCACGAGGATGACAACCGGCAGCGAACGTTTGTGTCGCATAATAACAACGCCTTATAGATTTTTGATGGAGAGTGTCTTAGTTTTTCAGTTTCTCAACTGCAGCTTTCAAAAACTCGATCTTGCTGTACGCCGTACCGCCTTGTGCGAGCGGATCAATTACGTTGACAAAAGCCTTGCCGTTCTTGAATGCAGCAGCGCTCTTCATAATGGGGTTGGCTTGCAGCTCTTCAAGCGCATTCGGCGTATCTTTGTTCTCATCCGGTGAGAATTGAAGGAACAGATAATCCGGATTCATCTCGGCAAATTTCTCGACAGACAGCGCTTCTTGCGCTTTCGCAGCCGCAATCTCAGCCGGAACCGTCAGACCTAGCTCTTCATACAAGATTGGGTTGAAATACACATTCGCCGGGTACACATACATTTGACCGCCGCGGAGACGGACAACTACAACCTTCTTATCCTTCAGGCTATCGCCCACTTCAAGCTTGGCCGCTTCAAGGTCCGCTTTGTATTTGCTAATCTCCGCTTCCGCCTGCTCTTGCTTGCCGCTAAGCTCGCCCAGCAGCTTCAGGTTGGCTTCCCAATTCGTCGAGACGTGGGAATAGAGGATTGTCGGTGCAATCGCCGACAGCTTCTCTGCCGCTTCTGGAGGGAATTTCGTCGAGCCGAGAATGACATCCGGCTTCAGGGACAGAATCGCTTCATAGTTAGGCTCTGTTTTCTCTCCAACAGAAACCGCATTTTTTGTAATCGATTCGAACAGCGGCGGGAATACGCCAGAGAAGCTATTGGCACCGACCGGGTTCACATCCAGCACGATGGAATCCTCCATCGCTTCTACCGCACCGGCAATGACGATGCGCTCTACCTTAGCCGGCAATTCATATTCCTGGTCCAGATACGTTATCTTCTGAGTGCCAGACTCCGCTTCCTTGGCAGCCTCTTCGCCACCCGTTCCGTTATTGCCTGCTGCCGCGTTCTGGTCTGTCTGGGCAGCTCCCCCTTGTCCGTTCGCCGGCACATTACCCTCTTTATTACCTCCGCATGCTGTCATAATCGCCGCCATAGCTACGATCAGCAGAATGCTCCATATCGCTTTTTTCATCGTACTGTATTGCTCCTCTCTTCTCCTCCGTAATTGATAATGAATATCATTAGCAATTATAGTGGAAGAGTTTTTTCATGGCCATGGACATTTTCCTGTTCCGTTATGGACGATTTCCTGTTAGCAATGAAGCCATGTCCTCCAGCATGCGCACTATCGCAAGCGGGCTATATTCCCGCCATGGGTCGGATTCAATCAGATGCAGCTTCCGGTTAACCACATGCGGCAGCGACATCCATTCTGTGGACTGCTTGACGGCAGCCCAGTGCTCCAGCGTCTCCGACTCCTGGCAGACGAGCAGCAGCACCAGGTCCGCCTTCAATCTCGACAGCTGTTGCAGCGTTACCAGCTGATTCTCTTCGGGCTCTAAGCTTGATTCAGCAGGCTGCAATCCAAGTTCGTCATACAACGCATCCTGAAGACAGAAGCTATTGTGAACATAGAGCTTATCCTTCAGCAGCTTCAGCGTAAGCACTTGACAGGGGTAAGGCTTGGCTTGAGCCCTTATGCAGGCCTGCAGAGTCAATGATTTCTCCTCGAATTGCTGAAGCCATCTGTGAGCCTCCTGCTCCTCGCCAAGCCATTCTGCCAACCGTATCAGCTTTTCGCGCCAGCCGAATCCGTCCTCCGGCATCTCGAATACAGGTGCAATCGCGGACAGCCTGTCCTTCTCCCACTGCTCCAGGTTATAGTTGCTTACGATGAGCTCTGGTCGTGCGCTCTCCAGCTTGGCGATATTGGATTCCTTATAGTGGTTCTGGCGGTACGCATCCAGATGAACGGGAATATCGGCTCCGTAGCGGTCGTAATAACCTCGGCTCCACTTCAGATGAAGAGGCGCAGCGAATGGAACGATGCCAAGCGCAAGCAGATATCCCGTCAGCGACGTCGAACCATATGCGGCAACCTTGCGGCCGCGCTTCTTCATATAAGCAGATGGAGACATACCAGCAATTTGCTTGAACTTGCGGCTAAAATAAAATTCATCCGCATAGCCGACCTCATGCGCGATGTCGCGGAGCAACCGGTCGGAACGCAGCATCAGCATCTTGGCTCGGTTAATTCGTACACCCGCCAAATAATCCATCGCGCTCACGGCATACGTTTTTTTGAAGATGTCGACAAAATATTTGGGACTTAGCTCCGCAATCCCGGCTAGACGCTCAATTACAATTTCTTCGTAGTAATGCTCGTCAATATAGGCCCGTACACGCTCCAGCGCTCCCCGTGTGCCCGACTGCCGATCCTTTCTGCCCGTAGCGATCAGCTCGTACAATAATTCTTCACAATCCAGACGAGCCCGCCATCTCTTCATCGCTTCCCCGCTTGCAAAGTGATCCAGAATCGACCTGCTAAGCGCAGCGGCATGGCCTGGCGGACCGATCATTCGTCCGTCCAATTGCTCGAAGAGTCTTGTGGCAAGGCGCTGTTCATCCTGTTCGGCATCCGGATGCGAGCGCTCCTCACATGCCATCGCAATGTCCAGTCTGATCAAGCAGACAGAGAGTTCCCCCTTCTCTTCCGCCTCCAGGCCAAAGGTACTCTCCGGCGCGCATGCGTAGACATGATCCGGCTCCAGCTCCACGCTGCCATGCTCTCGTCTCAGCTTGCCATGTCCGCCTAGCGGTATGATGAACGTCCCGTGTACAGTCAGATGCTGCTTGATCAGCTCATCTGTAGCCCCGGTCAACAGCTCTACCGCCCTCAGCTTGACGTTTAATCGGCTTACATCTATGTCCCATTTCGAATCAAATGTCGAACTCAAAAAGACCACCCCAATAAACGATAATGATTATCATTGTCGTCATTGAGTATATCAAACCTGGGGCTATATGAGAACCTTATCTGCTGAAAATAGGGCATCCCAATCTTTCCATCCCATTGCGAGAAAACCAACTCATCCTCTCTTGCTCTTTACGCCATCCAGCAAACCCATGCACTCAGGAGCAGCATGGGCCGTCGTACATGCGCATCGGCATAATAAAAAGCCTTGGACCAACTAGGCCCAAGGCTCTTCTCTTATTCATATACGACTCCGACATAATGCTGCACAAGATCACGTACGAGTGAGAATGTCTCCCCATTCGTCAGCTTATTCTGGTCGGCAATCGATTCGATCGTCTCCGACGTCAGCCAGCCCCGCCTCTTCAATTCATCCAGCGCGGATTCGCGACTTGCTTCCACACCCGCCGTAACGGCAGCCGCGTAGGCCAGCTGATCCAAGGTGAGCGGAAGCTGGCCCGGCTCCTCCAGTCCCTCTAACGCTGCATACGGATTGCCCTTGAAGAAATCCGGATGAACCGTCTTCACCATCATCATGCTATTGGAGAAATGTCCGGCCATCGCCCCGGCGTCAAGCTGGAACGCTTCGTTAAAGTCGCCGCCGAATGTGAGAAGCATGCTAACCGCCGCGAGCAATCCCTTGTAGTGCTTATGCTTCATATAGTCGGGCTCCTTGAAGCTCGTACGCGTCAGGTCCATCCCCTGCTCGGTCAGCCGACCGCGCAGCTCAGCGATCGCTTCCTCGGACTTCGACAGCTCGCGGAAGGTCATGCTTCTCTCCGCCGCCAGCTTCGCTGCAGCGCCTGCTGCTTGACCGGTTGCCATGCCCAGCGGAATAACGCGTGCGCTGCCATGCGGGATGCTGTCGAAGCTGGCTGCGCGTCCTACAACGAGCAATTGGTCCACCTCCAGCGGGACCAGCGAGCGGAACGGAACGCCGTACTGCTTGGGCGCTACGATAATGGCTCCCCTGTCGACAGAGTTAATCCGCTGAATGTCCACTTTATAAGAGCCGTAGGCTATAGCGTCCCAGAAATCCCGATTGTCGACCACATCCACGGCAGTCAGCCGGTATTCTCCCTGCATATGCCGCGTCTCCCGAACGTACAGCTCCGGCGCTGTACCGGCAAACTCGATGTTCTCCAGCTGCTTGTACGTCTTGCGGAGATACTCCGTAATAAGCGGCGCTTCCTTGCTGCCGATCTCCAGCGCTTCTTGTACAGATGCAGGGTCGAGCGGATCGATATCAAAAATATGCATCGCATTGATGAGCACCGTCTCATCGTTCTCCCTGCCGACGTTAAGCGCCCGGATGCCTACGCGATCCGGATTGGACGAGACGTAATCCCGTGCCGCCTTGAAGCCCCATGCGCTCATCTTGTCGATGCCCGTGCCGTCGCCGATCGTGGCGAAGGAATCCCATACTTCCTGCGTAACCCCGCTCAGTCGGAAGACGAGCGTAACAGCCATCTGATCTTCCGGTCTGCCGACATCGGCTCGCCCGATCGTATAAGGCACGCCCGCCGCAGCCGCAATATCTCCATCCTGCGTCGCATCAATCACGGCCGCAGCTCCAATCTGCTTGGCGTCTCCCTCTTCAGTGACGATATTTAGGCCGGTTACCCGCTTCGCCTCTCCGGAATTGAGCACGATCGGCTCCATAGAGCGAACCTTCATCAGCAGATCGATATTCGGCTCCGCCAAGACCATCCGATAGAAGACATTGGCTGCCGTATGCGTATCGAACGAGGTACCCTCGATCTGGTCATACCACTCCTGGAAGATGCCCTTGTTCAGAAAATGATGTTTGTCAGAGAGCTTCGATTGCTCCGGCGAGTAATTCAGATCAAGCGAATTGAGCCAGCCGATCGTCATGAGCCCGCCCAGTATATCCCGATCGCGTCCGTCTGCAAGCAGAACGGACAGGCCGCTACGCGCAGCAGATAATGCTGCTACAATCCCCTCCGGGTCGGTGCCCGCCACAATGACATCGTAAGCAGGCTGAAGCTCCCCCGCCGACTCCACCTTAATCAGCGCTTGCCTGGGATTGGAATTACTCGTATCGGTCTTCTTCTGGTATAGCATCCACCCCGCCGCCCCTGCTGCCGCCAGCAGGCAGAGGACGAGCACAGCGACAGACACTGTCACTTTCTTGTTTCTTCTCAGCATAAAGCCTCCTTCTATATTATCCCTTGACTAAAGTTGACTTTTCATCCAATAATGGGTCTAGGTTAATCTGGGAAATCTACTAATCGATTAGGAGAATCCGTCATGGAACGTGCGATCGTTGCTCAGCTGAAAGGAAGCCGATTATCCGAAATCGACCTCGTTCGCGCCATTGCGATTATCGGCGTGCTTGCCGTTCACGCCACTTCCTTCTCCACCGTCGAGATGCTCGCCTACCCGAATAGCTATCCCGTCTATAACTTCATCAATATATTTCTGAAATTCGGTACGCCCGTCTTTATCTTCCTCAGCAGCTTCGTGCTGTTTCTGAACTACTACCATCGCCCCTTATCCAAGGACACGATTCTCCTCTTTTACAAAAAGAGATGGATCCACATCATTATACCATATCTTGTATTTTCGACAATCTACTACCTATTAGTCTACTTTACCCGAGTTCCTGCTGATCTTCCTGCCAGCTTTTTGCTGGATTTTGCGCACAAGCTCGTAACGGGAACCGCGTATTCCCATCTCTATTTTGTGTTTATCAGCATTCAATTCTATCTGCTCTTTCCGTTTGCGTTATGGTTGCTTCAGAAATGGCCTAGGTTACTGCCGTGGGTCATTCCGTTCGGTCTGCTTCTACAATGGCTCTTCTTCGGCTTGAACGAGCGGATACCTATTCCCAACGTAGGCAGTTGGGCCTTTTCTTATATCAGCTTCTATCTGTTGGGAGCCTATTGGGGTATTCGCTATCCAGCGATTAAGCAGTGGAGCGTCGACAACCAAGGCCGCATCTCGTCTATGCGCCGATGGGTGATCGCTGCCTTCGGTCTCGTATGGCTATTCACCGGACTGTGGCATGCCAGCGTATGGTTCGATCTTCGAATGGCTGTGATCGTCCGGCCGCTCTATGTATACACCTTGCTGTGGAATGTCTATACGATCCTGTCCGCTCTTCTGTTCCTGTGGGCTGCCGCCAAGCTGTTCAATCGGTTCAACCCGGACCTCATCTGGCTGGCCAGGCTGAGGGAGCTTGGCTCGTTGTCATTCGGCATTTATTTGATCCACCCTCTCATTCTTGCGGCTTACCGCGTGCTTCGCCCGGACGGCGCATCGGAGACGAGCCTGCATCTCTGGTATGGAGGCGGGTTCCTTCTGGCGTTGCTTGGCTCATGGGCAGCAGTATGGTTCGCGCACCGGTATCTGCCTGCAGTGTCTGGTCTCTTCTTCGGCAAAAACGAGCTGCGAACGCTGAGAGACGAAGGTATAAAGACAAATGCCACCTCCACCAGTACATAGCCTGATTCAAAGCAAATAAAAGCCGGTCCGCATCATCAAAGGCGGACCGGCTTGCTTATAGTTACTTTATTTATAGTAAAACGCCTTCTGCGCCTTGCTGCTGTTCCTGTGCGAACTGGGTATTGTTGCGACCGGTAAAGACAATGCTTAACAGGCAGCCCAATAGGATTGCAATACTTCTTACCGTGCGCTTGTCCATGTTGTCATCTCCTTTGTCCTTGGCCTATGAGTCTATCTTATAGGAAGACGAAGATGACAACCATTGATCTAGCTTTCAGTTGCATGACAATATTGTAAGACTGCTTGAGCGCTAGTACCCTACCTCTACAGAGGCAATGACGACATAAGCCAGATCATTCGCATCTTGCTTGTCTGGAAGCACAATGCCGCTTGTCGTCAGCATGCCTCCGTCTACCACTTCGAACGTAACCAGACCATAGGGCAGCTTCTCCTTTATTGCTTCAAGGTCCAGCTTATCCTTATCGGCAGGCACAGCCAGACGAACATTCACTTTCATCCGGTTCAAGTCCCCGTCAGGCAAGACGGTGCGAATGCCCGGCATGGAATTATGATGGATTGCATTCTGCACGGCTCGAATCGCCGCTTTGGTCACATTTTGCCCATGCAGATCAATGCCCATTCCGATCTCAACAAACATAAGTTGCTTCATTGCCATTGTTGTTCTCCTCCTATTGCGATGTCCAGCCGCCGTCTACCAGCAGCAATGTTCCTGTTACCAAATCTGCGGCAGGTGAGGCAAGATAAACAACCGCGCCAGCCACATCATCAATCGATCCGATGCGCCCAGCCGGAATACGGGAGAGCACATTCGCGCGGAAGTCCGGGGTATCGAGCCTCTCTGCTGTTCCCGGCGTATAGATGAATGTCGGCCCAACCGCGTTAATATTGACACCCCGGCTCGACCATTCCAGTGCCAGCACCTTGGTTAGCTGATTCACCCCGCCCTTTGACGCGCAATACGCCACACCTTCCGGAATACCGACGATACTAACCTGGGAGCTGACGTTGACGATCTTGCCATAGCCTTGCTCCAGCATATATTTCCCCGCCGCCTGACAGCAGAAGAAGACGCCCTTCAGATTGACGTCGAGCATATCATCCCAATATTCCTCCGTCACATCCTCAGCCAGCATTCCTTCGCCAAGCCCTGCGTTGTTGACCAAAATATCAATGCGTCCGAAGTCGGCGGCAATCTCTCCGAATACCTCTTTGATTTGAGCCACATTGCGCACATCCAGCGCATAAGCCGCCGCTTCCCCTCCGGCTTCCTTGATCTCATCCATCAATGATGCCAGATCCTCTTTCTTGCGCGCTGTCGCCGCCACCTTTGCTCCGGCAGCCGCCAGCGCTTGCGCCAGCCCGTAACCGATTCCTTTGCTCGCCCCCGTCACAATGGCGATTTTGCCTTCAATACTGAAATTTGGCCCCTTCATCTCACCGCTCCTTTGCCCTCAATTCACCATAGTTTTGTATGTGGTCCCGCTACAGCACATTTTACCATACCCCTCATTCCGTAAGAGCGTTCTTTCCATTTTTCAAATTTGTGATTGACATCCTTTAACATAAGAATTATATTTAATATATCAAATTGATATATCATCACGATATATGGAGGACTTTTATGGTTGAACAAGTGATCCTTGGCATGTTAATGGAAGGCAAGATGAGCGGCTACGAAATTAAGAAAACGACAGAGCAAACCGTCGGACTCTACTTTACTATCAGCTACGGAAGCTTATATCCCGCCCTGAAGCGGCTTGTCGAAGGCGGCATGGTGACTGAGGAAGAAACGAACAACAGCAAAAACAAAAAGCTGTACGAATTAACGGAGGCTGGGCGGCAGAGCTTCCTTAGCTGGCTGCGGGAGCCCCTGCAATCGAACCGGCGCGAATATTTGGTGAAGATTTTTTTCTATGATTATTTGGATCAGGATACGCGGGTGCGAAATCTTGGACTATTCATGCATGAACAAACTGCGGTGCTGTCGCGCATTGAAGCCGTCGAGCGGATCGTCGCACAGGAGCTGACCCAAATACCGAACAAAGACGATTATTATTACCGCATGTCCGTCATGCACTACGGCCTGCAATTTTACCGTATGGAGCTGGATTGGCTCAAGCAACTTATCGAAAAGAGGGAATTCTGATGCAACTGACCAGTACGGAAACACCTATCGCAAAAAGACCTTATCTCATTCTGCTATGGATCGAGCTGGCTCTCATTATCTTTGTCGCAGGCGGCAGCGCATATGTGTCCATTGCCGAGCTTACGCATCCGGCCGCACCTTTCCTTGGATTTATCCCGCTCGCCCTGTTCCTGCTGTTCTTTCTCATTCGCAAGAATCGCGCCCGGACCTATTACCTGACCGGGATATCCGCAATCAAAGGAAGGCAGTGGCTCGATTACGCGCCCCTTTTGCTTATCCTGATTGTGCTGCTCATTTCCAATAACGGCTTTGCGGCAGCGCCAGCTTCAACCTTCGTCTACCTTCTGCTTACCCAACTTCTGCTCGTGGGATTCGTGGAGGAAACGTTGTTCCGCGGCATTCTGATGCGGGTGTTCGCGCATAAGGGCATTATATACGCCGTCATCATCTCCAGTGTATTCTTCGGCATTACGCATGCGCTGCAAGCGCTTGGCGGCCAGTCGCTGGAGGATACGCTGCTCCAAATCGTATACGCATTCGGCATCGGCTTCATGCTGGCGCTGCTCGTCGCGAAGCATAGAGCGGTGCTGCTGACGATTCTCTTTCATGGCTTGCATAATTTTATTAACATGACGGGAAACGAACCAAGCACGCATCTGTATGACTATATCGTGCTGGCGATTATCGCCGTTTATTGCTTATGGCTGCTTCGTTCCGTACGCAAGACTCGCCCCGTAAACCAAAGGGTTGCGCCTTCCGTTACGTGAGGAGATATGATGGGTTCATACCACAATCCCGATAAAGGAAGGCGGATGAACATGACCAAGCAATCCAAACCCTACACGGTTGGAGAGTTTGCGAAGCTGACAGGCCTATCGATTCGGACACTTCACTATTACGACGAGATCGGGCTTCTGAAAGCCTGCAAAGACCCGCATAGCGGACATCGGCATTATGGAGATGACGATATTGTCATACTGCAAAAAATCGTAACGATGAAATTTCTGGGCTACAGTCTGGAGGATATCCAAACCCTGCTCCGGCATCCCCGCTTCGATACCAGCTTGCTGGACTCATTCCTCGCGCAGAAGGAAGCGCTGGAGGCCCGGCGCAAGCGGATCGATGCTGCCATCAAAGCCATTACCAGGGCAACGACCTTGCTCGAGGACAAAAAGGAAGTCGACAGCCCTATTATGATCAGTATCATTCAAAGCATTCAGACTGAAAATGAGCAGCGTGAATGGCTGGAGCAATTTCTGGAGTCTGGTATGGTCAACGGACTATTCGATAGACCTCTCGAGGAGCAGGAGCAGCTCGATAAACAATATGTGGACATTGTTCATGAAGTCAGACGCCTCTTCGGCCGACCGGTCGACGATCCGGAGGTTCAGGCCCTCATGCAAGAACAGCTGAACACCAGCTTGAATTATGTTGGCACCGATAACGTCCAGGATCTGACGGTGCTATCGGAGATTAATAAGGATCAGCTGAAGGAGCTGGAAGCGATGATGCCCTCGCCGTTCACTCCTGAGGAAGATCAATGGCTGCAGCAGGCGATGGACTATTTTATGAGAAAAAACGGGATGGTCTAAGGTACCGATTCACAGCACCTGAATGTGTATAAAAGCAGAACCAAATCGGGTTCTATATTAAAACCCGCGATTCGCTTAACCGAGTCGCGGGTTTGTTCGTTATTTCTATATCGTTGGCCTGTTCGCTCCGTTTAGATCATTCTCTAAACAAATAATAATTCGAGAATTGGATGCCCCGCAGGATCGGATAGCCTTCCGAAATCTCGGCTTTCATCGGGTCGATATCCTTTATCTCCCTGGTGATGTAGTTCAGGAAACTCGGAATGGTCACATGCCTGATGCCGTTGCCGAAATCAATCGTAGATTTGGCGGTGCCGACAATCGCAATTTGTTCCACCGTTGAAACTTCCGTATGGAGATAAAGATTATATTTTTCAATCGGGATCGCAAACTTCCGGGTAAATCTCTCCACGCGTATCGCATTGGAATCGGCATCCATGGAAGCCTCTATATGAATCAGCTTATTGGATTTATAATCAAACGCGACCACGTCCATCTCCCCGCCATATCCTCCGTTTGGACGCTTATCATATTTAATATTGCTTCTGACGAAATATCCCGAATACGAATACCATTCATACGCAAGCTGCTCCAAAAAATTCATGGTTAGTTGCTCCCCTGTTTATTAATGATGACGCCTCATTCGAACGACTTCTATTCCCGAAGGTCTTCTTGGCAATCCTAGCAAACTGATCAATCGATAGTAATGCAATTCCAGCGTGACCCTTGGTATCGTTACTATACACATCAAGCAACGGCCTGTTTATTTTGAGGAAAATGGACTCCTTGCCCTATGTCATAAAATCCCTCTTCTTCTATGTTCGTAATGTTACACCCAAATTCCTCTAAATATATAATCGGCTAAACGAACCGAAAATAAAAACAAACCTCTCCGTGTGGTCTGGTCAGGTTCGTTATGAGTGATGGCAAATATTATTGCTGCAAAATGATGCGCAGCATCCCTCTAGAAATCTAACCTAATAATGACAACTTTACCATTTTCAAAGAAGTTGAGGCAGCTATACTTTTGTACAGGTAGGATGTATGACCGAAAAGGATTCAAGCAAATAGATCCAGAATCTCTTGCCCGTGCGTATGGCATCAGACTAAATTTCAGCCCATCTACGTATAAGAGCAGCGTTTGCAGTTCATTCTAAAGGAGGATTTTGAAACGAATGGGAGGAATTGAACATGGCAAAACCGGACAATCGCTCTGATAATGCAGAGCATCTGCAGCAGCATATCGACAACACGGAGCAAAACGTGCAGGAAACCAACCAGTACTTGGCTGAGCACGCTGAAGAAATTTCAACTGTAGAAAAACAAAACCTGCAGGAGAAAAATGAGCGCCGCCAAAACAGCATCCAGGCTTTCGCTTCCGAACAGCAAGACGAGCAAGGACAGTAGAACGGTTTGAAGCGGTCAAAAAAATCCCCCGCCCACTCTACACAATCCTGTGCGAGTGGGCGGGGGATTTGCTTACTCATGTTATTAGTTGAAGCCTTTCGAATGGCGGTTGTGCCACTCGATGAAGTTGTTCACAACTTGATCAAGGAACGCGATCGTCGGCTCATGTGTCAGTTCGCCTTGAGCGTTGAATTTCTCATGAGCTACGCCTACATACACTTCGTTGCCAGGCAGCAGCGGCGAGTTCACGCCAGGAGCGAACAGGATGTCGCGCAGATGCATTTGCGCCTTTACCGTACCTAGTTGACCCATCGATGCGCCTGCGATCATGGATGGCTTGCCAACTAGCACTTTCTCTCCTCTGGACAGCCAATCGATCATGTTATGCAGAACGCCGGAGATCGAGCCGTTGTATTCAGGCGTTACCCATAACACGGCATCCGCTTGTTTCACTTTATCGATAACCGATTGAGCGCCTGTCGGCGGCACTGCTTCGATATCCTGGTTGTACATTTCTACTTCGTTCAGCGTTACAATTTCAATATCCAGACGGCCTGCGTAGCGTTTTTGCATATGACGCGCCAGGTTCAGGTTGTACGATTCTTTGCGCACGCTACCGATAATTGCTGCTACTTTCATCTTGTTTCCCTCCAAAATAGTTTATCTAGTTGATACATCAACCAAAGGGGTCAGACTGCTAGCCTTGCGGCATCTGAGAGGCAAATTGCACATTCTCGCGAAGCTTCGTAAGCAAGCGAATAAGCTCTTCTTGCTCTTCATTCGTGAAACCCCGTTCGAACAGCTCTCTCGTCGTTTTCGTGATCATATCGATATAACCGCTAAGCGAGCGGCCTTCATCTGTCAAATATACTTTCGTGCATCGACGGTCATTCGGACAGCCTTGCCTCTTGATAAAGCCCTTCTTCTCCAGACTGGCCAGCATACGGGTCATGCCGGACTTGTCTTTGCGAAGCTGGTCCGCAATCTCGATCTGTGTCAAGCCCTCTTGCTTCAGCAGGAGCGCCATCACCAGATGCTGTTCGGGCGCCAGCTGATATTGGCCCAGCCGATGCTTCAAGTAATTCGTAATTTCAAGGTCTATCGTATGAATGATCACGCCGACATGCTCCGTCCCTTGCTCGTTCATCGCATACCGCCTCATTTAGTTGATATATCAATTATCTTTCGCCAGTATGCCAGATTTCATGACTCCCTGTCAACTTTTCGGACCTTCTTATTTCAACCAATCCTGCTAAATGTTCGCAAAGCAGGCGGCTGTGCAGCTCGCTGGCGCACTCCGGCTGAGCGTGTGCAGCCCGGCGAGAGCTGCAAGCCGAATTTTTCGGCTTGCAGCTTGTTCGCGCGGCTCGGCGGCTGCTCTAAGCCGATTTTCTCGGCTTGCAGCATGCTCGCGCGGCTCGGCAGGCGCTCTAAGCCGAGTTTCTCGGCTTGCAGCATGCTCGCGCGGCTCGGCAGGCGCTCCAAACCGACTTCCTCGGCTTGCAGCATGTGCGCGTGGCTCGGAGGGCGCTCTAAGCCGAGTTTCTCGGCTTGCAGCTCGCTCCCTACTCCTTAATCTCTTCGAACTTGGCATCATATAGGCGGAACATCGTTTTGTAGCCGGACTCGTCGACTTTGACGCCGACATCCAAACGGCCCGTCAGCTTGAGCGGCTTGTTCGTGTAACGCAGCTTGGAGCCATCTTTGACGAATACGATCATAATCTTGTTCCAATACGTCTCATCCCCGTTATCGAACGGACACTCCGCGCCTGGCTCCGGTATAAGCAGGAACCAATTCTGGTCGAAGGAAAGCACCTCGCCCATAAAACCTTTAATTTGAACCGTCTTCCGGTCATCAGCCAAATCCCAGAACCGGTCGGAAGGCGTCGTCTGCTCCTCATTATCGAAAAATTCATTCCATCCAATTTGCGGATATTTGCCGGAAGATCCCCCCGCAGACGTTGGCTTTTTGCCTGCGCCTGCATCCAATTTCCCATCTGCTCCAGACTTGGCCGGTTGCTCCTGATTCGAACCATTCGAAGAAGCCGAGCTACCTTGCCCGCTTGCCCCTTTGCCATTTGAACCATCCGATGCACCAGTTGTCCCTTGATTCGTCTTTTGACCAACTGATGTCGTACCTTTATTATCCGAAGCCCCGCTCGGGAGCTCCGGCTTGCCGGAACCCGGCTGTGCTCCAGTCTGAACATTCTCACCCGCTCCAGCAGACATCCCGCTGTTACTCGTAACCTCATTCTTTTCACCAACTTTAGTCCCTGCCTGACTGCTTCCCGTTCCCGTACTATCGTCATCTAGAAGAGTCGCAGTCGTTTCATTTGTTTTCCCCTCATTCTTGACTTGCTCTTTCGCTTCTGTTTGCTTATCTCCGCCAGAAGCAGCCGTCTGAGCATTTTCAATAGAGTTGGACGCATGACGATCTTCGCTGCTCCTGCCATCCTTTTCACCGATAACGAAATTTTCTCTAACAGCATCTCCACCAACCTCAGCAACTACTGCATCACCGAAGGAGCCTGCGTCACCAGACACAGTCTTGGCCGCTCCGCAGCCGCTAAGCATGAGCATTGCAGCCAGTAATCCGATACTGGCACGAACAACACGCCTACGATAACTAATCATCCCATTCCCTCCTTAGTTTCTGAATAGAGTAAGCGCATCTGTCCGGTACACACGGAATGCCGGTCCGATGGATGCAGCGATACCCAGCAGCAAAGCGGCTGCGATCAATTGCCATTCACTCGTTGCCATCTGCAGCGGCTGCAATTGAACCCCCGTCTGCGTGAACATATAATCACCCAGCCACCAGGCTGCCAGCCGGCTTACTAAAAAACCCAGCACAATACCCGCCGCCGTGAGTGCTCCACCTTCCCCAATCAGACAAGAAAGAATATAAGCTCTCGATTTACCGATTAATCGAAGCAAACCCACATCGCGCTTGCGCTCTTGAATAGAAGACATCAGTGCCAATAACAGCGTCGAAGCTGCTAACAGAGCGCAAATCAACATAACGATCATCAAAAGCTGCGAGCCGCTATCCACCACATTCAGCACATCGGCAACTGCCTTGCTGGAATAAACCGCCTGAACGTTGTCGAGAGCGTCATATTGGAGCTTCAGTGTCTGTGCGCTCATCAGTGATTCAGGCTTAATCATGATCGCCGTAATCTCACGCTGAGCTTCATTCGTCTCATGAACAGCCCAGGCATAATCCATGGTCGTGAAGATTGCCCGGTCATCCGCCGTATTCAACTTGGGCAATATGCCGACCACAGTATAAACAAAGCTTGCATGCGCATCCCCATGATGGTCCGAACCAGCGGCAGAATCCCCATGTCCTTCATTGGCATGATCAGCCTCGGAATATCCAGCTTCTGCATGCGCCTCATCCGTATGACCATTCGATCCAGCAGCAGACTCTTCATGCCCTTCACTGGCGTGTTCAGCCTCGGAATGTTCGGTCTCTGCATGCGCATCCCCATGACCATCCGAGCCAGCGGCAGAATCCCCATTTCCTTCATTGGCGTGATCAGCCTCCGAATGTAGGGCTTCCGCATGCTCTTCCTCCGCATGATGCTCATCAACGGATTCCTCATATCCGTCCTCATCAAGGTCGCTCAGATCCACATGGGCGACCAGTCCATGCGCCCCGCTGAATGTGTCTCCGACCTTCAGATTCAGCGCCTTGGCTACAGCAGCCCCGACTGTCACTTCTCCAAGGTCGCCGTACAACTTCCCGGTAGCCAAGCTGCGATCCTCGTAGCGCGTCAGAAAATAAGCGGGATCTATACCCACAATCGGGAATCCATTATGGCTGTCGCCAGTGGTCATACCGAATGCGGCATCAGCTTCCCCGCTCTCGCGAATTTCCTCCAACAACCGATGCGGGATGTTGCCCGTAGGGGCGCCCACCCGGTAGAAGGTGTTCAAGACGAGCTGTGACTCGCTTCCGTCCGCGCCAATAACCAGCTCGAACGGCCCGTACCCTTTTTTCGCTCCTTGCTCGACGCCGTCCTTGCTCATTAGCAGCAGCGAAAACAGGGCTACCGTCACGGTTACCGCAATAACGGTCAATACCGTCAGAAATCCCCGATGCTTCACGTTGCTCCATACATACGTCCATCCGCTCATACCCGCACCCCCTCGGCTCCAACGACGGAACGTCCCGTCGACAGAGGAGGCTGCTGAATACCGCCCAAACATTTATTGATGCTCGCAAAATCAAGTCTCGTCTTGAACAGCTCCGCCAAATGGCGGTCATGCGTCACCGTCACAAGCGTCGAGCCACTCTCCGCGCATACATCCAATAGAAGCCCCATAATGTCAGCAGCCGTCTCCCAATCCAAGCTTCCCGTTGGTTCATCCGCCAATATAAGCGGGGGGCGGTTAATCATCGCCCGGATAATGGCCACCCGCTGTTGCTGGCCTCTAGACAGCTTAGACGGCAGCTGGTTCATCCGCTCTCGGAGCCCTACCCGCTCGAACCATCCCTCCAGCAGTGTCATCCGCTCCGCTTTTCCCATCGAACGAGGCAGCACCAATTCGACGTTCTGCCTCACCGTCAGCGATGGCACCAAATAAAAGTCTTGAAATACATAGCCGACCATTCCGGCCCGATATGCATCCCGCTCCGACTCCTTCATCCCGCTTACGGCATGCCCGCCAACCTCAAGAATCCCTTTGTCCATAGACAGCACGCCTCCTAACAAGTGGAGGAACGTACTTTTTCCACTGCCGCTTGGACCCAGCAATGCAATCGCATCACCGCTTTGAGCGCCCCACTCTTCAATATCAATAATGAGCTGCGCGCCTTGCTGGTGAGGGAATGACTTCTGCAAGCCCTTTACCTTAATCATGTCCGCCATGCCCGAACCTCCCTGACCTCACCTTGCTTATTCATCCCAAACAGCAAACAGGAGAGCAACGCTCCCCTGTTTGCGATCTCATTCCTTCAAGCGAAGCGAATGCTTATTTCACGATTCTTTCGGATAAAACATCCCAGGTCATCTTTTGGCCAGTCAATGTGTTGAAAGCTTCAAGCGGCAGGTACAGCTTGCCGTTGTCCACGTCGCTCGCCAGATTGGAGGCAGCACCGTTAACGGTTACTTGCTTGCTGTCCAGATTAACCGCAATCGTATTGCCGTTATGCGTAATCGATGCCGTACGGTTCGACTCATTCCATACCACTTTCGCTCCAAGCGTCTCAGCAAGCGCTTTGGCCGGATACAGCACTTGGCCGTCTCTTGTTACTTTGAATTTCGGGTACAGGTACTTGGCTTGCAGCTTAGCCGTTGCATCAGCCAAGTCTACACCGATGACTTCAGCGGAAGCTGTTGCGATGCGCGTATTGTCGATTTGGCCTTTCACCAGATCAGCGATTGGTCCGTACGCCCATACGCCTACATCGACTGCGGAGTGGCCATGGCCGCTCCATCCGATCAGCAATCTTTTGCTAATAACCGCATTGTAGCCGCCTTCCTGTGCATAGGAGGAACCATCGCCTGCCAAAATGTATGCCGCTTCTTCATCCGACAAGTCCTTAATCCATGTGTTGGCATGTACAATTGTCTTCACTTCTTCAATCGTTTTGGCTTCTTTCAGCTTGCCTGCGATGAATTCAGACGAATTATTTTGCTGATCCCACAGGTCCAGATTCAATTCGTAAATGTTGTCGCGGGACAGGGACAAGCCGCCAGTCTCATGGTCAGCTGTAATGACAACGGATGTGTTGCCGTCCTTCTTCGCGAAATCAAGAGCAACCTTCACGGCTGCATCGAAATCAAGCACCTCTTGAACTGTCGTCGGGAAGTCGTTCGCATGGGAAGCGTGGTCAATGCGCCCGCCTTCGATCATGACCGCAAAGCCTTTCTCCTCTTTCGAAAGAATGCTCAGCGCCTTGTTCGTCATATCCGCTAGCGTTGGCACCGCATCCGTACGGTCAGGCACGTAGGAGACATGGGAGCCGCCGAATAATCCAAGCACTTTGCCATTGTCAGCGCCCAGCCCGTTAAGGCCTGCTTTATCCGTCACATAGTCGTAGCCCTTCGATTCGAAGTCCGCGATAATGCTTTTGTCGGAGCGTTTGCCCTTCTCATCCTTGCTCAGGAAGAAAGAGCTGCCGCCGCCCAGAAGCACGTCTACGCCGCTCTCCAAATATTGCGAAGCGATTGCCACTTCATTGTCGCGGCTTCTGACATGGGATGCATATACAGCTGGTGTAGCATGCGTAATACGCGCCGTAGTGACGAGGCCAGTCGCTTTGCCCGACAGCTCAGCTGCTTCGAGGACAGATGCGAATGGAACAGCTACATCTTCATTGGAAATACTGATTGCCGCGTTATATGTCTTGTTGCCCGTTGCAAAGGCCGTACCTGCGGAAGCGGAATCCGTTACGACGCCCGATACAATTGTGCCGCCGTCTTCTCCGCGGTCTGCATACGTCGTCGCTTGTCCGACGTAGATGCTGTCCAGCGTCAGGTGGTTGATGCCTTTGTTGTACATGAGATAGTTGCGTGCCGCACTCACTTGCGCAGGACCCATGCCATCGCCGATGAGCACGATCAAATTCTTCGATGGGGAGGCTTTGACGGGAGTCACATCTTCAGCGGATACCGCCGATGCGGATAATACGGATAATGCCATACAGCCTGCGAGAATAGCGCGTACTGCTTTTTTCTTCAACACAATCTCCTCCAAATCGAATACAAAATGTCTAGCAGAATTAGTTCCAATTATGAGAGGAGAATATAAACGGCATATTATGCAGGCGTTAAGAAATAGTAAAGGGTTGCACGGGCTGCAGCCTAATGGCGGACATCACAAAAAAACATACGGTCCTTAAGCAGGGGGGCTTAAGGACCGCATGTTTATGAGGGGGGTTTGGAGAACGTATAGTTAATGTTATACTGCGTAATACCAGTTCGTATCGAGGCCGGTCACGGGACAGTACGGAAACTTATCCCCTTCCTTGAGCGCAGTGCGGCGGCCTGCTTCGCAAATATAGTCGCCTTCTTGCTGAACATATTCACCTGTTCGGTATGCCGTATCTGTTTGACTCATGGACATGCACCTCTTTCGTTTTAGTTGGCAAGCCGCCGCCGGTTCCGAAGGTCCTGCAACGACTTGCTTGATCTTCCTTAACCCTATTCCGCCAGTTTGAAACAGCGAACCCATTATTTTTTAGATCGAGAAAATGCTTGGAGCGCGTGACCGATCTTCTGGCGTGCCGTTTTGTTCTTCAGCAAATAAGTCGCACCCATGCCGATTGCCGCAAACAGCCATTTTTTGCCCTTCATCGTCATGACCTCCTTTTCCTTTGTTAGCCATGAATACCCCGAAGTTGGATGTGCTAATCAGCCAGCCTCCTGTAATTCCTGCGCAGGTCCTTCGAATACGCCAGCGGTCGGCTCACGACAAAGAGACCGCTCGGCGCTTCCCGCCAAACGGTCTCTTCCAACTAATAAGTAAGAATAGCCTAACAAGGATAGGCTTTGTGAGTCCTTAACTTATAGCGGAATCCGGTATTCCGAATTCAGTTCAATAATATGCTCGCCTTCATTGTACACCCAGCTGAAGTGGAAGGCATTGCCTTCATAGCGGGTCCGCGTTCGTATATCCGGTACGATCGTGGAGTCCATATGGCTTATAATGATCTCTTCCATCTCCCGCAGCTTCCGCATCGTATCGGCCGCAAGCGCCTCGGCTACATCCTCTGGCTGCGAATGAAGGAAGTAGCGAAGTGCGATCTCCTCATACGATAATCCATCCTCCAGCACATAACCGGACTTGTTCAACACTTCCTTGACCGTATTGATCCAGTCGGTGACCAAATCCATCGTAATTTCGTACATGATGTATACCCCTATTCCCATAATCGTTGCTTTGTTTACCCTATCATAACCGAACAAGGGCATGCAACAAAGCTAGAGAAGTCCGTCCCACTCCGCATGAAATTGTGCGATATACTGCTCCATGTAGCGATGCCTCTCCTCGGCAATCGCCTTGGCGGATGGCGTATTGATCCGATCCTTGAGCTTCAGCAGCTTCTCATAAAAGTGATTGATCGCCGTACTGCCTTCGTTGCGGTACTGCTCCTTTGTGATCGAATCACGCGGCTTAATGCCCGGATCATAGATGGGATCGCCAATCTTGCCCGCATACAGGAAACACCTTGCAATCGCAATCGCCCCGATCGCATCCAGCCGGTCCGCATCCTGCACCACCTGGCCCTCCAAGGTGCGCATCGGCGGGTTCAGCCCCGCATTATATGACATCGTCGAGATAATCTCGATTACATGCCTGCGATCCTCCGCTGCAACAGGTTGGCTCTCCAGCCAGTCCTGCACCCGGCGCAGTCCGCTTTCCTTCGAATCGTTCAGCTTCTCATCCGCCACATCATGCAGCAACGCGGCAAGCAGCGCTACGAACCGATCCGCACCTTCCGCATCGGCAAGCCGCTCCGTCATCTTCGACACGCGGTGGATATGCCACCAGTCATGCCCTGTATCATCCTTCTCATGAAATGCTTTGGCAAAGGCCACAGCCGCCGCAATGAGGTCGTCTTGCTGCGCTTTATCCGTGATGGCCGACATCCTCGTCACCTCTTAATCGAACAAAATAAGATAAGATATAGGATACCAAAAGCAGCAGCAATGGCACAACTGAAATCAATACGCGGAATGTCGTCTCAGGATCATTACCCGGGTTTTCCCCGCTCTCATAACCGAATATCATGCCCACAATGAGGAAAGCGAGCGCGGAGATCAGGCCACTGGAGCGCGTAATAAAGCCGCTGACTGCCGTGTAGACGCCCTCGCGCCTGCGCCCTGTCTCCGCGAAGTCGCGGTCGATGATCAAGCTATTGACGACAGGCGGCGTGACAAGGAAGCCCGCCAGTCCGAAGCCGACGATAATGCCGGCTAGAATGCCGCCCAGCAGTGTGCTGCCGAACCAGAGCGGAATGACCGACACCGCATAGGCCAGCAGCGACAAGCGCCATGCCTTGACAGGGTCCAATCTTTTAATAATCCAGAACCAGACAACAACAAGCGGAATAACCGACACGAAGATGGACGCAAGCAGAAACGTAACCATATTCTCATCCACACGAAGCACATACTTCGCGTAGAACGGAATCATGGAGCTTAGCAAGCCGTTGACCGTCTGGGCGAATGAATTGGAGATATTAAAAATCCAGAACGGCTTATTCGTCAGCGTGGCGGCAAATGATTCCTTCAATCCCATCTTCGGTGTATCGCGATAGGCTGTATCTTCCTGTGTGAAGCGCATACATAGAATCATAAACACAACAAACATCAAGCCGAAGATGATCGACATGCTTCCAAAGCCAAGCGCGTTGAACAGAATCGGCGCAACAGCAGAACCAATCAAAATAGCCACGATCTGATAACCCTGCTGAATAGCGGATGCCTTCTTGCGAATCGTATCCCCGCGGAACAACTCCGGGAATAAAGCGCCGTAATTAACCCATAGAATCGTCGCAATCGCCTCATAGAACAGAAGGGCAATAAGGAACCAGGTGAACAGCCCCATCTGACTCATGCCGTCCGGTGCGCTGAATACAAACACAAAGGCAATCATAAACAAAGGTATCGCCGCATAAATCCAAGGTTTTCTGCGCCCGTACCTGCTGTTCGTCCGGTCCGAGAAGTAGCCGGCCAGCGGCTGATTCACTGCATCCCAGATCATGAAGATTGTTCTGGCGAGCGTAGCCAGAGCAAGGCCCAGCCCAAGCTTATCTACATAATAATAGCTGTAAAACGTGCTGAACGCATGACTGGGAATCATCATCGCCAGCATGCCGAACGCATACATCCACGGCGAATTGATCGCCTTTCCTTGTCCCATACCGCTTCACCCGTCCCGTGAGAGATTGACATTACTTCCTTCAGCATACTTGTATTGCTACATCCTGGCAATAAAAAAATCGACATGCCAAGCTCGTCTTATGAAGAAGAATGTCATCTGCTCCTAGGCCTCAATTCCCTACTTCCACGCACGGAAAATCATAAACGTATCGTCATGGCCCAGCGGCCTGCGGTCATAGCCGCCATATACCGCAATATCCTTGAAACCAGCATCCTCCAGCATCGCTTGAAACTCGTGGCGATAATACCATCGAAGACGCGTCTCGGAGAAATACGTCTCTGCAAGAGCGCTGTTCTCGTATACTTCGTAACGATTCCACTGCACTTGCACCTGTTCGTTGAATTGAATCTCCGAAGCTTGGTTCAACAGAATGGCGGCACCGTCTTCCCGTTCGCCAACACGTCTGACCGACCATTCCTTCCTGGAGACGGAGAGCTGCTCCCTCGGAATGAACAGCGGAATAATGAGCTGACCACCTGCTTCCAGATGTACATGCATCAGCTTCAACGCGCGCTTGGCCTCTTGCCTGGCCGTCACAAGCATAAATGACGCCAGAGGGATGAATATGGTGCGATAGACATCCGCCAAATCCATACGTTCCATGAACTGATCATGCAAGACGGGGGACAAGCCAAGCTTCTCTCCTTTGGCCAAGCAATGCTCGCGCATCCGGGGCGAAGGCTCCATGCCGTGAATTTCGTAACCTTTCTTCAAGTATGGCAACAGCAGCCTGCCCGTACCGCATCCGATCTCCAGCGCAAGCCCCGGCGCCTCCCGCATGCAAGCTTCATAGAATGCCGTATCTTCGAAGCTCTCTCCCGGGAACCATATATCATAGGTATCCGCAACGATTCCTTCATAGGAAGTGCGATCCAGCTTTTCGATCATCATTACCGCCCCTCTTCCGATCATCATTACTCATCCATCATAACCAATGAATGAAAACGGAGGAGTGGCCAGTTTAATTTAACTCATTTTTTACCAGCGGCCATCAATGGAACCAGTCCCCGAACATTTCTGCCAGATAAGCCAGCTTCTTCTCCCTCTGCCTGGAGCCGCCGCCTTCATGCCCATTGAACGGATAGATGACAATCTCCTTGTCGCTCGTAATCCGGTTATAGGTGGCAAAGTACATCCGTGCCGGACAAGTCTCGTCCTTGAGCGCAACGGATGCGAGTACGGGACAACTGATTTTATCGGCCATGTTCATCGTGTCAAAATAGCTCAGGTTATCCATCACAACATTCGTCTGCTCCGGATGCTTCTTCAAATAGTCGGCTAAGCTGGCGAACGCCCCGTGATTGCCCTCTACGCGGGCTGTCAGGTTGCTGTTGCTCGGCACATCGACCATCGCAAGCTTGGGCCGGCTGTCCAGCGCCGCTACAGCCATGCCCAGCGCGCCGCCCTGGCTCCCGCCTTCCACTACGATACGCTCCGGATCAAGCTCCGGCTGCACGCAGGCAAAGTCAATTGCCTTCAAGCAATCCATATAAGCGCTGCGGTAATAATACTCCCGCTTGTCATGTATCCCCTTGCTTGCGACATTGCTCATGAAGCCGTGGGAATAATGGGCGTAATTGCCCGTCCCGCCACCTTGATCACGGCAATCGATGGATAGCACGGCCATCCCCAACATCAGCCAATGCATGAAATCGGAGGGTTCACCCCGGTTATGGGAGAAGCCATGATAATGAATCAGGCACGGCAGCCGTTCTCCAGAATCTCTACTCGGCAGCAACAGCCAGCCCTTGATGCGTGTATCATCCATTCCGTTGTAGGCGATGTCGTATACCTTCACTCCCCTAATGGGATAGGCCAGCTCCGCTCTTTCCGGCTGCAACGGAACCTGCCGCGCTTCTTCCAGCGTCTCTTGCCAGAACGAATCAAAATCATCCCGCTTCGTCAGCGGCGGACGATAATCGTACAGCTCTCTTGTGACTTCTTCCATATAACCCACCTTGTTATCCCCCCAGCCAGCTTTCAACTAATAGTCTCATCCTAGCACGTACAACTAAAAAAGGCTCCCCCGGCAATCGGAGGGCCCAAGCGGCGCTTCTATTCTGCTTCTATATAGCGGCCCTCTCAGAAGTAAGCTCGTCTGGCCGCAATACTGACGGCTTCCGTACTGGACTGCGCGCCCAGCTTCTCAAAGATCACTTTCTTATGGTGATTCACCGTCGATTCCTTTATCTTCAGCTTATGCGCAATAGACTTTACGGTCTGTCCCTCCGAGATAAGTCTGAGCACATGAATTTGCCGATCGGTCAATACCGGCTTATTCATCTCGTTCTCAATATCGGGAATGCTGCGCATATGCATGGAGATCAGCTTGGCAATCGCAATGAGCTCGCTCTTCAGCTCTTCATCGACGGTAGAGACGTCCAGATAGCCGAGGAGCACGTCGCCCGCCATCATCGGCATCGCGTAGCAATGCCACTTTTGGAAGAAGGGGCTTTCATGCTCCTCTGGCTTCAAGTAGACGGAGCTGCGCCGCTCCATCGCCTCGGAGATGGCATTGACGCCGCAATTTTCCCTGGTGAACACAAGACCTAGCTTTATCGGAGTCTGCTCAACCAGATCCTTCATCTCCGCGCTGTTATCCATGGCCAGCAATTCGCCTTTATCATCGGTTAATAGAAATAAATATTCACCGCTCAAGTGCTCCTTCACCACTTGAATCGATTCCAAAAACGTGCTCGTCCATACATTCATTCGTTCATTCCCCAACCTCCACGAACGCCGGGCCTCATCCGATGTATCGGCTGCCGCTTCCCGCGCATTCCATATCATGAAACGCTCGTCCTTCCTAGTCTAGCCTATCTTTTAACCGCTTTCAATATCTGGAAGCGGTTAGCGATCGTCAATTTTCCGGCGGCGTAGCAGCCTATTGATCCTGATTGGTGAGGAGTAATCATTATAATGTCAGAATATCTGACACAATTGAAAAATAACACTTCATTTTTCGATTAATATGTTATATTATATAACATATACGTTACAGAACGGAGCGGTCGATCGACACGACTCCATGCCAAGAGGGAGCGGTGCTTCATGAAGATTGCCTTAATCGCGCATGATTCCAAGAAAAACGAGATGGTCAACTTTGTTATCGCCTACAAGCATATTTTCGAAAAGCATGACATCTACGCCACCGGCACGACGGGCTTGCGCATCATGATGGAAAGCAATGTTGCCGTTAACCGGCTGAAGTCCGGCCCGCTTGGAGGCGATCAGCAGATAGGCTCTATGGTCGCATCCAACGAAATCGATCTGGTCATCTTCCTCCGCGATCCTCTTGTCGCCCAGCCGCATGAACCTGATATTATTGCACTTCTGCGCCTGTGCGATGTGCAATGCATTCCCCTTGCTACCAACATCGCAACAGCCGAGCTGCTCATCAAATCAATGGAGCGCGCAGACTTTGCATGGAGAGACGTCGTAAAACAGAAGTATAAGTGCGTAGCCGCTACCGGCACAGAAGGCTAACCACTCCCCCCTCTACCCCCTTTTAAAACAGCCTGCCGAATCGACGATCGATTCGGCAGGCTGCTTTTTGTTTGCCTGAGCTTGCATGGAAGCCCGAAATAGGATACACTATTTTCGGATTAGAGTAATTACTCTAAAATGGAGGTAACCCATGAGCCGCACAAAAGAACGAATCCTGCATATTGCGATCGGGTTGTTCAACACGGAAGGAACCGGACCCGTATCGACCAACCATATCGCCGATGCAGCCGGCATCAGCCCCGGCAATCTTTATTACCACTATCCCAATAAAGCGGCTATCATCTGCGCTATTATGGACGCTATGTATACCGATTGGAATGCCGTATGGGAGCTCCCTTCCGACCGCGAGCCCGGCCTTGCTGATCTGCAGAGCAAGCTGCATGACAATTTCGAGCTGCTCTGGCGTTATCGCTTCTTCTACCGGGAAGCTATCGCTCTGTTCCAGCAGGATGAGGAGCTGAAGAGCCGCCATATCGCCATGACGAAGCAGCGTTTCCTTGAGCAAGGCGACTTTGCCAAGCGCTTCATTGCCGCAGGCGTGCTCCATTCCTTTCGCGATGATGCCCATATCGAGCAGACGCTGACCGTCTGCTGGATGATCGCTATGAACTGGCTATCCTTCCTGGAGATGAATGGCGTGGAGATTAACGAACAGCAATTTGCCAAAGGCGTCTCTCTGATCGAGACATTGCTGGCGCCTCATATGTCGCATGCTAAGGAGGATGATGAAAATGGATCCTAAAGAACCGCAAGTATCACGCCGTACCTTTCTCAAAGCTGCCTTGGCGGGTGCCGTCGTCGTCTCCGGCGGCACCGTATGGAAGGCAATCGATCAAGGCGTGTTCTCCGCAGGGAAAGGCCCTGCCTATGAAGCTTGGCGGGATTGGGATAGCGCCATGGAAGAGGCGCCTCATCCCATGCCCTTAATCAAGGCAGCCATTCTTGCCGCCAATGCGCATAATGCTCAGCCTTGGCTGTTCCGCATCACGGATGATGCCATCGATCTCTTTGCCGATGTGTCCAGAAACTTGGGCTCGATGGACCCTATGCTTCGTGAGATGGATATCAGCCTTGGCTGCGCTCTGGAGAATTTGACTCTGTCAGCACGAGCCAACGGCTATACACCTGAGGTAATACTGATGTCCGGTGAGCATGATCAAATTCATGTCGCCAGAATCGTATTAACGCCCGGAGAGAAGAGCATCTCCGATCTCTACCGGGCCATCCCGTCCAGACATACTGACCGTTCCGCCTTTCAGCAGAAAGCAGAGCTGCCTCCAAATTTGCTTACTTCCTTGCAAGGACTCATTCACCCGGATGAGAAGGTCACTCTTGCATGGCTGCAGGACGAGCCGCTGAGGTCAACGATGGGCGACATCATTATAAGCGCTACGGAGGCTATCATTTCGGATGCTGAACAGTCCAGAGACAGCCATCGCTGGTACCGCCATGACCGGGAAGTGCTTCATGCCATGAAGGATGGCACAACACTAGATGCAACCGGCAGCCCACCGCTCACACGGGCACTCGGCAAGCTGTTCCCGGTATCCGAATCTACATCCAATCAATATTGGCTCAAGTCGACAAGGGATACGCAGGTTCCGACTGCCGGCGCATTCGCATGCCTGCTCATCCCGAATCGGGATCGCAGCAGTCTGATTAAGGCCGGCCGCGTCTTTCAGCGCATGCACTTGTGGGCGGCTGCGAACGGATGGGCAATCCAGCCGATGAATCAGCCGAATGAACGAATAGACCGGGAGCAAGCCATGGACCTTGCACCCAGCTTCAGACAGGCTATGGAGAAGCTGATTCCGCTCCCGGGCTTGCATAACATCTTTACATTCCGCATCGGCTACCCGGCTAACGACCCCATGCCCAGCCCAAGACGTCCGGCTGAGGATGTGTTATGGAAAAGCTACATATAGCCCGCCTCACCCACAACGAAAAAGAACCCCGGCGTTGGATAGAAACGCCGGGATTCTTTATTCTGCTTGTATTCAAAAGTCCATTCGACACTGCCCTACATGACCGCATCCAGCTCATGCATCGGTCTGATCAGATTCCGCTTCATCCACTCGGACGCTCCATCCGAATCACGGCGCTCCAACGCTTCTATAATCTTCGTATGCTCCTCGACGGAAGCCAGCGTAGCCGCGATTGGCTGCTTTAAGAATACATACTTGAATCTGCGGATATGAATTTGCAGCGAGGCGCTGAATGATGCCACATAACTATTATCGCAAAGCTCAACAATGAGATTATGGAACTGCTCGTCCAATTCCATGGCGGGATAAGGCTGTCCGGCTTCAATCGCCTGCGCGAACTCCGCATTCAGCGCCTTCAACTGCTCGATTTGCTCCTGCGTAACAAGCTGCGCCGCGCTTTCTGCTGCAAGCGCATGGAGCGCCGCAAGCGTCGGATACAGCTTTTGCAAATCCTCGCGTTCTATATTCGTAACTCTGGTCTCTTTGCCCGGTTGCAGCGTAACCAGCCCCTGCATCTCAAGGAGCTGAAAGGCTTCCCGAATCGGCGTCCGGCTGACCGCTAGCGATTCGGCAAGCTCGGCGTCAATCAGCTTCTCGCCGGGAAGCAGCGTTCCTTCTATAATCCAGCGCTGGATTTGGGCAAAAGCCCGCTCCTTGGCCGATAATCTGGCCGGTGTTGCAAAGTTTTTTGGTACTGGCATGACATAACCACCTCAGTCTGATTCACTCATATGCAATATATCGGATATCGGGCAATGATGCAACATAATCGGCCGGCAGAAAGAAAGTGAAGCGCGCAGGCCTCCCGCTAAATCGGCTATCAACGAACAGAACCCGCGTCCCGTCTGACCCCCCCTTTGCCTGGACTTATATAGCCTGTATCCAGCTTCTTGGGTAAAGCTTATCAGGGTTGCGGGCTCCATTTATGCTGAAAAGCCATTTTTGCACCAGGCTCCATTTATGCGGCTGTCCGTATCCATCACATGTCCTCATTCAAGGCTTGGTTCCTTTATACTTGCCTGTCGTCATCAGATGGACGCGAACATCAATTTTCTTAATGGAATCGTTTTTCAAAAAATTCGGCTTGCCAGCCGTAATTCGGCGGAATTCCTTCGGCTTGGTTCGATATAAAAGTTGGCCTAGCTCGAAAGGATCACACTTCATGCTCAAACCGTTCCGGTAGGTCAGCTCGATCTCCTCGCGGATATCCTCCTCTGCATAATGCGTCAGCTTTTTCAGATCGGTATCTTGCACCATCTCCATGACGTATCCATCGGTATCTACCCGAATATCAAATTGGGGCTCTCCATCCTCCATATACGGGCGAATGCGCATCTTTGGATGCTCGAACATGATAGTCGCCACTGCCTCGCCGTCCCTGTCCACCTCTATCGGTGTACGCTCCAGCCGCTCATCGGACCATCTAACCCCGGTCAACTCATCCGTAGACATCCAGCCAGTCATCTTCATATCGCGGAAGAAGTAGGCGCCGGAGATCATGAACATCTCCTTAGGCTTCTTATCCTCTGTCCAATCCACAGAATCAAAGTCGATGGACGGTATATAAGCAGCCTGCCCTTTTTCATTCAAATAGGCAATAATCTGATTGCCGGTAACCGGGAGTACGATCGATTGCACAGAGCTCATCTGTGACGCAGTGAACATGGCGGTATCGAGCGGTGACAAATTCAAAATCGATTTCTGCGTTAAAATATCTTTGATCGGACGTTTGGTGCCATAGACGAGCACATTGTAGCGAACCTCCCGGTACCGGTTCACCGTTCCGTAGATGTTGTTAACCCCCATTTTCATCGCACTCTCTGACATCACCGCTACCTTGACATGCCCCCAGAACATTCGAAGCTGCGCTGTTCTGCCGACATCCGTCAGCGCGAGTGCCAGCGTATCCCCTTGCCCCTGGCCTACCCAAACCGGAAAACTCTTGCCCAAGGCGATCTGTTCAGTTCGGGCGACTGTGGCAAAATTGAGGATTTGCGCATAGGCAATCCACTTTCCATCAACGTAATCAATGCCGATTGCGGTCGCGTAAGCCATATTTTGCACCTCCGGCAACCGGGTGCATCCTCCGGTAAGCAAGCAGATCAAGATGCAGATGCCAATCTGCTTGGCCCGCGTCATTTCTCTCCCCCTCCCTTCTGACTATCTGAATCAATGGTATCAAGCACGCTAGGCCGCTTCTTCATCAAGCTATAAGGCAGCCGGAGGAAGGAAACAACCAGCTCCTTCACGTTAAGAGGGGACAATGGCGACAAATAGGGAACGCCAAAAGATCGCAAGCTTGCCATGTAGCTGGTAAGCAGCACGATGCCGAGAATGACTCCGAACATGCCGAGCAGCGCAGACAAGAGGAAAAACACAAATCGCAATATGCTAACCTGCGAACTTAAGGTTTGATTGACCAGCGTTACGCCCGAAACTGCCGTGATCGCTCCGACGACAACGACGGACGGCGACACCATCCCTGCGCGGATTGCAGCATCGCCGATAATCAAACCGCCGATCGACGTCAGTGTCTGGCCGATGGAGCTGGGCAGCCTGACACCGGCTTCCCGGAATATCTCCAGCAGCGTCAGAAGCAGGAACATCTCCATATGCGATGATAACGGAAGGCCAAGCCGTGATACGGAGATGGTCGCCATCATGCGGAACGGAATTTGATCCTGATGGAAGGACATAAGCGCAACCCATATCGCTGGAAGAAAGATGGAGAGAAACAAGCTGATCCCCCGAATGATTCGTGCGAAGGATACGTAGGTGTAATTGAAATGAGCATCCTCTGGCGATTTCAAAATGAGTGACAGGCCGGCTGGCGCGATCAATACCATTGGAAGCCCATCCACCACAAGCACAGCCCTACCCGACAGCAGACTATTCACCGCATAATCCGGACGTCCCGTAAAGTCCATGGTCGGCAGCAGCTTCAGGGTCGAATCCGACAACATCTCTTCAATTTGGCTTATGCTCATAATGCCGTCCACATCAATCGTGCTTAACCGACTTCGAATTTCTTCAACAATCTTCGGATTAATAATATCCCGGAAATAGAGCAGCCCGACACGCGTGCGCGATCTCCGTCCCAGGATAACCTCTTCTACCTGGAGCGACTGGGATCTGAGCCTTTTGCGAATTAGCGCAATATTGACGGTGATGTCCTCTATGAAGCCGTCTCTCGGACCTTTGACCGATATTTCCGTGCTTGATTCGTACGGCTGTCTCGTCGGCTTGTCCGCTATGCTCATATTCCCCATCACGCCGTTATCCAGAAACAACAGAACAAGCTGTCCATCGAACACAATCTCGGACAAGTCGTCATCCGTTTGAGCCTCTACTTCATGGATTGGCAGCACGCTTGACAAACGATCAATCGGATCAGAGAACGATCCATATTCCGCGTAGATTCGATTCAGCTCAGGAAGCACGAAGCGGCCAATATCAGACGATCGGGTAAGTCCATCCGCATAGACCATAACAACCTCAGGACTGCTCTGGCCCCCGTACCTGCAAGTCTGGATAATGACATCGGACGATCCCTCGAACAATGTCCGCAGTCGTTCCTCGGTCCATGGCTCACTCTTCTCGTGTCCCTTGCTCAAGTCGCTTCCTCCTTTTTGGCAGATCCCCAAATCATAGCCACAAGCATCCATATGAACGATAATGCCAACAGAATGATGAGCGATATCGGCATATAGTACTTGTACATCCATATATAGAAGGCATACTCATTCACCTTAAACTGAGTCAATACGATATAGCTCAGCATGATGATGCCGATCGCCCAATATTTGCTCCGCTTGCGCTTGATCTGAAGCAATTCTACCAAGAGATAGACCGATAAGCTGATCCTGATGCTTGCTCCCGAAAGCCATTGGAAGATAGACAGGAAGTCAAGATGCTCGATGAACTGTCCGATCTGCACAAGCCGCCACTGTTCATAGGGCGAAGTCATCTGATGCGAAGCTTCAACAGGTCCGAACTCCGTAATTGCACCAAGCAGAGGCCCCAACGTAATGATAGTTGAAAAGGCGCCATATACGAGCAGCTGCCACAGCTTGATTTTTTTATTCAAATGATGCTGCAGCAGGATGATAGCCAGCAGTTCTACATACCCGGCGCCCGCATACACGACGCCGTCCATGACCGGCTGCACACCATTCTCCAGTATGGGCTTCAGCAGTGAATAATCTTTATGGGGACCGTTAAACGCACTGACGAAGATGCCAAGAATGGCAACGATCGGAAGCAGAATACCGGAAACAACCGCAATGACCCGAATGCCCCACAACGTAATCGCGGCACAGAACAGGATGAGAAAGCTCACCATCAGCATTTTGGGGGTGAAGGGCAAATAATTGGTCGTCGTCCATGTAGCCGTATGGATGGTCGTCATCCCGCCTATCATATACATTTGAATAATGATAGGAATGACAAGCAGCCAAGCTACAATCGGCGATATGCGGCTGGAGAGCCATGACTTCCAGTGCTGCTGCCCGGAACGTTTCATAATGAAATACAAGAGCGGCATCCACAACAGGAACAGGCCACCCGATACGAGCGCCGTAATCCAGGAATCTCTTCCCGAAGCGTCCAGAATCATCGGATTCACGACGACGTGGCTGGCGAGACCATTGGCCAAAGAAAACATCATAAAAACTTGAGGAAAATTGATCTTGTCGACGTTATTCTTCATATCCCGCTCCCCTCTTCACGCTATCCTACCGTCCCTCGCATCCCTTATTTATGCCCTCCCCCAATATTTTCTATGCCAAAATCATGAAACAAGCCGCCCCAGCGCCGGGGCGGCTTGTCATTCGATCGATGAACCATGTGGCAGTGAGAAACTCCGCCATAAAGATGTCCTTGGCGTCGTCCTACTCCTTCTACAATGAGATCAGGAGCTGGCGGCTTTGCCTTTCTTTTTTCTTACGAGCAGACCGATAAGAAGCAGCAGCGGAACAAAGAAGCAGAACACAAGATCAAACCAATTGTAATATCGTTTTAGAATTTGATAATACACGGTTATGTTAGGCGTGCCGACGACGGTCAGCACCAGCATAATCATGCCAAGCGGGATCGTTAGCATTCTGCTTTCACGGAGCCTCAGCCAATGCGCCAATCCGCTTGTAAGAGCAAAAAACAACAGCAGCGTTTTGTAAAACACCGTGATAATCCATAAAAAGGCCAGAATCGCTTCCAAACGTTCAAGAAAGTTGCCAACTGCTATTTTCTGAGCCAGTACGAACGTCGGATAATATTTGGTCTCCATTAAATTCGGCCCCAGCACGAGCACGCAAAGTCCGACCACAATGAACAGAAAGAGGCCGCCAGTCGCAAAGCTCTTCATAATAGGCTTGGTCAGCTTCTTGTCGGTCGCTACATAAGGAACGAGCGCAAGCAAAACTACCATCTCCATGAATGCGACGGACACGACCGGGATGGCGCCGTTAACAATAGGCCATAACCCTTCTGCTGCAATCGGCTTTACATTCTCAATATCAGCCTGGGATAGAGACAATATGGCCAATACCATAAACAATGCCGTGAACGCCGGGAACAGCAATTCCCCCATACGAGCAAAAGCCTCTATGCCATAACGATACGCTACAATAACTACCGTCAAGAAAATGAGGATTATCGCGTTCACAGGCGTCTCCGCCATGAGCTGTGTCGTCATGAATTGGCTAAGCTCGCTTACAAGCGTCAAGCTGCACATAAAGAAGTTGAACAGAAACAGCAATCCCACAACGCTGCCTAACCATCCCCCTAACGCTCTGCGTGAAGCGTCAATGAGACTGTCTCCTTGCATTCGATTTGCAATCGCAGCGAAGAATCCCCCTAGCACAAGACCAACTGCATAAGCGATAAGCATGGATATCCACGCATTCTGCTTTGCCGAGGACGCAATAATCGTCGGCAATATCAAGATTGAATCTCCGGTCAGGCCCAGGATGATTAAGATTTGGAATTGCCTGACGGAAATTTTCGCATTCGTGAATTCCAAGTTGTTTCCCCCTTATAAGGCGGCATAAACGATCACATCACCCAACCGAACATCATCTTAACCAGCAAGAACGGATTAGGGAGGCTGACTTCCATAACCAGCGCGCCATAGAGCGCAACACCAATTGCCAATAGTACGAAGAATATAGCAAGTTCAAGCTTGTGACCCCTATGAATGAGTCGGGGCGCTTCCAGCCATACTGCAGCTGCCGCAAGGGCTAATACGCCAAACAATGAACTCATCAGCCTCACCTTCCTGCATACTTACTTCTTCAGTGTCGTATTGCCCGTCGTGCCCGTCTTGCGAATAAACACCTTAATGTCGTACTGAATCTCCGCTTCAGGGAAATATTTCTCGTTCCAGTCGTCCCTTACACGCTTCCAGTAAGCGGGATGATCCTTGCCTAATTGATTGCCGAATCCGAACACATCCGATTTTAATTCCTTTGCCCGCTTGACCGCCGCCATGGCATTGGACTCGATGGATAATGCAGAATCTTCTTCCAGCTTGCTTATCGCAGCCGGGTCTGTCAGGTCTATATGCGTGCAAGGCATATTAACGACCGCAGCCTCCGTTCTTAACTCAATCATGACTACGGGCATGCCGTCCACCAGTTTGGTCTTCATCTTGGTTTCCGAAGACGTGATTTCGATCCCAATATAATGGCGTGAGCCGCATGAAAGCTCGATCGTTGAGCTTCTTAGATTATCCGTAATATCCGTGTAGCCTTTACTTTCCTTTTCATTCAACCACCCGACTAGTCGATCATCCTTGAACACGGCAATACCTTTATAGCGGTATCTTCGTGAGGGAAGGAATGATTTCACATTACGCGGAGAGTCCCCAGCCGCCGGATCGCCGAATAGTTGGATTCCCGTCAATGCAAGCTCATAGCCGTCGCTTGACAGACGGTCAAGCACCTCATCCATCGTAATGGATACCGTAGGCGCCCATAGCTTCTGGGAGTTGCGCAGCGATTGAAGCATGCTGTACGTAGGCAGTTTCTCGATAGGGGTATACAGCTTCAGCACATTCTCCGCCCTTGTTCCTCTGGCAACAACCAGATTAAAGTCCATTCGCAGCTCATTATCTCTTAAAATATTGTCAATAAAATCATGCACCCCTTGTTTGGCGAGCGCCTCGCTTACAACGTAGAGCTGCAGATGGCCAAAATACATCTTCCGAGGCGCTTCTGCCGTAACCGCTCTTGCCGCCTCGAACACCGTCTTGCCTCTTCCTTGAAAAAGCGATCCCGGCGGACGTTCACCCGTTTTCTTCTGCGCCGATATTTCGCTTGGACTCACAACTTGGAAGGAAACGAGATACTCCCCTTCCTCCCAATCAAGGCCTACTCCGAGCACGATTAATATCTCGTTCAGCTCGCGCCTGCTCCAACAGCCAGTAAGCATGGCCAGGCAAAGCACGATAATGGTCACTCTGGTCCACATGCTTGCTCCTCCTTACCCACGCCTCCGTATCCGCGTGCTGCCAGTCCCTTCTGAAGTTCCGGGACGCTTGAACATGAGCCATCTCGGCAACCGGACAAGCGTATCCTCCAATTCAACTGCCCTAAAAGGCGAGAATGGAGACATAAACGGCTCTCCGAAGGAACGAAGAGCGCATAAGTGGAGCAGCAGCACGAACAAGCCCATAATGACGCCGAACAAACCGAAGCTCGCGGCTACTGCCATAAATGCAAAGCGGAGAATACGTACCGGGATCGACATGCTGTAAGCCGGCAGCGTAAAGGTAGATATCGCCGTTACCGATACGACGATAACCATGGCAGCAGAGACAATGCCCGCCTCCACCGCCGCTTGCCCGATCACGAGCGTCCCAACGACGGAGACCGCCTGGCCGATTGCCCGCGGCATGCGCAGCCCCGCTTCGCGCAGGATCTCGAAGGTGAGCTCCATGACAAGCGCTTCGATAAACGCCGGGAACGGGACGCCTTCGCGCTGCGCAGCAAGGCTGAACAGCAAGGAGGCCGGAAGCATCTCCCGATGAAAGGTCGTAATCGCAATGTATAGCGACGGCAGCAGCAAAGAGATAAATACGCTTATAAATCTCAGTATGCGCAGCAGGCTCGCATAGACTGATCGCTGATAATAATCCTCCGTCGATTGAAAAAACGAAACAAACTGAGTCGGGACGAGCAGCACATTCGGAGTACCGTCGACCACAATTGCCACTTTGCCCTCCAGCAGCTGGGAAGCAACATTATCCGGAAGTTCGGAGTTGAAGACTGTCGGGAACAACGAATATTTCCCATCCTCAATGAGCTCCTCAAGATAGCCGCTGTCCAGCACGCTGTCGATATCAATAGCTCGAAGACGCTTTCGCGTCTCTTCAATAACCGATGGCTTGGCAATGCCGTTCATATACATTAACGTTACGTCCGTCCTGGTCATACGCCCGATCGACATCGTCTCCAGCCAAAGCCGAGGGTCTTTAATTTTGCGCCGGATTAAAGAGGTATTGACTCGCAACGTTTCTGTGAAGCTCTCGCGCGGACCTCTAACGGAGGTCTGGTTCGTCGATTCGGTAACGTCGCGGCCCTTCCAATGGCGAATATCCGCCCGATAAGCATAAGTTGCCTCGTCTATTAGAATAATGGCTTCACCTGACAGCAGATTGCGGTACAAGTCGGCCATATGGGTAACCGTACGTATAGAGCCCATGCCGAACAACATCTCCTCGGCAATGCTTGCTATGTCTGTCTCCTGATTTCCCTTTGTCCGGCTGGCTTCCTCCTCATGTCCACCATGCTGAACGGAACGGGACAGCAAATTAGAAATAAAGCTATTGATTACAGCGGAGTCGGACAGGCCGTCCATATAGACGACCGCAGCGGCAACGGTATCCGACCCCTCACGACGCATCTCCCGGATTACGACATCATCACTGTCGCCCAGGTCCAGCATGATCCTGTTCATATTGGCTGAGACCTTCGGTTCAATCGGCAACGATTCGTATTCATCCCAAAGCCGGTCTTCTTGCTGATGAGTCCTATTACGGGCCGCTTTCTTATGCTGCATAGGCACGCTACCTTCTCCTGTTGATCATCTCCTCCCATTATGACCATCGGCATATGGAGCTAAACGCAAAAAAGCCTTGGCGCAAGTTATGCGCCAAGGAGAATCTCCTCTACTACCTCTCCACCTGATGATGCTCGCGATACTCGGATGGTGTCATGCCAGAAAACTTTTGAAATACTTTCGTGAAATATCTGCGCTCCGAATAGCCCGACACCGAACCGATTTCCGTTACGGTTTTGTCCGTCGTCAGCAGCAGCGACTGCGCCATCTCCATACGAAGCCGGGTAACGTACTCGACGAATGTCTCCCCGAAGTGCGACTTGAACAGCAGACTGAAATAACTAACGCTGATCCCCAGATAATTGGCCAGCTCCTCAACCCCCAGATCACCCGACAGTCGCCTATGGATATAATCCTTTGCAGATAACATCAGCACCTCGGCTGTTTTTTTGCTAAAGGCCTTATCCATTGCATCATCCACCAGTTCGATGATCATCTCCATCACATTTTTTACGCTAATGCTATGCTGAAGCTTTCGCCATATCTTCTCTTCCTCCTGTGGTGCAATCATATTCATCTCTCTCAATTCACGAAGCAGATGAAGCAGCAAATAATGGAGAACCTTCTCCGCACAGTAAAGCTCTTGTTCCTGCTCCTTAATGACACAATGCTTCAAATCCATCAGTGCTTGGCTCATCGCACTCTGATCCAGCTTCCTCATTTTTGAGACAATGACATCCACCGCCCGCCAAAGGGACGGGTGTTCACTCAGCTCGGCATTCGCAGCTTTATCTCTGGCACAAACCAGCTTCCAGTTGCCGGCAGACTGCAGAAGCATCCGCTGCAGCTTCTTGTACGCAGACTCCATTTCGGTCATCCTTATTCCTTCAGGGTACGCCACGAAGCTGATCGGCAGCTTCATTCGCTCCTCTATGCCTTCCCGCAGCTGCTGCAGCCGCTCGTTCGCATGGTCTGCGCGGATTCGCCAATTCGCGCCTCTTTCTCGCTGCTCGACCAGGCACCACTCTCCTTCACGCAGCTGCATGACCGCAACCGGGCATCCATCAGCTGCCACCAGTTGCCTCAGCGTCCCCGTAATCTCAGCATTTCGGCTTCTTCTCTCTTGATCCGACCATTGCAAGGAAAGCTCGGCATATTGATCGATATCGGCAAGATAAAGCGAAAACCAGAGACGATCGGGCGCCATTCCATGCTCCGGCAGCCATACACTTTCACCTTCTGTATGGAGGCCCAGCAGGGCATGATAGAGCTGCTTTTCGTATGCCATACTTGCCATACGACCCCACCGCTCTACCTCCTGCAACCGATCCTGCTTTCGGGTACGGATTTGTCCGCATACTTGACGCACAGATTGCTCCAGCTGCTCATAATCGATTGGTTTTAGAATGTAGTCGCGAACCCCTCTTTGGAGCGCTTCCCTTGCATATTCGAATTCCTGATAGCCCGTCAGCATAAGAAAGTCGCATTCCGCATCGTCCTTGCGGGCTTCCGACAAGAATGCCATGCCGTCCATGACCGGCATCCGGATATCGCACAGCACAAGGTCCGGCTTCAGCTCCCGGAAGTGCTGGAGCGCCTCCTTGCCGTTGCGCGCAAGCGCCGCCACCTCGATCCCCATGTCCTCCCATGGCAGAACAGCCTTCAAGTTAAGCAAGATCGGCAATTCATCATCAACCAGCATGGCCTTTATTTTCATGGTTATCACCCGGTCCCGTCTTTGGTAGGATGCACTGCACCTTTGTCCCGTCCCCCGGCATCGAGCATATGAGAAGTCCGTAGGTCGGGCCATACTGAATGCGAATCCGATCCGCGACGCTGCGAATGCCGAGTCCCCTGCGCTCCGGGTTATGCTCTGCGCCGCTTTGGTTCGGAATCAGGTTGTTGTCATCCGATGCCATATATTGAAATCGGGCCAGCATTTCGCCGTTCATCCCGATGCCGTTATCCTCCACCGTTACCCGTATGCGCTCACCGTCGGAGCTAGCGCGAATCCGAATGCTCCCCCTCCGTTCCAGACCGTCGAATCCATGCTGAATGCAGTTCTCGACAAGCGGCTGAAGCGTCAGCTTCTGGAGCGTACAAGCAAGCAGGCTTTCGGGTATGTCAATTGAATAATCAAAGCTGTCGGCAAAGCGGAACTTCTGAATTTCCAAATAACTGATCAAATGCTCGATTTCCTGGCGCAGCGGAATTTCTTCCTGCCCCTTGAAGCTGATCCGCAAGATGCTCGCCAGTCTCAACACCATCTGACTTACCTTCTTGCCCTCATTCTGTACCGCAAGCACATTGATGGATTCCAACGTATTAAAAATGAAATGCGGCTTGATCTGCGTCTGCAGGACACGCATCTCCGCGCGATTCTTCTGCTCTTGCTCCTGCCTAATCCTCTCCAGTAAGTGCTGGATGCGCGCGATCAAGCTATTCAATCCGCTGGCGAGCAGCCCCAGCTCATCTCTACCCTGTACGGCCATCCGTATACCTAGCTCGCCTTCTTCCACTCTCCGCATGAATCGTACGACCCGAATAATCGTCTTCGCGATCCGATTGACCGAGAACAACAGGAAGAACATCGCGAGCAGTACGGTTATAGTGAGCAAGGCCGCCACCCATCTTGCGTACTGGTCGATTTGACTCGATAACGAGCTCCAGGAGGCGACAGACACCAAATGCCAGTTCTCCTTGTGCAGGCTGACGCTGGACACGACGCTATCCTCAGATTGAAATGCCTGCCTTGCGCTTAGAAATGACGGATTAAGCTGAAAACGATTGTCGGTATAGTCCGCAATCGCCTCGCCATTCATTTCCTGAGAGCTGTCGTACAGGATTTGGCCATCCCTGTTCACAATGAAAAACCGGGTGCTATACCGTTCCTGATTGAAGCGAAAATACCGGAATACGGCATCAAGGGCAGAGTTTTTGGTCTGAACAAGCAAAATCCCCTTGTCCTCCAGCGTCTCCAGGTCCTTGACCACGCGGATTTGGGTAAAGATAGGGTCTGAGCTCGTCAGCTCCGGATACTCATACGGCCCCACCCACAAAGGCAGGCCGTCGCGGCGGCGCACTTCCGCATAAATCGGATGCTCCTTCAGCTTGGAGAAAGGCAATGCTTCGAAATAATCTTTGGAGTAAATCGGAATAACGCGGTTGTCCTCCAGCGGATACATGAGCGCGAAGCTAACGGAGGGATGATTGATCAGCAGACTGCGGAAATTTTGCTGTATCTCATTCAGCTCCAGCATATGAATCTGGGATAAGTGCTCCATGTCGTATCCCTTCTGATTCAGCATCTCTTGCAGCGCCATGCTTGCGATCGTACTGTCCGTCACCTTGTTCATCTCGCTGAATACGAACTCGACGTTCTGCCTGAGCGCCCGCAGCGTCAGCTCCGCCTGCTGCGCATAATTTTTCTCCACCGCCTGCGATATAAAGTAATACGCGGCTATGCCAAGCAGAAATAATGGCAGGATGATCAAGGCAAGAAACGCGGCGAACAGCTTGAAGCGAAGCGACATGTCTCTCTCCTCCCGCCCTGGCCCCTAGCCCTTCACGCTTCCGGCCGTAATGCCTTCAATGATCTTGTCTTGCAGGAATGCATACAGAACAAGGACAGGCAACACGCTGAATACAATGCCCGCGCATATATACGCGTAATTCGTCTGGTATGCGTCCCGAAAGCCAACCATGCCCGTAGGCAAAGTACGAAGCGCATCCTTGCTAATAAAGAAGTTGGATAATAAGTATTCGTTCCATACACCAAGAAAGTTCACAATAAATACGGTAACAAGCGCCGGAATCGTGACGGGCATAATAATCCGGAAGAATAGACCAATCGACCCGAGCCCATCCATAATGGCCGCTTCCTCCAGCTCACCCGGTATCGCTTTCATGAATGCAGCGATCAGAAGCACGCTGATCGGAAGCGCTCCTGCTGTGTAGGGCAAGAATAATGACCAGTGTGTATTAAGCAGCCCCAGATCGGATACGAGAATATATTGCGCAATGAACAATACATTGCTCGGTATAAGCATGCCAATCAAGACAACCTGATAAATCACTTTGCTCGTACGAATCAGTCGCATGCGGGTCAGCGCGAACGCCGTCGCAGCTGAGAGGATAACGCCCGCTACGCCCGATGTCAGCGACAGATAAGCGCTGTTGAAGAAATACGTGCTGATTTTGGCCGATACCCATGCATCGATATAATTTTGAAATACCAGTTCAGTCGGGAAGCCGAATGGATTCTCCGCAATATCAATATTGTTGTCCTTCAGGGAAGAGAAGACTACGAAGACAAAGGGGATAAGCACAGCCGCAACATAGATCATGAGAACGATATGCGGCAGCGTTCTTCTTGCCTTAGCGAGCAGCATCAATAAGTCACCTCTTCCTTCGTGCGGCCAAAGGTCAGTTGATACAGGGCTGTTAATACAAGCGCAATGACAAAGATCAGCAGCGCGAGAGAGGTGCCGTAGCCGTATTCGCCGTAGCGAATCGCTCGGTTGACCATATAGGAAGCCATAACCTCAGTCGAACTTACAGGCCCTCCTTTAGTCATGACAAGCACGATATCTACCACTCTCATGGCCCCTGCGATAGACAGCATGACAATTACGGAAATAATGGGCTTGATCAGCGGAACGGTGATGCGGATCGCTCTCTGGAAGCCTCCGGCTCCATCGATCTCTGCCGCCTCATTCAATTCTCGCGGAATTGCCAATATAGCAGCTAATACCAGCACGATATAGAAGCCCATCCACTGCCACGCATTCGTAATGAGAATAGCCCATAACGCGAATCGCGTATCCGCCAGCCAGTAGATCGTATCGATGCCGAACAAGCCTAGAAACTTGTTCACGATGCCGGCCTCCGGGTTATAGATGAATTGCCATAGAATGCCGATAACAGCTGTGGATAGAATCGCCGGCACGAACACCGTTGTTTTGTAGAAGCCTTGAAGCCGCTTCACGCTACCAATCAGAATAGCGAAAAAGATTATGATCGGGACCTGTACGAATACGGAAAAAAGAATGAAATACATATTGTTGACGATTGATTTTTGGAAATAAGAATCTTGCAGAGCGGTAGTGAAATTATGGAACCCGATATACTTCGGCGCGTTCAGGCCGTCCCAATCCGTAAACGCGTAATATGCCGATGAAAGCATGGGATAAATTGTGAAGAGGAAGTACATGCCGATCGTCGGAATGACGAACAAGGCGTATACGTACGGATTTTTCAAGGCGCTTCTCATCTTCAATCCTCTCTCCTTCCTACAAAATATAGCCTGTTGTGCCTGTGCCGATTGCAAGAGGAGCCCCTCTATGTGCGGGAAGAAGACGCCGCCCACAGGGAGCGGGCCGCGCCTTCATTTCGTTCATGTGCGCCCTTACTTGCCAGCCTCCGCGTCAAGTATTTTCTGAATCGCGTCGCCTGCCTGCTGAGCCGTTGCTTGCCCCGCAATAATGGCCTGGAGCTGCGTCTCTGTCTCGGTATAGACCTTCGACGGGATGCTGATCTCAAAGTGGGAGAAGGCGCCGCCAGAGGCTGCCGCTACATCCAGCACCTGCTTCACAACCGGGTCCTCTACCGTGCCCATTACTTCAGGCGAAAGCTTCATAGCCGGCAATACGCCGTCTTCCAGCAATCCCCGAAGCTGCATGTCGTCATTGTACAGGTTCTTGATAAAGGCCTTGACTGCCTTTAGCTCATTATCATCCAGAGTCGCTGAGAAGCCATAGCCATTGCCGTAGTTTCCGTTCACATACGTCTGATCGCCTTTACCCCCTGGAACAGCCGGGAACGGAACATAACCCACGTCTTCCGGCGTAATGTTTTTGGTCAGCTCCTCATTCTTGAATGCGGATGAGCGCCAGCTGCCATCGAACATCATGCCTGCTTTGCTGTTGAGGAATTCATTCAGCATCTGGTCATAGCTGAGGCCTAGCTCGCCTTTCGTGAAGTACCCCGCTTTGACCCATTCCTCATACTTCGAGTAAGCGGCTACAATTTCTGGGGAGTTGAACTTCAGGGAGCCGTCCGAGACGCGCTCTACAAGCTCATGGCCCGCATAACGGCCAATCAACGTATTCACAAGCATGTTAGGCACCCATGCCGCCTGCGACCCCATCGCGAACGGGGTAACGCCCGCTTCCTTCAGCTTGGCCGCTGCTGCCTCCAGCTCCTCCAGCGATGTCGGTGCTGCAATGCTATGCTCGGCAAACAGCTTCTTATTATAGAAAATACCTTCGTTATTGCCTCCGATCGGGAGGCCGTATATTTTGTCCCCCACCATGAATTGGCCAAGGTTCAGAAACTTGTCTTTGATGCCCAGCTCATCGAGAATCGGCGTCAACTCCAGCAGACGTCCTGCCTTTGCGTACTTCTGGGCGTCGCCCATGCCGCCGAACAAGTCGAAAATAACGGGCGGATTGCCTGCTGCCATTTCCGCTGGCAGCTTGGTGTAGCGGTTCACCTGATCTTCGACCGCGTCCAGCTCGAATTTCAAGCCTGGGATTTCTTCCTCTGTTTTCTTGACAACATCGTCGAGCAGCGCCTTGCGGAATTTCTGTGCGTCGCCGATCTGAATGTGACGGAGCGATACGGTGAAGGGCTCCACCTTATCCGGTTCAGTTGTCTCCTTATTGCCGTTATTGGTGCTTTCCCCGTTGCTTGGCTTCGGATCATTCTTGCTTCCATTACCAGAGCAGCCGGCGAGTACAAGCGTGAAGCCAAGCGCAAGAATCAGCAGCAACTTAAGTCCCTTAATCATATTCTTGACCCTCCCATAACTACTTTTAATGGTGTTGCCTCTTCATTATAGAAGCGCTTACTTAGGTCGAATAGGTGGATATTTCCACAATTAGGGACAAAAACATCCACTTTAGGAGAGGGTGCATGCCGTTGAGAATTTAAGTTCAACTTAAAGTTCAACTTACGAATACGGGTCGTTTTTGCCGCTGTTAAGCTGGTGACAATATGGGGTCAAATAAAAAAATCCTCCTACAAAGTAGAAGGATTAAATCAACTTATGGATGTAAGAAAAGCTTATGCCGTTACAGAATCAGCTTGGCGAATACGCCTGCCAATACGAGATACAGCGTAATGGCTGCAATGAAGTAAGAAGCGGTCTTCTCCTTGCTGATTCCGCTCGCTACGAGCCCTCCTTGCAAGGAAAGCGCCAGAGTGGATAACAGCGTAATCGACAGCACCATCATCGACAGTGTGAAGTGGAACGACAAAATGCCGGACAGCAGAAAGCCCGCTCCTGTTATGTACTGAATTCCGCCAATTCGAATCACAAAGAGCTTCCATGCCGGCTGCACACCGCTTCTCCACCATCCCGCCAGCCATAACGCCGCGAGCAGCGCGACGAGCGACAGCAAGCCCAACAGGAACATGCGGCTGAAAATCGCAAATGAAAGCGAATTTGGCGTAAACAATCCGCCGAAAGGTATTGCGCTGTAGAGCAGCCCGGTAATTTTGTTCCCCAGTATTAACACCCAAATCAAATAACCTACGAATGATACCGCCAGCCCCAATGCTCCGTAAATCCATTCCTTCGCTGTCAGCTGCAAGCTCTCCAGCGGGTTCTTGAGCAGGGTTAACAGCTTGTTCCGTTCCACTTTTTTGAGAGAGTCTGTTACTTCAGTAAAAGCATGATTGCTTTTCGGATCCATGCCCATCCTCCTAATCGTCATTTGGCACTATTGTACCGTACGACTCTCCCATCCGTATATTAAAAATTGAAATTTTTTCAGAAATTCCGACAATATTCCTTATATAGCGGGGTGAATCATCCTATACACGTCCGTCCGGAGCATTATTCAGGCCAGCCTTCTTTGATATACAACAGCTCCAGCACCGCTTCCGTTACGGCTTGCGGCCTATAAATCTGTATGGAGTGCCAGCTGTCCTCGACAATCGTCTGCTTCACCTTGTTCGACAAGAACAAGAGCGGCTGCTGATCCTGCTTCCATTCCTCGCTTTGCTTGCCCGCCGTCAATACCAGGACAGGCGTACCGGAGTAAATCGGGGGTGCTCCCTCCAATTGTAATGCACTCTGCTCCATATGCAGAAATTCCTCGTAAGCCGCTTGATACGCATGGTTTCTGTAGCCCACCGATATAGCGGCAGCTTGCAAATGAGCCGGAAGCCCGTTATGGCCGACATGCTTCTTCAGCAGACGCAGAATGCCAAGCGGAGACAGGCGGTATCCCCACTTGTACAGGCGTTCGTTGGCATGCCTCACTTTGGCCCTGGACTCACTTCGACGTGAGGGAAGGAAGCGGCGCTCATGCGCGGCATCGACAAGCACGATGCCAAGCACATCATCCGGATAGCGGGATGCGAACAATCTTACGATCATGCCTCCGAACGAGTGTCCGACGAGCAAGTAAGGCGGCTTCAAGTGGAGTGCCTCCAGCAGACGCTTCAAGTCATCCACATAGGCCTCGCATGTCGGCTCCCCCATCGGCTCTGAGCTCCAGCCGAAGCCTGCCCGATCATAAGACAAGACTGTCGAATGACGGGACAGCTCCTCCTGAACCAGCGACCAACCGATAGAGCAGCCGCCCATACCAGCCTCCAGAATAACGGTAGGCCCTCCCTCTCCCGTCACATGGGCATGCAGCTTTCTAGTGCCAATATCGACTAGCCGGCCTGCAGGCTTACAGATGCGGAGAGAGCGCCGGGAAGCCGCCGTTTGGAACAGCGTAAGCGGGAACAGAATCGTGGCAAGAACAGAGCGCATCCATCTATCTTTGCGAGCAATAAGAGTCATCCTATATCTACACCCCTTACCCAGTAGAATGATCGTATCATCCTCTTCATCGTAGGGGAAAAGCGATTTTCAAAAAAGTGTTACTTTGATTCGCAAAGTTTCATATTTTCACCGCTCGTTTCGTGACATAAAAAAAGGGATACAAGCCCGTTACCAGCTTGTATCCCTTCCATCGCATCCCATTCATGCTGCTTATATCGTGTCTCTCCGTCTTAATCTTGAACAGATCTGATAGATGACCCATACCGCTCCCGTCACCAGCATCATATCGAAGATCGCATTGAACAAGAACAGATGCTTGCCCATATCCGCTTGACCGTCGCCGACAATTGGAATGAGGAAGCTGAATACCCCCGTCAGTCCTAGCAAAATAAACAATTCGACTGCCGCGCGACGCTTTCTGTCCGCACTTCTCATCCATTCCCAGGCCGCAGCCGCGAAATAAGCTAGACCGACAACCGCAATGAACCATAGCTGATTAGGCAAAATCCTCTTCTTGAACTCACTCCAGCCGCTATATTGATACGACAGCGCGCCTGCCGTTTTTCCTTCGCTCTTCTCGTAATTGCCCAAATAATAAGGGCGAATCATCATGCCGTTCTCAGCAGCATATTCCATATTGCCGATCAGTCTGCCGGGATTCTTGAGATAAAACCACAAAACATCGGCATGCGAGATTCGATCGTAGAAGTCTGCCTTCAGAGATGGATCATTCTGCTTGATTGCCGTATCCGCTTGAAAGTAGTTCGTACCCGCAAGCACGGACAAATGAGCCGGGAGGCCAAGCTCCCTCAAGTCTCCCTCGACGTCAGGTGAATCCTTCAGCACGCCGAAAAATACCGTTTGATACGTATTAATATCTTTGAAGTCCTTCGGAGCCGCGATATACATCGCAGCTGAGACAATTAGGGTAAGCACGGACAGGGATAAGCCGAGCTTGCGCCATGCCTTCTCCTTCTTGAGCGTAGCGTAGCGCAGACCAAGCAGCGCAAAACCGACGCCGACCGGCGCATTCTGCGTCTTCGAACATACCAGCAGCAAAGCCGATACAAAAAACAGAACCAGCACGGCTCGCGAAGACTCCGACTGCTTGGTCAGCATCAGTCCGAACGCCATCGTCAGCAGCAGGAATACGAGTGATGCCGGCTCCCCGTACAGCGAGTTGAAGTAAGCCAGATAAGCGATATCAAAAAATACAAACAGGATGAGCGCTGCCAGCGCAATTCCCGTTAAGATAGATTTGGTTTTGTTAAATTTGATCAGCAAATAGCTCGCTGTGATCAGCAAGAGCGCATACATAACGCCCAGCACCCGGATATCAAAGGCTTCTCCGTTGAAGAGCTTGGCGATACCTCTGGCCAAGGCTACCAAAATCAGCTGCGACGTCAAATAAAAGCCGCGGAAAAACTCATCGTAAGCGAAATTTGCATGAGCAAAGCGGAAAAACCGATCCTCATAAGACTCGCTGGCATCATAATAATTTAATCCGATAGAACCCATAATACGAAGAAAATCCCCGTTATCCGCAACACCAACGAATGTTCTTGCGAATAGTAGCACGATAACCACAACAATAGCGGCAAGCAGAAAAATCCGCTCGACGTTAAGCCATTTTTTAAACATAATCACCAATCCTATTACAATAGTTTCTTGCACTTGCCTCATGCCGCCGCTAGATTCGAAATCCGATCTCATAGAAGCATGTAGAACAAATTGCCAAATATAACTTATATATGGTAGCATGTTATTCGAATGATTTCTAGTTTCGCATGTTTAGGAGGAGTTATAGAATGAATCCTTATGTAGGCATCGAGATTGACGGGAACCATATGGTCCTGCTCGCAGACACGCCGGAAGGCTTACTGAAACATTCGGTCCCAACAGGCAAAGAGTGCGAGCTGATACACCTGCAACGAGAGGTTGAGCTGTTCGTCCAGCGCTTGCCTTATTCGCCGAAGGGAATCGGCATGGGTATGCCGGGGCTTGTCGCCGGCCATGACAAGGTAGAGCTGAGTCATGTCGTACCTGCCCTGAACGGCGTCACAGCCGGACAATTCTCCACCCCATCGAACCTCCCGGTCGCCTTCATTAATGATGTGAAAGCGGCTACACTGGCAGAGGCGGCCCACCACGCAGACCGCGATACCGTCGCTGTCGTTATGATCGACACGTTCATTGCATCCGGTGTCGTCGTGAAAGGAAACCTGTTGCTGGGCGCAAAAGGCTGGAGCGGTGAATTCGGCTACATGGTCATGTCGGTTGACGGTGAACCGAAGTCTCTGGATCTGCTCGCAAGCGGCTACGCCATCACGAACCAAGCCGGCGTGGACAGCGAGACGATCCGTCTGCAGCTGGAGCAGAATGATGCGGCTGCCTTGGAGACCGTGCGAAGAGCCGGAACCTATCTGGGCTATTCACTGGCGAACCTGATTCACCTGTACAACCCGGACGTGCTGGTCATCGGCGGCAGTACGCCGAAGTACAAAGGTTATATGGAAGCGGTCATGTCCGCACTGGAGGCCCAGGCGCTTCCCGAACTGCTTAAATGCTGCTCCATTGAAGCGCCAAGGGTGGAGAGCCATTCCATGGCTTACGGCGCAAGGGAATGGATACAGAAGCTTGCATCTGCTACATAGGAACTTATACTTCATCCTTCCAATAATAACAAAAAGCCCGGCCTATGCCGGGCTTTTCTATTTCTTTGAATGCTTGATCCCCTAGGACTTCTGTCCCTCGATCTCCGCTTTAAGCGCTGCAAGCTCGTCGTCGATCTCGGTATGTTTTGCATCCTTCTCCAGCTGATCGAACTTATCGTCAAGCGACTTGCCTTCGTTGGCAAGCTCGTAAGCGGCGTCTGCCTGATCATGCATTTGCTTGATTTTCTCTTCCATACGGGTGAATGTCGCGCCCAGGTTGTCCACGCCGACGCCGCTCATCGTTTTGTTGATACGCTCTTGCGCTTTGGCCGCTTCGGCTTGGGCGATCAGCGAGCTGCGCTGCGTCTTCATCTCCTGAACCTTCGTCTTCATTTCCTTCAGCTGAGCACGCAGCTTATCCGCCGTCGCTTTCGCACGGTCATAGTTCACTTGAAGCGCGTCGCGCTTGTCCGCATGGCGCTTCTTGTCCGCCAGCGCATCGCGCGCCAATGTCTCGTTGCCGCTTGCCAGCGCTTGACGGGCCTGCTGGTCACGCTTGCCCACAATCTCAGTCGCTTCCTGAAGCTCGCGTTCGAACCGCTTCTCCACCGCAATCTGCGAAGTAACGGCAGCCGTTACCTTCTCGATATCCTCATCCAGCTCACGCAGCACTTGATCGATCATTTTCACCGGATCTTCCATTTTGTCGATTGCCGCATTGACATTTGCCTTGCCTACTCTGAACAGCCGCTGAAAAATACTCATATCCATTGCCTCCCCATTCCATCCATTAGTATACATTGTTATACGCTTCTGTCAGCCGAATGGTTTCATTTGGCTATACATTCCACGTATTACCGAAGTGCAACTTCCTTCTTCTTCTGTTCCGCCAAATAGGCCTTTAAGATATTGATCTCTTTCCCGAGCGTTCCTCTAATTTCCTTCTCCGCTTCTTTGATGATCGCGTCTGCGTTCCGCTCGCGCTCAATCCCCTGATTGATCACTTTGGACCATATCGCCTTGGCGGGCACATCAATCGGTGTGGGCACTGTCTCCATCATACGTTTAGCCAGTATTTCGTTCAAGGCATACAGGTTTTGCCCGCCAAAAAAATCGTTTTTGCGCGTCAGGCGCTCTGCCTGTCCTCTTGCCGGGTAATACGACGGCACGCTGTTGCTATTGATTGCCTTCATGCTCCATTCCGTCACACAATATTCGATAAAGGTATAAGCCCATCGTTTGTTAGTCGCTGATGAAGGCATCATAAAGCTTGAGCTGTTGACCCAGCCGTACAAATTGAACGGCAAGCGCGTCTGCCTCCATAACCCAGCCGTCTCCGGCGCCCATAGCTCAATTTGATTGGCGCCCCATGTTCCCATATAAAGCATTGCGACCTTGCCCTTCTTAATCGCTTGCGAGCCGAACTGCGTCCATATGTCCGAAGACGATATGAGACCTTCATTATAGACAGTCTTGGCCAGTTCGATCGCCTTCCGGGTTGCGTCCGTATTTCGTCCGAATTCCATATTATCTACGAACATCGGCTGCGTACTGTCGAATAACTGGATGACATCCATCGGCCAGAGCGCGAGATAGCTGTTGCTTTCTTTCAGCGCGCGCGCAATATGGAGCCAATTTTCCGGATTCTCCATATACAAGCCAAGCTCATCCGGGTCCGACGGAAAGCCGTGCTCCTCCAGAATGTCTGCGCGATAATAAGTCACCATCGGTGAGCTGCCGGACGGAAGCCCGATCAGCGAGCTGCGGTCGAACGACAGATTGCTGTTCCATAGACTTTCGCTGAAGTCGTCTTCATACTGGCCTGCGCCATAATCCAACAGATTCTCCAGACCCGTAATCGCGCTGAACTGTCCAAAGTGCTCGCTGTCGGCTATCATAACATCCGGCGTCTTCCCGTCTGCCATCGCCTGCTGGTAAGCGTTCACATAGGCATCATTCGAAAAGGTCTTCACATGCACCGTCACATTCGGATGCTTGATCTGGAACGCTTCGATGATAGGCTCCCAACCGCCATAATAGGACCAGAACTCGAGCTCTACCGGGTCCTTGGACATATGGATGGGTGTTGCTCTCAGTCGATCCTCAGCATCCTCCGGAGCTACTACAGTCTGATCGCAAGCCGTCAGCGCGATCAGAATCGCTAGAACGATTAATCGTACATTTCTCATGCTTCCGCCCCTCGTCTCTGAAAAGGTAAGCTGCGCATCTCGTTCCGGATGTAACGCTCGAATTGCTCGCTGCGAAGCGGCTTGCTGAAATAATAGCCTTGCAATTCATCACAATGCAGCCCTGCGAAGAAGGTTCTTTCCTCCTCTGTCTCAATCCCCTCCGCCACGACTCTCAGCCCCATGCTGTGTGCCAACTCGATCACCGCCCGTACGACGGCTGACTTGCGCGCGTCATGCTCGGCATCCTTAATGAACGTGCGATCCAGCTTTACGATCGAGACCGGGAGACTCTGAAGCTGGCTTAACGACGAATATCCCGTGCCGAAATCATCAATGGATATCTGAATGCCAAGGCTCCGCAGCTCAGACAGCATCTCAATGACACTCTCCATCTGCCGGATAAAAACGCTCTCCGTAATCTCGATGACAACCATATGTGGATCGATTCGCGTCTCTCTTAATATTTCGACAATGTTCTCTACCAGATTACGCTGGTCAAAGTGCTTGGCCGACAAATTAATCGAGACCGGCAACAACGGGAAGCCTCGCTCCTGCCATTTCTTCGATTGCCGGCATGCCTCCCTGAACACCCACATGTCGATATCCAGAATCATGCCCGAAGCCTCGGCCAGCGGAATAAATCTGGCGGGAGGAATAAGCCCGATCTCATGATGCTCCCAGCGCACTAGCGCCTCGAACCCTATCGTTGCACCCGTATTCGGACATACCTTCGGCTGATACACCAGGAAAAACTGTTTGTTCTCCAGCGCCCGCCGTATCCCGTTCTCCAGATGCATCTTATCATTCATCGATTGCTCCATTTCATGATCAAAGAAGTGGTAGCTGCTTCGCCCCTGCTCCTTGGCCTTGTACATCGCCATATCCGCTTTCTTCACGATATCATCAATGGTAGAACCATTCTCCGGATACAGGCTGATGCCGACGCTTGTCGTCGTATAAATAACCGATTCATTCAACTCGAATGGCATATTAAAGCAAGTGCATATCCGCTCTGCAAGCTCCACAGGCGACGAAGGGTCGACATAATGGAGCACGAATACAAACTCGTCCCCGCCTAACCTGAACACATGGCATTGATCCTCCGCAATATCGGTAAATCGGCTGGCCACCGCTTGCAGGAGAACATCGCCAGTCGCATGTCCCAGCGAATCGTTAATTTGCTTGAACCGATTCAAGTCTACGAACATAACGGCAAACCTCTGGTCGCTATGGCCGGAATCAGCCAGCATGGCCTCCAGTGTCTGCTGGAAGTGATGGCGATTCGGCAATCCGGTCAAATTATCGAAGTAAGCCATGAGGTGAAGCTGCTCTTCCGAATTGCGCAGCTGTTGGTTCATCCGCTCGGCATCCTGCAGCATTAACGATAAATTCGTGGACATATCCTTGAAGTTGTGAACAAGCGAGTCGATCTCCAATATTCCGCTATTGGGCCACTCTAGCGGCACGCCTGTCTTCAGCTTGATCGGCAGATTCGTCGTGGAGCCGGCAAGCTGCCGCAGACCGCGGCTCAGCCAGCGATTGATGCCATATGCCAATATCCCTGCCACAAGCACGCTGCCAAGGGTATATAACAAATGATAGATATATTCAAGGAAGATCTGTTCCTTGAACGACTCTACCGGTACGCTAACCGCAATAGAGACCGGAACATTCTCGAGCTGAAGCCGATAGACATAATTGGCATCCCGCCATTGCTCCGTAGGCATAAGCATGATGCTCTGCTGCTGCGGCATCTCGATGCCGAAGTTATCCGCGATGGGCTGTACGGTAACCACCTTCTGATGGTCAACTTCCCTCTTCAGCGATGTGGTCGCTAGCAAGTTGTCGTGCTCGCCCCTCATCGTAATATCGAACAGCTTTTGAGATGTATGCCGATTAATGATTTCGTTCAAATAACCAATCTGAATCACATGATGAAGACGGACGCCCAATTTATCGTCATCGCTCCACTGCGAGAGCTCATCGGATATGCTGGAAGCGGTATTGCTGACGGTCTGGAGTGTAGTGTTCGTAGAAGAATGATAGGAGTTCCAGCCGCTGATGATCATAATGACCAGAAACGGCAAGGCAACAATCGTAATCGACAAGTGAAATAACGCCCGGCTGAACGGAATCGGCTTATGCTTGTCCTCATCGAGATTCAACCATCTTCGAAGCGGCAGATAATCGACCAATATTTCCGATATGAGCGCATTGAACATGCCGTTGGCTGCCGTAACAGCCAGTAGAAGGATAAATTCTGTCGTGGAGAAGGGGCCGGACAAATAACAGCCCAGTAGTGTAAGCGGTGTGCCCAATATGATCCAGAAGGCTATCCCGGGCACAAGGACGGGAACCTGCTTCCTTCGCTGCCAGATCCCGATCCAGCAAGCTTCTACCAGGAAGATGACCATATAGAGAGGTGCATTAAAAAAAAGCACAGCAGAGCTGTAGGTGACGACCCCGGCGGCTAAGCCGATGCGAAGACCGAAGAGACGAATAAGCAGGAGGAGCATAATATTCGTAAAAGCAAATGTAATTCCATAAATCAATTGAAGCTGCTCCGAGGCGCTGATCAATGCCATTATGATAATGCCTGCAATAAACAGCGTGCTGCGTCTGGTACGGGAGCTGTCTATACGTCTCAACATATGAACACGGCCCTTTCAAAACGAATCCTACACTTGCATAATAGCACCAGAGACTACTCTCCTAAATCATACCATAATTCGTTAAAGTAGACACGGGTTATGTTCATCACCATCAGGGAGATTTTTCTATTATTTCTTGTTCAGGGATTCCGCTTGAAATGATAGACTGCCAGCTTGTCCGCTGTGTCAGTCTGCGGACATAAAAACAGTTCCAGACCGATTATGGTCTGGAACTGTTCTTTGGGCGCGATTAGCGGTGAGTGGCACCGCTATTTCCGTGTCCCTACCCAATTGATGCAATTAGCGGTGTGTGGCACAACTATCTTAACTTTTGGGACAGATCCCAAATCGCTTAGCCGTTAGCAACAGCTACCCAATGTCCCTTCGTTACTTCTATAAATTCGGAGCGCTCCAGTCCGTATGGATCGGCTTTGGATGCTTCCGTATTCAGGATCAGCTTCTTCTGCGACTCCACTTTGGGGTCTGGTACGGGAATGGCGGACAGCAGCGACTTGGTATAGTCGTGGAGCGGATTGGCATACAGCTCCTCGCTCTCCGCCAGCTCTACAATCTTGCCGCGATACATGACCGCGACCCGGTCGCTAATATGCTTCACCATCGACAGGTCATGCGCGATGAACAGATACGTTAATCCCAGTCGCTGCTGAAGCTCCTCCAGCAGCTTCACGATCTGAGCCTGGATCGAGACGTCCAGCGCCGATAGCGGTTCGTCGCAAATAATGAACTCCGGCTCGACGGCAAGCGTACGCGCAATACCGATCCGCTGGCGCTGGCCGCCGGAGAATTCATGCGGATAGCGGAGCGCATGGGAAGCGTTCAGGCCAACCATCTCCAGCAGCTCCTCCACCCGCTTCTGCCGCTGCGCCTTGCCCGTGGACATGCCATGCACGTCCAGCGCTTCGCCAATAATATCAATGACGCGCAGCCGTGGATTAAGCGAAGCGTACGGGTCCTGGAAAATAATCCCCATATGGCGCCGCATCTTCTTCATCTCGTTCCGGTTCAATTGGTGGAGCGGAATGCCCCGGAAGAGCACCTCGCCGCCTGTCGCCTCGTGAAGCCTGAGAATCGTCCTGCCTGTCGTAGACTTGCCGCTGCCGGACTCGCCTACAACGCCAAGCGTCTCCCCTGCCTGGATATCGAAGCTGATATTGTTGACTGCTTTGACAATCTGCCCTTTGCCGAGGTCAAAATGCTGCTTCAGTGAACGAACCTGCAGAAGTGGCACATCATCCTCCTGATGGATAAAGCTTGGCACCGCCTTCGGCTTCTTCTTCTCGTCCAGACGCGGCAGCGCGTTCAGCAATCTGAGCGTATAAGGATGCTGCGGATTGGAGAAGATCTCCTCCGTCGTCCCCGTCTCCACGATCTCGCCTTCCTTCATGACCACTACACGGTCACACATCCCCGCCACCACGCCAAGATCATGCGTAATCAAAATAATGGATGTGCCAAGCTGTTTCTGGATATCCTTCATCTGTTGAAGAATTTGGGCTTGTATCGTCACATCCAGCGCGGTAGTCGGTTCATCGGCAATCAAGAGGGCCGGTCTGCATGCCAAAGCGATCGCAATCATAACCCGCTGGCGCATGCCGCCGGAGAACTCATGCGGATATTGATAGTAGCGCGCTTCCGGGTTCGTAATGCCGACCAGCTTCAGCATCTCGATCGCTTGCTTCCGTGCTTCGGCCTTTCCCAGCTTGCGGTGCTTGATCAAGCTCTCCTCGATCTGATTGCCGATTCTCATGGTCGGATTAAGTGAGGACATCGGGTCCTGAAAGATCATGCCGATATCTCTGCCGCGGATCGCTTCCATCTCGGCATCCGACTTGTCGGCTAGGTTCTGTCCTTTAAAGTACACCTCTCCGCCCTTAACCATAGACGGCGGCGAGGGCAGCAAGCGCATAATAGTGCGGGCGGTCACGCTCTTGCCGCTCCCGGACTCGCCTACGATACCCAGCGTTTCTCCTTCCTTCACCTCGAAGCTGACACTGCGGACAGCCTCTACTTCCTTGTCACGCGAATAGAAGGAAACGGATAAATCATTAACTTTTAATAATATATTCATGTTGTCACCCGCATTGTTATGATTTTCCATTATGAAAAATGGTTTCGTTCATCGCTAATCCATCGTTATTCTTCTCTATTGCATATTATATAATGTATAATATAGATTGTGTATTTACCAATAATAAGGATGTTGACTTTTCGAAATCCTTAAAATAAAATCTACTATATTGATCGGAATAATGCAATTAAAAAATCCTGGAATGAAAAGGAGCGGACTTGCTTGATAGGGCACGCCACTGCAACCGGGAACGGCATGGCTGAGAGAATAGCCGCCGTCTACCGCAAAATGTTACTACATCCGACCTATAGGCTGCTCTTATTGCTCGCGGGAGCGCCCATTTCCGCCATCGTATACATCTTCTATCAATATCGCAGATCCGCTCAGGGTTATCGCGGTGTGATCGAACATACGAGAAATGAACTGCTGCAATCCGGCTATCGGGACAAGATGTTGGCCGAAGCGAAGGATCAGCTTCAGAGAAAGCACCGCTTTTTCGGCAATACCGTCAGCGATAAGCACATTGAGGCTGAAGCAGCCAGAATCGCCGATAAGAAATTCGAAGAACGATTGCAGGAGCGTCTGCAAGCTAGGTTGAACAGCGACAATGGAACGCAATATTCCTTTGGCGACACGTTCCAGAAGCTCATTCAGCAGCCTCTCTTCTTTGCAATCTCGCTCATCATCGGCTTTCCGATGTATCTGCTTATGGCGGTGTATGCCAATCCTTATTTGAAATATATTGCGGAACGCCTAGTTATGGCGATCTTCGTCATATTCGGCGTTGCGTTCGTCGTATTCACGATCCTGTACATTTCGCCGATGAATCCGGCCACCAATATTTTGGGCGAGACGGCAACCGCGGAACAGATCGCAGCCTTCAATCACTTGTATGGACTGGATCAACCCTATCTCACCCAATTATGGAATACGATTAGGGGCATACTAACGTTTGACCTGGGCAAGTCGTTCGCGGGCAATGAATATGTATCGACCGCCATTGCGAACAAATTCCCGGTTACACTGACGTTGACAGTCATCTCGACCTTGATTGCGGTGCTGATTGCATTGCCTATCGGTATCATATCGGCTACGCGGCCAAATTCATTTTTTGACTACACCTTTATGTTCATTGCTTTGCTCGGACTATCCATTCCGAACTTCTGGCAAGGCTTGATCTTTATTCTGAACTTCTCAATCAAGCTCTCATGGCTGCCTGCGACGTACAATCCTGCCAATTGGCTGTCGGCCATTATGCCGATCGTCGTGCTGGGGACAGGGCTAACTGCCGCCGTTGCCCGGATGACCAGGTCCTCTACGCTTGAGGTTATCCATGAGGATTACATTACAACTGCCAAGGCGAAAGGCCTTGCTCGCAGACATGTGCTTTGGAAGCATGCTGTCGGCAACGCCCTGATTCCGATTATTACAGTCATCGGCCTGCAATTCGGCGCTATGCTGGGCGGTGCAGCGGTGACGGAGAAAGTATTCAACATTAGCGGTATCGGCAGCTACATCGTTGACAAGCAATTTATACCCGACATCCCCGCTATTATGGGCGGCGTTGTCTATACTGCAATTACGATATCTATCGTCAATGTCATTGTCGATCTTCTGTACGCCTTCTTTGATCCTAGAATCCGGTCCAAGATGAAACAATACTAAAGCAGGTGCTTCCCGTGACAAATTCATCCATCACCAAGCAAGAAATACGCTTCAGGCTGAAGTCCAGCTCGGAATACGGCCAAGCCAGCTTTGCCGGCATCGTATCCCTGGCACTTGCCATTGTATTGCTGCTGAACAGCTATTCGCCTGCCGAAGGAAGCTTCAAGCCTGCCGTGCTTGCTGTAAGCATCGTTTATCTGTTCTTTACGCTGCTGCAATTCGCGGCTTGGTACTTCATTCGCAAAAACTTGATGGAGACTGGCGAAATCAAGCGCTCTACAAGGGCGCTTGGCCATGTGCTGATGCTCAGCCTTCTATCTGCGAACGTATTCGTAGCGACTACCGCCTTCCAGCTAGTCAAGCGGAAGAAGAACGCCTCCTATACGCTTGCGGTCTATACGTTCATCACAACGCTGCTCGTATTCGCCGTATCTGCGCTGAATGTATTCAAACCGTATGTGGCGGACAACTTTATTCTCGGCATGTTCTTATTAATCATTTCCGCAGTTATTCAGTTAGTCAGCTTGCTCCTTGTTGCAAAATATGGCGACCGGGATGTTCTGCCTCGCTGGCTGGGACTTATCGCATTATTATTGATTCTGACTTCCCTATCAGGCAATCTGTTCGCGCTTGGCCTTGGGCTTCTGCTTTTCTCCAAGCTGCGCGACAGGGACTATACATCCGGCTCCAAGCTGGGCGATGTGGTTGCGAAGCTGTCCAGAAGCTCCACTTCCATGCTGGGTCTTATGTTCATCCTGTTCCTGATGACGATATCCATTACAAGCTATTGGACCTTTGACTACAGCATGGCGATTAACAACAATTACAGCAGTATTCTTCAGCCGCCCAACCTGGCTCATCCGCTCGGCACGGATAATTTCGGCAGAGACCTGTTCTCGCGCATCGTGTTCGGCGCCCGAATCTCCCTTATTGTCGGCTTGCTGTCGACGCTCATTCCGGTCATCATTGGCGGCGCGCTGGGCGCAATATCGGGCTACTACGGCAGGCAGACGGATAACATCATTATGCGCGCGCTGGATATCCTGTATGCGATTCCCGGCTTCCTGCTGGCAATTGCGATTATCGCAGCTTTCGGCGCCAGCACCGTCAATCTGATCATCGCGCTTAGCGTAGGGGCCATTCCGACCTATGCCCGGACGATGAGAGCGAATGTCATGCTCGTCTCGACACTAGAATATGTGCAGGCTGCACGAGCCTTCGGGTCAAGCGACCGCATCATTCTGTTCAAGCATATCGTCCCGAACTCGCTCGCTCCCATGATCGTCAAGTCAACTCTAACAATCGGCACGGCCGTCATCTCGACGAGCAGCCTCAGCTATCTTGGACTCGGCGTTGAGCCGCATATCCCTGAATGGGGCAATATCTTGAAGCTGGGCAGCGCTTATCTGGAGACGCATGCGTTCACCGCGATCTATCCGGGGCTTGCCATTATCGCGCTTGTGCTTTCGTTCAACTTCCTTGGCGACGGCTTGCGCGACGCACTGGACCCTAAGCTCGACTAGAGCAGGGATGCCTTAACCTTTCGTAACCTCATTCATGTTCCATCGACTTCTACGTTTCGAAACCAGGACCGGACGATGAATGAATGTGAGTTAACATACACCATCTTTATATATTGCAGGAGGGGAATACCATGAAGAAAAAAGGCAAATTTGCCGTACTGCTGCTGCTTAGCCTTATGATTGTACTTAGCGGCTGCACCTTGTCCACCAAGAACGACACCAACGAGGTTCCGACTCCGACGGACGGAGAGCCTGTTGTAGACGGCACTCCGGTAACGATCGAGCTGCTCGGCATGAGCGCGAACGAAGCAGATCTGAATATTGTTCGCGACCAACTGTCGAAAAACGGTTTTAACGTCAAGCTAAACATGCAAGCTGACTATGGCAGCTTCAAGGCACAGCAAGACGCTGGCAATTATGATATTGCCCTGTCCGGCTGGACAACCGTAACCGGCAACCCTGACTATGCGGTTCGCTCCCTGTTCAAGACTGGCGGCGACTACAGCATACTGGCGGACTCCGAGATCGACGCTTTGGTCGACAAAGCTTCAACCCAGACGCCTGAAGAGTTCCAAGCGACTTACAAGGAGTTCGATCAGAAGCTGGTCTTCGACAAAGCTTATATCGCTCCGCTGTACAGCTCGCTTAAAGCGCAAGCTTTGAACCAAGACGTGCTGAACCTGGACTCCGTTCGTATCTCCAAGTCGCGCTCCCTTCCTTGGGAGGATGTAAGCTTCAAAGATACGGCGAAGAACGCAACCGAATCTCTGGTGCTGCAATCGACCATGCCTACACTGACGTCCCTTGACCCGATCAAAGGAAACGACGGCTCCATTAACATCATCAACACCAATTTGTACGTTCGTCTGCTCAACCTGACGGATGATGACAAAATTACATCGGAAGGCTCCTTGTCCTACAACCATGCCATTGCCGATGGCAATTCCGATTACTACTTTATCCTGCGCGACGACATTAACTTCGCACAGATCAAAGACAAAAAAGCAGTTGATACAGGCGAGCGCGTAGGCGCGGACGACGTTATCTTCGCTCTGAACCGCGCGAAGGACAAAAACTCCGTACCGGATCACCGTACGTACACGCTGCATGAGCATATTCAAAACGTTGAAGTGGTAACGGATATCGCTGCCCTTGAAGGCGTGAACGTATCTGGCGGAGGCGACAGCGTAAAAGCCGCTCTGGAGAAAGGTCTTCCAACCAAAATCTCCGCGCTTGTAGGCGACAAAAACCAAGCAAGCACAAAAGACGGCAAGTACCAAGTCGTGAAGCTGACAACGACAGTTCCGTTCCCTCAGGTTCTGAACTATCTGGCTCACCAATCGGCCGGTATCGTATCCAAGAAGCAAGTGGAAAGCATCAACACGTACGACGTTGAGAAGTTCGACGTGAACAAGGACATTCCTTACGGCGACCAAAACACCGTGACGGAAGGCAGCCAGTACAACAACACGCTGTACACAAGCGGCCCTTACATCCTTTCTTACAAAAACGATTACGAAGCCATCTTCCTGAAAAACCCGGCTTACATGCCTGGCACTGACCATGAGCCGAATATCAACAACATCAAAATCCGCTTCATCAAAGACGCTGACAGCGCGCTTGCCGCACTGCGCAGCGGCGAGATCCACCTGTTCTACGGCATCAGCGAGACGAAGTTCGACGTTGTGAAAGGCGACAGCAAGCTGGCTCTTCAAACATTGCCGAGCAACGCGGTTTCGTACCTGCTGTTCAACACGAAGAACCGTCCGGTAGCGGAGAGCGCGGATCTGAGAAAAGCCGTTCTCTACTCCATCAACCAAGACGAGTTCCTGGCTTACTACGGCGGCAACAAATTTAAAGCCGTATCCACGCTTAGCCCGCTCGTGAATACAGGTCTTGAGCTGAAAGCCGACGCGGCTAAAGTGAAAGAGCATCTGAACGCATACAAAGCAAGCAAATAAGAGGCAAGAGCATGGGAAGAGACTGCATCCGTCATCGCTGATGGCGGAGAGGTCTCTTTCTCCTATTGATCTAAAAATTAATTAAGGAGCGATATGAACATGGGAAAAGGAACGAAGCCAGAGACGAAGCTGTCACAGTGGGACGCGCTTTCACTTGAATCGCTGAAGACACAAGGCTGGACTGACGATGAATTGATTAATCGCGTGCAGACGGGCAATCTGCCGAAGGACGACAGCAAGTTCAAATTCGATTATGCCGGATTGACCACGCTCGCGGCAGAGCAAGCCTTGACCTTCACACAAGCCGTTCGTGACGGCTATCAGATCAAATTCAATACCATTCGCGGCATTCATAGCTGGATCTTGATTGTATTCGGACAAGAAGCGGAGCTGGCACTTGAACCTGGAGCCGAAGCGGTCATCGCTTCCTTGTCAGAGGAAGAAGCAAGCCGCCTGGAATCCGTCCTCTCCTTCGGCTGGACGCTGAACCTGCAAGAGGATGACGCTTCCGCAGCGGAAGGCAAACAGCTTTACAAGATCGTGCCTGTGCAGGGCTAACGACTCTACTACCTATTAAAATGCTGATCATAAACCGGACAACCTGCGGCACATGCAGAGTGTCCGGTTTTTCCGTTGCCTCCATAACCATATTCTTGAAGCTGTGCTATACTGAACTTTAAATGCTATCAGAAGGAGTGTCCTACCATTTCAGGATTTGCGCGCAGATTAATCGGTTATTTCTTGATCTTTTTATTTTGCTTCTGGTTAACGTCAATCGGAACACCCAGACCTTATGTTTACCTCATTCTAATTGTGCTCGCTGGCTCCTTGTTCGTCCCGTTCTTCTACTCTCTGCTGCGGGAGACCCGAATCGACCGGTTGGAGAAATTTTTAATCAAGCAGCATAAAAATCCGGATCTCTATATCTGTTATTTGATGGCCAACAATCGGACAGCTGAAGCCGAAGCTCTGCTGGAGAAGCTGCTCGCCAAGCATAAGAACCCTACCCGAAGAGCTTTGTATACCGCTATGTATGCTTCGCATCAAAAAAATACAGATACCATTCAAGCAGTACTTCCTCACATTCCAGCCGGGCAATACCGATCGTACTATGAAGCAGCCGTTCATATCGGGGAGGGCAATCTGGAGAAAGCCCACAGCTTGGCGGCAGGCGTATCCAAGCCGTGGATGAGAAACAGTCTGCTATCGGAGATCGAGCTTGCCAAGGGCAACCGGCAACAATCAATCATGTATGCCCGGCAAGCTTGGCAAGGCTGCAAAGGCGTACAGCGTTATGTCTCCTATAAGACTTATGAGCGAGATCTGCCTGAAGCGCTCGCCACTGCATAGTAAATAACCAACAAAACAACCGCCTGGATTCAGGCGGTTGTCGCTATTCTATGGGGATCGCAGAATCTCCCCTCATCTGTCTCCGGTTCAGCCAGAATCCCAGCGATACCGGCAAGGCAAGGTAGAACGGATAAGCAACCGTCATTGCAATGATGATAAGTCCTGTAACAGGAGCCGGGCGGTCTCCTTGGTGAGTCTCAGGAAACAGCTGGGCAAAGAGGGACACGAACAACACAAAATAAGGAACCCACAATAGCAGCGACCAATAACTCGAAGCTCTGCCCTCCAGCCACTTCCACACCATAGATGCAATTAAGATTGGCGCTAGCGCCGCTAACCCGATATTGATTCGTTCTACGCCGTCTACAACCGCGCCAAGCTCCCACTCCCCTATTCTGCTTATGCGATACACATTCACCATTAATTCGGTGCTTATAAATATCAATGCGCCCAATATCGCGCTGACAACATTCAATTTCCAGAAATACTTCATCCCCTTCTCCCTTCTACCTATGCCGCCTATACAGGATGCAAAGCCCGGTGCCCAGCGATTCTGTCATTCTGTCTATTCCGTCTCCTCAAATGCTTGATTCTACAAAATCGGAGGTTCACTTATACAACGCTTGGAGGAAAGAAATGGTTGCTATTCTCTCTGCTTTCCTATCATTCTAATTCACAGCACAGAACAAAGGACCGCCCTATTCAGGCGATCCCTTCACTTCCGGCGCGTACGAAGCCGGACTTCTTACACTATAGTATCTCATAGCGCGGGGCACTCCCTTAATCTGAAGCCTTCCCCTATAGATGAGCTCCCGGAGCCGATACTCCAGAAAGCTGTCATCTGCGTACTGCTCACAATAGCCGAGCGCTTGTCCGATAACACGGGCAGCCTTCATGAAGTCCCGATTGCCGCGTTCCCGATGGAGCTGCTCGATTGTCGCCATCAAATAATCGTCATAATAATGGTCGGAAACGGATTGAATTCCCTCCTGCTCCCATATGCGCAGAACCTCTTCCGTCTGCTCCAGCTCCAGCCATTCCCGCGCCAGCAAGCTGCGCCTTGCAGCGTCCAGTTGCTGCTGAGCTCCCGCTTTCCATACTTCGGCCAGCTTCTCGTCCGGAATTTCACCGGAATGAAGGTAGCGGATACTCCGATCAGGACGATCAAATAGCTTATAGCAAGTCTCTGCTGCCACAATCGTATAGCAGGTCTGGGTCATATCCTTGGTCAGGTAAGCCGCATGCCGCAGTCCCGTCTGCTCATAGGCATTCCCGCTGCTCCATAGCATAATCGACGCATCATGCGGAATGGCAGCCAGCTGTCTCCTTACTTGCTCCGCACGATCATAAGCGTCCCTGTCGTCATCCTCCGCATTAATATGATCACGCAGCCACTCACCTCTGCGGGCGAGCCCTTCCGTCTCATGGAGCCGCCAGAGCGGCCCCATCGCATAGCGCTCCCGCAGCACGATGATCTTGTGTTCCGCCTCCAGGCCCAGCTTGTGAAGCGCCAGCTTCAAGCTGCCGGCGAATGAATCCCCGTATACGATATGTACATAACGGCTGCTGCTGTCCGGCTCCCAGGAACGAACGCCATACTGAGCCCTAAGCACAAGCTGCTCCTGCAAATTCATCATATCCTCGACCAGCTGATCCTTTGATTGCGGGTTGTCGTTCACCATCTCCGCCCTCAGCAGCAAGTGCAGCGTATGTGTCCTGGCTTCATCGGACGAGATACGGCTGATCGCATCATTTAACCTGTCCAAATTCGTCAATGTTCGAATCATCCTTCACGGTTCTTATTTCTCCGTATAATGCCTTTGCCCCATTCATTCGAGCGCGTCCGGGCGACGCTACCGATCACCGATCTGTCTCTGATGGTGCATATCATGCTCGATAAATTCTTCTGTAATATAAATTAAAGAATAAGGCGTTCCGGTATGAGGGCATAAAGTCGTTCCATTAGCCGTGATGGGAAGCTCCAGAAGCTCATCTCCGATACTCTCCAGCAGCCTGCATAGCTCCAAGCGGGTTGACCTGAATTGTTCGATCAGCTGCAGCTTGGCGATGCCAGAGCGAGCATGCGCATAAGCCCCCGCATTAAAGGAATCAAAATCCGGGAAAACAACTCCCTGCCGCTGCAATGCGTCAGGCACCGCTGTTGCAATGAGATAGCGGTCCCACTGGGCCAAATGAGCGATAATTCCCGCAATCGAAGCCTTTCCTTCGGCAATTGGCGCGAACCATTCCTGATCTGATACTTCGGCCAGTTTATCCACCCATTCCGTTAAGCTAGCAAAACGGTTAATAACCGCTTGGTTGCAAGTAGAGATCATCTCATCTTCCTCCTATAATCATCATACTACTAGTATAATATGGGAACGTATGTTTGTAAAATAGTCCACCCGTTTGTTACATTTTATAAAGAAAGGTTCAGCTTTCAATAAGCAAAAATAATTGGCCTCTCCACTCGGAACATGTTACGTTCATATAACCAAGTATAACCATATGCATAATTTGAGATTGGAGGGTTCTTCATGCTGTTGTCCCGCATTATGCCAACTAGCGCAAGTATGCATCCCAATCGAATCGCGATGAAGCAAGAAGGCGAGACACTTACCTATGAACAGGCATGGTATTATACCCGGTGCGCGGCGCATGGTCTGCGCGAGCTTGGCATCCGCCCCGGAGACCGCATCGCCTTAATCGGCCACCCCTCACCCACGCTTGCCGTCGCAGAGCTTGCAGCCGTCGCCATAGGCGCGATTCCGGTCGCGCTCTTCCCCGGACTTGCGCCGTCAGAGCTTGCTCAGATGCTTCAGGATGCGGCGCCCATCGCCATTGTCCATGATGAATGCCATACCGATCTTCGTCCGGTCCTGGCAATCATCAACGACAGCCTTGGTCGGGAGCTTATCTCCATTAGCTGCAAGCCGGGAGCCGCTCCCTGCTCCATAGCAGGATTTATAACAAACCAGCCGCCGCTCGAGGATAATCATGTAGCATTGCCAGATGACATCGCTATGATCATCTACACTGGAGGAACAACAGGCCGCTCCAAAGGGGTCATGCACTCTCATCGCTCGATCAGCCGATGGTCCTTCCTGAATCCGGAGCTTGGCGGCGGGCACCATCCGTCCAAAGTATCCATCGTATCGAATCAGGCACATCTGACAGGACAATTTGTTCTGTGGACGACACTCTATGAAGGCGGCTGTCTGCTCTATCCCGAGCGCTTCCCGCTTCAAGCGGAAGAGGTTGCCGATCTGATTGAGCGGGAGTCTATTCAATCTCTCGGCACGGTAGGCCTGCTGTTCCGCGATCTGGTCTATCTGGACGGCCACGCAAACAGGCAGTTTCAATCCGTCCAAAGGATTTCCTGCGGCGGAGCACCCATCAGCGAAAGCACGTTCCGCAAGGCACGCGAAGTATTCCCGAATGCGCAGCTAATCGAAGTGTACGCCCAGACGGAAAGCGGCCAATTCATCAGCTTTTTATCCGTAGACCAATGCTTTGCAGAAGGCAAAACCGGTCGGCTGCGATCTGTAGGAAGACCGACTGATCTGGCGTCCTGGGGCCAGACTCCCTTCCAGATTCGAATCGTAAATGATTCAGGGCAGGAGCTTCCGCAAGGCGAAACAGGAGAAATTATGTGCCAGGGCGGCGGCATGATGCTCGGATATTGGAACAATCGGGAGGAGACAGACAAGGCGATCAAGAACGGATGGCTGTATACGGGCGACATAGGCTATTTCGACGAGGATGGCTTTCTTTATCTGACCGACCGCAAAAAAGATATCATTATCGTCGGTGCCTCCAACGTATACGGCTCAGAGGTTGAGGCGGCTCTCGGCTCACATCCGCATATCGGTGAGATTGCCGTTATCGGCACGCCGTTGGAGGAAGACGGTGAGGCCGTTACAGCCGTTATCGTCCTGCGTGACAGCTCATCTAAGATAGACTTGCAGGAGCTAAGGAGCTACGGCTCGGGTCGCTTGGCCGCTTACAAGCTGCCTACCCGCCTTGCCGTCACCGCGAAGCTGCCTCGGACATCGGTCGGCAAGATCGACAAAACCGCCCTCCGCAAGCTCTGCTTGTAAGGAATTCACGCATAATCTACTAATCGCCACTTCAAATTCCTTCACCCCGGCCACAAAAAAAGCAGCGTCCCCGTACCCTTACGGGGGCGCTGCTTTACATTTACCAAGCTTGCTGTTAAGCATCTCCTCGGCCTTATTCTAGACTTCCGCTTTCTTCAGCCTTAAACGCTTCATTCAATACTCCGAAGGCTTCCTCCAGCTTAGCCTTCGGGACATCGGCATAGCGATCGCCAATGCTCACTTCGAAATAAATGCCGCCTGCCTTATGCTCCCGTATCGTGCTGCACAAGCCAATTCCAGTCTCCTGCGCTACACGGATAAAGGCGGCTTCCAGCTGTGTCTTCTGCAAGTTCGAATGGACATGGAACATGTTCGACACAGGCACCTCCGGCCTTACACGCAACGCGCCGCATGTGCGATAGTATCCCGCAAGCTCAACAGCATCCCGGTAATATTGCGCCATGCGCGGCAGCCGCTGCTCCATATAATAATCCGCGGCGACAATATACGGATATAAGCTGATCAAATCGCCGCCATGCCTTCTCTTCCATACTTTAGACTGCTGGACAAAGCTTCTCTCTCCCGCCAGCACAGCACCCGCGATCCCGCCAATTCCTTTGTAGACCGAGATATAGACACTGTCAAACAACGCGCATACTTCCTCAGCAGACTTGCCATAGTAAGGCAGCACTTCAAGCAGCCGGGCTCCGTCCAGATGAAGCCTGATGCCTCTTTGCCTGCAATAAGCCGACATCGCTTCAAGCTCCTCATATTCCGGCAGTTGGCCGCCAATCTCCCGCTGCGGAAGCTCCAGCAGCACGACCGATACATCTTCGGGCAGCTCCTTAAGATCGCGAAGCAGGACTGGACGATTCTCGTCCGCCAGCAGAATCGGCTCCAGATGATGAAGCTCCTTCAGCCCGTCCTCTTCATGAATCTCCAGATGGCTTAACGGATGGTATGCGATCTTCTTTGAGCCCTTCTCATCGCTCCATAGCCGCAGAGCGATCTGCTGCGCCATCGTCCCGCTCGGAAAAAACACCGCCGCTTCCTTCCCTAATAGCTTGGCCATCTTATCCTGGAACTGCTCAATTACCTTGCCCGAGCCATACATATCTCCGTTTAGCGAGTCGTCTATATTCGCGAATGCTTCTTTCAACACCTGCGCATTCCGCTTGCCATGTCCAATGAGCGGATAGGTTGATTCATTATAGGCCGTGAGCAACGTTATCGTCTTCTCCATTAAGCTGTCCTTCTTTCGCATGATATGTATGTATGATAGCAACGCAGCCCGTCATGCGCAAACTTCACCCTTATCATTTTGCCTGACTGGAGCGGACCAATCGATCCGCAGCGTACACGATCAGAATGCCAACGACGTATCTGATTAAATCGACGAACAAAAAACCTCTGCCTAATACAAGTCCGCCAAGCTTCGTCTCCCTGACGGCATGAATCCAATCAGCCTGATACAACTGACTGATCTCAATGGCGAAGCAGAAGCCAATACTGCATGCCACCGCCCACTCCAGCCTTTTATGCGCGCCTATGACACGAAATCCGCCATAGATCATAGCCGCCCACAACGCATCGCCGGCATGCAGCGCCACAAATTCCGGCATATAGCTTGCCCATGTCCTTGTAGCAAGTCCGGCAGCAAGCATAAGTACAGTCACCCCGACGTAGATCAACCTGTCTTTACTATGACTCACGAGTATCCCCCTTCAAACCTAGAATAGCAGATACTTCCTCTCCCGCCACCCAGCCAGGCAAGGAGCATAGAATGCCAAAAGACCGCGCAACACGCGGCCTTCTCATTATTCCAACTTTTCTATGCCTTCACTGCCGCAATGAGCAGAAAGATTGGCCGGCGGGCCTCATCCTTCATCTCGGGATACTGCAGCAGCGCCGCCTCAGTCGGCTTCGGCTCCGCGACCTTCGTAATGGCAAATCCGGCTTCAATCAGATTATTCATAAATGTCGCAACTGTCCGGTGGTACTTCATGACATCATGGCCCAAAAATCGAGCTTCTCTCAGTCCCTCTTCCTGATAATCGTCAAGCGGCCAGTGCAGCCGCTGCCCCTCCGGACCATAATGCCAATCCTGCTCTGCCCGAGCTGTAAAGACGGGATGCTCTACGGAGAAGACGAATGCTCCGCCCAGCGCCAAGCTTTGATAGACCTTGCGGCAAGTCAGCTCGAACGACTCCACATAATGAAGCGCAAGCGAGCTCAGAATGACGTCGAATTGCCCTTCTTCAAAGTCGAAATCCTCAATGGCCAGCCGGCGATACTCAATATGCGGATCGTCGGTCATCTCCCTGGCACGCGCCAGCATATTGTCGGACAGGTCGACGCCAACTACGCTCTCTGCTCCCATCTCTCTAGCATAGCGGCAATGCCAGCCATATCCGCAGCCGAGGTCGAGCACCCTTTTGCCCTGAAGATCGGGCAGCATTCCCCGAAGTACAGGCCATTCCCCTGCCGCTTCCAATCCGCCTACCGAACGCGCCATCTGACTATATTGGTCAAAGAAACCTTGATCATCGTATTTGTTCTGTTTCATCCGTGGCGATCCTCTCTATTCATCCAAATTCAATTCCAATAGCCCATCCTTACTTTATCATTAACCGCGCCATATAGAGCGGGTATTAATCGGTTTAAAAAGAAAAATCGGCCTATTCTTATACAAACTCCGCTCCGCGTACCTTCGCATAGATGCGCGTATGGCTTAACTTGCCGTAGACATCGCATTTCTCATTGCGAAGCGGACCTCCAGTGTAAATCCGAGCCGTTCCGCAACACGAATGCTTCTCTCATTGCTCGCATCAATACGGATTTCAATCCGGTTGGCCTGCAGCTCTTGAATCGCAAATTCCGTAATGCGCTCTACCGCTTCCGTCATATAGCCTTGCCCGCTATGCGGTGTATTCAACCAATAGCCAATCTCGAACTTCCGCGCTTGCCAGTCAATCCGGTGCAGACCGCTGCTCCCGATGAATTGCCCGGTCTCTTTATGAATCACATACATTCTAAGATCGGCCCGCTCCAGATAATGAATTCGGCCTTGCCGTGAGATGACTTCCGATTGCTCCTCCGTCGGCACATTCCGCGCCCAAAGCATCCATGGACGCAGCTCGTCCATACTGGCTTGCACAGCTGCGTTGACCAGAGGGCCATCATCAAGCAGCGGCGCCCGTATAATGAGCCGTTCGCTCTCGAACCGTTCAGGAATGGAGATTAGAATAGGATTCGTCGATTTCATATCCATGGATAAGCCTCCCTGTTACAAGAATTCCAACTACTATATCGCATGTGCTGGCGGCTTTCAAGGTTGAAAGGATAGAACTTTTTCATAGCGAAAATAGCAACCTGCGCAAGAATTGTTCTTCCGATCGCTGTTGTATCCAGATTCCCCTATTGAAGGCCCAAAGGTAGGAATTCGGATACAAAGGCGCACGCTTTGCTTATCCAGAACATTTTGCTCCGTTTTGTCTCGGCCATGGCCATATAGTAAAAGAATGACAACCAAAACACAAAATGGCGATGCCAGGAATTGATCCTGGGCACCGCCACTCGTTATTACCGCTATTTTGCTCGATGAAGAAATCCGTTGAAGCGGAATAATCTACTCTATTCCTTCACGAAGAACGATACGATCTTAGCAATCTCCGCTCTGGTAATCGTCGCCTTCGGATTCAGCTCGCCGTTCGCATTGCCCTCCAGCACGCCCGCCTGCGTCAGCGCCTTGACGGCTTCCACGGCCCATGCCGATACATCTGCTTCATCGGTGTAAGCCGCGCTTGATCCCGCCTGGCTGTCAAGCTTATCCTTCAGCGCACGATACAGCAGGACGAATGCTTCCTCACGCGTAATCTCACTGCCCGGGCGGAAGCTTCCATCCGGGAATCCAGAGATGATGCCCGCCGCGCTCAAGCTGCGTATATCTGCGCTGTACCAAGCTTGCTCTGGCACATCATCGAATGCTGCCTCCGCTTGGTCCGGCTTAAGACCCAGCAACCTGTTCAGAACAGCCGCATATTCCGCTCTTGTCATCTTCTGATCGGGCTGGAAGCTGCCATCCGGCTTGCCGAGCAGGATGCCTGCCTTCGCCAGCTTGCCGATCACATTCTTCGCCCAGTGCCCGTTCACATCGTTGAAGACAGGCGTCTCTGGCGTAGGCTCAGGAGTTGGCTCCGGCTTCTCCGGCTCTGGCGTTGGTTCCGGTGTCGGCTCCGGGCTTGGCGTGCTTCCGCCGCCGCTTGAAGTTACCGTCACGACTGCTTCCGCGCTGCCGTATCCGTCAGCGCTGATGGCTGTAATGACCGCTTTGCCTGCGCGAAGCGGCCGGACTGTGCCGTTCGCATCCACCTTCGCTACCGACTCATCGGAGCTGGACCATGTGACGCTTGCTTCTCCCTCTGCCATCGGCACCACCTCGGCAGCCAGCTTAACCGAAGCGCCTCCCGCCGTTAACGATGCAGACTTGCGATCCAGCGTAACCTTGGTGACCTCCAGTTGGTATACACCTACCTTGCCGCCAACTTCGTATGCGACAAGCAGAAGCGGCAATCCAGTCGGGCTAATCGTGGCCGGGATAAATTCCAGTCCTTCCGGCCCGGTATCCGTATCCAGGTTCACCTTGCCGCTCTCATTCAGAAATACGCGGGAATTCGTATAGTTCACGAAAGACGGCGCATGCGGATCGGTCACATCATACGTCATGAAGCCGCCGACACGCTCCAGACCGATAAAGGCCATCACTCTATTGCCGACGATACCTGTCTTAATATCCTCCGGCTCAGGTCCTTTTTTCGTGCTGCGATCGTCCATTGTAATTTTGCTGTTGCTGACATTGAAGAAATCGGGATATCTCTGGCCGGTGATGGTTTCAAAATCGCTGCCGCTGTCATACACCCGCTCCATCGTGTCCGCATTGAAAATCGAGAAGGAACGTCCGCCATACAGATAGATGCCGTCATGTCCCATATCCGATACGACTTCAACACTGTCATATTTGCTTGTGCCGTTCAGGAATTTGTAGGCGTCGGAATCCGGGTTCAGTGAGTCCTTCATCGCTCCGATTGTGCTGGCGTTCGTGCGGCCCGGCCACTCTGTTGCATCGCCTTCATTTGCGGTGAACAGATACGTCTGGCCGTTGATGGTGTGGGAAGCGATTCCGTCAGGCATATAGATACCCTGGAATGGAGCATTCTCCAGCAGAATCGCGCCATCGCGCTGCAGATCCAGCGCATTGGCTGCATCGCTGAAATCTTTGAAGCCCAATCCTTTCACCGCATCCACTTTTTTGCCCGCAATATCAATAACCGCAATTGCATTGTTTTCTTGAAGAGCTACATACGCTTTCTTGTTGTCTTTGGACAACGCGATATATTCTGGCTCTAGATCGCGGTATGCGTCTTCCTTCGTACCTTTGCTCTTGATGCGGCCGTCAGCAGGATCTGCTGCACCGCGAATGTGTACCAGATCATCGATGACCGACGGATCACTGAAGTACACTTGCGTCGATTGTCCCGTCTTCGTATCCACAATCGTAACGCTGCCCGGAGGATCTTCCGTGCCCAGACGCGGCTCTGCTTCATCTGCCGTCAGCACATAACGGCCGTCCGGCGTCGACTTGATCATATCCGGCTGAATACCTGCCGCATATTCTGCGATCAGCTTGCCGTCATAGTCCAAGGCAAGAATTTTTCCTTTCTTATTCGGGTCCGCTTCCTGTACGGCGACGTAGATTCGCTTGTTCGCCGTATTAATATCAACGCTCGTCAAATCCCCGAATGCAAAACCGTTCTTCTCAGCCAGCTCTTTCACCAGTACGCTCTTCTCCTTCTGAAGAGTGCCGGTTGCATCGCCCAGATTGACAATATCCAGACTTGGCGGGTTCGCAGCGCCATTAACCAGATAGAAGCGTCCATTGTCGCTGTTGAACTTGACGATTTCGGCTACACCGCCATCCGCATTGAATTGCCCCACGGCATATTCACCGATTTTGGAGATACCAATTTGGTCCTCAACGACAGCCTGATACACCTGAACATTCAGCGCCAGCTCCTTCGCTGCTACAGAGGCTGGTGTCCCGCTATCCTTAACAGTTACGGTCACCGCATAGCTGCCGGTTGCCGCCGCCGTGCCGCTAATGACACCCTCTTTCGTAATGGTCAGACCCTCTGGCAGTCCAGTAGCTTCATATTCGTAAGGAGCTGCTCCGCCCACCGCTTTAACCGTTACAGAATAGGGCTGGCCGGCATAGGCCACAGGAAGAGAAGCGGTCTCCCATACAAGCGGATCAGGCATATTCGCCCAGTCGCCATCGGAGCCATCGCGCGGACTAATGGCCGCCAGCTCTGCACCGACCGCCGTCTCATAGTCGACTTGCTTGAAATCCGCTTTGTTGTTGTCCGAATCCTTGAATTCCACGCGGCGCACCGCTTTTTTCTTGGAGGTTCCTTCTGTGGAGCCTGTCGGATAATCCGTCTCGTAGCCGTCAATCGTGCTTCCCTTGTCATTGCTCGCTGTGCCCAGCATATCTACGTAACCTTCAGGCTTCGACTGATACGGATTGATATCCAGTACATCATCAAGCGGCAGCTGGTTGCTCATCAACACAACCTTCAGCCCTTTATTGTTAAGATAACGATCCCACTCCAGGTCGCCCTTGTCCGACAAATCTAGCTTTGGACTTGCGGAGCCGGTTGGTTTGCCTTTTACCAAATATGACGATTTCGCTTTAATGACGCCCCTCAGATCAAGCTTCTGCCAGCCCAGCGTCGGTCCTGTCTGCGCATTGCTCCCGCGATCCGCATAATGAAGCGACCAGCCGGACAGATCGATATCTTGCTCAGTCGGGTTAAACAATTCAATGAAGCCATGCGACACAAGCACGCCTGCATCCTCTGCAAGGCCCGCTCCATATACCTGATTAATAATGATATGGGGCACTTCCGCATTATAGCGGTTGCCTGCTTCATAAGGCGTGCCCGGGGTAAGGCCAGCATCAGGCTCTGCCGCCGCAACTCCCGCCATGATAGAGCCGACTGTCATCTGCGCAGCTAGCGCGAAGGTCAACACTCTCTTCGTCGTCTTGTTCACTCTTCAATCACTCCTAGCTATCGTTGTTATTCATTAGTCTAAGGAGCAACTATTTGTCCATTGTTATCGATTGAGTTAAACTATTGTAAAGCCGTTAACAAAACGTTAATCAAATATGAAAAACCGTATACGTTAAGCCTCCTCTTCTGCTACACTACTACTAATATTCCACATCTTGTCTGCAAGGAGCCACCCATGTGCTGCATAAGCTAAAAACATACTTGACCTATTACGGCATACGCATGCTGCGCATCAAAAAAGGCGATCATCGGATCGCCATTGGATTTGCAATCGGCTTCTTCCATTGCTGGTTCCCTACCTTCGGCATTGGTTTGCCGTTGTCGATTGCAATGGCACGTCTGGTACGGGGCAATATGCCTTCAGCGATATTAGCGTCATCGCTCGGTTCCGTTCTGTGGCCGTTGTTATTCTATATGAACTACTGGACAGGCCATCTCGTGACCGAGCTGTTCACTTCTCCATCATTCGACCTGGACGACGTGATCAATGAACAGATGCCGGAGCCCGATTATGTAGAGACAATCGGTCATTTCAAGGATGTTAGCGATATCGGTCTGGACTTTCTAATTGGATCGATCATAAACAGCATCCTGTCTACGATTATATTATATGCGGTATGCAGGCTGCTCGTGAGAAAGTACCGCGTTCCGCTGCTCAACCTGCTTAGACGCAAGTAAGCGGCTCCCGCGCAGCTATCGTGTATATCGGAGCCTCACGACACCGGAGCGAAAGACTTGCGTATCTGCCAATTGCAGCTTCTTGGGTGCCGCAAGCACCGGAAACATCCGCTTGCCGCCTCCCAAAATAACCGGAAATACATACACGTGATATTCGTCGATCAAGTCAAGCTTTATAAAGGATGCCGCCAGTCCCGGACCGCCAACCGACAGGTTCTTGCCTGGCTCCTCCTTCAACCTCGCAACTTCTTCAGCTATATCCTCGCTCGCCAATGTTGCATTCCAGCCCACTTCCTTAAGCGTCCGCGAAAACACGACCTTCCTCATATCGAGCCATAGACGAGCATAGGCCAGCTCTTCCTTGGAAGCCTTCGGATTGTCCCGTGCCGACGGCCAATAACCAGACATATTTTCATACAATCCGCGTCCGTACAGATGGATATCTATGTCCTTCTCTTGCTGGTTGAAATGATCATGCAGCTCTCCGTCCGGCATCGACCAGCCAATATCGCCATCCGGACCTTCGATATAACCGTCCAGCGAGACCGACAGCGCATATATAATGGCTCTGTTATGATCCATCCCGGTCACCCCCAATGATGCGGTAGCGCAGCAGCACATTGCCTGAGAGATAGCTCTCTGTGTGGACCAACTGCAAAGGGACCTGTGGGTGGATGTTCCGGAATAACGGGATGCCATGGCCAAGAATGATCGGCACAACCGTTAATTGCATTTCATCGACCAGTCCTGCACGGAGCAAGGATGATGCCAGCAACCCGCTCCCAAGCACCGCCATGTCTTGTCCCGCTTCCCTCTTCAGCCGCTTGATCTCTTCGCACGCATCGTGTGAAACCAGCCGGGTATGCCGCCAATTCGCCGAAACCAACTTTTTGGAGAAAACAATCTTCTCTCGCTCATTCATGACCGAAGCCAGCTCATGCTTTGCCGTTGGCCAGAAAGCCGCCATTAGCTCATACGTCACCCGTCCGAAGAGAAGCAGGTCAACGGATTGCAGAAATAAGCCCGCATAGGCCACATAATCCTCATCCGCACGATGCCAGTCGATCTCTCCTTCCGGTCCCGCAAAATACCCATCCAGCGATACCATCTCTTGTACAATCAATTTTCTCAACATGCATGACTCCCTTCCTCTGCTCAAAGTTATGGTTAGCTCCATTATAGAGGAGCCGCCTTGCGCATACTTCTTCTTGATTGCGGAATTGTCTCCTTACTTCCGGATTACCGGCACCCACAGATCAACCGCTATCGGAAGCGTGACAGCGTGCATATCGCAGCATGTTTTCAGCAAACCATGCAACATCAATCATAAAACCTCCGGGCGCGCCTGCAGTGGCATGCTCGGAGGTTTTATGATTAATCCCAATTTATAATGTTTGTTTTAATCCACGACTCAAGCTCCGTGCTCTCGATCCGGTACGCATGGTTCACGTCACTTGGATGAAGCTCAATTCCGCCGGAAGGTCCGAACAGAATCAGCTTCACCTCTTCGCCGTCCTGAAATGTCATGACCCCTGAACCCGAGTAGCCGTAACTCGTGCCAAGATCGAACCGTGTAAGCGCCGCTTCCTTCATCATCCTGACAAGCATATCCCGTTCCTCAGCCGTGATGCTTATTCGATTATAGTCAAAAGATATATTCGTCACTTCACCCGCCTCAATCCGCTCCTGGAACTGTTTCTCCCACTTCGTACTGACAAATCCGGACGAACAGCTTGATACAATAAGGATGATGCCAACAATGACGCCAATCACACCCGTGATCCGGTGCATAGCAAGAGCCGCATCGCTAGGCTCGGCATCCTTGAACTTCCAGCCGACCGATATATACCAGACAGACTGGGGAGATACAGCTGATATGACGCCAAATATAATCAAAATAAATCCGAACAATCCATTCATGTCAGAATCTCCTTTGCCCTAGCGCATTGCTTTTCTTACGCATAAGGACAGGGAAATGTTCCAGCATTTTCTCTTCTCTTGCCTATTATTATGCCATCACCTCAACGGTGAAGCCTCCCGGAGCCTCCACATAGAACGTCCAAGCATGTGCTCTTTCGGGCGGATCGGCGCTGAAGCCGTCATCGATTAACCGCTTATAGATTTCATTCACCTTCTCCTCGCTCTCCTGGCTAAACCCGATATGAAACGTAGAGGGGTACTTCACTTCTTTCCCTTTCATTAGCGTCAGTACCATTCCATTATCGTCAAACAAAGCCGCGAAGGACCGCCCGCGCTCCCCTCCAAGCTTAAGCCCAAAATAGGTTATCAAAAAGTCTTTTGCCGCTCCTACATCCGTAACCGTAAGATTAAGGTGATTCAGCTTCATTCGATCCGCTCCTTTGGCATCATCATTTGCTTTCTACTTTATTATCGTACATTGATGCAAATGATAAGCTTCGAGTGAAACAGAGTGTTAATCCGGCGAAAACACCGTCACGCACAATTAGCCTTTTGGAGAAGCCCGCCCCTCTATCTCAAACGTGACAGATTTGTATCCCCGCTATACTAAGCGCAAATCTGCAAGCATATAGTTATATCGCTATACCACAAAATCCATTTTTGGGAGGAATTGTTCATGCGCAAAAAAATGACAAAAATGACCGCATCATGGCTTGCACTTGCTCTGCTTATGGTTTCGCTAATCGCCCCGGCTGCAGGCGCACAATCCGGCGCTCCGCTTCAAGTATCCGCACAAGGAACAGCCTGGGGAATCGGCACAAGTTTTGAAACCGCTATCATAGATTTGCGCATTACGAATCTTTATGTGGACCCGGCCAGAAACAATACGATTTCCCCCTGGGTGCTACAATTCGATTTCGACGGCAACATTGAATCCGTCGCAGGCGCAGTCATTACAGCAAGGGATGGAAATCGCTATACGTTAAAGGGTGACACGGACACTGATATCTCCTACGGAGAAACACTGGAGCTGCGCATCACAACTACGCTGAACGGTTCCTCATCGGCTTCCTTTCAAAACCTGACGCTTAAGCCCGAATCAATCGCGGCTCCTTGGCGTTGGCTCGGCACGTACAACGTCAATGATATTGTGGAGTATAACGGCATCTTTTACAAAGCGATTCAGGCCCATACCGCTTACGCGACGAATTGGACCCCTGATCAGACGCCAGCGTTATGGCAGCCGGTAAGCGTCGAATCCTACTCTTATTCCACATCTGTCGATGTCGAGCTGAACATCATCGAATCTTGGACTTTGGGAGGCACTTATACGGCGGGTCAAGTCGTCTTCCATGACGGCTCGTTCTACAGCTGCGTGCAATCCCATACCGCCTATGCCCCGAACTGGTATCCTGGTCCGCAAACGGCAAGCCTGTGGAAGAAGGTCTCGCTGCCCATTTAACGGAGAGAGCAATAAACACTGAATCGCACAAAAAGAGACAGGTCGTCGGGATACGGCCTGTCTCTTCTATACCAATAATATAATGATTGCTATAACTTATTTTTGCTTGCCTTCAAAATAATCCTTCAATCCGTCTACGATCGATTGCGCAACGCGGTTCTGCCAAGCATCGTCAAGCATATTGGCCTCTTCCTGCGGGTTGGTCATAAACCCGACCTCAAGCAGTACTGAGGGCCGCTCGCTGCCGACGAGGACTCGCCACTGCTCCTGCTTCACGCCCCGGTCAGGGAAGCCCGTTGCCCCAACCAGCTTGTCATGAATCGCATTCGCGAGCGGGATGCTGATTAACGAGTCGTAATACGTCTCGGTCCCTTTAATGCTTGGGTCTGTATATGTGTTGCCATGAATCGAAAGAAATGCATCCGCCTCCAGCTCATTCGAATAAGCCGAGCGTTCATCCAGCTCCAGGAACGTATCGTCATTCCGCGTCATATAAGGATCGAACTTAGGGTCCTGCTGAAGCAAGGCGTATACCTTCTTGGCGAGCGCCAAGGTGTAATCCTTCTCCTCCGCTCCGCTCACCCCGTTCGCGCCGGGGTCCTTGCCGCCATGACCCGCATCAATCACGATCGTATATCCGCCCCTATTGCCCGCAATCGTCACCTCGCCTCCATCACTCGCCGGCGGCGCTAATGCTGGATCTACAACGAGCTTGCCTGGAGAATTAAAATCATATTGATTCAAGAAGATCGCAATAAATGCAAGGATACCGAGAAGAAGAAATAGATTGCGAAACCTTGGCTTTTTGCGATAGGCCGGATTTGGTCTCGTATTAGGATTCATCATTCTGTTCGCTCACATCCATCTGTGACATCGTGTCCTGATAAGAACGTTCCATTCTTGCTTTGAACGCATCTGACAGTTCAAGGCTGTTGCTATAATCCTCAGCAGGTAGAATTCGGTAAGCAAAGGTCTGTTGTCCCGGCTCCATATCCCGGTACACCCATGTCGGCACATAATCGACCTTATGGATTTCCGTTGCCCCTGTCTGCTTGTCCTTGCGGATCTCGAATTGAACAATGACGCCGTCTTCCGTAAAGACATTGTCCAGCGTCTCCTGACGCTGATTGGAAATAAAATTGCCCATCGAGTAAACGACGAATGTCTTGCGGTCTCCGCTCTGCAGCCATTCGGACTTCTGTATGACATGAGGATGACTGCCCAGTATAATATCTACGCCGAAACTCGACAAGCGTTGCGCCAGATTAACCTGCCCGCTTGACGGCTCGCGCTCATATTCGTTGCCCCAATGCAGCGAAGCAAGGATAAGGTCAGCCCCTTGCTCCTTGGCGTAAGCAATATCCTCCTGAATCTTCGCCTCATCTACCTTATTCATCATCGCATCCAGCTCCTCCGCGGTCAGCAAACTCTCCAAGCCGTTCAAGCTCTCGGTATAGGACAGAAATGCGAGCTTGATTCCCTTCACTTCTTTGAGCAGCACTCTTGTATCGTGACGGTTTGCATAGGTGCCAACCGTGGCGAGACCGCGGCTGTGAATCGTCTCCAGCGTCCGGATGACACCCTTCTTTCCCGTATCCAAGCTATGATTATTGGCTGTCGTCAAGATATCAAAGCCTGCCTCCTTAAGCGCATCCACCGCTTCATCCGGCGAGTTGAACCGGGGATAGCCTTGATGCTTGTACGGATCAGTACCAGCGGTCGTCGTCTCGAAATTGGCGATTGCGATATCCGCCGTCTCGATGATCGGCTTCACTTGTTCAAAGACCGGCTTGAAATCATAGCCGCCCGTTGCCACTCTTGCGCTTTCCAGTTGGGCATTGTGAAACATCACGTCGCCCACAGCCGCCAGTTGAATAGACTCGTACGCCCCCTCCTCATTCACAACCGGCACAGATGGTTCAGACGGTTCAGAAGCCCCTGTTCCGCTCGCACCCTCCGTCCTCAAATGCTGCAGCCAGCTAGCAGCTCCGATTGCAATACCGATTACGACCGCAGCCGAGATCCCCCTAACAAACCATTTCCTCTTCCCGCTCACTCTCCTGCTCCTCATGGCGCCTCGTTCCCGTTTGTATATTCTTCATACGTCAGCCCGCTGTCAAATACTTTTGTTGCAAGCTCGACGCTCAAGTACCGGATATGCCACGGCTCGTAGATATAGCCCGTTATGCCCTCTTGACCTTTGGGATACCGGATGATGAAGCCATACTGATGAGCATGCTCTGCCAGCCATCGACCCTCATCCGTCTCTCCGAATTCCTCCTTCAATCCCTTGGACACGCTGTCGCTCGTTACATCCATCGCAAGCCCCGTCTGATGCTCGCTCTGTCCAGCCTTCGCGCTGTAACGATTAGCCGCAGCTTCTCCTTCCCTGCTCACATAATCAGCGAACAAGGCTTGCTGCGTCTCGAACGAACGGTAGCCCGACCGGGCAAACAGCTTGTACCCTTCTTTCTCCGCACCAGCGAACAGTCCCTTCAGCGCCTCCGCCGCTTCCTTTCGGAGTTGATTCACTTCCGCATTCTGCAAGACTGTCGGCACTTCAATCGCGACCAAGTCGTCTGGCGCATAAGAACCCGTTAGCGGATGCGTCTTGTTCACCAGCGCCGCAAGGGCAGGATCGGCCGGTGTCTTTTCTTCTCCTTCCTCGCCTTGCGAGCCGGAAGGATTGCCGCTCGTGACCGGTTCAACTTGGGACGAGCCTCCCGCCTTCGTCCCGCTCGCCCCGCCCTGCGCCTCATCCGAGCAAGCCGCTGTCATGGTGATGGAGAGAGCCATAACAGCCGTCCATACCGCCATATACGTCCATCTTTTTTTCCTCATATCGGGTACTCCCCTTCGTCTTTCGTCGTTGACATGCTGTTAGTGTAACGGAGCCAAATATGAGAAGTGAGATCAACTTGTAATGGAGTTGTAAAATTTGCGGGCGGAATCGAAAAAAGAGACCGTTCCGAGTCTCTTCCTTCCAACCATCCTATTGCTTATATTTTTCCTCGTACAAATAAGACGCCTTCACCTTATTCATCAAAAACTGCAAGACGGTCATCATATCCTTGTAGAAGCCAATGCCTTGACCTGTATAAGCATTCAGCAATACGCTGAGCACCACCTCGTCGCTGCCCTTTTTCTTATAATAAAACTCGACGCTTCCGCGATAATAGAAAATATCTCCAAGCTCAAGGTCGCTGAGCTTGAATTCTCCGATTCCCTCCACAAACTCATCGGCATGGCTCTCAAGTTCTTCTCGCGAAAGCTCCTTCTGCTTCACCATACTAAGATCATTCACCTTCGATAATCCCAGCACTTCCCCGTCCTTCGCATTAAGAACGACGCCATATACATCCGAAGAATCATAAATGTTCAAGACGTTAGCCATATAGACACCGCTCGCCACTTTCTTCAAGGGCTCCTTGTATTCCACCAGAAATTCGCGGTCCATCTTAACGTTTTGGGTGGCATCGGCAAGCAGCGACTTGATGCCTTGCTGATCCATGAAGTACATCTCGAACATAATATCGTCGAGCGACAGATTATGCTCAAAATACTTGTTCACCGCATTCATGCTAAGCGTCTTGACCGTCTCTTCGGATAAAACGCCATTGTATTCCACTTCTTCGCCCGGCTTCTGCTCGGGAATCTTTTTCACCATAACCGTATCCTTCGGTATGCCTGTATAGAAGGCCGCACAGCCGGACAGGGCCATACTCGCTAGAGTGAGGCTCACGGCCAGTGCCACATATTTTACGATTCTCACGGCTTCACCTCGCTCCCTTCCTGAGGCTGCGGAAAGACGATCCGAATCGCAGTGCCCGCTTGAACCTCGCTATCCACTTCGATCTCCGCATGATGAATACTCGCTATGCTTCGGCATATAGACAATCCCAGTCCCGCTCCGTTATTATTGCGCGTCCTGGCTTTGTCGGCCATATAGAATGGCTCGAATATTTTATCGAGATGCTCCCGGGGGATGCCGCTTCCCTTATCGGCAACTTCCAGCACACAGCTGCCGCTGCGCTCCAGCGTGCGAATGACCACCTTGCTCCCTTCTCCTGAAGCCTTAACGGCATTGTCCACGAGATTGAAGATGACAATCTTAATCAGATCCTTCTCCAGCGCAAGACGGCAATCCTCGCATTCCAGCTCAAGCCAGATCCCCTTAGGGGCTACAATAGGCTTGAGCGAAGGCTCCAGCTCTGTCACAATTTCCTTCAAATTATCCGGCTTCATCTGGAACTGATGGTCCTTCAACAGAATCAAGTCCATCAGCTTGGTCGCCAGCGCCTCAAGCCGCTTGCCCTCACTATAGATGGCGTTCAGGCCTTCGAGGAACGTTGTTTCGTCGTATTTGGTCGATCGCATATAATTGGCGTATCCGATGATCGAGGTCAGCGGCGTCTTCAGCTCATGCGTAATGTTGTTAATGAACCGCTGCTTCTCGCCGTTATTGCGCTCCAGCTCGTTGATCTTGTCCTCCACGACCGCAGCCATCTCGTTGAAGTTCGTCGCCAGCACGCCGATCTCGTCCCTGGACTTCAGCTGAACCCGTTCCGAGAAGTCGCCTTGCGCAATCTCTTTCGCTGTACGGACCATCGTCTCGATCGGCTTGGTAAGACCTTTGCTGATGAAGAACATGACGATTATATAGATCAAGCACGCCACAATATCCATTTGAGCAAAAAACGTGTATTGATCCATCCGCTCGGTGTAGAGCGGAGTCACGTCCTTGATATACGTGAAGATATAGCTCTTCTGGTTAATATCCATTACATTTGCCGTGAAGAGCAGCGTACGCTCATTGATATCCCGCAATATATATTTGATCTCGCCCGGCTCCAGCTCCTTGCGCTCCTCGCGTGCGGCGGGCATCGCAAAGTTCAGGTTGCTGAAGACAGTCTTATCCTTGTCATCGGCAATATCCAGATAGCTGCCCTGGTCGCTATTTCGCCTCACGAACTCATTCGCGATATTCGTAAGAACAGTCTTCTCATAATCGATGGAATCATAGATGCGCAGGATCGGCACAACTGCATTCACGCTGGAATTAATACTCATATTCGCGCTCAGCGTATTGTTGATCTCCTGCTGCAGCATCTTGCTGTGATTGCGCTCAATGACCATGATGGATGCCGCATTGAAGATGATGATGAAGGTCAGAATGGAGAACAGGCATATTTTTTGCCAAAATTTCATCCGCTAATCCTCCAGCCTGTACCCGATTTTATAGATCGTCTTGATTTGATCCTGCAGGTTCAGCTTCTTTCTGAGCGACTTGATATGCATGTCCACCGTCCGGGTCTCTCCATAGAAGTCGCCGCCCCATACCTTCTCAATGAACTGTTCCCGGGACAGGGCAATATTTTTATTTTTGAGCAAAACAAGAAGAAGATCGAATTCCTTAGGGGTCAGCTCGACAACTTCCTTGCGGACCGTCACTTCCCGCTTGTCCACGTGGACGTCAATATCCTGAAACGTGAGGATGGCCTCCTCCTTGCCATATCGCCGAAGCACCGTCTCCATCCGAGCCAGCAGCTCGATCGCTTCGAACGGTTTGACCATATAATCATCCGCTCCCAGCTTCAGGCCATTCACCTTGTCGAAGACGGCGTTTTTGGCGGTCAGGAAAATAACCGGGATGTTCATTGGCCGAATCTTCTCCATCAGCTCGAAGCCGTCCATCCGCGGAATCATGACATCCAGCAAGATGAGATCGAATCGGCCTCCCCTCACCCTCTCCAGCGCCTCGACTCCGTCATAGACCTGTTCCGTCTCATAGCCGACAAGCGTCAGATTCATCTTAATAATATTGGATATATGAATATCGTCCTCGACGATCAGTATGCTTTTCTTCATCTCGGTCCCTCCCCGCTCCTTCCATCCGAGCCGGCTATCCCTATTGTATAGGAGCAGCGGCACCGGCTGGTGCATCAATTTCTTCCACTCTTCCTCTCAACATAGCATAGTTGGAGGAGCTGAGGAAAGTCCACCGGGAATGCAGGCACAGCAAAAAGCCCGGCAGCGGCTTCTCGAAGAAGCGCTGTCGGACTCAGGCTTGAATCATTAAAGTTTTACCCGTGCAATGCTGCTTGTCTCTTGTAATGGTCTTCCAGAACGAGACTGGCCATTGCTTCAACAACAGGAACAATTCTCGGACAGATGCAAGGATCATGTCTTCCCTCCGTACGAATCTCCCGCTCCTCGCCCTCTTTGTTGATCGTCCGTTGAGGAGACGAAATCGACGAAGTCGGTTTGACTGCTACCCGGAAGATGATCTCTTCACCTGTGCTGATGCCGCCGACGATGCCCCCTGCGTGGTTCGTCAGGAATCCGCTCTTGTCCATCGCATCGTTATGCTCGCTGCCCTGCATGGATGCCGCTGCGAAGCCCTCGCCGAACTCAATGCCTTTCACAGCTCCAATCGAAAGCATCGCCTTCGCCAGCTCTGCATCCAGCTTGTCAAAGGTAGGTTCGCCAATACCAGGCGCTACCCCTCTGATTCGGCATTCCACGATGCCGCCGCAGCTATCGCCGATTGCCGATAGCGCTTCGATCTTCTCCACCATCTTCACAGCCGCTTCCGGATCGCAAGCCCGTACAGGATTCTTCTCAATGATGCTCTCGTCAAAAGTCTGGCACTTGATGTCGCCAACTTGAGTCGTATAAGCGACGATCGATACCCCTCTGCCTTCCAGCGACTTGCGGGCAACAGCCCCTCCGGCAACCCTGCCTGCCGTCTCTCGGCCTGACGCTCGGCCGCTGCCGCGGTAATCCCGGTGTCCGTACTTCTGATCGTACGTAAAATCGGCATGCCCAGGGCGGTACAGCAGCTTAATATCGCTGTAAGCCTCCGGTCTCATATCCGTGTTCTGCAATTGAATACTGAGCGGAGCACCTGTCGTCTTGCCTTCGAATACACCGGACAGGATACGGATCGTGTCGTATTCCTTCCGCGGAGTTGTAACAGAGGACTGCCCCGGCTTTCTGCGGTCCATCTGCACCTGAATATAAGCCTCATCTATTTCCATTCCCGGCGTTACTCCGTCGACAATGACACCGACCGCTACGCCATGGGATTCGCCAAACGTCGTAATTTTGAACCGTTCTCCGAATGTGCTTCCCGCCATAGTGATTCACCTCGTTAAATTATTTTCCTGTTCTTATTGTAGTCAAAGATTTGCAATTAATGAAATCACAATTTCCTATAGCAGCTATAGATTCAATCTATAACACCATGGACTGGCAACTTTTCCAAATGAATGAGCGTTTAATTGGTATTCAATGAATAGAGGAGGAGCCATCAAACATGGAAATCAAATGGCTGGAATGGGCGAAGCAAATTCAAGGCATTGCGCAAACAGGACTTACTTATTCAAAGGATATCTATGACATCGAACGTTATGAACAATTACGGCAGCTTAGCATCGACATCTTATCGAGCTATACGGATGCGGGGACGGATAAAATCAAGCTGACCTTCGCCAGCGATACGGGTTATGCGACACCTAAGGTCGATGTTCGGGCTGTTGTATTCCGGGGTGAGCAAATCCTGCTCGTCCGCGAAAAACTCGACGGAGCCTGGGCGCTGCCAGGCGGCTGGGCCGATATCGGGCTTTCTCCCTCTGAGGTAGCGGCCAAAGAGGTTGAAGAGGAGTCCGGTTACCTCGTCAAGCCGCTCCGGCTGCTCGCCGTACTCGATAAGAAGTTTCACGAGCATCCGCCTGAGCCTTACCATGTCTACAAGCTGTTTATCCTATGCGAGATTGTTGGCGGTGAAGCGCTAAGCGGCATAGAGACAAGTGAGGTTGCGTTCTTCGGCATCGACGAATTGCCTGAGCTGTCGCAGGAGCGGAATACGGAGGCACAAGTTAAGTCCATGTTCCAATACTTGATCAACCCCGATCAAGAGATCGTTCTGGATTGAACCTACGCGCTCGATAGCCGATTCGTTTTTCAGCAATCTACTCATGTGCGCGTATCAGACTTTGCCCTCTTTCAGCGATTCCACCGCTTTGAGAATGCGGCGCTCGCGAGTCTCCGCGGTCTTCGCCTGACCGATTTGGTACACGATTCGATTCTTGTTGCTATAGCTTAGTCCAGCAAAAAAAGCAGCCGCCGCTTCCTCCTGAGCAAGCGCCGCCGCAAGATCATCAGGCACTGCAATCTCTCTCGGTTCCATATCCAGCGACAACTCCACCTCTACATGATCGCCAGCCGCCACTCCGGCGCCTTGGCGATTCTCAGCACTTAGCGGCAGCATGAATTTGCCGCCCATTACGGCAACCGTGCTGCGGTACGAATAACCGCCGATCGTCACGACAACGGGCGGTTTCTTCCCTTTTCCCAGAGACGCTACGACTTCACTCGGCACCTCAAAGCCTGTCGCAGTCTTGCCTCCCAATATGATTTCCGTATTGAACCTCATCAATCATTCTCCCCCCCGTGGCTTGTACATATCTCTTGCCGCTTTATCCAAAAATAACGACAGCATCCTAACGAAACGCCGGAATCTGCGGCATCGCTCTCTATTGCCGTTCTTATGCGCTTGGATCGCCGTTCTGCTCTCTACCCGTTCGTCTTGTCTTTATTGTTCAAAATATTATCCTCCAGAACGGCAAACTTGTCGCCGTATTCCCGGATAATATGGAGTTCTCCCCAATTGCACAAGGCATCCAGTATGGAGCGAAGGCTGTTGCCGTATTCGCTAAGCTCATATTCAACCTTGGGAGGCACCTGATTATAGACGATCCGGTTCACGATTCCGTCATCCTCCAGCTCCCTAAGCTGCTGTGTCAGCATCTTCTGCGTAATGCCGGGCATAAGGCGCTTCAAGTCGCTTGTCCGTCTCTTGCCATATGTAAGATGGCACAGGATGACGCACTTCCACTTGCCGCCAATGACCTCCAGCGTCGCTTCGACCGAGATGTTGTATTTTTTCTTAAGTACCGCTTCTTTGGTCATCCTTTCTCCTCCTTGCCATACGCTATGGGTACTTTTCAGTGCCTATATCACTTGAAAGTACGTACTGTTCATTTTGATCTGTGTCATTGATAATAGCACTTACCGGCCGGATATCACAATATGACAGAGTAGGAGTGGACCCATGACAACAGAGAAAAAAAGAAGTACGTTGGCGCTGCTCGCTTTGGCTGTCAGCGCCTTTGCAATCGGAACAACCGAGTTTATCAGCGTGGGACTGCTTCCGCTCATTGCCGATGACCTTCATATATCCGTCACCACCGCTGGGCTGACTGTGACACTATATGCGCTGGGCGTTATGTTCGGAGCACCGGTGCTTACGTCCATGACCTCCCAAGTGTCCCGGAAGACGCTGCTCTTCTGGATTATGATCGTTTTTATCGCGGGTAATATACTCGCTGCCACCGCAGGAAGTGTGGCTGTCCTGCTTACTGCGCGCATCATATCGGCATTGTCGCACGGCGTCTTCATGTCAATCGGCTCCACGATTGCCGCAGACCTCGTACCGGAGAACCGCCGGGCCAGCGCGATCTCTATTATGTTCTCAGGCTTGACCATCGCCACTGTAACGGGCGTGCCGCTAGGCACCTTCATCGGTCAGCAGCTTGGCTGGCGTGCGGCCTTTGTCGCGATTGTCGCGGTAGGCGTGATCGCTTTGCTGGCGAATATGCTGCTTGTCCCATCCAATCTTAGGAAGGGAGCCAAGGTGCGGCTCGGCGACCAATGGAAGCTCGTAACGAACGGACGGCTGCTGCTTGCCTTCTCCATTACGGCTTTAGGCTACGGCGGCACGTTTGTCGTCTTTACCTATTTATCCCCGTTGCTTCACGATATAACCGGATTCAGTGAACGGTCCGTAGCCGTTATCCTGTTGCTCTACGGAATCGCTATTGCCATCGGCAATGTCATCGGAGGCAAAGCCGCCAACCGCAAGCCGACCCAAGCGCTCTTCTACATGTTTGCTGTTCAGGCGGTGGTCCTAGTCATTCTGACGTTCACCGCACCGTTTAAAATCGCTGGACTAATCACCATATTCTTTATGGGCTTGTTCGCCTTTATGAACGTTCCGGGGCTGCAAGTCTACGTCGTCATGCTCGCCGAGCGTTTCGCACCCGAAGGGAAGGATGTGGCTTCCGCGGTCAATATTGCGGCCTTCAATGCCGGCATTGCAATCGGCGCTTACCTCGGTGGTGTCATCACCGATTCCATTGGCCTCATCCACACGACTTGGATCGGAGCCATTATGGTGGGAGCCGCCGTCATACTGACGGGCTGGGCTCGTGTTCTGGATACACGGGACCAGGCGTCAGCGCCAGCATCTCAAAGAGTCGCTTAATTAGCAGCATACATCGTCTATACATTTACATTAACTCACACAACTTACTGGAGGAATAGGATCATGATAAAACATTTGCAGGATACGGTAGCATTGCACAATGGCGTCAAAATGCCAGGGTTCGGACTTGGCGTATTTAAGGTAGAGGAAGGACCAACTGTCGTTCAAGCGGTGAAAGCCGCAATCGCGCACGGCTATCGGAGTATCGATACAGCCGCCATCTACGGCAACGAACAGACCGTAGGTCAAGGCATTCGCGAAGCATTAGCGGAGAACAACCTGACGAGAGAAGATATCTTCGTGACATCTAAAGTGTGGAATGCAGATCTGGGATATGAAGCCACCCTGGCCGCTTACGAGACAAGCCTTCAGAAGCTGGGACTCGACTACCTTGATCTCTACCTCATCCACTGGCCCGTGCAAGGAAAATATAAAGACGCATGGCGCGCGCTGGAGAACTTGTATGAAGCCGGCAAGGTAAAGGCAATCGGCGTCAGCAACTTCCAGATCCATCACCTCCAAGATGTAATGGCTGATGCGAAGATCAAGCCGATGGTCAATCAAGTGGAGCTTCATCCGCGCCTGACGCAGAAGGAGCTGCTGCACTTCACGAGAGAGCATGGGATTCAACTGGAGGCGTGGTCGCCGCTGATGCAAGGCGAACTGCTCGATAACGAGGTATTGACCGAGATCGGGGCGAAATACGGCAAGTCCGTCGCACAAGTGATTCTGCGCTGGGATGTGCAGCACGGCATCGTCACGATTCCAAAATCGATCAAGGAGCATCGCATTATCGAGAATGCCTCCATCTTCGACTTCGAGCTGAGCCCGGAAGACATGACTCGCATAGATGGACTGAATCAGAATCACCGTGTCGGTCCAGACCCTGATCATTTTGATTTCTAATCCGAAATCATTTTCTAATCATCCAAATTCCTATGAAAGACGCCACTCCTTGCCGGGAGTGGCGTCCTTGTCATATTCTTTATCAGCCGGCACAATACTGCATGTTGCACTTACGCCGCTCGCTTCTTATGTCCATTAACAGGATCTCCGATGTAACATAAAGAGGGTCGCAACGGGCCTTACCGACCATTGCAACCCTCTATCCTATAATCATCTCTGTTAACTATTCATACGTATGATTTATCGTTTGTTTCTTTCGCCTCAAGCTCCTAATGAACTCAAGTACGACTCAAGCTCCGAGCGGATCACAAGCGTCAATTGCCTAGACTTAGCAGCATCGTTGCCGAGAGCCTCTGATGGTGCAGAAGCTTCCTCTAGCACAGCTGCGGATTCATCTCTCACTAACAATGCTTCCCTGTCCAACTCCACACCGCCTTCTAGAAAAGCCCAGTTGACAGCTATCGTAGCGTTCAGCAGTTGCAGTTGCTCCTCGCTCAGCTTCACCTGCTCAATCAAACCAGGAGATGCCGTGAAGTCCACACCCGCCTCCAGGCCGAACCGTTCTTTCAGCCAAAGCTGTACGCCGCCGGGTGTACTAAACTTGATCCGGTATCCGAATCGGATGGCGTCTTCCAACCGTTCGTTATGTTCATGGGCATAGGATACAAATTCATCATAGCTGTAATATTGCGCCTCAGCCACCTGTAAGGAAGTAGTGTCGCCTGTAGCAGCACAACTCAGCAGTTCCTCTTCAGAAACGCCAAATCGGCGTGCACGCTCTAGCAGAATTGCGGTCTGCTGCGATAGTTTTACACGGTTGCTCATCCTAGTCCCTCCTTCTACTCTTTCTAATTGATAGGTTAGATCAATGATGCAAGTGACAAGCCGCAAAATGTCCGGGGGCAATTTCGAGCAATTCCGGCTCCTCTACGCCACAACGCCGAAACGCAAATGGACAACGCGTCCGAAACTTGCAGCCAACGCCGGATTCCATCGGACTTGGCAGCTCGCCCTGCAGTAGCCGATCAGCCGCAAATGGCACCCTTGGGTCAGGTACTGGAATAGCGGCCAGAAGCGCTTGCGTATAGGGATGCGCAGGACGGGCATACAATTCCTCACTAGTCGCGACTTCCACCAGCTTACCCAAATACATGACACCGATGCGATTCGAAATATGACGCACCATCGATAGATCATGCGCGATGAACAAATACGTCAAGCCAAGCTCGTCCTGCAAATCCTCCAGCATATTTACAACCTGAGCCTGCACTGACACATCAAGTGCCGAGATTGGCTCGTCGCATAGTACAAATTGCGGATTGGAAGCAATGGCTCTTGCAATACTGATGCGCTGTCTCTGGCCGCCACTGAATTCATGCGGATACCTTTCCATATGCTCTTGCTTCAGCCCCACTTTGCCAAGCAGTTCGACTACCCGGTTACGGCGTTCCGAGCGGCTAAGGTCAAGATGGATTTCCATCGGCTCGCTAACGAGCTGAAGCACATTCATCCCAGGATTCAACGAGGAATAAGGGTCCTGGAAGATCGCCTGCATCTTCTTGCGATAAGGCTTCAGTTCCTTCTCACTCATAGCAGCCAGATCGACTCCATGATATCGGATTTCCCCGTCGGTAATATCGAACAGACGAATGACACTGCGTCCCGTCGTCGACTTGCCGCAGCCTGACTCCCCCACAAGACCAAAAGTCTCGCCGCTGTCGATATGGAAGCTGACGTCATCGACCGCTTTAAGCACTTTCGTCGTTTTGCCGAAGAGCGACTTCTCTATCGGGAAATGCTTCCTCAATCCGCGAACCTCTATTAAAGGTGTATTGCCGCTCATGCCATCCCCTCCGATCGCTCGCATAGCTTACCTGCCGAGTGCCAGCACATCGAGCGATGGCCTGGCTTTGATTCAAAGTAAGGCGGCAACAAGAGGCACTGATCCGTCGCTTTTGGACATCTTTCCATGAATGGACAGCCCGATGGAGGATTCAACAAATTCGGCGGCGTGCCGTCTATCGGAACGAGCCGCTCACGCTTGCCTTCCCGCGGTTTTGGAATAGAGCGGATAAGCCCTTGCGTATAGGGATGCTGCGGCGACTCGAATATATCCTCTACTCTTCCCTCTTCCATAATCAGACCGCCGTACATAACCATAACACGCGAGCACACTTGCGCTACAACGCCGAGATCATGCGTAATGAGCAGCACGGAGGTGCCTGTTGTACGGCACAGCTTCTTCATTAGCTCCAGAATTTGTGCCTGGATCGTCACATCAAGCGCTGTGGTCGGCTCATCGGCAATGAGCAGCTCCGGGTTGCAGGAAAGGGCCATCGCAATCATGACACGCTGCCGCATACCGCCGCTGAATTCATGAGGATACTGGTCTATTCTGGTCTCTGGCGAAGGAATACCTACTTCTTCAAGCCACTTGATCGCTTGGCGGCGTGCTTCCGACTTACTCAGCTTTTGATGGCGACGCAGCACCTCGGTCAACTGGGAACCAATCGTAAGCACCGGATTGAGCGAGGTCATCGGGTCCTGGAAGATCATAGCGACCCGATTGCCCCGTATCGTCCTCAGCTTCGCCCCAGACATCCGGGTTACGTCGTCTCCGCGCAACTTCACTTCACCGCCAACGATCTGACCGGAGGGCGGCATAAGCCGGATAAGCGATTTCGCCGTTACGCTCTTGCCGCTTCCTGATTCTCCTACTATGCCGACCATCTCCCCTTCACCGATCGAGAAGCTGACGCCTCGCACAGCCCGAACCTCGCCGTCTCGGGTAAAGAACGAGGTGCGCAAATGATGAACAGACAACAACTCAGCCATGCTCCTCACTCCTCTCGTTCATCGTTTATTGCCGGTTCGCTTTCGGCTCGAATGCGGCGCGGAATACGTCACCCAAGTAATTGAAACATAATACCGTCATCAAAATAAGCAATCCTGGGAATAAAGCCAGCGTCGGATGATCCCCGATATGGCCCTTGGCATTGTTCAGCATGCTTCCCCAGGATGCATGCGGCGGGTTAATACCCAGCCCCAGGAAGCTCAGAGCAGACTCCATCATAATCACTCCCGCTATATTAACCGTGGCGGCAACGATAATGGTCGGAACGATGCTTGGTATGATATGCCTTGTAATAATTCGGAACGCGCTTTGGCCCGAAACCCGGGCATACAACACATACTCCCGTTCCTTCACCGATATCGTCTCCGCTCTCACAATCCGCGAGATGGACATCCAACTGAGCAGCCCAATCATCAGTACAATCGTTACGATATTCGGCCTCATATAAGCATTCAGAATGAGCATCAGGAAGAAAGTCGGTACCGACATCCCGATATCGACGCTCCGCATGAGCAAGCTATCCGTTTTGCCGCCGAAATAACCACTGATCGCCCCTACTGTCGTCCCGATCACAAGCGATACCAGCATAGCAAGCACGCCAACACTAAGTGACACTCTAGCGCCATACAAGGCACGCGCGAAGTAATCGCGCCCGTTGTCATCCGTTCCGAACCAATGGTCCGCACTTGGCGGCAGCAGCCGCTTGTCCAAATGAATCGTGTTGGGATCATGTGCCGCCAGCGGCGCGGCCAATGCAACCACTATAAGTATCGCAAGTACAATCAACGCGATCAAAGCCGACTTCTGCTCCAGAAGCTGCTTCGTAAGAAGGCGCCATCTCATCCGGTTCATCCTGTTCACCTCATCGATTTAATGCGGGGATCAACCACGCCGTACAGTACATCCGCAAGCAAGTTGCCGAAGATCAGCAAGAAGGACGACATCATCGTAATGCCCATAATCATCGGGTAGTCCAAAGCGAAGACCGCGTTAATGCCGAGCGAGCCCATGCCCGGCCATGAGAATATACTCTCGACGATGAACGCTCCCGTAATGATCTCGGGCAAGGACAAGCCGAGTATCGTAATGACCGGAAGCAGTACGTTGCGCAAGACATGCCGAAACAAGACCGTCATTCTCGTAGAACCGAAAGCGTATTGAATCTGTACGTAGTCTTCTTCAAGCTGACTGATCGTACTGGAACGAATATAGCGCATATAGACCGCAATGTTCGTTATGCTGAGAACAAGGCACGGCATAATGCCATGCAGAATAACGTCCCACACAGAATTCACACCGATCGTTCGCATACCGATGCTTGGCAGCCAGTTCAGCTTCAAGGAAAAGAAATAAATAAGAATCATCGCAAACCACAGGCCTGGCAGCGAAATACAGATATAGGCGAGCAGGCTGAGCACCCGGTCAATGAGCTTATTCTTATTCAGCGCCGAGATGAGTCCGAATAGAACGCCAATAATAAGAGAGAGGACTAGCGACGAGCCCATCAGACCGAGCGTCGCCGGAATGCGCTCCACGATCAGATCAAGAACCGGACGGTGATTGATTAAGGAATAGCCCAAGTTTCCAGTCAGTACGTTCTGCAGCCAATAGATGTATTGCTGATACAAGGGCTGATCTAGTCCCATGCTGGCCCGAATTCGTTCCACATCCTCTGGACTCATGTTGGGCGTAACGAACGACATCACGGGATCTCCGGGAGAGAGCCTAATTAGCGCGAATGATACAAGGGATATAAACAGCAGCATCGGAATAAGTTGAAGCAATCGTCGCAATATATACTTTCTCAACTGTTACTCCTTCCGGACAGCGCTGTTTGCCTATCCGCTTTAGTCATTACTTTTTGTACAGCTTGGAGAAATCATCGAACAGCACAACCGACTTCGGTACCGCTTCATCCAACCCGCCGAATTTCGAATCAACAGCGATAATCGTATTTCCGTAAGCGATCGGATAGGTGGATACTTCCTCTGCCGACAGCTCCTGAATTTGCTCATAGAGCTTGCCGCGCTTCTCCGCATCCGTCTCGACAGCAGCCTCATGCCACATCTGATCGAATTCCGCATTCTTGTAATGCGAATAGTTATACGCCGCGTCGCTTAGATAAAGCACCTTGTACGCGTCCGGCTCGAAGCCCATGCTGTAACCGCCAAAGGACATATCGTAATCGGTATTGTCCTTGTTCAGTGCTTTCTGGCCAAGCGCCGCCCCATCCAGCGGTATCAATTCAACCTGAATGCCTGCTTCTTTCAGTTTCTGCTGAAGGTAAAGCGCCATATTGGTTTCCGGGGTGCTCGCATTGAAATAAGCGAATCGGATGGTCAGCCCTTCGGCACCTGCAGCTTTCAGCATGTCCCTGGACTTGTCCGGATCATAATCATACGTTTTCACGCCGGTCTTCAGATGAAGCGTTCCCGGCGAGAAGATCGACGTTGCCGGAATCGCAAAATCAGTGGAAGAGAAGCCGGCTTTAATCAATTCCTCTTTATCAATCGCATGGACGATGGCCTGACGCACCTCTTTATTTTTCATGACATCGATATTCAAATTGAAGACCATCGTTGTCACGCCGCCAGATGGGAACATGAGGATGTTTGCTTTGCCGGAGGCATTCACTTTGTCATAGTCCTGCGGCTCGATTCTCAGCAGATTCAGCTCTCCATTCTGAAGCGCCAGCACCGCTGAACTATTGTCCTTCGCCACACGGAAGGTGATGGAATCCAGCTTTGCTTTCCCATCGTGATAATGGTCGGAGCGCTCGACAAGGACATATTCGCCGGCCCGGTATTCCTTAAACTTGAATGGCCCAGAGCCTACCGGATTGTAGTTCTTCTCGCTTTTCTCTAAGTCCGCTTCACCTTCGTAGATATGCTTCGGAATGGGGCGAATCTGAACAAGGGAGCTCTCGAAAGCAGCCGATGCTTGGGGCAATACGAATTGAACCGTACGATCGTCTACCTTGCTCACCTCGATCGGCTTGCCTTCCAACACGAAAGAGCTGCGGAAGTAGCTGTGCTGGCTCTCGTCTAATAAGCTGTTGAACGTAAAGACAACATCATCGGCCGTCAAAGCTTGTCCGTCATGCCAGAGAAGCCCTTCTCTCAGCTTCAGCGTGAACGTTGTCAGATCATCTGAAGCCGTCAAGCTTTCGGCCAATACGAAAGTCTGTTTGCCGTCATTCACGCTGATTAACGGCGCGAACAGGGCATTGCCAATCGTAAGGGACATGCTGTCTCCCGCATAGATGGGGTTGAACGTCTTCGGATCGTCTTTGATTGCAATAATTAAATTGCCTCCCTCACCTGATCCAGAGCTTCCCTGATTGCCGTCTGCCGCAGGCTTGCTGCATGCGCCGGCCACGAGCGATAAGACCAGAACGACTACCAACATCATCCATGAACTTTTGTTTTTTTCCATCTTTCTTCCTCCTAGTAGATCAAAGAATAGGTACAATCGACTGACACCAAGCCTCTAGTTGTCCAGCAGGCAAGAATACCCCATAATTCTAAGATGATTACTTGGTTAAACGGTAAAAAAAAGTTCATATCACGCTTATGTATAAGACGCTTAGTCTGTCTTTTCCCGAAGCACATTGTCCAGAATATGCTCCAGCTTGTTCAAGCCGTTCACGATGTCCTCCAGGTCCTGCTGCGATGCATTCTTCACGAATAGCTGCTGGAAATCGGTTACGTTCGCCCGAATATCGTTCATTCGTTCATTCGCCGTCTCGGTGAGCTGAATCTTGACGACTCGCTGATCATCCTTCATTCTGACACGGGTTACCAGATCCATGTTCTCCAGCCGCGAACAAACAGCCGACACATTGCTGTCCACCATATTCAGCGCAGCGCCAATATCCCCTACCCGCAGAGGTCCTTCTTTCTCAAGCAGAAGCAAAATATTAATCGTTGAGCCTGTCAAATTGTGCGGAGCATAGAATTGATTAATAATTTTCGAGTGCTTCGTATCGATTACCCGCAGCAACCCGCCAATCTGAATACAATAATCGACTAAATTCATGGCGTCTCCTTACATGCTTCCATTTATTTATCATGATAAATATTATTGCGGTAATTAAATAGTAAATGCTCCCTTCGTCCCCGTCAATCCTTTTCCTATATTTATGTTACAAAAAAAGACATCCCCCCAGAGTTTAACCTGAGGAGGATGTCTTCCTTTCCTTGCTATCACGATAACCATCCGATAAGGCAAGGCTTAAAAATTAAGCTCCACCATCGACTGTGCCAGCACCGGATAGTCCGTAATGATGCCGTCAATCTGGAATTTCAGCACTTCCTTCATATTGCGCCTCGTATTGACCGTCCATACCCACACCTCGCGGCCAGAGGCATGCGCTTGCTTAACCAGTTGATCCGTCAGCATCACTTGCTCGATCGTATAGAAGTCGACGTCGAGCGCAGACAGATTGCCGAGCGCAAAGTATAAGATCTGCCCGATCTTAATATCCGGCGCCAGCTCCCGAATCTGCTTCAGCGAGTAGCTGTCGAAGGACTGGATATAGACCTCCTGCTCCATGCCGTAAGCCTGAATCAGGTTGACTACCTCCCTGACCAGATCGTCGCCAGGTCCGTACGGCTTGAGATCAAGCAGCAGCTTGATGCGCCCTTGCGCTTCAGCCAGCGCGTATGCCAGCGTTGGAATATGGATCGATTCCAAATTCTCATCCTGCCCGATGGCCAGCCGGCTGAGCTCCTCATAGGTCAGCTCGGATACGCGCTCAGGTACGCCAGCCATCCGGCGCAGGCTGTAATCATGATGAAGCACGGCTATGCCGTCTTTGGTCATTTGAACGTCAATTTCCACCGACTGAATTCCCTTGTCAATCGCCGCCGTAATGGATGGAATGGAGTTCTCCGGAGCATTCTCCGCATCGCCGCGATGCGCCGAGATCAGTACATTCCATTTCGCGTAGACGAGACTGTCATTGGCTCTAATCCCCACATAAACAGCCAGCCCGATGTAGACGACCGCAATGGAGGCATAGATGAGGCTCGTCCGCTTTCTCCCCCTCAGGAAGGCAGCGAATCTCTGCTCCAGCTTGCCCAGCCTGCTCTGGTAGATATGCAGGTGATCCTTCGGCTTCTCTCCCTTCGTATGTCCGAAATAATAGAACAGACGCGTCAAGAAGATAATATTGATCGGCATAAGAAGCAGTGCGAACATATAAGTCAGAATGGTGGACAGCGTCAAGGAGTAGTGGTTCGTGAATGCCTTAAGCACGTTCATATCCATCCAAGCCGGCAAATAGGAAAGCGACGAAATCGCCAAAAAACCGGTGCCGAATACGACCGCATTCAGCACGAACAGCCAGAAGAAGAGCTGAAGCCTTCTCCCCCTCGTCAAAGCTTGGCTGCTGCGGATCGCTTCGGTAATGGACTTGCCCTCCAGCACGATATAATGGAGCACGAATATCCAGCGCAGCACGGTGTAAAGCACAACTAACATAAGCAGGACATAGACAATCGTCATCGTGTAGGAGGCGTCGAGCACCCGGCTTTGCATGAAGATCGGAAAATTAAACAAAGCATAGAAAGAAGCCGATAACGGCGAATCGATAAAGGGAATCAGCACCAGCAAGAATACGAGCAGCTGAACAATACCGAATCCAAGCAGCCGCGGCGTCTGGCGCAGCGTCGTGAGAAGCGCATCGGCGATATTGACCTGCTTGCCGAAGTAGCGTTGCTGAACAAGAATGACGAGAACGCATAATTCGATGAACAGCGCAAAAGAAGCGACCAGGCCGATCATGACAAGCCCGAGCACTCCTTCATAAGTGTAGCCCAGCCGGTATACCTCGCTGTTCAGCAGCGAGCCAGAGCCGACTACGGTTAATATTCGGTTGAAGATAAACGTAATAACCGGAATGATAATGATGCTCGTAAGCAGCATATACAAATATTCAAAGAGCAGCAGCTTGGTGTATGAGGTTCGGAAATCGCGAATGCTTCTGCCGAGCAACCTGAGCATGTGAATTCATCCTATCTGTGGAAGATGGTTACACACCCATTATACCCTCCAAGCCGCTGCTCCTTGAAGTGATTTTTCATTAACGTACGGATTCGTTCTTGCCAGCGCCTACTTCTTGCGTCCAGCCGAACGGATCTTCCACCGTTCCATACTGAATGCCCGTTAGCGTATCATACAGCTTGTTCGTCAGCTCGCCTGTAAGGCCTTCGCTGATCACCAGCTTCTGGCCGCCCCAGTTCACCTCGCCGATTGGGGAAATAACAGCAGCCGTTCCCGTGCCGAATGCTTCCTCCAGCAAGCCTTGCTGAGCCGCTTCATAGATCTCGTCAATGGACAATCTTCTTTCTTCCACCGTGATGCCCCAATACTTCAACAGCTGAATAACGGAGCTGCGCGTGATGCCCGCAAGAATGCTGCCGTTAAGCGCCGGAGTCACGACCTTGCCGCCGATCTTGAAGAACACGTTCATGCTGCCAACTTCTTCAATGTACTTATGCTCTGCTCCGTCCAGCCACAGCACCTGCGTATAGCCTTGCTCCTTCGCGATCTGCTGCGACTTCAAAGCCGCGGCATAGTTGCCCGCCGTCTTCGCTTCGCCTACGCCGCCGACCATCGCACGTACATAATCGGATTCCACGTAGATTTTCACGGGATTCATGCCTTCCGGATAGTACGCTCCTACCGGAGACATGATGATAATGAATTGATAGTTCTCGGATGGAGCGACGCCCAGCGTTGCTTGGGTTGCGATCACATATGGACGAATGTAGAGCGATGTCCCGGACTCTGTCGGAATCCAGTCGGCATCGACTTCAATCAACCGCTCCAATGCCTCGACGGCCGTGTCGATATCCAGCTCAGGCACGCTCATGCGATCGTTGGAACGATTCATGCGGGCGAAGTTGTCACGAGGGCGGAACAAGCGAATCCGTCCATCAGCGGTCTTATACGCTTTCAGCCCTTCGAAGATCGTCTGGCCGTAATGAAACACTTTGGCAGCCGGGTCCAGTACGATCGGCTGATACGGGATAATGCGCGGGTTATGCCACTCCCGCTCCACGCTGTAATCCATAATGAACATATGATCGGTGAAATGAATGCCGAATCCAAGCTGATCTTGCGGCGGCTTTGCTTTCTTCTGTGCAGTCGTTTCTACGCTTATCGATAGGCTATGAGTCATGAGAGTCCAGCTCCTTCGTTCCATACATTGTGATTGAATACTATCATCTTCTGAGGTATATATAAAATATCTAAACTATTCATCATCCATACCTTTAAAGTATGTCAAAAAGGTTGTTCAAAAGGAGAACATGACGATGGACATCCGGCAATTAAAATATTTTCTCGCTATCGCACAGGAAAAGCAAATTACACGCGCAGCCAAGCTGCTGCATATGGAGCAGCCTCCCCTGAGCAGGCAGCTCATGCTAATGGAGGAGGAACTCGGAGCCCAGCTGTTCGAGCGCAGCCGCAAGCAGCTTACTCTGACCGCTGCCGGAGAGATGCTCAAGGAGCGCGCAGAACAATTGCTGCTGCAGCTTGACGAGACCATAAAGGAAGTGAAGGAAATCGAATCCGGTGTGCGGGGCACCCTATCGATCGGGGCCGTCGTATCCTGCGTCTCCATTCTCCCGAAGCCGATCCAGCTGCTGCGGGAGTCCTATCCCCAGGTTACCTTCAAAATTTCCGAAGGCGACCACTTTATTATGGGGCAGCTGCTGGAGAAACGATCCGTCGAGCTCGTTATCTCGCGGCTTCCGTTCGAAACGAATATTTTGCCGGGCAAATTAGGGGTTCTCCCGCTGCCATCCGATCCCTACGTAGCGCTTATGCCGTCATCGTGGGCTCCGTCTACGGCGGACAAGAGCATCAGCATGGAAGAGCTTGCGACTTATCCGCTGCTGACGCTGAAGACGGACAAAACCACGCGTATGCATGAGCAGGTGGTCAACGAGTTCAGACGGCACGGCATCGAACCTACGATCATATGCGAATGCTCCAGCGTCGCCATTATCATGTCGCTCGTCGCTGCCGGGATCGGAGCTACCGTCTTCCCAAAATCGACGCTTTCGTCATTTCCGCTTGAGGCTGTGACGATGCTGACGATACGCGATGCCGACTTCCAATCCGAAGTTGGTATCCTATGGCTGAAGGATCAGCGCCTGTCGAGACGCGCCCAGCACTTTATTGAGTGCTTGCTGTCGGCGGATTCGGAGGGCTGAATGGAACTTTCATTCAGCTCCGATTAAGCCCGCTCCCCCACCAAGCCGTAAAAAAACATCTCCATTAGCTGATCGATATAGGCACTTGGGTCCCGGCCATGCTTCTCCGCCCACAGCCTGCCCAGCTCATTCTGGTACATGCCAAAGTACATCGCAATCCCTTCGTCCGATTGCTCCTTGCGGATGTATCCTTCCTGCTTGCCCAGCTCGACATATTGCCGAAATAAAGCCGCAAGCTGCTCCTCGGCATAACGCTCCATATCCTGCGCCATTCCGGTCTGCTTAAGCTCTTCCGTCAAAATCTTCACGTTGCGGGCTTCAAGCGTCATAATTTCCTTCGTCTTCTCCGGAAATGCAGCCTCCGACGCCAGAATGTCCCGGTACCGGGCCAGCTGCTTGTCCATCCAATGACGCAGCATAGCTGCCGCCAGCTTTTCCTTTGTCCCAAAATAATTATAGATTGTCGCGGGAGATACTTCGGCCTGCTCCGCGACTTCATTGACGCTTACGTTCTGATATCCGTGCTGAGAGAATAGTAGATTCGCAGCTTGAAAGATTTGCTCAATCTTCCCATTTTTCCTGCGCTCAAATCCATTCATAGCTTCACCTCTTCTTTAGTTTACCTAAAGAAATAGAGTAACTCAACCCAATTAGTACAAAACTATACTACGCCAACTTCATCTCATCCGCGAGCCATTATTATGCCGTCCGCAGTGCCAAGCGGTTCGATACCCGATCCGCTGCGCAATTTCCCTCAGGCTAGCCTTGGAGGCAAGCAGCCACTCCTGCGCTTTCCTGATGCGAATCTCCGACAAATATTTGCTGTACGTGCACCCCTTCTCTTTCTTGAACAGCCTGGAGAAGTATTCCGGGTTGAGGCCCTCTTCCTTATAATGAACGACCGCTCCCGGATTCGCATATATGATTTTCCCCGATTTGGAGATGGGATAGACTTGATCATCCAACCACAGCTCACCTGTGCCGTGTACGATAATGAACAGCGTACAGCTCTCCAGAATAAACTTCTCCCGAGGAACTGATCCCTGTAATTTGGACAGCTTGATATTTTCCAGTGTGTAGACGTGCTGATTTTCCATATTGCAACTCTCTCCTACGAACAAAGTCCTTCCTCTTATATTAAAGGATTCACCCTGTGATTACACTGGATTTTGATTGGTATACAGGCAGGAGATCAGATCGGTATTCAGCCAAATAAAAAAACCAGTGCAGATCACTGGTTTAGTGCCGGCTGCTTGCGCGAAGCCTTCGGCGTCATGCCGACATGCTTCTTGAACAGCCGATTGAAGTTGGTAAGTGAGCGAAAGCCGCATTCCAGGGCGATATCCGTCACCTTCATGCCGCCCCCCTCCAGCATTGCCACTGCCTGCTCCAGCCGAATATGGATAAGGTACAGCAGCGGCGGCATGCCGACCGCCCGCTTGAAGATTTCGCTGAAGCGAGACGGGCTCAGGTAGACCAGAGACGCAAGCTCCTCCAGCGTCCAGGAGTGGGCATAGTTCAGCTCCATCGTCATAATGACCTGGCGCATCTTCTCCAGCTGCTGCTCGCTGATGCTTGGCTCCTGCTGCAGAGCGCCGTCCACCCGGCATTCCCGGTTGACGATAGCCAGGAATCGGAGCAGCAGCGAATAGACAATCGATCCGTAAGATCGCCTCTCCTGTTCATGCTCTTGCTGCAGCTCCATCAGGATGCTCCGCAGCTTGTCCATGGACGGATGCTCGCGGTCAATCAGATTCGTAAAGCATTTACCCACTTCCCGGAACGGGCTAAGCAGCTCGGAATCGAACCTGAGATTGCGGACGAACCAGGTCGGATCGAACGTAATAACCGTCATGACGAGATCCTTGCTTTCGTAAGCGCAGTGCAGATCATTGGAGTTAATCAGCAGGATATCCCCTTGCTGAAACTCGTACTTCTGCCCATTGATCATATAGTAGCCCGTTCCGGACTTAATATAATTAATCTCCAGCACATCATGCCAATGCAGCTTCTGATACACATTCGTAACCCCGATGGTATCGATGACGAATACCGGATAGTTTTTGTCCAAAATCACTTTTTCCTTCGGAATCGCTTCTTCCCTCATAATAGCTGGCATCGCAGGACCCCCGTTTCTATCTCTTCTAACAGGAACAGCTGTCCCGGATTCGATACATCGAACCGGGACAGCCTTATGACACAATCAGACGCGAATATGCTTCACTTCATCAGCTCGGATAAAGCCTGCTTTGCGGAATAATTTGCTTCGACTGGGATGCCGATGACCAGGATAGCTTGGCAATGGCATCTTCCGTATTATCGTAGAATTCCAGCTTAATATCGTACTTCTGGCCGGCTGTCAGATAGATGGAGCCTGACCATTCGGTCTCTGCCTGATCAACCCACTTATCGATAATAAGCTGATTGTTCACCCATAATCGGACGCCGTCATCCGTGCTCGTATGGAACGTATAGTTGCCTGTATACTGCGGCTTCACTTTCCCCGTCCAACGAACGGAGAAGGTATCTGCGCCCATCGAAGAAATCGGCGCTCCGTAGCCCCAATCGAAGTTCACCGTCGCATCAACTCTTGTCGTCTTCAAGGATGTGAAATTCATGTTGTCGTAGTATTGAGCAGTCAAGCCGGTGCCATTGTCCGTTGGCAGCTCGCTTGCCGGCGTGAACTTGATCCAGTCATAATACGCTCGAACCGGCGCTCCCGGATAGTTGAACTTACCCGTCCATATCTCTGCCGGGCCAGAGCCCGACCATAGATTAACCATGATGTGGCCGGGACTGGTCGGCAGCGCGCCTCTTGATCCATTCTCCGTATGCACGAGAACTCCGTCTACGTACCACTTAATGTAGGTAGGCGACCACTCGAACGCATAGTCATGGAAATCAAGCGAAGCATCGAAGCCCAGATCGATACTCGTGCTGTGGTGACCGACACCATTAGTGAAATAGTTCGTCTCCAGCTTGGTTGTGTCTTTGCCCAAAATTTCAATATCAATCTCGTCATTGGATGTACCCGCCGCTAGGCCAGAATACGTAAACAGGCTGGTTACGAGCCCGGTACCTTTCGCTGCCTTCATCCGGGCTTCCACTTTACCGTATCCGTACTTCACATTCGTGGCGTATTCACCTGAAGCATAGTTCTTGCCAGAGCAGCTTGCGGGACATCCCGCATTATCCAACCGCAAAGCCATGATGCCATTCGAAAATTCCTGGTTGGCAGCTTTCCAGCCAACGCCGAAGTCGACACCGTTGGCCCAGCCGTCCGAAGTGTAGAACATGCCTGGATTCGTCCCGTTCAGCGGTTCAAGAAATGCAACGTCGGCAGCCGAAGATGAAATCGGCAGGAGCAATACTGCAAGCATAGCAGCAGCCGCAAGCAGGGCTGTCATTCTTTTTCTGATAGGCATCACCTTGTTGTTCATAGATACACACCTCTTTCATGGAATGTGATCGATAATGGACAATCGCAAGATTAGGACAAGCTTCTGGAAATCTTAATCAGCTGGTTCTGAGCGTCCCGCTCCACCTGGGCTCCAACCGCATCTGCCAGTGCCGCAAGCGGCACATATGCGACGCCATTCCGAAGCGTAACAGGTTCAGCCAGTGTAAGTTTCTCGCCATTCACCATAGCAGTCTTGGAGCCTGTCTTGAAGATGAGTTTTGCACCTGATGCAGCATCAGTGACGTGAATTTCCTGCTTCGCGCCGTTCCACTCCACCTTCGCATTCAGGGACTCCATCAGATAGCGCAGAGGCGCCATCTCAGTCTGGCCGATACGGTAGATTAGCGGCTTGTTCGGATCTTCTACTTGCAGCTCGACCGATTGCACTTCGCCTTGCGGCTGCTCTGCTTTCGTATACGCGATCCGGTCGAACTCAGCGACCAGCGTCTGACCATGATGCGTATAGTCGCCCGCCCAGCCATTCGTCTTGGTTGCCGGCCACACGTTGGCAATGATATGGCCCGGCGTAGACGGCAATTCGCCTCTCTCGCCCGTCTCGGTGTGGACCAGCTTGCCGTCTACATACCACTTGATCCAATCCGGCGTCCATTCGAAGGCATAGTCGTGGAAGTCATCTGCCGCATCAAAGCCCAGCGGGATCACCGTAGAGTGCATGCCTACGCTTTTCGTAAAATAATTCGTTTCCAGCTTGGTCGTGTCTTTGCCCAAAATCTCAACGTCAATCTCATGCGCCGTGCCATCGGGATCGGTGCCATACGTGAAGAAGCCCGTTACGACGCCTACTCCTTTAACCGCTTTCAATCTGGCTTCGAATTTGCCGTAGCCATACCGCTGATTCGTCGCATACTCTCCTGATGCATAGGGCTGACCGGAGCATAAGGCCTGATCATCCACACAAGGCTTGTCATCGAGCAGCAGCTTCAGCTTGCCATCCTCGAATACGACATGGTCGTCTCTCCACCCGTTTAGGAAAGTGCCTCCATTGCTCCACCCATTCGATGAGTAGAAACGGTCGGTGTCCTTCTTGTCGAGGTGATCCTCGAAGTTCGTGCCGAGAACCTCTGGCGCCGCATCCTCCGCCATTGCTGTTAGCGGCGTTAGAAGCGCCACTGTGGTGAAAGCGGATACAAGCAACATCGTCCATCTGCGTCTAAGCTTCATGAATCGTCATCCTCCTCCTCTTCACTTCTTGAAATCAGAATCATTAATCAACTTAATCCTACATGCTATCGCCTCTGTGATCTCAGCCATTCCCACCATAAAACTGCACTATTTAACGGATATTTGAAATGGGTGTAAGTCCGTCGCCATAATAAAAGGCCGGATAAAGGACGACCATTCGTCCTTATCCGGCCTTTCATGCCTTGATTATTCTTTGCCTAAAATAGCTTCTATGAAACTTTCTTATGAAAGCAATACATGAGGAGCAGTCCAGTCACAACGCTAAAGGATTCCAGGCTTAATGGCGACTGCGGACTGGCTGCCGGCAGCAATTGGTCGACTACGTTAATCAGGGGAACAACGTTGTAATGCAACTGGGAGAGCATGGCAGGCACAGGTAGCAGAAGCAACGGGAGCACAACGATCAGGAACAAGGGCCAGTTGAACCCCCATTTCCCCTGCTTTGCACGAAGGTGAAAAAGCCGAATCACACCAAGCAACAGACCTAGCAGCACGGGCAACATCATGGGAACAGCTGCCGCTGCAACATGCTTCAGCTGCCTCTTCCCTCCTATTGGGAAGAACGGATGGTACTGGACGGACGCGCTCCAATTCGAAATATAGGTGAAGAGATGCATCAGGCCAAAAATCGTGATTAGCAAGCCTGTATATGTCGCTATTTGTTTCATCATCTTTGGCACCTCCTGCTAGGCGATAAAATGGATTCCGCTCGCCCGCTCTCCGATCGATGCTTCCTCCTATGCTAGCCGGGGCGGCGCTTTAAACACCGTTCGATTGATGACTTCCGCCACAATCCATAGCCCAATAATCGAAATATAGACCGATACCGTGTAGCTGGTCGTAAAGGTTAAGCCAAATCCCTTCTGGAGCAGGTTCAAGGATAGATGAGTGACCGCATTGGTAAAGCAAAAGACATAGCTTCGCACCATCCACTGCCGATGGCTGTTCACCTGTTTCTTTCTAATTTTGGATATCGCGATAATGGTGATAATGGGCCAGACAATATTTAAAATGTTGAACGGGATACTGGTCGCCTTGCCTCCGGTAGAATAAGGAGCCATATAGCCCGATGTGATATCTACGATAAGAATTGCAATCAGATAAGCGTATCCGTTCATTCGATGAAACTTTTTGAACTTCTTCATCACAGCGCTTGAAAAGTTGACCGCCCCTGCTAATAACGCGATACAGGCAAAAGCCACATGAACATACATCACATTCAGCCATAGAGGCAGTTGAAGCGTACGCTTCAAATCCATCTTTTGACTGAGAAATCGATCCGCAGACGGATCATAGATATAATTCGCGATTACCGCATACAGCACCGCACCGATTGCCGCTGCGATAACTAGCTTGTATAGAAGCTTTGATTTGAACATATAGAATTGAGCCTCACTTCATCATGCATTCAACCGTACAAGTCCCATCTGACGTAACCCATTCTACCTTAAGGCACGGGCTGAGTATAGTATGGTTGCTGATGAGCGATGGAATATAGCGAAAACACTGCCGCCGGGCGCTCCCCCGTCTCGCAGTGTCGTAAGGCTGATTCAGCTCAGCCACAGCTAGTATGAACTTCAGAGCCAATACGATTCAAGCAATGCCTTCAACGGCTGTTCATGCTCCTTCAACCACCGATCCCTGTCGCGAAACTGGTTCAGTATATAGGTCAAGTTGGATTCAATAGGGACACCCGCATAATGCTGGCCGATGTAAATATGAAGAAGCGCAATGTGATAGATTCGGGTCAGATGTCGTAGCTGGGCAATCTCTTGGGCTGAGCTCTTGCAGAAAGCCGCGTAGCTCTTGACGAAAGCCTCCAGCATGCGCCACGAGCCGCCTGCTAGCTGCAGCACATGATTCAGGCAGATGGCAAGCTCCATGCACCTGGCATCCATCGCGATAAAATCAAAGTCCAGTACCCCGCTGATATGATGATTCTTGGCCAATAGGTTGAAGACAAGCAAATCATGATGAACCAACTGCCACGGCAATTCATTTAATACAGACTCAGCCGATTCAATTGACTCGACCATTTCGGTATAAAACGCAAGTTCGCCACCCGATATCGAAAATGGCGGCTGAGCGAAAAACGTCTGGACCGCATCCCGGTCTGCAAGCGGATGAAGGCTGTACAAATTGGAAAAAGCTTGCCCCTTATAGGCCAGCTTCTCGGTTGCAACGGTGCTGAGCACAGCAGACATTTCGCCGACAACTCGCCCGAACTCGGCCGCATGGCTTTCCTCAGATAATGCAGGCACGCTACCCTCTATGAACGAAACCATCACGCCAAGCGTTCCATCTGGCAGCTCTACGTATTCATCTCCCTTGTGGGTAGACAAGAAGGCCGGTACTTGAAAGGACAGATTCGCATGATTCAGATAGGAGGTAATTCTCGCCTCCAGCTCCAGACTTTCTTTGCTTTTGGTATGGCGATTATAGATTCGGGCTATATATTTTACATCATTAACCTCTATAATTCTCGTCAGATTCGTAAGGCCAAACGGTACCGGCTTCATCTTGCAATGGGAATGGTCTTTAAAATAATAGCTTAGCAGCTCGCGTATTTTATCCTCCATATGTATCCCCTTCCTATGCCCCAGCAACCGGCAGGCTTACTCTTCTTCTACTTTGCAAACAGGGATTGCAACCTGTGCAATCCCTGCTTGATACGTTCTTTTTCTCAGAATATAACAACTTTGGTTAGTTGTACACCTTAAATTCCCTGATCGACCACCAGTTGGATGCCGTGCCCGTCTGTACAACCTTGATATACCGCGCATTGGTCTGTGCGAATTGGGCCGTTACGACTGGGCCGCCTCCTGTTCCGCTGGCAATGGCACCTCCAAAGTTCACGCCGTCTTGCGATACGTACACCTCGTAGCCCCGCGCATAGTCGTCATTACTCCCTGTGGAGTCCATGACAATCTTGCTGAAGCTCTGCGGGGAGCCCATGTCGATCGTGAGCGATTGACCGGGAGCCATCGCTGCGCCCGTGCTCCAGCGTGTCCCCATATCCCCGTCGAGCAGATTAGCCGCAAGGTCTCCGCTCGATGGTGATGAAGCGGCAACCCAGCCGGAACGGGACAGCTCCGCGCCTGTGCCGCCTCCATTGTTGCCTCCGCTGCCGTTCGTATACACGTTCAGCTCCCGGATCGACCACCAGTTGGACGCCGTGCCGGTCTGCACGATCTTGATATAGCGCGCCGACTGTGCAGGGAATACGGCTTCTACAACCGGTCCGCTGCCTGTGCCGCTCGCTACCGCGCTGCCATAGTTCACGCCATCGCTCGATACATATACTTCGAAACCGCGAGCGTAGTCGTCATTGCTGCCTGTCGAGTCCATGACGAGCTTGTTAAAGCTCTTCGACGCTTTCATATCGATGGTCAGCGACTGCCCTGGAGCCATCGCCGTGCCTGCACTCCAGCGCGTTGCCATACTGCCATCCAGCAGATTTGCGGCTACATCTCCACTTGAAGGAGAGGAAGACGCCGTCCAGCCGGTACGATCAAGCGCAGTCTCTACGCCTCCAGGACCTCCCGGTCCGCCTGTGCCCGTGCCGATAAATTCGTTGACCGTCTGCCTCATGCCCTCCGCAGGCGAATTGGCGTAGACGCGGCCTCCCAGCTTATTGATGACATGCGTAATTTCGCTGCCCGGCGTTCCCGCCAGCCATATTGATGTCGCATGGTGAACCTTGATGCCTGCCGTATCTGGCACTTCAATGCCGCTCTCCAGCTTCACAGGCGCATCTCTGAAGAATGAGTATACGCCCAGTCCCCATACCTCATGGTCTGTCACATGGTCGGCTACCTTATAGGAGGCATAGCCGTTCACTGTTCCATTCTGGCTCATCCAGCCCGCTTGATCCGGTACATCGTATGGAATTTCGGATTGGTAGAAGTAGACGCGGCCTCCATTGCCGTTCCATAACGTCTGGTATTCATGATGATGCTCATTGAACAAGCCATAGATGGTAACCTGATTCCCGTTCACGACTAGACCGTTCTTCGATATATTGTCCGTCCAGCCCACACCTGCGCCATGGTCCGCGCGCCAGATCCAGAAGTGATCGCCGATGACGTCATTACTGTTAATGGTCAAGCTGGCGTCGTTTTTGCCGATAGCTGCTCCGCCGATCCGGAAGAACAGATCATGCAGCGAAGTCGGATTGGCTGCATGGCTGGCATGGCTTCCGCTTGGGCCCACTTCAAGAAGTGAAGTCGAATTCACCGGACCTGCGTCCAGCACAAGCCCCGCTATCTTCACGCCGTCTACATCGGCGACCTTCATCGTCACTTGCCCGTTCGTCGGGATGAGAGTTGGCAGACCGATGCCCAGCACAACCGTATTGGCGCGGTTCAATTGGATTGTCTCGCTCAGATGATAGATGCCCGGGGTGAAGATCAAGTTTTTGCCTTGGCTGAGCGCCGCATTGATATTGGCAGCTGTCGCCGTCTCCGGGCGCGTGATGTGGAACGTGTCAATCGACAGCGATTCACCCGGCGTGGAGCCGTTCACCCAGCTGACGCCCTTCCGGTCATGCTGCAGCGAAGGCACGAACACGCGATACTGCCCTGCATCGTCAATGTACAGATACGGCTTCTCGCGCAGCACCGGCGCCTCTTCGACGACCGTATACGGCGGATCAGGGAACTGGCCTGCCGGCGGATTCGTATCGCCGACGAATACCATATTCCATACGCCATTCGTCCAGTTGCCGTATTGACTGTTGCGCGAGAACCACTGCTGCTGCGAGCCCGGCACGATCGTGCCGTTGACGACGGAATCAGCCAGCAAGCCGCCGCTCGCCCAGCCTGCATTCCAGTTGTTATCGAAGTCGAACAATTGAAGTTCGCCGTTAATGTTCAACCGGCGCAGCGGTGCCGCCTGCGACACAGCGATGCGCGTCATGCCGCTTGCCGGAGTGATCGACAGATTCTCGATCGCGCGCCAGAAGTTGCGCGTCGCGTTGCCGTTATCCCACTTGGCGTCGACGTTAAGCGCGCCGCCCGTCAAATTCACTTGCCCCGGATTTTGCCCGAGTCCCGCAACATGCGTGAAGAAGCCTACTTTCATATCGATGTTGTACGTGCCCGGCTTGAAGAGAAGGGCATACCTTTGGCTGCTGAATTCATTGCTCTCTTGTTCGTTGAACACCGCGCTTGTCACCGCCTGAATGTCGGCAACCGGCATGGATGGATCAAACACATATACGTTCGGGCCAAATATCGTCTGATTCGCCGTCGAAGGCGGCGGCGCCGCTTCCAAGCGGTCGGGAGACACAGCATACGTACTGACGAGAAGCGCCAACGTTGCGATTATTGCTATCCATTTCTTCAAAGTTAATTCCCTCCAACTATTGTGGAATATGAATCGAACCCGACGAATCTGCTGCTAGCCTGCTCCTCCTTTCCCGTGTGATGGGCGAACGTGACAGCGTCCTCGCCCACTCTCGTTACTTCACTCCACACCCGGACGAAAACGCTTACATTTATCATAGTGCGATACCTTCTTCTTCGACAGGCGGAAAATTTTAGATGGATAGCTGGATTTTTTAGATCATGCCATGCGGAGCTTGAATAGTTCAGGGATGATTTGACACCCATTCATTAGTACTGTATAGTTCTAATCATGAAAAAGAACACTACCCCAAGCAACCGAACAATCGTCATGCAGGTCGCAACTGCCCTGTTTTTGGAGAAGGGTTATCAGACCACCAGCATGGATGAGATTGTAGCCGTCAGCAGAGTGTCCAAGACAAATATCTACTATCATTTCAAAAGCAAGGAGGAGCTCTTGGCCGCTATCGTTGATCTAATGATTAATCGGTATACGGACATGATTGATGAGATCGCAGCCCAAACGGATTTGCCGGTAACGGATCGAATTGGCCGGTTTGCCGCGCTGCTTACAGAGCAGACGCCAAACAGCCTGGGCGGTTGCCCGTTTCTGACCCTATACGTTCAAACCTCGCATGATTCAGAGTATGTCCGAGAAGCGATCGGGGCTTTTTTTCACAAACAAACCACTACCATGGAGACGCTGCTTCAGGAAGGAATGGACCGCAAGGAAATACAGACGGCCCTCCCGCTCCCTCAGCTAGCTGCTCTTCTGGTGTCGACGATTGAAGGGGCGTTATTCTTGCAGCATGCTCAAAAGGACCCTGCGCTGCTATCGACCATTCTTCATACTTTGGCAAATATGCTGAAGTAATTTTTTTGCCCATCATTAGTACTAAACAGTACTATTAAAATGCATAAGGAGGACTACAACCATGAAAACCGTATTTCTGACAGGGGGCAGCGGGTTCATCGGACGGCATGTTCTGGCACAGCTAGTCAGAGCAGGCCATAAGGTGTATGCTCTTGCCCGCTCCAAGCCAAAGCTGATTGAGACGATGAGGAGCTTGGGATTGGATGACATCTCGTCGATTACACCGCTTAAAGGCGATCTCACCAAACCCGCTCTCGGGCTAAGCTGCGAGGATCAAGAGCAATTAAGGCAAATAGATGTCATCATTCATGCTGGCGGACCCATGGATATTCTATTGCAGGCGGAAGAAGCGCAAAAGGTATTCCGGGATGCCGCAGCCGAAATGATTCAACTGGCAGCATCCATCCATGAAAATGGTTCACTCAAGCACTTTATACATGTCGTTGGTTTTAAATCGCCTTATTCGGAACAGCATGACCACCTCAATCTCCATGAGGATCATCGCCATAAAGCTCCTCCTTATGAACAAATGAAATTTGAAGCCGACCTGTTGATTCGGCAGAAGCTTGGTCAATTGGGGGTGCCGTTATCCGTTATTAATCCAAGCGTCGTCATCGGAGACTCTGTTACAGGAATAACCGAGCAAGTCGGCGGACTTGGCATACTGGTCAACAGCGTGCGCAGAGGGCTGATGGCTCTTGCCCCAGGCGGCAGACAATATTGGCTCCCCCTCGTTCATGTCGATCATGTGGCGGCATGTATTGCAGCTCTAACGCAAGAAGAGCATCCTGTGAACGATACGTATTTCTTATTGGATCAGCAGATGGACAGCCCCGATATGATGGAGCTTACCCGGCTAATTGCCATGGAATCAGGCGCCAGTGGACCCTTAGGCGCAATTCCTTATCGCTGGATCAAAGGCTTGCTGAACCTTGGAATAGACAAATGGCTGAAGATGCCCAGGGAGTCGATCGATTTTATCGTCAACTCCGAATTTCCGCTTGCCTCCAAGCTGGGCCTGGAAGCCAAACATGATCTTCAATTGTCTGTCGTTCCGTCTACCTTGCCTTTTGTCGTTGCAGATTTGGATTTTCGGATTTCACACGGCAACGTGCAGCTCCCTCATCCGTTCCGATTCGGCAGGCGGGCGAATTTGGCAACGATCGAAAAGGAAGGCCGCGGAGCGCCTCTTATTCTTCTGCATGGCGCCTTCAGCTCAGCCTATCAGTTGTTGCCGCTGGCACAGCATCTCGCCAACATCTGCGAGAATCCGATCTATTTGGCAGATTTGCCCGGATTCGGACGTTCGCCTCTCCGCCATAACACTGCACGGTTAGAAGGCTTGGAGCATGCCGTCCGAGAACTGCTCATGAGCATAGACTCGCCAGTCATCCTTGCCGGACATTCGCTTGGGGGTTATCTCGCTGCCAAAATGATGGATCAAATGCAGGAGCGTATTCAACAGACTCTGCTGCTGCAGCCAGTATTACAGCCTCTTTCTTCCAAGTACAAATCCGGATTTTGGACTCGTTCCTTATTGCAATTCGCCTCTGAGGCTGCACTAAAGCGTGTAATGCTGAAGGATCAAAGCTTTGTTCACGAGCAAGAAATTCCCGCGGAATATATCAGCTATATCCATGATGAACTGCAATCAGTCCGAGTCAGGACGGCCACCGCAGAAGTCATGTCCACGCTGACGAAACCCGAGAGCTTCACCTTCTCCCCTGACAAATGGCACGATCACAAACTATCAATCTTGTGGGGGACTCAGGAGCTTAGCTTTCATATCCCGGACCAGTATGCTAAATTCCCTGTCGTCCGATTGCCCTATGCCCATCAGTTCCCCATATCCCATCCTGCAGAAACGGCGCGCAGGATTCGCGAGATGATGCAATAGCAGAGAGCAGCTTCTTGTATACAAGAATCTATTGTGCTGCTTCATCTACATTGTATATAATCTCCATAATAACGAACTTATGGAGGGTTCCCATGCTCAAAGAAAAAATCCCTTGGTAAGCCCGTGCACCGCCTCCTCTCACATCATTCACGCTAACACATTCCAATAAGAGCCGAGAGGATGACGAACATGTGGCCACAATCCGTAAATTGGAAAGACTTAACCTTTGGTGTAGAGATCGAGTTTGCAGGAGGCCAGCCGGAGCAATTGGAGCTACTGCCGGGCTGGATCATGTCGCTCGAGGAGCGGCAGCTTGACGAGACCGGATTGGAGTCCGGCAGCGAGCTGAAGCCTCCCCCGTTGCTTTGGGCGGACCGGGAGCAGATCCGCATCATGCTGGAACGGCTTCAGGCGCAAGGCGCTTCCGTGAATTGGAGCTGCGGCCTTCATGTCCATGTGGGGTTGGCGTCCTGGGGACAGGATATCATTCCCCGCCTTCTGGAAGCGGCGCTGCACTGCCAGGAGACCATTCAGAAGCTGCTGACAACGAGTCCTCATCGCAGAATCTTCTGTCCGCCCATCACACCGGAGATGAAGGAACGCTATGAAGCTTCTCCTCAGGAGGAATCCGTTCGCCATTTCGGACGCCCGCAATCCCATCGATGCGGCATTAATACGGCAGCCTGGTTCGATATTCAGACGGTTGAGATCAGGTATGCAAACGGCTCGCTGGATTATGATGAAATTCTTGCAACCGTGGAGCTATGCCTTCGATTCGTTGCTGCGGTCGGAGAAGGACGCTCGTTATCCGGCGAGCTCAAAGAACTGGCTATGCAACTCGGGGCGCCTCTGACTGGATATCCGCCTCCATTGCCGCCGCCAAGATGGTTCGAAGAGAGGACCTGGCTGGAGGACAGCCTTATCCCGGTCTTAGCCTCCATGGCGGCGGACCTTGTACTGCATGGCGAGATCCATCATATTCTGCCTGTCCCGGAAGGATTGCTGCTGGCGGTCGAGGATCGTGAAGGACATCTCTTCAAATTTGTCATTCAGCCGCCTGCGGCGGAATGGAAGGTTGTTCGTCAAATCGCAGAGTAAGGAATAAAGCCATGCCGCACCAAAGCGGCATGGCTTTTTCACGACGATTGACCTTGCATATAAGTGGACTATAACCGGATGGCATTTCGTACGCTAGAAGATAAAGTGGACAAAGGGAGGAATGTCGATGTGGGAACGCAAGGAACTGAAGGATAATGCCAAATATGTGCTTAGAACCTCGTATTGGAAGGCTTTTCTGGTCAGCCTGATTCTAGGCTTTGTCGGCGGAGGAGCCGGCATTCCAAATGTGAACTTCAATTACAGATCATCGGATTCATCATTTGATTCTCAAACCGGATGGATCGACTGGGGACTATTAGCGCCTTTCCTTGCTCTTGCCGTCGGATTTATCATCGTTGCCATTTTTCTCGCGCTAGCATTTAGAATTTTCCTCGGCTTTCCTCTTGAAGTCGGCTCGATGAAATTTTTCAAACGATCCGCAGAGCAGGACGTGAACTTGAATCATCTGGGTTATGCCTTCAATGGACAGCGGTATATGGATATTGTCGTGGCCATGCTATGGAGGGGGTTTCTTAATTTTCTGTGGTATTTGCTGCTCATTATTCCAGGCATCGTGAAATCCTACGCCTATAGCATGGTCCCGTTCATACTGGCGAACAACCCGAATATCGGATACAAGCGATCCGTTGAATTAAGCAATCAAATGACAAGAGGACATAAGTTCCGCATCTTCGTCCTGGATTTAAGCTTTCTTGGCTGGATCTTCCTTGGCCTGCTGGCTTGCGGCGTAGGCGTCTTGTTCGTCATGCCTTATATCAATGCCACAAAAGCAGAGCTTTATCTCGCATTGCGCAAAGAAGCGCTTGAGCGCAATCTGACGACGGAAGAAGAGCTTCGGCTCATCCCGCCGCCTCTCTTCTAATTCGCTTCACAGCTTCTCCGCTCACTATGCACAAGGCCGGTCACCCCACCCGGGTGCCGGCCTTGCCCATTTTATTTATAGCCATCCGTTGCCGTGAGCTTTCTCCGTCGCCTGCTGCCTCGTCTCGACACCCAGCTTCTGAATCGCCGTGGACAAATAATTGCGGACGGTCCCATTGGTCAAATAAAGCTGCCCCGCGATCTCGCCTGTAGACAGTCCCGCTCTGGACAGCCTGAGCACATCGCTTTCCCTATCGGTCAGCGGATTCTCTTCCTTTACAAACAGTGCTGTTGCCAGCTCCTTGCTGATGACATGCCCGCCAGCCATCACCTCGCGAATAGCGTCAATTAGAAATTCAATCGGCTCATCCTTAAGCAAGTAACCCTCTACCTTCAAGTCTCTGGCCTTCTGCAAAAAGCCCGGGCGGGCGAAGGTGGTCACCATAATAATTTTAGGCGCATGTCCCTCCCGCTTCAGCTTCTCCGCAAGCTCAAGACCGGACAGAAACGGAATTTCAATGTCCAGCAGGCACAGATCCGGCTCACACCTGCGAATGACCTCCAAGGCTTGCAGTCCGTCCTCCGCTTCTCCTACCACATCGATGTCGTCTTCCAGGGATAATAGCGATCTAAGCGTCCCTCTAAGCAGTTTCTGATCTTCAGCGATTACGATTCGGATCACTTCTTATACCCTCCCATTATTCATTAGCGGAAGCTTCAACGTCACGACCGCGCCCCTGTCGGGATTGGCTGAGATGTAAGCATCTCCTTGCAGCATAGCCATCCGTTCTCTCATGGATTGCAGGCCATTCCCTTGGCCCTGCTGGTCCAAGCCTTTGCCATTATCGATGATTTGAATATAATAGTGCTCGCCCTGGACGTAATGGGTAAGCGTACAACGGGTCGCTTCGCTATGCTTAATAATATTAGTTACCGCTTCCCGAAGGGATAGAGCCACCATCGTCTCGGCTGTATCGGATAACGGCCTTAACCCTTCTTCCGCTGCGGTCATGTCGATATCGGCGTCCCTCAATAGCTCCCTTGACCGTGCGATCTCTTTCGCAAGAGAGACAAACCTCATATCGGTCACCAGTTCCCGCACTTGCTTAAGCGCGTAGCGTGACGTGTCCAATATATCGTTCAGCTCATGCTTCGCTTTCTCCGGTTGCTTATCAACCAGCCTGATCGTCAATTCGCTCTTCAGCTTAATCATCGTCAGCGTCTGTCCCAGTGTATCGTGAAGGTCTCTGGCGATCCGGTTCCGCTCTTCTTCCTGAATATAATGCTCCAGCTGCGCATTCGCGATATCCAGCTTTGCCTTGAGCTGCTTCGTCTTTTCCTTGGTATGTATCACAATGGTCGTCGTCAATTGCATGATCATGCCCGCAAAGAACAAATCCGTGAATATCGCAAAAGGACTTCCCGCATAGAGCCAGCTATGCGCCAGATACATGATTACGATGCCAGCCATTCCGCCAACCATCACCCTCAAGCGCTTCGTGCGGCCTAGCAGATCGGCAAATACAAATCCATAGAGCAGCATCCAGTTGGCGATATAAAGGCCGAGCACAACCATCAAAGCGCACCAAACGAGACTGGCCCCAAGAAGGCGCCAGTCCCGATACCATAAGCCAACATAGAAGGATGCCAGAAACAACAGGAACGCTGCTATTCTCCCAACAAGAGGAATCGTATGGCTCGCAATGAACACATGATAGATAAAGACGACCACGACTAGCATGTCGATAATCAAATATTTCTCAATCTGATCCCGGGGATAAATCCGTCTCCACATCGTTGCCCAACACACCTTATCTATTCTAATTTTTCGTCTTTGCGATCAAGCCCGTAGCGAATCTTCGTGCTGACTCCATCGGACCAAACTTGAAGCGTCCCAGCCACACATAAGCGAACAACATCTGAACGCAGCTGATTGCGAGCCATACTCCTGCCACAGCTGCCGGGTTCAGCTTGCCGCCGAGACCCAGTCCCCAGCCGTAGAAAATGACGCCGGAAATTACATTTTGCAGTACATAGCAGCTAAGCGACATTTTGCCGACCTGCTCCAATCGATTCCATAACCATAGCTTCTCGCTGCTTTCTACCAGCTTCGCAATGAGTCCGAGATAACCAAGCGCCAGAATCGGCGCGAACAAATAGCGTACAGGCAGATCGAAGTAACCGCCAGGGACGAATATCAGCATGTTAAGCGGGATGCCCAAGCAAAGCCCCCATTGCAGGAGCTTCCTCCGCTTCTTCCTCCCGTCCTCGTCCGCTGCAAAATAACCCGACCGCATCAGCCGTATGCCGAGCAGGAACAGGAAGATATTCATTGGAATGACGAACAGGACTTCCGTGCGGAGCATCAAGAAATGAGAAAGGCGGTAATCCACTTGCTGCAGCCAGCTGCCATCCTTATATAATAACACTGTACCATTCATATCGCCTAAGTTCACATTCCCCCCGCTCAAGCCGAGCAAGACACCGCCTGCTAAGAGGAGCAGCATAACAGCTCCGTGAAACCCGCCGAATAGGATCATCGCTCTGCGAATGGCTTTATCCCCGCCCTTAATGATAAAGGCTGTGATGACAGCCGTTATCCCGTAGCTCATCAAGATGTCATATTCCATTACCAATGCAAAATGGATAAAGCCCTCCGTCATCAGAATGACCGATGTCCAGATATAGACGCCCGGCCAAGCGTTACCGCGCCTTAAGGACTGCTGATACTTCATCTCCAGCCCGACACCGAACATAATCGTCAGCAAGCCCAGAAGCTTTCCGTTCACCAGGAACAGCACGAATACGCGAATAAATTCCTGGAACGACGTCCACCACGCATCCACGTTAAAGGTCAGAATATAATTCAAGTCGCCCAAGTAAGCGAACAGCCATATATTCGTTCCCAGCGTACCCATTACTGCAAACCCTCTCAATATGTCGAGCAAACGCAATCTTCCGCTTTTTTCCGCCATGCCAATCCCCTCTTCGTTCAAGTTAATAACTTTATTGTATGGATGAAGGGATGGCCGCGATATTCACAGCAGTCAGCAGTTTGATATGACAGTGTCATATGGGTCAAGTCGCACAAACTTAACAACCGCATCTCCATGAGATGCGGCTGCCTATATCCATATAGGAAGCGACTGCCCTTCGCGTTGTTATTGTTTAGCCAGCTGCCTCACCTTGTCCAAATGCTCGCCGAGATAGCTGTACAGGGACGGGCATGCCTCCAGGTCCATCCATGAATAGTGAAAGATCCAGCCGTTATCCTCGTCGTTGCTTTGCACCACATGGGTGAAGGCTTCCGGGGCGGAAGCTTCGAGCTGATAGTAGTAACGGTGTACATACTGCTTCAAGGTCTCGGAATAGTAGTCATGCTCGCCAAGAAGGGCAATATTGTCGACCTCTCGTATGCCCGATTCCTCCATAATCTCTCTCCTAAGCGCGTCTAACAACGGTTCGTTTTCCTCGACTGTACCGCCTGGAACCTGCCAGCCCAAATCCTCATAATCCTGTTCCCGGAAAACCAGCAGCTGCAATTTCCCTTCATGCATTCTAGTGATGTAGGCTGTTACTTTATAGACCATATCCGCTTTCATATCTATGCACCTCGTTTCGAATTTCATAGGTTCACTTCTGATTGACGGCTTTTTCCAGCTCCATGATGCGGGTTCGCAAAAAAGACACTTCATCCTCCAGCGCTACTCTCGTCCTGCGGGTCAGCATCGTTACCATGATCGCCAGCACGCTGACCGCGATGACCGAGAAAGCTCCGAAGAAGACAACTTCCCGATCGAGCAAGCTGCCGCCTTCTATTAGCATAATAAGTCCATAACATGCCAAAACGATGATGACGATGCTGACCACAGTACAGACAGCCGCCAGTCTTCTAAAGCCTGTCTCGGAAAACATTCCATCTCTCCTCATACTCTTATTCTCTCGTCATCCAATATCTTCCTGAATCATCTGTTTATATTAACGCTCTACAAGAGAGGAAGGTTTCAACACATCGCATGTTTCGCTATCGAATCACTATAAGAGCTCCTCTTTCTAATAGCGCCACTCCGCATAAAAACGAGCTGGTTCCACTTCTATGACCCTGATGGCAACCGTTTCAATATTTACCGCTACTAACCCGGAGAATAGACAAAGAGAAGACCCCTTTGAATAAGGGGTCTTCTTCTCATTGAAGTTGATTAGCCAACCGCTTCGGATGGCCGCTTAGAGGGCTTGCGATTCACGAAATAGATGCTGACCAGAATGCATGCCAGCCCAGCGACCAGCGTCAGCGTAAGCGGCTCATGCAGGAACAAGGTGCCTGCCAAAATAGCCACGACCGGGATGAGGAACGTGTAGGAGGCCATCTTGCCCGCCTCGCCGGAATCCATCAACTTATAGAACACCAGCCAGCCCATTGCAATAACAAAGATTGAGATAAATAAAAGGCTGCCGATGAAGGCGGCATTCCAGTGCACATCCCCCCAGCTTTCCACTCCGCTGCCTGTCGCCGTCATAAGCACTCCGCCAATCAGGAGCTGGAGCGTAACAAGCCAGATCGGGTCGACGCTGCCGCTTTTCCTCTTCACATAGACCGTCCCCAGCGCCCAGCTCAGCGCGGAGCCAAGAGCAAGCAGAACGCCCTCTACCGAGATATGGCCGGACAAGCCCCCTGCCCCGGTGCTGATAATGCCGACTCCGGCGAAGCCGAGCAGCAGGCCTGTTACTTTCATGCCGTTCATCGACTCGCCTAGCCACATCCAGGAGAAAAGCCCGACCAGCACCGGCTGGAGGAACACAATTGCCGAGAACAAGCCGGACGGCAAGTAGTTAAGACCGATGGACTGAAGGCCGTAATACAGAATGATATTGACGATTGCGGAAATGACATACACCGGCCACGTTCGGCTGAAATTTAGCTTCTTGTATCGCGGCAGGGCGAACATAAGAAGCAGAATACCGCCGAGCAGCGTTCTCACTCCCGAGAACAGCACCGGCGGCATATAGGCTAAAGCAAACTTGGATAAAGGCCAATTGATTCCCCATACGAGCACGAGGAACAGAATTAGCAAAGCCGTATTGGCTTTGGACAGTTGTTGTTGCATGGTACAGGACTCCTTGTTGTAGGTTCACATGAGGTTTGAACGAGCCATTACATCCATCATCATACTCCTGTCCCCTGATCGAAGCAACCGTCCTTTTTAAGGATCAAGAAAAAAACTAGAACATATGATCCTATTGGATTATAATGGAATAGAATTGACCGAGCCTCTCTTACGGCGCTCTGCCGAATCCGGAGGACTAACCCCTTTCAGGAGGAATTCGAATGGAATTTCGTATTGTAACCAAACCTGGCTTTGATGTAATCGGATATGCCATCCGTACCCGCATGGCGGACGGACAGAACCATCGTGACATTCCGGCATTCTGGCAGCGTTATATGGAGGAGAAACTTGGGGAAACATTGTACGAACAGGCTGTCTCGATGGCAGAGTACGGCATCTGTGATGACTTCGATATGGAGGCGGGTGAATTCAGCTACATCATCGGGGTTGAAGCCAGAGACGGCGCCGAAGCGCCCGCAGGGACGATTCGCCGCCATTACCCGGAGCAGACCTATGCGGTGTTTACGACTCCCAAGAGCACACATGAGCAATTTTCCGATTCCATTCAGCAAACTTGGGGTTATATTATGGGGGAATGGCTCCCTAAAGCCCCTTATGTGCATGCGGCCGCTGCCGAATTCGAATATTATGACGAGCGCTGCTGGCAGGATCGAAACGAGCTGCTGGAGATGGACATTTATATCCCGGTACAACCGAAATCTGCGGAAATGTAACGCATGAAGAGCGGGGACTTCATCGTTCACGTATAAAAAAACAAGGTGCCATAAAGACACCTCGTAACAAACGAGATAAGGCTGGGCTTTTCGCTGCTCAGCCTATTTCTATTTATACCGGAACTGCTCAATTCCGCTTTGCAGAGCAACAGTCATGTTTTGCAATTCGTTGGAAGCGGCCGCAACCTCCTCCACCATCGCGTTCTGCTCTTGTACTGATGCCGAGATCTTGCCCAGCTTGTCCGCATTTTCTCTGGCCGCATCCGCAACTTGCTCCGCGTCGACGAGCATCGTGTTCATTTTCGTGGACTGAGTATCCATGAGCGCGGCAATGCGATCAATTGCTGTGACGGTTCGGTCGACCGATTGCGCAATAAGCTGCAGATGGCCGATCGTTTCGGTCGTTTTGGACGCTCCTGCATGCGTATGCTGCGCTTGCAGCTCCATACGGCTGACCGCCAGGCTCAGATCGGTATGAATGGCTTCGATCAGGTTGCCGATGTTTTTCACTTCCAATGAGGTGTGGTTCGCCAGCTTCCTGATCTCAATCGCGACTACCTGGAAGCCTTGGCCATGCTCGCCTGCATGGGCTGCTTCAATCGAAGCATTCAATGCCAGCAGATGGGTTCTGGACGAAATTTCCTCTACGGCATGAATGATGTCGCCGATCTGTTCCGCACGCTCCCTGAGCTTCGTCATTATAATCGACGTTTCTTCACCCTCCGCAGCAAGTCGATTCATCGTCGACGACAACGCATCTACCGACTCGTTACTGCTGATCATGGCAAGCGACATGTCCTTGGCATCCTGCTGGGCAGCCTCCGTACAAGCCGACGCATCGGATGATAATCCAGCAATATCCTGGATGGACGCATACATCGCGTCCGACAATTGAGCCTGTGTATCCGTATTGGAGGAGATCTCTCCTACACGCTCCGTTACCACGGTCAGCAGCGTCGCTACCTGCTCCAGCGCCAGTCTCAAATGCTCGACTTCTGTGCCTGTTGCTTTGGAATGCGTATCGATATTGGCGATGATGCCCCGGAGGCTCGTAATCATCTGATTGAACGAGGTCGCCAGCTGCGACAATTCATCGCCCGACTTCGGAATCGTCACGCCTGCCTTGAGATCTCCCTTAGCCGCAATATCCGCCGCCTTGTGCAGATCGTTAAGCGGCTTAACCAGCCATCTTGCGGTCAGCCACCCCAGAAAGCCTGTCCAGAACACGCCTAACCCGAAGGTCAAGCTTGTAAAAAGCCATGACTCCATATTCGGAGCCAAATAATCCTTCAATACAAAAATAAAAAATGCGCTTGTCCCATATGTAGCTGTTGCCACGAGACTGATCCCTGCCACAATTTTGGTAACCAAGCTTGTTGATATCTTCATCTGACAGCCCTCCGCAAGTGAATATTGTACCCGCCTTGCTACTTACCCTGATCCATTATGACCTTTCTCCCGGGCAAGAACTGTGACGAAAGTCACAAAAGAAGGTGAAAACAGGAAACAATTTTTGAGCCATTCGTCACAGCGTAATCCTTTTGCGCATAAAAAAACACCGCCGCAAGGGCGATGTTTAAAGCGAGCTTAGGCTCTATTATTTTCCGTTCTTAACCTCATCCAATATGGACAGATCCAGGAATTTGCTGAGGTCTAGCGTATCTACCGTTACATCCTTGATGTAGCCTGCCTCGATCGAGACTCTTGCCATCTCCTCAATCGCTTCCTGGCTTACGTCGGATGTTAATCTCATGTGGGACAAGGCAGCCTTGATCAGAGCCACATCCAATCCTTTGCCGCTAAGCTCGCTCAGGCGCTTGTTGATCAGCTCGTAGGATTCATCCGGATTGGCTTGAATAAATTCAATGGATTCCAGGTTGGCTTTCACAATCGCTTTGGCGAGGTCTCTATGCTCTTTGATGAACTTATCGCTTGCTACCAGAATAACTAGCGGATAGTCGCCGTTGTTCGGCGGAATTTGATCCCAAGGCACGATGACCTTGCCGATGCCTTCCTGCTCAATCTGTGTACCCCACGGCTCCGGAATAAGCGTCGCATGCACTTCGTTCTGACGAAGAGCGACCAGCGTATCGGAAGGTGCGCGCGCTACGATCTGAGCACCAGAGCTGTCAGTCGTAACCGGGACGCCCTCTTGCTCCAGCAGCAGACGCAGCGAAATTTCGTTTGTGCTGCCTTTAGTCGGAATTGCAATGGTTTTGCCTACGAGATCTTTGACCGTCTCCACACCGGAATCCTTGCCTGCGACAAGTACGGCACCGCCGTTATCCGCGCCGGAGATAACTCGGAAGTTGCTGCTCTTCAGGAACTGGTTCGTCGATGGACCTGGTCCAACATAGCCGATATCGATCTGGCCTGTCGCTATAGCGGTCGAGAAGTCGGAGCCGTTATCAAAGGCTTGAACCTCGATCTTCACATTTTCGCCAAGCTGCTTCTGGAAAAACTCCTTCTCCAGGCCAATATAACCCGCTGCGTGCGTCACGTTCTTGAAGATACCGAGCTTCACCGTTACTTGATCCTTGGAGCCCGAGCCCTCTGACTTCCCGCCGCAAGCCGCAAGCGTGAACACCAGAACAAATGCCATAACCAGTATGCCGATCTTTCTCATAGACAACCCCTTCTCTCTCCCTATAAGGACATAAATAATTTCTCTTATTCCGACTAATTATATATGATTACTGTTAAATGTCAACTCTTACTATTGCTTTCCAATCCATACCGCACGAGCAGCCTGTCTTCAAGCTTTTTGAAGCAGAAGTGGTCGGATAATGTACCCAATACTGCAATAATGATGACGACGTTCAGCATTAATGCGGTATCACCCAAGCCTCTGCCGTCTTGCAGCAGCTGCCCAAGGCCTGCGCCGTTCGCAATAAGCTCGCCCGCTACAAGCGCGCGCCAAGCAAAGGCCCACGATACACGTACGCCGGTCATCAGATGCGGGAACGCCCCCGGTATAAGGATTTGGGTGAACATGCGCCACCCCGTGCCTGTACCCAGGGTTTGAGCGGCTCTCAGATAGATCGGGGGTATGTTTTTGATTCCGGTTCTGGTTGCAATGGACATCGTCCAGGTTGCGCCGAGCGCCGTGATGAAGATAACAGATACATCATTAAAGCCGAACCAAATAATCGCAAAAGGAAGCCACGCAATACTAGGCACTGTCTGAAGCGCAATGACCAGAAATCCAATCGTATCGTCAATTGCCTTGAACTTCGCGAACATGAAGCCTAACAACATGCCAACGGACAGGGAGATAGCGAACGCGATGAACAGCCTTCTAAGCGAGTTATAGATGGCATCAAGCAGCTGCCCGTGGGCGAAGCCGGTATAGAATGACTCCACCGTCTGAAACAAGGAAGGGAACTTCCACGACTCCCATCCAATCAGCCTATATGCCGCCTCCCATATCACCAATATCACGATTATGAATATCGTTCTTCTTAAAGCTGTAGTTGTCATCGTCCATTTCCTCCTTGATCACTTTCTCCATCTCATCCGCCAAGCAATCCATAACTGACCGTTCCACATGATGAATGAGCGGGTCGGCGCTGTCTCTCGGTCTTGCGGCTTGTACCGTAAATTCCTTCTTGATCGTGCCAGGCCGAGTGGACATCACAAGTACTCGATCGGACAACATTACAGCTTCCCGAATGTTATGCGTAATAAAGAGAATGGTCTTGCCTGTCTTCATCCATATATCTTCAAGCTCCTTGTGCAGCACAAGCCGGGTTTGCTCGTCGAGTGCGGCGAAGGGCTCGTCCATAAGCAGAATCTTCGGATTCATAATAAGCGCCCGCGCAATCGCGGCACGCTGCTTCATACCGCCAGAGAGCTCATGCGGATAGCGATCGGCGAATTTGCCCAGATGGACATAACGGATCTGCTCTCTAGCCCGCTCCAGCCGCTCCTTCTTGCCTACTCCTTGCTGCTTCAATCCAAAAGCTACATTTTCCAGCACAGTCATCCATGGGAACAAGCCATGCTCTTGAAATACGACGACCCGATCCGGTCCAGGCTCCTTGATGCTCTCGCCAGACACCCCGATGGAGCCCTCGTATTGCCGGTCGAAGCCGGCGATCAAATTCAGAATTGTCGATTTCCCGCAGCCGGACGGACCAAGCAACGAGACGAACTCGCCTTCTTTAATGGTGATGCTCACATCATCGATGGCCTTAAAGCGGCTCCCGTCACGCTGTTGAAACTGCTTACTCACGTGGTCAATGACAATCATCGTGTTGAACCCCATTTCATAAAAACTTTATTTCTTTATAATTCTTATTGGTTATGTATGAATTGTCAATTAGAAATGTAGAAAAAGCTGTTAGAAAAGGACAAAATACCTTTTTACTTATTCTGAATGATGGCAGATTAACGACCGATTGTGCAGCAAAAAAGCCGCCGATGCTCTCGTTCCCGAGAATACACCGGCGGCTTTGCCGCTGCTTGCCTGATTCATTTATTCAAGACCAAATTGGGCCTTTGACTGCAGTTCATCGCCTAGAAAGCTGAAGCTTGCGGATGCTCCCAATTCGCCGGAGCCTTCATACATGACAACGAACACATAGAGATCGCTGCCCTTCTTACCGCTTTCTGCCATAACCTCGCCTTCGCTGCCGACAATTTCGATAATTTCCTCATAGGTCATACCGCTTTCGATTTTGGCATACTGCTCCTTTGTAATACGTCCGCTTTTCGCTTCCGAATCGTTGTCCGCAGGCGGTGCGGATTCCGTGGCAACTGGACTTTCCTCAGGCTTTGCCGATTCCGTCGCAGCCGGGCTGTTCACCGGTTCGCTCGTACCTTTATTGTTCGCGTTGCTACAAGCCGCAGCTGTAAGAATGAGACTCGCTGCGATGATGAGACGAATGATTTTCATAGCTCCTCCTATATCTGTGCAGGCATATATTTCCTCTCCACAAAATTATAGGCCATCGCTACCGTCCATTATCAGGTGCAAAGTAACTAATTCAGGCATCTTTGACACTGCCCGCATGGCGCTGAGGTCCCATTATCGCCCAAGCTGCAATAGTGCTCCAAGGGCTCCGCAATACTCTCCGTTCTCCAGGAACATCGGCGTGGCGCCACGCAGCCTCGTGTATCCCTCCACCGCGTCTTTCAGAAGCTCATTGCGAATAAAGGATGATCCGATGAAGACCACTGTATCGGCTCCAACTTGGCCCGCTGCAAGCACGCTCGTCGTGGCGACCGTCTCCCCCACAAGTCCGATGACAGAGGACAACAAGTCGCTTTTGGTTAGTTCGCCCATGGCTGCAAGCGAGCTCAGCCTGCCGAAGTTACTCGCCGTCAGTTCCCCCGGAATTGGCGGCTCTGCCCCTTCGTAGATATGCCTGACCTTCAGGTCGATCTGCTCCCGCGAGCCGTTTGCCGCTAATTGGACCAGCTCGTCAAAGTCGGTAAGTCCCGTCAACGCATACGACAAGCCCATAATCGTTCCGCCCCCGACACCCGTCCCCCCTACCCGCCGATGAGTTTGCTCCGACAAGTAGTGAATCGAGGTCCCGGTCCCGACATTCGTCAGAATGAACGATTCAAGCGGCACTCCTTTTTCCTGTAAAAGATAACGAACCCCCCGGTACGTCGCTTCAAACTCTACGATCCCCGTCTGCGGCCGGACTCCGCAGGCCTCCAGCTGCTTGGCTTTGCCGCCAGTTACGCAAATTTCCGCCGGGCCGCACTTCAGAATCCAATCCGCCGCAGCCTCTATATGAGATGACGAAAACGTCCGATAGCGAATGGAGCCTGGCTCTCCTTCTATGTATGCGATCTTGATTAATGTGCCTCCAGCATCAATGCCCAGCTTCATCCTCTGGTTCCCCCTCATAAACCCAACTGCCTCTATATCCAAAAAAGAATGCAATCATTATAACCCATTCCGCACAAAAAAACGCCTCTCAGCCTAGATTCACTAGTCTAAAAGGCGCTGCCAGCCTTCAAAAGCTCAGACAGGCAAAGCGTATGAAGACATAAAAAAACGCCGCAAATTGTGGCGATCTCATGAACTTTTTATTTTTCACCTCTTTATTATACCATAAAATTACATAAAAATCAAGTATTGTTTCATCATTGCGCTGAATGCTACAACTGAATAGAGGTGATTTCGAAATGGAAAAACAAAGCTTAACCGCTCTGGTCAGCGCATTTGCCAGAGCCTATCATGCCGGGCATAACGAGATCAAAATATTCAATGACCCGCTTGCCAGACAACTGATCAGCGACAAGGAATATGCGGGTATTAGCGGCAACATGGCGAAGGCCGTCGCTTTCTTCCGTCCGGAATTGTCCGGCTCCCCAGAAGAAGCGCTGCGCGAGGTCGTCGACCATCAGCTGTCCCCGACGCCGCTTGGCCGGGCAGCCTTCACCGAAGAAACGCTCGAAGCGGCTGTGCGGCTTGGTGCACGACAATACCTCATTTTCGCCGCGGGCTACGATACGTTCGCTTACCGCCAGCCGGCATGGGCAGCGCCGCTCCAAATCTTCGAGATCGACCATCCCGCAACGGCTGAAGACAAACAGAGGCGCGTATCGGCCTTTCCGATCGAGACGCCAGCTAATCTGCACGGCATCTCCGCTGACTTCCGCGAGCCGAACTGGCGAAGCCGCGTGCTGGACTGTCCCGCTTTTGACCCGATGCGCATCAGCTTCTGCAGTTTGCTTGGCATCAGCTATTATTTGACCAAAGAGGTGTTCCGGCAATTGTTGTCCGATATCGCCTCCATGCTCCCGCGCGGCAGCAGCATCGTCTTTGACTATCCCGATGAGCTGACTTTCACGGAACAAGCAGGCGATCGAGCCAAGAAGCAGGTCATGATGGCAGCACAGGCAGGCGAGCCCATGCTGGCCAGCTACTCCTATACGGAGATGGAGCGCATGCTGGAAGAAGCCCATTTGCTCATATACAAGCATCTGCAGCCTGATGAGATTACCGCCCAGTTGTTTCAAGCTTATAACGACAGTCAGCCCGAACATGCGATTATAGCATTCGATCATGTTCATTATGTCTTGGCGGTCAAGCAATAATACGCAGCATGCATACGGTACCTTTAAGCTCATGAGAAGAGGGAGTCAACGCTCCCCCTCTCTGGTTTCGCTGAAGTTACTGTTCCTGACCGTCCTCCGACGTAATCGCTCTTGTCTCTTGCACGGTTCCGAAAGGATGCTCCGGCGGCGCATAGATCACATAGACCTTCAGCGGCTCGTCGCCAGTATTGGTCACATTATGCCACTTGCCTGCGGGCACCATGATCGCGTAGTCCTCAGAGGCTTCCGCCTGGAAATCAAGCCGGTCCCTGTGATCGCCCATCTGGACCAGTCCTTTTCCTTCCTCGATGCGGATGAACTGATCGGTTGTCGGATGGACTTCGAGGCCAATATCCTCGCCGACCTTGATGCTCATCACAGTGACCTGCAAGTGCTTTCCTGTCCAAATGGCTGTACGATACGCATTGTTCTGCTCGGTGACCTTCTCTATGTTGACGACGTACGGCTTGCCGCCCTGGTCGGTGGACCGTTCCCGATCCAATGCAGCAAATCGTACCACATTCTCTCTTTCCGCCATTGAAGCATTTAAGAAGAGATGCTGAACGTAAGGATAGGGAGTAACAGAAGCCAGCTGACGGTAGTATACGCTGCCCTCCAGGCTAGCTCCGAATGCCATCTCCGCTCCTTCGCCGTAGCTGTGGAACGTCGTTCGCTCAGCCACGTACGATGGCGACACCCCTGTTAACGAGCGATAAAATTCGGAAAACTGGCTGAACTGCGTGTGCGCGTTGTCCACCGCTTGATGGATAAGGGCTCTCTGCTGCGGGCTAGGTGCTGTATGGGCCAACCGGTAATAGAAGTCTAGAATTGAAGCTTGTCTTGTCAGGCTGTCATGAATCGCTTGAATTGCGGCTTGCGCCGACTCCTGCGGGTTACTCGTGGTCATGTGGGGAAATTGATTCATCTCCGGGCGTTCCCTCCATAGGTTAATACCCGCATTATATGCCCATAGCGGAAGAACGTTCATATGATCCTATCTACGCGTGACCTTCAGCAACAAAAAGAACAGGAGCTATTCCGATGAGAATAGCTCCTGTTCTTATATCGTTGGATACTCCGAAAGAATTCAGAGAGCATCTATCTTCCATTACGCTTTAGCCTGAATGTAACCTTCCGCCTTCAGCAGCTCGGCGATCAATACAGCGCCGCCTGCCGCGCCGCGTAGTGTGTTGTGCGAGAGGCCGACGAACTTGAAGTCGTACAGGGAATCCTCGCGCAGTCTGCCTGCGGATACGCCCATGCCGCCTTCGATGTTGCGGTCCTGATTCGTCTGCGGTCTGTTCTCTTCCTCGAAGTACGTGATGAACTGCTTAGGTGCGCTTGGAAGCTCCAGCTCCTGCGGACGGCCCTTGTAGGATTTCCACAGCTCCAATATTTGCTCCTTCGAAGGTTTGTTCTCGAACGATACGAATACGGTAGCCAAGTGGCCATCCGTTACCGGAACGCGAATACACTGGGTAGTAATATGCGGCTCGCTTGCTTTCACAATCGCTCCGTCTTCCACGCTGCCCCAGATGCGAAGCGGCTCCTGCTCGCTCTTCTCTTCCTCACCGCCGATGTACGGAATGACGTTGTCGAGCATTTCCGGCCAGTCCGTGAAGTTTTTGCCCGCGCCGGAGATCGCTTGATAGGTCGAAGCGACAACCGTCTTCGGCTTGAACTCCTGCAGCGCATGCAGCATAGGCACGTAGCTTTGGATGGAGCAGTTCGGTTTTACCGCGATGAAGCCAGTCTCCGTGCCCAGACGCTTGCGCTGAGCGGCAATAACGTCCAGATGGCCCGGGTTGATCTCAGGGATTACCATCGGCACATCCGCTGTCCAGCGGTGAGCGGAGTTGTTCGAGACGACAGGCGTTCCCGTCTGCGCATAGGCTTCTTCCAGCGCCTTAATCTCGTCCTTCTTCATATCTACCGCACAGAAAATAAAGTCAACGCCAACCGCGACTTCTTCCACTTTGGATGCATCCTGCACGACGATGGACTTTACCTCTTCCGGAATCGGCGTGTCCAGCTTCCATCTGCCCTGTACGGATTGCTCATAGGTCTTGCCAGCCGAGCTTGCGCTTGCGGCGATTGCCGTTACTTGAAACCAAGGATGTCCATCCAGCAGCTGTACGAATCGCTGCCCTACCATTCCTGTACCGCCGACAATGCCAACTTTCAGTAATTGTGCCATAAGATTTATCTCCTCCTAAGTAGTATCCACTCGTCATGTCTGTCTTATTATTACATGTCATCCGCTATACTTTCGGAACAACAAAAAAATCCCACCCCCAAGACTGCTATCAGTCTCAGGGACGAGATTGGATTCTCGCGGTACCACCCTAAATTCGCGTATATGTCGCCATATCCGCCTCTTCAAGTACGGCATGAACGGGCCATGCTTATACTCTAGCTCTGTAACAGGAGCTCCTGGCACACCACCCCCTGCAACCATGCAGGTTCCGATGCGCTGCTCTGAGTCTTTTTTCGATCATGGATTCTTTGCTCCTTTTCAGCTGCCGGAGCTCTCTGCGAAAGAATGGTCCACCATCTACTCGTCTCTTCATCGCATTTCTTGTGATTTATCTTATCAAGTATCGGGCCCGAGGTAAACCTTCTTTTTCAAAAAAGTAAAAATTTTTGTGCATTCGCTTAGTCAAATAGCAAATACCAGTATATCGCAACCTCTGTACGATTCTTATTCAGCCCGCGATATACGCGTGTATCGAATCCGCCGATGACAAAGCCGCAGCTTTCGTACAGACGGCAAGCGCGCACATTATGATTTTGCGTCTCCAGCATAATGCCAGGCATACCACCTTCTCGCGCCCATTGTATGGCCTGTTCCACAAGCCGCCGCCCTATGCCACCGCCTCTTTGCTTCGCATCCACTACAATGTCTTCGATCAGCGCATACCGGTTCCAATTCCGCTTCAACAGGATGCGCCCGACAACCTGATTCCCGGCATAAGCCACGTACATGACCTGATCGGGATTATCGATATAATCGGCCGAATCCTCTTCATCCGTCTCTTCTTCTGCCGCTGTCTCTGCATAGCTTTTCACGTAGCCGGGCATTTCTTGCACGGTATAGCTAATTTCTCCATCGGCCATGGAAAGAACAAGAGCCGAGTCTATTGTAAAGCGGTCGTCGATATCCTTCCATCCGTCGCCATCCCCGCGTGCGAGCTTTCGAATTTCGATCATTACGTTTCCCCCGATTTCCCTTCAAACACAATCATAAGCACATTTTACCGCATGCAAGACATGTTTTGAAGGATGGGCTTATGGCTCATTGACCAAGTTGGCTGTAACGACAGTTTGGGATAATTCATTATTGCTGACTTTGACATGAATAGATCTCGTCGTAATATTGCCATCGCGATCTGTAATGACAATCGTTATGGTATCCTGCAACAGCTCTTCAGGATAGCCTTCCAGTTGAATATGGCCTATCCCCGACAGACTGCCCGCTGCCATCTCCCTCTCTTCTTGTGATCCTGAAGGCGGCGGAGTAAGCCCCGCCCCGAGAAAACGAGAGAAGTTATCCTCTGCTGCCCACTTGTACAAATTCCACGCCGTCCAGAAATACCATATCTCACCGTAGTCTGTAAAATCCTCTTCAAAGGTCATCGTCATCTTTTTATCATACAGCAGATTGTAATCGGCAATTGAAATCTTCCGCTCCTCATCAAAGGTTTGATAGTATTCGAGGTTCCAATATTTCTCGTGCTGCGTCTTTGTCCAATCAGCGGCGTACAGGTATTCGTTTACGGATGAGATTTCGATTTTGGCGATATTGTCGCCCTCGATATAAAATTCCAGGCCCGGACGAGAATCGATGTTGCTGACCGTTGTACTGAATTGATCTGGAGATTTCTGACGGTCTGCGAGCTTGAACGTATGCGCCTCTTCACCGACTTTAAGATGAATGGCGTATACTGGCGCTGTTCCTCCAAAAGGACCGCTCAAGAAAACGACTACAGCCAACATAAGGCATAACGCAGGTGCAGCCCACCATATGTAACGATGCCTCGCGGGCCGCTCCCCGCTCGCCTCCGAGGACTGCTTGCGGTTCATGAGATGACTCCGCATCCTCTTCTTCTGAGACTCGTCTGGCGACATATTTTCAAATAATGAAGTTAGTTCCTCTCTACTCATACCTATCATCTCCCATCTGCAATTTCAGTCGTTTCCGCGCGCTTCTCATCTGCGACTTCACCGTGTTTGGATTCAGCTTTAACATAACAGCGATTTCGGCTACTTTATAACCTTCGTAATAATACAGGTACAGGAGCAGTCTGAGCGTCGATGGAAGCTTGCGCAGGTTGTCCTCCAACTCGCGGGTTTCAACTGTTGCTAGACCAGCTAGCTCCATCGTGCTGGGATCAATATCCACCACTTTTTTCTTCCACCATTTGCGGTGCATATCACGGCAATGGTTCCGGGCCGTCACAATTAACCATGCTTTCTCATGATCGCTATTGGCGAACAGCCTGTCGTTTTCCATTAATTTGACGAACACCGACTGCGCCGCATCTTCCGCATCCTGTTTGTTGCCCATAAGTGAATAGCAAACCCGGTAAACCGTGTCGATGTGCCGGTCATACACATCAAGGATTGAACTTTCCACGCCATCAGTGTCATAGGATACGACGTTGTTGTGGCGTGCGACTAACGAGGATATTTTCACTCTGCTTCCTCCTTTCTCCCCTAACACGATTCAGAGGGCAGAATGGTTTTCCGTGCATCCGCAATATTTGAACTTTTTGTGATTGCTGGGAATAACTCTCCTTTCCATTATGAACGGTTATTGGAAACTCATCTACCTTCATCCCTGCTAATTACTGATGCGTTGACGTTCCTGAAAATAAAAAAAGGTCGCAGCAGCTAGCCTTATGGCTAACGGATGCAACCTCTACTATTATAAGATTCGCTGCGACTAACCCGAATTTAATGGCATAACTTTAAGCAGATTCTGCCTCGGAGGCTTGCCCCTCGGACGACTTGTAGCGAGCTACGCTGCGACGTCCGTCAATGCTTACCGGCACGTCGCCGTCAATGGTCACACGGCGTACGACGCGATGCTGGTCGCCATAATCGTTGACCGCATAATGCTGCGTCGCCCGGTTATCCCAGATAACGACATCCCCTTCAGCCCAGCGCCAACGAACCGTATTCTCCAGCTTGGTCACATGATTTTGCAGCAGATTAAACAATTGATTGGAGTCCGTCTTGGACAAGCCGATAATTTGCTTCACGAAGTGCCCAAGCAACAAAGATCGCTCCCCTGTCTCGGGATGGACGCGGACGACCGGATGCTCCGTCTCATAGACGGTAGACCGGAACACATCTCGATGATATCGCTGAGCTTCCTCGGAGATCTGATTGCGCTGAGCCGCATAATCGTAATCGTTGCTATGGACGGCCCACAGTCCGTTCACCAATTGCTTGAGATCGCCCGGCAGCTGCTCGTAAGCCGCAGCCGTATTCGCCCAGACGGTATCGCCCCCGGCTTCGGGGATGACGACCGCGCGCAGCACGGAAGCCTGCGGATAAGCATCCACGAACGATACATCCGTATGCCACGAGTCGGCCCTGCCTCCATGAGCGGAATTCAACTCCAGCACATATTCAGTGCCCTGCTTGATTGGAACGGTTGGATGGGCAACCGGATCGCCAAGCTGATGAGCGAAAGCCTCTTGTCCCGCATCGTCCAGATGCTGCTGGTCCCGCAAGAAGATAACCTTGTACTTCAGCAGCGCTTCGCGCAGCGCCTCCAGCGTCTCCTGCGGCAAATCTCCTCCTAGCCGCACGCCTCTGATCTCTGCTCCAATTCTGCCTGCTACCGGGTGAATCGATAATGCCTCTGCCTTCTGAATCGATTGCTCTGCTTTGCTCATCTCATAACCTCCATTTGGTTCCCTTGTATCAGGGGATAGTGTAATGCGTCATGTTTCATGCGATCTATAGTCGATCATTCGTGGTTGTCAGAGTTAATGATGTTGCTTGCTCTTGCTGCAAGGCGGCATCCTTGGCTATTCCAAAAGAATCGACCTCCGCAGACCACCTCCAACAAAGACAGCCTTCCATTACTGCGAAATAGCCGCAGTTGTCGCAGTATGCACAGCCGGGTGATTCGGCCTCCGCAAGCCCAGATTGCCGCGCAGCGTATCCCCCTCATATTCGGTGCGGAACAAGCCTCTGTGCTGCAGCTCCGGAATAACGCTGCCTGCGAATTCATCCAGGCCGCCCGGCAAGTAAGGCGGCATCACATTGAAGCCGTCCGCGCCGCTTGATAAGAACCATTCCTCGAGCTGATCCGCGATTTGCGTAGCCGTACCGGCAAACGTCCGGTGGCCTCTGCCTCCCGCAAGGCGGTGAAGCAACTGGCGAATCGTGAGCTTCTCCCGCTCGGCCAAATCCACAACTAGCTGGAAGCGACTCTTATTGCCGTTGATGTCTTCCAGCTTCGGCAGCTCCGGAAGCGGTCCGTCAAGCGGATAGGTGTACAGGTCGACGCCCAGCATATTGGACAGCTGATTGAGCCCATATTCCGGCACCGTCAGTTCGTTGATCTCCTGCTCCTTCTCCTTCGCTTCGCTCTCGGTCGCACCGATAATCGGGCAGATGCCCGGCAGAATCAGCAGCTGATCCGGCGTCCTTCCGTAACGGAGCAGCCTGCCCTTCACATCCGCGTAGAACTGCTGCGCCTCTAGCAAGGTTTGCTGCGCCGTGAAGATCGCTTCCGCATATTGCGCGGCGAACTCCTTGCCGTCCTCCGATGAGCCGGCTTGAACCAGCACCGGGTAGCCTTGCGGCGGACGCGAGATATTGAGCGGTCCCCGCACTTGGAAGTGCTCGCCTTTATGCGAGATCGGCTGCACCTTCTGCGGGTCGGCGAATACACCGGAGTCGCGGTCGATGATCAGCGCATCATCCTGCCAGCTATCCCATAGCGCCGTCGTCACATCGAGAAATTCCTTAGCTCGCTCATAGCGCTTGGCATGCTCTGGATGCGTATCCCGATTGAAGTTCTGCGCCTCGTGAATACTGCCCGACGTGACGATGTTCCAGCCCGCGCGGCCATTACTAAGATGATCGAGCGAAGCGAACTTGCGCGCCACATGAAAGGGCTCATTGTAAGTGGTCGAGACGGTGCCGATCAGCCCGATACGCTCGGTGACCGCCGCCAATGCCGACAGCAGGGTGAACGGCTCCAGTCCGACGAATGCTCCGTGCTTCACATGCTTGTTGATCGACAGTCCGTCAGCGAGGAAGACAGAATCGAACTTAGCCGCCTCCGCCGTCTGGGCCAGCCGCTGATAATGCTTCAAATCGTTAATCCGCTCCGGCTCAGTCCCTTTGTACCGCCAAGCCGCCTCATGATGGCCGACATTCATAATAAATAAATTCAAACGCAATTGACGTTTTGGTTTACCCATTCTTCCTCTACCCCTTCCCCATTACCGGCTTCATGAGCCGTGTTATACGATTTGCAGGTGCGAGAAGATCAGCTGCGCTTGCTCTAAGCCGAGTTTTTCGGCTTGCAAGTGCTCGAAGATCAGCTGCGTATGCTCTAAGCCGCGTTTCTTGGCTTGCAGCACCACGCGGCGCGCCAACTCACGCTCTAAGCCGTGTTTTTCGACTTACAGCTCCTCGCTTCACCGAAACTAATCTCTTGCGTTCTGCTTCCAGCCTGTCAGCCGCTTCTCCAGCGATACGAGCACATAGTTCACGATGAGCCCAATGACGGAAATCGTAATGATACCTGCGTACATCTCGGTAATTAAAAAGCTGAACTGTGCGTACTGAATCAAGTAGCCTAGCCCCGACGTCGCACCCACCATCTCTGCCGCCACTAACACAAGAATAGAGCTTGCCCCCGCCTGCCGGATACCGACGAAGATCGTAGGGATCGAAGCCGGCACAATCACTTTGCGGAAGAGGCTGACTGCATTCAGCCCCATAGAACGGGCTGACTTGATCAGCAGCGGGTCCACATTCTTCACTCCGCTGATCGTATTAAGCAGCAGCGGGAAGATACAAGCGTAGAAGACAATCGCCACCTTCGACGTCTCGCCAAGACCGAGCAGCAGGATAAATACCGGTAGTATAGCGAGCGCAGCCGTATTGCGCATCAGCTCCAAGAACGGGTTCAAGTATTCAGCGACCGGCTTCCACCATCCGATCGCCAGACCAAGCGGAATGCTGACCGCGATAGCTAGCGAGAAGCCCCCGATAGAGCGTGTTAGACTCGCTGCCGTATGGTCCAGCAGATCGCCCGACAGCAACAGCTGCCACCAGGTAGCTAGCACCTGAGAGATTGGCGGGAAAAAGGTACTGTTAACGATGCCAAGCCGCGGCGTAATCTCCCAAATAGCCAGCAGCACCACAATTACGATTGAATTTTTGAATAGCTTGCTCAGAGCGGCGAACGACCAGCGCACAGCATCCAGACTTTTCGCCTTCGGCCATACCAGCTCCCCTGCCCTTCCATTAGCCATGTTTGGCCACCCCTTTCCTCGTGCTCGCCGATTTGAAGCTGTCCAGCGTCTTGCTCTTCTCCTGCTCCTGAGCGCGAACCACCTCATCCTTCAGCAGCTCCCATATTTCATGGCGCAACCGGACGAACTCCGGATTAGAGCGCAAATCCTCTTCACTGGTGCGGGATTCGAACGGAATATCGATCACTTGCTTGATCCGACCCGGACGGGAGGACATGACCGCAACGCGCTGGCCGAGATATACGGCCTCTTCAATCCCGTGCGTAATGAAGATAATCGTCTTCTTCGTTGTCTCCCAAATGCGCAGCAGTTCGCTCTGGAGCGTCTCTCTCGTCTGGGCGTCCAGCGCCGCGAACGGCTCATCCATCAGCAGCACTTCGGGATCGTAGGCCAAACTGCGCGCTATCGCCACTCGTTGCTTCATCCCGCCCGACAGCTCATGAGGATAGCGGTTCTCGAAGCCGGATAGTCCGACAAGATCGATATACTCCTTTGCCCGTTTCCTTCGTTCCTCGCGACCTACGCCCTTCGCCTCCAAGCCAAATTCCACATTGCCGAGCGCTGTCTTCCACGGAAACAAGGCATATTGCTGAAAGACGATTCCCCGATCCAAATTGGGACCGGTAATCGGCTTGCCGTCGAGCAGAATGCGACCGCTATTCGGCGTTGTCAATCCCGCCAACAGATCAAGCAAGGTTGATTTGCCGCAGCCGCTTGGACCAACAATTACCATGAACTCCCCTTGCCGAACCTCAAGATTGATATCATGCAGGGCCGACAACGGCTGCGCGTCTTCCTTCAGCGCGCCCATATTGCGCTTGATGCGAAATGACTTTTGCACATGCTCAATGCTTATTTTGACAGTCATCGCTCGCTCCCCCTTATTTGTTGAAAGGATTAAATTCATTCGTGAACAGATCAGACGATTGGTAATCTCCCGCCTTCTGCTCGCCTTCATTAACCAGCCAGTCGATCCACGTCTGGAATTCCTTCTCCGCGATCAGGCCGCCTTCACCGGCGACGCCCGTGCTCTTCCAATACTTGACCGTATCCTTGTCTTCCTTACGGTCCCGCTTCTGGATGATGCTCTCATATCTCGCGATGACTTCTTCACGCGGAGTATTGCGCGCCCACTCGATTGCTTTGGCTGTCGCTTCTATGAACTTGCTCACGGTTTTCGGATTCTCTTTAATGAATTTGTCCGTAAGCACATAACTACCTGCGCTGAAGTTGCCGAACAGTTCCTTGTCAGTGAAAAGCGGACGGATGCCGCCCCTCTCCAAAGCCTTGTCGCGCAATAGACCGCCCAATGTCGCTACATCGATCTGATTGGCCCGAAGCGTCTGCTCCGATGTAACCGGAGGCACGACCACAAGCGCTACCTGCTTGATCTCCTCTGCCGTCAGGCCCTCTCTGTGCAAATATTCCTTAATGACAAACTCATGATGAGCGCCAAGCGTGTTGACCGCGATTCGTTTGCCAATCAAATCTCGCGCCGACTGAATCGGGCTGTCGTCGAGCACGTAATATCCCGTCCAGGTATTGTCATCTACGCCGTAGTAGCTGATAACCGATTTGATTGGCGCTTTGGCGGCAATCAGCTTGACGATAGCCCCATTGAACGCCCCGCCAAAATCGGTATCGCCAGTCACAACAGCTTGAATATCCTGCGGTCCGCTAATCGTATTGCCGATAAACTTCAGCTTAAGCGGCGCCAGATAACCCAGATCCTCGGCCAGCTCCGGGAAAGTGACCGCCCCCACGCTGCCTTGGTAACGAAGCTCGGTAATCTCCAGCTTCTCGCCGTCTGCCGAGGCTGATGCGGCAGAGTCTGACTTGCCTCCGCATGCGCTAAGCAAGAGCACTGCAGCAAGCAGCAACGGCAACAGCCGAATTGAACTTTTCTGAGATCGGTGCTGAACCCGCATTGTTTTGATCATGATATCCCCACTCCAATTGTCGTATTATTCTGTCTATTTATAAAAGAGCTCTTCCCGCCGCTTGCAACAGTCTACTCGTTATTACGCCCCAAGAAGGTGCGGCAACAATAGAAATCCCTCATGACTTCCCAGCCGGGACTCATCTGCTTGCTAGTCATCGGCCTTCCCCCTTCGCCCAAACTCGGTTTGCGACTTTTTTCTACAGTCACATATATACACTTATTCCTATATACTTACTATGTTTAATTTCTTATAATTGACTATATGACTCCTCATTTCATGTGTCAACGGAGAAAGAGCAAGTGACCATGAATGACCATGAATGACCACGAGTAACTATTTTGAAGCGGCGGCAAGTTGCTTGAAGGAGGGCGTATCCGATGTCATTACAGCAGTTTAATTTGCTTACTTTGCATGAGGCGATGGATTTGCTAGGCATCAGCAGATCCACCTTCGACCGTTGGCGGAGACACAAGCAGCTTCCCTTTCGCAAGATCGGCAAGGAAATATGGATCGACAAGAACGAGTTGGAGACGTGGATTCATCGTCATGCAACTATTCTGCACAACGCGGCCATGTTGCAGGAAAGCGTAAAGAACATGCCAAGCAGACATCAGGAAATTCAGGACAGCGAGGATGATCCGAATAAGAGCCTCGGCTCTGCTGCCGATACTCCCATAATCGTCAACGTAGGATATCAAAGCCGTTCCGCGCAAATCTGGACTTCCTTAGTGATGAAAGAGCTAGGCTGGTTCGAGGAAGAATTGTCCCGTACGTTGCCGGGGAGGATTGTTAAGGTGCAATGGAGCGATGCGCCTAACGGACCGGAGCTTGTCCAGGGAATGATCGGCGGGCATATCCATATCGCCTCGCTTGGGGACTATCCCATTGCGCTATGCTCTTCGCTCGGCCAGGTCCTTCCCTCCTTCCGTCCGGTCTTGCTCGCTTGCGACGGCAAGACGCAAGGGGGACAAGGGATCGCTCTCGTCATTCGCAATGATATTCAGCTAAGGACCACCTCTCATATCGAGAGCCTGTCGATCTCCGCAGTCGCCCAGTCCAGCTCTGGCGGGCGCATGGCTAATATCCTTCGTACCTTCGGGATTGAAGACAGCCAGGTTTTGCATAAGGAGCTGGATGAGAGCATCACAGCTATGATGCGGCAGGAGCTGTCCGGGAGCGTGCTGAATGAACCCTATATCAGCCTAGCCAAGCATCACGGAATAGGTCGGGTACTGGCTCAAGAAGAGCCGGGAGACGACTTCCTGACCGGCATCGTCGTCGACGAAGCTTGGGCAAGCCGCCATCCCGCCGTCATTGTGGCTTATCTCAAAGCGCATCTGCGCGTGCATCAATTTGTACGGTCGTCCCCGCTTCGGGCGGCGAGCATCATCTCGCGACGCCAGGGCATACCAGCCGAAGTCGCCGCCTCCATCGTAGCAAGCGTACGCTGGGATTCAGCCCTGTACGATAAAGAACTAACCAGCTTGAACCGGCTGAACCGGGAACAATCCCGCAGCAATGGATGGCTTACAGCCGGGCATGGCATTCAGTACCGTTTCGAATACCTATATGAAGCGATGGAAGCTCTGCGGCTTCCTGTTCCAGGAACCGCGCTGCTACATGAAGACTGGGGCGCTCGTCAGCTGTTTTAGCTCTACTCCTTATTTAATCGCAAAAGATCAATCGCAGAAAAAGCAAAATAACCAGTCGCCATTTAACGGCGGCTGGTTTTAGTCAGTTGAATATCACTTCATTTTTTAGCTTTATTTTTGAAAATCATATGATTTAATCATTTTTGCTATACCTTTATAAGTCAGCCCCCAGATCATGGGGAAGAAGATAATTCCAATCATTAGGAGGCCAAGGAAGAAAGCAACTGTAAGAAACACCATACCTACCAAAGATGCTAATATAGCAATTTTCCCCTCACTATACACTTAAACTTCCTCCTTCCTTTTTAGTTCCATCTTATTCCATATTGCATCTGGTGTCTATTTTCACTTTAAGAGGAGTTAGGGCACCGGCACAATTGCATGACAAAAACCCCAGACACAGGGCCCGGGGCTTCATCCATTCGTATGCTTGTAACATTATTGATTCATCTGACCACCGTCAACGGTGTAGATGGATTGTGTGACATAGGATGAGTCGTCGGACAGCAGGAAGATCGCCACATTGGCTACTTCTTCCGCTTCGCCGTAGCGGCCCATCGGCACGGCTGCGCCGAATGCTTTTCTTGCTCCTTCGGCATCCTGAGGCACCGTATTTTTTTCGATCTGGCGCATCATGCGGGTGTTAATAACACCAGGCGCTACAGCATTGACGCGAACGCCGAATGGCGCTGTCTCCAGTGCAACTACGCGAGTCATCCCGATCAAAGCATGCTTGGAGCTGTTGTAGCCGACAAATCCGGGCGAGCCGATCAGACCAGCGCCGGAAGCGGTGTTCACAATGCTGCCGTAGCCTTGCTTTTTCATTGCTGGAACGACGTATTTCAGACCGAAGAAAGCACCCTTCACATTGACATTCAGAACCATTTCAAAGATTTCTGTAGGATAATCCTCTACATTGGCTGTAATGCCCTCAATACCGGCATTGTTGAAGAAGCCGTCGATTTTTCCGAATTTGGCGAGCGTAGCGTCTACATAAGCTCTAACCTCATCTTCCTTAGCTACATTCGCTTGCAGGGCAATCACTCTGCCCTCATCTAGGCCCAATTCCGAAATAACGGCCTGTACTGCATCCAATTTCAAATCGACTAAAGCAAGATTTGCTCCTTGCTCAGCCAATTTCTGTGCGGTTACTTTACCGATTCCGCCTGCCGCACCGGTTATAATAATGACTTTTCCATCGAATTTTCCCATATGAATAAGCCTCCTTTAGATTTATACCCAAGACATCTTAGGATTCGCCGCTATTAGGCTCTATATCCGAATTTACATACCCATCTCGTACTTTATATCAAATAAAACTTTAGTAGCTGTCTGCGCAGGACAACCTTACAAAAGCACTTGTCCCAATGGGTTTGAAGCCATTGCAACTTGTGCGATTTTGTTCACATCTTTATTGTACTACCTCGCACTTCTTGAACAAATCATTAGATTAGGAGCAAGTGTCGGATTCATCAACACTTCTGGCGCCAATGTCGGATTTGGAAGTGATTGATCTCATACGGGAAAACCGATAAACGGGTTGCTTGTTGTAACGGGGATCTAGCGGTGTTCAATAAAAACGGCCAGAAGGATGCTTTTTTAGAAAAAGCGTCCTTCTGGCCGTATCAGCATGTCTATAAAACCTCAGCTCTCCAGCTGGCGAACGGCAGCATCCTCTTCGCCAAGCCCATAGCTCTCTCTTGCCTTCTGAACCGATGGATAATGCTCGGCTGCCCACTCCTTCAGCATCTTCATGCAAGGAATAAGCGTCTCCCCTAGCGGGGTCAACGTATAATCCACAATGGGCGGTACAGACGGCGTAACTTTCCGTGCAACCAGACCGTCTCGCTCCAGCTGCCTCAGCGTCTGCGTCAGCATTTTTTGCGAGATGCCCTCTATGCGCCTCTTGATCTCTCCATAACGAATGGTTCCGTTTTCGAGAGAGTAGATGACAAGCGCGGTCCATTTGTTCGAGATGATCTCCAGGACATGGGTATAGCTGCATGCTGTATGTGAAATATCCGCAGGCTTCATAACCTCCGCCTCCCCTCACGCACCTTCAGGTTCGTAACCGACTTTAAAGTGCCGTCTAGCACCATCTTAGTTCATGAATTAAGGTGTGTCTATACCCCTATAAGGAGTGAGGAATGATGAAAGCATACGTTATCCAAGGAGGCTTTGGCCTCGATCATGTCACTGAAGCAGATCTGCCGATCCCGTCCCCGGCAAGGGGTGAAGTGCTCCTTCGAATGAATGCCGTGTCGCTGAATGCGCGCGATATCGGAGTCATCGACGGCTTCTATAACCCTGAGCTGAGTGAACCGCTCGTTCCGGTATCGGATGGTGTAGGCGAGGTTATTGCGTTAGGAGAGCATGCTGGCAAGTTCCAAATAGGTGAACGAGTAAGCCCGATCTTCACCCAAAGCTGGAGATCTGGCGAGGCTACGCGAGAGAACTGGATCACTTCGCTAGGAAGCCCGCTTCAAGGCTTACTTGCGGAATATGTTGTCCTTCCCGAGGAAGGTCTGGTTCGCGTCCCCGAGCACTTGACGGATATCGAAGCGGCGACGCTGCCCTGCGCCGGAGTGACGGCCTGGCATGCCATTGTCGAGGAAGGCAAGGTGAAGGCAGGAGACACCGTCGTCGTCCAGGGAACCGGAGGCGTCTCGCTCTTCGCCCTTCAATTTGCCAAGCTACAGGGTGCCAAGGTTATCGTCACATCTAGCATTGATGCCAAGCTGGCTCAGGCGAAAGCCTTAGGTGCCGACCACGGCATCAATTACAAGAGCAACGCGCAATGGGATCAGGCTGTACTCGCTTACACCGAAGGCCGCGGAGCCGATCATATCGTCGATCTCGGCGGCGGAGCAACGCTCAATCGCTCCATCTCCGCATTAAAGGTCGGCGGCCAGATCAGTATCGTCGGCATTTTGTCGGGAGCGAGTGTCGAAGGCCTTGCCATCGTACCAGCCATCCTGAGAAGAGCAAGGCTTCAAGCGATCAACGTAGGCAGCAGGGACATGTTCGAGCGGATGAATGCCGCCATCGCCCATTACGAGCTTCGCCCTGTCGTCGATACCGTCTATCCGTTCACGCAAGCGCTCGCAGCACTCGGCCATCTGGCGAAAGGATCGTACTTTGGCAAAATCGCCATCCAGTTCTAACCGTTCGCATCATGGTCCTCCTTCACCCCGTGGCCGTACGTCTCCTGATAGTAGCTAGGCGTACAGCCTGCGTATTTTTTGAAGATCGCGATAAAATATTTGTAGTCCTTGAAGCCGACATCGGCAGCAATCGCATAGACCTTTTCGTCGCTGTGCTGAAGCATCTCCATCGCTTTCTGGATGCGATAGCGGTTCAGAAAGTCGTTGAACGTATAGGTCGTCTCGCTCTTGAACTTCTGATTCAGGTACGTCGCGCTGACCTCCAGCTTCTCCACCAAATCCTTGATGCTGATCTTCTCCTTATAATGCTCCTGCACATATTGAAGCATCTTCGACACGTAACGGGACGACTTGCCCGGCAGCTTCACCACCGAAGCCTGCTGGGCTTCTCCGCTCCCCGTCCCGGATGTCTTCATCGCGGCGTACTGCTGCTTCATCTCCACCTGGCTCTTCGCACGCTCCAAGGCGGCCAGCAGCTGCTCCTGCTCCAGCGGCTTGAGCAAATACTCCGTCACGCCAAGCCGAATAGCCGCCTTGGCAAGCCGGAATTCATCGTAGCCCGACAGGATAATATAGCTGCATGACGCTCCTTCTACACTTTGCTCGATCATGGCTATGCCATCCATCAGCGGCATATTGACATCGACGATGACGATATCCGGCCGAAGAGCGGCAATCTGCCGCAGCCCTTCCTCTCCGTTCTCCGCTTCGCCCACCACGACACAGCCCGCGCCCATCCAGTCAAAAGTAAAACGGAGTCCCTTCCGAATCATCTCTTCATCTTCCACCAGCAGCACCTTGAACATCCGCTTCCTCCTTCCGGTACGGCAGCACGAAGGTCACAGCCGTCCCTTCGCCTTCGACGCTGTCGATCCCTATACCGTAACGATCTCCATACATCAGCACCAATCTTCTATGCAAATTATGAAGGCCGATATGCGGCGCGCGGTTATCCTGCGACAGCATGATAGCCCGCACCTCCGTGAGACGCTCTTCGCTCATGCCGCCCCCATCATCCTTCACCTCAATAATCAGGTCATCATCCCTCACATATCCGACTACTGAGATCGAGACAGATTGACGCCGGCGATACCCGTATTTGATTGCATTCTCAATAACCGGCTGCAGCATCAGTCTAGGCACGAGCGCACCCTTCGCCGCTTCTCCTACCTTCTCCTGATAGCTAAGCCTGTCCTTGAATCGCATCTGCTGCAGCTTCATATAACCTGCAATATACTCCAGATCAGTGCCGAGCACGACTTGATCCCGCTCATTGCCGATACTGTAGCGCAGATGCCGGGACAGCGTCAATACGATATCCTGCGCCAGCTTGTCGTCTACGACAATGGCGTACCTAAGCATCTCAAGTACGTTAAAAATAAAATGCGGATGAAACTGTGACTGAAGATGCTTCACCTCAATCACCCGGCGCAAATCCGACAACTCTTCGTTTTTGGCTATCAGCTCGTTAAGCCGCCTAAGCATCAGATTGTATTGATTCGCCAGCGTATCGAATTCGTCTCCAGTTCCAATATAGACATACGCATCCATATTGCCCGACTGCAATTCTCGGACGGCAAAGGTGAGCTTATCCATCGCGCGTGACTGGCGAGTAGAAATGAGGCGGGCGGAATACCGGATCAGAATCCATAGCAGCAAGCTCGCAAGCGCAAAGAAGACAGCCAGTGACAAGTAAGCCGCATGATTCCATTGAGCGGCGCTGAGCGTATAGATATGCCACTGCGAGGCAGGCACGTATGTTTCCTTGCTGTAATACCGTCCCTTATCAATCCAGACAAAGCCCTGCGGCTCGCCCGCCAGGCTATACTTGTTCATCATCCCGCGCGTCAGATTGCTCGTCGTTGCAATAATATTATGATAAGAGTCCGTTACTGCGGCTATTTCATTGTTTTGCACAAAGATAAGGTTCTGAAAGTCTTCTTCATACAGCTGATAGATCAAGTAGCCGACAACTCCGCTGCCGCTTGGAATCGCTCTCGCAAAGGTGTAGGCCGTATACCGGTCCTGTGAAAAGCGAATATGATTCGTCTCCGCAAGTGAAGACAAGCCCTGCCTGTTCATCCTGCGGACGATGGCTTGCAGCGCCTGATCCGTCGATTCCGAGCCGTAATTTGCGGAAGACGCCATAATATGACCGTCGGGACTAAGGATATGCATAATGCTCTTCACCTGCTGACGGCTATTGAAGCTGTAGAATCGTTCGAACAATTCAGTCCCCCCTTGCCCCGTCTCCACAAAGGAAATGACCGCCCCAAGCTCAGCGGCCGCATTCATCTCCTTATCGTAGGAAGCGTATACACTCTCCATAGCTGACTTGATCTTTTTGCCGGCATCTGCCGTCTGGCTGACCAGCAGCAACCGCGAGTTAATCATCATGAACAGCAGGAAGAGGACGAACAGAATCGAGATTGGCACTAGCGTATGCAGCAGAAACATCCGGCGCAGCGAATCTTTGAAGCTCCCTTTGGCCACCCTGCCTCTCCCCTTTCATGCGTCTCCTATTTTTTGCAGCTTACGGAAAGGCTATGCCTTGCCTTGATGTCCTTCTCTGAATGGACAAAAGGCCGGAACTCGCTTGCGCGAGCCCCGGTCCGGACTTACATGGTCACTTCTTTTTTGCCCGACAGCTTGAAGAACAAGAGCAGCGAGATGACGGTGATGACCGTCAGCATCGTGGATAATGCGGCGGCTACGCCGTAATTGCCCCGTACGACTTCCGTATAGACAGCGACGGTCATCGTTCTCGTGTTCCCGGTGTAGAGAATAATCGAAGTGCTTAATTCAGTTATAATGCTGATCCAGCTTATAATGGCGCCGGCGAATACGCCGGAGATCATCATCGGAACGGTAATCTTGAAGAACGTCCTCATGGTCGAAGAGCCCAGACTGATCGCTGCTTCCTCAATGCTGTCATTCACTTGATGCAGCACAGCTGCGCTGGAGCGAATCGTATACGGCAGGCGCCGGATGGTGAAAGCCGCGATCAGAATGACGACCGTTCCGCTGAGTACCAGCGGCGGCTTGTTGAATGTCACCAGCAGCGCGATACCGAGAATGGAGCCCGGCACAATGTACGGAAGCATCGTGAACGTATCCAGCAGGTTGGCAACCGCACCTTTGCGCTTCACCGTTACATACGCGATAAGCATAGCAGATATCGTAATGATTACAATCGTAATGCCCGCGATCATAAACGTATTATAGATGGAATCGCCCACCTTCGAGAAGGCGGCACGGTAGCTGTCCAGTGAATAACCGTCTACAAAAATTTTGCCCGATGTCTTCTGGAAGGACGTATACGCCACATAAGCTTGCGGCATCATCGCCAGAATCGTGAACAGGTAGACATAGACGTGAGCCGCTACATTCGCAAAGCCCTTCAGCTTCTTGGGTTCGATTGGATTGAGCGCGCTCATGCTGTAGGACTTCCGATTCGCTACAAACTTCTGCAGCAGGAACACAGCAGTCGCGAACACCACAACGATAACGCTAATGGCGGCAGCGAATCCGTCATCCCCGCCGACTTCACTAATAAATTCATTAAAGATCAGGACTGGCACCGTGCGGAAGCCCTCGCCGATCAGCATCGGCGTACCGAAATCCGCGAAAGCTCTCATGAAGACGAGCAAGCCGCCAGCAAGCAGCGTCGGTGTAATCAAAGGCACGAGAATCTTCCACATCTTTTTGAGACCGGTACAGTTCATGCTTTCCGCAGCTTCCATAAGAGAGTTATCGACATTTTTCAGCGCCCCGGATACATACATGAAGATGAGCGGGGACAATTGCAGCGTCAGAACGAGCAGAATGCCGGTGAACCCGTAGATGTCAGGCATGCGGAAGCCGAAGACATCGTAAAAGAATTTTGTAATGACGCCACTGCGTCCAAGCAGCAAAATCCAAGCGTACGCGCCGATAAACGGAGCGGACATCGACGAGATCAAGATCAGGATGCGTACCGTACCGCTGCCTTTGATCTTGGCAATCGTCATGATGTAGGCAAGCGGACCGGCCACCACCACAGAGAGCAGCGTTACGCACACCGTCACCTTTATACTGTTCCAAACGGCGTTCATATAATAGGCTTTGCTGAAAAACTTCGTGAAGTAATCCAAGGAAAACTCGCCTGTTGAGCCGTCGAAGAAGCTTTTGATCAGCAGCATGAACAACGGCAAAGCCAGGAAAATCAAATATCCGGCAAAGATAACAAATGTGATGAGAGACCAGATGTCCCACCGTTTCATACGGGCGTTCATTGTCCTGTCCCCCGATTAAGGTTGCGCTCTCCTGCGGCGTCATAGATATTGATCGTTTCGGTGAGGATAGCGAGCCTTACGGTCTGCCCAATTTCTGCTGTTTCGGCTGCAGTCGATTGCTGGATAATCTCAACCTCCTGCCCATTATCGAGCAGCACGATCAAGTGTGTGTTCAAGCCCAGGAAGACGTTATTCACAACTTTCCCCGCGAGTCCTTTGCCATCCTCAGACAGCACGAATTCCTCCGGCCGTACGGAAAGTCTAACATCGATGGACTGACCGGGCTTCACCAATGTCCCCAGCTCTGGTATCGACACTGCATAATCACGTCCGACGCGAATGACTGCGCTGTCATCTTCACCCGTCTCCAATTTGGCGTCAATGACGTTTGTCCGTCCGATGAAGGTTGCGACGAACAGATTCGCCGGTCGCTGATAAATTTCTCTCGGCGTACCGATCTGCTGGATAACGCCGGAGTTCATGACCGCAATACGGTCGGAGACTGCCATCGCTTCCTCCTGGTCATGCGTCACATATACCGTCGTAATGCCGACTTCGCGCTGAATGGACTTGATCGCATTACGCATATCTACGCGCAGCTTCGCATCCAGATTGGATAGCGGCTCATCCATGAGCAGCACGTCTGGATTGATGACAATGGCCCTCGCCAGCGCTACACGCTGCTGTTGGCCGCCCGATAGATTTTTGGGCATTCTATTTTTATATTGGTCGATTTGCACCGTATACAGCATCTCGCTCACTCGGCGCTGCTGCTCCGCTTTCGCTACCTTGCGGTTCTGCAGGCCGAATGCGACGTTATCCGATACGCTGAGATGCGGGAAGATCGCGTAATTCTGGAATACCATCCCGATGTTCCGCTTCCCCGGCGCAACGTCATTCATGACCTTGTCGTTGAAGGCAAGCGCCCCGCCTTCAATGCTGTTAAAGCCCGCCACCATACGAAGCAATGTTGTTTTCCCGCAACCCGAAGGACCCAGAAGGGTGAAGAACTCACCCTTCTTGATGTCCAGATTCAGCTCGGGGATAACGGTGGTGTCGCCATATTTTTTTACGATGTCTTGGAACGATATCGCAACGCTCATGTTATGCACCCGCTTTCCTATTAATCCGTTTGATATTGTGTTATTTCGCAATTTGTGTGAACAGGTCTGTGTAGCGTTCTACAATGGATGGTTTGTTTTCTGCGACGTAAGCTACATCCTCTTGAATCACATTGATCTGATCGATTGGCGTCATGAAGTCGCTGATCGCCGCGTCGGCGCGAAGCGGACGATTCGTTGTTTGTTGTCCAATCGCGTCTTGACCTTCTTTCGAGATCAAATAGTCAATGAATTTTTTCGCATTTTCCTGGTTCTTGCTGCCTTTCACGAGGCCTGTACCTGCATCCAGGAACACAGCGCCTTCCTTTGGAAAGACAACCTTCACCGCAGCGCCGTCCTTTACATAGCTGACTGCCGGATCTTCATAAGTCAGGGCAACAACATATTCGCCATCGGCTACACTCTTGTGAGCTTTGCTGGAGCTTCCCGCGATTTTGCCGTCAATGTTCTCTAGCAGCTTCGCGACATAGTCCCATCCGGCATCGGATGTATAGTCGCCGCCGATTGCTTTCAGCATGTTGGTTAGCTGAGCGAAGGCCGAGCTGGAGTTAGCAGGGTCCGCCATCGCAATCTTGCCCTTCAGGGCCGGATTCAGCAAATCTTCATAGCCGTTGATTTCAATGTCGCCCGCCAGGTTCGTGTTCACCAGCAATACGCTGCCGTCCGATACGACGGGTGTCATAACTCCCGATTTGTTCTGATGTCCCTCTAGCAGATCCTTGTCGTTCGCCGAGACGTATTCCTCGAACAGGTCTGCATTGTCGTGGTACAACGCGAAAGCGCCTCCAAACATGACGTCAGCGTAAGGATTGGCTTTCTCCGACTGAATACGCTTGATCAGCTCGCCGCTGCCTGCAGACACCAGCTCCACCGTAATGCCTGTCTGTTTCTCGAACGATGGGATAAGTGCATTCAGCATAGCTTCGCTATTCGGTGTATAAACGACCAGCTTGTTCGAGCCGCCCGATGCACCGTTGTTAGAGTTGCCGCCGCATGCCGCGAGTATTGCAACCAACATTGTTAGAATAATTGACGTGCTCAGCCACTTTCTCATTATTCCTTCACCCCTTGTTTGAATGTAGATTCATTCTAATCCGAATGTAAGCGCATTAAAATCCTATTATTCAACACAATCATCTAAAATTCGCAACTATTTTACGCTTTGCGTTACTATATATTACATCGAAATAAGGATTGAACTTCGAATTGCTTGTTTTATATTGTTTGTATTTCCAGTGAGGGATAAACGAATAAAAAGCCGGCTCCGGCAATGTGCCGAAACCAGCTTTTTAGGCAGAAATGTTTAATTCGAGGCTTTCGTTCGCCAATGAACAACACCCGCAATGATCAAATGGACGGTGAGCAATACACCGAGCAGCATCAAGGTGACGATATCGGCAATGCCGCTGTATCCTTTCTGAAAAAAAGTAAATTTGATCCCCGTACCTGCAAGGCATGCCACGATAACAAGACAAGGAAGCCATATAAACCATTTTGGAACTTGCGGTCGTAATGCCCATATATAATACAATACAGACAACATCCCAATGACCAACATAGCGAGCATCCAATATTGGCTCATCCCGTTACCGACCTCCTGTCTCTATCCAGTCGTTGCTGCTGATGCTGCCGGCGAAACCTATTTTTTCTACTACATGCCGGGCTTCTTTGTTCTCTATTCTCTCTATACATTCATACTCCCCCTTCTGAATGGAAGATTTAACTATACTTTACGATAGGTGGAGCTTAATTGTTTCTTTGTATGCGAAAAAAATCCCGCAATAGCGTTCACAATGAACATGATTGCGGGATGAGGTTATGATGCTGAGCATTTAGTGTTGTCTGGCAACGTTAATGCCGACCCACACCGTTCAATCGGCGTGAAGGTCGGCATGAGGTGTTATTATGCGTGAAGCGGCATCCTCCGCTTGAAACTTACCTAATCATCCGATTCGCTACTCAATCGGAATATAAATATCCACTTCCGAGCTCTCGGACTCCGGTCCGTGGAACCGCTCATCGTAGCGCTCAAAGTCGATGCCCTTAGTCACTTTAAGCCCTTGCAGCGGCAGCCATTTGCCATAGATCAGCTCATACGTCTCACCCATGCTTTCCGTCTTCCCTTTATGGGTGAACACAGCATAACGCTGAGCAGGTACGTTCACTTTGGTCATACCCGCAGGAGGCTGCTCCCCATCCGCTTCATAGCATGCGACATACGTGAAATCTTCACAATCATCCATCGGAATGCAAATGCCATAGCTCACCTTTGGTTCCCGTTTGCTCTCGATCTCATGTTCGCGCGGGATAAATCTTTGCCACATCGAAGGGATATCCCCTTCGCTAGACTGGCTATGCCATTCCATCCCCACAATAGTAAACGCTTCTTTCTCAATCACTTTTGGTTCCACAGGTATTCCTCCCGTATTCGTCATATACTCGACCATACGATGAATGTCCTGAAGCTGCCTATTAAGGGAACCCATTTCGTCTTGAATGGCATCCGCACGCTGCTGCAGAAGCCCTTTGATGTAATCGGCATCCCCCAGCGTACCGCTGAGCTTCATCTCCTGAATGGAATCGAGGCTTAGTCCCATCGACCGGAGGAATAGAATCGCACGCAACTCCGGCAATTGCTCGGGAGCATATAGACGGTAGAGGTTATCCTCTCCCACTCTAGCCGGTGTAAAAAGCCCAATTGCATCATAATGGCGAAGCGTCTTCGCTGTGATGCCATACAAACGCGCAACAAGTCCAATCGTCAGCATATCCCTTACATCCTTTCATCGTGGCCGGTAATCACATCCTACAGCCTTGCCCTTGGGGCAAGGTCAACACCTGTTTCACAAAAAGTTTTCCGCTACAAAACAATCCGCATGAATTAAGCCGTTCACTTGAACTCCCTAACATAAAGCGGCTCCGCGAGAGCCAGAAGCTGCAGGCGCAGGCCATCGCCTTCGAGCTTTGCGATCAGCTCGCGAGCCGTCTCCAGGTTCATTGTCACCCGTCCCGTTGTCTCAAAGCCTTCCGGCAGCTCCCTGTACTCCCGGATTCTCGCCATAACAAAAACCGTGTACGTATCCGTGCTTTCCCAATACCAGGCGGCGAACGGAATCCTACGTGCTTCCAGTACAATTCCGGCTTCTTCCACCGTCTCCCGGTCCAGAGCCTCATCGATATCTTCATCAGAGTCAAGCCTGCCGCCAACCGTCGTCAGCGTCTGTTCATACTTGTCCCATACAAATACGAGCGAGCCGTCTTCCGCCACCGGAATGCTATGGATTCCCGCAATTCTTTTATCCGCAGGATACGAGCCATTCAATGGAATAAGCATACATGCCTCCTGAGCGTTCATTATTCCACAACAAAAACTCGACGGTAAAAATAAAACCCGCTTGCCAGATCCTCATCTTCGAGCAGCTCGCTTGCCATCGCATCCCGCCAGTAAGCAGCGAGCGGCAGCATCATATAGATAAAGGGTTCTCCCCCGCATAAGGCATTCCCGCCATCTCCGCCTTTGACGAGGCATTCGGAGTCAACGATCTCATATTTGTACGGATCGTATGCGATCGTCACTCCCAGCCCATTCGGCTGCTCCAGCACGTTTTCCCCGATTTCGCTGAGATGCGCGTATCGCCCCTCCCCGTCGAAACGACCGCCGAATGGGAATAGCGCACGCTGTCCCAATCCGCACAGATACTCCCACTGATCCTCCGTCGGCAAAGCGAAGCCTTCCGCCTGAAGCTGAGTCTGCAAGTCCTCCCGCGTTGTGTAGTCAAAGGCGTAGACGCGATAAACCATCGGATCAGCCTCGCTTCGCTGAAAGCGGCATGTCCCGGAATACTCGGTCATCACGGACTCTGTATTGAAGTCGTACAAATAGTCCTCAACCTGCTCCAGATAGTCATCCTCTATCTGATGCTCTCTCTTCCCGCGGTCCACATATCCGACAGGCACAAGACCGACCTCATTCAGCTCGCACTCCACGATCATCGGCGGCAAATCGGCCGTACGAACGGGAGAAGTATGCTCGTTGATATAGGCGTTCAGCCCCTCCATGCTGTAGAACGCTTGAAGCTCACTAGCCGGTTCCGCTACAGCTTCAGCTTCCAGCTCCGCAACCCGTCTCTCAAATTCGTCTACATGTTCACTATTCGATGCCTTGGCATCGACCAGCTGCTTCCTCCACCATGACAGCGGATCAAGCACCTCTTCGAATCCGTCATCTATCTCCTGGCGCGTCCGTTCATCCATCCCGTCGATGCCGCCATCCCAGCCCAGCACGACGGACTTTTTCCCCGGTACGAATACGAATTTCCGTCCCTTCCAATCCAGCAGGGCCGTTTCGCTCATGACGTCATGGGCCGAAAATACCTTTATCCCCTCAAAATCAAAAGGAGCCTGAGTCTCGGCAAGCAGCTTCACCACCCGCTCCTGCTTGTTTTCGGAAGACAGCTCCGCCCATTCATCCGCATAGAGTCCATTCAACTTCATAAATTCACTCCTTTATATCCCAGCTCTCAGAAGATCCGCCGCCAGATTGCCGAAGGTTCTAATTTCGTCTAAATAATGATAACCCTCCGGGTTGCTCAGCTGATTGTACATGCGGACGACAACCGCATCAAACTCCGGCACAACGATACATACGCAGCCCGTAATGCCTAATATCAGATAGGAACCAACCGGCAAATGCTCGCCTAGCTGATTCAGTGGAGTGTCATGCTGCAGCCACCAAATAAACCCGTTGCGAGGCTCACCCCATGGTACAGTATCCGGCGTATGCAAAGCTGTCACTCTCTCGAACACACTTGCTGGAAGGGGCTGCCTCCCGTTCAGCAGTCCCTTGTGCAAGTGGAGTTGCCCCCATCTCGCCAAGTCTCTGGCGCTGACAAACAGATTGCTCTGATCTCCCGCATTGCTGTCATGCGCCCCTGCCCATGAATACGGATCGTCATAATAGTTGTAAATCAGCTCATCCGCATACTCCGTTTCCCATCCTGACTCCCGCAATCTGTACGGATCAAACACGCGTTCCTGCAGGAATGAGCTTACGGTCTGTCCGGTTAACCGGGCAACCAGCCCTGTCAGCATACGAATCCCAGTATTCCGGTAAGCCCAGCCCAAGCCTGGCTCAAACTCCCGTATCAGCCCTCCTTCACTCTCCATTATCCCGTGAGTGTGGGTCAACAGATGGCGCAGCGTGACACCCTCAGCAATCCCGGAATATGCCGCCAAGTATTGTCCAATCTCATCGTCTATGCTATGAATACGTCCGTCCTCTAGCAACAGACTAACGGCGAGCCCAAGATAGGTTTTGCGGATGGAAGCGACATTGAACCGGGTTTGCGCATCTACTGCCCGGTACGTGTCGTCGGCCCCGTGTCTGCCGGAGTACCATTCATTCACGACAACATTATTTTGAATAAGGTAGACCGCTGCCGCTGTGGCGCCAATCTCCTGCTGCACCTTATAGACGTAATCATTTAATGCCTGGTATGGTTTGTTCAACAAAAAATTCCGCTCCCCCCGGCTCCACGACTTTGTTCTTAAACAACGTTCGACAAACGCCAATGGTTTCCTTTTTATTGGAAGAAATCCGGGTTGAACTTCTCTATAGTAAAGAGGCTGCAACATCGTCATCATGACATGTGCAACCTCTTCTCAACGTTTTCGGTAATCCATTCCCATTCGATAATCGGTTTCTCTGTTCAAGCAATAGGCGTTCCGTTCGGAACCGTTGTATCCGGCCTCAGCAGCACAACGTCGCCTTCCTCCGGCATGCCGCCCAGCACCAGTACCTCCGACTTGAAGCCTGCAATACGCCGCACGGGAAAGTTCACGACGGCGGCGACCTGGCGGCCGATCAGCCCCTCCGGCTCATACCGCCGCGTAATCTGAGCCGATGACTGCTTGATGCCCAGCGGGCCAAAATCGATGCTTAGCTTGATTGCCGGCTTCCGCGCCTCCGGGAACGGCATAGCCTCTATAATCGTACCCACACGAATATCCAGCTTCATGAAATCCTCTATCTCCGCCATCTTCGCACCCCCACTTTATTAGGTTTACCTCTGAACTAACGGTATAGCCGATGCCAGAGCATCTTACCCGACCCGACCCCTTATTTCCTGGACAAAGAGCCTTGCTGGAATCGCGCTTGAAGCAGTTTTTGCGGACTCAGCTGAATATTGCCCGACAGGAATAACCCCGTCACCACAAACATGGTCGCCACCATATCAAAGGACGTAATCTTCTCATGCAGGAGGACAGCCGCCAGCATGTAGCCGAAGATCGGCGTCATGAACAGCCAATTGTTCGCCTTCACCGCATCCCGCTTCAGCATGTAGAACCATAGCAGCATGCTTCCGATGGATATGACGAACACGAGCCAGATCATCGAACCGATCAAATAAGCGTCCACGTTCAAGAAAAATCGGTCTTTTTCTATAAAATAAGCCAGCGGTACAGATACCGCTCCCCCGATAGAAAGCTGCCACGCATTAATGACGATGCCAGGCAGCTGCAAGTCCGCCTTTTTAAAATAGACACTTCCAAGCGCCATCGAAGCCATGCCGACACCAAGCAATAGGAAGCCGATCAGCCTTCCCTCCGCGCTCGCCAGAGTGGGCCATACCGCAATAAAGAGGCCCGCAGCAGCAACACCCATACCCGTCCATTCCTTGATGGAAATTTTGCGCTTCAGCCATATGTAGGACAGAAAAGCAACGAGAAACGGATTAGCCGCTACAAACAGATTGAACAAGCCCGCCGAGACATAATTCAGCGCCCACAAGGTCGCGCCAATATAGATTGTTGTATTAAGCAGCCCAAGCACAATGAGAGGGCCGAATTGCTTGCGGGTTGGCATTGGATATTTGCGGCTAATGCCATATACAAATATCATCATCAGCGTCCCCGCCAGGATGAACCGAATCGAGGCGAGCGCAAGCGGTGTCGTAGAATTCAGTCCGAACTTGATCGCAATCGCTGCAGATGACCATAACAATGTAAATAATAATCCCAGTATCGTTTCCATGTCTTGCTCCTTTGCATCCAGATCCAATGATCGCTGCCGCTTAGCGGGCAGCGCCTCCTGCATATAAAAAATAACCGTGGCTCTTGCCTCACAGTTATTCAAGAGGTTCCCGGCGATCCGGGATCTATTTCATTGTATCCCCCTGCAAAAATCGGTTTTTACCGATTGCCGGACACTTTTTACCGGATGTCGCCTGGTTGGAATTGAAGCGCATAAGAAAAGCCCGCCTGCCGATTAGGACAAGCGAGCATGATTTATTTTTCGGAATTGGCTTGGCGTTACCCGTTCATACTGCTGGAACAATCTCGTCAGAGAGGATTGATGCTCCAGCCCAACCTGCACCGCAATATTCAAGATCGACAGGTTCGTATCCCGCAGCAGCTCCTTCGCCTTGCTCAGGCGAACTTCCTGAATATAGGCTGAAGGCGTCTTGCCCGTCACCTTCAGGAACCAATCGGAATAATACGATCGATTGTAATGCTCCATCTCGGCGAGCTTCTGCACCGTCAGCGGCTCATCGTAATGCTCATGGATATATTGGATGGACTTTGGCATCTGCTCCTGGACGAGACAATGCGAGATATACGGAAACAGCTCCTTAAGCGCCGCTCCATGCTCCGGTCCGCGGTCCAGCTCGTTCAGAATGAGATATCGAATGCCCTTCCACTGGTTGTTCACCGGACAGGCGATCCCACGATCCCCAAGCTCTATGGAAGACAGCATGAAATGCGGGATATCCAGCACCAAAAATTCATTGCGCACGACGGAATGATACGTATGCTCGCATGCAGGCGGCACGTAGAGCAGCGTGTCCGTGTTCATCATCAAGCTTTTGGGACCGGCTGTAATCTCAAGCTCCCCCTGGAGCGGAATAATCAGCTGCCCGTAGCCATGGCTATGTGTATGTTTGTTAGCGGTATAGGTACGCCGTTCGGCGATAATGTCTCTGAAGGTGTCCATCTCATCTTGCTCCCCTAATCTTCTCCTTATGATCATAACAAATTATACACCGGCTTGAAACCCGGAAGATAGAACCGCAAGCAGAGACTTTTGAGGTCCGAATGGACCCTCCCTCGACCCGCTTGGCCTCTATAGAGCAGTCATCACATAGGTGGGGCTTGGCAAGCCTATTCGGGGAATGAATGATTTAAAGCAAACTCAGCCTTGAACGCAAGTGGCATCCTGCTCCATTCTGTTCATAAAGGGAGCGTGTGTGATGATGAATGATTACGATCCGATGCTAGAGCCGCAAGACCGGGAAATCCATATACGACCTGTTGATCAAACCAATTGGTATGATTGTGCCGGGCTAAAAGTTACCGAAGAGCAGCAAAGCGTATTCCCCGATCCGGCCGTTTATTGGCTTGCGGAGTCTGCTTATTGCGGCTTTAACCCACTGGCTCTCTATCACTCCGAGCAGCTTGTCGGCCTGGCGGTATACGCTGTTGATCCGGAGGACGGAAGCTATTGGATTATGGCTTATCTGATTGATCATCTGCATCAGCAGAAGGGATATGGACTCTCGGGCATAAAGACGTTGATTCGCCATATCCGCGAGAAGCATGGCTGCGACACCATTGTGCTGGGACACCGGATTGAGAACAGGCAAGCTGCCAAGCTTTATGATGCGGCGGGATTTGTGGAGGTAAGCCGGGACGGGCATGAAGTACGGCGGGAACTGCGCCTCGCGATGGAATAGATCAAAGAGGCCGCCATGAATATGACGGCCACTCGAACATATCCGCATAGATTGAGGGTAGTTCATGGATAGGAATTTTCTCTTGTAGAATAAAATCAATATCTTACTTGCTAGGATAACGGTACGGCGTGATTTTTCCAACCACTTTATTCCAGTTATTCCGAGAAAAAAAGACTGTAATCAACAGCCGGGCGGCAGCCCGATCACAGTCTCTATTGTCTAATTGCGTTTGTTTTTGTTCACCAGGAACAAATCGCCGAATGCCCGCTCATCCTTATAGCCAATACCGCTGTTGTATTCAATCCAGCCCTTTCGGCCCTGTCCGTCATTATCATTCACCAGCAGCGAAAACTTTAATTGCAAGCCTTCGGAAGGCTCCTTCACCCCAAGCTCGCTCCATGGCAGAGCGATCTCGTATACCGTCTGCTCCCCGAAGCGGCTAATGCCTGCCTTCATTCCAGATATATCGCCCGGCTTGAAGGGCGGCGGCGCAAGCCAGCGGAAGGTGGACGGCGAGCCTCCTTCATGAAGCGCAGCTCCCAACTCATGAACACCTTGCGGAGCACCAGACTTCTCATCCAGCCGGAAGGAGAACTGCAAGCTGTCTCCCAAGTAGATGCCGAAGCCCGATTCCTGCTGCACATGCTGATCATCTTTCATCTCCAAGGCCAAATATACATAGTCCTCATCCCATGACACATAACCTAGACCGCTAAGATCGCTTGCTCCTCCATACTCCTGCATAAGTACTTGAGATTCGCGGTTCAACGGGAACGGATTGTCACGCTTCCAATCCTCTAGCGAACCGTCAATCGTAAGCGGCTTATCGCTCTTCTCGGCTGCATATACATGCGTTCTGAGCGGCGTTTCCTGAAGCGTAATGCCCGGCAGATTCTCGTAAAAGATCGTCGGCGGGTCATACGAATAAAACGGTAGAGTCAGCTCTCTCTGCTCGCCGGGCTGCAGCGTCTCCAGCTCGAACACTTCGTCTTGGCTGCCATCCGCATTCGGATAGCGAAGAACAACCTTTCCTTGCAGCAGCCTTGGATGCTTGTTCTCGATTGCAAGGCGAGTGTGGATTTGGCGTTCATCCGTATTGTAATAGACCGTTCGCTCATAGCTTAGCCGCTCCTTCACCTTCATATATAGCGTCAGAGGCAATTCAGCCTTGCCGTTGTCCTGATCCGCCCAAATCAGGACGGGATAAAGCCCCGAAGCTGTATCCTCCGGTATAGTGATGGCTACATCGGTATCTGCACCTGCAGAGTAAACGGTTGGGCCTGACAGCCCCCACCCCTCTGGAAGCTGCGCCCGCATACTGCCCGCAGCTTCTGTAGAAGCTGCTTGTCTCCACAGCGTCAGCTTGGCTTCATCTCCGGCGGATACGGCCAGCTCCGTCTGAGCCGGCAAGAAGATCTGTTTGGGAGAGGAAATTGCATTTCTTAGAAAATGGACAGTAGATTGGGCCACCTGTCCCCATACTCTCGGATCTTGATAGCTATGCCCGCCGCCTTCCATGGTGATGAACTGACGATAGACATGGGCGGCTTCCAGCATGTTGAACAGCACGACGCTCTCCTGATAAGGCACCATCGCATCCTCCGTGCCGTGAATGATGAGCGTAGACGGATATCCTTCCTGAATTTCTCCTCTGAAGAGCGGGCCATAAATATCAATGACGGCGAATAGTCCAGGTCCATCCTCTCCGTCTGCAGCCTCATACCGACTTGCAAAGGTAACCGCAAGCTGCCCGCCTGCGGAATCGCCGCCTACAGCCGTCAAGCGCGTGTCGATGCGGTAAGTCTCCCTATTCTGATGAAGCCATGACAGAGCATCTCCCAAGTCCTCTATTGCATCGGCGATGGTTCCTTTCATATCCGCCTGCGGGTTGGTGCGCAAGCGATAGTTGGCCGATGCCACCACATAGCCGCGGCTGGTCCATTCCTTCGCTATGGCCTCCGCATCCCGTTTATCGCCTGAATTGAAGCCGCCGCCATGAATGAACAGGATCAATGGCCGCGCCTCCGGTTCCTCTTGATCCGGTTCATAAAGATCCAACGCCAGTGATTCTTGCTTGCCAAGCTGGTTTTCTTGTGTTGCATAGACCAAATCTCTGTGCATCTTTACTTGATAGACAGGCTCCAGCAGCCAATCTTCCTCATGTCTTGCAACGCCTGGAGTTCCCGATTCCTGCGGCTTCATTGCCCCTTCCCCTCCATCGCCGCGACCGGCTCTTCCCAGCGAGCCTAATACAACGGCAAAGATAATGACTACCGCAAGCCCTAAAACAGCCAAATAGACCCTCTTAGCTCGCAACGCTCATCACTCCCCAACCTTCTTAATAGAATGCTAACGCTCCTATTATTTCAAAAGCTGAAAAACGAATAAAGTTGTTAAACTATGCAAGTTATGCCCGTTATTACCTTCTTCGAAAAAGCTGCTTCACGCAGCTTTCCTTCTGCCTGTTGGCTCAATAAAAGGCCACTGCCAATCACTTGTCGTGACCGGTCAGCAGCCCTAATAGCCTTATTATTCCCAGTAAGGTGTACCTGTAAAAAGAAAACGATCCCCGTCTACATAATGCCGAAACTCCCTATGCGCCAGCTTATCGATATGATCCGGCAGCCATGCGGAGGCATCCGGCAGCCCGAGCCAGAAGTTCATCGTCTCCAACTGCGCGGCAACGAGAAAACCTTCCAATCTCTCCACATGATGCTCCGGCAGCGGAAATTGTTCAGAATATGCCTCAAGAAAACAAGCTCTAAGCGCAGGATGAATATACGAGAACGTCCAACCGAGGTCGAATAAAAAATAGCCGAATCCGCATGCGCCGAAATCAATCGGCCGGCACTCTCCGCTACCGAATAGAAGGTTGCTTGGAATCAAATCTGCATGAATAATGCCCCAATGCTCCGGCGTTCGATCGAGCGAATTCATCATAGCAAGCACGCGCTGTCCCGCTTCTTTCAGCAGTTCTACGTTCTCTTGCGGAATGCGCCCATCCTCGGACCATAACCGGACTTTGCCAAGAGCTTGTTCAATTCGCGATCCGTCAAAAGCAGGTCTGGAGAAGGAATCCGGAACCTTCCATCCTGAGGCTTGCCGATGCAGCCTGCCCATCATTCGGCCGATTTGGCCAGCCTCTTCCGCCGTAGCAATGAACGGCTTCTGCTCCCCTTCCATCCAACCAAGCAGTGTCCATCTCTTGCCGCTTGTCTCTGTCACATATTCCCCGCTGCTGTTCTTGCGCGGCACAGGCACGACCACATCCGTCTCGCCGGATAACGCCTCTAGCCACGCAAGCTCAGATGAGATCACGCGAGGCGCAAGCCATATCGGATCCATGCTCTCGCTCTTGGAAGCATGAAGGCGCAGGCTATATCGGCTCTGCTGTACATCCGTCACTTTAAACACCATATTGGCGCTCTGCCCGATAAGCTCCATCGTATCCGCTTGAATCGCATACTGCCTCAAAGCCTCCATCGCTATTGCCAAATCTTCCTCGTGCATCGGCACTCTCCCTCCGTATTGCAATCCTTTAACTACCAGTATACTGGATTGCATTGCGAATATCTGGGAAAGTATGGGTATATCTGTTTTTTTACATGAAGGCTGGATCAGGATTAGCGGCTTTCTCTGAGCAGAGCAGGCAAAAGCTCCAACAGCCTCTCACTTGACACGGCGTCTCCGATATTCCACTTCTCTTCCTCTACGAGGTAGGCATGCCCTTCCTGAACAGCTGTAAGGCTATTCCATAACGGGCTGCTCCATAACGCTTCCGTCGCCGCTCTCGATTTCGAATCCGTGGGAAAAATCAGGAAAATGCGGTCGCCTGCGTAATCCTTAATTTGAGCTTCGGTAATCTCATGGTAAGCCCGACGCTGGTTGCGAAGCATTTGAGTGCGTTTGGTCGGTCTGAAGCCAAGCGGATGATACAGCATCTCCGTCAACCCGATCGTTCCCATGACGAAGAGGCGGTCGCCCCGGTGGTAGGTAAATACGGATGCATTCTCTTCCTGCCGGATTGCCGGTTTAAGCGATTTCCACATTTCCTCTGAATGCTGTTCAAAACGATGAAGCCACATCTCCGCCTCACGGCGTTTGCCGAACCAATGGCCAAGGGTATGCATGCGCTCTTTTAATGTCTGATAGCTGTCGAAAGTAACCGTTGGCGCGATCTTTGCAATTTTCTTATACTGCCTTTCATCTGCATTGGCGTAAATAATCAGATCCGGATCCAGCTTCTCGACGGTATCCAGTTCCAGCGGCGTGCCTATATTTACAATGGTGTGCTGCTCTTCTTCGCACCAGGCTTCTTGCAGGCCATAATTGCAACCGACCGGCTTGATGCCAAGAGGCAGCAAATCGCCAACGGTCTCCCCATAGAAGACGATGCGCTTGGGATGTGCGGGAATATGCACCTCATGGCCGGTCCAATCGCGAACGGATATTTGCTTCCTCATCGCCGCTACATATTGCCTTGGTGCCAGCCCCGTCGATTGCCGGAATCTCCGGCTAAAATAATATTCATCCACATATCCCGTCTGGCTGGCAATCTCCCTCAGCGGCGCATTTGTCCGCAGCAGCATTTCCTTGGCCCTCGCCATGCGCAGGTCGGCGATGTAATCGTTCGGCTTCTTGCCCGTCAGCTCCTTGAAGATGGAGGAGTATTGCCAATACGGCACCTCTGCCCGGTCCGCAAGCTCTCTAACGGTAAGCGCGTCCGTGTAATGCTCTTCTATATATTGAATGGACGATTTCACAGCATGAAGCGGAGAATCCGTGTCCTCCGACTGATGCTGCTGTTCCAGCAAAAAGCCGATCAGCTCTTGAAATATTTGATTTCGCTTGAATTGCTCTATACCGTCCTTGTCGGTTGCACTCTCTGTCAATTGCTCCGCAATTTGCAGAATCCGCATGAAAGGAAAGGCTCTGAGCGGACCTTGGCCCGGCCATAGCTGACCCGCGTACCACCCCATGCTTCCATCCTCCGATTGAATCACGCGAAAGGATAGCTGGAAGTAATGCAGTTCAGATCTCTCCTTATGTTCCACACTGTACTTCATTCCAGGAAGTAAGCAATACGATTGTTTCGCCTGAATAGGGTACAATTCATCCCCAATGATTAACTGCGCTTCGCCCTTCAGAAATACGAGCAGAAGATAGGTGTCCGATATGCTCCGCTCGGTTCTCTCCAGATTCGAACTCCTGATAAGAGTGCCATCCATTAGTTGGAATAATAACGAACCGATCGGTATTGTTGAATGACTAGCGCTCATGTCCATCTCACCCGCCGTAATTGATAATCATTATCACTATAACGAAAAAAAAGAAGCTTTTCAACGTTAGTCGAAAGCTTCTTTGCTTTATTTTAGTAAAATGCGTGTACTATTGCGACTTTGCCATCAGTTTCGGCAGTTCCCCCACCAGCCATTCACGCGAAGTGGCGTCGCTTGATGCTTTGTTGATTGGCATTTCATAGACATAGCCGTTCTTCACTGCCGGAAGTCCTTTCCACAATGCACTATCTATCAATGCTTTTGTATCTCCCTTGGCCTCTTCTGACTCCGGCGTTAGGACGAATATGCGGTCGCCTACAAATTCAGGAAGCTTCTCCATCGAAATTTCGACGAATCCGACGCCTTCGCTCATTGAGTTCTTGATTGGTTCCGTCATCTTGAAGCCGCCCTCACTATAGAGCAGTTGCGGCAATCCAGCAGCTAACATGATGAATAGGCGATTGCCTGGATAAAACGTAATAACCGAAGCCGTCTCCTCGTCACTTACGCCACTTGCGCGGAGAGATTTCCACATTTCCGTTTCCTGTTGCTTGTACTTCTCCAGCCATTCCTGAGCTTCCTTCTCTTTGCCCAGCAATTCGCCAAGCGTAGCCATCCGCTCGGGCAGCGTTGCGAACGTATCGAACGTCACCGTCGGTGCGACTTTGGACAACTTCTGGTATTGCTCCTCGTCATTGTTAGCCACAATGATTAAGTCCGAATCGAGCGCAATAGCCTTCTCCACGTTGAACGGAAATCCGATATCCTCAACAACTGCCATGCGTTCTTCGAATACGGCGCCACTAATGCTAGCTTTCATTATACCAACTGGCATGATACCAAGCGCCAGCAAATCTCCAGTTGTCTCTCCATGGAAGATGATTCGCTTTGGATCATTCGGTAACTCGACGTCATGTCCGGACCAGTCCTTGAACATACGCACAGCCGAAGCTTCGTTTTCGGTCACCTCTGCCTTTTCCACATTGGAGGAGACCTCTGGCGACGCAGATGGTTTAGTTACCGAGTTCGTTTCGTTGCCGCATGCGCTTAAGGCAAGCGCCGCGAGAGCCGCCACCATCATGAGCTTCCAAGGTTGCGTAAGGCGGTTTTTTTGCTTATTCATGTCAAATCCCCTTTTCTTCATTCGATGTTAATGATAATCATTATCACTATGTCAGTATAGGCGGGGATGTCTGTTTCAACAATGGACATTTTGAAAAGGCCTATTTGGTTTTGGATAAATGGATTCTAACTATGCGTAGTCCTTCCCGGGTGATATACATCTATATGAACGGTTCACCCGGGAAGAGTTGCAGAGCTGGTTAGGTTTATATTTCCAGCTAACTTGACAACATGGCCCTTAAGTCATCAGCATCAGCTTGGAACAACTCCTTATCCGCTTCTTCCAATCGATTCGCAATGACGCGACACTGTTCTGCTTGTTCTGGGGTTAGAGTTCCAGAGAAGTGCAGAGCCTCCAGATAGAAGCTCATTTTGTTATAGGCCTCCTGATCAAAGCCTTGCGAACCGGCAGCTATCTCTGTCAGCCGCTCGATACTCTCCTGCGCCAGCTCGTTCCCAAAACGGCTAAGCTGCACGAAGATTTCCATAAACGGTTTCATAAAAGAATATGGTTCAAATTCCAAAGATTCACGGTCAATGGCATCGGACCAATAAGCTATAGATTTTGCTAAGGATAAGTTTTCGTTATCCTTCATAGCCTCCTCGAATTTGGCATCCGACTCCTTCACATCAGGGAACACCTGATAGAACAAATCCTTATCAATGGTCTTTCTCATAGTAATGTTGTAATCCGTATAATCGTTGCCGCTGGTAGCAAACGCAATAAAATCGCTTGTCGTATTAAGCACATCAAATGCATGATCGGCGATTAGCTGCTGTACCGCCCTTAGCACGCATACAAAGTAGCCATTTTCGATCACCCCTGATTCAATTGCGGCTACTGGAGCTCCAATAACTGCCTCTTCAAAATTCTCCCTAGAATCATAAGAGACAGCACTAGCTATCTTCCCGAAGTTGTCAATATGTCTGGCTGGTCCATCTGTACCCTCAAACCAAAACTGAAAATCGAAATCTCCTTGGCTATACTTGAGCTGAATGATTCGGTCTCTATCATTATAATCCGGATTATCACTCTGATAGGAGCTCAGCGTTTCCTTAAAGCAGCTCTCCGTATTCATGTAGACATATAACCCCCGATGATCATCAGTATATAAGTTAAACGCATAAACTTCATTGTTATTAGCGCTATCGGCGAATTCTTGAATCTTTCGCTTGCACCCTTCGACCAAAGCATCCGTGAAGTCCGCAAGCGTAGTAACCTCTACTTCAGGACGAGTTGTACTGTAACTGACCTGTCCCTCTTCATCCAGCATGTAATAGCCTGTACTTGACACAGGCGTCCTTCCGTCCAGCAAGCGGCCAATCATAGAATAATAGTAGTTGCTCACTTCAACTCTCCTCTCTAATGGCAATATTGGTATGATCGGCAGAATTGTTTCAAATATGAATATAAATTGGATATTTATGGGTTGGTCTATTAAAATAGTTATATCGTGTTTCATAATCAATTCGAAATAAGGAGGTGTCGGATTGAAGAAATGGTTCTTCATACTAGGTTCATTGTTACTGGGATGGAGCGCTTATTTCATCTATTTGAATCTTCCTTACGAATTCAAGTACGAAGAGGGAGAATTGCGGGAAGAGGTAACCTCGCCTTCCGGCCGCTATACTGCGCAATATTATGACCAGACGTATGGAGGCGCTGCAGGGGGTGTCCATCTATTCGTCAATGTCGTTTCCCATTCGGAGGACGAGGCAGTAAGAACCGTGTATTTCAGCGATGCCAATGCCTATTTTCATCTCAAATGGCTAAACGATGAGCAGCTTGCGATAAGGCACTTGGGCGGAGGAGATCAGAGCATCGTCCTTACGGTAGGACAAGAGATATATGACGGAACAGGAAAGGCTTGCCGCAGATATGCTATAACCAAGCAGTACACTTGTTATTCCAAAAAATACTCTAAGGAGGAGCCATGACCTTCGTTCGATGGAACGCAGGCCTGGCTCTTTTTTTGTTGTCCGAATACAGACATCGCATTGGCAAACAGGACATAATCGGGCCTTTGCACTCACCCAGATGCATTGCACGAAAGCTATCAATTACATAGCCAATTTGGTATTGGATTGGTTGATTTATCACTGGTACAGTAGTAGCAATATGCAACATATCTTAGTGGAATAGTATGATTTTTGCGAAAGGAGTGGATCTAACGTTGCATGAAGTTACTCCCATTTTGTCGTTTGAAGGCGTCACTGTAGCATTCCAAAGTCCCGGTCACTCCGCAGACCGTCTGGTCCTGAATCGGCTGAAGCTGTACGTGGATGAGGGAGAGTTTATTTGCTTGCTCGGCCCCAGCGGCTGCGGGAAGACGACGCTGCTGAATTGCGTAGCCGGCTTTCAGCCTTATGAAGGCAACATCTATTATAATGGCGCACGAATCGAGAAGCCCGGCAAGGAGCGCGGCGTTGTCTTTCAGGAATACGCCCTGTTCCCCTGGTTTACCGTAGAGCAAAACGTCGAGTTCGGCCTGCGGGTGAACGGCATTCCCTCATCGGAGCGCAAGGAGCGCGCCCGTCACTATATTGAGATGGTCGGCCTCGCCGGCTTCGAGAAGCATTATCCTGGGAAGCTGTCCGGCGGCATGAAGCAGCGCGCAGGACTCGCACGAGTGCTTGCTAATGAGCCCGGCATATTGCTCATGGATGAACCGTTCGCCGCGCTTGATGAGCAGACTCGCGAAAAGCTGCAAACAGAGCTGCTCGGCCTCTGGGAACAACAGCGCAAAACCTGCCTGTTTGTCACCCATAGCATTCAAGAGGCCGTCTATCTCGCCGATCGTATCATCGTCCTGCAGCCGAACCCTGCGCGTATCGCGCTTGATCTGCACATCGACTTGCCGAGATTGAGAAAACGTCATGACGAGCGGCTGCTGCAGTATGCGTCCCGTATCAGCGAGACTTTGCGAGAAGGAGAGGGCCCGTATGGAGAACACCTATCCGTCATTACCGCATAAGGGTGTGCGTCCTTCCCTCAGAGGGCGGCTATGGCCGATACGGGGACGCACATGGACGCGGCTGCTGATCAAGCTGTCCGGTCTAACTGTGTTGCTGCTTGCCTGGGGACTGATTACCGCTCTCGGCTATGTCGCTCCAGCTCAGCTTCCCAGCCCGCTCGCTACGCTTCAGACGATGTCGCACATGCTCGGGGACGGCTCGCTTGCCGTTCATGCGCTGTCCAGCTTAAGGCGCGTGTTCTTCGGCTTCGGCGCAGCCTTCGCTATTGCTCTCCCGCTGGGACTGATGCTAGGCTCCTCCCGTTTTCTTCGGGATGCGATTAATCCCGTCATCGAGCTGCTTCGTCCCATTCCGCCGCTTGCCTTTATCTCTCTGGCTATCCTGTGGCTTGGCATCGACGAGTGGTCGAAAATATCCATCATTATTTACGGCGCCTTCTTCCCCCTCCTTCTCAACATCACAGGAGGGATCAGCCAAGTCGATCCGGTGCATATCCGGGCTGCGCAATCGCTCGGCGCCGGCAAGCTGCCTATCTTTTGGCATGTCACACTGCGCGCCGCCATTCCGAATATGATGATCGGCATTCGTTCTGGCATGGGCATGGCCTTTATTTGCCTAGTCGGCTCCGAGCTGATTGCCGCGAACGAAGGACTCGGCTTCCTCATCCAGGAAGGGCGTTACATGTTCAAAACCGATCAAGTGCTGGTCGGCATGATCACCATCGGCATTATAGGTTATCTCATTAATTTGCTGCTGACCACGCTGGAGAAGCTTCTGCTGCGTTGGAAATAAACTACTTTGGAGGCTATTGCTATGTCTATGAAACGCAAATTGAACTCATTTTCGCTCCTTATCCTGCTATTCGTTGCGCTAACGCTGCTCCTTGCTGCATGCGGAGGGGGCAACAACAAGCCAGCTCCATCGGCATCGCCACAGCCATCCGTGTCCCCTTCTCCTTCGGCGCCTGCCGCTACAACTGAGCCGTCTGCACCGGCACTGGAGACAACCAGCCTCTCGATCGGCACGGCGCGCGACACGCAATTGTCGCCGCTCATTGTCATCGCGAACGAAGAAGGCTACTTCAAGGAAGAAGGGTTGGAAGTCAAAATCGAGCTATTCGCAGCCGGTCCAGACGTTACTGCCGCACTAGGCTCGAAGAGCATCCAGCTCGGATCATCTGGTGACATCCCGCCGATTATTGCCAAGGCTTCCGGCCTGCCGATTGAAATTATCGCCCAGCAGGCGGACATATCCGGCGTGCAGACGTTGGTCGTTAATTCGGATAAAATCAAAACGCCCGCTGACTTGAACGGGAAGAAAGTGGCGTATGTGCCGGGTACAGTGTCCGAAGCCTTTTTCCTCCGCATCGTGGAGAAATACGGAATTGACGCCAAATCGGTCGAACCGTTCAAGATTGGCCCGACCGAGCTTGTGCCCGCCTTCCAGGCAGGCAATATCGATGCATTCGTCATCTGGCAGCCCGTTGCTCTGAACGGCGTCAAGAACGGCGGAGTTGCGCTCCTGACGGGCAAAGAATCCCATGTTCCCGGCGAGGAAGGACCACAGCAGCTCATCAGCTCGTACTCCGTGCTCATCGGCCATAATGACTTTGTGGACAAAAATCCGGAGACAGTCAAAGCCGTACTGCGGGCCTTGAACAAGTCCGTCAGCTTTATTACAGCGAGCCCGGATGCAGCTGCAGCCCATATTGGCAAAACGCTGGGGCAAGACGCGGCTGATATTAAAACCTTGATAGCGCTCAACCACTACGCGCTCAATCTGACACCTGAGCTGGTCGGCGCGCTGGAGACCATCTCCCAATTCCTGCTGGATAACGAAAAAATCAAAGAAGTGCCGGACTTCAAAACGTTTATCGATCCTTCCCATTTGAAAGCCGTTGCCCCTGAGCTGGTTACGATTCCTTAATGGCCTAAATTAAAAACCTTCACCGCTGCACAATTGGCAGCAGTGAAGGTTTTTTGGTTCAACTGATGAGCCTTACTCCGGATCGACAACCTCTGGCGATACGCCCGCGAAGGTGTAGAAGCTGGCGTCAAACGGAGTCGGCCCACCTGTCGTGACGAATCTGGCTGCTCCTTCACCGGTATAGAGATTGCGCGTGCCGTGGAAAATGCCTTGCGGTACATACAGCAAGTCACCAGCCTCGAATGGATGCCATTCACCGTTCAAATGAATTTCGCCTTTGCCCTCTACCCCGATGAACAGCTCACTGGAATGCGGATGCTGGTGAACGGCAAAGCTTTGTCCCGGCTCCTGTATGCCGCAATGGAGCGACAGCCTGGCACTCCCGGTACCCGGCCAGAACAGGAAGTTCATATTGGCCGGATTGGTGATGGTCTGCGACGGATCGTTGCCTGTAAATCCTTTGAGCTGAGTTTCATCGTTGTACAGATGGTTGAACAGTCTTGGCTTCGATGCGACTGGCGAACCTTCAAGAAGTACTGATTGCCAAATGTACAACGTAATCTCCTCCCCCTGATCTGCCTTCACCTCATAATCGGAACCAGACGGCGCATACAATGCGGAGGATGCCTCCAAGACGCTCGTTGACTCTCCAACGCGAGCACTTCCTCTTCCTTTCCATATGACCCCTACCACCTCGTGAGCCGTTCCTTTCTCGCAGCTGCTCCAGGTACCGCCGGGCTTGAGGCGGACGACCAGACCTTTGACAAGCACCGCCCCTTTCTCTTCACTTACCGGTATGGCGACCAGCTTGTCGCCCCGATCCTCCCAGCTCAATTCCGACCATCTAATCACCGCGCCGGATGTTAACGGTTTAGCCGCTGTTGTCATCGTTATTCCTCCTTCAGAATAGTTGTAGCCGAGGGCAAGCAAATATGCACCTGCCTGCCCCACCGCTTAATTCTCTTCCTGCCGTCGATAAGACGTTTAAGCCAACACACGATAAGGGCTGCCCGCCGTGCGCTGGAAGGCATCCGGCAATTCCCGCCGAAGGGGAATCTGTTCCCCGATCTCCTCGCCGAACTCCCCTTTGTCGTATACCACTTGTCCCCTTAAGATCGTCACCAGCACTTCTCCTTCAAGCTCCAACCCTTCATAGGCCGACCAACCGCTGCCAGACAGCACGCGGTCTCTGGTCACCTCCCACTTTTTCTCATCGTCTACAATCAGGAGATCGGCATCGAGTCCCGCTTCAATGCTGCCCTTCCGGTGATCGAGGCCGAATCGGAGGGCTGGGCCTGCAGCAAGCAATCTCACTGCCGCCAGCAGCCTCTCTTCTCTTGTCAGTGCTGGCAGATGCCGCTTCAGTCCCGTCAACAACGCGGGCAGCAGTTCCTGTACGCCGGGTAAGCCGGGCGGCGCATCGTGGAAGGAGAAGCTCTTCTCCACGATCGAATGCGGCGCATGATCGCTACCGACCGACGTAAGCGTGCCGCGAGCGATAGATTGCCACAGCCTGTCCCGGTCGCGCGGCTCCCGGATGGCGGGACTCAGCTTCGCTCTCGTGCCCAATGACTTGGCGCTTGCATGATCGAACCACAATTGATGGGCGGTCGTCTCATACGTGACGGGAAAGCCCGCTGCAGCTGCAGCGTCCAGCAGATCCGATTCCTCAGCTGACGATACATGCAGTACATGAACGGAAGTGCCATGTTTGCGGACGAGCCTAAGCGCCCGCGCGACAGCCGCGATGGCTCCGATGCGCGGATACACCGCCTCGTATTCCGTCAAGCCCGTCGGCTCACCGCGTGTCTGGCGGAACAGTCGCAGCACAAAGTCGTCCTCCGCATGCAGCGTCAGCAGAATGCCTTTATCCGCAGCCAACCGGAATATATAATCCAGCTCCACTTCGTCGTCAATAATATGCTTCGCTGTGCGATGGCCGGTCAGAAACAGCTTGATGCTCGCCGCTTCCCCGCGGGATAGCGCCTGCAGCGCATCCGCCTTGCCGGGTACGACTCCAATGTGGAAGCCGTAATCGACATACGACTGGCCGTGCACAAGGGCCGACTTTTGTCGCAGCCTGTCCACCGTATCGGTATACGGATTCGTATTCGGCATGTCCAGCACCGTCGTCACGCCCCCCGCTGCTGCCGCCATCGAAGCCGAATGCCAATTTTCCTTATGCTCATACCCCGGTGTCCGGAAGTGCACATGCGAATCAATGAGTCCAGGCAGCACATACCTCCCTTCCGCATCGATTATGCGATTGGCTGCCGCCTCTTCATCCTGCTGCAGCAGCTTCGCGATTCTTCCGTCCCGAACTGCGATTCCGCCAAGAAGAATGCGGTCGCGATAGACGATGCGGGCATTCGCAACGATCAGATCATACGAGGCCCTGCTCATGTGATCAGCTCCCTTCCGATAATTTCCCGGGCGAGCCGGTTCACCGGCCCCATTAGCGAGACGGCTCTGGCATCACGCAGCAGGCGCTCGATTTTTTTCCCGCGCACATAACCGGACCCTCCTATAATCTGCTGGGCTTCGCGGACAATTCTTTCGCTGGACTCCGAGGCAAATATTTTGGACTGGTAGGCAATCTGGCTAAGTCGGTCGCCCCCTTCCTTCGCCGCGACCTTCTCCACCAGCGCGCGCACCGCTTCGAGCTGCATATGCAGCTCGGACAATGCCGCCTGCAGCAGAGGATTGCCTTGCTGCCCTCTGGCCAGCACTTGCTCTAATGCTAGGGTATAAGCCGCCTCACTAATGCCGAGCGACACGGAGCCCAGCGTCAGCCCGCATTCGCGAATGCCGTTAATGACCCTTGGCGCTCCTCCCAGCGGACCAATGAGCTGCTCGCTTATCACCTCGCAATGATGCAGATTGATGAAGCCGGTGGAGGAACCTCTCATCCCGGACAAATTCGTATCCGCATCGGCGGTAATCCCCTGCGTCGTCTCAATCAGGAAAAAAGATTGTCCCGAATTGCCGTACAACGAGCCGGAGTCACCCGTACCCGTCTGAGCAAGCACCAGGTACAAATCCGCAAGACCTGCCCCGGTCGTAAACGATTTTACACCTCCGATGACCCAGCCCCCGTCCGCTTTCCGCTCTGCAATTGTCGCAATATTCTGTTTATTGGCTCCAGCACCTGTCTCTGACCAAGCCGATGCCGCTAACCATTGCCCATTCGCAAGCCTCGGCAAGTATTCCGTCCGCTGCTTCACGCTGCCCCATTCCAGTATTCGGGATACGACGGAGAAATGCTGAAAGACGATAATGGAAATCGATGGATCGATCGACGCTATGGAGGCAATCAGTCTCCCTGCAAATAAGGAATCATAGCCGAGACCGCCGTACTCCCCCGGCACGAGGCTGCCCAGTAAGCCGGAAGCCTTCAGCGCATCAAGTGATTCTTGCTGCGTACGCCCCGTCTCGTCGGCCAGAACGGCGTAGCGATCCAGTTCCTCCAGCAATGATTCTATGCGTACACCTTGCGTTGCCACTCCCATTCGTAAGTTGCTCCTTTCTTAAATGGTAACGCTCCAAGCAGGCGCACGTTTTTTTCGGAAATGCTGCTGTACAGCAAATCATCCGTTAGCTTGCTGCCCGTCGTAGCGGTCGAGATGTAGGTGCTTCCGCCCTTCGTGCTTACTCTTAGGCGGTAGCCCGCCGCATCTGTGCTTCCGATTAGCCGCTGGACGACTGTGTCATCAATAGCAGCTGCCGCGCCGATGCATGCCGCCCCCGTCAGCGCAATCGTCGGATGCCAGGACGGAATCGAGATCGCCCTGAATGAGATCGTGTCCGGCTCATAGCTGGCGATAGCCGCCACCTTCGGAAAGACGCCATCCGGATTCCAGCCCAGCAATTGCGCGGCCGCCCTGCGAATTGCATTAAGCCGCTCCAGCGTATCGTCTCCCGCCTCGAACAGCTCCTGCTCCGACTGAATTCCCAGCTGCGCAGCTTGCACGAACACGTAGGGGTTGCCAGAAGATACAATGGATACTTCGTATTCGCCGAACGGCGTATCAAGCCGGTTCGTCAGAGCGCCAGATGGCAGCAGACTGGCAAGCGACGTACCGCCGTCCACGATGAAATGCGCCGTACAGTTCATACCGGAGCGCACCGCATGGTCTACCTCGCAAACAAGAGAATCACCGACGTTCACCACATAAACGCGGACGCGCAGTCCCGGGCTTGCGCTTGGCAGCCATCCCCACTTCATCGCCACTTGGATCGCGGCCAGAATGGAATGCCCGCAGCTGCCGGAGTAATCGAACGTGACGGGGTTGCCCGGCACAAGCTGAAAAAAGAGATAATTCAAGTCGTACATGGGATGTTTGGACGGCCGAATGACCACAAATTTGGAGATAAGTCCGTATGGCCGCTCTTCATAATCCAGATCATCATGAATGCCCTTAAGAATCGGAATAATGGCATCAGGCGAAGCAGGCAACTCCGTTCCATCAATAATGATGGATGAGGACACGCTTCCTTCGGCATGTGCCAGATACGTCTGCATGTGAATCACCCCTCAAACTGATATTGTTTGGACGCACCGATATGAACTTGATATTGATTGATCCATAGCTGAAAAATAACAAGCGACCATAACGTAAGCGCCGTCTTTCCGTCGGGCTGCGTCTCCTGCTTGCGCAGCAGCCTCTCTACCGCAGCAGGGCTGAACAAATTATGTCTTCGAAGCGCCTCCCCATCCAGCACGCGCTCCACCGTTTCGTATAGCGGTAGTCCCTTGCGCATCATAGCGTCGATCGGCAAGGTGAACGGCTGCTTCTTCCGGTTCAGAATCGCATCCGGCAACTGGCCTTCCGCCGCCCGGTACAAGAGGCGCTTCACTTTCCCTTCCCCGATCCGCCAGTCAACGGGCAGCTTGCCCGCGAGGTCCAGAATGCGCGGCTGGCAATAAGGGACCCTTACTTCTACGGAATGCGCCATACTGAGATGATCGACACGTCTTAAATGATACGACGGCAGCCTGTACTCCCGCTCGAACTCCAGAATGGCATCGAGCCTCCCTTTCCGGTGATTCGCCGTACGCAGGCTGTCCGCTATCTGGTCGCCAATTGAGCCGTTATCCTGAATAAACGCGCGATAATCATCGCTGTACAGCTCCTTGCGAAGCTCCGGTGATGCGACGCCCAGCGCGTCCACGTAAGGCTTGATCCAGTCATCCGTCGCCTCGGATGCCTCCAGAAAACGGTCGTAACCCGCGAACATCTCGTCTGCTCCATCGCCGGATATCGTCACCTTGAAGCCCGCTTGATGAATCGCTTCGAACAAGGCGTAGCTGCTCAGCGTAATGGGATCGGCATTCGGCTGTCCCAGCCGCTCCGCTACCAGCGGCAGGAGCTTCTCGAAGTCCCGCGGATCCACGAGCACCTCATGATGCGTCGTACCATACTGCTTGGAAACCTCTCTGGCGTAGATTTTCTCATCCAGCGGCCAGTCGCCAACGTAGGATAAGTTAAAGGAATGGATGCCGGCTTGTCTCTTGCTCGCCAGCGCGGTCACGAGACTGGAATCCAGTCCGCCGCTATTAATCGTAGAGACGGGCACATCAGCCAGCAGCAGCGCCGCAACCTCACGATCAAGCTGTCCGCGCAGCGATAAGGAGGCGCCTGCCGGTTCTCCCCCGAGCGGGTCCGATTCCAGCAGCGTCTTCCACCGGCGAAGGGCGGGACGCTCGCCCAGCCTTGCTTGCAGCAGTGAAGAAGGCGGAAGCGCATACACCCCGTCGAACAGCGTTCGCTCGCCGAATACAACCTTCGTCGTCAAATAAAAGTCGACGCCCGGCAGCCACAGACTCGAAGGCACGCTTCCGAACGCCAGCAAGGAAGGAAGCTCCGAGGAGAAGTATAGCGTCTCGTTCCGCTCATCCCAGCAGTAATACAGGGACTTGATCCCTGCCGGGTCCGTCGCCAAGGTCAGCGTCACCCGCTCCCGCAAATCAATAACCGCAATGGCGAACATGCCATCCAGATACCGGACAAAGTCAGGCCCGTATTCCTCATACAGTGCAGGCAAGATGGAACCGTCGCATTGATCAGTAAACGTATAGCCTTTGGCTTCCAGCTTGCTTCTCAGCTCGCGATGGTTATAAATCTCGCCATTGAGTACAATGCGTATGGAATCGCCAAGGCTGTAAGGCTGCTGGCCGCCATCGAGCCCGACGATCGCAAGCCGGTTGTTGCCGATTGCCCAGTTTCTCTCCGCCAATACCGACTGCTGGTCCGGCCCGCCTGCCAGCTGCAGATCGGAGACCGCCTTCAATCGCCCGGGATCAACGTAATCATTACCGATATACCCGAAGATTCGGCACATCATTTACCACTCCCTATTTGCTATATTTATCCCAGCCAATCAATCCGGACTTCATCCCTCCTTCCGACACAAAGTTTCACAAAATGTTAAAAATTAGGCGTTGTTTCTGGCAGGTTTTACAATTAGACTGTACTCTTCCCTCTCCTGAGCCGTCCAATATTACTTATCAAATCAATCGCATCAACCCGAAGCTATCGTTCCGACATCATTTGACATCAAACGATGGATCATCCACCTTATACGTAACCGATGAAGCCTCACCCTCGAACAAGCGGACAACGATAAATTGCGGCTGCTCCGACAAGCGGAAAGCATGCGGCCTGCGGGCAGGCACGACCACTATGTCACCGGGCCTGGCCGTCACCTCGAAGTAGCCCGTGCCGCCTTCTCCTTTAATCGTGAAGACGCCCCCGCCACCCAGCACAATCCGCATTTCATCTTCCAGATGATAATGCAGGGAGCCGAACTTCTGCAGCATGTCAGGCGTCTGGTCCGACAGGATAACAACGTCCCATTGCCTATAGCCCTTTCTCTCCGCGAAGTCGGTGATCTGATGCTCATAAATGCGCAGCAGCTCCGCCTTCTCCTGCTCCGTCAGCAGCAGTCGGTCCTCATACGAAGAAGGGGTATGGTTCTCCTCCCATCGCTCATAATAGACACCTTGCTCCTCCAAAAATAAAGCGATGGCAGGCTCCTCAATCGGGTCCACCGTACCACGAATACGCAATTCAGCCATCTAATTCCTCCTATTCCAATTTGAATTGTCACTTATCATAATTGGGATTGATTGATCCTGTCAATGAAAAAAATAAACGATAGGCTGGGGGCAATAGGTTCATAATCGGCGGGCTATGAAACCCATTATGAATTTGATATTGGAAGTTTTTTATGTCCGAACGTATGATACTAATTAACCCGGAAAAGTTGGTTTTTATTGGGATTAATCTGGATATGGAGCGTGTGAGAAATGAGTAAAAATGTGCTGTTCATTAGCGGAAGCCCTCGCGCCGGAGCCAACACCAAAGCCGTCATCAATGTTGTATACCGCTTGCTAAGAGATAAGCAGGGCAACTCCCAGCTGCTGGATCTTCACCGCCATGTGCTGCCGCTGTTCAACGGCGATCCCGCCCAGCAGGAGCTGGATACCGTCGTACAGCTTCAGAAGCTTGCACAGGAAGCCGACGCCTACTTTATCGTGACTCCGGAATACCATAACGGCATCAGCGGCGCGCTGAAGAACGCCCTGGACTTTCTGAATGGCGACCACTTCCGCGGCAAGCCGGTAGCCATCGCAGCAGCAGCCGGCGGCGGCAAAGGCGGCATCAACGCGCTGAACAATCTGCGCCTCGTGCTGCGCGGCCTTGGGGCGAATACGCTGTCCTCCCAATACGTCGCCGATCCTGGCCAGATCGACCAGCACGGCATCTTCACCGACGAAGCCGGGGTCCAGTCGCTTCAAGCGCTGGTGCTGGAACTGGCTTCCTCGCTAAAAACGGAAGCCAGCGTATGACGAATGCCAATCGCCATATAAAGGAGCGTTCGGCCCGTGAGAACGCTGCTTGATTCGCTGCAATGGACCTTCTTTCTGCTGACGGGCGGACTGGTAGCGCCAATCGTAGTGGCGGCGGCTTTCCAGCTCTCGGATGCGGATACGATCAGCCTGCTGCAGCGAACGCTGACCGTCATCGGGATATCCTCCCTGCTGCAAGTGACGCTCGGCCACAAGCTTCCCATACTGGAGGGCCCCGCCGGTGTATGGTGGGGCGTATTCATCCTGCTTGCGGCTAATTTAGCGCCTGGCGCATCCGGCACCGAGCTGCTGCGCCAGATGGAGATGGGCTTGCTGATCGCCGGGGCGATTATTCTGCTTCTAAGCGCGTTTCACCTGATCCGCTATTTGAAGAGGCTGTTCACCCCTGTCGTCACGGGCACTTATTTGCTGCTGCTCATCTTCCAGTTCAGCTCTCCTATTGTGAAGGGCGTCCTTGGGGTGGGCTATACCGACGGTTACATCCATGCGAGCATCGCAGCGCCGGCAATTGCAACCCTTCTTCTGACCTTCCTATGCGGTCGAAGCAAGACGGCTTGGCTGCGCAACTATTCCGCGCTGATCGGAATCGCGGCAGGGTATGGCTTGTTTCTGCTCTTCGGCCATATTGCCGCATTGCCCAAGCTGCCGGATACCGCAATACTGATTCCCCAGCTGTTCGCTTGGGGAGCACCGCTGTTCGAGTCGGGCATTGCGCTTACGACACTGGTAATTACACTGCCGCTGCTAATTAACATGATTGCGGCAATTGTCGTCATGGAGAAAACGATCGGGCTTGAGCCGTCGGACCGCTACCGGAGATCCGGCATCATAATGGGCGTCAATCAACTGCTGTCCGGCGCCTTCTCCGCTGTAGGCTGCGTGTCCAACTCCCATTCAGCCGGGTTCGTCGCATCCACCCGCATGACGGGGCGGCTGCCGTTCATCATCGGCTGCCTATTGCTGATCGTCTCCGGCTTTTTCCCCTATCTCACCGCCCTGCTCGCGTCGGTTCCCGTGCCGGTTGCCTTTGCCGTCATTTTTACTTCCTTCGCGCATCTGCTCTCGGCCGGTCTGAAGGAGCTGGGCTTAGTTCTGCAAGATGAGAAGAAGCTTACGGTTGTTGCGTTTTCGTTGTTCGCAGGAGTCGGCAGCATGTTCATTCCCGCGGCCAGCCTTGCAGGGCTGCCCGATGCGCTGAAGCCGATCCTGAACAATGGACTGGTTGTTGGCGTATTGGTGTCGATTCTGCTGGAGCAGGCTTGGCAGTGGAAGGACTCACTCTCCTCCGGTTCCGGGTTCGGTCCTTGGAGACGCAAGCCATCCCCTATCGAAAGGAGCCCCGGCCATGCCGTTAACGATCAAAGTGTACTCTGATTATGTCTGTCCCTTCTGCTTGCTGGCCGATGGCCAGCTGAGAGCAGCGGCGGCGGAACGAGATGTAGCCATCGAGCATTTGCCCTTCGAGCTGAGGCCTTACCCGACGCCCACGCTCCGTCCCGAGGACGGATATATGCAGACGAGCTGGAGAGATAAGGTCTATCCCATCGCTGAGCAGCTAGGCATCCCGATTCGCATGCCGACGATCTCCCCGCAGCCCTATACGCATCTAGCCTTTGAAGGCTACCAATTCGCCAAGCAAGCGGGCATCGGCGAAGCTTATCATTCCCGCATGTACAAGGCCTTCTTCCAGGACGGGCTCCATATTGGAGACATCGATGTGCTGACCGCTCTGGCAGAGGAACTGGGACTGGACGGTTCTTCATACCGCGACGCGCTGGAGAACGGCACCTACCGGGAGGCGCACAGGCGCGCGTTGCATCATGCGCTGTACGAAGCCGATATTACGGCTGCGCCGACGTATGTCATCGGCAATACGACGGTTAAGTGGCTTCTATATAAAGAGCAGTTCCTGGAAGCGATTGATGCAGAACTAAAGAAACAGCGGCTGGAGCATCTGGAGCAATGGAGCATGGGAATCAGCTGCACCATTGACGGCTGTTCCTAATATAACGAGAGGAGCTCATATACATGGCTTTGAAACTGCAAGTATACTCCGATTTTGTATGCCCTTATTGCATACTCGCCGAAGGCGAGCTGGAGGCGGCCGCCGCCGAGAAAGGAATCGAGGTTGAATATTTGCCCTTCGAGCTTCGCCCTTATCCTACGCCTACTCTTCGCCCCGAGGGCGAATACATTACGAAGGATTGGCAAGAGCGTGTGTATCCCATCGCAGCTGAGCTGGGCATTCCGATCGTGAAGCCGCCCTTCTCTCCTCAGCCGTATACGCATCTGGCCTTCGAGGGTTATCAATTCGCCATCGAGCACGGCAAGGCGAAGGAATACAACAAACGGATGTACGAAGCCTTCTTTCTAGAGAGCAAAAACATCGGGGAGATCGACGTGCTAACCGAGCTGGCAGGAGAGATCGGCCTCGATCAATCCGCTTACCGCAAAGCGCTGGAGGATCGCACCTACCGCGAGAAGCACCGCGAAGCGCTGCATCAGGCTTATTATGTCGCCAACATCAACTCCGCCCCTACCTTCATCATCGGGGAGACGGTCATTCGCGGCATGGCGTTCAAGCATCAATTCCTGGAAGTAATCGAGCGCGAGCAGCAGCGAGAGCTGCAATCCGCCGCAGGGCAGTGAACAAGCGGTATGCCGGCTTAACCAACAGCAGCCTGTCTCTCCAAAGTAAAAAGCAGGAAGCGCGCATGATGCCCGCTTTCTGCTTTTGTCTTGGCCTAAACAAACTCCTACGCCCGTCCCCTGTCTCCCTTATGCCCGCTTGGCGCGCTTCCGCTTCGTACGTACCAGCGTCCCTGTCACTTGCTGAGGCTGCTGAAGCAGATTCAAGATCGGGCAAGCCAGCTCGACTGCTTCATGCAGCTCCTCAAGCTCCTTCGGAGAAGCGCTGGATTCAATGCGCAACGTATATGCGATATTATGCAGGTACACCGGAACATCCTCATAGCCCGGCTTGCCTGCTAGCGGATGCATGTCACCCGTCACTTCTACTTTTACCGCTTCCAGCGGCACTCCGCGCTCCGCAGCCTGAATCAGCGTAATATGCGACAGGCAGCTGCCGAGAACGCCAAGCTGAAGCTCGGGGGAGCTCGGGCCGAGACTATGCCCCGCAAGCTCGGGCCCGCTGTCGCTGACCACCTGGAAGTCGCGAATGCGAATCTCCCGAACGCCGCTTCGTCCCGCAACCCGAATGCCCGCCTTCAGCTTATTCGGAATTACCTCATTCTCCTTCGCCAGTCTATGCTTGCGAGCGTCCAACGCCGACTTTTTGTCCTGCAAATATTCATTTAACGTGCTCATTCATCCCACTCCTTGTCTGCCTCATCACCGGTTATACCTCATGGCCGTACGGACGGTTGACCCGCTTCTCCATGGCGCTTTGAATATAGCCATACACAATAGCGGCCAGCCAATATAGAATGGCAGCCGCCAGGAACGATTCCAGAAACTTGTAGGTATCGGCAGCCATCAGCTTGGCCTGCGCCATCGTCTCGGTCAAGCCCAAGGTGAAGCCTAGCGACGTCTCCTTCACGACGGTCACGAATTGATTGCCGAAGGAAGGCAGCGCGATGCGGAGCGCCTGCGGCAGAATCACCCGCCGCATGCTCTGCCAGCGGGTCATGCCGATGGATTGGCATGCTTCCCACTGTCCGTAATCGATCGAGCGAATCGCCGCCCGGATATTCTCCGCCAGATACGCTGCACAGTTCAAGCTGATGCCGATTACAGTCGCCCAATAAGCATTAATCTCACCGAACGCGGGAATCACTTGCGGAACGCCATAGTACAAAATAAACAATTGCACAAGCAGCGGCGTCGCCCGGAAAAACGAAATGTATACTTTTGAGCAAGTGGACAACAGGAATACCTTGCGCCTGATCGCCGTCTCCAGCAGCAATCCGAGCACCAGCCCGAACAGCATCGAGAGCACGGCGATGGTAACAGTCAAATACATGAATTGCAGCAGCCGGGGAAGCGCCGACAGCAAATATACCAAATCAAACATGAATGGCCTTCGCCCCTTCCAACGCCCTACCTGCGTCAGTTATCCGGATTGGTCAAATCCTGCGTGAACCATTTGGTCGATATCTCGGCCAGCTTCCCATTCTCGCGAAGCTGCTTTAGCGCATCATTCACCTCATTGATTAACTCCTTGTTCTCTTCCTTATTCAAGAACGGATTAGCTGCCGGTATCGTCGTCAGCTGCTTGCCGCCAAGTTGAAGCGGCAGCTTCGTCTTCTGAATCGTTCCGAGGGCTGAAGCCTTCGTCGCGAAGGTCGCGTCGATGCGCCCAATCGCCACATCCTGAAAGCCTGCTTCCGCCGACTCGTAATTGACGATTTCGATCTCGCCGCTCTTATCGAAGTCCTTGACCAGATTGGCGAAGTTCGTCCCGAGCTGGATGCCGATCTTCTTCCCCTTAAGGTCCTCCAGCGACTGAATCGCGTCATTCCCTTCCTTCACGACAAGCTGTGCTCCGGAATACACGTAAGGCTCGCTGAACAGATACTTCTTCTTCCGCTCCTCCGTCACGGCGATGGAATTGGCAATCGTATCGATCTTCCCGGTATCCAGCAATCCGAATAGGCCGCTAAATTCAGATGTTTTCCACTCGACCTCATAGCCGGTCAGCTTGGCGATTTCGCTCCACAGATCCACCTCGAAGCCTTCCAGCTTATTCGTGTCGCTGTTCTGGAATACGTATGGATAGAAGCCTCCCGTCGAACCGATTACCAGTTTTTTGGCCGGAGCCTCTGACGACGCCTTTGCCGGTACCGCTGCCCCCACTTTTCCCGTATTCTCGCCGCAAGCTGTCAGCAGCAAGACGAAAGCGAGCATGGCTAACGCCACTGCCTTGTGAGTCCCTTGTGTCTTTTTGCTCATGACCATACACTCCCTTACCCCTCATTTTGTCCCCCTATCCCTCTAGTCGTTCGGTTATAATCTCTGCCGAACAAACTTTTGAGAATAAGGCACCCCGCCACTTTTTCATAGTTAACCTATGAATTTAATGGGTATTTTGGCTACAAAATGATTATAAGGTTGCCCGTCATTCCCCATCCAATACCAAAATCAATATTATTTTAATCGTTCCAATCCTATAATGGAGCGTGTATGCTCTCCCCCTGAGGAAGCAGCGCCTGCCAATCTCTGTTGCAGCTTATGAAAATATTCAATCACATAAATTCGGAATCGTTCAAAGCTCGGAGACAGCTCCTGCCGCTCCGACCAGGTCAAGCTTATCGTCCGGAAGCAGTTCGGATCAGCGATTCGCACAGCTACAGTAGCGGGGTCCGTGTTGTCCATATCCCATAAGGCGGGAATAAAGGCGATGCCGATGCCGGCCCGGACAAGCTTATGGAGCAGGGCAGGGTCCTCGACCTCAAAAATGACATTTGGCGTAAAACCCGCTTTACGGCACAGCCCATCCGTCGCATCCCGCAGCCCGAAGCCGGCTTTGAGCCCGATAAAAGCTTCCTTCTCCACCTCGATCAAATGAATGGACTCACGGGAAGCCAGACGATGGCTCGTCGGCACCAGGAGGCGCAGTTCTTCCGTCAGCAGCGTGATGCTGGTCGTATTCGGCAGCTCAATGGGCGGTGCGGATACGCATAGGTCGATCTCCTTATCCTTCAAAAGCTGCTTCATCGAATTATAGCAGCCTTGCTGAAACCGGAATCTCGTCTCGGGATGCTTCGCAACGAACGAAGCCAGCATCTCGGATACGAACGGCAGATGGATGGAGGCCACCGTAATAACTTCCTCATATTTGCCCGCTACCCGGACGGCTTCCCGTTTGCCTTTCTCCAGTTCGGTGAAGGCGCGCTCGACATGCTGCAAGAAGACTCTTCCTGCCTCATTCAGCCGAATATTGCGACCCAGACGGTCGAATAACGCCACACCCAGATCATCCTCCAGCCGCGCAATCGTCTGGCTCAAGGACGGCTGCGCAATATTCAGCTCCTTGGCCGCTTGCGTAATATGCTCCCGACGGGCAACCGTTTGAAAATACTTTAATTGCAACAGGTCCATTCTCCCTCTCCTCTCTATCTTGAAATGAATCGCCCGCCAAAAGCAAAAAAAGCCGAAGCGGGTTGCTTCAGCCTACAGTTGTCTGCTCGACTTGTGATTTGGAATCAATTGTATGATTTTCATCATTAATCCCATTCTAGTCTTCATGACAAGGTTGGTCAATACAATCTCCTTGCCACGGAAATTGAAATGACGAAGACGCTTGTTCCGCACGCTTGAGGCGTGTAGGTCAAACGTCTCTTAGGCGAAGCTGCGGGGTATGGGCAGTTAACGAAGCGCTTCTCCCCTCCCCGCCGATTGGCGGCTGAGCTCGCGCCGGACGACCGGCATGACTTCCGCAGCCAGCAGCTCGATGGAACGGGCGACTTTGGCGTAAGGCACGCCCCCGATATCTAATTGAAGGATATAACGGCTATGTCCGATTAGCTCATGCTGATATAAGATTTTCTCCACAATCTGCTCGGGACTGCCGACAGCCAGCGCGTAATTCGGGCCTGTCGACTGCTCGAACTCCTCGCGGGACAAGCGGTCCCCCGGATTACGTTTCTGCATAATATGCTCGAAGTAATTGGTATGGTACGGCAAATATTCGTCCAGCGCCTCGCGCGGGGATGGCGCAATATAGCCGTGTCCGCACACCGCGATCGGAAGCTGCTCCGGCGTATAGCCAGCCGCCTTGCCCGCCGCCCGGTAAGCATCCGCCAGCGGCTTAAGCCGGCTCGGATCGCCGCTCAGCTGCGCGAACGTCAGTCCTGTTCCCAGCCTGCCCGCCCGCTCCGCGCTCTCCGGTGTTCGGCCTACGCCGATCCATAGGGGTAGCTTGCCGCCAAGCGGCCTAGGCGCGACTCCCGCCTCGATCAGCTCGGGACGAAAGCGTCCTTTCCATGACACGCTCTCCTTATTGTTGAATTGAAGCAGCAAGTCAATCCTCTCCTGAAACAGCTCATCATAATCATCCAGCTCGTAGCCGAACAAGCGGTACGTATCCAGGAACGCCATGGCTCCGCGGCCCGCGATAATCTCCGCCCGGCCATCCGACAGCAGGTCCAGTGTCGCAAAGTCCTCGTATAGACGCACGGGGTCAACCGTGCTTAATACAGTTGTGGCGCTTGTCAGCTTAATACGCTTCGTATGTCTGGCAATCGCAGCCAAGACGACCGGCGGCGCCGTCACCGCAAAGTTCGGCGTATGATGCTCACCCACTCCGAATACATCAAGCCCGGCTTCCTCGGCAAGCCTCGCCGCCGCAATAATCTCCTCCAGCCGCTGCTTCGCGCTGATCGGACGTCCGCTATGCGGATCACGCGTCAAATCGCCGAACGTATACACTCCAAATTCAAAGCTCAAGCGTTGTTCCTCCTTATCGGCTGCCATAATAGCAAGCAGCTTATTTGTCCCCTACATCTTAACGGTAGGCTCCGCGCCAACTCCAATATCAAATTACTTATCGAATTGATAGGCTGGACCAATGAAAGCGATAGCGAACTTCATATTGGATTTACAGGCGGAATTGCCTCTATAATAACGACCATAAACCAATTAAACCCATAAGAATAAGCGGAAAGGAGCTTTTGCATGACCGTTTCTTTGCAATCGCCCGGCCGAATCAACAAGCTCCAGCTGAAGAACAGGCTCGTTCTTGCGCCGATGCAGCAGCATAAAGGCACGCCTGCCGGACATGCGACGGACTATCATGTCGAGCACTATGGACGGCGCGCAGCCGATGTCGGATTGGTCATCATCGAATCCACTGCCGTATCGCAAGACGGCCGCTTGTATCAGGATGATATCGGCATTTACTCCGACTCCCACATTAAGCCGCTCGGCAAGGTCGTCAAAGCCGTCCATACAAGGGACGCCCGCGTCTTTATCCAACTGTCGCATGGCGGACGCAAGTCGCATCTGCGTTCTGGAGAGAGACTGCTCGCGCCAAGCGCAATTGCATTTAGCGATGAATACGGTCTGCCGTTCGAGGCTAACAACGAACAATTAGAGCAACTCATTGGACGTTATCGAGAAGCCGCGCTCCGCAGCCGTGAAGCCGGCTTCGACGGCATTGAGCTTCATGCCGCGCACGGCTATCTGCTGCATCAATTCCTATCGCCGATCTCCAATCTGCGCACAGACTCTTACGGCGGCAGTCCGAACCGCAGACTGCAATTTGTCCTGCAGGTGGCGATAGCTGTACGTGAAGCGGTGGGGCCAGATTATCCGGTCCAAATCCGGGTATCCGCTTCCGATTACGATCCGGGCGGCCTGATTCCGCTGCATATAGCGGACATCGTCAAGCGGCTGGAGCCGCTGCTGGATGCCGTACATGTCAGCTCCGGCGGCATTACGCCCCTGCGACCGCTGGACGTCTATCCCGGTTATCAGATTCCATATGCGGCAGTTCTGAAATCAGAGACGACTTTGCCTGTCATCGCCGTCGGGGGCATCCATCAGAGAGCGCTGGCGGAGCGTGTCGTAGCGGAGCAACTTGCCGATTTCGTCGCTATCGGAAGACCCATGCTGGATGAGCCGGACTTCGCGGGACAGCTCCTCGGCAAGCAGCCTCTGTCTGCCCGGAGCGGATCCTAACCCGGCAACAACCACTCTATGATAAAAAGGCGGTAATCATCGTGCTTATAATTAAGAGAAGCAAAAGTAAATGGCATATATTCAGAAGATCGCTTGCGGGCGCATTGTTGGCGCTTGTCGCCGCTTCACTGCTGGCCGCTTGTGGAAATGGCGGTGAGAAAGCTGCCTCCGGTGCTGCCAAAGAACAGAAGATCGTTCGTATCGGAACGAACGGCGCGTTCTATCCGTACTCCTTCAAGAATACGGAGAACGGAGATAAGCTGGAAGGCTATGAAATCGAGATTTGGGAGAAGCTCGCGGAGAAGCTGGACTTCACGATCGAATATCAGCTGACCGACTTCTCCAGCTTATTCGGAGCGCTGGAGTCCAAGAAGATCGATACGATTGTCAATTCAATCGCCCTGTCTGAGGAACGAAAAGCGAAATATCTGTTCACCGATCCGTACGTCTACTCCGGCGCGCAGTTAGTAGTGAAAGAAGAGAATACAACAGTGAACTCGCTGGAGGATTTGAAAGGCAAAAAAATCGGCCTCGTCGCCGGCAATAAAATTATGCTGAACTATATTAAGGAAGCCGATCCCGAAGGGAAAATTGAGGTCGTCACGTACGAGACTGGCGAAGGCGCCTTCCGTGACGTGCTGCTCGGCAGACTGGACGCTACCTTCTCCACCAAAGCGGCCGCTCTTGCCCAAATCAAAAAAACCGGCCAGCCGCTTCGTCTGGCGGGCGAGCAATTCGTCGTCATACCTGCCGGAAGTCCATTCCTCATCAACGACGAGAACAAGGCTTTTGTCCAAGACGTGAATGCAGCTCTGAAGGAGCTGCGAGATGACGGCACGATCAAGCAAATTGCAGAAAAATGGTATGGCGAAGACATAAGCAAGCCGGCGGAGTAAGACGATGAACTTCGATCTGTCTTATCTAATTAGAAGCCTGCCGCAGTTGCTTAGCTATCTGCCTATTACGTTGATGCTTTCCGTGCTGTCCATGATTTTTTCCGTCATGCTCGGCATTATCATTGAATCAATGATTCGTTCGCGTCTCAAGGTCGTTCATGGAGCGGCGAATGCCTATATCTTATTCTTCCGCTCTACGCCGCTGCTCGTCCAGCTCTTCCTGCTTTATTACGGACTGCCGCAGATTTTCCCGGCGCTTAGCGCAATGAATGCGTTCCAAGCTACGGTAATCGGAATTAGCCTGAACAACGGAGCTTATCTCGCGGAGATTTTCCGAGCGGCAATCGACTCAGTGGATCGCGGGCAATCGGAGGCTGCGCAATCCGTTGGCATGACCCGGCTGCAGACCTTCCGGCGTATCGTCTTCCCGCAGGCTTACCGCATCGCCCTGCCTTCGCTCGGCAATACCTTTCTCGTCATTATTAAGGAGACGTCGCTCGGCTTTACGCTGGGGCTAACGGAAATGATGGGCCAAGCCAAACTGATGGCTGCCGACACGTTGAAGGTGATGGAAGTCTTCCTCTCCGTCAGCCTGCTCTATCTGATCGTCGCTCTCTGCTTCGGCAAGCTGCAAGGCTTGATAGAGAAGAAGGTCAGCAAGCCTTATGTGCAGTAGTACATAGCTAACAATGAAGGGCTTGCGCGTATTGGCGCAAGCCCTTCTGAACATCCCTCTATTGCGTCGTTCTAGCGCTCTCCAGTATTTATGGAATTTCCTCGGTTCCTCTGCACAGCTCCGGCAAAGATTCGGCCACGCATACGCAATCCTCGAACCCCAAATTTCCGGAATGCGCCACCAAAATCGGATATTCCCCATTGCGCGGCTCCGCTCTCATATCGAATATGTAGTGATGTCCGCTGCCGTCCATCGCAAAAGACACCGTCCCCGGCATATACGCCGGAAATTCATAGGCCAAATTCATAGCTCTGAAATCCGAGGTCCCAAAAAATTGAAAGTGACGATCGCCCGTCTGGAACTCTCCTCCATTGGAGTACAGCAGCAGTTCTCCGTAGCTCTCCGGCAAAGCCCGCTTCGAAAATGTCCAAGTCTCCGGCACAAGAGGCTTATAAAGCGCATAGTACGGCGAGGATACAGGAAACGGATTCACTTGCCGTTCTTTAATCTCCCGCAACTCCTGCTCCGACAACGGCTCGTTCCATTGCGCCTGCAATACATGCCACTCCTCCTGTGTTGCCCCCGGCAGCTTGGCCCACTCCCGCTCAAATATCCGATCCCACATCTTCATCACTCCTTGCCTTTATGCTATTAGGTGCCTTGTCGTATTCTCCTGTCGCCTATTCGAAGAAAGCCCCCGAGTATTCCACAATGCCAGATACGCCCTCAAGCGCATGTTCGCAAAGCTCCATCGCCATGAAGGCTTCGTCCTCGACTTCAAAAGGGGCTTTGATCCCCCATTCCGATGCTTTCTTGAATCCAAACTTCGGGTAATAGTCCGGATGCCCCATAACGACCACTGACGAATAACCAAGCTCTTTGGCTTGATGCAGCGCTTCGGTGATCAATTGCCGTCCTATGCCGCGACTTTGGTAATCCGGCCGCACCGACACCGGCGCAAGCGCAAGGGACTCGGCGCTTAGATCATTGCCTACAATCTTTATTTTCGATAAAAGAATATGGGCTACGATCTCATCATGTTCCTGATTTACTGCCACGAGTGACAGCTCCGCGACAAACTCCGCAGATTGGCGGAGCCGGGCCACCAATTCATGCTCTGTCTGGTCGCTGAACGCCATATTAGCAAATGCGCTTTGTACAACCTGTTCAGTGACTTCATAGTCCCCCGGCTGCTCTTGTCTAATGGCTATGCTCATTGCTCATCCATCCTCTTATGGCATTTTATTGTTACGTTCATCTCATCGTCACCATCAGAATTGCGCCGCATCGGTTCCATGCTATTCTTAGGAGCCAATTGCCTCTAATGATAATGGAAATGCGGTATAGCCGGTCAGTCTATGGTTCGAATAGGTGCATCTATGCTCCAAGCATTCCCCGTTCAATATTGCGGGCAAATAGTACGGAATCAACTCGGTTATCCCAAGATTTCGCTCGGACAGAATCCAGTCGACAGACTTCCAATCCAGGATACCCTCACTGATTTTCACAGGGGTCGGATAGATGTAATCTTCCGGTAGCTCAGCGGTAAAGACATACATGCCGCCTGTTGATATACCGTCCGATTCCCAGCTCACGACACCTCTATACTGGGCGTCAGTCAGCCGTATTCCTGTCTCTTCGAACGTCTCTCGCAAGACACAGGCTAGCGGTGACTCACCCGGCTCGAACTTCCCGCCTACTCCGTTCCACAGTCCCTTAGTCGGGGCTTTCTCTCTATTTAATAGCAACAGGCTGTCGCCTTGTCTGATGAAGCAGATGGTGTATGGATACACTTGAACGTCACTTCCCATATTTTGTTCTATGAATCTATCATACTACAAAGAACGAATGTTCTCATCCTATCAATTAAAAAACCGCCCTTGCAGGCGGTCTTTCGAACTGGTTATTGGCGCACATCCAGCTGATATAATTGAATTTTGTCCCGATAATTGGAGGAGAAATATACGTAACCATCGGCATAAACAAGCTCGTCACCGATATTCAGTCTGGCACCCTCAAGCGATTCAGGCCCCTTCAGCACTTTGCCTTCAGGTGTAACGATCATATAATAGGTCGTATCGTATACCAGTGTATCATCCGAGTTATACTTCATATTTTCCCACATGACCAGTATGCGGTTCTGATCGATCCCAACAACCTTCGGATGGGCCGCATTGTTCATCTTCATATCCGTATAGTCGGTCAGCCATACGACACCTTCATTCTTGGCATCATAGGATCGCCCGTACACATCGACATGGAACTCGGCAGTTTCCCCTTGGGATAGAATCGGCGCAGCCGTATTCTCAAAGTCCTTCGCAATCAGCTGCAAAAATAAATTTCTCGATTCATTATGTCGCGAGCTTGCCGACTCCGGCGTCATGGACCGCTCCGCCGATCCAAGGAGCACGTAGCCTTGATCGGTTACCGCAAGCCCGCCCAATTCTGCGAAGGTCAGCTGGTAGATCGCTTTGCCCATCTTGAAGCTGAATGGCACGAGCAGATTTTTACTTTGATTTTCAGAGTTGATCTTTTGCAGCATAAGGCCCCGCTGGTAGACGTCACCCCGATCGACGAACAATATATCGCTGCCGTCAAAAGACAAGTGTTGATCAAAGGAGTGGCTTGCATACGGAATCGGCAGCTCTACTTTGCTCATCGTTTCGGCATTGACATACAGCGCAGTAGAGGATTGATGATTCAACCCGTCCGACGATTTGAACATTGTTCTGCCGAAGAAAGCAACGACGAGGCCATTATGCACCTTGATGGTTGCATTCGCATGATCGAACGGAACTTTAGTGCCCATAAAGGACTGCTCGCTTCCGGTGTACGACACTTCCCCCAGCTTTTCGCCTTGCGCGCTGTACTTGGTTATTTTCACACTGGCGCTTGAGCCTTGAGACTCCTCCAGCGAACGCCCCCAGAGCACGTAATAACGGCCCTGCTCATCCAGCGCCAAGCCACCGAAGTACGGATATTCCTTGGGAATCGACTGCGTGCCCACCAGCTTCATCGACGAATCATATTTGGCGATAGTCAACTTGCCATTGTCGGCTTTTTCAGCTGCCGCTACATAAATATGGCCGTCAGCTCCAACTCTGGTTACGACTGAAGGAGCAACGTTATCATAGGATTCCAGAAACTGAGTGCCCATATCAATGTTTGATTCCACTTCCTGAGCGGTAGCTTCCACTAGAGAACGCTTCGCATTAGGATATTCGAATTTCTTCTCCAAATAAATCGACTTGGTGCTCGGATCCCATTCAATATCCGTATCCGTATATTCAGCAACCTGTCTGACAGGCAAGAAGGTCGTATTATTGATCGAGTAGGCATCAATGGATTTGGCCACCAGCTTGCCGTCCACATTGAGATTGACCTTAACCGACTTCAGCTTGACTTGGCTCGTCGTCTCGTAAGCGTAGCTATACTGATCTTCCGGTTTCTTCCCGTTATAGCGACCTTCAATAATAATAGTAGAAGTCGATGACTCGTACCTTACATTTTTGTTCAGCGCCTCCGCTACTTTGCGTACCGGCAAATAAGTGACGCCATTAAGCACAAACGGAAACTGTGTCGTCTCCTCATACCTCAAATACTCCGTATAATTATAGAAGACTTCAATACCGCCAAACTTGATCCACTGTTTTTCTTCCGTCTTGCTTGCGGCAGACGATAAGCCGCTCCAGGACGTGCTGACGATGATCCCTGCCATAGCGGCAGCCAACATTTTCTTGAACATATCATTCTCCTTTACACATGATCGCTAGTCGGCTATACAACATCTTCCATTATGCCACCTTATTCCTAGATCGATCAATAGTAATGCGAGACTTTAAGACTAGAGATGGAACGGTTAATAGCTCTTGCTAGAGCTGGTACGTATGAGTGACCCGAAAGGCATAATAGTTATACGTTAGACCTAACTTGGGCCGCCCGTTTCCTTCGATCTCTTATACAACCTGCGAATCACCGATATAAGGAGATACACAACGACAATGTTCAAAAACAAGCTCAATGGATTTAGACTTAGCGATGCCAATAAATTGGTCCGCCAGTTGCTATAGATCGTCAGGAATGGAATAGGGAACCCCACTTCTATCCATCCGTTTTTGACTGTTCGAAAGGGAACAACATAGGCCAGAATAACAACTATCCATGCGGATAGGTTAAATACTCTCCAATTGACTGGATCGAAATACTTCATCATCCGATTGGGTCGCTCCTCCCATGCAGAGTACAGCGCTTATCACCTAGATGGAACTGAATGCGAACATAATCTCCGCCTCGCACACCAGTTCACCGTTCACTGTGGCTACCCCTTTGCCCTTCACGATCGGCCACTTGACCCGGGTTACATCAAATGCGAGCTGGAGCTGGTCTCCCGGCTTGACCTGCCGCTTGAAACGGCATTGATCAATCCCCGTGAATAAGCCAAGCTTATTACCGCTCTCGCCATCCGACATGGCGATGCCCCCGACCTGCGCCAGCGCTTCTACGATTAGAACACCCGGCATAACCGGATAACCTGGGAAATGTCCCGTAAAATACGGCTCGTTGATCGTCACATTTTTAATGCCGACAGCTCTCTTCCCCTCATCCAGCTCCACGATTCGATCCACCAGCAGAAAAGGATATCTGTGCGGAATACGTTCCTGAATTTGTTCCGTGTTAAGCATAATAGCCTCCTAAAATGGGTTTATGTTCATAGTAACGTTATTTGGAAGAAATGACCACAACTAGGGCTCGGGTTACGCCAGCTAAAAAAGGCCGGCAGCCGCTTCAAAAGCGCATACTGCCGGCCAGTTCGCTTAGAAATGAAGGTGCAATTACTTCTTCCTCATTGCTTCGAGCGAATTTCTTCTATGATATGAGCTGCAAGCTCATGAACGTCTCTGGAACCGAGATCGCCTTCTCCCCTCTTTCTGACCGACACGGTAGAGGAGCTTAGTTCGTTCTCGCCCAACACGATCATATAAGGGGTTTTCTTCAGCTGTGCCTCACGGATTTTGTAGCCCAGCTTCTCGCTGCGACTGTCGATAGCTGCTCGGATGCCTGCTTCCTCGAACACTTTCTTAACTTGCAGGGCATAATCGACATACTTATCGGATACCGGAAGCAGCTTCACTTGCACAGGCGCGAGCCATACCGGGAACGCCCCGGCATAATGCTCCGTCAGGATGCCGATGAAGCGATCCACCGACCCGTACACCGCGCGGTGAATGACGACCGGACGATGCTTGCGGCTGTCCTCACCGATATAGGAGAGATCGAATTTCTCAGGCATTTGGAAATCCAGCTGAATCGTTCCGCACTGCCAGCTTCTTCCGAGCGCATCTAGAATATGAAAGTCGATCTTAGGTCCGTAAAACGCCCCGTCGCCTTCATTCAGACGGTATGCGACATTGCGGCTCTCCAGCACATTCTGCAGCGCCCGCTCCGCTTCGTTCCACAGCTCATCGGAACCCATCGAATCCTCTGGCCTTGTTGACAGCTCGATTCGATACTCGAAGCCGAAGATGCGATAGACCTGATCAATCAGTTCCATCACCTGGCCGATTTCCTCCTCGATCTGCTCCCTCAGTACAAACAGATGGGCGTCATCCTGGCAAAATGTCCGAACCCGCATCATGCCGCTAAGTGCACCGGAATATTCATGCCGATGCACTTGCCCGTATTCGAACATACGGATGGGCAGCTCACGGTAGGAACGTAGGCTGTTCCCATAGATCAGCATATGGCCCGGACAGTTCATCGGCTTAAGCGCATGCTTGGCGTCATCCACCTGTGCAAAGTACATATTGTCCTTATAATGCTCCCAGTGACCCGAATTCTCCCATATTTGCTGATTCATCATAAGCGGCGTGCGAACTTCTACATAACCGCGTTTAAGCTGCAGATCACGAGAGAAGTTCTCCAGCTCTGTGCGAATCGTCATTCCATTGGGCAAATAAAACGGCATCCCCGGAGCTTCCTCGGAGAACATGAACAGCTCCAGCTCCTTGCCCAGCTTGCGGTGATCGCGCTGCTTCGCTTCTTCCAGCAGTCGCAGATGCTCATCCAGCTCCGCTTTCTTAGAGAAAGCTGTGCCGTATACTCGCTGCAGCATTTTGTTGTTCGAATCGCCGCGCCAATAAGCGCCTGCGACACTAAGCAACTTGAATGCTTTGATGCGGCCAGTCGAGGGAAGATGCGGCCCTCTGCATAGATCCACGAACTCTCCCTGCTCATAGATGCTAATCTCCGCATCCTGGGGCAAATCGTGAATCAGCTCCAGCTTCAGCGGCTCATTCCATCCTTCGAATAAGCGAAGCGCCTCCTCCCTGCTGACAGCCTTGCGCACAATAGGGAGATTTTCTCGTACGATACGCTCCATCTCTTGCTCGATTGCCTGCAAATCCTCGCTGGACAAGGGCTTTTCGATATCCATATCATAGTAGAAGCCATCCGCAATGACAGGGCCGATCCCGAGCTTTACCTTCTGATCGCCAAAAATCCGTTTGATCGCTTGAGCCATTACATGCGCTGTGCTGTGCCGATATACGTCCAACCCTTCCGGGCTATCCAGTGTAATGATTTCCACGAGGCTATCATGTTCGATCGCGTGACTTAGATCTACAAGTCTGCCGCTTACTTTTCCGGCGACAGCATTTTTCTTCAGTCCTGTACTGATCGACTCGGCCAGCTGCATGACGGTGGTGCCTTGCTCACACCTCCTGACTGTATGATCTGCCAACGTTACCTTGATCTCCATGATCCTTGCCTCCATTTCCAATCTATTTGTGAACGCAAAAAAACGCACAATCCCGAAAGGGACGAGTGCGTTCAGCTCGTGGTTCCACCCTAGTTCAACCTGCATATGGTTGTCTGCGGCTGTTCTCCGCAGTCAGATGCAAGGTCCTCTGGTATCCGGTAACGAGGATAAGACGGTGTTCGCTTACTGCCTGTGAAGAACAGATTCACAAGGTTCAACGACACAGCTACATAGCGGTAATTTCTCGTCCGTGGCTGAAGAAGCTTTCAGCAATCGCTTCTCTCTCTGGGCAACCCGTGAAGGAAATATTGTCTTTGATCAATGCCTTGTATGAAGTTATGCCTTTGATCGTACATAATCACGATGGGAAAGTCAATATGGCTAAAAAAAATGGATTACTGCATACTACCATTCTTTTCGTTATGTTTAATGTGATAGATACGCGTTTCTCAACATTGAATCCCGTAATTGGCATGGAAATGACAATAACAATGAGGATCAAGCTGCATACGATTAAACGCTCTTTTTTGCTTGAATACAACCTCTACACTAACCCTATCGGAATAACAAAAAGGACCCTACTTCAGTATAAACCCTGGCCGCTCAGGCTTTTACATACATGATGCCAGACTTCATATCCTTATATGGATACTGCTTTATTCTTATTACCATACAAGAGCAATAATCCAAGGGAGAAAATCGTTAACCCCAGAGAAGTCGCGAGTTTAACCCACATATCCTCATTCACGGACCAAGAAGCATAGAACGCATTGATTAACGTATGAAAGAAGATGCACAACCAGATGCTTCCGCTGATCCGGTAGATGACAGCAAGCGCAAATGACATCCCAATAATCGAAATACAGAATAGTCCAAAACTCCAATTAGATTGACTTGTACCCGGGATGAAAAATAACGGCAAATGCCACAGTGCCCAGATGCAAGAAGTCATTAAAGTTGAAGGGATAAAGCTAAAGCGTGTTTCCAGATAAGGCTGCAGGATATACCGCCAGCCTAATTCCTCTAATCCGCCTCCAATAATCATCACAGGAATGGATAGGATAGCGATGTAGATTGGGAAATCAACTGTAATTCCACCCATGAGTGCAGGTATTCCAAAATAAGCAGCCGTCAGGAACAAAACGAGCATATACATCAGAAAAGGTTGTCTTACAGCAAAAGCTGTCTTTATAAAAGCTTTAAATCCGCTTACCTTGCCATGCTTCTTTAGCATAAAATAATGCAAGTATCAGAACTCCCCAAGTCAAAAGCGTCATAAGGTATGTAAATAAAATGAATTGCATGGTCATCTTACGGTCCCTGTTTTGCACAATTCCTGCCTCCAATTTAGTTTCCGCTATAACTTAGTATTTATCGTTCATACCACCACCACACCAGTATAAATGACTGCGTGTATCGCCACATTCCTCCAGAGATGTAACCTCGATCGGTCTTGAGATGGATAGGAGCAGCCTGTGGAAACACAAACAGGGAGCCCGGAGGCTCCCTGTTTTCATCCATTTAAAACATTTAAGGATTAGAATGAACGATATAGCTTTTTAATATTGCTTGCGCATGAGGCCGGATTTACGAGACCTATTATTTTCTATCTGCTAATCCGTCAAGGAGAGAATCATAGTCAAGCACCAGCTCTCTCGACGGCTTAATGCTCAGCTCCCTGGCGAGCAAACGAACATAGCTGCTATACTGTGCCGTCAAAGCTTTTTTATCAGCAGCCAGTACATGCCCCTTCATAAGCAGCCGCACTACGGATTCGTCCAGCGGATTGCGGTCATGCAGCTTGATCAGCAGCTTCATGGCCCCAGCCGTATCCCCTGCGCCAAACATCACCTCCGCCAGTCGTAATACAAATGAGGTGTAAAGCTCCGCAAGGCGCTCTGTCTCGTGAATGGCCCATACGTAAGCACGGTCCCCGAACAGCTCCCCAGTATATATCCGCTCCACATGCTGTGCTTCTTCGATATTGGAAGCATCCATATCCTTGAAACGTCCTGCCTGAGAAACGAACAACTCATAGTCAATGACCGCATCCTTAAGATCAATCATATAGCCATCATTCTCAGAACGAACGGCTTCGCGCAACCGAAGCGGCTCCAAGGATTTGCGAAGCTGGTACACGGTTGTATTCAGATAATTTTCCGCGTTGGCAGGTGACATGCCGCCGAATATATGGGTCAGCAACCGGGAACGGGGTACCCGCCTGCCTTTGTACAGCAGCAAATAGGCGAATAGCTCGGCACTTTTGCGAGAAATCCATTTCACGCGGCCTTCTCCGCTTTGCACGAAGACGTCTCCCAGCACGGTTACGACAGCCTGATGCAGTCGAGGCGATTGCGGCAACTCTTGACGTCCAGCCAGCACGCGGTTTACCGTCCGCTCCAGCCGCTCCTGTGAAACCGGCTTGACCAGATAATCGATGACCGATAGCTCGTACGCTTGCAGGGCATAATCTTTATGCGAGGTGACGAAGACAATTTGCGTCCTGAATTCTCCCGCTTCAGCCCTCGCGGCAAAAGTCATTCCATCTTCACCCGGCATAGAGATATCGACGAATGCAAGGTCAATATCACGATGCTCCCGCAAGAAGGCCGCTGCCGATTGCGTGTCTGTAAACGCTGCGCACACCTCGACACCAGGCAGCTTATCCAGCATCCTCCGCATGATCAAATGCATAGCCGATTCATCATCCACTAATATAACCTTCATCCGTCTCCCCCTATAAGGTTACGAATTCGCTCTGGCAATAATCGTAGCGATCATTTTGCCCAGCTTGTAATAATTATTAAATTCGGAGAGATAGTTCCCCACAACCTTATCCAGCATCTTCTGGATGATCATAATTCCGATGATGTCACGATAGACATCCCATACACTGTCCATCGTATCACCGATATTGTAGCCCGACAATATCATCAGCTTGATCGCCGGTTCAAACATGATGACCTCGGTCCTCCTCAATTGCCCGGTCACTTGATCGATCTTAATTCCTGCGTTGCGGAGGGCGGAAATCGTAATCATAATCGCGATTTCGTTATTGCTGAGCAGCTTCCGCTCTACCGAGCTAAGCTCATCATAAAGCGCCTGTCTCTCGCGTACAGAGACTTCTTTGATTATCTGATAAGTCTCCTTCAAATTGTTTCCGTTAGCCATCTGCAGCGCTTGAACCAGCTCGACAAGCGAGATCAGCCCCGAATCCAGCATCCCTTTTGCCACATCCTTGAACGTCCATCCGCCAATTCCTTTCAACTCGCCAAGAACCCAATGCGGACGGTCTCTCGCTGCGATCAGTGCCCCTGCCACTTCAGCAACTTTCGTAAATCCTCCATCGTACAGAGATAGGGCGATCGAGTAATAACTCTTCGTTGTGCTTTTGGAAAGCGTGATCGCAAGATCGTTTGCAGAATAGCCGTTTCCTCTCAAAATCGCAATGACACGGCCTGATGACAAGTTGAAGTATTTCAAATACTCCATCAGCGTGTAACCGTTCTGAATGAGCCAGCGTACCTGGTCTTCCTCTGACCGGCCCTTCAAATAATAAAGAGCTTCCATTCCGGTTAATCCAAGCTTCTTCAAAACGGCAGCGACATCATCACCGTTAAGATCCCAGTAACTCAGCGCACCCATGATTGCAGACTTGTCATAGCCTTGGTCACGCATGGTCAGCGCCGTATCCGCCATCGAAGCATTCGGCAAAGCGGCTCTTACAACCTCAATAACCTGAATTGCACTTGGACGGCTTCTCGACCTCATGTACTGCACAATGGCAGACGGGGTATTCGCTCCCAAACGAACCAGTTGCGCTGCCTGCTCGGACGCGCTGCCTGCATTTTGCAAATAGGAATTGTAGTATAAATACCTTGTAGTCAAAATGCTTGCGTGATCAAAGCCCAGATTGAGTAAGGTATCAACCAAATAATTCGTATCAGGGGCTGACTCCAACAATCCCCGTCTGTTAAGCTCTGCGGCAATAGAAGCTGCGTTCGCTCCGTTTTCCTTCATCTGTTTCAAATAAGCAAACAACGGATCGGTTCCGAATACCTCGGTAACCGCGGCGCGAATCTGCTCATCAGGCAATGCACCAGACATTACATTCGTTATCGCCAAAGCATCCATTTGGAACAGCACCTTCAAGGCAAGCACGATATCCGTCGCCTTGAAGGTTCCCTTCATGTATCCGACCACACCAGTCCCTGACGAGACATAGCCCGGCGGAATCAATCGGATCAGGTTGCCGATATTTTGACCGCTGTAATAGACGGCAATGACTGCCCAACCGACATCAAGTGCAGGATAGAGGGGCATAACCAGTACTGCTGCCTCGTCCGCGCTGAGTTGATAATTATCCTTCAAATATTGCAAAATATCCTTCAGCGGAATTTCCTGCTGATGCAAGACGGAGACAGCCCCTTCTGCTGTTTTGACACCATAAAGCCGCAACGCTTCCTCCAGAATATAGGAAGACGTATCGACTGCACCGTATACCTGCTCGACAGTCGACTGAATGGCTGATTCGGCATATTTGCCAAGCCCCGCCAAAATAGCTCTCGTCTCCGCCGCATTCTTGCCATAGCTCGTCTTTAAAGTCTTAATCATCCCATCCAGTCGGTAGCCGCCCGCGCTTAACTCCCTTGCCGCATCCTCTGCTGTGAGCAGGGCTCCGGCCGCTTGGAAAGCAGTCATCATGCTGTCATCGACAGTTCCCCCATAAACAGCGTTCATGGCGCCAAGGAGAATGCTTGTATCCTTCAAGCCGCTGTCCATAATCAATTGAACCGCTTCTGCAGCAGATTGGCTGTAATGGCCCTTCAAGGTTGCTGCAATCTCAAGCATGGTAAAGCCTTTGTTCCACAAATAAGGAACGGCGGCCGCGGCTTTTGCAATACCGCCCTCTTCCAGCGACTGAATCACAGCCTTCATCCCGAGTGCCTGCTCTCCATCCCTTCCATAGATGTGCTGGACGGCCAACGTAATGATGCCCTCGCTTTCAAGCTGCTGGCTTTTCAGCGCTTCAATCGTTGCAGCAGCGGTGCTGCCGTAATACTGTTTGGCGACGCCAATGACATCCTCAAGTCCATAGCCCATCGATCGGAGCAACGGAGCCGCTTCGATGAATTGGGTGATGCCGCTTTGCTGGAGCAGCTCCTCCAGGCTTTGGTTGATCGGTTTGCCGTATACTCGGCCGACAGCTTCCACAATATCCGCGCTTTTGTAACTGCCGGATTGCAGCAGGGCATAAGACGCTTCACCGGCAGACTGATTGTAATAGCTCTTGGCTGCCAGTACGATATCGCCTAACGCAAACTGTCTTTTCCCCAACTCGGAGATCGCATCAGCAAATTTCGTGATGCCCATCGCAGCCAGTGTATCCAGCATGGTCTGCGCAAGCGTCTGTCCATATATGGAGGCGACACCTGCTTCGATATCCGACTGGCCGAAGTAGCCGGTTGCCGCTAACTCTGTCGTAGCCTCCCCTGCGGTCAGGCCATAATGCTCTTTGCCTACGCGAATGATATCCCGCAAGCCAAAACTCATTTTTTGCAAATAAAGTACCGCATCGCCGAGCGTATCCAGATGCTTGGCCTTCAGCGAATCCACGATGCTGTCTCTTTGTGTGCTTCCATAGATTTCTGCAATTAGGGTAACAATGTCGGACTGATGATACAGATTGGATGCCAGCAGATGCTGCATAGCTTCCCCTGCCGACAGACCGTACCCGTTCTTCGCCAGCTTCATGCTTGTTGCCAGCATGAATTGCGATTGATAGACGAACACAATGGCATCGGCATAAGACGTCTTGCCCTGCTCTGCCAGCATGGCGTGAATGACAGGCTCCACAGATAGTCCGTATGCGGCAGCAACAGCGGTCACCAGCGCATTGTTGCTGCTTGTCATATGCTTCTGGGCAAATAGCGCCGCAGTCTGGCCCGCTGTCAGGCCATAACGCTCCTTGGCCAGATTCGCGACATCTTGCAGAGCGTAGCCTTCACTGCGCAAGAAATCGATTGCGGCATCGACTGTTGTAATTCCTGCCTTATCTAACGCCTCTGCGATTGTCGTCTCTAATTTCTGCCCGTAGAGACTGGCCAGCCCTGTCAAAATGAGCTTCTGATCGTACGGATAAGCGGCCAGGAGCAATTGCGCCGATTCCCCTGCCGATAGGCCGTAATGGTTCTTTAAAGCACCGGCAACCTCAGCCAGCTTATAACCGGCATTTTTCAAGAAAACAATCCCGGATTGCGGTGAGTCGCTGGACGAACTGTCCAGCAGTTGCGAAATGCTGATTTGCTGTTGGCCGTACATTTGCTGCAGCAATCTGACGGTTTCCTTCATATTGCCTGCAGAAGAACGAGCGATCAGCGCCTCCATAACCTCTTCCTGCCCGAATCCGCCCTGCATTAATGCGCGGCCAACTTTATCCGCTTGCCAGTAGGAAGGATATCTTGCACCAAGTGTGTTGATGACCGATGCCGCTGTTGCGCCTTGGGCACGAAGCGATTGAATCCAGAGCGGGATCGGGTCGCCTCCGTACGCCCAGGCTACGGCCCGGCTAATATCTTCCTTGTCTTCATTCGTAAGCTGGACGAGCAGCAGTACGGCTGCCGCCTGATCCAATTCATAGCTTTCACGCAGTACCAGCGCTCTGTCCTTTAACGGATAAGGAGCCAAGCGCACAATGACTTCATCCATATCAACCCGGATGCTTTGCAGATAGGCCGTCACATCACTTGCCGCAATGCCATGCTTGCTGAAGGCCTCTATCCAATCCGTCCATCCTTTTTGATCGAATACTGCGGCTACCTGCTCGAACGGGTATCCCCCGTTTTTGAGCGCTGCTGTGAGATAAGGCAGTCCCTTGGCTCTGACTCCGCCAGTAGGATAAAAGTTAATCGTCCCCTCAATAATTTCATCCAGCGTAAACAGCTTGGACATACTCATCGCGACCGTAATAGCCTCAATAGTCGTTCCCGGGAATACATATTGCGTATCCTTTACTATGACGGGCACCGAGCACGGACAATTAAATACGGGTTTAAAGGCATCCGTACGCTCTAACTCCACCCATTGCTCTATTGTCATGCCTATTTGTGTTTTTAAAGCTTTGGCAATCGCGAATTTATCAAACATATGGACGCTGTTCATTGTCGTAGCGAGGGTAGTGGCATTCAACGTTACCCCTGCATCCTGAGCAAAAGCTATCCGTAATGCCTCCAGAACTTCGCTCGCTTCATAACGGTTCATCGTGTCTTTGTTAAAGATAAGAACAGCATCTTTCATCGTGAACGAAGAATCATCTTCGATCAGTGCATCCCGCAGCGCCGACATCGCCTGCGCGTTGGTCAATCCCGCTAGCTTAAGCTGCCTGAACACCTCAATGCGTCGACCCAACTGCGCCGTGTCGTTCATAAAATAAAGCGCAAGCCCTGCAGGCTCATATCCGCCTTTCAACAAATATTGAAGCATCTCGTTTCTTTGACTCTGCGTCGCTTTTTCATATAAAGCTCCTGCGGCCGTCGCAATGTCTGCCTCATAAACTTCACGCAGCAACATCGCCTGCTTCACCAGATTATAGCCGTTCGCCCCAAATTGCTGCATCACATCGGACAAGGCTGTTCCCGCACTGCCCCACAGCTCTTTCACAACCTTGGCTACATCAAGGAGATCATACTTTTCGTGGTCCATAGCGCTGATGATTACACCTGGTTTATCGCCAGACGCAATCACGGCAGCACCTGTCTCCATCGGGCCAAAGCCCGCCTTAAGCAACGCTGTTGCCGCATCCGCCTGCGGATACGCACCTCGTGCGATTGCATAGACCTCAGTGGCAGAGAAGTCTGCATCAAGGAAAAGTTTTGTAAATGCGATGGCGTTGTCGAAGCTGTAATGCTGCTTGACTGCTGCCCCCGATACACTGGCTGTAAAGCCGGCTTGTGATAGCCACTTGAGACTTACAGTCGCATCTGCGTGGTACAGTTCTTGGATAACCACCGCGATCTCGGCTGCGGATTGCTTGCCTTCGGCCAGCGCCTCGACAACGCCCTCATTCGTCAACTTGTAGAGGGGCTGTATGATCAAGGCAATATCCTTGATGCTCACATCGATCGTCTTCAGCCATTCCACCGTTTTCTCCGACGGCTCGCGATAGACGGAGCTCAGCACGCTGGCAGTATCCTGGGCGGATACACCTGCACGGCGGTACACATAAGACAGCTGATTGCTGGCTACACCGAACTTGCGCAGGGCCGGCCCGATATCTTCCGCAGTAAAGCCTGCCGAAATCAGGGCCCCGACTCCCTCGTTCATAAAAGCATAATAACGGAAACCTACGGCATTCAACGCATCGTACAAGGTCAGAGCATCCACATCCATTGCATGCAGAAGCCTCGCGTATTCCGACCAATTATCGATACGATATTCGTAATAGACAGCACTATAGAGATTCGCCGTCTTAAAGCCGCCGGCTGTCAGCAGCCGAGCCGCCTCCAGCGCAGTCTTGCCGTATTGGTTATGAAGCACCTCTGCCACATATCTGGCATTATTGGTAGCTGCATAACCCATTACAAATCCGCTTGCGGTAGCTGTATTCGCTACAGGCGTCTCTTCAAAGACAGCCAAAAACTGTTGGTTGCGCGCCTTAATACGGTTGATGCCGCTGAAAGCCACAGCCACGGCCGACTTGGAATCGATCGTCTGGCCATTGGCATTCCATGTCAGGCTGATTTGAGTCGGGTCGGCTCCCAGCGCAGAGTGTACACTCGACTGCCATTTCCCGTTAATCTTGAGACCGAATCCAGAAGTAAGGGGCACTTCTGTCAGCGGTTTGTCAAAGGTCAAAATGACCTGTGCCCCGCTCTCGCTAGTTACCGCAGAGAGCAGCATGGGAGGCGTACTGACATGATTTACTTTCAGGTCAGCCCCGAAATCATGTCCAGGCTTGTCAAGCTTCAAGCTATGCTCCCGATTGTAGCCAAGGCCCGCTTCGATGCGGTACGTCAAGCCATTATCGGAAGCCGTTACCGACCTTAGCGCGACCGGATTGCCACCCTGCATAAGAGTAAACTTCAAATCCTGTACCGGAGCGGACAAGGAAATCGTCAACCCGTTTTCGTTCACGTTGGCAATGGCCGCATCCACATGAATAGGAACATATACGTCGAGCGCATGTCCAAACGTATACTTCTTATTGCCTAGCTGCAGCGTATAGGTGCTTCCCTCTGCCAAAACCGCTGCAATCTTGTAAGTTCCAGCCGACAGTCCGGGAATGATCTCACTTACGGCAACGCTGTCGCCATCCTCTCGCTTCAGTTGTACCATATCGGCTTGCAAATCAATTGAAGGCGACAGCGACAAGGTAATACCTTCCCTGTCTACGCTTATCACTTCACTGCGGACGGCAAGCGGCACAACCACTTCAAGCGGTCCTTCTACAGGGTGAGATGGATGATTCACAGTCATGATGTAGAGGGTTCCGGCGGCAAGAGGAACCGAGACGGTATATCCTTTGCCTGCATTCGCATTCTTGGCGTCACTATCGAAGAAAGTAGACGAATTAAGCGCAACCGAGTTGCCCGCCTCGTCCTTCAGTTCTACCTGCGATGGATTCAATTTCGGAATGGCTATGTTCAGCTTCAGCGTGAATCCGTTTGGTCTGATGTCAGTAGCCGACAGGCGGCGCACATCAAGCTGCAACGGTGTTCCAAAATCATAGCCCTGCGCCTTAATGGCGAGCTTGTAGCTATCCCCGCCGGATAAGTCGGCTGCTGCGGAATACGTCAGACCTCCATCTGCCGTAGTCAAGCTGCCTATTGTGACCACACTTCCCTCCTGATTAACCAGTGAGAGATTGTCCGATGACAAGCCGGCAACAGCAGCCGGCATCTGCAGCGTGAAGCCTTTGCTTGTAAGAGCGGTTAACCCAGCTATGACCTGAACAGGAACAACCAACTGCTTGCTCATGCCGAAATCATACCCGCTGCGTGAGATAGATAATGTATAGGCTGGTCCTTCTGCCAGCAGGGCTTGCACCTGATAGGACAGTCCTCCGTCCAGGGCAACCACTGATTGAACCGCAACCGGCTCTCCCTTATGATTCTTCAACAGGAAGCTTGACTGGCTTAAACCTGGCACCGCTTTGCTCATCTTCACCGTAAAGCCTGATTTGCGAATCTCTGCAATGGTCTGATCGATCGTAACCGCTACATCTACAGTTAGCGCTTGCCCAAAGGTATAGCCCGGAGCAGTCAGTGCAAGCGTGTAAGTCGCGCCTTCTTTCAACGCACCCGCTAATGTATAGGCGGCTCCGCCGCCCAGCTCCGTTGCAGTGACGGCGATCGTCTTGCCACTGGAATCACGAAGCGCAAAGCTGGCGGCGGTTAAGCCGCTGACCGCTGGAGCAAGCTGCACTATCAGACGCTCGGCGTTAACCTCACCTATACTAGCCGCAATCTCGCTCGGGAAGAACACGGATAGCTTTTCGCCCAAATCATAACCGCTCTTCTCTATCACTACAGTATAAGTCTGACCGCCCGTAAAGGAAGAGGCTAGACGGTACGTTGCTCCGCCATCTGCTGTTACGGCTGATACCACCGACAGCGAACGACCAGCGCTGTCTTCTACTTTGAAGTTACCTGCTTTCAAGCCCGGCACTGCCGGAGACAATCCGATATCCGTATACGTGCCGCTAGCGCGTATGACTGTCGTGTTCACAATGACCGGAATGTCCATCTTAACCGGCTCACCGAAATCATAGCCGCTCTTGACTGGCAGTACGGTATAGGTCTCTCCTCCCCAGAAGCTGGATTCGATTTTGTAGCTATAGCCGCCGTCGTTTGTCGTCACTTGCTGAACAGGAATATCCGTGTGGTTCCCGTTGCGCCTGATTTTGAAATCGCTGACTCGCATACCAGGCACCGGCTCTGTGAAACGCAGCGTAAACGCATGGTTATTGCCGCTCTCTGTACCCGCAAACGAAGCGATAACGGGCTTAATATAGACCGGAATAGGCTGGCCAAAATCATAACCCCATTTGTTGACAGTCAAAGTATAACTGACTCCTGCATCTAACGCCGTGGAGACATGATAAGTCAATCCTCCATCTCCGGAGGCGTAATAGAGCTTCACTTGCCGCCCCTGATCATCAACCATACTTAAGCTGTCCATCAATACCGGAGATGCAAAATGCAGCAAAAAGCCCTTCACGGAAAGCTCGCTGATTGATGCCTGCCCGGTGTTTAATGTGATCGTCGACGGATTGCCGAACCGGTAGCGATCTTTGCTTACCGTGACCGTATACGTTTTGCCTCCGGCAAGCGGAACCAGAATATCATATATTCTGCCGGCGTCAGCCGTGGCAAGACTTTGTACCGGAATGCGGTTGCCCTCATTGTCCTGTACGATAATGTCCGATGCCGCCAGATTGGGAATAGCCGGTGTTAGCGCCATCCGAAACCCTGTCTGCTTAGCGGCGAACACATAAGCATCTGCGCGCAGCTCCAGGCCAATCCGGAGAGGTTCTCCGAATTCAAAACCCGGATAGACCGTTTCCAGCGTATACGTATCCGACAGATTGAAGCTGCCTGCCAGATGGTACAGGCCCGCGCCTGCCTTGGTGACCGTCAATGGAACCTTCTTACCCTGACTGTCATACAAAGTGAACTGGTCAGCGGTCAGATCAGGCGGCCCTTGGGTCACATTAACAATTATTAATCCGGGTCTCGTATCCTCCAGAGTGACCTGAACAGAGACTGGAATATTGAATACAACCGGAGATGCCAGCCTGAAGTCATCCCGGACCAGCTCAAGCGTATATCCCTGTCCCGGCGCAGAGGCAAACCAGAAGTTAAACGTATAGCTAAGTCCCTGTTCTGTCGTTGTCATCTCATAATGAGCGTTAGGAATTACACTGCCGTCAGGATTTTTGAGTACAATTTGTCCGTACTTTAATCCCGCTACCTGCTCGCTGAACTGGACCTTCATCCCTCTCCAGGTTATCTGGCTTGGTGTCGCCGTAATGGTTTTGACAACGGAGAATGATACCGGGTGGTTCAATTGATACGGGACATCCGGCTTGTACTGCACGGTATAATACCTGCCTGCTGCCAGCAGGCCCGTGAGCATATAGGTAGCCCCGGAGTCGTCCGTTGCAGCCGATGACAATGAAATGTTTTCTCCAGATGCGCTTTTGATTATAAAGTGATTTGTAGTTAAACCCGGGATCGGCCTGTCCAGCTTAACCTTCAGGCCGGAGGCGGACGCCTCCAACACGGTCAGGGATGGCGGCAATACGAACGACACCGGATTCATTGCAAAATCATCTAAGCTTAATGTAAAGGTATACGCAGCTCCCGGCTCAAGCCGATTAGGGAAATAGAGCCGATAGCTGGCCCCACCGTCTGCAGACTCGAATAAATTAGGGTAATATACATTGCCGTCCAGATCCTTTAACGACAAGCCCAAGTAATTTTCGATTTCAGGCAACGCAGGTGAGAACCTTAGCGTCATATGACCGTCAAGCTCGACATTCGCGAGGCTTCCCTTTACAAACCGTCCGACATAAAAGGTAACGGCCGCACCGAACATCACGTAATCCTTCTGAAGCTTCAGGGTATAATCCTGTTGGCTCTTAAGGTTCGCTTTGACATGATAGCTGTTCCCGTTGTCTTCAGTCATCATCGTAATGCCCGTTAAGCGGTTGTTGTTGACATCGCGAATATCCAGATTTGCCGGAAGCAAGCCTGGAACAGCATGTTCGAACACCAGGTCAAAGCCCGCATTAGTTACATTCGTAACCAAGGTTTCCCCCGCAGCAATGGCAGCCTCTGCCACGAAGTCGACTCCCGCCTCCGGCAGATGGCCGTTCAGCTTCAGATTGTATCGTCCCCCAGGCAGACTTGCCTCCAGCCGGTACGAGCTTCCTTGATCTGTCGTCACGGCGGATTGAATATACACCGGGTCCCCCGTGTCGCTGTCCACAAGGATAAATCGGTCTGTGCCAAGTCCGTTAACCGGGTTGCTCAGCTTCGCGGTTACACCATTATTCGTGACGGCATCGACGGATAATGTGGCAATCACCGGGACCGTAAAAGAAAACACATTCATATCGATGTCGGCATCTACAGTTAATTGATAGCCGCCTGGCTTCAGGCTCGCCGCAATCTGGTAGCTGCCTCCCCCGTCATCGGTTGTAACAGATTGGATCACAACCGGAGTGCCGTCATTACGGATGAGCTTGAATCCATGTTCGGTATTGATCGCTGCAGGCGGATTAAGCCCTAACGTGAATCCGGAAGATGAAGGATTAATGATTTCATTGCGGACATAAATCTGAATGCTCCGCGGCTCGCCGAAATCATAGCCGGACGCGTGAGCCGATACACTGTATCTTTGCCCCGGCTTCCCGTCGAAGCCTACAATATAGATGCGTTGTCTGCTGTCCCATTGGACTTCGACAACCTCGACATCTTGTCCGGTGCCATCTTTGACGACGAAATTACCTTTGTCCAAATCCGGCACGGCGGGATTAAATCCAGCCATAAATTGTGTGATTTTCCCGCCGCCCCAGCGGTTTATGGTCGCGTTCACCAGCGTCGCAGGAGCGCCAAAGTCATAGCCGTCTGCCGCAATCGCCAGCACATAAGGGCCGCCTGCATTCAAGTCAGACGATATTAAGCTGTAGCTTCTGCCGTCATCGCTAGCGGTTACAGCATCCCATACAACCGAATTGCCGTCCGTCCTCTTTAATTGGAACTCGCTGGCTTCAAGGCCGCGTACCGGATGCGCAAAATGAACGGTCAGTCCGGTAATCCCGCCGAACGGCCCGTTGAAGGTTGTATACTTGTCAACGGAGATGGCCGACGGAACATCAATCGCACCTTCCGCATACCGGTCGTCTTCCGTCTCCAGACGGTAATGGTAGATGCCTGCGGCAGATAAATCTGCTTCCAAGATCGCCAAGCGGCCTCTGTCGTCCAGGTTAACATCCTCTATCGCAACCACATTGCCGGACGGATCCGTTAAGAAGATATCTTCCTTGGACAGACCGCTTACCGAATGCTCGAAGCGAAGCTGGAGCTCTTGACGGGCAATCCAGTCCATCTCCGCGTGCATAAGTAAGGACTCCACCTTCAACGATACAGGCTCGGCGAACACATACCCTTCCTTGTTCAAGGACAGAGTGTACGTATCATTCTTATCCAGCCCGGCCCAAACCTCATATTCTCTGCCTGCAACGACAGCGCTGAGCATATCGATGCTGACCGTATCGTTGTTGCTGTTTCTCAAATCAAAATTCAACGGGTCCAAATCCGCAACCATCTGATCCATCGAGAGGATGAAGCCGTTCCGTGTCACGTGGCTGGCCGCCGGGACGATCACCTGGGCCGACTCGCCAGGTATGACGATTTGAAGTGCCGCTCCAAAGCTGTATCCCTCTTTTACAATAGCGAGCGTATAGGCTTTGCCTGCTTCAAGCAGCGCCGTAATAGTATAGGTGAGGCCTTCATCGTCGGTTGCAACCTCGCTGATTTCAACATCAGAGCCGCTTTGGTCTGTCAAGCTGAGGCTTACTTTGTCCAACCCCGCCACAGGTTCGCTGAATGCAACTGCGAAGCCAGTGGTGCTTATATCACTGACAACTGGGACAACCTGGATGATCTCCGGAGCCGTTACCTCCACATACACCGTCAGCGGACCTCCAAAGTTGTAGCCTGTCTTCGTGAGGGTCAAGACGTACGTCATCCCCTCTGTGAGCGAGGCGGACAATAGGTAAGAAGCCCCGCTATCCGTTGTTTCTATTGATGCTATCGGGATGCTTGTACCCGTCCCGCTCTGTTTTAAGGTGAAATTTGCTGCCGACAGGCCGGCTGCCGGTTGGTCCATGCTTATTCGGAAACCAGCACTGCTGATCGTATCCGCTGTCGGTACGACGTTAATATCCGGCAAAGGCGTGGCCGGAACATGAATCGTAACAGCCGAACCAAAATCATAGCCTGTTTTGGAGAGAGAAACTGTATACGCGGCACCCTCTTGCAAGGCGGCCCCAACCCGGTAAGACTTGCCGTCCGTCAGCGTCGCCACCGATCCGACAGCTTCCGCTTCACCGGCAGCCCCTCTGAGCGTCACCGAAGCCGCAGTCAAATTCGGAACGGCAGGGCTGAACTCCAGCCTGAAGCCGGTAACGGTCGGCTGACTAGCCGTCACGCTTACCTTTGTATTCGTTCCGCCTGGTGAAGGAATGACAGGGCCGCCTCCTCCATCACTGCCTCCGAAATCACCCGATGCGCCGCCTCGGTCCGTCCTTATGACGGAATCCGGCTGAGTCTCGAACAGAACATCTTCGGCATCAACAAGAGCCAAGATAATTTTGCCGGATCCCTTCACATGGGAAGTGCCGTGCAGCTCCATTTTTTCTACGGTTACACCCTGGCTCAAAGAAATGGTAGAGGACTTGACACCCTCTTTCACGATGATCGAATCTACCTTTCCTGAGATGACGTTCAGCTTGACGTCACTCTCAATCTCCACCTTGCCGAATGCACCGGACAGGCTCACCTCTCCAGTTGTTGAAATGGTAATCCCTTCAATACTGCCGGTTGCCTCTGCACCCGATTCAATACGGGCATCCGTCAGGACATTCATATGCTTGATAATGGTCGTGCCGCCGACGGAAACCCGGATAACGCCATCCTTCCTGTCGACAATGACCGTGTCAAGCTGTGAGTTATCTATGTGGACACTATGCTCTCCGCCGCCATTAATTGAAGTAGTCCCGAGAACCGTTACCTGTTCAAGGAAGACATCTCCATCTCCGACCGATTGACCGATGACCAGATTTCCCTTGACCGTTACATTACGAAGGGTGGTGCCCGGCGCATGGATGATCAGGTCACCCGCAACGGTGAACGTCCCGGTAGCTGGACCGTATGTTCCTGCAGTATCCAGGGTCATAGCCTCAGGCAAGATGCCCCCGCCTTCACCGGCAGACGCTTGCTTGGTTGCCCGATCCAGCAGAATGACAGCTTCGGCCCTTGTTAATGCCTTGGAAGGACGAAGCGTCCCATCGCTATAGCCTTGCATATAACCCGCTTCCAGCACGGCAAGAAGCGGAAGGCGGGCATATTCAGGCACTCTGTCCCAATCCTTGAATGCGTAAGTAGCGCCAAGCGAATCGTTCATGATCAAAGGAACGAGCTTCGACAGCATGACGGCGGCCTCTACACGCTGAAGCGGATTGTCCGGACGAAAGGTATGGTCCTCATAGCCTTGAATATATCCAGCCTTGACGGCTGCCTGTACCTGGGAAGCAAACCACGACTCCGTGGACACATCCTTAAAGGCTGCATCCGTTATATCCTTGTAGCCGAACAGTCTGTTCACTAGCGTAACGAATTCTATCCGGTTGATCACGCTGTCCGGACGGACGGTTCCATCGCTGTATCCTTTAATAAGTCCTCTCTTCATCCAACCGGCCATCTGCTTCTCAGCCCAATGGCCCGCCAAATCGGATGGAACAGGGGGAACACTCTCCCTTCTGACATTCTCATTTGCCAAGACAATGCCAGGCTGAATCAGCCCGCATATCAAGCCCATAATGAGCAGCCAACTGAGGACGGGGAACGCCCGCTTTCCAAGCCATCTTTTTCCCACCATAATACCCCTTTTCATAAAAAACTGGTCTTTGACTGCCGCATGACCGCTCTCATGAGTGAAATCGCATAAATCGCTGCAGCCCTAAGACTTGATTATTGAATAATAGAGTTCAACTATCACTCTACCGGGGACGAATAAAAGAATTATGAATAAATCTGTCGAAAGATATCGAAAACCCGTGCAGGACGAGGCCTCACGGGTTTTTGGGGTCATTTATATTTTTTTATCAAAGATATTCCTGCTCCAGTTCTCCTTGTCCGCCAGAAGAGCGAGGCAAAGTAAAGGAAAAGGTCGTTCCCTTGCCGGGAATACTGTCGAACCACAAGCTGCCGCCATGAATACGAACAAATTCGCGAGTCAGCACCAGTCCGAATCTTGTATCTCCCGTATCATCGCCATTGCTCCTTACCTTGAAGAATGGTTCCTCCAGACGAAGCATTTCTGCCGTTTGCTCATCGATTCCTGTTCCATTATCGCTTATATGCACGATGATCGTATCGCCGTCCAGCACGGCGCTGATTCTGATCTCGCCGCCAATACCCGTATATTTGATCGCATTCGAGAGCAAGTTGCGCAAAATCAGATCCAGCATCTCTTTGTCTGCAATAACCGTTAGCTCATCACCTACCTGCTCGGTAAGCCGGATATGCTTCATGCCCGCCTTTGTTCCTTCAAGCGTCACAGCCTGACGGACAACCTGCTGCAAATTCCAGCCTACCGGACGAAACGCGACTCTTCCCTTCTGACTGCGGTACCAGTCCAACAAATTATCGACGAGGTAGAAGGTGCTTTGTACTTGTCCTTTCAGTTCCCGCATCAACTCCGCATGCTCGATATCCGCAGCGGTCAATTCATCTCCCAGAAGCTCGGTCAGACTAACCAGGAGTGCGATCGGATCTCGAATTTCATGCGCCATCACCGTAAACAATTTGTCCTTAAACGCATTGAGCTCCGACAATTGTCGAGCATTCTCACGCAGCCGGGCCTCGTTTTCCTTTATTTCCGTTATATCGTTGAACATCAGTATTTTCCCGATCGGTACGTTGCCCGTATCGTAGATAAACGATAAGCTGCAATAATAATAGCTAATACCACCGTCATGCTGCTTTTCGAACGGGAAGCGTTCATCGCTTGTACCGGCTGCTTCAATGCGGGCCAGCAGCTCTGGACGGTCAGGCAAAACCTCAGTCACAAGGGAGGGGTAACGTCTATCCCTGCCAAGCTCGGGAAGGACATTCTCAGCCGCTCCATTGTAACTTACGACCCGGTTCTCATAATCCAACAGAATAATACCGTCCCGAATCGTCTCGAATACCTTGGCAAGTGCGAGCGGTGTTAATCGCAGCAGATTAAAGCGCAGAATGCCCCACATATACGCGACTCCCGAAATGACGAACCCGAATGGCGTCAAGTCGACGCTAATTCCCAGCCAAAAACAAAGATTAAGCGCCATAGGCGCAATCGCACCTAACAGCAGGATCGCTATTTGTTTGCGAACCATCGGCAACGCTCGAAGGTACATCTGTAAAGACAGCAAAATTCCGCCTAGCAGGACAGCATAATTATATACGGTATGTAGCTTGTACCAAGGTCCTTTGACCGTTAGGTATAAGGGAATTTGACTTGCTGCATTAGGGACATAACGCTCATAGAGGAGATGATGCCAGTCATTCGTTAGATGGACGATGAAGACAGAGAAGGGAATCACAAGAAGCGCATATATAAGCTGTTTCCGGTAACGGGCTGCTGTTCCGGTGAACTGGATAATCTGAATAAGCCAGAGTGTGGTTACAAAAGGAATGCCAACATACTGAATGTGCAGAGATAGCTTGACTTCGCCCAGACTCCTGCTCAATAGCTCTATGGCATAGCCGGAGGCATAACATGCCGCTCCCAGCATGATCAGAATCATCGTTTTGGCAACAGGGAGATGCCGCTTCCGGTAAGATAAACAAGCAACTACCACCATCAATCCCGCCGAAATAAAAAGCAAGATCGACATCCATTGTCTTGTATCCACTTCTGAGGCCTCCTGTGCACATGATTATCGGGCAGCTATCGACTCGGTTCGACAAAGCTTCCTACAAAATCATAGCATCTTCGCGATGTTGTTGCTAGATGACAACATGCGAGAGAAGATCCATATATTTAATCTTTAAATCTCAATCGCATGAAATAAAAATGGCATTCCATTTAAGTATTTTTTTATTATGGCTTGTGCATAGGGCTGTTCTTCTTTTAGTCCCTCTGTTTCCCTTGGATCAGGTGCATGGTGACTATAGTTTTCGATCATTACCATTACGGTGAAAGTCTCTAGTTCTGAAAGCCATTCGACTCCCAATTTTCTGATGCTCTCGTAGCCTTTTATAACGATCTCCCTTTGAGCGGGATAAAGTCCCAGAATGGTATGCGCTATATCATAAAGATAATAGCCAAACCCACATCTTCCAAAATCGATTGGTCTAGGCTCACCATTAGAAAATACGAGGTTACCTTGATGCAGATCACCATGGATTAATCCGTAGCTCTGTCCGTCCTTGCGAAGATTGCTCATCCTAGAGAGTATCCTCTCAGCCGCTGACTGGTACAATGAAAATTCTGCATCTGTCAGAAAGCGATTATAATGTTGCGCTAAACGATCCATGGCTTGTCTAAAGCTATGCTCTTCCCATACAGGACGTGTAAAGTTTGAGGGTGGCACGAATTGCTGTGATGCTTGATGAAGGTTTGCTAATAGAACCCCTTCTTTATAGACTTGATCCTCAGTAAATTCTCCACTCTCGTGCACACCATCCACCCAGCGCATTAGTGAAGCGAAAAGATGGGAACCGTCCTCTTGATCAATTCTTACCGTTCTGATCCCATGACGACCCAAAACTCCCTTAGGAAGAGGAACCTCAATCTTTTCGCTCAAAGCATCCAACCAAACCAATTCGGAAATAATCTCTTCGTTATTCATTGCTGAATGAATTCGGAGTAAAAAGGAGCCGTCTATACTGGTTTGAATGATAAATGTACAAGTATCTGATAATTGATTAAACCGAATCTGTTCCCAATCCAAGTCATAGTTCTGTAGTGCCTTCAATGCTACATTCTTTAACTGCATTAAGGTTTTATTTATTTTTTCATCTGAATCTATATGAAATAACCCTGCCATAACTATCCCCTCTTCACTGAATATCCTTTCAAAAAAATAATAGCCAAGATTCTTGCTGCGAGGTAGGGAATCATTTTTTTAAATCAATTTTGAACGTGGAACAATCAACCATACATTCATTCGGCACACCGCATCCAGTGCAGTGGTCTCTGAAAAATAAGCAATTTTCCGCCTGTTAATTTCTCTTTTTCCGAACAGTCCGCCCCCTTATGATAGGGAATGACCAGAGCATTCTAAAATTAATGTGCGGGGAGACAACCCAATGAGACCTGCTATTCAACTATTACACTTTGGCTATCACCAGGCGATGAGCTGCATCTTTCCTGTTGCGATCTTCGGGACCTTAGCGCTCTCAACTGTCATAGATATCCCTTTCATGCATCGGTATGATGCCATTCTGCTTATTCTGCTGGGTGTGCAATACCTCATGTACCGCAGCGGGCTCGAGACGCTGGATGAGATCAAAGTCATCTGTCTGTTTCACGTGATCGGATTAGCACTTGAACTGTATAAGGTGCATATGGGGTCCTGGGCATACCCGGACCCTGGGTATACGAAGCTGTTCGGCGTCCCGCTCTACAGCGGATTTATGTATGCGAGCGTGGCAAGCTTTATGTGCCAAATATGGCGGAGACTGCGGATGGATATGACGGGCTGGCCCGGAATCGTACCTTCAATGCTGCTGGGCGGGGCCATTTACCTTAACTTTTTCACCCATCACTTTATTCCCGATTTTCGTTGGTGGCTGACGGGGCTGGTTTTCATTGTGTTCTGGAAAACATGGATTATCTACCGGGTGCGGGCTACCACTTATCGTATGCCCTTGTCGCTAGCCTTTATCATTGTGGGCTTCTTCATCTGGCTGGCCGAAAATATCGCTACCTTCTTCAACGCCTGGAAGTATCCCGACCAGCATGAAACCTGGCAGCTCGTCAGCTTCAGCAAGATCAGCTCATGGTTTCTTCTGGTCATCATTAGCGTCATCATCGTGGCGCAGCTTAAACATGTGAAGGCCAACCGTACGAAAGATGCAGGTTAACAAAAAATCTCGGAGTACAGGTTGTACTCCGAGATTTTCAGCTTTTTTGCTTCAATATTCCTCTGCCGATTAACTGCCTCCCCTGAGGGGAGTTACCACCTTTGAAGCCGATCCTATCGACTTAATCCTTCTCTTGAGGAGATATGCTGCATTGAAGTCGATTCTATCGACTTCATTCATGCTAGCAAGGGGATGTTACGCTTTTACGTCGATCTCACCGACTTATTCCCCGCTCATGGGGGCATATACTACTTTTAAGTCGATCCTATCGACTTAATCCCGCTCCGAGGGAAGCCGACAATTTCAATAGTGGGATACCTACAATTCCCTTCATAGGCTTCGTACAAAAAAGCACCGTTCAAGCAGGTTTAGCTATTATGAAGCCGTATAACGTTTACTTAGCCATTACACCAAATGGTTCTCCAAACAATTGACGTCCTTCCCTCTCCAAATCATAAACACAATCATCGTTTTTTTCGCAAATGGCATTGAAACGGGGAAACTTCTTCCTGCTCTAACCGTATTGATTTACAATTAGCGGAAATTAGGATAGATATACGAGGTGACCAATCATGAATGAAATCTGGCATGCTTCTATACAAGGCGTTCCCTGGGAGGCAGCGAAAATGATTCAGGCGGTTAAGCATCTGCGAAACCGGGCGACCGTCAGCTTCAGAGTTGGCGCGGACACGCTGGAGGATCTGGTTGAACTGGATGCACGGGTGTTCGCCAAACGGCCCGATCTTATTCTGTACCTATCAACGATGGATGAGAAGACCCGATATTCAGAGGAGTTTCTAGAGACGCTTGCGTCCTTGAAGCATGTTGCCGCTTTGCGACTGGATCTCCGCGAACCGCAGGACTTGTCCATGCTTGGTTCGATGACGCAATTGCAATTCCTTAATATTAGCTCACCCAAGAAACCGTTAGAACTGGCCTTCATCCACAGCTACAAGCAGCTAGCCTATCTAGAGCTGCATGGAAAATTCAAGGATCTGGGACCGATCGCTGAATGCATTCGCCTGGAGACGCTTGTTCTTAACTGCTCCATAGACCAGTTGAACTTCGTAAACGAGCTTCCGCTCATCAAGTATCTATCCATCGACAGCTGCGATTTAAAGGAATCGCTTGAGGTGCTAGCCCATTCCAATGTGAGCATGCTAAAACTATCTTCTGTGCGCAATCTGACGGATATTGAGCCGCTGGGGACACTGATCAACTTGGAGTTCTTGCATCTATCGCTGCCAAAGGTTGAGCGTTTATGCGACTTCTCCAAGCTGGACAACCTTCGGCAATTGGAGCTTGATTACATGAAAGCTCTGCGCGACATTCAGAATCTCTGGACGGCAAAGCAGGTTGAGACACTAGAACTGAAGGAGATCAATACAGCAATTAAAGCAGAGGCCTTCGAGCCCTTGAAAAATATGGAGCGGTTGCGGCAGATCGACTTCCGCTTCATCGATTCCGGCAAGCGGCGCAATGCGGCCATGCGCGAGCAATTAGAACGTTCAGACAAAGGCCATCTTCTATACGACCATATCCCGGAAACCGAGCGCATACGCTCCATGGCAATCGAGCATTTGACCCCGATCTTGACATAAAAACAAACCGGCCATTCCCTGCAAGGAGCAGTGAGGAGTGGCCGGTTTTATTTAATCTATTCCTTCACTTGCTTCAGATGACGCACCGCATGAATGGCAACTCGGATAAGCAGAACTGCGCTGATCAAGATGCCCGTATAACCGAACATGGTCACCATATTGAATGCATCATCCGATGTACGTTCCCCTACGCTGAGGAGTCCGATGGATATCCCGCCGAACGCCGTCCCGACAAAAGCAAGCAGCGCTTGCGAGATCCATTTGGTCACGAATGAAGCATTGGCCTTGTCGGAGAAAAAGCCTACCTTGACGGAAAACTCGCCTTTCTCCAGCATCGATCCTAGATGATCGAGCCGCCGCGGCAGCCTGCGGATTACGGGCAGCAACTCCAACAACTCATTCGTCGCCGTCTCCTTCAAGTCCGTAGAGGAACTGATCGGAAGGAACTGCGCCGAATGCTCTCTTGCAAACCGCCGCGATTCGTCCATCAGGCTAAAGGAAGGATTCAACTGCATCATCGTCCCCTCAAGGGTGATCAGCGAGCGGAACGCTCCTGCCACATTGGGATAAAACGATAATCCGAACTCTCCAATCATGCGGAACAGCCCCTGTATAAACGCATCCGAACCACCTGCCGCGTCATATGCGGTCTGAACGAGCAGTTGGCTAATCGCTTGCTCCAGATCATCCTGGTCGATCTCCTGTTTCGTCTCGACCAGCTGCAGCAGTGCGTCCTTGATCATATAAGGACTTCGCTTCTCAAATCCGATCAACAGCCGCTTAAGCGCATCAAGCTGCAATGTTCCAAGCCGCCCGACAGAGCCGAAGTCCAGCAGCGCCGGAGTCCCGTCATTCAGAATGTAGACATTGCCGGGATGAGGATCGGCATGGAAGATGCCCTTGAAGAAAATTTGCTCCAGCATGCAATCGAAGATTCGCCGCTGAACCTCTAGGCGATCGATGCCGCGTTCATCCAGAATGGCGGTGCCGCTCTTGACGCTCGCCCCCTCCATATATTCAATCACGAGTACCTTGGCATTGCTGTACTCTCGATATACATGCGGGATTTTGACTTTGGAGGGACTATGAAGGAGCGAAGCGGTCACTTGCGCGAAATTGCGGGCCTCAATCCGAAAGTCCGTCTCTTCCTTCATCGCAGCAGAGAAGCCTTGAGCCAGTTCGAGAAAGCCGATGTTTCTGGCCCAGGCGGATTTGCCCGACGCCCAAGCCGCGAAGCGCACCAGGATGTCCAGATCGCGCTGCAGCTTGGAGGATATATCCGGACGCAGCAGCTTGACGACAACCTGCTTCCCGCCATCGAGCAAAGTGGCGCGATGAACTTGTCCAATGGAAGCCGCGGCGAGCGGTTCCATCTCGAACGTCCCGAAGATGTCGTCTTGGGGCTGATTCAGCTCCTTGGCTAGTATTTCTTCCACCTGAGCCGTCGTCAGACGCACAACATTCTCTTGCAAGTGCGACAGCTCTTCGACGATAGCCGGAGGCAAGAGATCCGATCTCGTCGATAGAACCTGACCGAATTTGATGAAAAATCCGCCGCAAGCCTCTAATGTCTTGCGGAGCGATACAGCGAGCTTTTGATCCGAGGCGGGTGTTCGTTTGAGTGCCAGATTTTTGCCTACGCCATATCGAATCGCAATGAATAGCACCTGAATATATCTGCGCTGGCGCTTCCACCAGGCAGATAGGCGCTTGAACGGATTTTTGGTATCGGTAAGCCGCTCGCCTCTCTCTCCGATCGGAATCGGATCGAACATCTCAAAGAACAAATAAAAGAGCAGCGATACGATCACCATACTGAGCAGCCACAGCCACCCTGCTAATCCGAACTCATCAGACTTGTCGTATTGCAAGTACACGTAGTAGTAGACGGCAGACGTCACGATGACACTGAGAAGCGATGCCATCACCTGCTTCAAAAAGCTAATCCTTGTCCCGATCAGCCGACCGATGATGAAGATCATTACAACCGCTAATAAAATAAACTGAGAATACATCCATTCTCTCCTCTCAGCAAAGGTTTGCCTGCAAAATGATAGGTATTGTTGGTATCGGCAGCACAGTTCGAGATGTGAAGTGATTTTGGATTTTGCCGCTCATTTGATCATACTACAGAACCTTCCATATCAAAAACTGCAGCTCCGGATTGCAAGCCAAGTCCGCTATCAGAGTGCAATTTCTGCAATGGTAATAGTCCAGACCTAGTATTCCACCTGTCCATAGGCTCAGCAGACAATAGACTAAAGGACAGGTATTCGGCATAAAAAAACGCCAGCCGAACTCTTAAAGTCCGGCTGACGTAATGGTCTGGCATGCAGTAAGTTTTCTTTATTTCACTACCGTAAAGTACGTATCATTCTCTTGCAGATGATTAATTCTTTCCGAATAGTCTTGTTCGGCTTGAGCCACTGTTAGTATGCTGCTGGCAACGAGCAGATCATAAAAGGATTGCAGCATCTGTGCCGAGATTGGCATAGGGACTCTCTCCGACGTAATCATCATTCGTTGCCCATCAAGCAAGACAGACGCTAATTTGACAGGTTGGACGAGCACAATCCGGACGCCGGTCCCATCAATGACAATATACATTTCCTTGCCGTCCTCAAACACCAAATGCTCTACTTCCGCCCCGTTCGCCAAGCGGCTCTGCATTTCTTTGATGGAGTAACCCGGATTCGGATCATTGGCCAGAAGCCAGCTCGCAAATTCCTTAGCGTCAATACCCTCTGTATCATATGTCTTCCAGACTGCCCCGTTGTCCTTACTAATCTGAATGGCGTTGTCATTCGTTACACGCAAATAGATTTTGTCGTCGATATAAACCGCCCTATAGGCTGAAGCGTTAAGCTGATCAATCAACGTAGGCACATCCGATTGGGTGAAGGTTAGATCAAGCGGCATCAATGCAGTTGAGGCTTCTCCTTGATAAGAGGCGAGTGCGCTTTCAGCCGTAGTCTTATCGACACTTGCTGCCGCTTCCGTATTATCCAGAGCAGAAGTCGCAAAGACCGCAACGGCGCCAGCTACAATGACAACAGCCAGCAGACTCGCCGCGATAGAGTTTTTTCTCATTTTCATAATCGAGATAATCCTTTCTTCGATCGGATTTTTAGCAAATGCACTGGTCAGCGGAGACAGTCCGCTCTTCTTCTCTTCCATATGGACAAGCGCCATTGCATAGGCGGATTTCATGTTGTCCCCAGATATCTTTATTACCTTCTCATCACAGGATAGCTCGATATCACGATTCGCAAGAACGTACATCACCCACACAAGTGGGTTAAACCAATGAAGGCACAGACTGGCCGCAAGCAGCCACTTTTTGAGTGTATCCAATCGTCTGATGTGAATATATTCGTGGGCAAGAATAAGCGCTAGCCTTCTTTCGTCTGTATAATCCATACTCTTAGGCAAAAGGATCACTGGCTGCAAAATACCATAGGTGAGCGGTGTCACAACCCCCTCTGATTGCCTAATCTGCACCTTGCGCCATAAAGGATTGGACTGCTGCCATTGCTGGATGAAATCATGTTTTACCGGCAACGACATTCTGTAATGATGACGTGATCTTACGTGCGGGATGATAAAATACAATGCGCAAAGCGTAAAACCAACAAGCCACAACCACACAAAGGGAGATACTGACGAGGCCGTATGTAGCGGTACGGCTGGCATGGCTATATGATCTGTTATTGGCGGCATAAAAAGCGACTCGCCATTTACCGAGGATGTATGGTCCGCTGCAGGATTAATCGCTTGTACTTTGAACCTCTCACCTACATAGTTAATCATCGTAAAAATGCTCCATTGCGAATGAAACGAAACCGGCACAAGCAGCCGGAATAATGCAACGCACCAAAGAAGCATAAAAGCAATCTTCGGTATCTTGTGAAGGAGCAAGAAACGAAAGAGCACAACCGCAACAATAAAGACTGAAGCCGAAAAACTCATCTGAAGCAGTGACATCCCCTGACTCACTCCATGTTCTCGATCAGTTGTTTTAAGCGATTGATCTCTTCCTTCGTCAGCCGATTCTGCCCCAGAAGCGAAGCAATCAGCCTGTCAGGCGCACCGTTATACATCTTGTTGATTAGTTCTGTCGTTTCATGCTCCTGTGCTTGCTCTCTCGTCACAACCGCACGGCAAACGAAGTTGGGCTCGTGTCGTTCAATCGCCCCTTTATCCAGACATTTCTTAATAACCGTATAGGTCGTTGTTTTGCTCCAGCCTACTTCTCTCTTCGTCATTTCCGCTATTCTCTTGGCGGTCGTATCGCCCTCTCTCCATAAAATTTCCATAATGTTAAGCTCGCTATCGAACAGCTTCATCACCATTTGGAGCACCCCTCATTCCGTTTGCGTTCTACTACAGTAGAATATGTTGTTTTCATTCTACTTCAATAGAACGTTTTTGTCTAGCGAATGAGAGGTTATTCCTGCATAAAAAAGAATCCTGCCCGTCAATCGCAAGGTTACCGCGCGATCAACAGACAGGATTGAACCAAAACGATTAATACTGCACGCTGCTATAACTCGTCTGGTACCAGTTCCACCAGTCGGTCTCGCCCAGCGCGGGACGCGTGACATGCTTATGCTCGCGGAGCTTCAGCAGCTCCTTCGTCGGGCCGGTCACAATTAGGCCGTAGCTTCTGGCGCCATGCTCGCTCACATAGTCGATCCGCTCCTGAAGCTTGGGATCGGCGTGAACGATCTTGCGGACCCAGCGCTCATTCTTCTGCAGCTCCTGAAGGCCCCGCAGGAATGCCTGCTCCTTAGCCGGGCCATCGCCCCACACCTGAAGTCCGCTGCTATAATTGGCATATCGTAGCATCAAGTCGCTGCTCATGCCCCACAGCTCCCCGCTCCAGCCGCTCAAGAAGTTGCCTTGCCTTGCGCCAGCCTGCTCAAGCCCGGTATCAAAGGCGTACCAGACAAGATCCATATCATAATTCTGGAACATGCCATAGATTTCCTCCAGTGAATAGGCCGCATCCAGCGAGATGGCAAGCTCGGATACCGTCCCTTCCGGCAGCATCTCCAGCGCCTGCCATACTTCGTTATCTCTTTCCCGCTCATATTGACGGTCCTCATCCGTAAGCGTCCCTGGAGCTTCCGGGTATGCAAAGTAGAGATTGCTCTGATAGCCGCCGCCGAACCATTCGCGCTTCACATTCAACAGGTTGAACCGCATATCCCCGTGCAGGATGCCGTACAGCTCTTGCTGCCTCCCAACCTGCTTGCTCATCTTGTATTCCATGGAAAGGTTCAAGTAGAGTCCGGTATTGACCCCGCCGCTGTTCACATTCAGATTGGGCACCGTCATGCCGACAGCCGTCCCTAATACCTTGGGCAGCCGTTCACTGGTGCTGGACGATCCGCCCAAGCCATAGAGCAATCCGGTCGTGATGCCTGAGAGAATGGACAGCAGGATGAAAGCGGAAAGCAGATTAACCGACGTGCTCACGCGGTTCCTCCACTTGGCTCTTCTCATCCAGCGCTGCTGTTTGCCATCGGAGGGTCCAGCCTGTTCAGTCGTCGCGTGAGGAACAAGCGGCGCTTGGGCAGCCATAGCCTGGTCCAGTCTATCCTGGCAGGCCGGACATTGCTCCAGATGCGCTTCGCACAGACGCTCTTCCTCCGGTGTGCAGTCTCCTCTCAGGTAGCGGTCCCAGACCGGCTCCATCTCTTTGCATAATCGGTCAGTCATAGGTTATCCCTCCTCCGTAAGTTTGCTTGATCAGACGCCGCAGTTCCTCGCGTCCGCGATGAATGTTTATTTTAACGCTGGAGAGGGTCAAGCCCGTAATATCGGCAATCTCCTGGTAGGATAGCTGATAATGGTCGCGCAGCAGTACGACATGCCGCTTGTTCATCGCGAGCTTGCCCAGCAGACTCATCCAGCTCTCCGTCGCTTCGCGTGCCAGCGCCTCTTGCTCAGCGCTCCGTGCCGTCTCGCCGGAGGCAACGGTCTGCTCCATCCATGCAGGCTCGTAAGGCGTGCTTCGCCGCTCCTTGCGCTGCCAGTCGATAAAGGCGTGATAAGCGACCTTGAACAGCCAGGGCTTAATCCGTTCGTTGTCGTAGCTCTCCAGATAGACATAGGCTTTGTAGAAGGTGTCCTGCATCAGATCCTCGGCAACCTGGGGGCTGGCGGCGAGGGAGTACAGGTAACGGTACAAGTCCTGTCCGTATTGACGATATATAAGATCCAGTGCGTGTGTATCGACCGTGCATCCCCCTTTTCTGCTAGCTCATGGCGCCATGTTCTGACCTATTCACGTTTCAGAAAGGAATAAGTTACAATCTTGACTCTTTGGCCCGAAAAAAATATTTATCTAAAGCTGTCGATTTTGTCGTTCCTCATTCGTTGTCTTCATAGAGGCTGGTTAACAACAGTCAAACCAATCGATGAGAGGATGTTAAGTAAAATGGCAAAGTACACTACTTATATTGTATCGGAGAATGCAAGAGCCCAAGCTGAGTTTTATATAGAGGCGCTTGGAGGGGGGATTCAATCCGTCATGACACATGGGCAGCTACCTGGTGCAAAGGAAGAGCTGAAGGACAAGGTCGTGAATCTGCGTTTGGTTGCCGGAGGCATTCACTTCATGATGTCCGATTCCGTATTTGAGCCTGTCGTTCGGGGAAACGCCATCAACCTGTCCTTCGAGTTTGCAACGGAGGAGGAAGCTCGTGAAGCATTCGCCAAGCTGGCTGAAGACGGCAAAATCATTTGCCCGTTGGAACCAGCGTTTTGGGGCTCCCTGTTCGGACAAATCGAGGATCAATACGGCATCAGATGGATGATTACGACTGAAGCGCCGACCGCGTAACGATGTGAGCATAGCGATGAAAGCCGCCGAATGGCGGCTTTTTGCATGTATTTCATGTCGCTAAATAGCCCAATCAATGGTATTATAATTAAATTCAAAATTTTAAAAAAAGGATTTGATCGCATGCAGGCAACTAGTCCCGAGTATTGGATTAACAAACTGGAATTAAACGCTCATCCCGAGGGCGGTTATTATAAACGCACCTATCAAGGCGAAGAAAAGATTACGGATCAGGAGCTTTCCGTTGAATTTAATGGCCATCGCTGGCTGTACACCAGCATTTACTTCCTGCTTCGCTCCCAGGATATTTCACACTTCCACCGTTTGAAATCGGACGAGCTGTGGTACTATCATGCAGGCAGCCCGCTAACGATTCATGTCATTCACGAGAACGGCGCCTATGAGGAAATCAAACTGGGCAGCAACTTGGAAAATGGCGAAACGATGCAATATCTCGTTCCCAAAAATTCAATCTTCGGCTCCTCCGTTATGGAGCCCGACACCTTCTCGCTTGTGGGATGCATGGTTGCTCCAGGCTTTGATTTTCAGGATTTCGAGCTCTTCACCCAGTCAGAATTACTGGCCCAATATCCCGAGCATCACGAAGTGATCAAAAAGATTGCTTACGAAAAAATTCCGGTGGGTGTTTAATCATAAAATTAGCTTAATTTGCTTATTGCACTCCATACTTTCTTACATGAAAAGACTGAACAAGCGTTTGCTTGCTCAGTCTTTTTCGTTTCACTATCCACCATCAGCTTATGTCGTATGGACGATATATTGCTCGACCCGTTGTGTAATGAAATGGTACAGCTTTTTTGCTGCAGGAGACGCCGTTTCGTAAGAAGGAATAGCAACACCGATCGTTCGGTCATACTCCCCTTCGAGTGGCCGACAGCATACATGGCCCGTCAGTTGCGATACAGCCATCTCGGGAAGGATACTTACCCCTAAACCGTTTTGGACCATTGCGATGATGGCATGGTCCCCTTCTAATTCATATTTGATGTTGGGCTGAATTTGATGCTGAGAGAAGATTCTTTGCACATCGGCGCTGCACCCTGAAACCGGCATAATAAAAGGCTCATCCCCAAGTTGTTCTACCTTAATTACGGTTTGGCGCTCAAGAGGATGGTTCATCGGCAGCATGCACATCATCCTGTCTTTCTTCAGAGGAACTACATGAAAGCCCTCACGGGTAGGCAATGTGATAAACCCCAGATCCACTGAGCCGTCTAGCAGCATTTTTTCCATCTCGGCGTGGTTTCCATCCAGCAGCTTGATATCAATACCTGGGCATTGACTGTGAAAATCCTGGATGATAAGCGGCAGCCAATGAATGGTTACACTAGAGAACGTGCCGATCTTAACCGTACCCATTTCTACTCCCTTTAATGCGGCCACTTCCTGCTTTAACTTCTCGTTCAACTGTAATACTTGCCGGATATGCGGAATTAAGCGCTCCCCATCGGTAGTTAGCAAGACTCCTGATTTGCTTCTTTTTAGAAGACTCAGTCCGAATTCGGCCTCCAGGCTAGATACGGCATGACTGACAGCGGATTGCGTCAAATTCAGCTTCTCCCCCGCCTTCGTAAGGCTCCGCAGCTCGACCACCTGACTGAAAACCTGATACTTGATGAGACTCATTCCCGTCCCTCCTATGGTTCATGAAATTAATTCAACTATGTCATTATAAACATTCAATTTTTTTATCCATATTGTAACGGTATAATCTGGCTTATGCAAAACTTTGATATACAAAGGGGGGGAATGGAAGTGTCTGCAATTCAAGACAGATGGAGCATAAAACTAAAAGATAACTTTTATCGCAGGCTTGCCCAGCTTGCTTTTCCCTTGACGCTGCAATTTATGTTTACATCGTCTTTTGTCTTGATCGACACCTTGATGGTGGCAGGGTTGGGGGACAAGGAAGTAGCCGCGCTAGGCATTGCAGGCCAGTTCGACATGATGCTTGGATTGATCTTGGCCGGTGTTCTGAGCGGACCCTCGATCTTCATGATGCAATATTACGGCCAGAGGGATTATAGAACGATTAACGGATTGGCAGGCTTATGTCTGTACGCTGGACTCGCGATCGGGATCGTCTTTTTCGTGCTGCTGACACTAGGTTCGCCCTATCTGTTCATACCGTTTAGCCAGGATATGGAGTTGTTAAAGTTGACTTCTTCGTTTGTTGCCATCGTGAGCTACGGGTATATCGCATCTGCCGTTTCTACCGCGTTCGCGATGAGCCTAAAAAGCATAGGGGACGTCAAAGCCGTCATGTATATGACGACGTCCTGCCTGTTGCTGAACACACTGCTCAATTATCCGCTCATCTACGGACATTTTGGATTTCCCGCCCTCGGCATTCAAGGAGCAGCCCTTGCTACATTGATCGGGAAGCTATTATTAATGATTTTGATCGTTGCTTACGTCTATACGAAACGAAGAGAAGTCGCGGTATCCCTGCGCAAGCCTGTGACGATTGACCGGACGCTCACCAGAGCAGTGTTCAAGCTGACGATGCCGATCATCGCGCACGAGGCGCTCTGGGGACTCGGCACGGCAATCTACATGATCGCTTTCGGATTGCTTGGCGCGACGGCGCTCGCTGTTATTCAAATCTCCAAAGTGGTCAGCATCTTTGTATTCGCCGCTGTGGCGGGTTTCGCCCAAGCGGCAGGCGTCATGATCGGCGAGCAAATCGGCCGGCGCCAGCGGGAGCTCGCGCAGACCTTCGCCCGACGGTTTACCCGGATCGGCATTCTGTTGGCTGTGGTCATCGGCACTCTTTTATTCATTACGGCGCCGCACATCGTGGGTCTGTTTCAGTTCGGTGCGCCTTTGAATAGGCAGGCCATTAACATCATTCGCATCTTTTCTTGCCTGATGGTATTCATATTCGTCAACAATATCTGGATCGTCGGCGTCTTCCGCAGCGGTGGAGATACTCGTTATTCGATGAAGCTTGTTCTGGGTTCGACTTGGCTTGTCGGACTGCCCATCACCTTTATTGGCGCGGGGGTATGGAAATGGCCGATCGAATTCGTATATGCGCTGTATTTGACGGAGGAAGTCATCAAGACCATTATAGGATATTTCCGCTATCGATCACTTCGCTGGCAGCATGATTTGGTCGAGCCATCCATAAATCAGCCGCGTTCAACAAGCGAGGCAACTCTTTCAATGAACCCGACAAGAAAAGGATGACTCCTGATCTATTAAGAAGTCATCCTTGACGGCTAATTCGTTAATATCGCCTATCCCTCGTATTCCAACACCGATTGGCCGCTAATGATCGTACCGATCCCATGATTGCCTTCACAAATCTCTTTCATGGAGCCAGGCTTGTCGAAGTTGAATACATGCATAGGCAGATTGTAGTCTCTGGCTAAGATGAATGCCGACTGATCCATGACCTTCAAATTATGCTTCAGGACATCGTTGTAATGAAGTGATTTGAATTTCTTGGCTCCTTTATCCAGCCGCGGGTCTGCGCTCAGCACTCCGTCTACGCCTTGTTTGGCTACTAGCAGAGCATCGCAAGAAACTTCAATGGCTCTCTGAACGGAGGGATAGTCTGTAGTTACATAGGGCTGCCCGTTTCCTCCTGCAAAAATAACAATATAACCTTTCTCCAGATGGTGCATGGCTCTTAGCCGGATGTAGGGCTCTGCCACCGATGTAATCGGGATGGCCGTCATGACGCGGACTTCTTTGTCCGTTTTGGCTTTCAGTACGCCTCGGAGCATCAGGCTGTTAATGACCGTGGCCAGCGTTCCGATGTTGTCGGCTTCCGCTCTATCGATGCCCCAGCTTTCCGCCATATTGCCACGGAAGATATTGCCGCCGCCAATCACCAATGACACTTCAACCCCCAAATTGACCACGGACATTATTTCGTCCGCAATGTGGTCCAGCCGCACAGGCTCGAATCCAAATTCCGTGCTCCCAGCCACTGCCCCGCCGCTTAGCTTAATCAGAACCCTTTTGTACATCGTCACCTTATACACCTCCGCGCAGAATAAAAAAACACTAAAGCAATAAATGCTTTAGTGTCTCCATGGAACGAAAATATGAAATGGAATGGTCATTACGTTCGGATTGTGAACCTTCCGCTTCCGCCTCATATTTCCACTCCTTCCAGTAAATAAATTCAACCTATTCTATCCTGCGCGGGCGTTAAATGCAACCCGTTATTTCACTTCGTATACTCCAAGCTTCCTCTGCCATGTGAAGAAGCTCTTGTGTGACAGCTTCCAGATGGCTCTCATTGGATTCTTCATTCATGCTATTGCCTTCTTCCAAGCCACGCAGCAGCTTATCCGTAACCAGAATATATCTGAGTGATGCGGCCACCATAAAGCCGAAACGAGCCAGTCTGGAGTCTCCCTCCCACCCTGCGGCTCTTAGCCCTTGCACATAACTCAAAAATAGCTCTTCTTTATATTTCTCCGCTTGGTCAACGGGAATCTTCTTCTTTAATAACGCATACCCAAACATCCGGCCCAGCTCTTCACCTACGCCGGATATACTGGCAAACTGCCAATCGATCGCGACGAGTGAGTCATCCCCATTTCGTTTTTCCAAAAAGATGTTGTCCCAATGCACGTCTTGATGGGCCAATACACGGGGCAATTGCTCTAGCGTCTCCAGCAAGCTGCTTGCTCGGCTTCTGTTGTTCAGATATTGCTCCCACAGCTCGTTGTTGCCGCTCAGCTCATCCAAATTAGAATCCCAAATCACTTGCTGCTCTTCCACGGGTTTCGCATAAGCCGTACACACTTCTACCCAAGAACGCATCCATGCGCGGCATAGGAACCCATCCGTCGGGAGAGAAGTGCCTGCCAAATACGCGCCATTGAACTTTCCTAGCAGATAGAAAGTTTTGCACATGTGAGCCAGGGACCAATCCTTCTGTAAGGTTTCGACAGGAATATCTTCAAGCCAGACTCTCACCTCCCCGTCAGCTTGCTCTTCGACCGCATAGCATCGAGGCGCTCTTATCCCTTCGGGCAGCTGGCTCAGTATCCCGGATTGGTACACTAACGCTTCACGCTTCCAATAGTAGTAGTGATCAGCCTCATTCCGCATGGAGTCAGGCTTTGCTAGTTTCAGAATTAGAGAATAGTCCCTCCTGTTATCGTCATAGAGCTGGACTGTGCAAGACACCCGATAGACCGAGCTTTCTTCTTTGCTGTCTCCAAGCGGACTGCAGCTCCATGAGATGAGCTGACGAATTTCTATAGGTGCAATTTGTTGCAATTGTGACTGTATGCAGGCAGGATCAATAACAAGCGAGTTCACGGACATTGTCATATACTGGCCCCATTTCTTCAAACCATATCTATTTAAGATTAGTTGAAATGGCCCTCGATTCCTTCCTCGCAAAAAAATACATCGCCTAAGGGGCCACGCCTCTTGACGATGTATCTTCCGTACCCTTTACTTTGAACGCATCAACAAGTATAGAAAATACGGCACACTCAGCATGGTCACAATAATACCTGCCGGAATATCCGCCTTAAAGCTGACCGTGCGGGCAATCGTATCCGCTGCCAGCAGCAATAGTGCACCAATTAGCGCCGAAGTTGGCAGAAGCACCTTATAGTCGGGACCAACCAGCTTGCGCGCCATATGCGGACTAATGAGTCCAATAAAGAAGATCGATCCTCCGAGTGCTACGCAGCCCGAAGCAATTGCCACAGCCGCAATTGCCAGCAATAAAAATTTCCGCTTAACAGCAACCCCTAAGCTTGTTGAAATCTCGTTGCCGAGTACAAGCGTATTTAATGTTTTGGCATGGGCAATGATCAACACAAACAGCAACAACACCCAAGGGGCCAATAAGCTGATATAGGACCATTTGTCACCCCATAAGTAACCTGCTTGCCATCTCTGGGCGAAATCATACTTGTCACTATCAAGCTTTAACGTTAAAAATAACGTCAGTGCGCTTAAGCCTACATTAATGGCAACACCGGTTAGCACTAATCGCGTAGAGGACAGTATACGATTTCTTCTGTAAGCCAGCACGTAAATCAGGACTGCCGCCAGCAAGCCGCCGCCAAATGCCATTAAGGGCAGAAGGAAAGCTATAGCAGCGCCTTGAATTCCTATTGTTGTAATAAATACCAACACCATAAGACCAGAGCCTGCGCTGATGCCAAGCATACCGGGATCGGCCAGATCATTGCGCAGCAATGCTTGCATGACAGACCCTGCCAAGGCCATCCCGAAGCCTACAATAGCGGCCAATACAATTCGAGGAAGACGGAACTTATAGACGACGAGCTGATGATCCTCTGGGCCTTGTCCCAGCAGCACCTGAAGCACTTCCATCGGACGCAGTGACATTTTCCCCATATTAAGACTGAGAATGGCTCCGGCGGCAAGAAGAACGAGAAGCAATAGAATCAGCAGTCTCGCTTTGTAAGCTCGAAACATGATCATTTGAAGGCCCTCCTCTCTCTGCTGGCAATCAGCAAGAAGAAGGGAACGCCAACAATGGCAAAGATAATGCCGAGCGCTGTCTCAGACGGACGATTAATGATCCTGCCCGCAAGATCCGCCACAACCATAAGCACGCCTCCATAAATGGCCGACGCCGGAATAATATAGCGATAATCCACGCCAACAAAAAAACGCATCATATGGGGTACGATTAGTCCCACAAAACCAATAGGACCCACCAATGCAACAGACACCCCTGCAAGCAAGAGCACCGCAAGCGTTGCCAGCAGTTTCACAAGACCGATGCGTTGCCCGAAGCCCTTTGCGATTTCCTCGCCCAAGCTCAACATGGTGATGGATCGCGCGATAAATAGCGCTAGTCCAAGACCGCCTAAGACCCACGGTATCACGAGTTTGATTTCCATCCATGTCGCTCCTGCCACGCTCCCCGATGTCCAGTAAGCAAGGGCATGTCCAATTCCATAATTCAGAGATATAAATGTACCTAGAGCACCAAACAGCATGGTAATCGACATCCCTGCCAGTACAAGACGTTGGGGTGTCATCCCCCGGCGGCTCATCGAAACAGCAAGATAAGTCAGTCCTGCCCCCAGCCCTGCACCAACGAAGCTAATGAGCAAGGTGGCCGTTTGTAATTGACCTGGCATAAAGGCAAGGGCAATGGCCATAGCAAAAGCCGCTCCTGCATTTACGCCCATCAATCCCGAGTCAGCTAGCGGGTTTCGCGTATAACCCTGCATGACGGCCCCAGCTACCGCCAAGCACATGCCAGCAATAATATCTGCCGACGTTCGTGGAATACGAAGAGACTGAATGATTTGATGCTCCGTTAAATTAGGGTCAAAATGGAACACGGCAGTCCAAGCTGTTGCCAAGCTCATGCGAGCAGCGCCATAAGAAATAGAAGCTGCTGCCGCAAGCAGCAGCAACAGCACCCCCATTACCATAAACAAACCAAAGTACGGCCTGCCGCCTACAGGACGGATAACGGCTTCCCTGTCGTCCAGGCTTCTATTTTCCTTAGTTCTTCCCATTGGCTTCCAGCAACTTCTCAACGATGAAATCTAGCTGTTTATCCAGGGAGTAGATATCGGAGTAATACGAGAAATCAAATCCAATCTCGATCAATCTGCCTTCCTTAATAGCCGGGATACTGTTCCAGACCGGGTTGTTCGACAAGTCATCTGCCCCATCCCATACCGAGCGGAATACAAAGTCGCCTATATAATCAGAGAGCACTTCCAAGGAAACGGAGTTGCCTGTCGCCACAGTGGACGAATCTATCTTTTTCTGTATAATCTCCGGCGCCTTTAGCTCCAGATATTCATAGATAATTTGAGAGCCCCGTCCATACAGCTTGCTCTCTATGACCGACATTTCCTTCTTGCCGCCCTCGATAATGGTTACGGTCTTACCCAGGATACCCTGCTCATCAAGCTTCTTCTTGCTCTCTTCCACTTTCGCGTGGAAATTGTCCAGCAGCGCTTTGGCCTCCTGCTCCTTGCCAAATACTTGGCCAATCATCATCACACGGTCATCAGTCGACATCTTGTCGAATGGAATTAACACCGTTGGTGCAATGTCCTTCAGCTTCTCATACGTATCCTCGGAAGGGGCCAGGATCAAATCAGGCTTGAGCGCCATGACTTCCTCCGGATTAGGCTCAAACCATATGCCCAGATCTTCAATCCCCTCAAGAGCTCCGGCAAAGGCTGCCCCCGCATAAACATCAGAAGTGCCTACCGGCTTGATGCCAAGTGCGATGAGATCCCCTTGCATATATAGAACGACAACCCGCTCCGGATTGGCCGGAACAACAATATCGCCTTTAAGGGTAGATATTGTTCTCGTCGCGTTTTCATTATTGGCATTCCCCTCTGCGGACGACGTACTGGCTGGTGCTGACGATGTTACGGATGGTTTTGGATTATTGGACGCAATTGTATTAGAGCCCGTATTGGCTGATCCGCAAGCACTCAATAATAAAGTAAGACTGAGCATCATGGCTAAAATAAAACTTGATTTTTTGGTTATTTGCATTGGTGAAGACCCTCCGATTAGTTTGTTTTGATAATGATTATCATGATCAATAACATTATATCGAGGGGGTACGCTTCCGCCAATGGAGGATCCCAATATGCTGAATGGACGATTCGCAGACGCGCTCTGCCCTCTGCTTGTCTTCCGATACCGAATGGGAGACTGCCCCATATATTTTCGGAACATGCGGCTAAAGTAATAGACATCCGTGTATCCAACTTCTGCTGCAATATCCCGAAGTGAGGCATCGGTCCCCCGCAACAGCTCTTCTGCATAATGAAGTCGGCAACGTATCAAATATTCAATTAGACTCGATCCTGTCTGCCCCTTGAACCGCATCGACAAATGGCCAGGGCTGTAATTGAATTGCTCCGCTAGCGAATCCAATGACAGGTTCTCTCGATAATGCTCTTGGATGTAGCGCTCAACCTGCTGGATGACATCCGGTTTCCGAGTATTCCCTTCGCCGTTTGCGAGCTGCTTCATCAACTCGTGAATGAATTGGTAGAACAAACCTTTGATCTGGATTCGCTCCAGTTGACTCGCCTGTGTCCAAATCTGCTCCATGGCAATCAGATGATATTGCAGCGCCAATGGCTCCGATGGCTCGAAACCATATTGCATCCGAAATGGATTGCTGCGTTCCATGAGCCTTGCTATATCCTTTCTTCCTGGCAGAGAGGCCCTGTAGAATAGCAGAAAATATTCAAATATCTCCTTAGCCTCGATGTCGAGGCGCATACCTTTGCCGCCATGCAGGATATAATGACGGTCAGCTTCATACTCTATGCCGCCCAGACGCAGACTGGCCGAACCGCGCACGCCATAAATAAACCCGCTTGCCGGGAGGATATACTCATGCAGCTTGTCCCCTGGATTCATAACAGCATGCCGAATATCCAGCACTTTAACAGCTGCGTGATTCCATGCGGCTATATGATCTTCCAGCTTCATTTTTTCATTCCACTCCGATCTACTACACCATCCAACCAGGCTATTCCACTTTCCTTAGTTGATAATGATTATCAATGATATCCCTTAGTATTAGGCAGGTTCTCTTTTTTGTCAATCGCAGTCGGGTCTTTCCTGCAATAAAATGACTTCTGCGCACAAAAAACATCGCCAAAGGCGCAGCCCTTGTGGCGATGTAATCCGTGCACATATGAATACGTTACAAATACGATCTAAGCTTATAAGCTTTGTAAAGAAGCAGTGCAAGGTCGATAAGAAAAAACAAAACGATGAAATAAATAACATTAGCGGTTACGTTATTCCAAACCGACAGGACGGAGCCAAAGTCTTTGCCGTCCGTCATTTGCCGGGCAATCTCTTGCAACTGATGCACAAATTGTCCATTCCAGATCGTACTGTCAGCGAATATGATCAAAGCCGCTATAAAGACAAGCACACTAATGATGATGTGATAAACAATTAGAGCTTTCGACCATTTTCCCGCTACGAGCTTCAAAATTCCCTTCAGTACCATAAGGGCTGCGCTGCCCCATATTAGCGGAGCATAGGCCTTTAATATTTCAACATTAAAGACTGGAACATGATAGTATTCATCAAAATGTGAAATGTGTACACCGATCCATTCAGGCAAGCTAATAAAAATAGCGGTAAACAGCACGGTAAAGATAATGCTGACAATGGGATCGGATTTTTTGATCTGCAGCTCCGAATTTGGGATCGGCGGCAGATCGGATGGCTGCCAAGACTTTTTTGTCCCTGAAGCCAACGCCGCAGCATCCTTAACCCCCTTGTACTCCAGCAAAGCAAAGATAACCGTCACCCAGACAAATCCCTGTATGCCCGCTTCAATGATCGGACCAATCCACCTGGTAAAGATGTTGCTGAATGCCGTGACTGGGTTGCCGCCAGTCGGTTGCGGTTGAAGCATATCAATGACCCATACAACGCTCATCGCTATAACAATCGCCATGCCAACAACCTTCAACACTCGCACATAGCTGTCAAATAACCCTGGACCAATCAAATAACGACTGCGTCCGCTGTACTTGGCTGCCAACTCTGCCGGCGGACCCAGCTCAAGCAGCACCGCTTCAATCTCAGCGGTGTCTGCCGATCCGCTGTCATGCCCCGTCCTCTCCTCCAGCATATCCTCGATCAGCCCGCGCAGCTCCTTCTCAATGTCGTCCCGCTGCTCAACCGGCAGTTTGCTTATTACAGCATGCACATACCTTAGTACCAACTCCATATGCCTTCCCCCTTCGCCGTATATCCCCCAATTATGGCCTGCCTCAGTCTGTACCGATTAGTCGATCCATATTGGCCACCATCGTTCTCCATTCCTTGCAAAGCTGGTCGTAAACCTCTGTCCCCATCGGGCTAAGCAAATAATATTTCCGCGGCCTTGTCTCCTGCGTATCCCACTCGCTCTTAAGAAGTCCCTGCTTCTCAAGCCTGCGCAATAGCGGATACAAGGTTCCCGGATCAATCGTAATCCCCTTGGACTCCAGCATCGCAACTAGCGAGTAACCGTATTGCGGTTCAGACAGCTGACTTAATACGCTAATGATAAGCGTACCTCGACGAAGCTCCTGCAGCAGACCGCTCAATACTTCTTCCACTTCTGCCATATGATCAACTCCTGATTTCATTATACTGTGTGTCGTACACTATTGTAAATAGTCCTATATAATGAGATGTACATATATGTATGGAACTTCATTATATTTTGTATCTCCGAACGTTCTAATACAAAAAAAACACCGCCAAAGGCCTCTGGCCCATGCAGCGGTGAATTTTATAGTGATTGAACACGCGCCGGGCAGGCCTCTAAGCCGAGAAATTCGGCTTACAGCTGCGGCTCACTCAGCCGGCGGGCCTCTAAGCCGAGAAACTCGGCTTACAGCTGCGGCTCACGCGCCGGGCGGGCCTCCAAGCCGAGAAATTCGGCTTACAGCTGCGGCTCACGCGCCGGGCGGGCCTCCAAGCCGAGAAATTCGGCTTGCAGCTACGACTCACGCGCCGGGCGGGCCTCCAAGCCGAGAAACTCGGCTTACAGCTGCGGCTCACGCGCCGGGCGGGCCTCCAAGCCGAGAAATTCGGCTTACAACTGCGGCTTACTCAGCGGGCGGGCCTCTAAGCCGAGAATCTCGGCTTACAGCTGCGGCTTACTCAGCGGGCGGGCCTCTAAGCCGAGAATCTCGGCTTACAGCGGCTGCCCCGCATCTGATCTTGTTTATATTTCGGCCATTCAGCCTTCGCAAGGCAACAACTTCTTAGGAGAGTCATCGCTCCAATATATACCCCGCATAACGCAACGTTTCCGGGTCGTGCACCCTGTCCAACCGCTGCGAAATTATAGTTTTAAATTCCGTGAGATCAGAAGATTTGCCGTACCCATTCAAAACATGCAGCGCTTTTAGAAAATCCGCATTACTTTCAGAATGCAGCAGTTCGAGAAGAAGACCTCTTCCAGCCTCAAAAGAGGTTTTACAAATTAATTGAATGGCTATGAGCCGGTCCTCTTGTCCTTGCTCCGCAACATTTCTCAAAAAAACTATAGCTGCCCGCGAGATTTTCTTAAACTTGAACATACCATTCAGTGCTTTTAATTGCGTATCCTCGTTCGAGGCATTTTGATAAACCTGAATCAGCGCTTGCTCATCACCCGGCATTTTGCTGCCAAACCATGAGGTTTCGTAATCCAGAATCATTTCATCCAACCAGCGCTCATACCAATCCAGAAAGCTGTCCTCATAGACAAAGAAAAAGGGATGATCGGGATGAAAGTCCGACGTGTATACGATTCTCCCTCTGTATTCCCCATTGAGCACGAGATACATATCGTATTCGCAGCCTTGTGTGCCAATGCACAACATGCCGCCCAGCACCCTGTCGCGGGCAGCGTCATATTCCTCATCGCTAATGTCCTCATCACTTGTCAGCGGCTCAATTAATTGGTTCCATTTCTCTTTTGTCATACCAGGATGTAGAATGCATGCTGCAGCGAGTGCATGACTTTCGGTATAGGAAGCTGCTTTTTCTAACGAATAAATGCCGTAATATGGTCCAGCTCCTCCATTTCCGACTTGCGTCAAAAACTGCTTATACGGCTCTGGAAGAGTGACCCCACTTTTCGCTTCCCAGTCCGCGAGTTCTTTTGCGCTTAGCTTTTCATGGACTTTGTACTTATGCGAGGATGCCCCAAACACCGACAAAGCCTCATCTTTCCGCTTGGCCTTTTCCAGCTTGGTTGTGACGCGATCCGTTTGCGTTTCTTTCTTCCAAAATGGCATCGTGAATCCCCCTGTTGACTATATCCCGGCTTCCTTCGTGTGCTTATCCAGCAATTTCAGCAGATACGGGAATCGGTATGCTCCGTACATACTCTGTATGTGTGCGGCAGCAACTCCCAACTCCATACCGACAGCGGTTATGTACAACGGCTTGGAGCTGTTGCCTCGGTGAATTTTTTGAACATAGGCTTCGTTGCCGTGAAAAGCGGTTTTTGCCACACCGATCACGGGAATTTTCCCTGAAAGGTTGGTGTAGACATGATGTCCAAGCCCAGGCTTTTTCTCATCATTTAAGTACACATAGCCATCCACAACAATAGCTTGTAATTGGTTTAAATCCGCAAGCTTCAACAGCTCCTGTATGCAAGGAAGCTCTCGTTTATAGAAAGCACCCGGTTCGTATTCGAGAGGGTTATCTGTATAAGAAACGATGACTTCGAGCGGTTCGGCATCATCCCAATGTTGAAAAATAACCCCCACTGATTTCGCTTTATGTTCCTCATAATACACATCGACAGCGATGATCATGACTAGCGGTTCCTTCCCTCATGCTCGTTATAGGCTATAGATGTTCCCATTATATCATCTGGTATTTTTTTCTGTTGTGCAGAACTGGAGGATAAAGAAGCCGCATAACAAAACATCGCCAAGAGCAGGCGGCCCTGTGACGACATATTCAATCAGTCGTATATTACTATATCGTTAAAGGCTTCCCCTTCTACTGCCCCTTTTGCAAACAGGCTTATTCGTATAATCTCATTAATGTCGCTGACTTTCCGAACGATTTCGAAGAATTTTTATCCATTTTTGATTACAATTTCCCCCTCACCTCTTGGCTCTTCAAACCCATTAAGAAAAGCTGTTAATATTTCTTCCGTTATCGTAAAAGCTGCATTTGCATCAAAACGTTGGCTTCGTATCTTAAGGCGCTCTCGTAATTCATCTGGATGTACTTTCAAAAAAATGAGCCTCCACTTCCCCCCAGCGTTTTCAATAAGACGCTTGTATTCATCCCTGTCAGACCGATTCCAAAAACTAGAGTCGACCACAATCTGTTTTTTATCTGGAATCAACGCGATTAGCTTATTACGTAATCGTTCATGCGCTTCATCCAAGTACTCCCTATATTTTTCAGCGGGATAATCAATTCCATATCGGCCATGGGTAGACCAGACCTCCTCATCGATAGAAAGACGTATAAAGCCATGCTTTTCCAGCTCCTTAGAAAAGGTCGTTTTTCCAGAGCCAGCTAACCCACACATTAACATGACTAAGGCAGCATCATGATCCCCTTCTCGACGGATAAGATCTTCAATACTCTGCTTCTCTACCATTCCATCACACCTCCGAATGATTAGCCTCGATACGAAATATCCTAATTATACCATCGCTGAACAGCACAACAGTCACCTTAGAGTATCCGGATCCAACACCTGTTTACAATGGTATCCATAAACAGGTCTAAAGTATGGAATGTTTTAAATTATTCCATATGGCTCTGTTTCAAAGCAGCGATATCGTTTATATTTTTAAAAAACGGTACAATTAGGAGGCTTGATCAAGACGATGACAGCTTACAAGCACTCGGCTGGCGTATCCCGTCTTATGATGGGAATCATAGCGTTGCTCGTAATTGCAATTACCCTCGTCCCATGGCAAGGCCGCGCAGCCGCTGAAGCAACTGCCAACCCCATACAAGTTCAACTGGATGAAAAAGTGATTGTGTTCGAAAAAGACCCTTTCAAAATCAATGGAACCACACTTGTTCAGTTCCGCCCTTTATTTGAAGCATTGGGAATGGACGTTGAGTGGGACAGCGCGAACCGGGTCGTGACCGGGACAAAGGATGGTCTAGCCATTGTTTTGAAAATTGGCAGTACTCAAGCCACCGTAAATGGAGCTTCCGTCACGCTGCTGCAAGCACCCCAAATTCAGAATGGCCATACGATGGTACCGATCCGCTTTGTTAGCGAATCAACCGATGCTCTGGTCGCCTGGAATCCGTATAAGCCCCAAATTTTGATTTATACAACCTCTTTCCTGGATTCCGTCAGCTTGTCGAAAGAACAGGTCCAAGCAGCAATTGATAAGGAACTGGAACGAATCAAAGCCGAGTATGAGGCTGAGCAGGAAGCCAATGCGCCTGTGAAACCAGTAACGGTCCCCCCTGTTCCCAAGGGAAGTGGTGAATACAAGCCTGCTGCTTCGGATACGGTTGATTTAAGCAAGCTGCAAGGGATGTACTATGGATTCAGATCAGATTATGGTGGCTATGATTGCGGTGGCATCTGCTGGGATCTGTACACGTTTCTGCCTAACAGCAAGTTATTAATCGGCGAACCGCCCAATGGCGGGCCGGAGACGATCGATTGTAAGAAGGACAACTGCAGCAGCTATACGATCAAGAATAATGTATTGATACTCGACAATGGTGATACCTATAGCATTAGTAAGGAAGATGGAAACCTCGTCATAGACGATGTCGTCTTATCACGGGTGAAGACAGCAACCAATAATCTGAAGCTGTCCAAAGAGTATGTCTACAGAGGTTACTGGGGATTGATCGGCATTACCGGCGGCTCAACTTCCTGGACTGAAAAAATTACCTTTTATGCCGATGGCACATTCAAAAGCAACCGTCTGATGCTCGGCACTGTCCAAGGGGGAGGTACGACTACGGGTACTTCCAGCAAAAACCTTTCCGGATCATACCGTATTACAGGCAATACCATTGTCCTTGCTTATAGTGATGGTAAAGTTGCCAATCGCTTGTTCTTCCTTCATGAGGATAAGAACCGGGGAGAACTGGGCAGTATTCAGATTGGTGATAACAATTTCTATGTCGATACTAAAGATGAATAGAAGTTCAGCATTAAGCCGCCTCCATTCCTGGGGGCGTTTTTTTTGATACTTGGTCCGTATTCGGCTTTTTCACCATAATCTCCATATAACGATCTATTCCAGTAGTCTGTCAGCCTAACGGCACTCTGTGTGTAAGAAGGTTGGGTGCAGATTTAACTTTTCACCAATAGGAAAAGCTGTTATGATAGTGGCTATCTGCATCGGCAGTCGCGGTTCGAGACCATCCCGCGTTACCAAAACTAAGGAGGCTTTTTAGGTTATGTTCAATTTGCTGTGGGGCGTGCTGTTCATGCTCGTCCACTTCGGCCTCTTTTTGCTCTGCTACCGCATGTTCGGCAAAAAGGGTCTGTACGCCTGGGTCGGCTTTGCCACGGTGATTGCCAACATCCAGGTAACCAAAACGATCGAGATGTCCATCGGCACCTTCGCTATCGTCATGACGCTGGGCAATACGATCTACACGACCATCTATATGACGACGGATCTGCTCAATGAAAAATACGGCCAGCAAGCCGCTAAACAAGCGGTCTGGTTCGGATTCTTCACGCTCATTGCATCGAATATCCTAATGCAGATGACGCTCGCTTTCACTCCACAGGCGGAGGACTTTGCCCATGAGCCGCTGACGGCGATCTTTGGATTCCTTCCGCAGGTTGCGGCAGGAAGCTTGTGCGCTTACTTTGTCAGCCAGTTCCTGGACGTACGGGTATTCAGCTATCTGAAGAAGAGGTTCCCGGTGCGCAACCAGTTCTGGATTCGGATCAACGGCAGCTCGCTTGTCAGCCAGCTTCTCGATTCCCTTGTATTTTGTACGATTGCTTTCTACAAGGTTCATACGTTCGATATCTGGATTCAAATTTTCCTGACAACTTATGTGCTCAAGCTGCTCATCTCTTTCCTGGCTACACCAGTTCTATACTGGGCGAGAAATATGAAGGTGAAAGAAGACTAGGCTTCCATAACGGGTCACGGACATAAAAAATCGCTCAGGGTTCACAACCCTCGGGCGATTTTTTTTATTTCATATAAGCCCTTAAGACTCCATCTGCATCAAATCCGATTTATCCCGCATCATCCTTCGACTTATAAAGCTCATTCAGCTCCAATAAGGCATTAATATAAATCTTTAACGCAGTTAACAGATTCGGAATGGACTGCACCTCGTCCGGCCCGTGAATATGTCCATGACCTTCCGGAAAATGGAGCGGTGATAAGTCAGCCGGCAAGCCTGGGCCAAAGCCAACGGCATGAGACAGCTTCCTGGCATACGTGCCGCCGCCCATGACGATGGGCTCCGCTCGCTCTCCTGTCACGTCACGATAGACTTTCATGAGCCGATCGACCTCTGGCGTATCAGGATTATAATAACTCGGCTCACTGATATGCACATGAGACAGTGTAAAGCCGCTCCCCTCCAGCTGCTGCAACATTGTCTCCGAAGACTGTTGAATGGGATAACGAATGTTTAACTCCAGCGCCAACTTTCCATCCTGTGCTTGCAGTTTCGTTCCCACGCATGTTAACGCACCAGATATTGCATCCTCGCACTGTATGTCTAATGCCAGGCCATCATGATACCTGCAGATTTCATAAATCTTCTCAAGCTGTTTGTGTACGGACCCCTCAAACCATGCGCATTCGAGCAGTGGCTCCAGCAGCACGGCTATCGCATTGTAAGTGCCGTGAGGAAAGGCAGCATGCCCGGCCTTGCCGGCAGCGGATAATATAATCTCCTCTTCGCTTTCACTATACTGAATGACAGGCGGAAGAGAGCTAAGCTTGGCTATCGCAGCATCATCACGTCGTACAACAAGCTCGGCATAGCCCGGCACACTATTAGAGGCTTCGCCTCCTCGCAGTCGTACAATTGAACGATCCGATAAATCGCAGTTTAAGGTAACCGAGAGCATCCCCTTCTCTCCATAACACACTGGAAAGCCGCTATCTGCCACAATGTTAAAATCAGGAATCGTATAATGCTTGCGATAATACGCAACATCATGCATCCCAATCTCTTCGCCGCTGCCGATGATATGCCGAAGATGATAGTTCAAGGGGATGCCCAGCTCCTGAATAAATCTCAGGGCATAGAGCACAGCAATTACGGCTCCTTTATTGTCTTGCACCCCTCTGCCGATGAGAAAGCCGTCCCTGACTGTGCAAGCAAAGGGCGGATAGATCCAGCCCTCTCCTGCCGGGACTACATCGGCATGACCCCATATGCCAACCGAGCGCTTCGCCGCATCACCAATGCTGATTTCCGCACAATAATACTCCCGGTTAATCGTTTGGAAGCCGTATCGTTGACCTAAATCCAGTACATATTGGAGCGCCTCCGCGCATCGTTCCCCGAACGGATAGGGGGATAACGGAGCATAACTCGCTACACTCGGAATGCGTACAAATCCGGCAATATCCCCTAGCAAGGAGCTATTATGCTCCTCTATCCATTGCTCAATTCTCACATCATTAGCTAAGTCTCTCATCTTAAACCTCCTGTCTCGAACTCAGCCTCAGTCCTAGCCTTTAATAGCCCCTTCCGTCAACCCGGCGATAATATACTTCTGCCCTGCTGCATACACCGCCATAATGGGCAGCATCGCCATCAGATATGACGTGAACGCCATTGTATAGTTGAACGAATACTCCGTCTTGAAGTTATATTGGAACAAAGGCAGGGTCCAAAACTCCTTTGCTTTATTCAATATTAGCAGCGGCAGCATGAAATCATTCCAGAACCATAAGGCATCCATAATGACAAGCGTCACCAGCATCGGCATGATCAACCGCAATACAATAGAATGATAGATTTGAAAGGTGTTGCAGCCATCAATTCTGGCGGCCTCTTCGATTTCCGTCGGCATGCTTTCGATATAATTGACTAGCAGGAATACCCCTCTCGTCAAGCTCAGCGCGCCATACAAGAGGATCAGTCCCACAGGATTCAACAGATCGAGATTGGTCATGATTTTCGTGAGCGGCAGCATGATGACCTGAAACGGCACGAACAGCCCCAGCAAAATGTACAGGTAGATAAAGTTGTAGTATTTCTTGTGGCGATTGCGGGCGATGGCGAAAGACACAGTCGGATTAATGAGCAGCACCATCACGATCCCTCCGATCGTGATGAACGCCGTATTCCATACATATCGCCAGTAGTTCCCTTTGGACAGCAGCTCGGCATAATTGGAGAAGTTCAGTGTCTGAGGCAGGCTGAAGAAACCTCGGCCCGCTTCCTCCAAGGATTTGAAGGAATTGATGATTACCAGATACATCGGTCCCAAAATAACGAGGATGCCCATAAGCAATATAACGTTGCGAAGTATGCGCCAGCCTAGTCCTTCTTGTCGTATCGATACATTCATGCTTAATGGACACCGCCTTTGCGCGATAGCTTGATTTGGATGAAAGATAATACCGCAATAATAATGAACAGAATAACTGCTTCCGCATTCGCCATCGCAAATCTCAGGTTTTGGAACGCGTCATTATAGATCATGATGCCAATCACATTCGTAGATTTCACCGGCCCACCGCCTGTCAGCGTGTAGGCATAGTCGAAGGATGTAATGCCTGCTTTGATCGCAAGCACCATATTGACCGTAATTGTAGGAATAAGAAAAGGAAACGTAATGTAGCGAAAACGGTTGAAGGTGCTCGCTCCGTCGATTCTGCCCGCTTCATACAGCTCGGAAGGAACGGACTGCAAACCCGCGATAAAGATAAGCGTCGGCAACGCTACAGCCTGCCAAATGTTGACGATCACGACAGCAATCAGCGCATACTTGGGATGAGCCAGCGGACTTTGGTATAAAGCCGTTAGATTCATCGCCTCGCCAATCAGAGGAACGACCCGGACAAACAGCTGGTCCCAAATCAATGAGATCGTCACTGCGCTGATCATGGCCGGCAAAAAATAAATCGATTTGGCAAACGTTTGGAGCTTCTTAAGAGAGTTCAGACTTAGCGCTAAAATGAGCGAGAGAATCATGACCCCGGCTACAAGCATAACGGCGTATTTTCCGGTGACAATTAAGGACTGCTTGAAGTTGGGATTGTTCCACAGCTCCACATAGTTGCTGAAGCCTACATAGTTATAGCCGGAGCTAATTCCGTTCCAATCCGTGAAGCTATATTGAATGCCTACTACAACGGCATAGGCGAAAAACAATGTATACAGAATGACAGCAGGAAGAGTGAATAAGAAATAGGTTGAGCGTTCCAGAAATTTGCTTGTCATGCGACACCTTCCTCATCTCGTAATGCCTTGAACGGGCAGACAAGCTGAACGACAACTTGATAGACTCAAATTGCCGTTCAGAATCATGCTATTGAATTAATTAACTGCGTTAAGCTTGATCGTTTCATCTATGTTCTTCAGGTATTGCTCAGGTGTCTCGTTATTGATCAGATAGCCTTGAGTCGTACCATACAGCTCTGTGACGATCGCGCTTGGAAGCGTGGAAGACATCCAGTCATGAACATTGCCGTTGTCGATAAAGTCCAGCAGCGGCTGCAGATACTTGTCGTCATAGGTTGTGCCAGTAATAATCGACGGCTCACCGGATAGATCAGACCATTTCTGAGCAACCTCCGGGCGGGCCAAATACTTCAGGAAGGTAAGCGCAGCTTCTTTCTCCTCTGGCTTGGCTTTTGCCGAGATCGATAGAGAAGCATTGACGCCGGATAGAGCTGTTGTTGTTTCCAGCGTATCATTCGGCAGCGGGAACGCACCGAACTTCAGATCTGGATTAGCCAGCTTAATATTGCCGCGGCCGTAGGAGCCGGAAATAATCATGGCAGCTTGTCCATTCGCGAATGCTTCTTGCATCATTTGAGCGCTCACGCCAAACGCATCCTTGTTGGCATACTCCGTTAGCTCTCTCAGCTTTTTCGCATATTCCAGAAACACCGAATTGCCTTCAATTTGTCCTTCTCCCTTGGCTGCTTTGGCCATCTCTTCAACGCCGCCAGGCGCGAATGCAATGTTCGTTGCTTGGAAAATATGGCCTACATCCTTCAGTGGAAGGTACAGCGGCGTAATGCCTTTGCTTTGGAACAATTTACTCGCTTCAATAAACTCGGCATACGTCGTTGGAATTGCTACATCATTTTGCTCGAACAGCTCGACATTATAGTAGACGGCCATATAGTTGCGAGCATAGGGCAGCGAATAGTAGCCGCCGTCATCAGCCGGCGTCATATCCAGATACTTTTGATTCACATCTTTGATAAAGGGCTGATCGCTCAAGTTTTCGATAAATCCGTTCTTCACTTTTTCCTTAAACTGAAGCTGCGTCGGATAATCCGTGAAGAGCGGCGGGATATCATTGGTTGCAAAGCGAGCGGTTAACACTTTAACAGGGTCGGGCACGGTATTCATGTCGATGACAATATTCGGATATTCCTTCGAGAAGTCAGCGATAACCTCGCGATAAGCGCTCTGAATCGCTTCCTCGCCCTGCTGCTGGAAAAACTCGATTTTGATCACATCGTCTTTACCCTTGTTTCCGTTAGAAGGCGCATCCTCTTTGCTGCATGCGCTCATCACCAGTGAGGCCAGCAATACCGCTATAATCGATAGTTTTGTTCTTTTTTTCATCCTTATCTCCCCTGACTTTAACCTGTTTTGTCACACATATTGCGCTTATTTCCCTAATGCGCGATTGGCCAAATTCGTGATAACCACATCGTCCATTGGCGGGTTGTGAAGCCCGGCCCGAACATCGCGATACATGCGCTCAAGCGGAAATGACCGCGACAGGCTCAGCCCCCCTACAATTCTCATAGCCTGATCCACAATACGTACAGCTGCGTTCGTCGCAACATGCTTAGCCACGCCCAGCTCAACTTTAAGCTCTGCTCGGCGCTCCGCTTCCTTATCCCAGCGGTCGGCCGTATGGTACAGATAGGTTCTTGCCGTAATCAGATCAAGCTCCATCTCTCCGATTTGCCGCTGGATATGCGGAAGCTCCGCGATAGGCACTTGTAAGGAATTCGGCTTATGCTTGGCTGCAAAGGCAATCGCGAAGTCACGTGCGCCATGCGCAATTCCCAGATAGCATGCCGGAATATGAAGCATATTCCCATCTGTCGGCACCGGCTTGCGCAGCTGGCTGTTGGCTCCGCCACGTATCAGGTACCGGTCCGGGACAAACACCTCATTCATAACGATGTCATGACTGCCGGTGGATCGCATGCCAAGCGTATTCCAAGTTTCCAGAATTTGAACCCCTTCTCCCGCTTCCATAAGGAAGGAACCAACCGTATCGCTATCGGTCATCGTGGCAGAGACAATAAACTTCCTCAAAACCGGACTTAAGGTACAGAACGATTTCTGACCTGAGATCAGCCAGCCCCCGTCCACCTTTACCGCTTTCGACTGGGGTTTGCCGCCGCGGGAGGGGCTGCCTGTTGCCCGCTCACTTGCCAGTTCATTCAAAATAAGTCCATCTTGCACAACTTCATGGCATAGCTCGCGGAACAATTCCTCCGGACAAGCGCCCGATAAGTGAAGCTGCTTCAATAAACCAATATGCCAGCCGATCGCCAGCGCTGTGGAGCCGTCTCCTCTAGCCAGACGTTCTTGAGATAGAACGAGTTCATAGATGGATGCCTCCTCTCCTCCGTATGATTCTGGTACGGTAAGAGCCAGGTAGCCGGAATCTCTTAACTCATCGAAATTCTCGAAGGGAAATGCTCCTTCAAGATCATGCTTAGGAGCCCGCTCTGCAAATATCGCCGCTAGCCGATCTGCTCTCGCTGCAATGTTCGCTTCCCGTTCATTTCGTATAAAGCGATCAGAAGGATCAGAGTATGTCACCATGAACAACGCCTTTCTTATAAACCTCATTGGTTTACTTTGTTTTATAGTAATCGTATTCCATTATGAATTAAAGATAAAAAACCCGAGCTTTTTATTGTAAAAAACCGAACTAACTCTCGCCGCATTGCTGCTTGCGATATTCATTAGGCGTACAGCCGCAATGCTTCTTAAACACATTGGAGAAGTATTGCGGGTCCTGCTCAAACCCGCATTGATCCGCTACTTCATAGATCTTTAATGCAGGATATGAACGCAAGAGCTCCTTTGCCCGCTTCATTCGAACGGTGGTTAGAAACTGGGTATACTTCTCGCCTGTATCCTGCCGGAACAGCTTGCCCAAGTATTCGGAGTTCAGGAACAAGTAATGCTGGGCAAGCCACTGCAAGGAAAGCTGTCTGTTCTGAATATGCTCTACGGTTAACTGCTTTATTTTGAGAACAAGTATGGCCTTCTTATCCACCTTGCGGAAATGATAGCCTGCATATAGCCTGCCCAGCTCCTTCTGGAATGCTTGCAGGTCTTGCCCCTCTACAGGCGTGTGCGGGATGCTTACGCCATATTCTGCATTCAGCTGATTGCAGATATAAGTTAGAACATCGTTAATGTTCTCCTGGATGGCTCGCAGCGTCACGCCGTCACTCAGCAATTGCTCGTTCCAGCTTCTCGATACCCTCATTAATTGGGCTTCATCCGCATGAACAATGGCCTGCAGAAGATCACTCGGAATGGAAGACAGGATGCCTTGTTGATCTATCTTTGTTGCGTCGACAGGTTGCATGGAACTTCCATAGTGGCTGCGTGCAGCATCTACCTCCTGCTTGGACCACTCCAGCGCTTCTGCAATCTCACGCTCATCGCTTGGCTTCAGCAAATACCTGCGTACGCCGAAACGCATCGCCTGCGTGGCCAGCTCGAATTCCCCAAACCCGGATAACACAATAAACACGGTATGAGAAGACAGCTTGGAACCTTGTTCAATCAATTGAAGTCCGTCCATCATTGGCATCTTAATATCCGTAATGACCACATCCGGCTGAAGCTCATCAAGCATCGCTAATGCTTGCTGCCCATTGGCGGCGGTTCCTGCCAACACCATTCCAAGACCCGTCCAGTCTATCGACTCCGCGATTCCCTCTCTCACCATACGTTCATCATCCACAATTAATACCCGATAGCTAGTCATGATGATCCTCTCCCTTCAATAGCACAGGAATTCGAATCCGAATAATGGTGCCTTGATCGATGCCCTCCAATATGGCAATGCCATATGGCTCGCCATACAGCAACTGCAAACGTTCATGAATGCTCCTTAGTCCAATGCCGTCTCCTAAGTCCTGGTCCAAGTATTGCGTATCCATCCCTGGTCCTTGATCCGCTATCCAAATATCAAGCTGATCTCCGAAGCGTTCGCCGTTAATTGTAATATGGCATGTTCCAGTCCGATCATCGATGCCATACTTCATGGCATTCTCTACAATCGGCTGCAGAATCATCGTTGGAATATAACAGCTCGTAAGCTCATCAGGGATATTAATCTCACAATGCAGCCGTTCTTCAAACCGGTATTTCTGAATGAGCAAATAATTGCTGACATGCTGGATTTCTTCCTGGAGCGTAACCATTTCCTTCTTGCTCGTTGTGCTTCTGAGCATATCGCCCAGCGCCTTGACCATGCTGGAGATGCGATCCTGTCCGTTGCGCCGTGCCAGCCAGTTAATCGAATCCAGCGTATTGTAGAGAAAGTGAGGATTAAGCTTCGCTTTAAGCGCCTCATATTGGGACTCTTTGATATGAAGCTGCTTAATGTAATTGTCCTTGATTAACCGGTCCAAGGAAGCCGTCATCTTATCGAAGCTGCTTGTCAGCCAGCCGATTTCATCCATATTTTTGGCCGGCAGCTCGCGATAGGTCGCAAAATCCCCCTGCTCCACCTTGCTCATCCGATTGGCCAGCTTCTCTATCGGACGAGTAATGCTTCTGGCAAATATAAAGCCTATCCATACAAGCGAAACCAAAATGAATGCATATAGGAGCAGCAGTATCTTTTTCATCAGAATGGCTTTCTGGAACAAGGTCTCATAGGGCACAAGGTTCACTAATGTCCAGCCTGTGAAGCTCATCGTGGATAAGGTGGTCAAATATTTATGCTTTTTCAGTGTCAGCATCTCATATTGTTCGCCTGATCGTTCATTCTGGATCAGAGAGCTAGGCATCCTTTTCTGCTTCCACTGCTCATCATTCCAATAAATAGGCTCATGATTTTCATATATAAGCAATGTATTGTTGAAGCCCGCGGAAGACGGATTGGAGCCGATAGAGTTAATCAAATCATCTGCGTTCACTCGAACAACAAACGTGCCCAGTCTGGGGAAGTCCATGCTTTTGACCCCTCTAATTTCCCTTAAGGAAGTAAATATCTTGGAATCGGGTTCTCCGCCCTTCCACAAGCTTCCGCCTTCCTTCTGCGCCGCCATGTCAATGAACTGCTTGATATACGCTGGCGCAGCAGCATCCTTCGTGGTGCCGAGCCAATAATCATTGCCCCAAAAATCGATTATCGCCACAGAGCGAATCGGATAATTAAAGATACGATACGACAACAGCTTCTCTTCGATGGCCTTAATCGCATAATAAGTTTCACTGCTATTCGTGCCTTGCTTGATCTTCTCCAGCCCCTGCTGAATGTCCGCATCGCTTGCGATCGCTTGTGTCATTCGGTCAATCGCTGCCAGCTTGTCCTCGATTCGCTCGGCATAGAGATACAGCTTCTCGCTGGTTTGCTCATAGACCAGTTGCTCATACAACTTATGCGTCTTTTGCACGTACAGAAGGCTAATACTACTCGTAAGCAGAACGCCGATGAGTATAAACAATACCAGCTTATGCCTGATTCTTATGTTCATTCTGCATTCTCCCTTTGCTCTATCGCCGATTCATAACCCTTTAAAGGAGCAGAGCGTCTCAAATAAAAAAATACTCTATATTTCCCAGTAAAACAATAGGAAATTAAGAGTATGTCGATATATATACCATGTTAAGATAACCGGCACGCTATCATAATGCCCAAACCTCATCCCGTCAAGAGATAATTTGAAATAAAGCGATATAACAGGAGGAGCCCCTCTTTGTCTTCTAGAGGAGCATGTATATGCCCGTATACGAAGCCATATCGCTTTTTCCAATCTGCATGGTTTCTCGTACAATTTGCATTAGATATGACTCTATTTAAAAGGAGAATGAAGATGCATCAAGTGGACAAGATCAGATTTGTGCTTCTTTTCGGAGAACCGCCTGAGGAACCCTGTTACGGGTACATGGAGCTGAACACGGATGGCCATATGATTGCGCTTTTCAATAAGCATGGCGAGGAACTGGACATGAATGGCGGGCATGAAGTAGTCAAGGTGAAGACGCTTGGTCAATTCGATAACGAAGACCGCGATAACTTCTATGACTTGCTGGAGAGCGATGGTGTAGGTTAACCGCACAAAAAACAAAATCCGCCTCCTATGAACTGCCCCTAACCAATGGGGGTGGAGTTCAATAAGGAGCGGACTTTTAGTGCGCGGCATAGCCAGTCTATTTCATTTGCTCTTGTGTTATCCTTTTGTTCTTTTCACCGCAACAGGTCTCTTCATTCAATCTGTTACAGCCCTTATCTTCCTCTCCCGGCGAGTCCTCTCAGTTCTCCAGCATGTGAGGGAACTCGTCCAGCAACATGTCGCTGGTCAGCATGTCCGTGTAATTCCATTTGGTCTCAATAAACGTGACTTTCCCGTTTTGAACGGAAGGAAGCTGCTGCCAGAGGGGGGATTCCAGCAATTCTTCAAATGTATGTTCCGCTTCCGGATTGGCAGGGAACAACACAAACAGGCGATCACCAACAAGCATCTCATGCATCAACTCAGCCGACACTTCAATATACGGGGATCCTTCCGCCGGTTCCAGCCCCTTCACGGTATCCGACATGCTGTAGCCCTTCTCCTGGTACAACAGTTCCGATAACCCTCCTGTTTTCATCAGATACATCACTTTGTTCCAATAATAGATAAGTACCACGGCCGTCTCATCTTCAACGATCTTCCCTTGCTGCCGCAGTTCATCCCACATGCGGCTCGCCTTTTCGTCGTAATCAGCCAGCAGTTGCTCCGCTTCCGCTTTTTTGCCAACAACCTCTCCAATGACCGAAAGGCGTTCATGCAAGGGAAGGGTTTGATCAAAAACAACAGTCGGAGCTATCTTGGACATTTCATCATATTGCTTGTCCATAACATAACCGAGCATCGTCAGATCCGGCTCCAGATCGAGAATCGCCTCCAGATTGGTAGGAAAGCCAATATCCTGCGCTGGCGTCTGCTCCTTATCCTGATAGACCGATTGCTCTATAAATCTACGGTCTATGCCAACTGGCTGAACGCCCAGCGCGAGCAAATCTCCGATTGAGTTGCCTTGAAGCACGATTCGCTGCGGTTTATCCGGGATACTGACTTCATGTCCTTGACTGTCTGTATACAATCTTACGGAAGACGCGGCCCCCGCCTGTTGATTCGTTTGGACCTCTGCCGAGGCTGTCGGCACTGGCAGTGAATTGCCTCCAGCAGTTGAACAAGCACTGAGCATAATGGTCAGACATAACAGCATGACGGTTCCTACGGATAGCTTGATGTTTCGATACATGGGTAAGTCGTCCCCTTTTCTACGTTGATAATGATTATCATAATCGTTATCAGTATAGACGAACCCTTTGCTTTCTGCATTAGACAATATCATCCTCTTCATTGGACGATCTGCAACTTTTATCCGAGTGCGCCCCACAGTCCTGAACTTGCCTGGCGAAATTCCGGTCGTTTTCTTGAAAATGCGTATGAAATAAGACAGGTCATTATAGCCCACGCCCGCGGCAATTTCTTGCAGAGATACTTCCGTATGAAGCAGCAGCTCCTCGGCCTTTTCCATCCGGATCTGAATGAGATAGTCAATCATGCTGCTTCCGGTTTTGCTTTTGAATTGTTTGGCTACGTATGCAGCACTATAGCTCAGCCGTTCGGCAATCATGGACAGCGTAATGGCTTCCTTATAATGATCACGGATATAACGCATCGCTTGTTCTACAAGATCCGGCTTGTCTGTATAATTGGCTTCCATCTGAAGTTGCTTCTCTACTTCGTATATGAATTGGTACAGCTTGGACTTGGTATGAATCCGCCCCAGCAGGCCTGGCTTCAACCAGCTTCGGCGCAGCTCATTCAACTGTTCGAGCAATTCCAATGGATCATGCGGAATATAGGCAAACTGCCTTTGGAACGGACTATTGCTCTCAAACAATCTTCCCACATTCGCAAAGGATTTGATCGATAGCGTTGCTTTATATAGAACAAGGTAGTATTCGAGCTTCTCTCTGACCGAATCAATGTCCAGACGGCCTCCTTTGCCGCTATGTATCACATGAAACCCCTCTGCGGGTTGTTCGATCCCATTAAGCCGGATGGTTGCGGCACCACGCACGATATATAGATAACCCGAAGTGGGAAAACAATAAGAACATAATCCCTCGCCCTGATCCAAAAACATGTGGCGAATATCCATCAGCCGAATATTGGCGAAGTCCCATATTAGCAAATCATCCTCATTCAACTTCGAAACGCCCCCTTTCTAGAATTTATAATTGATAATTGTTATCAATTATAACAGAAGTGTTGGCGGACATATTGAATCCTTTCCATTTTCATTTTTATAATAAATCTAAAGCATACCTTGACCCTCCTCTAAGAGGAGCCTTTACAATCAAACACGAGGTGAGGAAATCATGCGATATACCGTCAAGCAGTTAGCGGAATTAACAGGCGTCACCATTAAGGCGTTGCATCACTATCACAAAATAAAGCTGCTTGAGCCCTGTGAAGTCTCGGAGGCCGGCTACCGTCTGTACGGCACAGATGAGCTTGAGCAGCTCCAGCAAATTTTGTTCTACAAAGAGCTTGATTTCCCCCTCCAAGAAATCAAACAGGCGATGGCGGATGAGCCGAGCAGGCTTCGCTGTCTGGTGAGACAGCAGGAAGCGCTCCGATTGCGCAAGCAGCGAATGGACCGTCTGCTTATCACGCTCGAAGACTCTATCCGCTTCGCTGAGAGAGGAGAACACATGGATCAATCGCAAATGTTCCAAGGATTGAACAAAGAAGAATGGGAGGCCGCATTGTCGGAGCAAAACAGCTACTTGAAGGAAAATTACGAGTACGATATGCTTGCCGGTCAAGAAATCGATCCAGAGCAATTGAACGAGGTATCGCAGGGAGCTGAAGCGTTCATGTCGGGATTGGCGCAAGCCTTGCGTGATGGCTGGAGTCCGACCGATGAGCGATTACAAGAGCTGCTTGCCCGGCATATGGTCTACTTGAATGAGCTAGGGTTTGAGACAACTGCAAAATCTTTTGTGGATCAAGCCGCTTTCTTCGTAGAAGACGACTTTCACCGCAATATGATGGAAAGCCAGCAGACCGGTACGAGCTATTACCTTTACACGGCTGCTGTATTTTACAGAGATAAGGACAGAGAATCGCACCAGGATGAATCGAACGGGCAATAAACTTGCGATTTGAGAGTGACTGAGCTCTTCCAACAAAAAAATACAGAGCTGCAGCTTGAACTAGCTGAGCTCTGTATTTTTGCATTCCTGTATTCGTTCTCTCTATTAATGTCAATTATGGCTGCAAGGAAGAATGAATCTCGACGACGCTGCTGTCGTAGCTGCTGCCGTTCCATACCGAATAGGTCAGCTTGTCGCCCGCAGGGCTCCACGAGGAGTTCACGGCGCTGTCGACATCGGCTGCAATTCGGACGGCTTGGTCCGACAATAGATCGTGGACGTACAAGCCTTTGACTGTCGCCCCGCTTACCTCCGCTTGCATGCTGAATGCGATCAGCCGCTGATCCGCCGACCAGGAAATTCCGCCAAGCTCCGCTCCTTCCGCAATCGTCTTTGCGTTCCCTCCGTCCAGATCGCACAGCGTCAGCTTCACCTTGGAGCCTTCGTATTGCGTCACCAGCAGCTGCTTACCGTCAGGTGAAGGAATGACGCTGCCCACAGAACCGAGCACCATATCCTGGGTCTCTTTGGTATCCAGATGGAGCACCTTCAGCGCTTCATCCGCATTGGAATTATAGTAGACGCGGTTACCAAGCTTGGCTACGATAATCAGTGCTCCTTCGCTCAGTTCCTCAAGCGCGGCAATATCGCCTTTCGTCGTTGCCGTGTAAGCTCCGCCCCCATAAGAAGCGCCTATGACGCTGCCATCATCTGTCCATCTGGCGCTCATGGCTCCTCCAATGGGCTCGCCGGATAGGCTGAACGACTTCAGCGTGTCCAAGTTCATAACATGATACACGGGATCGCCGAGCGTATACTCCTGGTAGATCAGATGTTTGTTGTCGGGAGACAAGCTGGCGCCTCCCAAGAACACGTTCTCCTGTTCTTTCAACGGCACACGTTCTCCCGTATTCAGATTGACGCGGTATAAGCTACGCGGATAGGAATCCGCCAGCTCCTCCAGCTTCATCTTCGCTAACGAATCGTTCTCCTGGGATACGATGACCGTATCCTCATCCAGCCAGCCGAATATTTCCACCTTCTCGTACCGCTTAATGCCGCCCACCGTAATAGCCGGTCCGGCGGCCGGCGTCTTACTGTCGTTATCGATGACGGTGATGGTTTTCCCCGGCTCCCGAATGACCTCGCGATTCCCTCCGTTATCTCCGCTGCAAGCAGTGACCGTAAGCAACAAGGCAAGTACGCATGCTATGATGGCTGCTTTTGTTTTGTCCATTGTATTCGCCTCCCTAATGCATACAATACCAACCGAATGTTGCGATTCAACAATGAGTTGTTTCCAAGTTGTAAACAATTTCAGCGAGTTTGTAACGGGAACGTCATTCGGAACGTCGTGCCGCTGTCATCCGACTTCACGATGGAGATTTTGCCTCCCTGCGTCTCGACATACCGCTTCACCAGCGACAGCCCCAGTCCGGCGCCGCCATGCTCTCTGGATCTGTTCTTATCCACCGTATAGAACGCTTCGAAAATTTGATCTGCGACTCCCCCCGGAATGCCGATCCCCGTGTCGGCTATTTCGATGACAACCTCATTGTCCCTGACGAAGCTGCTTACGCGGATACGACCGTCTGTCTTGTTGTATTTGATGGCATTGTCCAGCAGATTCGCAAGCACAATATTCATATAATCCTTGTCGGCTTCCATATAGGCTTCGTGCAAATCCGTCTCCAGCGCAAGGCCGAACTTGTCCATCTTCCCCTTCAGGCTGTTCAGCACTGACTCAATTGTGCCCCGTACCTCAAGCTTTTCCTTGTTATACTCAAAATCATATTTCTCCATCGCTGACAGTTGCAGCACCTTCTCCACCATTTCGTAGAGCCTCTGCGCCTCTCTGGCAATATGGGTTTTGGCCGTGTTCAGCAGCTCTTCGTCATCGGGATACATGTCGAGCAGATCGAGATAGGCTTTAATGGAGGTCAGCGGTGTCTTGAACTCATGCGTGACATTGCCGATGAACTCCTTCTGCTGCCGATCCAGCTCCGATAGCTTGCGAACAGCAAGCGCCAGCTTCTCCCGCTCCTCGTCCTTATCCCGCATCGTTGCCATGAGCCGTTCGCTCATGGCGGCTATGCCTGCGCCGAGCTCCCCGATCTCGTCTCTCCGCTTCATGTCCGGCACAGCGAACTGTCCCTCTCGGATACGACCTACCGTATCGTTCAGCTTAATGATGCTCCCAGCGAAGGAGTTGAAAAACAAGTACGCCAAGAGGAAGCTGAGCACGAACACGCCTGTTCCAATATAAATGAACAATCGCTTGATCTCATCATAGAAAGCCTGGTGGTCACGGAGGGAATAATAGAATTGGACCACACCAATCTGCTCGCCCCCCGCGCGCAGAGGAGTCAAATAATACATGGACTCGCCTTCCACCAAATAAGCAGTCTTGTTCTCCAACGCATACGCCAGTGTCTGCTTGATGCTGTCGGATGGAGGGGCAGCGGTTCTCCTCCCTATGACGGCGCCGCTCCTATCATACAAGACGACGGGCTGCCCGCTGATCAGCGCTAGCTGCTCGCCGAACGCCGCACCTTTGGTCTCCAGGAATGTCTGAGGTACTTTACTGGATTGCTCCATGATGGATTGGAAGAAATAGACGTTCGCCGTGTCGGCTTGCTGAGCAAGAAGCCTCTCCGTCTGCATGCGTTGATTCCGCTCGATTCCCTGCAAGACCAGCAGGCTGAGCACGAATACCGTGAGCAGCAGAAGGCCGGCGAGGAACAGGCTGAACTTCAGCTTGATGCTAACTCTCACCATGTCCTCCGGACGCCCTGTAGCCGATGCCATGAACGGTCTGGATGGTATCGCCGTAGTCGGGTCCCAGCTTCTTGCGCAGCCTCTGCACATGAATGTCTACCGTACGCGTGCCTCCGTAATAATCCATCCCCCATACCAGGTCCAGCAATTGCTCCCTCTCGTATACCCTATCGGGATTGGCTGCCAGCAGAGCCATCAGATCGAATTCCTTGGGCGTCAGCTCCAGCTTCCGTTCTCCCGCAATAACCGTTCTTCTAGTGACGCTCACCTTCACTCCGCCCAGCTGAATCTCATTTGGCTCCTTCTTCTCTCCAGCGGCCTGTATCCGTCTAAGCAGGGACTTAAGCCGCGCGAGCAGCTCTCGCATGTCGAAGGGCTTCGTCATATAGTCGTCAGCCCCAAGCTCCAGCCCCAGCACCTTGTTCACAATGTCTTCCTTGGCCGTCAGCATTATGACACCGATTCCATCTTTGTCTTGCAGCTTCTTCAGCACGTCGTAGCCGTCCATGCCGGGCAGCATCACATCGAGGATGATAGCGTCGGGACGAGTCTCTCCGAGACGCTTCGCGGCGATATCCCCGCGATCGACGACCTCCACCTCGTAGCCTTCGCGCTTCAGGGCATAGGAGATCGCATCCGCAATCGCTTTTTCGTCTTCGATGACCATAATCTTCGCTTGCATGGCATTCCACCTGCCCCATGTCGTAATCGTTTGCTTCTATTATAAGAGTTTTCCTGCTGGAACAAAAATCCAACTTACTGAAATAAAAGAAGGAGCCGTGCGTCAACACGACTCCAACATGACTGCAACCTATAGGAATGCAGCCCGTGCGCAAGATTAATTTCCGGCCAGCCAGCTCTTGCAGCCAGCGGCCATTGCTTGAAGCTCGTTAAATAACAAGCCTGCATGGTAGCCATCGCATACCGCATGATGAAGCTGCACGGACAAAGGAAGCAACACCTTATCATCCAGCTTCTCGAACTTTCCAATTGTAAAAATAGGCAGCAAATACGTTCCCTCGTTATAAACATTCAGGTTAAACCCCGTGAAGTTAACCCATGGAATGCTGGAGATAGGAAATGTGCTTAGCGGTTCGCCAGGATCAGGGAATAACTGTTTCGCATTCTTGTAGGTTTCCGTCTGCTTTAGATACCCGTCATAAAATCGGATAAACTCTTCACAATACGGAGCCCATATGCTAGAGAAGGTCTGATCCTCTTCATGGAATATAGTGAAGCTGGGAGACATATGGTCCCAGTACCCCAACCGTCCCTCCGCATCAAAACAGGTTCGGAACTCATGATGACGATTAACTACCGTTGTGATCATGTAGATCAGGGCTGGATACAACTTCATCGCCCTGACTCTAAGCTCTGTCCGCAGTTCAGTAATGTCGATATTAGCGGTCATGCTGTAAGTGCATCTTACCTGATTCATATAATGGTCAAAATAAGGCCTTCGTGCCCAGCGCTCCATATCAATCCGATTAAAATTCATTGTTCACCCTCCTAAAATGTTTGTATTTTAGGAGGGACGGTCAACTGCTTTAACCATTACCTTCACGATCCTCATCGTTTTTTGTTTTCCTTGGCACTATTTTAACATGATTCTCGAAAATCATAATTAACGATAGCCTTTCAACCATCATAGATACATTATACCTTGACTCGTACTTGCATGACCACACGCAGCGGATCATACGCTCGGAGCATTCGTGAGCCGTTCAGGCAATTTGGTGGATAGACCATACAATGCCCAGACCGGAAGGGCCGCCCAAGTTCAAATTCAAGGTGAGGCCGCCGGTAACATAGACTAACGTGATTTGATCGCCAGCATTTAACTCCAAGTCTCCAGCGAGCGCTACGTCACCGGAGGCTAGAATAACTCTTATTGTCAAGAGCAATAGGATGCTTACGTCCAGTATAGACAATACTCCGTTAAGAACATCCGTAGTGACAGGGCCAGGAGCTGTTCGTCTTATACGGAAGGACGGAAAAACGCCAGCTCCCGTCTGCACATTAATAGCGGCTGTTGTTGTATAGTTAATCGTCGCTTTAATAGAATATCTTCCCGTATTCGGAACGGTAAATATGCCGGTAACAGGGTTAAAGCTTGCATTTCCATAGTATGGACTTGCCACAGACCAATTACTTAACACAGTAGTACTGTTCACAGTGAGGCTCGTAATTTGCGCCGAAAATCCCGTCGTGGCAAAATTAGGGCCTGTTGGACCTGTTGGACCTGTTGGGCCGGTTGCTCCTGTTGGACCTGTCGGACCCGTCACTCCTGTTGGACCCGTCGGGCCTGTGGGGCCGGTCGCGCCCGTAACTCCTGTTGGACCTGTGGGGCCTGTGGCACCGGTCGCTCCTGTCACTCCAGTTGGGCCTGTCGGGCCCGTGGCACCGGTCGCTCCTGTCACTCCAGTTGGACCTGTCGGGCCCGTGGCACCGGTCGCGCCCGTAACTCCTGTTGGACCTGTCGGGCCTGTGGGGCCGGTCGCTCCAGTTGGACCCGTCGGGCCGGTCGCTCCTGTCTCTCCAGTTGGACCCGTCGGGCCGGTCGCGCCGGTTGCGCCTGTCACTCCAGTTGCACCTGCCGGGCCTGTAGGGCCGGTCGCGCCTGTCTCTCCAGTTGGACCTTCCGGGCCCGTGGGGCCGGCCGGTCCAGTTGGGCCGGTCGGACAAACCTTTTCTTCCGTTCCATCGCAATATAAAGGACAACAAATCGTGTGTCTTTTTCTCGTTCCATCGACAATTCCCTCAACGCCGTATTCACAGCCCGGACCGCATCCAGAGCTGCAGCCCGTCTTGCATCCGCATGATTTCATATGCGACCCTCCTTCTTTCAAGTCACATGGACAGCCATTATTATTACATGTTGAAACCTGATATGTTGCTTATGCCATTGACCTTCTCCTTCATCCGTATTTTAGTAGAATAGGCGAATGACACAATTATGATCATTAGCCTTCAAACGTATAACCAATTACTCCATTCAATCATCTAATATAGTCAGGGATACTGGAAATCGGGCAGGAAAGGAAGTGAATTGGCTTGAGACTATTTGGGCGCACCCCCAGAGAAAAGCTCGTTTATCTCTTCATTTTATTATCTCTGCTGGAGTCGAAGAGATCTCGTATAGCTGCCAGACGAAGACGCAGAAAAAGAAAACAGACTTCTCAATGGCCTATGTTTATGCCCGCAAAAAAAACGCAAAAACGCCGCCGCGTTAAGAAGATACCCTGCAGCCGGCATCCTGTCGATTACACAGCATGGACCCCCCCTCCCGTCGACCCGCCTATTACGCAAGCCGATCCATCAAGCCGATTGATTGAGAAGGAATGCTGTGGCAATCTCTTGTTTCAGGAAAACCAGTATGCCCCGCAGCAAATATGGAAAAGCGCCCCCCTAGTTCAGGCGGCGCTTACACAAATATCGGTTTATAATGAGCGCTCAAGCTCCGGATATATGGAGGTTGTCGTAACGGGGCAGAATAGATCCAGCATACTAGTCCAGCCTGGCAATACCGGAACCTTAACCGTACCCAATGTCAGATCGGTTCAAGTATCCGCGCCAAACCAACCTTCTGAGCAAATTGAAGGAAAATATTTGATTACCTCATTTTTTAAGCTTAAGGCTCACAACGGGTGCCGATCACGCTAAGCCATTCAACATTAAGGAAGATGCAGCTCTCGCTAAAACCTATAACGTTTTTATCCGAAGCAAGGCTAAGTCATCAAGCAAGCGGATAACGGACTGTCGCGCAGAACTCCCCTGCAAAAGGTCCTTCGCCAGCAGCTGCCACAGGGAGGATGACTTGCAATTCATTAAATCTTCGGAAGGTAAATGAAGTGCTGGTACCCGGTGTAAGCGTTATGGGTGTGCCAATAACGGCATTATTTGCTCCAATCGCTTGAACCGTAATAGGCTCCGGGCCAGAGTCGTATTGCAGATACCCCGTGGCAACCAGATTCTGACCGAAATTATTGGTATACACGCTAACAGTAACGACTGCCGCTGCACCGGTGGGAACCTCGCCCGCCCAAGGCATACACACCTTGTCTTGCACATATTCCTGATCCTTACAACATGTCAACGATACGCTCGAACAGTTGCATGCCATCTTCAAATCCACTCCCCGAGATTTTATTCATATAAAAAACTAAGAGACGGGGTACCTGGTCGTGATGCAAAACTCTCCCTGGTAAACTCCAGCCGTAGCCGGAATGGCTACCTGTATAGTCGTAAAGCGACGACTCGTAAAAGAAGTACTCTGTCCGGGAGAAAGAATAAACGTCTCCAAAGCCGTTCCACCGCTATCGAGGATTTCGAGAGTAATCTCATCAGGTCCGGTTGTGTACTGAAGATATCCTGTTCCAACAATATTTCGATTGATGTTATTGGAATAAACGACTACATCGTTTGCCGCTGCGCCGCTTCCATTCCATGGATTGCACACTTTGTCTTGCACATACTTCCTATCGGGGCAACAAGACAATGAGGATGAAGAACTCTTGCATCCCATATGCAGAGCAACTCCTTTATTAAATAGTTTCCTTTACATATGAAATGCTGAATATGCTTGATTTGCGTGGATTTTTACCTACCATTATTATTGTTTTGATAGGTTTCAGAACCGCACAAAAAAACCGTCAGGGTTGATTGCATTCCCTAACGGTTTGTTAATAGTATTCTGGTTTCTCACACCGCTCAAGAAACGAGAAAATGTGCGTTGTGCGTCAAGCAGCAAGCTCCTGCTTGCACTTCAGCTCAACGAGCAGCGCGTGCAATTGCTCTGTTGCAAGCCCATGCAGCACGAGCCGGAAGCCGGCACTCAGCGTTGTCATCGGCACCATTGGATGCTTGTTGTTAATGAGCGCGAGCCGGTCGTTGCTACCAATGATTTTCGAAGCGAGAATGCCGATCGTTTCATCTAATTGCAAGGAATTGGTCGCACGCCAGAAGTCGTTGTCAGACAGAAACAACTGGTAGACCGGCGTGAAGCACTCGATCGCCGTCGTGAGGTCCATGAAGTTCGTCCACCGCTTCGGCAGAGGCTCAATTGGCAGAGGCGCAGACGTAATGGCTGCGAAGTTAAGATGCTCCTGCTTCGTTACCTCAATTCCCTTCTCCCGCAATTCCTTGTTCAAGTTAATGACGAAGTTGTATAAGTTCAGGTCATGAATAAGGAATAGATCATCCTTCACCGGTTCCAGATTCGTGGGCTTAAGCGGATTCATCGTGATATTCACGCCCGGCACATTGTCGCGGATGAACTGCAGCACCTCCGACCCGAGGTAGAAGTGACGCAGAATCATATAGTTCGCGCTCGGACTGACAAATCTACGCATGCCCCAGTACAGCACTCGGTGCAGCAACCGGGAAGATGTGAACGCCTTAGGTATGATGATCTTGTAGATTTGCAGCAAAATGATCATGAGGCGGGCAAGCGGGCGCAGCAGCGGAAGCAGAAACTGCCGTGACCGGCTCGAGCAATCCTTCAAATAGGCAGCCTTCGCTTCTTCATTGAACGGAATACTCTGATCGAGATAGATCGCCAGAAAAGGATTCGGGTCGTCCCGGTCATGCGTCATATTGCGGAAATAATCCGACTCGCTCATACGCAGTTCAACTCCTCTAGTTGCAGCAAATACAGCCGTGCAGTCGTCTTGGCCGTCTTGACGATACGGGCCGCGATGTCTGCCGTTAGCAGCGGGTGCTGCACAACCGTCTCCAGCCGTTCGAAGTGCAGCTCATCGGAATCGCTATGATAGAGCAAGAAAGATACCTGCTCGTCGCTCAGCCCAAGCTGATCGCGAATCATTTCACCCCAATATCGGGCCATCCGGCAGCCTAGCCCCTCGATAATCCACATCGCTCCGATCAAGTCTACGGGATTGTCGCGGCTTGCACGCTGGAATAGATAGGCGGACAAAGCCTCGCTGCCGATATTTTTCTCCCCCGCCTGGATAGCTGCCAGATCTCCTCCGACGGATACATAATTGCGCTCCAGAATTTGAAAATCCCGGTGCTCGTCGCTCGCATGGGCAATGAACGTGGAACGCAAATCGATATTTTCGATTGGTATGTAGGACGCTGCGCGCGCGATCCATTGCGATCCGTCGATGACTTGCTGGCGAATATTCTCCATCAGTGACTTATAATCGTTCATTGTGAATTTCCCTTGGTACAGCTTATGAATAACGGGCACACGGGCAAGCTTCTGCTCGAAGTCGATCCATACGCGCACGAGCTGGCGAACGAGCTGGGCCTGTATATCATTCGTGTTATCGTATTTCAGCTTCGGCGCTTCTGGTTCCCGCTCCTCGAAAGGCGTCCGAGGCACCTCATCCTTCGACCCAACAACAGTCATCAGCATATACGAGGTCTGGAACCGGCCGCTCTCCGGCACCATGCACAATACGCGCTCTCCGGGTGACAGCTTGCCGCTGGCCAGCAGCTCCTCCAGCATAATGTAGATCGATGCTGCTCCCGTATTACCCCGCGTGTACAAATTCGTGAACCATTTCTCCTCCGGAATGATTAAGCCTCCGAGCTTCAGCAGGCGGAATATTTCGTCGCGGAAGAAGTGCGAGGAATAGTGGCACACCATCCAATCGATGGAAGTCGGGTCGATGCCACCTTCCTCTACAAGCTCGAAGAAGCGGTCGACTCCGACCTTCGGCATTTCGTTCACGAGCCGGATATCCTGCTTCAGATTGACCGCGCCATCGTCGGCTGCGTCATGTACCGACGGATAGTCATGCCAGCTGGCATGCTCCTTATTGTCCTTGTTCACCCCGGCGTACATGCATACGTCATAGCTGTTCGCATACGACTTGTTGTCGATCCACTCAATTCGAAGCGATAAGCCGCTAGGGGCAGGGCTATTCTGCAAGATGGCCGCACCTGCTCCGTCCGACAGCATGAAGCGGAGGAAATCGGTATCGAATGGTACGGCACTATCTCTATAGCCCTGCTGCGCTTCGAATCGCGTATGCTTGAAGACGCGGCTTGGAAACTCGCTTGCGCAGGATATCGCTGTGCGGCTCTCGCCTGACAGCACTTGCAGATAGGCATTCTTCATTGCCTGCATGCCGCTGGCGCATACGCCGTGATGGGTTGCGATTTCCATTACAGGCAGATCTGTTTCAGCATGGACCATACTTGCAAAGCCGGGAACGAGCAGGTCTCCCTGCGTCGTGCCCACGGCTAGAAAGTCAATGTCGTTCTCATCTGCACTCGGATTGCGTTTCAACGCATCACGGATGGCGAGAGCCGCCATCTCGGCGTTGCTGTACAAGCTGCGCTGCTCCTTGTCGATGGCATAATGGCGATAGCGGATTTTATTTTGCTCAAGAATGCGTCGCATGGACTTGGAGCTCTTGCCGTTAATTCGTCCCAGGTAATCTTCCATTTCTTCATTCCGGACAGGCTCTCCCGGCAGAAACTTCCCCATGCTCGTCACATAAACATTGTTCATCCTGCAAACCTCCCAATGGATATGGTATATCATCCATAATCGCTGATAAGGAGCTGTACAGGTAGTTCCATCTTTTTGTAGTACTGGTGCATCATGCATATCCAGAATCAATTTTGTGACATGACGACTTTCTATCCTTTCGGCCAACGATGAGGCGCGACATGCTGCAGCATGCTGCAAAAAAGGGACGCCCACTGCTCCAAGGATAATGAAAGAACCATTTGCTCGCGGTCAACGTTTGCCAGTTTCACAGAAGCTTTGATCTGCGCAGGCGTGAAAATCCCCTTTAAGGCATGAACCGCTGCAATCCGGGGCTCGCGCAGCAAGAGCTTGGCAAATCCCACAAACCGGACGCCTTGCTGAATGGGAATTAGCGGACCCTCTCTTCGCTCAATACACAGTACGGCAGCATCCACCCGCGGCGGCGGAGCGAAGTGTGTGCGAGGAATGACCGTTCGCATCTCCAATACAAAATGCATTCTCCACAACAACAAACGCGGGTCCAGAGTCTCGGTCTGCGTTAACCGACGTGCAGCTCCTTTTTCTACAATCAGCACTCCCCGTTGAAACGCCCTTCCCTCGGGACCAAACAGCTTCTCAAGAATAGGCGTTGTAATGGAAAAAGGGATGTTCGCTACCACATGAAATGCTTCCTTAGGCAACCTCAGCAATCGGATGTCGCCTTGAATAATCCGTATGCGGGGATCTCCTTCCGCTTTTGCGCGGAGAACGCGAACAAATTCCGCATCCATCTCCACTGCAATTACTTTGCCAGCTTGATCGGCAAGCGGGAAGGTCAAGCTTCCTTTGCCTGCGCCGATATCAAGCACGGTGTCCGATGAGCTTAACCGGGCCGAAAGAATGAATTGCCGAATCGTCTCGGGATGATGCAGTAAATGCTGTGCCGAGAAATTAGATTTATGTGTTCTTGCGTTACCTTGCTTCTTGTTTTGTTTTCGCATATGATTCTCCCGTTTCGTTAATTTTTCGCAAAACAAAAAAAACGCAGGCATATGCCTGCGGCGAAAAACGGAAGAAAACAAGCTGAATCATGCACATGCAAACAAACGTATGGCACCATACAAAGTTGGCAGACGTTTCCCATGCACATATACACTTTTGCATACGCAAAAAAGAGACAGACTAGCTGTCCCTTGTTCTCCGATACGATCGGGATGTCCTAAAATGGGCAGACTGATTCCGTTTTACTCCGCACGCAGGCAGAGCCTTTGCTCACTATGAAATTTAGTGGGACAAAGGAACAAAACGAATTCTTCTAGTCAAAGCACCCAACATTAGAACAGCCCTCCTTAGCTTGAATTGGACCTATTTTAGCACAGATATGCGCTAGTCGGCAAGAAGTATAGTTGCGTAGCGGTACTGAACGCGACATGCAACTGCTCTCCAGACTTGTGTGCAGGTGCCCCCTACTCATCGCTTCCATTTCAAGTTAACATAAATGATAATACACATATTGCCGATTACTGTTGAACGATGAGTTCGACAAGCTTTTGAATTATCCCGCTTGAGTATCGGCAGTTACGAAGAGTTAGAAGAAATATCAATAAGAGAATTGAAGGGGCAATTTGAAAATGAAAAAGTGGCTTCCATATGCAAGCATCATTTTAAATGTCGTGTTGGTTGGGATCATCCTAGTTATTTTCAATGGGAATAATAGAGAGGACGCCAAAGCTTATCCTGACGGATCTATCTATACGGGCCAAATACGCGAGCAGCAGGCTAACGGTATAGGAGAAAAACATTATCCGGACGGAAAAGTGTTCACAGGTACATGGAAGAATGATGCCATCAGCGGATTTGGCCAAGCTCTCTCCCCAAATGGAGCCTATTATATTGGAAAGTGGTCGGAAGGCAAACATGATCAAGTCGGCATTCGCCGGGACATGAAAGGAAGCTTTTACTATGGAGAATTTTCGCTAGGACAAGAAAGCGGTCAGGGTGCCCTCTTTTTAACGAGCAATGATGCATATATCGGTTCATGGCTTGATGGAAAACGACACGGCTACGGCACATATATCTACCAAGATGGAACCATCTATTCGGGAGAATGGGAAAACGGTGAAAAATCCGGACAAGGCAAGGAATTTTTTGAGGATGGTGATCATTATGCCGGTGAATATAAATTCGGACAGTTTGACGGACAAGGTATCTATACTTTTCAGAATGGCAGTCAATTTGAAGGGGTCTGGAGTTCTGGCAAGCGAAACGGAGAAGGAACGCTGACAGACATCAATCGCACTACCTACACAGGTGAATGGTATGGTGACTGGGACGACAATACTGCTGAGGACATTGTAACCGCGGAGTACTTGAATGGCGAAAGTGCTCAGGGACAATATAGGGACGGGGAATTTATAAGAGAATAAGTATTGGTCTATGAAGCATTCGCGAAGGCATGGCCTCTCGGCTATGCCCCGTAGTTCGCTAACTTCTTCAAGCACTTGCACGCTGTGCGTGCTTGCTACCAGTGACCAAGGTGAGTCCGCAGGTCAGAATCAGAATAATCCCGGCTGATCCTTAATATTGCCAAGGCTGGTAAAAGCGGAGTTAAGTCCTGCCACATACCTCTGCTGTTCTTGCGCGACTGTAATACACGATGATTTCGGTGTCAATACGCTTGTCATGCAGCAGTTGGTGTAGCCGGCGGTGTCCGCTCTTTAAATCGCCATAGATGCACGCAGGAAGAGCGAGAATGGCCGCCGAATCGTACAGGCATAACCCCTGCATCGATCAACTATGCCGTGAGAGGAAGAGTCATTATGGATTGGGAAGCTCATATCGAGCGGTGGAGCCGCACTGCTGTCCAATTGCTGGATATTCGGCAGTATCGTATGGAGAATGGAACTGTACCTGATCACTATGGGGCGCATACCTGCTTTTTCGTAGTGACTACTAGCGGAGAAGCGAAACTGGAGCTGTCGGGAACGATCTATCGAACGCGCTCCCTTCACATTCTGCATGTAGGAAAAGGAGCAACGCTGCGCTTTATGCCGCTGGCAAACGACTTTGCCTGCTATCTGATTCTGTACAAAGCCGTTTGCATCTCGCAGGAGGATCAAGAGGGCTTCCATTTGCCGTATGCTTTTACTCCTTATGCATCGCTGCCTCTACAGGAAAAGTGCCAAGAGATGGATCGTTTGTGGCAGCAATCAAATCCGATGGACAAGCTGCAGGCGCAGGCTGCCTTCCTTCCGTTTGTGTACGAGGTGATGCGACAGATCCGTTCGATCGCAACGGAAAACAACAAAATAAATGTGGTAACCGAAGCGATCCACTATATTCATGAGCACTACAGAGATTCGATGACAGCCGAGGATTTGGCCGGGATGTATAGCTGCAGCACGAGCTACTTGTCCCGCTTGTTCAAGAACCAAATAGGAATAGGCCCGATCGAGTACCTGATTCATGTACGCATTCATAAATCGAAGCAGTTCCTGTTGAAATCAGAGGCTCGAATTCAGGAAATAGCAAGCAGCGTCGGCTATGCAGATGTCTATTATTTCAGCCGCTTATTCAAAAAGCACGCTGGCTGCTCTCCTCTTCAGTATCGCGAGATTAATGGGCAGACGGTTCAGCATAATCCATTTCCTTTGCTAAAATCGTCCATTGTATCTCTAAATCTTACTTCCCATAATGAGAATGAGAGTTATTATCAACAGATTGGGGAAGGGGACACATCGATGTTCAGATTTTCAAGACCAACGCTCGGAGTGATGATGCTGTTATGTACGGCACTGCTTCTGAATGCATGTCAGACAGGCAGTAAAGATAGCGATACGGAGAATACAGCCCTAGAAACGCGTATTTACGAGCATTTGCAAGGCCAAACGTCTATTCCAGTAAAGCCACAGCGCGTGGTTAGTCTCTTCCATTTGGGGGAATTGATGGCGCTTGGTGTAAAGCCGGTAGGTACAACAAGCTTTGTCCTGAAAAATCCGCTGTTAAGCGATACCTCCGATATTGCAGATATTGGCGTTCCGCCGGATGCGGAAAAGATTCTGTCGCTGGAGCCTGATTTGATCGTGACAACAGGACCATTCGCGGAGGTATTCGAAGGCGGGTACGAAGCGCTGAGCAAAATCGCACCAACGATTGTTGTGGAGCAGCACAATGATCCGATCAAGGATGTCGAAATGTTCGGCGATATTCTCGGCAAGCAGAAGGAAGCGCAGCAATGGAATGAGGCGTTTGCGGCAAAAATAGCCGATTACAGAGAGAAGATTAGCCCGTATGTTGGAGCCGATGAAACCTTCTCCATTCTGAATGTGCGGACTGGCAGCCTATTTGTTTACGGTGACACGAATATGGGAGGCAATATTATCTACAAGTATCTGGGCTTGAAGCCACAGAAAAAAGTAGAGTCCGATGTCATTCATGGCGAGACATGGGAAATATCTGCTGAGGTGATCCCGGATTTCATCGGCGACCGGTTGTTTCTGGCTGTCAATGAAGGCGCAGAGGAAGACATGAAGAAGCTGGACAGGCTTATTCAAAATTCCCCAGCCGGAAAAGCGGGAAAAATCTACAACATTGACTTTAATCAATTTCTCCCCAGTGATCCGATTTCCGTCGAACAGCAGCTGAATATTATCGTTGATTTGCTAAAGAAATAAAGCCTGCCAGGAAGTAACCTTTGGCAATGTTACTTCCTTCAGCAGGCTAGATAGTTTGCCCTGTGCTTCGAGCTAAAACAGCTTGCCAATGACGAACAAATCCCGCTCCGTGCGGATATCTCCAGCATTGGCAAGCTGCAGCCTAGGTGAATAGCTGTTCTCTATCTCACATGCTATGCATTCTTATCCATTAACGCCGGAATATTGATTTCTTTGACACAGGCTGCTTTGGACAAGCTAACCACACATCTCACTAGGGAAACCATATCTTGAAGCGGAATCCGTGTGCCGCCATAGGCAGCAAGAGCGCGTTCAGCCCCTTCTTCATACGGAATTTCGGCTGCCAGTTCACCAGGATTAATACACGTCACAGCAATGCCATCCTCTCTCGTATGCTCCCTAAGCGCCTCTGTAATTCCCCGAATCGCAAATTTGGATGCCACAAACGAAACTTGACTGCTGTTCGCATTATTCAAGCCTGCTGTCGAACCAATCAAAATAATTTTCCCTGCATCAGATCTGCGAAGCCGCGGCAATAAGGCTTGAATACATACAATGGCGGAAGTAATGTTCACTTGAATCAGATGTTGGATGTCGGCAGGCTCATCGTTATCGAACGTATAGTGATCCTCAAAACCCTCCTTCTCCCAAATACCTACATTGTAGATGAGAACATCCAATGTTTCATTCTGCAACTTTTCTTGAACAAGTGCGGCTGAATGAAGGTCAGACAAATCCGTCGGTATCCACTCCCGCTGAATGCCGTCCTCTACATCCAAGCTCTCGGGCTTGCTGCGAGCAACGACCCATACTTTATCTCCTTGCTGAGGAACTCCTCTTACAAATGCATCCCCCAATCCCTTGCTGGCTCCAAATACTATATATGTTTTCATCCTTATTCTCCTTTATTTGAATTGAGCTAAACCCCTGCTCTTCATACGTTCTATCGACTCTTTTGTTGCAAATGTCAGTTAGCGCGGTAAAGTTTGGTTTAAATCATATGTCGTCACGATCTTTCATTCCCACTATTGAAAAGTTATGGTATCTTTGAAAAGCGGCAGATTTTTCCTGTCTGTACAGTTTTCCCTTACTATTTTCGCCCATCGAAAGGGGATGTTTCTCAAATGACAATTCATGTAATGGTGATGAACGCCTAAAATTGAATACGGGCAGCATGCGCTTCTAGACAGTCTCTTACGTTCCGGCTCCAGTTAGCTCTACAGGAGTTGTGTGTACGTCTATTTGAGCTTGCATTCGTGCCCAAGTTGTCAAAGTAACCTTTCGTGAATACTGTTAACTGCAGGCACACTCGTTGAGGTGTGTTTTTTGTTGTTGTCCAAAGAAGCGCAGCAGAACAGCCCATGCACAGGAATGGCTGCTTGCTGCGCTTCTTTGTCATGTCTTTTTTCTGAAAGCATGAAAGTTATTTTGCATGAAAACAAACATAAAAAACTTGGAGGCAAAAAATATCATGAATACAAAGATTGAAGATTACGGTATTTCTCCTATCCATGAAACAACAGAACCCCCCGGTCTCATTCCGGGACGAATCACCGCCGTACACAGGGAACGCTATGAGGTTGTCTGCAAGCATGGAGAGATTGGAGCAAGGCTCAAGTCCGGTATTTACTATAACGGAAATGCGTATGAACTGTTCCCTACAGTTGGGGACTATGTACGGCTCCAGTATAATCCCGGCGGCGACAGCTTGATTGTAAAGACCGATGAGCGCAAGTCGTCTTTCTCACGCAGTGACTACTCCGGTCATGGTGCAGCCTATGTGAAGAGCATACTGGAGCAGCTGGTTGCGGCCAACTTCGACTATGTATTTATTATGGCTTCGCTCAATTATGATTTTAATGTGAAGCGGATTGAACGTTACTTGACGATGGCCTGGCAGAGCGGAGCTCAGCCTGTCATTGTACTGACCAAAGCCGATCTGTCCGATCAGGTATCCGAACAGCTTCAGCAGGTCAGAGAGATTGCGATCGGTGCAGACGTATTTGCCATCAGCTCCAAGACTGGCGACGGACTAGATGAATTGAAAGGCTACTTGCAGCCGCGCAAGACCATTGTATTTCTTGGCTCATCCGGCGTTGGCAAATCCAGTCTGGTAAATGCGCTGGCTGGAGAAGAAATGATGAAGGTTTCCGGCATTCGCGAGGAAGACTCCAAAGGCCGCCATACCACGACCCACCGCCAGCTTATGCTGCTGAACAATGGCGTAATGGTAATTGATACACCCGGTATGCGCGAGTTGGGGCTATGGGATGCTGATAGCGGGATTAGCGAGACGTTTGCAGATGTGGAGGCCTTGTTTCACCAATGCAAATTCGCAGATTGTACTCATGAGAAGGAGCCAGGCTGTGCAGTCAAGCAAGCGATTCATAACGGCGCACTTAAGGAGGATCGCTGGCAACGTTACCTGCAATTGAAGAAGGAAAATTTGTTCGTAGCCAATAAGGCTGCATACCTTAGGGAGAAGGATAAATGGCATAAATTATCCGTCATAGACAAGCGAAGGAAAAAGTAAGGACATATCCTCCCCCTATTCCCTTTCCGAAAAAGAGAATAAAAGATAGGAAGGGCATATCAAGCAGTCATGACAACGGCTTGATATGCCCTTTGTGTGGGAGGTTTTCAACTAAAAATCAAAGGAAAAGTAAAGGTAACCAAAGCAGCCCACACTCCGTAGACCGGCAAATACTTTGTAACGGCATCTTGAATGATAGTCGGTCCCGCTTTATTTCCCAGAAAACGCACATAAGAAAGTATAATCCAAATGAGATTGGCAAATATGAGCAGGTTTACGCCTAATACAGCAATTCTGTTGGGCGTAATCCCATAAGAAGAAAGCCTGAACACGATAGCCGATAAAGCAATGCCATCAATGATAAGAGCAAGAGCGATGAGAGCAAAGCTAATATAATCGGAAACGTTCTTCTTCTCACCCGTGCCGCGTTCGGTAATGGTGAAGATGGTGACGGCTAATACGCTAAGGAGCACTCCGTTGAAAAGGAGCAGGAAATTGCGATCCAAGAACGGATTTTTTCCAATCCAGATAACCGCTAGTAAGTAGACCAACAATGTGGCCAAAACAAGCGGACTAAAAATTTTGGCGATATAAGGCGCTATATGTTTTGCAAGCTTAGTGTCCCTCGTGACCAAATAGGCTGCTACGATCGCCAAAGCAGCGGCACCGAATAAAACGACGTTGCGAAAATAAAATTCCGAAATGTCCGTACCGATGAATTGAAATAACTGCATGGTTATTGCGGTTAGTATCATTCCGCATATAGCCATGCAAGCATATAAAATGCTAAATTCCCCGTTAAATTTAAGATAAGCCAATCTTGCGCTTCCTCTGCCGTATTCATTTCCGGTAAACGCCAGACCCATGACTACCCATAAGAAAATAGGCAGATGAAGATAAGCCATGATGATGCTGTCTTTATCGTCTAGCGGGAGCAAGTTCAAATAAAATCCGGAGAGCAGAAATAACGATGAAAGGATATAGATTAGCTTTCTATTGGCGGGGTTATGATACACAAAATAAACAGCTATAAAGGGAAGTATTCCGAAAATAAGGTTTATAGGGGCTATTGCTTCCTGTTCGGTAAAATGAAAAAGGAGCCTCGTGCTAATCCCGGCCAAGATTGCTAAAATGCCTATGAGCCATAACTTTTTGAATATAAAAGGAGGCTTTTCCGTGTTTTCCGTCTCCTTGAAATGCAGTCTTTCCTGCCAAACGGCAAGAACCTGCGAATCGGGGTTTTGTTCCCATGCATAGGAGAACGACTTTTTGAACAGATCGGGTTCCATTCTGAACAGTCTCTCCAACTCACGGGGATTATCCATGTTCTCTGTAATTAGGTTGATGCTGCCCATCGTTATGCCTCCTCTCCTCTATGCTTAGACTTCATCGTCTTTGTATTCCAGTATATCTCCCGGCTGACATTCCAAATGCTTGCAAATGGCCTCCAGTGTTGATAAGCGAATCGCTTTCGCCTTTCCGTTTTTCAATATAGAGAGATTAGCCATCGTAATGCCAACCCTCTCCGAAAGCTCTGTTACGCTCATTTTTCGCTTAGCCAACATCACATCAATATTAATTATAATCGCCATAATGTTCACCTCAGACCGTCAGGTCATTTTCTGATTTGATAGCAATAGCCTCTTTCAACAGCTTCTGAAGAACGGCGGCAAAAACAGCAATAACCATGGAGGCAAAAATGATAACCATCCCGATTATGATAATTCCCGGGGCATCATCTTTGTCCGCCACGAGATAGAATAGCGGCATGCTTAACGCAAACCAACCGCTGATTGCAATCGCGCAGTTTTTGATGTGCTTCAAAGCTCTCACAGATAATTCCGAGAACGCAATGCTCTTGTCGATGTAGCTTAAAAGCTGAAGCGCTTGATATAAAGCGATGTAAAAAGGAATCGCCGGCACATACAAGGCAATGTACACGAGAGCTTCCATATACGTTTTATCCGGATACAATTCCGTAGCGAAATTCGCGATCTCTGGCACCAGAAAGATGCACAAAGCAAGAATCGCAATTCCCATTAGAGCAATAGTCATCTTCAAAAAGAATGTTGTTCCTCGTCTCATAAGAAAGCCCCTCACTTCATTAAATTAGTTCTATAATAACATATATTTATCGTTTTACAATAAAACTATGACGAATTTAGATATATTTTTGTTGTTACAAACTTTACATTCCTCGCCTAAACGCCTTGAACAACACAAAAAAGAGGGCTGAAACAAGCCGCCCTCCCGGCAGCCTATTACAGCCCTCAGTCCGCATCCAACGCGGTCTCTCCTCTCCATAGATTCAATTGCTGTTCCAGTTTACTGGGTAGAAATCTCGAACTGCGCACCTGCATCTCCGGCGAAAACAATGGATCCTCCCGCCGGCAATGCAACCTGATCCTTGTCCTCGATGATGCTGAAGTAGACGCATTTTCCACTCGCATCATAAACCGCGAAGGAGGCATTCGAGGACATACTCACCTTAACGGTATTGCCCACGTCTTCCTCGCTTATCGTATACCACTTAGCGTATCCGCTCGCTGGAATGGTAACGTTTGACTCCTTAGCGATATTCAAGGGCTTGACGTTATCCTCGCTCACTAAGATCATTCCACGTTGTTCCAGGTACTCAACGCCTTCCTCCGTAAAGAATGTTAAACCTGAGAGATCCCGCCCACTCGTTCCCGGTATTTGCAATTCGGAGATTGCCGTATTGGGGCCTGTTATACGTTTATCCAAGACATACCCCGGCAATGGCTTGGACACATCCAATTGATAGGACATCTGGAACAAATAATTGACTGACGTATACTTCTCATTCAACAGATAATATTTTTTGCCATCGCGCCTGCTCCATGCCTCTGTTGTCTCTGTCGGAAGATCTTGGGGCTGAAGCTTCTCGGCAAAGTACATAGAACTAGCTATCTGCCCAAGACCCGGCGCTGAAGCATATGAGTTAAGCAGGAAATAGGTGCGGCCGTTGTCCTCCGTTACGAAGCTGGCCATCATTCTTCCGTCCCCACTCCTGAACGTGCCGTCCGACGTATATCTATAGGACTCGATCAGTTGTTTCGATATGACGGACATAAGGCCGCTTTCCGTAATATTAATGTTCATCGTTGCATCAGACGAGCCATAGATCCCCGCATACTGGAGCATGGACTCCGGCATATCAGCCTTTACCGGCTTGCCATACGACTTCTCAGTCTTGAACTCGGCAATTGTCCCTTTCTCCTTCAGCGCCTGAAGCAGAATCTCGTTCGCCAGAAGCTGGTTGATCCCGCTGTTTCCTCCGGAAGTGACGACCGCGGCTGCTATATCCTGCTCAGGAAGCACAACGAGCGATGCGTGATAGAAAGTAAGTTTCCCGCCTTTGGTCAGCGCCTTCATCCCATATTCACTGAAGGGATACAGATTAACACTGTCCCAGCCAAGGCCGTATGCCAATGAGTTATCCGCATCGTCAGGCCACAAAGACGTCTTGTATTCGTTCTGGGTCATGGCTTCAGCTGATTGGACGGACAATATTTGTTCTGCTCCCCCTGTAAATAGTTGCGAGAATCGAACCAAATCCTCTGCAGTAGAATAGATGCCCCCAGATCCGATTGTGTTGACCGTCTCGTTGGGAAGTTGTCCTGTATAGGCGGGATAATAGAGTCCCGCCATCTCGGCCGTGTTCGGAGAATCGAGCGGCGTCACCGTATTGGCCATGCCTAAGGGCTCCGTAATATATCGATGGATATAAGAGGTAAAGTCCATGCCGCTGACATACTCGACCAGAATCTCGGCCAGCGTAAATCCATCATTGCAGTATACCGAGAATGCGCCCGGGTCCGCCTTCAAGGTCTGTCCGGCCAGTTGCTCCAGCAGTGTGTCGTGAGCGTAAGTATCGTTATCTTCGAATAGATAGACATTTATCCCCGTCGTTCCGTTCAGACCGGAAGAATGATTTAACAGCATACGCGGCGTAATCTGCTTATAACGCTCATCTCTCATCGTAAACTCGGGGATATACTGGACGATCGGCGTATCGAGATCGATTTTCCCCAGGTCGACCAACTGCATGACGGCAACCGTGGTGAATATTTTGCTGACCGAGCCTGTCCCATACATCGTGTCTTTGGTCAGCGGCTTCTGTCCTTGCTCATCATTCTTCCCAGTTTGGCCGGACACGACGATATTGCCATGATCGATAATGGCGTACTGCACACTGTTCGTGTCGTATACTTTCGTGAGAAGATCAGCCTTCTCCCTTGCAACTTTCCGGGTTTCATCGTAGTTGAACACAGCCTCGTTCGGATCGGTCTGCTTCTCTACCGGCGTATAGTCTCCATCACAAGAGGTTAGCAGCAAACTGAAAGCCAGTAATACCAGGAAGGTCAAGCGAGTATTCTTAAACACCTGTCGTAGAAAGCTCATGCTTTGTATCCCCCTTATTTTTGTTAAGATAGATTATAATGGATAAACCTTTGATTTCCCTTTGAAGAACGACTACATCTTGAGATTGTAGTCCAAGCCTCTTGCTGTTTGAATACATTGATCGCATCTCCGTTATGACACTCCATAACCTCGTACCCTTCATTTGATGGACGTATATGAAAATAGGGTAATATATTAAAGTTTATTTGCGAGTCCTCTCACAGAAAATATTCCCAGTCAATTTTATGCTATTGAAATCTCGTTGATTTAATGATGAATGGTTCTCTTGTTCAGCTATGTTCCGACACGGATGATCATGACGCCTATGCTACAATAGAGTGATAAAGGGGGAGTCATGATTGAGTAAGCAAAAAATCGTGATTATTGGCGCAGGGATTGTCGGAGCGTCCGTGGCATATCATCTGGCCAAACGAAACCAAGATGTAACCGTGATTGAACGACACCCCGCCGCGGCGCGTGAAGTCACAGAAAAATCATTTGCCTGGATTCATACGACGCATAAAGTAGCTCCCGTATTCAGGCATTTGTACGATGCGGCCGTGGAAGAATACCATACGCTTCAGCAAGAGCTGTCCGAACTCCAAATTCAATGGCACGGAGCGCTGACTTGGGACAATCCGACCCTAGGGGAGCAACTCCACTTGCAAAAATTAAACCGGGAGCAGCTTGAGGCATTGGAGCCGAACCTGAAGGAATATCCGGAGGAAGCGATGTTTGCCAGCGAAGAAGGCGCGGTGGACCCGATCGTGTTAACGGAGCTGTTGTTGAGCAAAGCGCGGGAGTACGGAGCAAAGGTTCATTTCGATACCACCGTTACGCCGCTGCAGCAAGAAGATTCCCGCCTGGTCGGCGTCCACACGTCCAAAGGTTTTCTGGAGTCGGATATCGTGGTATTGGCCGCAGGTACAGGCATACCGGAACTTTGCAGCCCGTTAGGCTGTCCCGTACCTGTAACGCCGTCGCCTTCCATTCTGATTCGAATGAAAACGGAGAATAGACTCATACGCACATTAATCTCTAATGCACAATTGGAGGCGCGTCAACCGACGGATCAAGTGCTGCTAGCTGCGGAAGATTACATCGACGAGTCTAAGGAAAACGGACCCGATGCGGTCGGCAAGCGAGCGTTCGCGACGTTGAGCCGCAGTTTGAAGGGCGGGGAACAATTAGAACTGGAAGGCATTAAGGTCGGCATGAGACCCATGCCTGAAGATGGCTATCCGATTGTGGGCTACCACGATCACATAAAGGGACTTTATCTGACGGTGATGCATTCTGCGATTACACTGGCACCGCTGATTGCGCGTCTGGCGGCAAGTGAAATCATCGACCGGGAATCAAGAAGCGAATTAGACCCTTGCCGGCTCTCTCGTTTTAAGGACGGCACTATCAAACTTATAAAAGATGGAGGTTCAAAATGAAAAGTGAGCAAAATAACCCGTTAGCCAGATTGCCTGAAGGAGCCAGCTTTCATGTGAAAAGTTCGGATATCCCTGACAACCTTGTATTATCCGCACCGCAGCTTTCAGGAAAATTCGGAGTAGAAGGCGGGCAAGATATTTCGCCCCAATTGAAATGGTCCGGCGCCCCGAAAGGAACAAAAAGTTACGCGGTTACGGTGTATGACCCCGATGCTCCGACCGGATCAGGATTTTGGCACTAGTCTGTCTGCAATATTCCCGTTGACGTGACACAACTGCCATCTGGGGCAGGCGGCGAGGACGGCTCCTGTCTCCCGAACGGAGCTATTCAATTGAACAACGATGCCTCGTTTGCAGGTTATATTGGTGCTGCGCCGCCAATTGGAGATGGACCGCACCGCTACTATTTTATTGTTCATGCTTTGGATGTTGAGGATATAGGTGTCCAGACTAATTCAACACCGGCCTTTCTAGGCTTTCAAATGCTTACCCATACTTTAGGCAGAGCGGTACTAGTAGCAACGTTTGAAAGATAATATACGTGTCCAACGTTAATGCGCGACAAGAAATTTTTGTTGCGCATTTTATTTTTCACATCTTCTTGTCGGATTCTTTTTCATGCTCTAACTGTTCAGAAATGCAATCATTTCTCTATTAACATAATCAGCGCCCTCAATAAATCCATTCTCTAACCAATCGCCGGAAAACGAATCGTAACCGTTGTGCCGCGTCCTGCCACACTGCCAATATAGATAAAACCCTGATGTTGGTCGACGATCCAGCAGGCGATCGATAGTCCTAAGCCCGCTCCATGATTCCCTCTATCTCTAGCGGAATCTCCGTTGTAAAAGCGATTAAAGACGAGTGGCAAATATGCGGACTAATCAGACCGACAAAAAAATCGAACCGCCGAGCCGCTACGCTCCCCGAAGCAAGTCGTGTTACAATTCACAGAACACACTAACAAAGGAGAACGATAGCAATGAAAGAAACGGTGAACTGGAAAAATGGCGCTCATGGGCATAAATTTATAGCTTCTTTTAGCGGGGGAAAAGATAGCGTTCTGGCTCTGTATAAATCTATGTTGGTTGGAGAAGCGATCGGACTGATTGTTATGATGGAGGAAGAAGGAAAACGTTCCAGATCCCATGGAATGCCTCCGGCGCTTATCCATGCCCAAGCTGAATCGATCGGCTTGCCCCTTTATACTGCAGCTGCAAGTTGGGGCGACTATGAAAACAAATTTATGGCTCTTTTAAAACACGCAAAGCGTCAAGGCGCAGAAGTATTAGTCACAGGAGATTTGGATGTGCCTATTGAGGACTGCTGGCATGACAAGGTTACCCAAAATGCCGGCCTAAAGCTTGGCATGCCCCTATGGGAAATGGATCATTATGAAGCCGTCAAAGAGTTTATTGATCTCGGCTTTATATCGACTCTGGTCACAGTAAATCTATCGCTGGGGATGTGGGAAGAAGATTTAGGACGAACGTTAACTTACGACTACATTAAGGAGCTGCAAGCTCGTGGTATTGACCCGTGTGGAGAAGGCGGCGAGTTCCATACCACCGTAATCGATGGCCCCATCTTCAAGCATCCTATTCCTGTTCGCAAATGCAGCATTGTTAAGAACGGCGATTATGCCTTTTTGCCTTTGGAACTACTGGGCACTTGAAGAAGGTAACCTTTGCAATCTGGTCTTTTTTAAATATTCAAACCCTTCCCGTTGGTCGACCTTTCCTTGGGCTTCTCTACAGTAGGCTCCAGGGTTCTTACAACTGCCTTCCTCGAACTCTTGTATGCAAGCTGTTTTCAAGAAGCTCAAAAAGGGCTGCAACAGTCTGCCCATCGGCAATCTGTCACAGCCCATATCCCGCGTATTTTTCCGTCGCGCGCTGCTTATTTCATCTTTATTAACTACGAATGAGATTCTCCCATAACGCCGAAGGAAAAGTGATAGTCTCCAAATATTTGTAGATACTGTTATTGCAACAAAAAAATACAGCCGGCCTCTTAAGGGAGCTGCATTTGTTTAAAGGCTTTTAGTTGGATGGAATGATTCGAATATCCTTATCCAAATTGGCAAGCATCATGTAATTCCGATTGAAAGTAAAGATGCGTTTAATCTGATAATAGGACATAGTGACAGCAGTCAATGCTTCACTGAGAGAGAATCGAAGCTCAGGCCTGTCTATAAGCAGTCTGCGCGATTCCCTCACAAATTCGGGGCCGCTGGAGATGACCTCAAGCTTTCCGTTACTCACTGCTTTATCAATTGCATTCAGAAAAAATTCTGCCTGCTGATAGCTGTATTCATTGCAGAGCCATTCGTGAAGATCAAATATAATGGCGTTGGTCGTCACGTAATTACGTTCAAGATCATGTAAATCCAGAAACAGGGAACGAGCTTTTATGTAGCGGGGGTTTTCAGGGTTCATTAAAGCGGCTAAAGCTGTTTCATCCAGAAAAATGGTATTTTGAACGTTCAAATGGTTATCCATATGTCGGCACTCCTTACTTCTCTAGTTTGCAAATACCATCCAAATACAGAAGCGGGTTATCTTCCTTTTGATCCACTGAGATGGGGGTTGATTCGTATTTGCCGTTTACGCTTACCAGGTACTGGACAATGATTTCATTGACGATCGCTTGCACATTCGTACGTTGCAGATCGGCGATGGCTTTCAGCTCAACATAATATTGCGGATTGAGTTCTATAGTACCTTCTTCTTGATCTTCGCCTTTTGAAGATATGAATCCGGAAGCGGTAGACTTCGCTTTTTCGTATTGATTTTGAATGAAGCGTTTGTATTTATTCTCCATCGAGATTCACTCCTTCTATCTATCTTTTATAAAGTTTCGTCGAATACTGTCGATTAAAGGGGGTGATGTCGGGTGAAAAGCTAATTTCTGGTTTCCTTCAAGATGAAGGGGTTTTTATTAAAATAAAGCAGAATCCACTTTCTCCAACTTCTTGTTTGCAAGTTGTTGAACGAAAACGCAAAAAAAGAGCCGTGACAACTCGCCCTCCTAGCAAGCTGTCACAGCCCTCAAACCGTGTCCAACGCTGTCTCTCGCCTCTAACTCATCCCCCGTCGCCTCATGATTCTCGCTGTATGAGATCCAATTACCCCAGCTTCTTACTCTCCCTCGCCCCCTATGTACACAGTGCTGAACGATGTATCGAGCAACGCCGAGCGTTGTCGCAGTCAGATGCTTGCTGAAAATGTTCTCAGAAGGCGAACGTTGACTCCTTGTTAACTTAGACGCCCCTGAGCACAACGCAAAAAAGTACATCGCCACATAAGCGATGTACTTGAAGCTGCATCCTATATCGCCGCTTAAACTTTCTTCTCGTCCCCCACCGCCACCGGATTCTAGCTGTACGAGATCCAATCGCTCCAACTCGATTCCATGCCGGCCGTCCCGTATATACGGTCGTCCTCACAGGCAAGATGCTGGAATGCGGAAGCCAGACTGTCCGCAAATTTTAATTGAATCGATCCATGCCGCTCGACTTGTCTAGCTGCTGCAGTCTCTTTGACGGCTTCGGGCAGCACGACAACAATCCATCGCAGGTGCGCATGTTGGAGGATCGGCAGAGCTTTCAACATCGAATCCAGAGTGGCGACCGCCCTTTCGGCGATAATCCGATTATCGATCAGGAGGTGAAAGGGCTGCGTCGCCTCTTGCAAAGCCATGTGCGCATCCGCAGCGATATCCCGGAAATCCTCCATTGTTACCACCGGTTCAAAATGCGTCAAAGCCAAAATATGATTTTGCACCAGCCACCCTGCTTTATAACGCATGCTTAACTCCCCTTTGTTATGTGGTCAAATATATTGTCGACTATATGCCCATAGCGCCTCAGCTTCTTGGCCTACGGGCAAAGGAACGCGGAAACGCATTGGGCGATCCTGCTTCCAATGCACCCCCGAATGCTTCTCCAAGATCAGCCGACCCAAATAAGTGCTGCCTTTGGCTATCGGCTGACCGAACATTCGAGACAAAAATCGGAACAGCAACGGTGCCTCTTGGAACAAATTCGTTCGGACCATTCCCGGATAGCAGGTATGTACGCGTAACTGCGGATATCGCTTGGCGAGCTCAGAAGCATAGAGATCGACCGCAAGCGCTGCCTTCATCGCGGATGATAGACCGGCTTGAGGTTCAGCCCAAGAGGTCGAAGCATTCTTGTGGACGCCATTACCTCCTACCATAACGATGCATCCGTCAGGTACGATCTTGTTCTGCTGAAGAAGCATCTCCGATAACGCGAATTTACTCAAATAGTTTGTTGCGAAAGTCGTCTCCAACCCTTCATTGGTAAGCCGTGCCTCTTTGTCGGTAGATATTCCTCCCGCACACAGCGCCAACGCATTAATCGGCCCTTCGAGCTGTTCCGCTAACCGACGTACATCCGACATCTTGGACAGATCTGCATAGAGGTAGTCGGCCCCCAGCTCGGCGGCAATCTTCTCGCCTTGGGTTCGATTACGACCGACGATCATTACCTCCCAACCGCGTTCCGCGGCAAAGCGCGCCGTCCCGTAACCGATTCCGCTTGTTCCTCCTGTAACTACGATTCGCATAATATGCCTCCCCATATTAATTAGGATCCTAGCTATAAAACAAACATAATTCATCTTCATACTAATAAACGCACCATTGCACTCACCCCCCCCCCCTCTTTAATCGTAAGGATCCTAGCTATAAGCGTAGGCGGAAAGCCCCTATTGATAATACTCCTTATCCCCTAGATTCTTGGCCACTCGTTGCAGCCACTGTCCCAGCAAATCTCTCTCGGCTTGCGTGAACCCTTTAAGCATCTCGTTCTCGAATTCCAGAATAAGACCGACCAGCTTACCGAACACCTCGTTGCCCTGCTGCGTGAGCGTCACAACGTTAGCCCTTCCGTCCGTGTGGCTAGGCTTGCGGGAGATGTCTCCCCGAGCCTCCAGCTTATCTAATATTCCGGTCAACGTCGCGGATGTAATTCCACTATGATGCTGGAGCTTCTGCTGCTCCAATCCCCCGGATTGAGCCAAATAACCCAGGATCTCGAATTGCGAAGTCGTCAGATTGAATGTGCTTAACCGCACGTCAAGCTCTTTGCGCATAATAATATAGGTTCTTTTCAAGTAAAGGATAGATTGAGACATGCGGTATGGCTCCATTCTGCGATCATGTCGATATTACTAGCATCCTAATTATATGTTAGATGTTTCCAGAATGTCAACCGACTTCGCCTCATAAGTATCTCAAGTTGCGCTTGTCGTTCAGCCCGACCTTGAATTTCGGCATACAAATAAAACGGAGCTACGACGATTTCCGCACGTAACTCCGTTTCTCTTGTCACGACTAGGGAGTCGATATTCGAACTCACTCGCCTCCTCTATGAAAACATCGTTGATTTCGTGTTGATTATCGATTTTGTTTCCTCAAGTTGTTGACTTGCTCTGGAGTCGGAAGCCAAACAGTTAACACTAACGACTTGGAAGGCAACTCGCCATGGTTAGACAGGCTTAAGTATAACGAGCATGATCACTTGGTCGGCTACGCCCTCTCTGTTAGTACTTTCAGGAGTGATGCGTTGACTCCTTGTTGACTCAGAACATAGAAAAATACATCGCCCGGGCATGCAAGCTACATGGCGATGTATTCAACGGCACATACTGCTACATGTTTTTAGGTTCTTCCTCGTCCCCCACAGCCACCGGATTCTCACTGTACGAGATCCAATCGCTCCAGCTCCCCGCGTACAGCCTTACATTCGTAAAGCCCGCTTCCTGCAGAGCAATTACATTCGGCGTTGCTGTTACGCCCGAGCCGCAATACACGATGAGCTCGCGGTTCTTATCTAGATCGGCGAAGCGCTCCGCTTGCTCTGCCCCATCCTTCCAGCTGCCGGATGCCGTGAGGCCGTCCTTCCAGAATCGATTGATGGCGCCCGGAATGTGGCCCGCTACGCGGTCAATCGGCTCCACCTCGCCACGATAGCGCGGTGCTTCACGGGAATCAATCAGCGTAACGCCATCTCTATCCAACAGCTCCTGCACTTGATCCATCTCCACTAGCATCGTATGCTCGACCGTTGCCAGGAATTTCGTAGGTGCAGGCTCCACAACCTCGTCCGTTACCGGATGTCCTTCATTTGTCCATGCGGCAAATCCTTCGTCCATCACATACACTTGCTCATGGCCCAAATATTTCAGCAGCCACCACAGCCGGGAAGCCATCGCTCCCCCTTGATCGTCGTAAGCTACCACTTTCGTCTCATTGCCGATCCCTGCGCGGCTAAGCGCAACGGTCAGATCGAATATATCCGGCAGAGGATGACGGCCGCCATGCTCATCCACTGGGGCGGACAAATCCTTCTCCAAATCCAGATAGACCGCTTCTGGAATATGAGAAGCCTCATAGGCCTCGCGTCCAGCCTCCGGCTTGCCAAGTACAAAACGGCAATCGGCGATAACGACATCCGGCGCTCCGATTTGCTCCTTCACCCATGCCATGGAAACAATATTGTTCATGTTTAATCCGTCCTTTCACATTCAACCCATGCGTCCTATTATACGGATTTTTGCCTCATCACAAAAGTCCGCTCCATTTTTATTTTCATCTATCATAAAAAAGCCCGCTGCGCCTGCATACAGCGCCACGGGTTCGTGTGGAATACTTCTATGAAATTCCTATGAAATTTCTCGACAGCAACGATAGACAGCTTGCGGTCACGCCTAATTTCGGTGTATTATAAGGTATGAAACACAAATAGCCCTTTGTGCGAAAAAGGGACATGCATGCGAGCGATGACAAGGTGCGAACTTGAATATCGCCTTGCTGTATTCCATTTGTGTCTTCCATCAATCTCATAAGGAGGTGTCCTCAATGGCTAAAGACGTTCTTTGTGAAGTCGACTCCTGCCGTCACTGGAGCAACGGCAACAAGTGTGCTGCTGAACAAATTTACATCGTTTCCAAACACCAAGCTAGCACATCGTCGGAAACAGACTGCAAAACATTCGAAGTTAAATAAGCCACATGGAGAAGGAATACATCAGGTGTTCCTTCTTCTTTTTTGATTTTATCAAGAACGATAATTATTATCAAGTCTTTTCTGCTGGAAAATGTAGTTTCCTTCCCAACTCCACATCTTCATACCTGGCTCAAACCTATACCCCTCTCCACTTCCCATACATTCCCACAGAAAGAAGCTGTCGCTTTTTTACAATACAATAACGGACATCCTAACCTACACTACTTCTAAAACGTTGGGAGCGATGAATATGAGCAGATTTGGAATGTATGTCAAATTCACAGCGAAACCCGGTGAACGGGATGCGCTGGTGGAGATATTGCTGGAGGGCGAAGCCGCCATGCAAGCCATGGAGGAATGCGAGCTGTATATCGTCAATGTCTCGGATACCGAGTCGGATGCCATATGGGTGACTGAGGTATGGAGTAGTCCGGAAGCTCATCGCGCCTCCCTCGACCATGAAGACACCAAAGCCTCTATTGCGCGCGCCATGCCGTTAATCGCAGGAGTGGAGTCAACAACAATTAGACCTGTCGGCGGAAAAGGATTACGATTTTAATACCCGTTCCGTTCACTCGAAGAAGTCCTGCCTCCACATAAGACAGGACTTCCCTGTAAACCAACTATTCGTTCAAAAAGGTCGTAGCCCGGTTTTGAATCAGTCCGGCTGCTTCCTCCGCAGACTTCTGCCCGCTGAAATAAGCGACTGACTCCTCCCCTACAATGGCAATTACTTTCCCGTCGAGAACCGCATATTGATCCGCCTGATCCAACAGTTGATGGAACCGGTCAAATTCCGCATCCTCTGCTTTTACCGTTTTGCCGTCATACAGCTGCAAGGTGCCCGCCTGGATTTGCTCCTTGATCTCGTCCAGCTTCCTCTCGTTCACCGATTTGAGCAGCGAGAATCCGCTGCGTTCCGGTATCGACTGCCCCTCTTCGGACAAGAGGAAGCTGAGCAGCTTCCACGCTTCCTCCTGCACCGGGGATTTCTCCCGAATCGCAAACGTGGAGGATGGGATGATCCGCATCATGCCAGATTGCTCTGCGCTATGCGGCTTTTGCAGCAGCCGAGGGTGATCGAACATGGTATGCGTTACATTAATTACGTCGGCCGGCTCACGCAATACGGCAGAATAAAATAATTGCTTGTCAAGCTGCCCTGGCTCGGCGGTCATTACGCCTTCATCGTACATGTTCTTCACCTGTTTCAGTAATGCCACAAATTCCGGAGTATTGAACTTTGCTTTTTTCGCCGCCTTATCCACGTATGTGCTGTAGCTGTCTACCGTCATTTCCTGCATCAGCATATCCGGTGTATAATCAGCCATTGCATACAAGCCCTCTTCACTCTGCGTCAGCCTCTTACCAATATCGGCAAAATCCTGCCAGGTCCAAGTCTGCTCATTGATGCCCGCGTCCTTCAGCCTCTTTCCATCTCCGATGAACGCTCTCACCGAAAATCCGGACGGAATCGCATAGTTTCCGCCTTTTTGCTTCATCGCCTTTAATACATTCATGTACATATGGTCTGGCTTCAGAGTGTCGTCCTGGTTCATTAAATCCTCCATATTCAGGAGAAGTCCTTTCTCGACATATTCGTTCGCGGGCAACCCGTCTATCAGCTCAAGAACATCAGACCCTTTCCCGGATAATAAAGCCGTATTCATGGACTTCCGGTATTCCTCCGAATCCCCGGCTTTATCCTCCTCTCCAGCCTGCTTATAAGCTTGAATCTGCAGATCGATGTCCGGATGTTTGGCTTCGAATTTTTTCTCCAACGCTTCATAATAGGGTGTAGACTGCATAATGGATAACGTTAGCACGGTTTTTTCATCTTTCGTTGCCGTCCCGTTCTCTTCTGTCTTTGCCCCGCCTTCTCCCGTACCGCAAGCAGTCATAGCTGCCAGCATGATTGCCGCCGATAACACGGTTACACCTAATCTTTTCATCATGTCTCTATACCTCTCATCTTTAAAATTTTTTATTGCAGACGAATCCGGTTCCCGTCCTGCAGCGGCTCGCTGCTTTCCAGAATGATTAGCTCCCCTTCATATAGCCGATCTGCCGGAATCATCGTCTCCCGCTCCGTGAACTCGCTTGCCTCAATCGCAATCTTGCGGGCCACAAACACATTGCCCAAAGCCCCCCTCTGCTGCTCCACCTTGAATATAAATCGCTTCTCGCCTTCCCGATGAATCGCCTCGTTCGGGATCAACCATCCCTTCCCGGCTGAAGCCCGATTCAGCTTAACCGAAACCTGCTCCCCCCCTTTCAGGGTGATGTCGGACACATGGATGCGCAGCTGCTTCTGTCGAATGACTGCTTGCGCTCCCCCGCCGCCTTCGGCCAAGCTCGCGGACCGAGAGCTCTCATCGGCAATCCCATCAATTGTGCCTTCCATTGTGCGTGCTGGCTGCTCCCCCTCCGCTGCGACTCTCAGCTCGATAGGCTGCTTAACCGCAAGACCTAAACGATCAATAAGCTCACCATTTGCCATGATTTCCAGCCGATAGCCCAAGTCGCGGTTTGTGATCAACACATCCGGCTGACCCGTAGAGACGAGACCTTCTACTGCGTTCACCTTCGTCACAACCCCGCCGAACGGAGCGGCCAGCTCTCTTTGCCGGTTCAACTGCTCCCGCAGCCCGTCGATCTTACGCTGCTGCATCGATAGATCGATATTGCGCGTTGCCAGCTCCCGCTTAACGTCCCGCGTAGCCGACTCATTCCCTTCGATCATCGACAATTTGAATTGGTCCTGCACGCCTTCCAGCGCGATCGTCAGCTTCTCCAGCTGCGCAAGCTCGTCCGCAAGCTCCCTCTCGGCTATGGTGCTGTCGTACACGATAAGCTTCTGCCCTTTCTGGACGGCCTCTCCTTCCTTCACAAGAACCTGCCGGACCTTCCAGCCGGCCGGGTTCGGCAGCTCCGCTTGATTAACTGGCAGCAATACACCGCTGCCCTCCAGCTTATAAGCGATTCCTCCAATTGCTGCCTGCTCCGCCCTTACCTTCGGCAAGGTAACCGACTGCAGCGTATTGCTGAATAACGTGAAGAACAGCAGCATTCCAGTCAACAGCAGCAGCACGGCGGATATCCATCTTTTACGATTACGATCAACCCGCTCCTTTGATAGCTCCATCCTTGCCTTCTCCTCCTACCCCTTGATCCCGGACAATTGAACACCTTCGATGAAATACGTCTCCGCATACAGGAACAACAGTACCATCGGAGCCATATACAGCATCGATGCGGCAAACACCGTATCCCATTCGCCGCTTAGCCTCGACAGAAATACCGATAAAGGCTGCTTAAACGGATCATTGATAAAAATCAGCGGCTGCTCGACCATATTCCAATAATCCACAAATAGCAGCACGACCAGAGCGGCAATCCCCGGCTTCACCATCGGCAAAATAACCGTCAGAAATATTCTGAGATGGCCGGCTCCGTCTATCTTGGCCGCTTCGATATAGGCATAGGGAATATGCAGCATGAACTGGCGCAGCATGAATACGCCGAAGGCGGCAAAGATGCCCGGAAGGATCACAGCACCCGAAGTATGCAGCAAGCCCAGCTTATCCGCCATAATATAGTTCGGAACAAGTGTGACCTGAAAAGGCATGAGCATCGTCAGCAGATACACGAGAAACAGAGAATCACGACCACGAAAGTTCAGCTTCGCAAAAGCGTAGGCTGCCAGCGCCGCGACAACCGTCTGTCCAAGGATAATCGGTACGACCAGGCCTGCCGAATTCCAAAATAGCAGCAAATAGTTAGGCGAATAGACCAGCAGCTCGCCGTATTGCGCCAAGGTCACCTTGTCCGGCAGCCATTTTAAATTCACGAATGTATCGGCACCCGTTGACGTTACCTCCGTGAGCTTCCCGATCACCCCATAGTTGATGCTCAGCTCCTGCTTGCTCATCAGCGAATTGGTGAAGGTAATGACAATCGGGGACAATAGCAGCAAACCAATCATCCCCATTAACGCCGTTAACAACACTTTATGTATGGTTGAAATGACTCGCAAAGCTCCTCCTCCTACTCCATAAACTGGCGATACCGGCGCTCCAGGCCGAACATCCCCAGTACGACCGCCATAATGCCGCAGACCATCAACGCTGCCGCCGCCGTCAGCTTCTGAATATCCAGTGACACGAACATGTTGTTCATGTAATGCTGCAGCATATAGATGCTGTCATGCGGGTAATCGCCGGCCATCAAATACGTCTCCCGGAACACCTTGAAGGAATTGATGATCGACATGATCACCACAAAGAACGTCGTTGTGGTCAAATAGACTAGCGTAATGCCGAAAAACTGGCGAACACGTCCGGCACCCTCAAGCTGGGCGGTTTCGTAATAATCCTTTGGGATTTGCTGGAGTCCCGCTAGAAACAAGATGACGTTGTACCCGACGTTTTTCCATAGATACACCGCAATGACCACATTCCGGGCCGTTTCCGTCTTCATCCAGTCCACCCGGTTGATCCCGAACCAGCTAAACGCATAGTTCAAAGCCCCATTCCAGTCAAAGATCATCTGCCAGATGATGATGACAGAGGCGACGGGAACGACAAGCGGCAACACATAGGAGGTCCGCAGCCATTTGCGAAAATAGATTTGCCGGTTCAGCAATAGCGCCAACCCCAGGGACAACGCCAGCATAAGCGGAACGCTCACCGCGCTGAAGTAAAAGGTGTTGGACGCCGCCTTCCGGAACGACTCGCTGGCCAGCAGCTCCCGATAATTCGCCAGGCCCGCGAACCCTCCGCCGGAGGCGCTGCTCATGAATGAATACAGCACCCCCATGACAAACGGGATCAGATAAAATACGGCAAAACCAACTGCGCTCGGCGCGAGAAACAGCCACGCCGCCGCGGTGTCCCGGCGCATCCACCGGGCGAGGCCCCGCGGAGCACGCAAAAAACCCCACTTCTTCATCTTTCAGTCCTCCTGCCGTTGATGCTCTAAGCATAGGCCAGACTGATAAAATAAGAAGTGGGGGAATTCTTAACTTTTCCTAAAATGGATTTGCTTGCACAGTCAAATCCAAGCAAGGCAATCGCACCTCGAATGCGGTGCGAATGACATCGCTTTGCACCGATATGGCGCCTTCATGCTGTTCTACAATGTTTTTGGCGATAAACAAGCCAAGCCCAGTGCTGCCTTCCTGATGGGTTCGCGCACGATCCCCGGTGAAGAACATATCAAACACATGTGGCTGCTCGTCAGGCGGGATGAACCTGCCGTAATTGGTGACTTGAATGACAACCTGCCCATCCTCTTGGCTGCCGCTGATATCGATATACTCGCCATCTGTACCATAACGCACAGCATTGGACAGCAGATTCTCGAACACGCGCGCGAGCAGGTCGCCGTCACCGGAAATCATCAGATTTGGCGCGATTGAAAGACGCGCGGTCAGCTTGTTTTTCTCAAATACCGGATACATTTCTTCGCTTAATTGGGTTAGCAGCTCGCCCAGATCGAGCGGCTCGCAACGAATATTCAGCTTGCCGTAATTCATGCGCGTTATCTCGAACAACTCGTCGATCAGCTTCTCAAGCCGCTGTGATTTCGTGAAGGCTATCGACGTGTAGTGCTTCATTTGATCAGCGGTCAAATCCTTGCCTTGCAGAATAAAGTCCAAATACCCGATGACCGAAGTCAGCGGGGTCCTCAAATCATGAGCAAGATTAAGCACCAGCTGCTCCTTGCTGTTCTCGGCAAAATCGCCCCGTTCCACCGCCTGCTTCAGCTTCTCGCTGGCAAGGTTGATGTCCCGAGCAATGTCCCCGATCTCATCCGTGGTCGGGATATGAACCCGATGGGAGAAGTCGCCCCCGGCGAGCTGGTTAATTCCGCGGGAAATTTCCCGGAAGTAAGCCACGTAACGCCGGGTCAACAGATAGAAGTATAGAAACGAAATTGGAAAAAATAGAATCAGGAACGCGTTAATATCGCCGATATCTCGAATAGCTTCGCGAACCTGGAACATCGGGTCCTCGCGGAGCAGCGTATAGTAATATTGCTGCAGCGCCAAGTAGATCAGAAAGGTAGTCGCGGCGGACAGCAGCATGCTGAACCCGAACAGGCGGACCATCTGGAAGCGGAAGCTTCGGAATTTGGGTTTAGCCATTGAACGCATAACCTACTCCCCACACCGTTCTGATCAGCTTGTTCTTATGCTGGTCCTCCCCCAGCTTCTTGCGCAACGTTCGGATATGCACCATCACGGTATTCCCGCTTTCATAATACGCCTCGCCCCACACCCGCTGGAAAATATGCTCCGAGCTGAATACCTTCTTCGGATGGCTGGCGAGCAGCACCAATATGTCGAACTCCTTGGGCGTAAGCTCGACCGGATCACCGTACAGGAACACATTGCGCTGCTCAGGATAGATCACAAGCCCCCCAGCTTCCAGCATAGACGTATCCGTCGCCGGAGCAGCCACTGACGGGTTCAACTGAATAAAGCGGCGCAGCTGTGCGTTCACCCGAGCCACCAGCTCCATAGGGTTGAATGGCTTGGTCATATAATCATCAGCGCCGCGAACGAGGCCCGTGATTTTATCCAAATCGGTCGCCTTGGCACTAAGAAAAATAATCGGCAGATGAAACTTCTCTCGGATGATCCGGGTCAGCTCGTACCCGTCGATCTTGGGCATCATAATATCCAATATCGCCAAATCCACGGATTGCGTCCAGATCATGCCGAGTGCCTCTTGTCCGTCAACGGCTTTCAGGCAACGGTAGCCCTCTTTGACCAGATGCAGCTCGATCAGATCGGCAATCTCCGCCTCGTCATCCGCAATTAGAATGGTGATCGATTTCATGACATTCTCTCCTTTTCAAGGTCAAGCATAACCGAGTCCGGCCAGCGATTTCAAATGCTCTTTTTGTTCGATGTACCGCGGAAGGTGAGAGTAGCTATCCGGTATATCGCGAAGCCTAGAACTCCTCCCCCTGTATTCAGTAATATATCATCGACATCGAACTGGCCGATCATGAATAGCAACTGGGCAGTCTCCAGGCACAGGCTTAAGAAGAAAGCACAAAACAACACCTTTATTCCAGCCATCCTTTTACGAGTGAACATCAATCCTAACAAAATGCCCAGTGGCATAAAGATCGCCACGTTGCCAAGCAAATTATACATGTCGTGGCCGCTGAACGATAGCAGCGATCTGGAGATTTCCCGGAAGAGAACCAGATTGCCGCTATCTAGACGCTGGGACAGTAAGTCGGGCTGCTGCAGCCCGGCGAGCAGGCGGTTCCATAGAAACCTCATATCCAGAGAGTGAAACTTCAACAAGATGATCTTGATTAGCAAATATACATATAGTACAAGAAGAGCTCGGAGGAGCAGCATGCTCAAGGGACTACTCCCTCCTGCCATGCTTTTATGAGGATTATCGACACTTCTCTTGTTCGTCTCTATTCCGTTTGTTGCCATCGTCCCCATCCTCATATTCATTCGCTCTTCACTCCCCTTGTCCTATTGTTTGGCGGACCGTCACAATAATTCCGTCTTGATTGTTGCCAGAGATTTCATATTCGCCTCGCACTGGCACGTCGACCTTATGATCGCGGGATACCGGATAATAAAAGACCTGATAACGATCCTCCCCAACGCTTGTACTCACCGAGCTCTGTTCCTTCAAGTAATCCAGATACTCCTCCAGCACGAGGTTTTTGTCCTTCATAATGGCGCTATGCGGCAAACCGACATAACGAAAATGCCACGGCTCGAATTGAACGCCTGTAATTGCCGTTTTATCCTCGGGAAAGCGCAAAACAAACCCGTATTTCCATGAGTGGTCGATCAGCCACTTCCCTTCCGGGGCACGACTCATTTCGGCCTGCGAGGAGCCGATATCCATCGATAGGCCGATATTGTGCTCGCTATACCCTGGAGGCATGGCAATCTCTGCTCCCAATGTGCGATACAACTCCTCTTGATCGGCTTCATTCCGAAAGCCGCTGCTGATCAGAAAACTGGATACTCCCTCCTGTGCCGCATCCTTCACCATGGCACGGAACTTCTCCACCAGCCAGGGCGATAGCAAAACGCGATTATCCAGCACGCCGAAGCCGTCGATCAATTCGGGATTTCTAACCAGGCTCACCGCTTCCGACTCCGCGTCAATTCCATCCGGAACAGGATGGTCTTTGTTAATGAGCAGCAGCTCTCCCCTGTAGATCATTTCTTGAGATACGTCTATCGAAAAGCCGTCCCTTTGAACAGGCGCATCAGGCTTAATCCCGTTTTCTATGCGAGGTTTCGATTCGTCAGGCAAGCTGCTCGTCCCCGTCTTCCACTTCGTCAATCCATAGCCAAGCAGCAACAAAACCACAAGACAAAAAACCCATTTCTTCATGATTCAGCTTCCTCCTCATCCTTCTTATCCTTGAAGAATAAAGAAAACTGTTAAAAAAGAAATGGGGTCAATCTTAAAGTTTTTATTAAAATTGAAAACTTGCTTACAGTCAGCTCAGTCCCGCCCCGCTTCGTACAGCTTCTGCGCAACCATAGCAGGCCTTGTGCGCGAATCGGTCATATGGTCCCCGTCTCCCACAATCAGGCGGAAGGTGCCAAGCCGGGAGGACATATGCGGATGCCAGCCATACTCCCCTCCCTCTGCAAAAACGTTATCCTGGTAAAAGAAGAGATAGCTTTTCGGCGTAGGAAGCGCATAGAACGCTTTAAGGTCCAGCTTCTCGAAGAGCGGCTTCGCAGGCTCCGGCATAATGCGCGCGTACATCTGCTTGGCGACCTCCAAGGTTGCCGTATTGACGAATAAGTCACGGAAGATCGGAAAAGGGAGCATAATCGTATCATCATGCGATGCGGCTCTTATCTGCTCGAAGCCTTGCCTCGTTCCGGGCGGCAGCTCGTCGGCAGCAGCTTCTCCGTCTTTTAATACGAACGCATCCCAGAAGACAAGTCGCTTGATCCGCTCCGGAATCTGCTCCGCAACCTTCTGAATGACCGTTCCGCCGAAGCTATGTCCGACGAGTATAATGTCATGCAGATTCATCCTTGTTATATAATCCACAACAGACTTGGTGATCATCGCATGTGTGACCGCTTTGTTCGGGTCATTGCCATGGCCTGCATACTCCGGCGCATAGACGGTATGCCCTCTTCTGCGCAGCTCCGCCGCTATGCCGTCCCAGAAGTATGCATCGGCCCAGGCGCCATGCACAAGCACAAAGGAAAGCAGTTGTTGCGGAGGCAACAGGTAGCTCTCTTGAACCTCTCTGCCGTCACACGACCACGTCCAGCCACTGTAGCTATAAGGATAGTTATCGTAGCCGGGAGCCATGAGCCGGTAGAAATCATACACTTGCGGGTAATAGGGAAACATGGGGCAAACATCCTCTCCATCTATATGATTCAGCTTATGCCTCATGGTTTTGTGAGGTTCTGTTGTCCATTCAAATGGCTTAGCAGCCACAAACCAAAAAGGAGCGGCTTTGGCCCGCTCCTTTATCAGTATTTGGATATGATTTAATCCTAGGTCTGGCCCGATAGGAATGGCAATTTCCATTTATCTACTTATCAATGACTTCCCAATCGAGATCGATAGATGCATCTTCTAAAAAATAGCGAAGTGCAGACTCCACCAGTTCGAATCCAACGATATACTTCTGGGGAAATTCACAGGCTTGGCCGCCCACTGTAATCTCCACAAATTCATTCTCTTCCTCCGAGCTTAGCAAATTGTGAATCGCTATGCTGGATTCAACCGTAACAATGAACTCGTCACTGCCGCCGCCGACCATAATCATGTTGTCCCTATGCTGAATGGTGACCTGGCTGCGCGTGAACCCGTCCATCCGCCGAATAGCTTCGAAGCACTGCTCCATTGATGCATGGGAATGCTCGATAGTGTTCGCTATTGCTCCTTTACGCTCTTCCTCATAAATGTGGATCACCGGGTAACACTCCCTATTAAAAACTTTTAAGATATGTCTATGATATAAAGAGATGGGACAATTTTCAATTGAACCAAGCCTGCATAACCAATGAAGAAAGCCACCGAATCAATCGGCGGCCCTTCAGTGATTCAACTTTAACTTTTTAAATCAAATCAGATTTCTTCAACAATTGTTGCAGCATGATGGTTACTTCCGCTCTTGTGACGATTGCCTTGGCGGCAATAGTCCCGTCACTTCTACCCGTTATAATTCCCGCCTGGATGCAGGCTGCTGCGTCGTTTCTCGCCCACTCGGATACCTGCTCGCCATCAGCGAATGACCGAAGCGTAACAATCGTTTCTTGCTCAGGCAGCCGATCCTTTATCCCCGTAATCGTCATGGCTTTGGAAATCATCATCATAGCTTGCTCGCGTGTGATCATCTCCATTGGCCGGAAGCTGCCGTCTTCAAATCCGCTGATTAATTGATACTGCTTCGCCGTTCGCACCGCGTTGCTATACCAATCTGATTCTTTTACATCGACAAAGCCTGTAGTATCGCTTTTCGGCTTTAGTCCTAGCGCACGCACGACAATAGCTGCAAATTCGGCACGGGTAATCGGTTTGTCCGGGCTAAATAAACCTTCTCCCATACCTTGCACGATCAAACGCGAGCCCATATCATTAATCGCTTGCTTGCCCCAATGACTGGCGATATCGCTAAACTCCACTTTGCTCGATATGATCGAGTAAGGACTGTTTGATAGACTACTAATAATGGCATGATATTGCCCATCTTGTTGAACAACCTTGGTAGGCACATGACGAATTGTTCCATCCTCATCGATCACTACGCCTGTCGTTATAAGACTAGAATCCATATTGTTCGGTATTGCGATCGAACGTTGAATAAAAGCATTAAACGCCTTAACTTCCACCTGCTGATTGCGATAGATCGCTCTTACTGTAAAATCAAGCGGAGGAACGATAAGGGTAATGTTCGCATCTCGTGCAGCATCTTCAACGAACTTAACTTTGTCCGTAGTAAGTGCGGCTAGTTCCACCTGAACTGTGATGTCTTCAAGCGACACTGATGCTCCAAGTTCTCTCACTATGTCATCGATATTGATTTGCCGGGCCGGAATCCTGTAGCTGCCCCTTTCAGACCTGATTTCCAATTCAATATTGTTGTCTGCCAACAGCTTAATCGTAGAGCCGTTTAATTCGCCTATCCAAACATCGGAATGACTGTTGAACGGGATTGTCATCACAGAGTGTTCTCCGCCAAGCTTCAATATCTCAGCAATCTTGTTTGGATCAACGGTTAGTGTAGTCACCGTTTGATCATTTCTTCGTGAAGTGGTCACCGTTCCAACCTTCATCGCTTGTCCATTGATAAAGATCTCAGAATAGGTGTCCGTATCGATTGGATCAGGAGTTCCACCGCTGTTGGGCTTATTGGCACGCGTCACCGTAACCGTATAGCTTTTCTGTGTTGTGCCATCTTCCGCAGTCACTTGAATCGTAATTGTGTTCTTTCCTACGTTTAACGCGACACTTTGTGCCTTACCGCTTGTTTCTTGCACACCGTTTACGGTTACCTTTGCATTAATATCCGCGATTGTTGGTGTGACAGTAAGACTCGTCACTTCGTTCCCTACGGCTGCCGTGTAGCTCGTTGTCGCCGCACTGAATACCGGGGACAATGTTCCTGCGCTCAGCGTCAGTCCGTTCAAGTCAGCGTTCGTTGATGCCACCCGCGTCACCTTGATGGTGTAGTTTTTCTGTGTCGTGCCATCTTGCGCTGTGACTTGAACCGTGATCGTGTTGTCTCCGACGTTCAGCGAGATCGTCTTGTCTTTTCCGCTCGCGACAGCCGATCCGTTCACCTTTACTGTTGAGCCTACAGCCACAGCCGCTGGTGTGATGTCGATGCTCGCTACTTCATTTCCTACGCTTGCCGTGTAGCTCGTTGTCGTCGCACTGAATACCGGAGACAATGTTCCTGCGCTCAGCGTCAGTCCGCTCAAATCGGCGTTCGTTGACGCCGCCCGCGTCACCTTGATCGTATAGCTTTTCTGTGTTGTGCCATCTTGCGCTGTAACTTGAACCGTGATCGTGTTGTCCCCTACGTTCAGCGAGATCGTCTTGCTTTGTCCACTCGCGACAGCCGAACCGTTCACCTTGACTGTTGAGCCCACAGCCACAACCGTTGGCGTGATGTCGATGCTCGTCACTTCATTTCCTACGCTTGCCATGTAGCTCATTGTCGCCGCACTGAATACCGGGGACAATGAACCTTCGCTCAGCGTCAGTCCGCTCAAATCGGCGTTCGTTGATGCTGCCCGTGTCACCTTGATGGTATAGCTTTTCTGTGTCGTACCATCCTGCGCAATAACTTGAACCGTGATGGTGTTGTCTCCGACGTTCAGCGCCTGCGTCTTGGCTTGTCCACTCGCGACAGCCGAACCGTTCACCTTGACTGTTGAGCCCACAGCCACAGCCGTTGGCGTGATGTCGATGCTCGGTACTTCATTTCCTACACTTACCGTGTAGCTCGTTGTCACCGCACTGAATACCGGGGACAATGCTCCTGCGCTCAGCGTCAGTCCGCTCAAATCGGCGTTCGTTGATGCTGCTCGTGTCACCTTGATGGTGTAGCTTTTCTGTGTCGTACCATCTTGCGCAATAACTTGAACCGTGATGGTGTTGTCTCCGACGTTCAGCGCCTGCGTCTTGGTTTGTCCGCTCGTAACAGCCGAACCGTTCACCTTGACTGTTGAGCCCACAGCCACAACCGTTGGCGTGATGTCGATGCTCGTCACTTCATTTCCTACGCTTGCCATGTAGCTCATTGTCGCCGCACTGAATACCGGGGACAATGAACCTTCGCTCAGCGTCAGTCCGCTCAAATCGGCGTTCGTTGATGCTGCCCGCGTCATCTTGATGGTGTAGCTTTTCTGAGTAGTACCGTTTTGCGCTGTGACTTGAACCGTGATCGTGTTGGCCCCGATGTTCAGCGCCTGCGTCTTGGCTTGTCCACTCGCAACAGCTGTGCCGTTCACCTTTACTGTCGCGCCTGCTGCTGCAACCGTTGGCGTGACATCGATGCTCGTCACTCCATTCCCTACGTTTGTGGTGTAGCTCGTTGTTGCTGTGCTGAAAGTTGGAGATAGTGTGCCTGCACTCAGCGTCAATCCGCTCAAATCAGCGTTCGTTGATGCCGCCCGCGTCACCTTGATGGTGTAGCTTTGCTGAGTGGTAACATCTTGCGCTGTGACTTGAACCGTGATCGTGTTGTCTCCTACGTTCAGCGAGATCATCTGGCCTTGTCCGCTCGCGACAGCCGAACCGTTCACCTTTACTGTTGAGCCTACAGCTACAACCGTTGGCGTGACATCAATGCTCGCTACTTCATTTCCTACGCTTGCTGTGTAGCTCGTTGTCCCTGCACTGAATACCGGGGACAATGTTCCCGCACTAAGCGTCAGTCCGTTCAAGTCGGCGTTCGTTGATGCCGCCCGCGTCACCTTGATGGTGTAGCTTTGCTGAGTAGTACCATCCTGCCCTGTGACTTGTACCATGATCGTATTGTCCCCTACGTTCAACGCCTGCGTCTTGGCTTGCCCGCTCGCGACAGCCGAACCGTTCACCATCACCGTGGCATCGCTATCCGAAACCGTTGGCGTCACATCGATGCTCGCCACTTCGTTCCCTACACTTGCCGTGTAGCTTGTTGTCACTGAATCGAAGACCGGAGATAATGTACCCGCACTAAGTGTCAACCCGTTTAGATCGGCGTTCGTTGATAACGCCCGCGTCACGGTCACCGTATACGTCTTCGTGTTGCCACTACTTGATGTTACTATGATCGTTATCGTGTTGGTCCCTGCGTTCAGCGCCAACGTCTTGGCTTGCCCGCTCGCGACAGCCGAACCGTTCACCGTCACCGTGGCATCTGTATCCGAAACCGTTAGCGTCACATCGATGTTCGCTACTTCGTTCCCTACGCTTGCCGTGTAGCTTGTTGTCGACGAATCAAATACCGGAGATAATGTACCCGCACTAAGCGTCAGCCCGCTCAGATCGGCGTTCGTTGATGCCGTCCGAGTCACATTAACCGTGTACGTCTTCATGTTTCCGTTACTTGACGTAATTATGATCGTTATTGTGTTGGCCCCTGCGTTCAGCGGTATCGTCTTGGCTTGTCCGCTCGTGACAGCCGAACCGTTCACCGTCATCGTGGCATCTGTATCCGCAACCGTTGGCGTGACATCAATACTCGTCACTTCATTACCTACGCTTGCTGTGTAGCTTGTAGTCGCCGGGTTGAATGACGGAGACATCGCACCAGCGCTCAGTGTGAGTCCAATCAAATCAGCGCTATCCCCAAACTTCATGAGCCGATCCGCCATAAATGGAATCATCCAAACATTTTCCCCATCGTACACACCGCCCATGAACGCATTATTGCCTTTCGTAAAACCGCTAGGCCAATTGTCAAATCCCGTCATTTGGCCGGTTGCAGCATTAATCTTGATTAACATATTTGCGTTCAGCGGCACGAGCCATATATTCGTACCATCATACACCCCTCCTACAAAGCTTCCGCTCCCTTTTCCAAATCCTCCGGGCCATCCGTTGTATCCGGTCATTTCCCCAGTTACCGTATCCACCTTGACCACATGAGTAGCATTCTGCGGTATCATCCATATATTCGTACCATCGAATACGCCGCCCCCAAATGCATTTGCGCTCTTGGTAAAACCGCTAGGCCAATTGTTGAATCCCGTCATATCCCCGGTTGCCGTGTCCACCTTGATCATACGGTCTGCATTATTCGGAATGAGCCATATGCTTGTTCCATCGAATACAGATCCATAAAACGGGTAACTGCCGAGAATGGTTCCACTAGGCCAGCTATTGTAACTAGTCATTGCTCCTGTCGTTGTATCCAACTTGATTAATCGGCTGCCGGAGTAGGGAGTAAGCCAAATGCTGGTCCCATCAAAAACGCCTCCAATAAATTGATCGCTGCCTCTCGATCCACCTGGCCAGTTGTTATAACCTGTCATTGCGCCGGTAACAGGATCAACCTTGATAATCTGATTAGCACTATATGGAATTAGCCATATATGAGTTCCGTCATATACACCACCCGCAAATGCATTGCTCCCCTTTGCAATTCCGGCGGGCCAGTCGCTATAACCCGTCATTTCTCCAGTGGATGGATCGACCTTGACCAATTGACTAGCGTTATAGGGGATCATCCAAATATTCGTACCGTCATAGACACCACCGACAAAAGCAGAGGACCCTTTTGTAAATCCACCAGGCCATTCCTGATATCCAGTAAAAGCATTTCCCACTACTTCGCTACCAGAAAGGGAGCCGCTAAATCCAATACCATCTTGATTAAAGATGCTTGCAGCCGCTTCAACATTCGATACACCGCCAATGCCTGCGCTGAACTTCCCCGGAATTGTGTTTGCTATAAAAAAAATAATTAAAACCATAATTGCTACTTTTCTACTTGTCCTTCTCACCATACTTCGATCCTTTCGCATAAAGAATTATCCGTCACAACATCATTTCATGGTTGTCTTCACGGTACAACTCTATGATTCCACTCTATCTAGACATCATAAGCTAAAAGATAAAAGTTTGTAGTCCTACTAAAGTAGTACGGAACAAGAAACCCAGCACCGGTTAGGTACTGGGTCGTATCATGAATGGCTATTCTACAAATCTTATTCAGTAGTGACTTCAACCTCACCGCTCAGATAATAATGGGCTTCCAGTGATTGAGAAGCGGAGCCAATCGCCCCTGCTGCCCAATGGGAAGCAGGCACATCTGACCATACATGGCTTCCGATATGAAGTGGACGATGGAGCACTCTGTTCAGTATAGTGACCGCTTCCGCTCTTGTCACACTTCGGCCTGGACGGAAGCTTCCATCCGCATATCCAGTGATCCAGCCTTCACGTTCGGCGGAGGCTATGTCAGAAGCTGCCCAATGCGAGTTCGCATCGGCGAAGCTGCTTGATCCAGATCCCTGCAGCTCGCGCCATCTCGCGAGTATGCTAGCAAGCTCCGCTCGGGTCAGTGGTTTGTTCGGATCAAACGAACCATCCGGGTAGCCGCTCATCCAGCCATTAGCAGCAGCCAATGCAATGGCTTCTGCCGCCCAATGTGATGAAGATACATCAGCAAACTTCGTATTCGTGTTGCTTGCTGTGGAAGCATTGCCCGCCTGACTTGAAAGCTTCATAAGAAGTGTAGCCAGTTCTGCCCGAGTAACCGCCCGGTCAGGTGCGAAGCTGCCGTCTGAATAACCGTTAATATAACTCTCATAGGCGACCCTTACAGGCTCAACCTGCAACACAATGGCACGGCCAGAGGTAGTAGCTTCCAACGCAATACCGATCGCTTGACCCTTGGAATTATAGCGTATGGTTGCCGGCATGATCGAATTTTGATTGCCTTCGAAGTAGACGGCAAGCTTACGCAGCTCGATCTCGTCAAGACCTACTGGTAATGGAAGCACAATTGAACCCATGTTATCTTTTGCATTGGATGAGAAAGCAATAGGTACGCCTACTGGCTTCGGCTGCCACCTCTTGCCCTCTGGCAAATCTGCTACGTTGCGCAGCAGTTGCTCTGTCTCGCTAGATTGGCGCAGTGCCTCTAAATTCACGACCAACTCGCCATCCTCAATGACTTGAACGTCTGCCGGAATCTCATAGACAGCATCGCCAATGCCCAGCATAATTCCGATCGAATGCCCCTTTAGCTGCGACAACGCTTTTGCGGACATTTTGAACGTAACCGCATCAACTTGCTGAGCAGCTTGACCATTAAGCTCAATGCGCAGCTCGTTTTCTCCATCGGATGTGATGAAATCAACCATGGATGCCGCATCGTCAAGCATCAAGTCATAGACTAATTGGCCGTTCTGGCTGCTTCTAATCGTCTCATCAAGCCCTGTCCATTCTTGGCCGTTCAGCTTGGCAGAGAACGCAGTGCTCGATTCGTTTCCAGAGGAAGCTGGCCTCTCGCGTGTGGCTTCGATCGTATAGATCTGCTGTACAGAAGCAAGCGGAGCAGTTACCACTATACGAATGGTATTCACGCCAGGGCTAAGCGATACGGAGATTGAATCTCCTGCAGCAAGTGGATTTCCATTCACAGACACAGATGCCGAAGCCACTTCTGCACCAGCCTTCAACTGAATGGCGCTCACATTGCTTCTCACCTGCAGCGTATAATGCAGCTGTTCTGGTGAGAAAGAGGGTGATAACGAAAGCACCTGATTGGCGTTTTGAACAACAAGTGCAGCTAAGCTGGCATCTGTACTCCGAATATTGTTAATCTTGACCGTTGCTACAGCTTCATTGCCTGCCAGATCGCGGGCATAGACAGTATAGGTTCCGTTGGTTGCTGCATCGAATTCGAGCGTATCTGTAATGTCCTTGCTTTGTCCTTCATGGAAATAGCTAATGGCCTGTTCGCCTTCCGTCCACAGGATTTCTTCGATGGCATTGCCGTCTCCTAAGGCTGTTGCCTTCACCGTTACAGACACCTTGTCTCCAGTTGGCTGAGTCGTATCGGGACTTAACACCAGCATTGGAATAGCAGTATGAATATTACCCACCGTAATTTGCTGCAACGTTTCATTGCCCGCTTTATCTACCGCGATCACGGTATACGTTCCATTCAAAGTTACCTGGAATGAGCCATTCGCAACCTCGCTGGACTGCCATGGAAGGTCAGGCACTGGAGCCGTGGCCGACCAACGCACCTCGCTAAGCCCACTCTCGGCATCCTCTGCCGATACAGTAATGACGACATGCTTGTTGGTTAGATTCGTAGTATTAGGCGTTAGTGTCAATCTAGGCGCTGTTCGATCAATATTGGATATTTGAATCGCAGCTACTGTTTCATTGCCTGCTTTATCTCGTGCATATACGGAATACTTACCATTCTCGATTCCTTCGAACTTCAATGTATCCAGAATGTCGCTTCCTCCGCCAGATGCAAAGTACGCCGGATCTTGTTCGTCTTCAGCCCAGCGAAGAGCCGACAGGATGTTGCCGTCAGCCTCTCCTGCCGTCTTTGCATCTACTCCTACGGTTACTGTTCCATTCGTAGGCGTGACAGGAGAAGGCGTTAATGTCAGCTTCGGCGCTTGCTTGAACACATTCGATACCGTAATCGTGGCAATCGCATGATTGCCCGCTGTATCCTCTACATAAACGGTATAGACGCCATTTTTAGCAGCTACAAATTGATTCGTCAACGGAGTGCCTCCTCCCCCTTGGAAGTAAGCCTTGTCTTGCAGACCTTCTGCCCATAGCTGCTTGCCGATTGCGACATTATCAGCAGCCGCAACCTGCACCACAACATTCGTATTGGTCAGCGTTGTTGTGCTTGCTGTAAGGGAAACAGTTGGCGCTGCATAATCAAGGTTGGCAATCTTAATCGTTTCTACAGCTTCATTACCTGCACGATCACGAGCATAGACCGTATATGCTCCGTTCGTGGTTGTATCAAAGCCAAGCGCATCCGTAATATCATCGCTCTGACCTCCGTGAAAATAGCTGATAGCCTGCTCGCCTTCCGCCCAAAGCACTTCTTCTATTCCATTGCCGTTTCCTGCAGCCGTTGCCTTGACCGTCACAAACACCCTATCTCCCGTTGGCTGAGTCGTACTTGGACTTAGCAGCAGAGTTGGCTTATCTGTCTGAATATTCGTCACGTTAATTTGTTTTATCGTTTCATTGCCGGCCTTGTCTACTGCTTTCACCGTATACATCCCATTCGAGGCTACCTGGAAAGAGCCATTCATGACCTCGTTGGACGACCATGGAAGGTCTGGCACTGGAGCCGTCGCTGACCAGCGCACCTCGCTAATTCCACTTTCATCATCCTCTGCGGTTACCGTGATGACGACATGACCATTGGTTAGAGTTATAGGATTGGACGTTAATGTCAGCCTCGGCGCTACTCGATCAATGTTGGATATATCTATCGTGGCTACCGTCTCGTTGCCCGCTTTATCTCGCGCATATGCCGAATAGTTGCCGTTCTCGGCACCTTCAAACTCCAATTCGTCAAGGATATCTTCTCCTCCACCAGAGGTGAAGAAGGCTTTAGTCCGCTCCCCCTCTGCCCAGCGGAGAGCAACCAATGTATTGCCCTGAGCTTTTCCTTCTGTCTTAACATCAACACCTACGAACACTGTGTCAGTTGTAGGCGTAACAGAAGAAGGAGTTAAGGTCAGCTCTGGCGCCTGCTTGAACAGATTCGATACTGTAATCGCAGCAATCGCATGATTGCCGGCTGTATCCTCTACATAGACGGTGTACACGCCGTTTTGGGCAACCGCAAATTGATTAGTCAAAGCCGTTCCGCTACCCGCTTGGAAATAAGCCGCGTCTTGCAAGCCTTCCGCCCACAGCTTCTTGCCTATCGCCACATTGTCGGCGGCTGCAACCTGCACGACAACATTTGCATTCGTAAGCTCTGTTGTGCTAGCTGTAAGGGAAACGCTGGGCGCTACTCGATCAATGTTAGAAATGTCAATCGTTTCTATCGTTTCATTGCCTGCCAGATCGCGGGCATAGACGGTATATGGCCCATTCGTAGTCACCTCAAAGCTAAGCGCACCAGTAATGTCCTCGCTTTGACCTCCAGGGAAATAACTGACGGGCTGAACTCCTTCCGTCCAAAGCACTTTATCGATTGCATTGCCGTTCCCCGAAGCTGTTGCCTCTACCGTTACAGACACTTTATCACCGGTTGGCTGGGTTGTACTTGGAGTTAACGCCAGCGTTGGCTTTTCTGTCCGAATATTGGTGACGGTAATTTGCTGCAACGTTTCATTGCCGGCTTTATCTACTGCCATCACTATATACGTGCCATTCGCGGTTACCTGGATGACGCCATTCACAACCTCGCTGGACGACCATGGAAGATCAGGTGCTGGGGCAACCGACGACCAGCGCACCTTGCTAATTCCACTTTCATCGTCTTCTGCCGTCACCGTAATGATGACATGACCGTTGGTTAGAGCTGTAGTATTTGGCGTGAGCGTCAGCCTAGGCGCTGTACGATCAATATTGGAGATATTAATCGTAGCTACCGTTTCATTACCGGCTTTATCACGCGCATACACCGAGTACTTGCCATTGTTGACTCCTTCGAACTCCAATTCATCCAGAATGTCCTCTCCTCCGCCAGAGGTGAAGAAGCTAGTATTCTGTTCACCCTCTGCCCATCGAAGAGCAACCAAGATGTTGCCCTCAGCTTCTCTTTCCGTCTGAGCAACCACATCTACAAACACCGTTTCTTTGGTAGGCGTGATTGGAGTTGGGGTTAAGGTCAGTACAGGCGCTTGTTTGAGAATATTGGTTACCGTAATCGAATCAAGCACATAATTGCCCGCTGTGTCCTCCACATAAACGGTATAAACGCCATTTTTCACCGCATCGAATTGGTTGGTGAACGATATGCCTCCTCCCCCTTGGAAGTACGCTTTGTCTTGCAGACCTTCTGCCCATAACTGATTGCCAATTGCGACATTATCAGTAGCGGTCACCTGTACGACAACATTTGTATGTGTCAACGCTGTTGTGCTTGGTGTCAGTGATACGTTCGGCGTTACACGATCAATGTTGGATACCGTTATTGGAAGCAGCGTCACATTGCCAATATGATCCTCAGCGTAGACTGTATAATTTCCATTCGTAATGACCGTAAAGTTGCTTATAAAAGGAATACCATTAGTCGCAAAGTAGCTCTCCGTGTAAGTGCCGGCTGCAAATTTAAGCAGTCTTAAGCCACTTATCGCATCACTCGCTTGTACCTGTACGCCTACATTCTGATTAGTAGCATCACTAGGCGTCAGCGTATACGACAAGCTTGGGCCTGTATTGTCGTAGGTGACTGATGAACCATTGGTTGTACTGTCGAGGACAGGCCCTGGCGCACCATTAGTCGTGAATACAGAAGCAGATACTGATAGTGCTCCTTCATTAATAGCATCAGTCAGTTCAAGACTGGCGCTCCAAGCGGTCCCAGCACCTGTCGCTGTCAGTTCCATATCCGCAATCTTGATTACGGGGGGAGCAATTGGAATATCCGTTTGAAGAGCAACGGTTACCGTATTTCCTTTCTTGGCGTAAGCAGGGTTCCCGCTGTTGGATGAGATCGTGAATGACTGTACAGCTGGAGCCGTTCGATTAATCGCATAGTTAGTAAAAGCATGATTGATCGATTGAGTCCAGCCATCCTGAAAATTAACAAGCGCCACCCACAGTGCGTTAGTCGGAATGGTTAGGGCATTTGTTTCTTCTAGTACATCAACCCCGTTAACCGAATAATGAAATTTCGTATCACGAATCGGTGGTGCCGGTATGCTTGGACTACCGCTACTTGCTACATAAAAAGCTGATATGGTTGCCCAAGTCGCTGTTGATGGTATACTCATCGGGTCATTCGTCTGATTAATTTCACCAAAATTGCTATAGGTGAAAACTTCATTCGAGCTATTATTAGCCCAGCCGTTATCGTAAAAATTGGAAGGCGTAATCCAATCAGCTTCGGTCGGCGGCAACGAGCTTTGCTGCACCACGCCATTAAGACTAAATGTGTATTCCGTGACGGTCCCTGTGTATAAGTTATTGCTTTGTGTCTGGTAGCTCCTCATGACCTTTCCCTGGAAAGCTGCAGCGCTAACCGGAGGAACATAAACAAACGATCCAATTAGCGGCAGCAAAAGCGTAACAACCGCCAAAGCGGATAAAATCTTACTTTTTTTCATATCAAAATTCCTCTCATTTATAAAATTAAATAAAATGTATAAGATAGATTGTTAAAAGCTTTGTTTGCGATACAAAACCAGGCTATCGCCTTGTCTACCACTAGTCATAATATACTATAAACTTCTAAGAGACTATTCCCCATTTGGGGGAGGCAACTAGTAAGAACGTATCAGATACATCGTCAACTCGTAAAGAAATGATAGTCGAATCATTTCAGATTGTAGTCCAACTAAAGTTGTAGTTTGCAAAAAAGGATATATCAGAACTCTGTGTTGATGCCATACTGGAAAGCCATTACAATCAAATGGCTTCGAATTGAATCTCCTGTTACAGGAGATTATATATGATTGCAATTTTGCGGGAAGCGAAGCAGCACCAGGGCGATTCCTTGCGTTATATTCATAAATTGGTCAATGAACGAACCATTAACAGTGAGAAGCGCAAACAGTTCATCACCGAAAAAATGGAGGCCACTCGCGTGTTGGATGGCATTCCTGAGGAATGGCGAGACTCTTTGCTCCATTTTTTTGATAAATATATTATCAATCAAGTGAAGGCATCCGCCAAACAAGCGGACGCTTGGAATGAATTGCAGAAGCTCATCAACGATCCCCAGTTCATCGAGGATATGAGGAACAATCAATTTATGTTCTTTAATATGGTTCTGCAGCCTCCATTTAAGGCCGGGCTGTGGGTCAAGAAGCTGGAACACATTCACAACCGCTTGAATAAAGCATTAAAGCAAAAACTACCGCCAAGCAGCCCGTATGTTCAAGCAATTGTTAATGATACGGCCATGCTGTACACGAATGTGGAGCAGTCTGCTAATAAGGAAGATTTTTTTCGTTATTTTGCCGAGCATTCACAAACGCCTTTAACAGAACGAATGGAAAGATTCGACACGCTGTGCTCGATAATCAGTCCAACCTTTTTGCAATTTTCAAAAGGAAACGTCTTATTGCATCAGGCCATACGGTGGAAGCTTCAGCAGATGTAAAAAAGAACAGACGAGGACATGATGTCCACGATCTGCTCTGTACGTTCTCTAACTAACCTCTCTCCAACGAGAAGTCCGAATGGCTGCCGATAGTCGATTCCAATAGCTTAGTCGGCTGCTGCTTTAAATAGTGGTTGAAGAAATCCAGCGAATAATCGTTAATAAGCCGATGAACCTTGCTCACATTGACTCCCTCCATCCGTTCAAACAGAGGAGAAAGCATGTACATATCAGAGAAGCCCATATGCTTCATATGGTTCATTTTCATCCAATAGTTGCCGCCGACTGCTACATGCTTATACCTCTCCAGCGTGTCTGCAAAGAACTTGTCCAGTTCTGTCCTGGTCGTGCCTTGGGATGCGATGGTCGCATCGCTCATATTTTGAGTTCCGGCTAATGTATCATCGGCGCTCATCATTAGAAATGGCTTTTTCAACCCTTCTTCTGGAATCCGAAGCTTGCCATATAGTCCCCCATCCATATTAATGCCTGCTTTAATTCTGGAATCCGTCATCAGCATTTGGGTCGTGGTCGCTCCGCCAAAAGAATGACCGAACATGCCGATGTTGTTCAAATCCATCCTGCCTGTGAAGCGCTGATTCGGATCATTGCCGGCCAGCCCCTCCACTTGATCCAGCACGAACCTGGCATCCTCCACCCATCTTTCATTCGATCGATCCAGATAGTCGATCGTATTGCTTTCCTGCGGTACGAAATGAACAATACGACCGTCAGGGAAAATGGAGATTGTGCTGTTGTACGTATGATCAATACCTACGACAATATAGCCATGACTGACTAAATGTTCAATTTGAAAAGTATTTTGGGTTTTCACTCCGTTCAAGGAATGGGAGAAAATAAGGACCGGGTAAGTCGGCTCTTGATCGGACATCTCCGCGTTTTCAATCGCATGCGTCTCAACCAAACCAATGCTTGTAAACAATTGCTTCGGCATATGCAAAGCCCTGCCATACCCTTCTGCGAATAGATCCCCGTCCGATACATAGGGGGCGCGCTCACCTTTCGCTTTGGAATCGGCCGGATACCAAATCTGTATCATTAATTCACGTTTGTTTCCAGATCCTGGTGCATAAGCTTCTTCCCGCTTCTCGTCCTTCCAATGATAAGTGACAGTTCCGATCTGGTATGGACCTGACGGCTTGTCGAACTGGATGACCGGAAGCACGAGCGGCAGAGTCAAAGCAGCGAAGGAATAGAACACCGCTAATGCAGCGATTAGCGCAAGCTTTAATGGTGATGCTTTACGGGGAGTTTCCCTCCGTCTGAAGATATACCTGAAAGCAATGATCACGAGCGGTACTACTGTCATGACATATGCCGGGATCATCTGCCAGCGCATGCCCTCCATTAACCACTGCATCAGCACACATACAGCGGAAATGCCGAACCCCATAAGCAATCCCCTCTGCGACTTTTGCTTGCCAAATATCAACCAGCCAAGCATCAAGATATTAAACCCAACAGATAACATTTCAAAAAATCTCATCACCTTGAACCTCCTCATTTACTGTTGCATGATATTGATTTCAACATTACAACCTCCTGTAAGAGGAGATTCAAGTCGTGTGACATTTGTTCAAGACGTGGCGCAGGAGTCAGTGAAAATTCTATCTTTCCATTACTAAAACAAAAATCGCCGTTCGATTCCCGACAGGGATTATGAACGGCGACAATTATAAACTCATAGCATAAGCAGCAGCCTCTTCGGGAAAATGCAGATATCACTTTGCAAAGCTAGTCTGCCAATTCCGCCAGTACCTTGCCAAGCCGGTCAAGGTTCTGTTCATTCCCCTCTACACAGTACGGCTTAGCTTGTTCAAACTCCTCTTTTTTCTTGAAAAGCTGACGGAAGGTGACCCTTGTGCCGCCAGCGAAGCCTTCGAAGGCAGCCGTTACCCGAAATTCATGCCCGGATAAATGATCAAGCACGACCCGCTCCGGCGGTACGATTTCAACAAAGACGTTTTGGTTAGGATAATCCACGCCATCCGGTCCGTGCATGGTGTACCGCCATGTCCCTCCCGGCCTCATATCGCACTCATGAAATGTATTCGTAAAGCCTTGCGGACCCCACCATTGGGCTAATAATTCGGGAGTTGTCCATGCCCGAAACACAAGCTCCTGCGGGACATCGTACTCGCGCGTTGCAATGAGTTCATTTTCTCCTATCGTCATGCTCCCGCCTCATCTTCTACTACCTTGCGCAGTGTGTCCAACATGATGTTTGTTCCGTGTTCTCGTATTTCTGGCGTATCATGTCCGTCAAAGAATGCGCCTTGTTCTGTGAAAATCAGCTTCGTACCATCCTCCACCTTGATAAGCTCGACCGTTGTAATCGAGACGGAGATGCGTACACCACCCGAATCCAGTGTGTACGTATAGACTATACGCTGGTCTGGAACAAGCTCCTGGTAGCTGGCGTCGAAGGTAAAGATCGGCCCTTCCGGCGGCCCGCCGCTGCTGTACTCACGCCCGCCAACCTGAAAATCGAAGATCTCTGGCTTTGAAAACCACTTGGCTTTGGCAATGGGATCGGCCCATGCGTGATAAACCCGCTCCGGTGAAGCCGCATAAACCCGTTCTACAACAAAGGTCCCATGCTTGACGAATCGTTCGTTCATGGATTGTCCTCCTTATGTTTCGGAATTTCGTTCTCTTCAGTAAGAAAGTCTCCCAACAGGTCCAAATGCCGCTCCCAGCTTTTTTGCCGCTCAATGACCGGTTTCTGGAATCCCATCTTCATCACCTGCAGAAGGCTCGTGAAATCTTCAACCGTTAATTCTGCTTTGTTCTGCATAAGCTTGGACACATATCTTAGCTGCTCCAATCGTTTCTGCTGCTGTTTAATCTGTTCTTTGATTTGATCTATCTGCAGTCCCACGATCTCAAGCGGACTGATCTGCCCGCCATTTAAGGCCGATTTTATCTCCTCGAGAGATAATCCCAGTTCCTTAAGCGATAATATCTGGTGCAATCGTGACAAGTCTAATTCATTGTACAGCCTATGTCCGGATTCCGTTTGTCCCGATGGAGCGAACAGCCCGATTTGATCATAAAACCGCAAGGTTCGTACGGTAAGCCCAGTCAGCTTGGCGAGATCCCCGACCTTCCAATGTATCTTCATGAACCACCTCCACTCTTTGGTGCTAGCTATGTACCGGTAGCTTTATTGTAAAACATTACGTTACGTAAGGTGCAAGTGAAATCTTGTAACCAGAGGAGACAGAGGCATGGGCATCTCAGGGAACCATTTCGGTGAAAAAGCGAAAGGAGCTGCTGCTGCATGCTCCTTTTTCAAATCTCTTATGTATTTATCTATTCTCGCAGTTCCTAATACCCCAACCAAATGGCATCAAGTACGCTTTTCATTAAGATAGGTCTTGACTGAGGGGGCAGTATACTTCGAGAACTGACTCAAGATCCCTTCAGGAGTATGATCTGTGATGACCATTGAACGGTACTTGGGCTGCATGAATTGCTCACGCTGCATCACATCAAACATGGATACAATCGGATCAAAATAGTGATTAATATTCAGTAAACCACATGGCTTACGATGTAACCCCAGCTGGCCCCAGGTAAAAATTTCGAAAAACTCTTCCATCGTCCCCGGGCCTCCAGGAAGAGCAATAAATCCGTCAGCCAATTCGGCCATCTTGGCTTTGCGCTCATGCATGGAATCCACCTTAATGAGCTCTGTCAGCCCTTTATGCGCAATTTCGCGATCTTGCAGGAAATAAGGTAGAACCCCGATCACTCGGCCTCCTTGTTCCAACACAGCATCGGCAACAGCCCCCATCAAACCCACATTGGCCCCGCCATAAATAAGGGTGATCTGTTGTTCAGCAAGCACGCGGCCTAGCTTTACTGCACTTTCTTTATATATAGAAGAGGCTCCCTCGCTGGAACCGCAAAATACTGCGATAGAATTCATGACCACACACTCCCATTATTATTCTGTAGAATAGCGTGCTTCAAGCTTTTGCTTATGAGCTTTTAAAATATCCTCGAGCGTTATATCATACTTATTGGCGATGACAATGAGATTACCTAGCACATCTCCAAGCTCTTCGGTTAGATCCAATTTATTTTCCTGATACGAGCCTTCAACCTCATCGGGGCGATCTCGTCCGATCTCCAGCGCACGAATCGCACGCGCTACTTCGCCGGTTTCCTCCGCAAGAAACCCAATCCGCACAAAGATATCCAAGTCGGACCAGTTCCTATGCTGATAGTACTCCTTCACCCACTGTTGAAATTCATTTATATTCATGTTTCCCTCCGCTTGCCAAGCATCTTTTCCATCTAGAATTCTCAAAAAATCATACCATAATGGATAGGCGCTAGCTACGCGCATGAAATAACTCTGTGAACTGGAAAATTTAGTATGCCTTAATTGACTAATAGCTCCTTAACTATATTACATGGCTTATTCTCAATATCATCAGAATAACAATACGGCGGATCTTTTGAATTTGTCCGAATCGAAAAATCGATTTTAAACTGTCCGTTTAGAGCATATTTTTCACTACCATAATAAATAAATACTCTCACGGCATACTTTGCTGGAGGAATAATATCAATTACTTCTTTTAAATCCTCCCTCGATAATTGTGTCCCTTCTCTCTTGCTGAGTTTAACCCAAATATCCCCATTCCAGTACCTAATCGTATCAGAAATACTCTCTTTATCATCAAAATCCAATTTAGTGATATTCTCTGAGAAGGTTGTTTTCAACTCAGCCATATAGCTTTCCACATAAGGCTTCACACGATTTTTTTGAATACCACTTATCATAGCAGACCCTACTTCAATAACCGGCATAGTGAGAATTGCCGCAACAATGATAATTCCTATGGTTGGACCTATATAGCTAGTGGACTGGTAAATAAACCAGCCGACAAATAAAAGCAATAAAATCGCTACAATTGGGAATGCGACTAACCCGAATGCTGCAAGAAAGTCGTCTTCCGTATCAAAAACAGTGAACATAAAAGCCCAAAAACATCCAACACCAACTGCAACCGCAGAGATCAGATAGACCACTTTCCAAACCGTATTCGGATATCCCATATGTATTCTCCTCATCAATTTTAACTTCATCATAAGGAAGGATCTGGGATCCTCATAGTTCTAACTTATTGTAGTACCTGCTTAAATAACGCCCAAGAGGTTGTAACAGGTCACTTGCTCATGATCTGTCACAACCTCTCCGCTTTATTATTCTCTTGTCGGAATTAGATTAATTGCACTATGGCACCTTACCTACTTCTGAGCAATCGGCAGCTTCAACAATGCATCGACAAACGTATTGAGCGAAACGGTTCGGCTGGCGTAATCAAAATCTACCAATGTATCGTTAATGGAATAGAAGCTCACATTGCCCTCCTGTACAGCCGGGATAGTATTCCATATTCCGATAGACGATAGTGTTTTTTCAATCTCTTCGACAGCAGGACCAAAGTTTAAGTAAACGATAATCTCCGCATCGCCGAGGTATTCACCAAGCACTTCCAAGGAAATGGGCGAATAATAGCCCTCTGAATTGGAGTTTCCTCTGTTGAAAAATTCCTTTTCAACGATGTCAGGAGCATGCATCCCCAGATCCTCATACACAATTCCTCTGGTTCTGTCTCCTTGGAACCCTGGCGTCCCTTCTTCCACTCCTTGCAGGAACACAATCTTTTTATCATAAAGACCTGCGTCCATGAGTCGCTGCTTGGCTGCTTCTACCTTATCCTCATATTGCGCGATCCATGATTGGGCTTCATTCGGCATTCCGAATACTTCGCCGAAAAACGTCATTCTCTCGTCCAAGGCAGACATTTCATTGTAAAAAAGGGTAGGGGCGATTTTTGTTAATTGCTCTAACGAAGAAGATGTCCAGGTTGCTGAACCAATAATGAGATCCGGCTCTAAAGCGAGAATACCTTCCAAATCACCGCTAGGAACAATCTTTACATCCGAAACCTGCTGCCCCCACTGTTGTCTCCATGCTTCAGGTCGGTCCGCTGGATCGCCATACTTATCTACCCCCACAATCGTCTTGCCAAAGGGCAGGATGTCCCCAAAATTGTTGCCTACCAGATATACGATCCGCTGCGGGTCCGCTGGAACTTCAACTTCCCCATGCTCAGTTGTGACAATTCGTGTCTGTGCCGCCATCTCCGACTCCTTTACTCCTGTGCTCGACGTTGCTTGGGATTGCGTCTGCGGAACAACCGGAGAATTGGTATTCGTCGGTGTGGCCGATGTACATGCGGATAAAATTAACATAAGGCTTAACGCAGCCACTATAAAAATATCCTTATTTCTCATCTGTCTAAACATGGTAAGCTCCCCGTCTCCTATGAATTTGGCTAGTTTCTCTAGTCCACCCTCATTGTATGGAAGATGAGAATCGTTATCAATATCACTTTTGGTAATGTTAGCTATCATTTTTCTTCTATAGTCACTCGGCGTCATATGAACATATTTTTTGAACATCCGATTCAAATTCAATTCATCTGTAAAACCGCATCCCATTGCCACCTCTTGCATCGTTGCAGCAGGGTTAAGCAAATATCGCTTGGCTGCATTCAGTCTGATATCGTTTAAATATGCCTGCAAGCTTTTGCGCTCGCGCTGTCTGAACGTCTTGCTCAGCAGGCTTCTACTGATGGGAAGCATCTCTGACTGAATCGATACTTGCTCGGCATGATGCTCCATTAAATACTGTTTAACCAGTTCCACATAATCCGGTTCAAAATAATGAATGCTCCCTTGCCCCACTTCCTTGTAGACTTCATAAACAAGCCGATAGAGTGCGATCTTGGAAAACAATTGACTATGTGCAGACCCGCTGCTCCAATGCTCATACATACTCCGGCACTTCTCCATGAAGATGATAGGATTTTGGGGAGAGAACCCATAGATTTGAGTAAACGGATTGATGTGTTCCAGCAGGCGATGAATCTCTCTTTTGTAGAATGGAGCGGCTTCTGCCTTATACAAGACCATATACATCTCCAAACTGGTGTCAGTAGGGTGAATCGACAAATCAGTTCCCTTCCCCGCATGAAGAACACCAAATCTGCCGAACTGGTAGAACCACTGATCCAGCTTCGCGCTAGCCGTTCCTCCAAAAGTGAAAACCAGCGTACTGGTCGGAAGCTTATAGTGTTGCATCGGCTTGTCCGGATGTATGAACTGGTAACGGACATCAATTAGCGATATGGAAGACCGCGACCATAACCTCATAGCTATATCTATCATCTCATTAGTAAAGAAACTGGAACTTCCCATGTAACCTTGCATCTATTCTCGCTCCTTGAATACCCTGTCTACCTGTATGGTAGTCTAAATGAGTTTGATTATCAATATCATTTTAAAATGAGAGCACCAAACAGGACGTAACAGGCCCACTTACCCATAACCTGTCACAGCCTCTGCAGCCGCGTCTGACTTTTAGATTAACGGCCTACCCTAATGACGTGTAAAATATTTAACGAAATTGAGAGAAGAGTTAACTTTCGTTAATAGTATTAATAGCATATTCCTGCTATATTTATGAATGGTTTTTGAGAGCCTATTCAGCAGGAGGACGACAACCGTGATGAAACTTAATTTTATGAATTTGAGGCAACGAATAATATGGCTTGTTATTGCATCGATGTTCGCCGTTAACGGGTTCGGACATACGGGTGGCAAGGCTTACGCGGAAAAAGCGATGCTGACCGATATTGCCGGCTCCTACTCGCAGAATGAAATTGCTGCGTTGGTCGAAGCTGGTATAATGACCGGTTATGGCGATGGCAGCTTCAAGCCAGCAAACCTTATCACAAGAGCCGAATTCGCTACAGTGATAGCCAAGCTGCTCGGTTTGCCGGAGATGCCGGACAAGGCTGCCGTATTCACGGACGTCGGCACCTCGGCTTGGTACAGCGGCTATGTGGGGACGCTTACTCATTCAGGAATGATTAGCGGGACTGCTCCCGGTATTTTTGATCCGCAGTCCTCCATCACAAGAGAGGAAATGGCGGCTCTAATCATTCGTGCATTAGGATTGGAGGAAATTGCCCACAAGCTTGTATTGGAAGAAACATACGCCGATTCGGAGCTTGTATCGGATTGGGCGAAGCCTTATATCTCACTCGCTTACCGTATCGAACTCATCCGAGGCATCATTGATGAACATGGAACTGTGACAATTCAACCTAAGCAAAAAGCGCAGCGGCAAGCGACAGCCAGACTTGCTTATGAGTTCATGAAAAATAAAGAAGTTTATTCGAGAGAAGCCCGGCGGCTCTTGCAGTTATTGGCAAGTCCGAGCCCCGAACCGACAGCCGTTCCATCTGTTTCGCCGACAAGCGAACCGACAGTTGCGCCTTCGGCGACACCCACACCGACGTTGACACCGGAGCCTTCTCCTTCGGCAACGTCGACAACAACACCGACGCCGGAGCCTTCTCCTTCAGCAACGTCGACATCAACACCGACGCCGACACCGAAGCCTTCTCCTTCGGCAACGTCGACAACAACACCGACGCCGACGCCGACGCCTACTCCATCGGCAACGTCGTCACCAACACCGACGCCGGAGCCTTCTCCTTCGGCAACGTCCACATCAACACCGACGCGGGAGCCTTCTCCTTCGGCAACGTCGTCACCAACACCGACGCCGACACCGAAGCCTTCTCCTTCGGCAACGTCAACACCAACACCGACGCCGACACCGAAGCCTTCTCCTTCGGCTACGTCGACACCGACGCCGACACCGGAGCCTTCTCCTTCGGCTACGTCGTCACCGACGCCAACACCGGAGCCTTCTCCTTCGGCTACGTCGACACCGACACCTCAGCCTCCAACTGGTTTGATCGCAGCCAGCGGGGATACCGTTGTCACATTGACTTGGGAGGCTTCGGCAGTTGCATCTTACTATACGGTGTATCAATCAACCGTATCTGGGACAGCGTTCGAAGAAGTGGTCACGAATGTTACAGCAACTACTTTTACTATAACGGGGTTATCCAATGGTACGCTGTATTACTTTATCGTTCGAGCAATCAATGCTGGCGGTGAAAGTGAGGTTTCGGCAGAAGCCTCCGCGACTCCGCAAGTTGACGCTCCTGTCGCTCCCGTATTAAACGGGGCTGTTGCCGGGGACATGCAAGTCACGCTCTCGTGGACTGCCGTGCCTAAAGCCACGAGCTATATCGTTTACACGTCGACTATACAAGGCACGAACTATGTTGAAGCGGCTCGCCACATATCGGGAACAACGGCAACGATAACGGGACTGGATAACGGAACAACCTATTACTTTGTCATGCGAGCAATCAATGCTGGTGGTGAAAGTGAGGTTTCGGACGAGGTCTCCGCGACTCCTCAAGTTGCCACTCCGACGGCTCCCCTATTAAACGGGGCTGTTGCCGGGGACATGCAAGTCACGCTCTCGTGGACTGGCGTGCCGAAAGCCACGAGCTATATGGTGTACACGTCGACTATACAAGGCACGAGCTATGTTGAAGCAGCTCGCCACATATCGGGAACAACGGCGACAATAACGGGACTGGACAACGGCACAACCTATTACTTTGTCGTTCGAGCAATCAATGCCGGCGGTGAAAGTGAGGTTTCGGACGAAGCCTCCGCGACTCCGCAAGTTGCCGCTCCGGCCGCTCCCGTATTCAACGAAGCTGTTGCCGGGGACATGCAAGTCACGCTCTCGTGGACTGCCGTGCCAAAAGCCACGAGCTATATGGTGTACATGTCGACTATACAAGGCACGAGCTATGTTGAAGCAGCTCGCGACATATCGGGAACAACGGCGACAATAACGGGACTGGATAACGGAACCACCTATTACTTTGTCATGCGGGCAGTCAATGCTAGCGGTGAAAGCGAGGTTTCGGACGAAGCCTCCGCGACTCCGCAAGTCGCCGCTCCGGCTGCTCCCGTATTAAACGGGGCTGTTGCCGGGGACATGCAAGTCACGCTCTCGTGGACTGCCGTGCCGAAAGCCACGAGCTATATCGTTTACACGTCGACTATACAAGGCACGAACTATGTTGAAGCGACTCGCCACATATCGGGAACAACGGTGACAATAACGGGACTGGATAACGGAACCACCTATTACTTTGTCGTTCGGGCAGTCAATGCTGGCGGTGAAGGCGAGGTTTCGAACGAGGCCTCTGCGACTCCGCAAGTTGCCGCTCCGGCCGCTCCCGTTTTAAGCGGGGCTGTTGGCTTAGACACACAAGCTACTCTCTTGTGGACTGCTGTACCTAAAGCCACGAGCTATATAGTGTACACATCGACTACATCAGGAACGAACTATGTTGAAGCGGCTCGCGACATTACGGGAACAACGGCGACAATAACGGGACTGGATAACGGAACCACCTATTACTTTGTCGTTCGAGCAGTCAATGCTGGCGGTGAAAGCGAGGTTTCGAACGAGGCCTCTGCGACGCCGCAAGTCGCCGCTCCAGTCGCTCCCGTATTAAACGGAGCTGTTGCCGGAGATCTGCAAGTCACGCTCTCGTGGACTGCGGTGCCTAAAGCAACGAGCTATATCGTGTACACATCGACTACACAAGGGATGAATTATGTTGAAGCGGCTCGCGACATATCGGGAACAACGGTGACAATAACGGGACTGGATAACGGAACCATCTATTACTTTGTCGTTCGAGCAGTCAATGCTGGCGGTGAAAGTGAGGTTTCGGCAGAAGCCTCCGCAACTCCGCAAGTTGCCGCTCCGGCCGCTCCCGTATTAAACGGAGCTGTTGCCGGGAACATGCAAGTCACGCTCTCGTGGACTGCCGTGCCTAAAGCAACGAGCTATATCGTTTATAGGTCGTTTGCTCCAGGCACGAGCTATGTTGAAGCAGCTCGCGACATCACAGGAACAACGGCAACGATATCAGGGTTATCCAATGGTATGTCCTATAACTTTGTCGTTCGGGCAGTTAATGCCGGAGGAGAAGGTCCCGCTTCCAATCGTTTATCGGCAATTCCTAAGCTGCCGCCTCCTAATTCGCCGGTCAACATAAGAGTAACGAACGGGTATCGGCAATCGACCGTGCAGTGGAATGCAACTGCCAATGCAACAGGATATAATTTGTATATGTCGACCGTTCCCGGCAGCGATTACAGCTTGATCGCTTCCAATGTAACAGGGACAAGCTACACGGTAACAGGCCTTACAACAGGCGTCTCCTATTACCTTGTCGTCAGGGCGGTTAACTCTTCAGGAGAGAGTGCTCCCTCCGCCGAAGCGAATGCTATGTCGTATCTTGAGGCACCTAGAGGAAATTCGCATTATAACTATCCATCCGACGTAATGTTATATTGGTCCAAGCCGGCTAACGCGACAAGGGTAAGAGTATTCTGGTCGGTAACGAGCGATGGCCCATTCTCGGAATATCTTCCGCAATATTCGTTCAGCACCAGTGTGGCGTTCAGACCGGTCGTAAACGGAACAACCTATTATTTCAAGTTTATTGCGGTCTATCCTGATGGAGAGAGCCAATTTTCCTCGGTATATACCGTAAATTACAGATATTAAAAGCTATCTTGGCACAAAAAGCCCCCATAGTCTGTGCGCTTGAAAAAGCGTTAAGTCTATAGGGGCATTTTATTTCCTATGGCATGCGGCCTTCATAACCCGCACCCATCTTTATCATTGCGCTGTCTCTTCGCTCTCTACCAGAAGGCTATACGAACGATTGATTATGGCAGCCGTTTGAAGAGATCGGGTATACGGAGACGAAATGATCATATCAGCACTGGTGAAATTATATTTTTCACGACTTGCTCCGCCTGTGCAATGCCCATTTCAGTTAACGGAACAAATTCTCTAAGAGTTGCTCTTCTTTTTTTGTCTCTTTAAGTTCCCAGTTCGGCTCAACGTGTTTGATCAAATAGAAATTCGTCATCTGATCCCTCACACAACTAACATCATTTTTGTATCCTTACAATTCGATAACAATATATTTTATAAAAAGCAACTTTTCCCTCCAAGTTTGCAAGCTATTAACGAGTACCTGAATCATTACTCAAGAGCTTCAAGTTCTTCACGAATCGACCTTAGCTCTTGTATCACCTGATTAAGTATTTCTTTATGTGGCTCAAATTTAATATCTACCTTTTTACCGGATCTACTAATTCTCCAATCTCGTAATGCTTTATCCATAAACAAATCATAAGTTTCATTTAAATGAGTAGCAAAGGCTGCTAATTGTTCCTTAGTCATTAACGGTAACCTGGATTTAAAGTGATTTCCAATTGCTTCGTACTCTTCATCAAATTCTTGAATGAATGCTAAATAATTATCGTAATGGTCATAGTCTGCTTGTATCTCATATGTACCTTTCGCAATGATCGATCTTGAAGGGAATGCCAATAACCAATAAAGACTAGATTGTTCGGCACTAATAGGGATTTGTTCATCATCTTTTGCTGCTAATTCGCCGACAAATGCTCTGAAATTTCTTAATCCCTTTTCCCTTTCAATAAATTCATTCATAACAATTCCTTTTTCAAGCGTAACCTGGTTATGCTTAGCGTCAAAATACATCTTCAGCAAAAATGCATTTACGACAAGCGAAAGGATGAGACAAACAGCTATCACGCTATTTTTATTCACTTTTCTTCCTCCCCAATTAAAAACATTACATTCTATAGCATATAAAAATTGTTTACATCCAATTAATTCCATGATACCATCCATATGGATGGTGTATAGATGATAATTGAAAGGATGTGCTTTCATGTCGGAGACAGAGAAAATTACGATAAACCTTGGTGCTGTTGATTTAGGTCAGATTGATTTATTGGTGGAGCAAGGCTTTTATACCAATCGAACAGATTTGATAAGAACAGGAATACGTAACCAAATCAACTTACATGCCCATGAAATTAAGCAACTAACTCAACAAAAAGCCATAACTATTGGTGTTCAGGTTCTAACCTATGACCATCTTCAATCCCTTTTAAAGCAAGGTCAAAAACTTAATCTTAAGGTTGTTGGCATGCTTATCGTCGAACCTGCAGTTACCATAGACTTGTTTAGAAAAGTCGTTCAAGCAGCCAAAGTGTATGGCATTGTTAAAGCTGACAATGAGATCAAACAGGAAATAAATCGGCAGTAGTATACTCTGTTAAAGACTTTGCTCTTCGTTAGAGGATTCGTTTCTATGCTTGTCCGCTTGCATTTCATAAATTGCAACATGCGAGCGATTGACATCCGCCGCGATCGTATTGATTGCTACCGGCCACCCTTGCGAACTTCCTCTACAATTACCTTGACCCCTTCATCGATCTGCTCTGGCTTTGTCTGGGAAATGCTGATCCGCAGAAACTTCTCCCGTTCCAGATAATTGGATAAGTAGAACCCTTTACTGGATAAGACACTGATATTTCTCGCTGCAAGCCGCTTCAAGAGACTCTCCACATTAACTGTCGGCTTCAGCTTGAAATGCGTATAGATGCCTGAAGGGATATAAGGTACTTCCATGATCCCCGGTTCATTATACCGCTCTACCGATTCATTCAAGGCCAGCATTCGTGACGCGTACAAGCTGCCTATCTTGCGTTTATGCCGCTCGTACATGCCATTTTTAATGTACACTTCAAGCGCCGCCTGGGATAAGAGTGAAGTGTCAGGATATATTTTGTACGTATGAAAAGTCTTCAATAGCCGTTCTGGCAATACAATCGCGCCTACTCTTAAGCCTGGAAAGATGATCTTAGAGAAGCTTTTTACGTAAATGACATGCGAGCCCCCATCGTAAGCGAAAATCGGATCGGATTGCCGGTCAGCGCCCAAGTCAGCCATATAATCATCTTCCACGATAAATACGTCGTATTTTCGGGCCAACTTGGCGATAGTCCTTTTCTCTTCCGTACTATAGGAAGTGCCAAGCGGATTCTGATACCTGGACATGGTATAGAAAAATTTGATGTTGCCGCTTTTGAACCACTGCTCCAATTCCTGCAGGTCTATGCCTGCTGCCGTACGAGCGATGCCATAGACAGGTATGCCTTCCCTCTCAAGAAATCGCAAATAACGATCGTAGCTCGGCTGTTCAACCAATACCGTTTCTTTACCGTTTGGAAATGGCATCTTCGCTAAAACTTCCAGTGCCTGCTGCGCTCCAGAGGTGACAAAGATTCTCTCCATTTTGGTGAATACCTGGTCATTGGCCAAGTGAGAAACAAGCGTGTGGCGAAAAGACTCTAGTCCCAGGGAATCGCCGTACGTAAACAAGTCGTATTTGTAAATATCGATGGCTTTGTTCAGACAATGTTGAAAATCCAAATAAGGAAACGCCTCTACATCCGGCAGTACGGTAGCGAAATAGATCATTTTGCTGTCCCGGTTGTCTCGCCAGTCTCCCGGCTTTACAACCACATAAAAACCGCTTTGCGGGACCGAATAAATCATGTGGCGCTTCTCCAGCTCCGCATAGGCTCTTGTGATTGTGCTGATGCTGCACCCGTAGACTTCCGCGGCTCTGCGAACAGAAGGCAGCTTTTGACCAGCAGGGTATATCCCTTGCCGAATCTTATTCTCCATATCTGTTATGATCGAAAAGTACTTTTTCATTCTGCCCTCCCACTCACGCCGGACCAACTGTATCGATACAGTTAGAGCAACATGACGTTGTTCCGTTTTTCATTCTATCATATCTTCAAATTAACGGTTTAAGACGTTCACGAATACTCCGCCGTTAGTTAGAGAGGATGATGCAACATGAATCAAAAAGAAGCAAGACTTCCCTATTTCATTGCCGTGCTTAACGCGGTCATTATCGGATTGTCATTTCTGTTTGCTAAGCTCGTACTCGATTATGCCGGTCCGATCGACACGCTGGCCTTCCGCTTTGCCCTATCGTTTCTGGTCATGTCTGTTCCGGTAGCTTTCGGCTGGATTAAGCTTTCTTACCGCGGCAAGCCGATCTTCAAAGTGCTGCTGCTGGCAACCATGTACCCGCTTGCGTTCTTCCTGCTTCAAGCGTTTGGGCTGCAGCATGCCACCTCGGCGGAAGGAGGCATTCTGTATGCATTCACCCCAGTCGTTACCATGATTTTCGCCTCCCTATTTCTGAAAGAGGCCATTACCGTTCTACAGAAGCTATCGATCTTTCTGTCGGTGTTCGGCGTCGTGTTTATCTTCGTCATGAAAGGCAGCCGCATCGATCTATCGAACCTGACAGGGATCTCGCTGCTATTGCTGACCTGTGTCGCTTTTGCCGGATATACCGTTCTAGCCCGCTCGCTATCCAAACAGTTCAGACCAGCGGAAATTACTTATTTGATGATGGGCATCGGGTTCTTCTTTTTTATGATCACTTCGTTTACCAGCCATGCGTCCAAAGGAACGCTTCATCACTTATTCGCTCCTTTCGCCAGCGGCACTTTTATCGCATCCATCCTCTTCCTTGGGGTTGTATCCTCACTGCTTACGGCATTAATGGCTAACTACATCCTGTCCAAGATGGAAGCATCTAAAATGAGCGTATTTGCCAATCTCTCTACCATCGTCTCCATAATAGCCGGAGCGGTATTTCTTGGGGAAGAAGTGACGATCTATCACTTAATCGGCTCGGTTATGATTATTGCCGGGGTTATCGGCACGAATAAACTAGGCCGAATGAAAACATTGGAGAACCGAAATAAACAAACGGAATTGAATCGATCAAGGAGTTGAATGTAAATGGCATTAACAACCTATTTTCACGCTATCGTTCGAGAACGTCATTCGGTCAAGCAATATGACGCTTCGTACGAACTGAGCAAACAAGAGATCAAAGAGCTGCTGGAGATCGCGAGCTGTGCACCGTCCGCCTGGAATCTTCAGCATTGGAAGTATCTCTCCATCCATGACCAATCTGCTAAAGAGAAGCTGCTGCCTATCGCATACGGTCAAAAGCAAATCGTCGAAGCCTCTGTCGTCGTAGCTATACTTGGCGACCTGGAGGCCAATCTGAATGCCGTGGACGTCTTGGAATCGGATGTAGAAGCCGGGTTATTGCAGGAAGATATGAAGTCGCGCTTGATCGGCCAAATTAACACAGCATACTCAGACAGATCTGCCTATGCGCGTGAAGAAGCGATTAAGAACGCATCGCTTGCCGCCATGCAGCTCATGCTCGCTGCGAGAGCGAAAGGGCTTGATTCATGTCCGATGGGTGGATTTGGCGCCGATGCCTTTATCGAAGCGTTCAAAGTTCCTTGCCGATATATCCCTATCATGCTAATCGCGATTGGCAAAGCGGCAGGACCCAGTCGTCCAACCTCACGAATTCCGATTGATCAGAAGATTGTCTGGAACAGATTCTAACGACACGGTCAACGCATGTTCGGCTGCGTACCTGCTACTCTTCTTCTTCGTATTGAACCATTATTTCAGACAGCAGCTGCCTAATCGCCGTGCGCAATTCCTTTGGTTGCCGCACCGTAGCTTTCTTGCCGAGCCCAACAAAATAAGAAGCAAAAAACGGGACATCTTTGCTCGCCACATGTCCTTCTAGCCACCCCGTGCTGTCATCGCAAACATGGAGCAGGGAAACCGACCAAGGTTCCGCCTCGCATGCTTCCACACCTTCTTTGGACAGCTCGGCATACAGATATACGCTATCTCCTTCAGGGCGAAACAGCTCCTCCTTGCTCCCCAGATGAATATGCTGCAAGTCAAGCGGCGGGGATTCTGAGGGAACCGCAGAATCAAACCGGTCGCAGCGAAACACACGAAAAGACTTGCTAAGAAAGCAATAGGCCAAGCAATACCACAATCCCTCTTGGGTGAAGATGCCAATCGGTTGAATCTCCCGCTTTCTCCGCTGGTTTTTAGATGCATAATCCACAAGTAAGACAATTTGGCGGATGGCTGCATCCAGCAAGACGGATAAATGCGGTGACTGTGCTTGCCGGGCCGGCGTAATAAAGTCAACTCTGTCTCTCATCTGATCGATCCGGTCACGCACATCTTCCGGCATAAAGTTATAGAACTTGTTCAGTGCAGTTGATGTTTCTGTTTCAAACGGCAGAGACGAATAATGACGCAACGCTTGGACAGCAAAAAATACGGCTGCTGCTTCCCGCTCTGTAAAAGCGATTGGAGGCAAGAGCCGTTCTTGCAAAATCCGGTATCCGCCATGGGGACCTACTTCAGAATACAGAGGTACGCCCATTTCGCTGAGCTCCTGTAAATCCCGAAGAATCGTCCTCGCAGAAACATTGAACTCATTGGCAAGCTCCTTTACCGTAAAACGGCGCTTGCGATTGACCGCAACAATCAATTCTATCAACCGTTTGGCCTTAGACACCTGCTAATCCTCCTCGCTTGAAAAAACAAAATAACTATGACGTAATTTGTCACCATTATCCGATACAATCGAAGATGAGTCCAGTACAACATCAAAACGATAAGGAGTTGAAGCAAGATGAATGTAAAATTCACCCCTTTTATCATGCTCGATGGTCATGCCAATGAAGCAATCCGATTTTACGAGCAGGCTCTCGGCGCGCAAGTTGTGTTCAAACAAACATTCGGAGACATTCCAGAGGAAGGTGACACTTCGGCGATGACCGAAGAAATGAAGAAAAGAATTGCCCATTCCGTAATGGTTGTCGGTGGCTCTGAACTGTTTGTCAGCGATTCAGAGCCCAACCAGCCATTGGTGCGTGGAGACCAGGTCAATATCTGCCTTACTGTGAAGGAAGCATCAGAAGCGGAGCACATTTACGATGCGTTGCGTTCAGAAGGAAAGGTACTCTTGCCCCTGCAACCACTCTATTTCAGTCCCGCCTACGGTATGGTAACAGATCGGTTTGGAGTTACCTTTCAAATTTTCACAGAAAGAAGCTAGGCAGCACTACGATTATCTGCACTGTCTAACAGCAAGTTTAAGGGCCATCCTTTGCGGATTGACCCTTTTCTTTTTCTCGCTTTGTTGATTTAGCTTTCAATTTCCGTATAAATTTGAAAAGTCACGCCGAATTTATCCGTTACATCGCCAAATCCAGGGCTGAACGGTTCTTCATTAAAAGGCATATTGACTTGTCCACCTTGCCGTACGGCTTCATATATTCGTTTGGATTGTTCCACATCGTTCGTCGTGATGCAGATCGTAACCCGTTTTCCGTCTTCGATCGCCGCACCGCCCGGAGCATCCGAAAACATAAGTTCGGATTCACCAACTCGCAGCTTGGCATGTGCCACAAGGTCCTTGAGATCGTCCGTGAACGTATCCGGCATGTCCGGCATATCTCCGTAGGTCATGATGGAAAGAACCTCTGCTCCAACTGCTTGTTCATAGAACCGAATGGCTTCCTTGGTGTTTCCATTCAAAGTAATGTAAGGGGTAAGTTTCACGGTCATCGATTGTTCCTCCTTGGATTTGAATCATCATCTATTATTACTTTCTTCTATATAGACGATCCAGCTGCGGAAAAATCATCGGTGCGTTGTGAAATCCGTATTTGCGTCCAAACAGTCCGGCAAACCAAACCGGCCAAATAATTCGGAATCGATGAAATGATGGACATGCGCGATCCCTCCGTTTTGTATTTCAAGAACATGAATGGCCCACGGGACCAATAATCCGTCACGTCCGGTTGGCATATACTGCGCATAAGCAGGACAATTGCCGTTCGCCCGGATCGGCAGCAGCCGGGAGCCCGCACAATGGCTGCTCGTGATGTGATAGAATGACGACATATTGGGTCTACCGCTAACCCACATTGCAAAAGGCGGCATCGACAAGCTGCTGTTCTCATGGAATAGCGACAATAACGTATCGATGTCGTACTGTTCGAAAGCTTCAATGTAGCGGGCAAGTAGATCTTGATCTGCTTCGTCGTCCAGCTCTTGCAGAGCATCAGACCGGAGATTGGCATGAGCTAGAGTTGCCCGTGCCCGTTGCAAAGCGCTGTTGACGGCTGCCCTGGTCATCCCCATTGCATCCGCAGTCTGATTGGCCGGCCATCGGAAAACATCATGCAGAATCAATACGGCTCGTTGACGGGGCGGCAGCTTTTGCAGGATAGCAATAAACGATAATCGAATGGTCTCCCTGTTAACCACGATATCAACCGGATTGCCGACAGAATCGGGAGCTGGCCATATCCAAGAAGCTCTGGACAAGTTGTCCTTGGGTTCTGTTATCAGGGCGGCAGGTTCTGAGAGATCCATCGGAAGCGCCCGACGCTTCGCGCTCCGTAGCCGGTCTAAGCAAACATTGGTAGCAATTCGATAGATCCACGCTTTGCGCGATGCATCCTGCCGAATCTGGTCCCAGTTCTGCCATATGCGGATAGTGGCATCCTGCACCGCGTCTTCCGCCTCGAAGATGGACCCCATCATTCGATAACAATAGCCGATAAGTTCGGGACGCAGCTCTTCGATTATGTCTACCTCTCCATGCGTCCAGCTCATGTTCGCGTTTCCTCCTTTTGCACTTTAAATCTCCCATATTATAGCATATCCTTATCCCCTATCTGTTGCCCGTTCTTGTCACCGGAAGACATACCGTTATATGTTTCAATAGAAACTGACAAATACTTATCCCAACATTATAATTGTTTCATATATCCTATAGTGGAACTGACTAGGAGGACGGCCATGCAATTTCAACCAATATATGATAATGGGGCATTGTTTCTACCGAAGTTTGAATTACATATGACATTGAATCAATCGATTGGCATTATAACGGACTTGAAGCGAAAGCAACTTTTAATGAATCAATTAGCGGATCATTCCCACTATTATTTATTTCGAGCTGGGCAAAACGAGTACATGCGTTTAACGGTGAAAGAGCTCATCACTTTTCTAATCCAAGTAACGGAGAGGAATGAGCGTGTCGCTTCGTTAATCGATTATTTTGATTTAAAAGAAGAACGGAAGATAAAAATCAAGGATCTCAGCTCATCGAAAAGGATGTATGTGACATTGCTGCGTGTCTTTTTTGCGTATCAGCCTACTCTTGTACTGGAGGAACCCTATTTTTTCTTGGAAGAGCAAGATCGCCGTCATTTCAAACGGATTTTAGATGACCTATCGAAGGAAAAGCAGATTTTAATACTAACTTCAAATTTAGAGGATGCCATGATTTCCTGTGATGCCATTTATCGATTGAACGAACTTGGGTTTCATCAATTGGATATTCGGGACTCAGAAGAGGATAAGCAAGAAGCACAGAAACAAGATGAGGCCAATATAACCCTACAGAAGATATCTGCGAAAAGAAAGGACAAAGTGATTTTATTTAATCCTCCTGAAATCGATTTTATAGAAAGTATCAATGCCTCTATCCTTGTTCACGTCGGTGGAGAAAATTATGACTGTGCTTTGACGTTAACCGAGCTCGAGCAAAGATTGTTGAATTTCGGTTTTTTCAGGTGTCACCGATCCTACATCGTTAATCTGCAAAAAGTAAGAGAGATTATTACATGGACTAAAAATAGCTACAGCTTGCGATTAAATACAGGGAAAGATATCGTGGTTCCGTTATCTCGCTCAAAATTGCAGGAATTAAAAGCGCTGCTTAACATTTAATTTCCGGGGAAATTGTCGAACCATTCAAGCATTGGGTGGTACAATTCAGGCGAAAACAGCTACATTTCGGCGGGTTTTGATGGCTGGAGACATGCAATCTCTATATACTTAAGCGATCAACTTAAGGATGTGGTGTGAATGGCTGTTATCCAGGTCGAACATGTTCGAAAAAGATTTGGAAATAAGGATGCTTTGGAGGATGTGTCATTTTCGATTCCGAAAGGAGAAATTTTTGGTTTTCTAGGTCCGAGCGGTTCGGGAAAAACGACATTAATCAAAATTCTAACTGCGCAATTAAATCCGACAAATGGCCAGGCAAGTGTATTCAACCAGCCATCGGAGATGATGCAACAGTCTGCGCAGAAGATGCGTTTTGGCATTTTGACGGATAACAGCGGTCTATATGAGAGATTATCGATAGAGGAGAATTTAGAGCTGTTTCGTCAATTGTATGGTCTTCCTAAATCTTCGATCGACAAGGTGCTGCAATTTGTTAACTTAAGCGGAGAGCGCAAAAAGAAAGTCAATCGCTTATCAAAAGGGATGCGTCAGCGTGTCTTGTTGGCATGTGCAGTTATTCATGAGCCAGAATTATTATTTTTAGATGAACCTACTTCGGCTTTAGATCCAATAAACTCTGAACATATTTATAAAGGCTTACGCTGCTTAAATGAGCAAGGGACCACGATTTTTTTAACTACACATGATATGGCTGAGGCAGATTTGCTATGCAACCGTGTGGGGATTTTATATCAAGGACAAATCCAAACCATTGGCTCGCCAAAGGAACTTAAAAAACAGCATCGGGAAAACATAGTTCGTGTTGAGTTAATCAATGGGCACGCCTGCGAGCTCCCGATTAATGATGGAACGGCTGATCAAATAGCCGATTGGATGAAACAAGGGTTAATTGATACATTAGAAACGAAAGAGCCCAGTCTAGGTGATATCTTTATTAAAATGACAGGAAGTGAGTTACGATGAGTATCTCATTAAAACGTGCCGGGGCAATATTCGTGAAGGATTACAAAGAGTTTTCACGCAATTACGCGGTCTCCATTATGTTGCTCTTTCCAATTTGCTTTGCACTTATTTTCAAAAGTGCACCCACGTCTTTGTTGCCTGGAGCTATCGGTATTGTTTTTAATACTTCGTTTGTGATAATAGCATGTTTCGTACAAGCATGCTTGATTGCGGAAGAAAAAGAGCGTAACACTTTACGATCATTAATGTTGACTCCGGCTACGACCATGGATGTATTAATCGGTAAAAGCACTTTAGTTTTTGTCATGTCTGCTTTTACTCTGGCTATTGCTACGTATATATTGGGCTATAAGCCAGCAAGTATATGGGCGTTTGTGGCAGCAATCATTCTTTCAATTCTTCTATACACAGCAATCGGGACGATATGTGGTTTATTCTCCAAGACGTTGCTTGACGCATCATTATCTATCATTCCTGTGTTGATCGTATTCACTACGTTACCATATGGAGTGTTGCTAGCGGATAAATATCCGATTTTAAAAGTGCTGGAGTATACACCAAGCGTTCAACTTGTCCATTTGCTAGGTGTAAGCAGTACAGGCTTTACGACGGGAGATTTACTAAAACCCCTTCTAATTATTTTGGCATGGACGGTTGTATTCACGATTGTATCTGTTGTTTTGTATCAACGACGGTTAAAGGACGAGTAGAACAAGATTAGGAAATAGCGACCGCAACTACTATAAAATCGTGTATTTCTACCGAGGGGAGATCAAATTCCGATGAATGTAGCCTTCAAGTTGATGCAAAAATTCAAAGACCGCGTTAACCAGAATAAGCTGAAAGACTATCAGGATAAAGCGGAGCTCATCCGAAAACGGAATTTGGAAGCATGGGACGATGGGCAGCTTCAAGCGGAATCCCTCCGGCTGCAAAAAGAAGCAAAATCGGGCACGCCTTTGGATGAGCTGCTTGTCGATGCCTATGCGTTAGTCTGCGAGGCAGCGAAGAGAACGCTCGGATTACAGCCCTACGATGTCCAGATCATGGCTGCCATTGCTCTGCACGAGAGATTTCTAATCGAGCAGCATACCGGCGAAGGAAAAACGCTATCTGCTGTTATGCCCGCTTATCTAAATGCGCTGACAGGCGAAGGCGTTCATGTGCTGACTTTCAACGATTACTTGGCCAATCGGGATGCGGAGTGGATGGGCCCGATCTACCGTTTCCTCGGGGTAAAGGTACACGCGGTTCAAACTGGCATGAGCCTGTCTGAGAAACGAAAAGCGTACGCCGCGGATATAACCTATGTGACGGCCAAAGAGGCGGGCTTCGATTATTTGCGCGACACGATTGCACTAGAGGAAGCCGATACCGTGCATCGCCCTTTCCACTACGTCATCGTCGACGAAGCGGATTCACTGCTGCTCGACGAAGCGCGGGTCCCCCTGGTCATCGCCAGCGAGTCGGACTCTTCCAGCAACGACGGCATTCCTTTCGCAGAAGCGGCTCGTCAGCTTGTGCCACATGAGCATTACGACTTCGACGAGTCCAAGCGGAACGTTTATTTGAATGAAGCGGGCTCAGCAAAAGTGGAATCACTGCTTGGATGCGGCAATTTGTACGAAAGTCATAATAGCCATTTGTTATCGTCATTAAATTGCGCGCTGCATGTGGAAGTGCTATTAAAAAGAGACGTCGATTACATCGTACGGGACGAGAAAATCGAGCTAATCGACGAATATACCGGACGCGTGGCGGAGAACAGGCATTTGCCGGACGGGCTGCAAGCCGCGCTTACGGCCAAAGAAGGGCTCCAGTCAAAATCCGGAGGGAAAATTCTCGGGACGATTACCCTTCAACACTTCCTTAGCTTATATCCGAAGGCTTGCGGAATGACGGCTACTGCGCACGCTTCCGCAATGGAATTTGATGATATTTATGAGCTGCAGGTCGTGCAAATCCCTCCGAACCGGCCAAACATCCGGATTGACCATCCGCTCCGGATTTATACCCATAAAGCGGCCAAACTTAAGGCGCTTGTACAAGAAATCTCGTCCGTCCATGCGACGGGACGTCCGATTCTCATTGGTACGTCAAGCGTCGAGGAGTCTGACCTGCTGGCGGAGGCGCTAGCGGTCGCCAACGTGCCTTGCCAAGTTCTGAATGCAAAAAACGACGCAAAAGAAGCCGAGATCATCGCCAAAGCGGGAGAAATCAGCGCCGTGACGGTGTCTACGAATATGGCAGGACGAGGCGTCGACATTCAGCTCGGCGGCGGCAACCCCACGCAAGCAGAAGTTGTCGCCAAGCTGGGCGGGTTGTACGTGATTGGTACGCATGTGAACGAAAGCGTGCGGATCGACGACCAGCTGCGCGGGCGTTCCGGACGCCAAGGCGACCCCGGAGCTTCCGTATTTTTCGTAAGCTTGGAGGACGAGTTGATGCTTCAGTTCGGCATCGATAAATGGGTGCGCGGTCTTAGGCAAGACGAGGCGCTCAAAGACCCAGTGATTCACAGCAAAATCTCGCATATTCAGCGCGTTGCTATGGCCCAAAACTTCCATATCCGCAAGGAACTGAACGGTTATTCGGACATGGTGGAGGATCAGAGGAGAATTCTATACGAGGAGCGGCTCGAGATTTTGAAAGGCGAGCAGCCGATGAGTCCTTCGGAGCAGCGGGTGCGGCTTTTTTATATCGACGAGTTCTGGGCTGACCATCTGGCATATGTTTCTTACGTTCGCGAAGGCATCCACTTAGAGAGCCTTGCTAGCCGCCATCCCATCGACGAATTCCATATGCAAATCACCCAAGCATACGAGCAGATTCCTGCTAAAATAAATAGTGAGTCGGCGAATATGCTTGTAAGGCTCGAAGGCTCCAATGATCCGGCGAAGTGGGAAGAGTTCGGTCTGAGGAGCCCTACTTCCACTCGGACTTATATTATCAATGATCAATACCTCCAGAACAAGCGCAGCTCATGGACCCCGGCGACAATAATGGCTTATTATCTTCGCAAGATTTTCAGGCTCTTATTGTGGCCGGTATTCAAGCTGTCAAAATTTTGATTCAGCGTAAACCGATCATCGCCGCCATCATTTTGGCGGCCTTTTTGAATTTATTCGTATGCGGACGGCAACAGCCACATGCGAACGCAAAAAGGGCTGTGACAGATCGCCCGCTAACCTGTCACAGCCCCTAACCGCGTTCGACGCGGCTTCTCAGCTCTTACTCTTATTCCTAACAACAAGCACTAAATCCAAGTATCATTGGCTGCTGTTAATTCGGACTCAGTATCGCCAGTGTTTGCAACACTTTTAGGCTCCACCAACATGAGATGGCATTCCTTTTCAGCGGAAGGCTTCATCTCCACTCCCTTCGGGACTACAAACATCTCCCCTTTGGAAATTTTCACTTGGCCATCGCGGAAATCAAGGATCATCTCCCCTTCGAGCGCCATAAATACTTTGTCGGTATCTTCATGAACATGCCATTCGTAATCCCCGACAATCTTAATAAGCTTAAATTGATATTCATTCATTTCAGCAATAACTTTCAGAGACCACAAGTCGCTGAACTTAGATAGCTTCTCATTCAGATTAATAGATTCGTAATGGATAATAATCACTCCTTATTTTTCAACCTTCAAGGCATTGGTTATATTTTGTAATGCATATTCGATAGCTAACAGGCCCCCAGTAATAGCGGATGTATCCATTAAATAGACATTGCCTTTCTTTACAGCATTCAGATTATGCCATACATTACTTTGTTCTAAGCCATTCATTAATTCTTCCTGTTTTGTAATCTCACCTATAAGGAAAATATGGTCTGCTTGAACAGTTGAAATTCCTTCAAACGTAGTAAGTTTATTATTAAAGCCTTTATTTGCATCATCTGGCGTAAGACCCAAGCCCTTTTCTTTATCAAACGCAAGTCCATAGACAGAATTTTCTTCCCCTAGAAGATTAAAAGTTTTGCCATCCCAAGACAATATAAGCGCTACTGTCTCTCCTTGAATCGACTTTAATGCTTCCCGCCCGCTTATGATTTCTTTCATCATTCTATCAATTACTTTTTCCGCTTCGTCTTCTTTTCCAATAAGCTCGGCTACTGTACGAAGTCCATATTGCCAATCTTCAAGGATATCCTTGGATTTTAACGTTATGACTGGCGCAACTTTTTCCAGCGAATCATACAATTCTTCATGATATTCTGTTGCTAGAATAAGATCAGGCTCAATAGATAGAATTTTTTCAATACTAGGAGACGATTTATCCCCTAAATCTTCAGTTGAATCCAGCTTCCCCTTTAAATAAGATAAAGAAGATAGATACTCTTTATCCGTAGATGCAGCAGGCGGCTCGCTTAATGCAACTAATATTTCAGGATAGAAAAACCATAGTGCGGCTATTTTTTTCGGTTTTTTTTCGATAACAATTTCTTTGCCCAAGGCATCCGTAAATGTTCTTGGCCAATCAGTTGCATTTATATGAGCTGCTGCTGTTGATACGCCTTCTATAGCTGATCCTTTATTTGCAGCAGGCGTTCCAGTGCAGCCTGCTAGTAGGACTGCTAATAATAGCATGGAGATTAGCAGTCCTTTCATCTTTTGCATACGGAATTCCTCCAACATCATGTTTTCTTGGGGTTCTCCGTTATTATAGTAAAGTCATATTTGGATTAGAATGGATGCTTGCTGAAGTTAACATGGATTATTGATGAACTTCTCTCGATATTCAGTAGGAGAACTGCCACATTGTTTCTTGAACACTCTGCTAAAATAAAAAGGGTCAGCAATTCCAACCGTTTGCGCAATTTGTTGTACAGGCGCATCACTTGCATATAACATTTCTTGTGCCATGTTGATCCGATATTTTAATAAATATTCTGCCGGTCCCATACCTGCATGTCTTCTAAATACATAAGAAAGCCGATTTCGATTAACGTTATTCTGTTCTGCAAGCGATGCTATTGTAAGGCTTTGATCATAGTATTCATGAATATACTTAGATACCCGTTCAAATAAAGGTTGTGATTCACAGCTATTTTGCCGATTATCAACACATAATAAGGCTTCATTCAGTACATCGCGAAACAGCATCTCGGTCTGAAACCTCGAAATGCCTCCACGCTGATTATACACATGCCAAAGACGCATAATTAATTCGATAAGACGAGGAGATTGCCCTGTTACTAATTCAAAATGCTGATGAGAAAAGCTTGACTCTTCTAGTTCTGAGTGGCATATACGGTATAAAACAAGGATATACTCCCAGTTGGTTTCACCAAACATTTTATGAGCCAGCCTCATTTTTGCACCCCCATGTACAATCTTTCCTGGAGAAAAGATATAAGGCGTGCCATTAAATTGAAATTGTGTTTTCCCTATAAGAGGAAACACAAATCCAGGAAAAGAATCTGTATAGTCAGCATGAGGCACACCTGGATTGCTAGCGTATCGATATACTCCTTGTACTTGAAAAGGAGTGTGTGCCAGATGCTCTGCTAACTGATTAACGTCGATTTTCACATTGCATCCCTCATTTCAATCCGATTTTAAAGTCAGTTTCACACCCTCGTCCTGCTGCCATGAGGACTCTCGTCTACCTCCACATTATTGATAACAATTCTCATTGTCAACCTATATCAACCAAAACAGTAGATGAGAGAGTAGAATAACGAACAGAAGGCTGCAACAGGTCACATGCTTCTAACCTGTCAAAGCCCCACCCCCGCGTCGGACGCGGCCTTTTAAGCTCTTGCTTTTCCCCCATCGTGCGGGTTCCCCTTGGACGAAATCCAGTTAATTCAATGACGACATCAGGACCGCTCACCAAGTTGACCTATACTATTAATGAGAAGATAGGCCTGTTCAACGGTTTGTTTCACAATCTCGGCAGCTGCGTGATCTTGGGCTAACCTAAGACCTTGGCCAGCCCAGAGTGACATATATTCTGGGTTACTCCCATTAGAGGCTGCTTGGCGAATATCTCTCGTTAATGCATTTTGAATCGGATAGTCGGGTATTGTCCCCTCATAGAAGCTCATATCTTTCATAAAGCCCGTGAGAATGCCACGCGCAGCTTTTCCTGAATAAATTGTTGTAACTTGGGTTGAATCTTCATTAGATGAAAGTATCTTCTGCTTATGAGCTCTATGGGCGCCGCTTTCCATGCTTGCTAAAAAAGCAGTGCCCATCTGTATGGCGGAAGCCCCTAATGCGAGGCTTGCAACAAGCCCACGCCCATCCATGATGCCACCCGATGCGATTACAGGAACTGACACATGATCCACCACTTGAGGAACAAGCGCCATAGTACCAATCATGGTGTCTGTGCTGCTCGTTAAGAACGATCCACGATGTCCTCCCGCTTCACTTCCTTGGGCAACAACTGCATCTACTCCAGCGGCTTCTAGAGCTATAGCTTCAACGACTGTCGTAGCTGTACCAACGATGACAATTTCTTTCTGTTTCATGGATTGAATAATATGGTGCGACGGTATGCCAAAGGTGAAACTAAATACGGAGACATTTTCTTCAAGCACAACTTGTACTTGTTCATCGAATGACTCCGCAAACTTCGGAATAAATGGATTCGGAGCGATACCCATATCCGCGCGATATTTATTAAGATAACCGTTCATCTCGGCAATGGTGTGGTCTGGTGTACTTGGTTGCTCGGGAACGAACAAATTTACAGCAAAGGGGCGATCTGTTTTTTCCCTAATCTCCCTGATCGCATTTCTGATTTGCCCGGGAGTTAAATAACCTGCTCCTAAGCCTCCTAGTCCACCAGCGTTTGAAACGGCCGCAACCAGATCTGGTGTCGTCGGACCACCTGCCATGGGTGCTTGAAGAACAGGGTAATCAATCTTGAGCCTGCGTGTCAGTTCTGTCTTCATCATTTCGAGCTCCCTCTAGGATTCTGTGTCCCAGATCCTCTTGTTCTTAAGTATTGATTATGATATCACATCTTGAAACTATGCTCAGTTCGAAATTCATCCAGATACGCCAGGAAAGGTTGAACGAGAACGCCAAAGAGGACTGCAACAGCCTGCCTCTCGGCAACCTGTCACAGCCCCCCAAACCCGCATACGATGCGACAACCATACTAAACTTTAGCGTGCAAATAAAACCAATTAACGGTCCCATAGCTGCCTTCGAATTGAGCTTGTATAACTACTGGATTAGAATTAGGATTCGTATAAGATGCCCAGCAGCAATCAAGAACGGGACCATTGATCCAAGCGCTTCCGCTAGAGTCTAGCGTGACGGTGACGGACGATCCGTAGATAGGTTCGCGTTGCCCCAGGGGCCCTTTAGACATCAAAGTGACGGTTACTTGAGTATTCGGTTGTCCCGAAATGGACACTTCATAGGCATGTTTAGAGTAACCTGGCGTCCCATATCTCGTCTCTGTCGATTCCGCCGTATACGCGGCATAAGCCGAGCTGGAGAAAGCGAACATCGCAATAAGGACTAATAATAATACTTTTTTCATTATTTCACCTCCTTACTATAAAAGGTAATTGCAAAGAAACCAGCACACTCCCTGATGAAAAATATAGTAAATCAATTATATTATATAAAAAAAGGTAGAAATAAGAAACATATTTTTTTTGTTTGATGTTTCAGCCTATTGGTTCAGACAGGCTTCACGCCGGGGACTGCGTGCTGCCTATGTTAAAAAAGTTCCGAATGATTCTTATTTGAGCTGCCAGCCTGCAGCTTCCTGCTGTAGGGTCCATAAGCTAGCATAGCGTCCAGCCTGGGAGCATAACTCGTCATGCGTGCCTTCTTCTACAAGCCTGCCCTGTTCGAGAAACAGAATTTTGTCCGCATGCTGAACCGTCATCAGACGGTGGGCGATCATAATGACCGTCTTGCTTGCGACTAACTCATTAATGGCCTGCTGGACCTCAGCTTCATTTTCCGGATCAAGCGAAGCCGTTGCTTCGTCTAGCAGAACGATTGATGCATTCTTGAGCAGTGCGCGAGCAATGGAGATACGCTGCTTCTCGCCGCCGGACAATGTGGAGCCGCCCTCGCCAACCGGGGTGTCATACCCTTGAGGCAGCCGGGAAATAAACTCATGGCAACAGGCACGTCTGGCCGCCGCTTCAATCTCTGCTTGCGTTGCATCCAATTTGCCGATGCGTATATTGTTTCCAATTGTATCTTGGAAGAGGTATACATCCTGAAAGACCATCGACATATGCGATAACAACTGCTCAGCATCGGCCTGTTCGAGTGTCTGCTCCCCAATACGGATAGCGCCTTGCTGGACGTCCCAGAAGCGAGCGAGTAAGCGCAAAACTGTGCTTTTCCCGCTGCCCGACGGTCCCACTAAGGCTGTAATGCTTTGCGGCGGAATCGTAAATGACAGCTCCTTCAGAACAGGTGCTTCTGGCCGGTAACCGAAGGTAACCCGGTCGAATACAATCGCACCATTCTCGTCAATACTTCCCGTTCCCGGCATGGGCTGCTCCCGCCTAATATCCATAATGCGCTGGGCACTGTAAGCGGAATAGCGAATCTCCCCATAGTTCATCAATACGGCGGTCAGCGGGTCGAAGATACGGGTGCCCACAAGTAAAAATAGCAGAAAGACAGTCAAAGAAAGTGTTCCTCCGGCAAGCCATATGCTCCCTGCAGCAATCATGATCGTCATGCCTGACCGGGTCAATAGCGTCGCTCCCAGAATGAGCGGGCCCATTAACCCTTCAAGCCGAATCGAAGCCCGCTTGAGCTGGTCAAAGGCAAGACGCAAACGTTCGAATCGCTTGCCCCCCATGTTATGGGCTTTGATTTCTTGAATGCCGCTCAAATATTCCTGCAGTCGGTTGGCAGCTTCATTTTTGGCCCGGATGTGCCCTTCGCTCAAACGCACCTGCAGCGCGTCCGTCAGCCAAAGCAGCAGCAGGCCTGCTGGCACTGCCACGAACATCGCCAGTGCCATCCGCCAATCCAACAGCAGCAAGCCGCCAAACGCCAGCAATGGCAGCATTACTGCACTGATTAATTGGGGCACATTATGCGATATCGTATGCTCGACTTGAGCGTAATCACTTAAAAGCAGGTTAGTCATATCCGCCGGATCACGCTTTCCGAAATAGCCTAACGGGAGACGACGCAAATGTTCAGCCAGACTCATCCGACCCGCAGCAGCTAGGCTATACGCCGCTCTATAAGCTTTGTTGTACAGCAATGAATATACCGCGTATGAGACAGGCAGCCATGCAATCAATATAGCCGCCACCATCCAAAGCCGCCAGGTATTCCACGCAGTACCCGGCTCCGTATAGAAGGTATACATCGTATGAAATAGATCCGCCAGCAGAGCAGCGGGGACGATCTTAACCACGCCATCCAACATAGCGGCAAGTGCAGAAGGAATAAGAGTACGAGGATTCCCACCTGACAGGTTCGTCAAATAATGCTTCACGGCTTCCCCCTCCTCCTATCTGAAGCATGATGTACGTCCGCAACAATATCTTTGGACGATGCAGGAGCAGCTCCAGCTATCTCAACAACTACGGATGTTCCGGCAGCTTCTGCAGTCGCTTGGCCCCTAGCTGTGGCCCGTCCCGCCCCTAGCTTCCAAGAGGCAGCACTAATATGGGATTTCCACATCTGCTCATATAGTCCCTGCAATGCCCGAAGCTCGTCATGAGTCCCACGCTCTACAATTTCTCCTTGTCGGATGACCAGAATCTGTTCTGCCGCCCTTATGGAAGATAACCGATGGGCAATAATAAGCACTGTTTTCCCCTGCACCAGCTTAGCCAACGCCTGCTGAATTTGGTATTCATTTTCGGCATCAGCATATGCGGTTGCCTCATCCAGCACTAAAATCGGAGCATCCTTGATCAGTGCCCGAGCAATAGAGACCCGTTGGGCTTCGCCGCCTGACAGATAAGTGCCTCCTTCTCCGATCATGGTGTCATAGCCTTGCGGAAGCTGCTCAATAAAATCATGACAACGAGCCATAATCGCGGCTTTTGTGACGGCTTCCTTGGAAGCCGTCATATTGCCCATTCGGATATTGGCTTCGATTGTATCGTAGAAGAGATGCACATCCTGAAAAACAAACGATACGAGGTCCATCAGCTTTTCCGTTCCGATCTCCTGGATGGGAATGCCGCCAATCGTAATTCGACCTGCGTTGATCTCCCAAAACCGTAGCAGCAATTGAGCAATTGTAGATTTGCCCCCTCCCGAAGGACCAACAAGTGCAGTCATCTCGCCAGCTTTGGCAACAAAACCGATATCCTTGAGAACAGGCTTGTAATGTTTGCTTTCGCTGCTCTCATAGGCGAAGGAAAGCTGTTCAAACGCAATGTCATAAAAAGACGGCTCTCTAGGAACAGCAGGCTCTTCGACCATTCTTTCCTCAAGCACAGTCTCAATCCGCTTGTAGCCCTCCACAATTTCCCGCATGCCGCTCCCAGCTTGCATCAGCTTCAGCAGCGGTACTGCCATGCCTGGAGTAATCAGCAGAAACAGCACAAATGTAACCGTAAACGCCAGATTGCCAGGCGTATTGGAAGCAAGCGCCAGTCCAGCTGGAATGATGAATGTAAACAACGAACTAACCACCAGAAAAAACAGACCGTATGGCCTTCTGTAAAGGTCGGTTATCCGAAGGGATATATCCCGATAGCGCTCGACTGCATGCCTGAAGGTCAGAAAGCTGTCCGCTTTAATACCGAAAACTTTGACAGCAGGCATCCCGCGAACATACTCAACACCGGTTGCATTCATTTCCTCCACCGCATATTGAAAATCACGGTATGTGTTCCGCCCGCTTTCGCTTGCAAACATTCGGGCTTGCAGCCAGTAGCCGAAGCTGATCGGTACGAGCAGCACCAACGCCATCCTCCAATCCAGCCAGAACAAATAACCAATTAGCAGCAAAGGAATCATGATGGCGCTGACAGTATCCGGAAGCTGATGCGCAATAAATTTTTCGATTTTTTCCACACTGACCTCGATAATTTTTTTCAACTCTCCGGTCGCAGTTCTTGTATGATATCCCATGGGAACTTTGGCCACATGATCGGCAAGACGAACTCTTAATCGGTATAAAATATCAAAGGCCGCAATATGCGAGCACATACCGCCAATATAGAGCGTGATGAGAGCTCCGATTAACGCCGCCAATGCTGCAAGACCCCAATACATAATGAGACTCTTATCAATACCTGCCGGATCGTTGGCATGGAGAAACAACTCCTGCACAATTTGATATACCGCAACAAAAGGGGCCACCTGCAGCAAGCTGGAGATCGTCGAGAAAATGACGGCCACGGACAGAAGTCCTTTTTTCTCTGCGGTAATTTGTAGTAAGCCCGATAACTCGGATTTCAAATCCATGGCAGTAACTCCTTTACATTAGGATTGAACAGCCTGTCCGGATTCATGATTACCCCACCGACTTGATTGAGAGGAGAGAGGATCAACTTACTTCTTGTGCTTCTCCAGAATAAGTGACCCAATCATGTCCAGCAGATGCATCCTGCCCATTGCGGTATAAGAATAATTGTAGTTATCGATATTTGTAATCTGATATACATTGTTCTGCTGAACGGCCTTTAAATTGTTCCATACTTTACTATCACTCATTTTGTTCTCGCTGTTCTCCATGAGCAGCAAATGATCCGGGTTAATAGCAGTGAGTCCTTCTAAACTCATCTCCCGTCCTCCCCAATGATCAGGCTCGGGAATGCCCTCTGTGCGTTTGAAGCCGAAATCTTTATAGATTAACTCCGCACTGCCCGTAGTTGAATAGGCCACCAGATTGCTAGGATAGGTTTCAATCATAGCAAAGCTTTCATCCTGTATAATCGGCGATAGCTTCTCCTTCCAATCCACAACCTTCTGCTCATATTCCGCCAGCCATTTATCCATCACATCCTTTTTATCAAACAGATCGGCCAAAAAGGCAAAGCGTTCCCTCCAAGCATAATAAGGGTGCGGAACAACCACCGTTGGCGCAATCTGCGACAACTTTTCGTACAGGTCTTCATTGAACAGCGTCCCTAATATGATCAAATCCGGCTCAGCAGCTGTGACAAGCTCTATATTAATCGGCTCGGCATACCAGCCCAAATTGATCGTATCGGAGGCCAACTTGTCCTTAATGGTAGGCGTGAATACTTCCCGGGTTCCATAATCCGCATTTGCTGATGCAATCGGCTTAATCCCCAGAAGCAGCAGTTCTTCCGTTGATCCCGATAAATCTGCAATCCGAGTCGGATGAAGCGGCAATTTGATTTTATCCCCTCTAGCATTCTCTATTATTTTGAAAGTCGTTTGACCGTTCTCTCCCTTTTCCCCTGTTGTCTTCGCACTACCGCAAGCTGACAGTACGAACACCATACATGCTATTGCCAAAACTAAAACCTTCTTCATCTCTTACTCCACCCTTTCCAGTATTGAGTATGCTCTAGCGTAGCTGCCAACTGAATGAATTCCGTCCCCGTACGAAGATAGTATTCGTTTCTCCATTTCCGCCCCTAAAACTAATAACGATTATCATTATCAATTAAGTCATAAAAAAAAGAGCTTCGCTTCTCGTTAGGAGGTCATTCAGCCGATATGCCCTACTATCTCATACCTGCCCTGTCAGCTGCTACCCAAATCGGGAGGGGAAAAGGACAAATCCGGATTATTGTAAAGAAAGTACACGCTCCCCGTTCAGCTTCCGGTGATGAGGGAAATATTCAGAAGGTTTCATCCCATATTTGCGCTTAAACTGTTCTGAGAAATGACCTGCCTTGCTAAAGCCTACCGCATAAGCAGCCTCCGTTATATTCACAACTCCCTCTTCCAGCATGGAATAGGCCGCCGTTAGTCTGCAATCAATCACATAGGCATGGACCGGGAAACCGAACAGCTCCTTAAAACCTTTTTTAAGCTTGTATTCGTTCAGGCATACTTGCTTGGATAATTCGCCTAGCCCTGGAGGCATCAGCAGATTGGCATCCAAAATTTCTTTGGCCCGATGAAGGGCAGCAAGATCGGTTCTGGACAAATCCGGCATAGTTAGCGGCTTCTGAAGCAGTGATTCACTAAAGTATAGGGCAATAAGCTCCAATACCTTGGCACTCAAATAAATTTGCTTCACGTCGCCCGTATACCGACAGTGTGTAATCTCGTGCGCAATTTGCTTCATGCCTGGCGTCATCTTACTACTGAATATTCCTCCCTTTTTCTCGAAAAAAGTATGCATGACCTTATCGATAGGAAGATGCTGCAACGATTGGCTGGCCATGTGCCTGTTCAGCTTCAAGGTTAATCCCTGAAAATGCCTGTGGACATCATACTCACAGCAATTGCTGCCCTCCGTGTTGAAGAAGGCCGACACCTCGCCCGAATTAAGTCCGTACTCCTTCCTATTGCCCTCGACATTCCACCAGATCGGATCACCCAGACAAAAACCAATAATGGCTGAGTCCTCTGCTTCTTTGCTGCTCATCACCATATGTTTATGAAAACGCACATCACAAAGCACCAACTCGACAGCAGCAAGTGGCTGCATACGCTGCCAAGAGCCGTTTCCAATCTCAAACGGAACTTTCACTTGATGCTCCAGGGCATCTGCACTGTACATGCGATTCAAATGAGCAGTCAATTCACAGCCTCTATTTTGTTTATTTTCGATTTTACACCAGTGTCGTTGGATGTCCTCCATGCTGTTTTACCCCCGATACTTTTTTTCCATTATATTAGTTTGGATCGAGAAGTTAAACAGGAAAAGCGTCATCCACCTTCAGTTAGATGTATTCAAAACTTACAATCTATTTCGCCTTTCATGATTTCACGGTCCTTGTCCAGTCCGGTAAAATGCTCCTCAAGCTGCTCCCGCTCTTGTAGCTGCCGTCGGCATTCTATGTGACTTTCCAAAAGTAGTTGAGCGCACAGGGAATATGGCCGGCTTCTTAAGCATGCTTTGGGCCGTAGAACTTATTATACGGTTTCTCCATTCTATTTTTTCTGTCCAGTATTATCCCATTGCCCGTGACAAGTGGTCGGCCATTCTGCCTGTGGCGATGATCGTTGTTCTAGTGGAACTACTTGTTTTCTGGGAATTCTACAGTTAAGCATTTAGGGAAAACCGTTCAATAAACCATACAGATTCGCTAACTTGCATTGCAATATAGTCAATGGTATACTACCAATATCAGCTACCTTGCATTGCAATATAGCCTTTGTTTTATAACACAAGTAGTTTGCAATACAAATAGCAAGGAGGGAATATGGCTTGGATAGTCAGATGCTGAAGGGCTTGCTGGAGGGCTGCATACTTTCAATTATTTGGGAGAAGGAAGTATACGGATATGAGCTGAGCGAAAAACTGCATGAGGCAGGGCTGACGATGGTTAAGGAAGGAAGCATTTACCCGCTACTGCTGCGCATGCAAAAAAATGAGCTTATTGTAGGAACCATGAAGCCCTCTGCAACTGGTCCTGACCGAAAATATTATCGTCTTACTGCCAAGGGTGAACGCGCATTGCAGCTGTTTGATGAAAGCTGGGCACAGTTATACATGGCTATCGCTTATTTAAGGAGGAATCGCGATGAACACCAAGCAAATGATTCTATTGAACAATGAACGCCGCAAGCTTTTGAGCGATGAGAATTTGGCCGCTTATGAGAATGCTATGGTTTACATCCGACTGAATGCCCGATCCGAATATATCACGGAAAGTGTATTGCTCGAGCTGCTTGAGCATTTAATTGAAGCACAGCAGCATGAAAAAAACGCTCAGGATGTTTTTGGCGATGATCTTCACGCTTACTGCGATGCACTAATTGCCAACATCCCTCATCAAAGCAAGAAGTCCTGGGTGCTTGATGTGCTCAATTATACGGCCATTCTGCTAGGTTCGCTATTTGCCGTACAAACGATCGTTCAACTGCTCTCTTATTTCATCCCCTCTCTTAAAGTGGAGCATATCAGTATGGTGCCTATTCTGATCATAGTCGTTTTAAGCGGAATTGTTATACTTGTGCTGTTGTATGCACTTAAAGCTACTGTCTTCGGGCGCAAATCCTGGTTTATTCTCAGCGGCGTCACGTATATCTTAGCCCTCGCCATCTATGTATATTCAACCTTTCTGTTTAAAGATGTCTGGACTGTACCCATCAACTTCTGGTCCAGCTTGGCTTTCACCGCTGTCATGTTCGCCTTATCGTGGCTGTTCAAACAGCTATCCAGAAAAGCTGACCGTTCTTGACCATGGCCATCCTCAAGCTGCCGCTTGGGGATCTTCTTTTTGCCATTGATATCCCTTCCATCTGCGGAGTCACATGCGAATACTGTCCAGTGTCATATTGAGCTTGCAATGACCGAGTCGGCTAGACATGGTCTTCAGAGGTGTAAATTATCTGCCACCATTTTGTTGACGCCTTTTTGACCTCGGCACCTCTCAGCGTAACGCAAGAAGTACATCGCCTCATGAGCGATGTACTCTGAGTCACATACTAGCACTCAATAGTATTCTTCCGCGACTATGCCTACCCTCACTTCGCAAGTGTGCCTCCCTTACGTCGCTCAGCGGGTAAATCCTGTCAATTTCCGCTTTAATTGTGCCATCCGCAAGCAGTTGCGCTATCGCTTTATTATCATCATACGTAGGAGATGCGGTGCTATGTTTGGCTGTAACTTTGAATTCATTTGCTTTCTCTTGGGAGGGCGGTTGCACTAACGAGACGAGGCATCCACCCCGTTTCAATACCGACCATGCTCGATCTAGCGCACTTCCCCCGAACAAAACGCTTTGGAAAATTACATAGCGCGTTGCCGCACGTTACGCGAAAAGTACTGACACAACAACTTCGGGAGCTGGAAGATAACGGTGTCGTCATCAGAACCGTATTTCCACAAGTTTCTCCTAAAGTGGAATATTCTCTTAGTGATTACGGCAAGACTCTCATTCCGATTATGAGCTCGCTATCTGGTTGGGGACAAGCACACGCCGAACGCGACAATCATGACAGAGCCAACCAGGCTGATGGCTGATATTCATAATCGGATGCTTCTACAACTTAAACAATCGCAGATACAACCGTTCTGTTTCACAATTGGTCTGTAACATTTCCGCCCCTTCAGATCCATATTAATATTAATCCTATTTATTACATCTACATGACTACTATAATTTGAATGGGCTGTTGTTATCCTGCCTGTTCGTTTAGCGATTTTGCTTCAATGGGCTCTTGTTTGCAAACTGTTGAACGAACAACCCAAAAAGGGCTGTGACAGGTTTGCTCCTAACTTGTCACAGCCCCCAAACCCGCATCCGACGCGGTTTTACGCCTTCTCTTCATCCCCCACCGCAATTGATTCTACTCCTAGTTAATCCAATCGCGCCAGCCATTGGATTAGTTACTGGGCGAAAATCTCGAACTGCGCACCGGCATCTCCGGCAAAAACTATGGATCCTCCCCTAGGCAACGTAACCTGATCCTTGTCTTCAATGATACTGAAGTAGATACATTTGCCATTCGCATCATAAACGGCGAAGGAGGCGTTCGAGGGCATGCTCACCTTAACGTTTTTGCCCACGTCTTCCTCGCTTATCGTATACCACTTAGCGTATCCGCTCGATGGAATGATAACGTTTGACTCCTTAGCGATATTCAGTGGCTTCACGTTATCCTCGCTCACTAAGATCATTCCACGTTGTTCCAGGTACTCAATGCCTTCCTCCGTAAAAAAAGTTAAACCTGAGAGATCCCGTCCATTCACTCCCGGAATTTGCAATTCGGAGATTGCCGTATTGGGGCCTGTTATACGTTTATCCAAAACATACCCCGGCAATTGCTTGGACACATTCAATTGATAGGACATCTGCACCAAATAAACGAACGACGTATACTTCTCATTCAGCAAATAATACCTTTTGCCATCGCGCCTACTCCATGCCTCTGTTACCTCTGACGGAAGAGCCCCAGGCTGAAGTTTCTCGGCAGAGTACATAGAATAGGCTGTCTGCCCAAGGCCCGGCAGCGAAGAATATGAGTTAACCTGGAAATAGGTGCGGCCGTTCTCCTCCGTTACGAAGCTGGCCATCACACTTCCGTCCCCACTCCGGAACGTGCCGTCCGACGTATATCTATAGGACTGGGCCTGATTATTGGTCGGCTGCTCCGGAGTGACGGACATAAGGCCGCTTTCCGTAATATTAATATTCATCGTTGCATCAGACGAGCCATAGATCCCCGCATACTGGAGCATGGACTTCGGCATATCGGCCTTTACCGGCACGCCATACGACTTCTCAGTCTTGAACTCGGCTATTGTCCCTTTCTCCTTCAGCGCCTGAAGCAGGATCTCGTTCGCCAGAAGCTGGTTGTATACGCCGGATCCGCCAGAAGAGACGACAGCTGCCGCTATATCCTGCTCGGGAAGCACAACGAGTGACGCTTGATAGAGAACCGTGGCCCCGCCTTTGGCCAGCGCCTTCATCCCATATTCGCTGAAGGGATACAGATTAACACTATCCCAGCCAAGACCGTATGCCATTGAGTTATCCGCCTCATCAGGCCACAAAGACGTCTTGTATTCGTTCTGGGTCATGGCTTCAGCTGATTGGCCGGACAATATTTGTACCGCTCCCCCTGTAAATAGTTGCGAGAATCGAACCAAGTCCTCTGCAGTAGAATAGATGCCCCCAGATCCTATTGCGTTGGTTGTTTGGTTTGGAAGTTGTCCGGTATAGGCAGGATAATAGAGTCCCGCCATCTCGGCCGCGTTCGGAGAATCGAGCGGTGTCACCGTATGGGTCATACCAAGAGGCTCCGTAATATATCGATGGATATAAGAGGTAAATTCCATACCGCTGACATACTCGACCAGAATCTCAGCCAGCGTAAATCCGTCATTGCAGTATACCGAGAATGCGCCCGGGTCCGCCTTCAAGGTCTGTCCGGCCAGTTGCGTCAGAAGTATGTCGTGGGCGTAAGTATCGTTATCTTCGAATAGATAGATATTTGTCGCCGATGTTCCATTCAGACCGGAAGAGTGATTTAACAGCATACGCGGCGTAATCTGCTTATAACGCTCATCCTTCATCGTAAACTCGGGGATATACTGGACGACCGGCGTATCGAGATCGATTTTCCCCAGATCGACCAACTGCATGACGGCAACCGTGGTGAATATTTTGCTGACAGAGCCTGTCCCATACATCGTGTCTTTCGTGAGCGGTCTCTGTCCTTGCTCATCATTCTTCCCAGTTTGGCCAGACACGACAATATGGCCTTGATCGATAATGGCGTACTGCACACTGTTCGTGTCGTATACTTTCGTGAGAAGATCAGCCTTCTCCCTTGCAACTTTCCGGGTTTCTTCGTAGTTGATCGCAGCTTCATTCGGATCGGTCACCTCGGACGTATTCGGCGCCATCGTCGAATTCTGCGTCTCTACTGGTGTATTGACTCCATCACAAGAGGTTAGCAGAAAACAGAAAGCTAGTAATATCAGGAAGGTCAAGCGAGTATTCTTAAACACCTGTCGTAGAAAGCTCATACTTTGTATCCCCCTTACTTATATTTAGATGGATTATAATGGATAGACCTTTGATTTTCCTTTGAAAAACGATTACATCTTGAGTTTGTAGCCTAAGCCTCGTACCTTTTGAATACGCATGCCAGGGTAACTCGTTTATTGCCTCTTTGTTGACTTCAAAGCATAAAAAAACATCGCCGGGGCGCTTTGGCCACATGGCGATGTATTCAAAATTTATATCCTATTATCTATCTGTCTACGCTTCAGCCGGTCCGAACACCGGGGCTAGCCGGGAATTGGATAGTTGTTCGCTTAGGCCAAAATATTCGCAGAAATTCATGATCATCGGGTTCCATTTGGACGGATCAACATAATTCGGATGCTCTTTCATCGTCAAATGTTGTGCAACGTGAATTTTCCCAATGCGGACCTCCAAGGCAACTAGCGAGCTTGGCTCTTCGAAAGGGTGTATCTTGACGAGCTTCGCCTCCAAGTGAATGGGACATTGTTGCACCCGAGGCGCCATGACCTCCCGGGATGGCAGAGGGGTCAATTTCGACACCCCGAATTTATCCGCTTCGAATCGATAGCCCCTCGCTGCCTTGGATTCCGGGACCGGGTTTCGTCCGGTTAGTAGGGTGAGACGTTCGATCGCCGGGATTAAGTCAATGGACGGTAAGTTCAGCACACATTCTCCCTCTCTTATCATATTTCGAGCAGTCTGCGATTTATGGCTCAGCCCGAGCATGCAAGATCGATTCAACCACCAGGCCGATGACATAGGCGCCAAGTTTGGAGTTCCATCTTCATTTATCGTACTGATCAGCACAACAGATGAGCCAAAATAAAGGATTTTAGGTTTGATTTCAACATGCGTTGTCATACTCATAACGCTCATTCCTCCTCCAGATGATCATGTGCACCCAATGTAGCACAGATAGGGAGGCAATTATACGAATTGGGAATAGGATAGCAAGAACGCAAAATAGAGCTGTACAATATATCATGCTTCAAACGGAATGGCTGCTGATTTGAGATTTACATACTGTAATTGCCTTTCGACTTCCCAAATAGCCACCGGATTCTCGCTAACCCCAGTCCCAATAATCCATCTTCTGTGCCAGTACCCCGATCAGATTTCCTTCATCCAAGCCGAGATAACCCCCAATCCGGAAGGAGTGAGGTACATCGGAATAAGGATAGGTAATCAAGGACATCCGCCCAGATTGCTCCGTCCCGTGCTTATCAGTCAGGCGAATGTCTATCTGATAGCTATAAGCCGTATTTCGTTGCCCAGTCAATGGATTTTTCACCACGTCTCTCGTCGCCCAAATACCGCCCTCCCGCTGAAGCCGATACCCCAACCGCGTAAACTCCTCCATTCCTTGGACAAAACGTTCTTTACTGTAGGCGACAAACGTCTCGTATGTCATGCCCTCATAAATGGCCCGCTGCGCTTCAGAAAGTCCCCGTTCGAGTGATAAGTCATGCTGCAGATCTGCATATTCCTGCTCCATGTTAAAATAATCAAACGCAGACGCATGGTTGCCCTTTTCCAGTTCATCAATAAAGCGCATTGCCTGATAATGATCATAGGCATTGCGAAAGGACAGCCCCTCGCCTGTGGCCTCGTTCAGTCCCAACCAACTGGCAGGCACAATTACTATCAGCAATAGAAGTACCCGCAGCACCCTGGGTCTACGCAAGCGCTGCATAATCTTTACTGCCTGCCGGTCCCTCTCAAGTGGTGAGATGGGCAAGCCCGCTCCAATCAGAGCGCCAGGATCGCCGTGGTCAATATGACTGCCATGATCACCATATTCTTCCTGACCATCAGTCTCGCGGTACGCCCCCTCTTCACTTCCCTGCGGGAATTTCGCCATAATTACCGTATCATTAGCGATCTCCTGCACCATACGTTCGCACAAGCTGCGGCATGCAGGACAGGTCTTGAGATGCTCTTCGACCATGCGATGACTCTGTGGTGTACATTCGCGCTCAACATATAGGGGCAGCAAATCGTGCACAATGCCGCAAACACTCTCGTTATCCAGATTCTGCTTCATTCCTCCACCTCCATTTGCTGAATAAGGCGTTTCTTCGCCCGAGAGTATGTAATTTTAGCCCAGCCTTCCGTTCTACCAAATAACTCAGCAATCTCGCGGAATTTCAGCTCACCAAACACGCGAAGAGTGAATACCTCCTTGTAGGGCTCAGGCATGCCGTGCAGCACGCGATGTAGCGCTGTTGCCTGTTCCCTCTTCACAAGCCCGGCAACAAATTCACCGCGGTTGTGAGGAGTAGCGACCACCTCTTTTTGCTGCATCCGTTGCAGTTGGCTGCTGCGCTGTTCCCTGCTTCCGCGCTTGATTGCATTCAAGTACAAATTACGAGCAATTTTACATAACCAGGTATATAAGGAGCTGTCGCCTCTAAATCTTCCTATATGTAAAAATGCACGATAAAAAGTCTCCTGCGTCAGCTCCTCCGCCTGATCCCAATCCCCTGTCAACGACAGCACATAACGGAAAACCTGATCCGCGTATGCTTTATAGACATCAGCAAAGCCTTCCAGCCCGTCCCCTCCCTTCTGTCCGCTACCTATTAGACAACCAAGCACCTAAAAGGATACAACCTTTTCCAACAAATTTCGGCATAAGCAACATGCACAATATGGGCAACTAGCAAAAACAGAACCTGCGCAGCTGAATGCTAAAACCCTCATACGGTTAATTTTCCACCATATTATACTAGTCCTCGGGCAGATTCCGCTGGTCGAGATCGAGTTCGTGCCCGGGTTTGGAGGTAGCACAAAATGTTTTCAGAAGGTGAGAATTAGCTCATTGTTGATTTTGATCTCCTGAGCCAAACGCAAAGAAGTACATCGCCACATAAGCGATGTACTCCAATTTAGATACTAGTATGCTGACTAAGCTTTCTCCTCTTCCCCCACCGCAATCGGATTCTCGCTATACGAGATTCAATTGCTCCAACTGTCGTACGCCTAAATTAAGGTTCCTTGTATTGGCAAAGATATTGTCACATGTCGAAATTGGGAATATTTACTTGATTATATAGAACAAATAGACTAACATTAATATAGGTAAATTGTACTGTTTTCAAACTTAATATCGAGTCCATAGGAAGAGCAGACTGTCGAAGATCTTGTACCACATATTGCAACTTTTACAAAAGACGTCGAATTATTATTTCAAGAACTGGAGGGGTTAGGATGTCCGTAAGCGACTACTTTAGTCAGTTTTGTTCTAATCTTAGAATGAGTAATTCTACTGTCAGTACAATTCAACAAAGATATAAACAAATAACAAAGCGTATAAATCAGGATTACTGGGATAGCACTTCTGAAACATCTCATAGTCTATATGTTGGCTCGTACGGTCGGGGAACAGAGATTTGGACAAGCGATATTGATATGATCGTGCAATTACCTTATTCGACATATCAAAAATTTAATAATTATAGCGGCAATGGACAATCAGCATTATTGCAAGAGGTAAAAGGTGTTCTTCAAAAAACATATAGTAGCTCCTACATTAAGGGTGACGGTCAGGTAGTAGGGATAAATTTCACTGACAATATTAATTTTGAAATAGTACCAGCATTTCTCAATGATGATCATAGAAGTTACACTTATCCAGACACTAATAATGGAGGAAGTTGGAAAACAACTGATCCAAGGAAAGAAATCGAAGCCATGAATGAAAGGAATAAGGAAACAAATAAGAATTTGAAAAGGCTTTGCCGCATGGCACGTGCGTGGAAAGGGTACTGTGATGTACCAATGAGCGGTATACTAATTGATACATTAGCTTATAAATTTATCGGTCAATGGGAGTATAAAGATAAGTCATATTTATATTATGACTTCATGAGTAGAGACTTTTTTAAATATCTCAAAAATTTAGATACAACGCAAAACTACTGGTTGGCACCGGGAAGTGGTCGTTATGTTTGGAAAGATAAAAACTTCCAAAGTAAGGCTGCAACTGCATACAACAATGCATTAACTGCAATCGACTACCAAGAAAAAGGATATACTACATCAGCGAAACAAACGTGGAGGACAATTTATGGAACGAAGTTCCCAAGTTAGTCAGGGATATAAATTGGAATCACAGATCCGAGAGGCATATGGTCGGATAGTCTATAGTTTCACTTGTCACAATAAAATTGTTCATAGAATGTTGTCCAAGAATGAAAAAATTAAAATACTTCAGATAGTATTCTCTGCCCTTACTACTGGCGGTTTCATTATTTCAATTATCGCAGATGAAAAGATTGCAAGTATTTTAGGTGCTTTTGTCTCAGTCACTCTACTGATTTTGAATGCGTACACTAAGAATTTTGATTTAGTTGAGACTGCTCAAAGTCATCAAAAAGCAGCAGATGCACTCTGGGTAATACGGGAAGAGTACGTATCTCTGTTAACCGACTTCGATATATTGGATGATTCTTCAATAATGGCTAAAAGAGATGAGCTTCAGAATAGAACCGCTGAGGTATATGCCCAGTCGCCAAAAACAGATGCCAAAAGCTACTCTGAAGCTCAAAAAGCATTAAAGACAGAAGAAGAGCAAACTTTCAGCGATGACGAGATTGATGTTATGTTGCCTAATTCCATAAGAAGGAATAATAGAAAGTGGAAAGATTAAAGTTTTTTTCAAATATACCGCTTCGGATAATGGAGGAAGCACAATGGCTATGATACAAAATTATTATCCACTTGACCATATAAAAATTTCACAGGAAACCGTTGAAAAACAAGAAGCAGGAATATTAAATTATCTTAATAAAAACAACTATATTCATTTAAGTGATCAATTATCCAGCATAAGTAGGATAAAGTTAACGTATACAAAAGAGACTTATGACTTTGAAATCGAGAAAGTTAACAACCTATTGTCTGATTTTTTGGCTTTTCAGGAAGCATTGTTTAATTTAATGACAGACGGAAAAATTATTCCAATATATATATCTAACTATTCAAGTTACAATTTAGAAAGAGCAGGTAGAGTTCAAATCACATATGAAGAAAGACAATCAATGATGACAACTTCTGGTACAACAGAAATTTCTATTCCAATATTTGTTCATGGCACTTTTATGCTCAAACCTTCATTAAGAAAATAATGAATCACCGTCCGATTCATATACTTCAATTTAGAAATTTGTTGAATAATTGTTGATTCCGTTTGTCAAAATGCTTTGTTGTTAAATCAAAAAAATAATTCCCTGAGGGCCGTGGAATGCTATACCACTAAGGTGAGGCGTCCCGACCCTGTCTTTGGTTTTTACTGTCATTTTAAGTGTACGAGCAGATATCTACTTAAAGCCGAGCTACGAGTTTTTTCAGGAGCATATTGTTGACTCTTTGTGGACTCTAGAAATAGAAAAGTACATCATCGGGGCGTGTAAGCCGTATGGCGATGTATTCACGCTTTGCATACTGTTATACGCCATGCCCTTCTTCCTCGTCCCCAACCGCCACCGGATTCTCGCTATACGATATCCAATCACTCCAGCTGTCTGTTATGCTCTGAAAATGGTTACAGGCGCAAATTCGTGGTATGGACAGCGCAACTTTGAACCGTTAGCATCATTGCATTACCGCCATCGCTGATCAAGGATCTTCCACTCCACTGCCAAGATCAAGCGCTTGGTTTGCGACACGCCAACGCTATCGACTCGGAAAACGAGAGACTTGATCAAAGTAAGGGATACTAAGTAATTTTATTTCTGACGTATATCAACTTAACCTTTGATCCTGCACTCTTTCTGGTGTCAATCTCGTATCTATCCAAGCTACTTATTAGTGGGGTTAGTTTTTGAAAACCATAATTTCTAGAATCAAAGTCAGGTTTTTTCTTCAATAACAAATTTCCTACATTTGCAAGAAATGCCCACCCATTTTCGTCTGCAAGATCATCTATCGAACTTGAAATTAGATTAATAATCTCATCTCCAATCCTTTCTGTAGCTGATTCATATTCTTGAACTGAGAAGGTAACACTTTCGCCAATTGATATAGAGATATTATTGGCAGCTATTACTTCTATGTATGTAAATTTATCACATGATACTCTGAAAGGCTCCGGCGTTTTTCGCTCACCGAATCCATATACTTTCAAGCCCGATTCCCGTAACCTAGTGGCTAATCTAGTAAAATCACTATCACTTGATAGAATACAGAATCCTTCTACTTTAGATGCGTATAAAATATCCATTGCATCTATAATTAGAGCGGAATCCGTCGAATTTTTGCCGGAAGTGTAACTGTACTGTTGAATAGGTGTAATAGCGTTTTCTAAAAGAGCTGCTTTCCAGCCTGAAATCGTCGGAGCAGTCCAATCCCCGTATATTCTTTTAATAGTAGGAGTACCATACTTAGTTATTTCTTCCAGTATACCTTTGATATTTTTGTAGGATACATTATCAGCATCAATAAGTACTGCTAATCTTAGATCTTTGTCATCAGACATATTCTCTTTTCCCCCTACACAAAGTTAATATTAAATGTACAAAAAACTACAATTGGAAATCATCTACTAGTCATTCTATCACAAAGGAATTTTCATGTTTAGCATAAAGTCATCAATTAATGTATATTTTCAACTTCGACAAGCATAAGCGAGATAAGGGTTGGTACAGTCATTCTCCAGAGGAGAGGCCTCCGGTCTTCTTTGTGTGCGTACAGCCGCAAGGATGCTCATTCCCAGCGGGGTTGTAGACGTATCTGAGATCATAGAAATAGACGCTCGGTCCGAGGCTTCCTGAAAATGGTTTCAGAGAGCGAACGTTGATTCCGTGTTGATCTCGAGCGTAAAAAATACATCGCCCAAGGCCCGCGGCCTGCATGAGCGATGTACTCCGAATCACATACTGCTATGTCGCTTAAGCCTTCTCCTCTTCCCCCACCGCAATCGGATTCTCCCTATACGAAATCCAATCACTCCAGCTCCCCGCATACAGCTTCACATTCTCGTACCCCGCTTCGCGGAGCGCAAGCACATTAGGCGTTGCCGAGATGCCGGAGCCGCAGTAGACGATGATTTCCTCTTCCTTCGGCAGCTTCGCGAAGCGCTCACGGAGCTGCTCCGGCGACTTCCAGGAGCCATCATCGAGCAGCGCATCCTTCCAGAAATAATGGAGCGCACCTGGTATATGTCCCGCGACCGGATCGAACGGCGCTTCCACACCAGAGTATTGCGCGGCGTCACGCGAGTCCACCAGTCTCGCGCCGCTCTTGCCGCTTCCAGCGGATGCGACACGCACCTCGTCTACACCAACGAGCCAATCGGCTTGAACCGCCGGCACAAACTCGCGCGACTCAGCGTCAACCGACGCCTCCGTCGCTACCTCTCCGCCAGCAGCCGTCCAAGCGGAATAACCGCCGTCCAGCACCTGCACGCGCTCCGCCCCCAAGTAACCAAGCACCCACCATAGTCTCGAAGCCGCTGGACCATTGCCATCTTCATAAGCAACGACAGCCGTATCGCGATCAATGCCGAGCGACCCGAACAAGGCAGCCAGCTCCTCTGATGAAGGCAGCGGACTGCGTCCCCCATGCTCCTCTGCCGGGCGGGTCAAGTCTGCCTTGAAGTCGATAAAGTGCGCACCAGGCAGATGCCCCTTCTCATAAGCCTCATGTCCATACGAAGATTCCTTGGGATTAAATCGTACATCCAGAAGCACGATTCGCTCTCCGTTATTCAGCCTTGCCTTCAATTGTTCTACACTCACCACGTTAGACGTCATTCCCTTTCACACTCCGTTTCCATTATAAAATTAGATCGTAAATTCCAGACTGTCCTGCGACTTCACATCATGAATAGCCGCGTATATATCATTCTGTATCTTGAGCAGCTCCACATCGTCGCGCTTGCGCGGACGCGGCTTCGACACTTGGAAGATTTGGTTAATTCGTCCCGGCCTTGGGGAGAGCAAGACGACCCGATCACCCAGGAATACCGCTTCCGACACGTCATGCGTAACGAACACCACCGTCTTCTTCTCCGCTGCCCAAATCTTCAGCAAATCATCTTGCAGTTGAAGCCTCGTCAGATGGTCGACCGCGCCGAACGGCTCATCCATAAGCAGCACCTCGGGACTATTCGCCAGCGCTCTGGCGATACCCGCCCGTTGCTTCATGCCGCCGGACAGATGATGAGGATACTTATGCTCAAATCCACGCAGTCCGACCAGATCAAGATAACGCTGCGCTGCTTCCCGGCGCTCATTCTTCGGAACACCTCGAAATTCGAGCCCCAGCTCTACATTCTTGTATATCGTTCTCCATGGGTATAACGATGGATCTTGGAACACGACGCCCCGCTCAATCCCCGGTCCCTTCAGCTTTTCCCCGCCAAACCAGACTTCGCCGGAGGTGGGCAACTGGAGTCCGGCCAAAATTTCGAGCAGCGTGCTTTTGCCGCAGCCGCTTGGCCCAAGAATACTGAGAAACTCCCCGTCCTCAATCGTCAGATGAATGTCGGAGAGCGTCTCTGTCGGAGTCGCTCCCCCATATACCTTCGATACGCCGCGGATAGAGAAAGCCTCCATACGATCACCCCGCTTACGCTTATTTTTTCAGAATAAAGCTTACGTCCAGCAAATCCTTAATGTCATAAATTTGATCCTGGAAGCCGAGATCGACTTGAACCTGCTGCGTATCCTGCAGCGCGTCCAAATTCACATCCGGGTTGTTCTCCCACAGCACATTCTCGCGCTCGAACGCCATGTCTACCACGGCTGCGTCCACCTTCACATTTTTGAGGAAATAGGCCTTATACTCATCCAGATTGCTCTTCGCATATTCCTGCGACTTGAAATAAGCGCGCAGCAGCTTCTCTACAAGCTCCGGATGCTTCTCGATAAAATCATTGCGGGACACCAATACGCCAGTATGGAAGGTCGGCAAGTAATCCCAGCCTTTCGCTAGAATGGTGCCTGTTCCCTCGATTTCTGCAAGCGATGCGAATGGCTCGTGAATGATCGTGGCATCGACCTGGCCTGAAGTAAGGCTGGCATACGCCGCTTCGTTCACCCCGTTAGCCAGATAAGTGACATCGTCCTTGCTTAGGCCATGCTTGTTCAGAATCGTCTGGGTGTATACGTCGAGACCGCTGCCCAGCACTGCAGCTCCAATGCTCTTACCCTTCAAGTCTTCTACGCTCTCGATACCTGGCTTAGCGATCAGGTAGAACGGGCCTTTCGTGCGGAACATCGACGAGACGATCTTCAGCGGCGCTCCCTTGCCGGCTGCGACGATGACATTCGTCGTAGCGCTGTCGGCAATATCGATGTCCTTGCTCGTCAGAGCTTCAATCGGATTCTGTGTCGTAATCAGCTCAACGTCCAGCCCCTCTTCCTTGAAGAAGCCTTTCTCTATGCCGAATCTTACGGCAAGTCCGCTCACTCCGTTGAATGGCGAATATCTGATCTTCTGAAGCTCCGTAGTTTCTCCTCCCGCTGCCGCATCTGTCGGTGTTGCACCGCCCGAAGCTGCAGGCGTTGCCCCAAGAGAGTTATTGCTGCCGCCGCAGCCTGCGAGCACAAGCGCAAGCGACATGGTGATGATTCCGGTTCCTATCCATTTTCTCTTCCACATGATGACTCTCTCCTTTGAATTCAAGCTTGTTTATGAGGACTTCCATCTAAGCACGACCCGCTTCTCCAGCAGATCGATTGCAGCAATAATGAGCACAGAGACGACTGTCACAACCGTAATAATGGCAAAAGCCTTTGCCGTATCGTACAAGGAAGTAGCTTGCACCAGCAGATTGCCGAGCCCGTCCTTGGATGCCACCATTTCGCCGAACAGCGCGCCAACCAGTCCTGTCGCAGCCGATACCCGAAGGGATACGAAGATCGTCGGCGCCGCGGACGGCAGTATGACCTTCACAATCGTCTGCAGCTTGGAGGCTTCGAATACTCTCGCAACCTTGAGATGCGCCTCCGCTGTCTGCTTGATTCCTGTAATGGTATTGAATGCGATGGTGAAAAAGCAGAATAGAAATACGATCGCAACCTTATGCGATAACCCGATACCGAGCCATAGCATGAGCAGCGGGATAATCGTCACCTTCGGAATCGCGAGCAGCGCCGACAGGAATGGCCGGAAGAACGCCTCCGCATGCGGAACGAGTACAAGGAACAGCCCTGTTGCAATGCCCGCGAATGCGCTAAGCAGATAACCTGCCGCAAATTCCTTGAGCGTCACGATGAGATGATGGAAGATCTCGCCGTCTGCGAACAGCTTGTAGATTTCCTCGATGACCTGCGTCGGCTTGGACAGATACAAGCTGCCGACAATCTCCGCTCTCACGATGTATTCAATAATGCCCAGGCAGGCGAGCAGCAGCACGACCTGCCCGATGATAATGCGCCATCTGTAGCGCTTGTTGCTATCGTAATTGCTCATACGGTTCTCCCCTTCCAGCCCGCCGTCTCATAAAGGCTTCTCGCGTTACTCGCCAGCACCTTGCAACGCAGCCCTCTTGGCGAAACGATTCTCCGGGCGAGACAAGCCGAAGTGTCCTCTGAACGTATCTGCGTCGTATTCTGTACGGAACAGCCCTCGGCGCTGCAGAACCGGCACAACCAGATCGATGAAGAGATCGATTCCGTCCATCATATAAGGAGGGCATATATTGAATCCGTCGGCCGCCCGCTCCACGAACCATTCCTCCATCTGATCCGCGATCTCCTCTGGATCACCGACGATTAGCAGATGTCCTCTCAACGTAGCCGCGAAGTAATGGAACAGCTCCCGCACAGTAATGTCTTCGCGACCTTCCGCACACTGCGCGAGCGCTACCAGCCATTTCACCTCGTCGCCCGGAAGTGTCGACAGCGACAAATCCGGCAAAGGTCCGTCAAGCGGATAAGCTGATAGATCAATGCCAATCCTCGCAGACAGTGGCGCGACATCATAGTTCGTTACGAGCAAGCTATTCAGCTCACGGTACTTGGCATGCGCCTCTTCCTTGGTACGCCCAACGAGAGGCACAAGGCCCGGAAGGATAAATACCTCATCGGGATTACGTCCATACGCAACTGCCTTTGATTTGATCTCCGAGTAGAATTGCTTCGACACCTCCAGCAGAATCTGTCCCGAGAAGACGGCGCTGGAGAGCTTCGCGCCAAGATCACGGCTGCGCTCCGACGTCCCTGCGTTAAGAAGCGGAATCTGTCCTTGCGGCGGCCGGGCTACGTTCAGCGGACCGGCGACGGAGAAGTGCTCCCCTTCATGATTAATCCGGTGCACCTTGCTCCCGTCGACGAACTCGCCAGTCTCCTTGTTCCGGACAAAGGCCTCATCCTCCCAGGAATCCCACAGCTGCTGCACAATCTCCACGAATTCATCCGCATAATCATAGCGCTTGGAGTTGTCCCAATGCTTCTCACGGCTGAAGTTCTGGGCCGCACGCACGTCCATGCCCGTCACGACATTCCACGCAAGCCGACCACCACTCAAGTAATCGAGAGATGCTGTCTGGCGTGCGATCGTGTACGGCTCGGAGTAAGTCGTATTCGCCGTGACGATCAGTCCGATCTTCTCCGTAACGGCCGCAATGCTCGCAATCATCGTGAACGGCTCAAGCCGCACCATCTGTGACGGGAAGGTATGCTGCATGTCCGGGCTTGTGGCGAGGGCATCCCCGAGGAAGAAGAAATCGAATTTCGCTTCCTCCAGTCGCTGAGCGACACGGTGCAGAAATTTGGGGTCAAAAGCTCCGTCGGTTGTCGCTTCCGGCAGCCTCCAGCCAGCCGGATGGTAGCCGGTCGAGAACAAGAATAGACCGAGATGGAGTTGACGCTTAGGTTGAGTCATGGTTTTCATCCTCCTAATGTTGTAGTTTATCTATAAGAAAAGTAGGTTTTATTTCAAAAAAAGACCAATCGTACGGGAGACTTCATCGATTTCAGCAAGCTCTGCTGCCGTCAGCCTCTCCCCGGCATGCTGCAATGCATCCCGAATTTGCTCCGGCTTCGAAGCTCCGAGAATTGCGGAGGATACATAAGAATGGCTCAGCACCCAGGAAAGCGCGAATTGCGCCAGTGTCCAACCTCTCGCTTCAGCCAGCGGCCTGATCTTGTCCACGAGCGCGTACGCCGGATTCGATTCCAGCAGCAGCTCCAGCCTCTTCTCGCCTAAAGCGAGTCTGGAATCCGTCGGCGGGGCTTCACCTTTGCGGTACTTGCCGCTCAAGATCCCTCTGCCCAGCGGACTATAGCTGATGATGCCAACCTTCTCGGATTCGACGAAGGGCACAAGCTCACGTTCAATCCCTCTTGTAATCAGGCTGTATTCCGGCTGCACGCTCTCGAACCGGTGCAGGCCGTGCAGCGCACTTATGCCATGTGACTTCGCCAATTGCCAAGCCGCATAGTTGGAGCAGCCCAGGTAGCGGATTTTGCCTTGCTTCACCAGATCGTCCAGCGCCCGCAGCGTCTCTTCGATTGGTGTGTCGGGATCGAATACGTGCACCTGATACAGATCGATGTGGTCCGTCTGCAATCGGCGCAGACTATTCTCCAATGCGCGGTAGATATGATAGCGGCTCTGTCCGCCATCATTCACTCCCGCTCCTACGTGAGCGCTGAACTTCGTTGCCAGCAGGATGTCATTGCGTCGCCCGCTCAGCAGCTTGCCCAGTATCGCCTCAGCTTCGCCGAATCTTGAACGGTCTTGCGTATCCATTCCGCTCCCGTATACATCTGCCGTATCGACCAGATTAATTCCCGCTTCCAGCGCCGTATCCAGCACCTCCGCCGATGCCTTCTCGTCGATCCATCTCCCGAACGCCATCGTTCCCAAGCTGACTTCAGATACCTTAAGCCCTGTTCTTCCTAATTTACGGTATTGCATGTCAGATTCTCTCCTTCCGCATACGACAAAAAACAGACGGATTCCGCTCTCTAATCAAGCGTCTTCTCCGTCTGTTCGGTCGAATTGTCGTATGTAATTAATGTTATTAATCGTTATAAGGCCAGCAGTTCCGCGGAAGCTGTATGACCAAGAGAGATAGCCAGCTCATATGGCGTCTCGCCGATGTCATTCTTCACTGTCTTGTCAGCCCCGTAGCTGAGGAACTTCTCGATAAGCTGTGGGTTATCGAAGTAGGCCGCCACATGCAGGACATTGAAGCCCCGTCTCAGCTCGCCTTCACATTTGGCATGAAGATCAGCCCCTGCTTCTATCAGCAGGTCTACAAGATGTCCATAGCCGCCGAATACGGTAGCATGAATGGCCGTGTTATTCAGACTGCCGTCGCGGCTGCGGGCATTCACATCTGCGCCTCGGCCGAGCAGCAGCTTTACCGTCTCGGCATTGCCGAAGTGGGTCGCCAGTGACAGCAGCGGAAATCCGTCGTGACTGTAGCTGTTAAGCAGCGCCGGAGATTTGTCCAGCAGCTCCTTCACCCTTGAGCTGTATCCGACAGCGGCAGCTTCGAATACATTCAGCCTGCCAGCGCCATTCTGAAGCAGCAGCTCCTTGATGTCGTTCGCCCTCATGAACGCGGCAAGCAGTACGGGAGTCTCCCCTTGCTTGTTGCTGGCGTTCACAAGGCTTGCATCCTTGTCGATCAGCTCTGCGACCTTGCCGATGTCCCGCAGCTTGACTGCCTCAAACATCTCGTTGCGCAGCCGCTGAAGATTATCGGCTTGCTCCCGCGCCCGCACCAGCAGATCATGGGAAGCGCGTACTCCCATATTGACGAAATGGGTGACCGCTCTTGATCGATTGGACTCGAGTCCTGACTCGACAAGCAGATCCACAGCCTTAAGCGCCTCGTCATCTAATCGGATAGAGAGCACAGCGGTACTTTTTTTCTTAGGCATGGCACTCCTCATCGGTTACATGTAATTAAAATTACAAAATTACTATATCACGGATCGGGACATTTGAATAGCATAAATTCATATAGATTTACAAGGAATTAATTTCGGAGACTCTTTTGACATGAAGCTCCCGCCTATTAACCTGATACATCAATAGCTAGAGTAGGTACAAATATAATTTCAGCGACTTGGCCCTCATTATTTATTTTTACGGCTGAAAGCCCGTTCGGCCGATAAGCCCCTGTATCAATATTCAATGTATTGCTCTCAACATCAAATTCAGCCCTTCCTGACTGGCAAGGCGTATGCCCGATAATCTGTAGTTTGCCTATGTGCTTTAATTTCCCCCTTGTCCACAACACACTCTCTGGATGTGATTCTTCAAATGGATGGTCTGCGGACTGCGAGATGCCAGCGTGACTAATGAATACATGGTCCGTTTCATAGGATAGAGGCCGCGACTTCATCCAGGACATATAGTTAGCCAGCTCTAAGGATTTTCTTTCAAATTGTTTTAACGTCTCTTCCCCGCACTGTTTCAGCCAATTTTCGTTTCCTTCTTCCACATGCACAATAGCCTCAAACTCATGATTTCCCTTCAAAAAGATAGCTTTATCAGAATACTTTTGTTGCAATCCAATCGCATACAGAAGGGTCTCAGGCGAAAACTTCCCTCTATCCAATAAATCCCCAAGCTGCACCAGAATCTGCTTATCGCTATCCCAATGCTCATCTAATAAACTGGAGAAAGTATGAAAACAACCGTGCACATCACCCACTACTAATAGTTCCATATATAACTCCCCAACTATATCTCGTTGTCATTGTCTATTACTATAGCTTTCAATTAGATACATTGTACAGATGCATGTCTTGAATTCTTACCCCCTTACACTCTGTTGTTTTCGTGCAAAAAAACACACCGCCCAAGGCACGCTGCCTTGGGCGATGTATCTTAATTGGATTAATATTCAAACGACTCTCTTAATTACCTACCGCATCTTTCCTCAACCCCAGAATCCGCCATCGGAGTGTATAATCTGTCCGGTAATCCACTGCGCATCATCTTGACAAAGAAAGCCGATTAACTTCGCTGCGTCGTCCGGCTGCCCAATTCTCCCCATTGGGAACTTTGGAAGCAAATATTGCTTCAAGGCATCGTCCATCCATCCGGAATCTGTCGGACCGGGATCAACCGCGTTAACCGTAATCCGCAGAGGTGCAAGCTCTGCCGCCAGTGATACCGTAAAAGCCGAAATCGCTCCCTTAGTCGCCACATATGCCAGATTACCCGGCATCGGCCCCTTGTCCTGCCCTGAAACCAAGTTAACGATCCGTCCTCCATGGCCCGCAGACAGTCTCCTCGCAAATTCCACCGAGAGCATACACGTACCTGTTATGTTCACCGCGCAATGCCTATTCAGAATCTCAGCGCTTATCTCCCGGTAGTCTACTTCTTTACAATAGGTCGCATTATTCACCAGCAAGCTCGGCAAACCTAATTGCCGCTCTGCCTCATCCAGCAGCTTCACTGGCGATAACGGATAGAATAGATCAAGCTCCATCGACTCGGCGCGAACCCCATAGGAACGCAGTTCGTCCGCGAATACGCCAGGCCATTCCTGCTCGGCGCCATACGGCTGATCCTGGTCGTAACGGCACCAATGGGTAAAAAAGATATCCGCTCCTTCACTCGCCAAAGCTCGCGCAATCGCGCTTCCTATCCCTCTGCTGCGACTTACACCTGTAATAATGGCTATTTTCCCTTGCAAACGATTCATCTATAATTCCTCCTGTAGGTGAGGAGGCATGGCAATAGAGTTATAGGAGATGGGAACTTTCCAATAAAAAAACGGACACAAAGGTGTCCGCACCGGTTTCATAACTCATTAACCTTGCGTCCCTTTATAATGGCATAAGAAGGCACACAATCCCCAGGATCGTGTTCCAACACAACATCGCCATTACAAAGTTCCTGCCATTGGTTAATTCCCCTTTCCATCATCTCCAAGGATAAAGTAACACGATTGAGTCAAGGGGTCAATATAGATTTAACGGTGTCGAAGCGTATGCGCTGCTCTGATACTATCTTTTAGCCAAATCGGGGCTTTGGGATGACCTAGAATTTCATCGGTACTCATCCAATAGACAGCATCCACTTCATCCGGGCTTTTGGCATACGCTTCACCCTTGTCATATTCGCACAAGAACACAATATCAAGAACCTCGCTGCCATTCTCTAGCGTAAAGGAGGTGCTTCTAACATAGCTCAGCTTCGTTTTCACCTCAATCCCCACTTCTTCAAGCAGTTCTCTTCTTAATGTCCTCTCTAGGATATCGACCGAGTTGCCTTCGTTCTCGACCGTACCTCCAACAAGAGCAAGCCCCCCTCCCGCATGCTCCTCTTTCTCGCTGCGCCCAATGATGAGCCACTTGTCCTCTTTGAATACAGCACCCTCTACATTGACAAGAAACATACAACTGCCCCCTATTCGAATAGTTATATCCATATTGCGCAATCGAGAAGAAATCCGCCTGTATTACTGCTGATACAATTATCCTAACGCAAACGAAATAAAGGGGGAAGATGGATGATATCAAATGCCGCCCAAATCACAGTCTTTGTTAAGAATCAGGAGGAAGCCAAAACCTTTTACATCGAAAAGCTTGGGTTTGTTGTCTGTGCGGACATCGAGCTAGCACCGGGATGGTCTTATCTAACCGTCGCCCCGAATAAGGACAATCAGACGATGATTGAGCTTGTTCAGGCCGATACGCCAGAAAGAAAAAGGTTGATCGGCAGACAAGCGGCCGACCAAATTCTAATCATGTTCCTTTCGAATGATATTCATAGCGATTATAACGAAATGAAAGCGCGAGGCGTTGTTTTTCACGGAGAACCCAATCGGGTTCCAGGAGGCTGGGGCGTCGGGTTCCAGGATCTGGACGGCAATTTGTTCGACCTTTATCAGCCGGACTAATTTAAAAGCAAAAGCAGCCCATCCTTGTCAGGATGAGGCTGCCTCTGCAATGGCCTTACGGTATGGCGCTTATCGGCCGGAGCGCCACTACGCCATATTCAGCTTACATTCCATTACGGATTCAGCGAATAAGTTACGCCATCGATCGTAATTGTAACGTTGGCAGGGCCGCTAATCGGCAAGTAATAAACAAGGTCGAACAATTCTGACGCTCCCGGTGCAATCGACTTCCAGCCAGGAACCGTAATCGCGATTCGGTGGAAATCACCTTTTAGACCGCCAATATTATTGCCTGTATGACCTGTAGAGATTACGCTGACCTGATCACCGTTCCAGCTACGGAACAAGGCATTAGTCGATGTTGGAACATCAAATTCAATAACAGCTCCACCTGTAATCGTTGTATTGCTGTTATTCGTCAGCTTGATCTTTGTATTGATCGGGAAGTTCTGATCCCCCAATTTAAAGCCTGTAAACTCGATAGTAGCATCAAACTTCTCAGCTGGCATTGCAATTGTCCGGTTTGTGTTGCCATACGGCGTTGTATTCGAGAATTTGTTGTACATAGCGCTTGTCATCGTGTAGCCTACACCATATTCCGATTTACTGGCATCCCAACCATAGTCGCCTGCAAGCTCCCAAATCATCAAACCGCCAATACTGTTTTCAATGGCCCAGTCCGCTTTAGCGTTAATCGATTGCTCGTCTTCTGTGGAGATAAACACACGTTTTGTGCTGTTCCACAACCATGGAGCAACAAGCGTCTCATCGTAGTGGCGCGTATACACGCCCGTCAATGGAGCAGCTTCCAGTCCATAATCCCCCAGATACGTACCGCGGATGCCAAACTCCAGGTTTTTCGCATGCCACATCGGGTTAGAGCCTGCTCCCAGCTCATGACCTGTGTCGTTTTTGTCATGCCACAGGTTGTCGATGCCTACCGCACCGTCACCGCATTTCCCTTTCAATTCAGTAGGGCATACGGTTCCCTTAGCTGTACCCCATAGGCCATTTGTGCCGCCTACGACATTTTGGAATCCGCGTGTGTAGTAAGGCACGCCGACATTGATTCGTCCAGCTTGCATCATACCGCGCATATAATGATAAGCCCAGTCTGTGTTCAGGTAGCCGATACCGCCGTATTCAGCCGTAGAATATACACCAGCCGCTTTCAGCTCCGCATCTTTGCCGTCATCGAACAATTGTGCGTTTGGACCTACGAATTCATTCCAAGCGCCATGAAGATCATAGCTCATGACGTTGACATAATCCAAATATTTAAGGGAGTTAAATGTCTCCATGCCGCGCAACAGGTAACCGGAAGATGGAGATGCAATCGTCAGCATGTAATACTGGCCGTCTTCAGCAGAAGCTTGGTCCAGCTTCGTACGAAGTGTTTTCATCAATACATCATAGCTTTTTGCAAGTCCAGCTAGACGAGGCGTCGAGAATGCCCAGTCATGCGGGTTGCCGGCATCTTTCATGGAAGTCGGGTACTCATAGTCGATGTCCACACCGTCAAAGCCGTATTGACGGATGAATGCTACTGCAGAATCGGAGAAAGCCTCGATCCCCGCCTCATTGACAGAACCGTCAGCATTAGTTGTCATCGTGTAAAAACCGCCATTCGCTACGCGATCTCCATTGTCGTTAAAGTAACCGCCTGTTTCTGCCCAGCCGCCAACGGAAATCAGTGTTTTTACGCCTGGGTTCTGTTTCTTGAACTTGTTCAGCAAGTTAAAGTGACCTTGGAAGGAATAAGACGGGTCCATCTCTGCTCCTGCTACTCCAGGCCATGTTTTGCCTAACGATGCGTTGTTTGGAGATTGGCTGCCTACGGAAACTTTGTTATTGCTGTCGATATGAGCAAATGCATAGTTGATATGCGACAATTTGTTCCAAGGGATGTCGGAAGCCAAATATCTAAGCTGTCCGTTATCACCTGTACGCCAGCTTGTGAAGTAGCCGATGATGCGGCGATCCAGACCATTCGGAAGAAGCTCGCGGCCGTCTGCATCGTAAGCGCTGCAATAAGGTACGCCTGCTACGCCGGAATCATACAATCCTTCGGGCCGACAGGCATCCTGATTAATGGGTGCTGTTTCTGTCAATACCGTCACAGCATTGCTTGCTGCCGATACATTGCCTGCTGCATCCTTCGCTTTAACCACGAACGTGTACGAAGTGTTAGCTGTCAGACCTGTGATGATTGCGTTTGTTCCGGTTACGGAAACTTCTGTGGAGCCGTAGGAAACTGTGTAGCCCGTTACGCCAACGTTATCTGTCGACGCTGCCCAAGTGAGGGCAACGGAACTGGATGTTACAGAGGAAGCGGTCAGGTTCGCCGGAACGGAAGGAGCTGTTGTGTCAGGAACAACGGCAAGTGTAGTTACAACAACTGAGTTGCTTGCTGCCGATACATTGCCTGCTGCGTCCTTCGCGGTAACTGCGAATGTGTAAGCTGTGTCGGTAGCCAAACCTGTAATGGTTGTGCTTGTACCCGATACAGAAACGCTCGTGGAGCCGTAAGTAACCGTGTAGCCCGTTACGCCAACGTCATCTGTCGACGCTGCCCACTCCAGGCTTACGGAGTTTGATGTCACGTTCGAAGCTGTCAAATTTGCCGGAGCGGAAGGAGCTGATGTGTCAGGAGTAACAGCAAGCGTTGTTACAACAAGCGGATGGCTCGCTGCCGATACATTGCCTGCCGCATCCCTCGCTTTTACCGTGTACGTGTAGGCCGTGCCAGCAGAAAGCGCTGTTGCCGTATAGGAAGTACCTGCTACAGTAGCTGCCAATGAACCGCCTTGGTAAACCTCGTAGCCTGTCACACCTACGTTATCAGTAGAAGCATTCCAGGATAATTTAACTGAATTTTCTGTAATATCTGAAGCTGCGAGATCTGCTGGCACGGAAGGCGCTTGCGAATCCCCGCCGCCGTTCGCATTAATAACTTGATAGGAGATTGTACCTGATGTGGATGAGCCGTAGGAGTTGATTAGTTCAGCCTTGTATACATAAGTACCGGATGGCTTGTCAGTGAAAGCAAACGAGGCAGATTGTGCATTAGGAGATTGATCTGATAGTATTCCTGTATGAACAACAACGTCATTCTCATACAATTTCCAGGTCGTACCGCTATTGCCCCACCACATATTGAATCCTATTGAATAATTCGGGCTGTTGTTCCAGTTGCTTTGGTATAAGCTTGGCGATCCCGGCGCGCCTGATGCTGCCGCCAAGGCCAAACCTGGCAGCACGGACAAGACTACAAGTGCTGATAATAACATAATCGCAACCGTTTTTTTCATTCTTCTCATTTGTGACAATTCCCCCCATTAAGTTTGTGTTCTTCACTTGCAATAAACCTAGTAAACCTAGAAATGAAAGCGCATTCTTTTTGCTCTCACTATGATTTTATTCATACCTCTGACTTTTTCATAGGGGGTTAATTCGCTACTGCAGGGGTTAAAAACGATTATATTCATGAAAATATAATACAAATTCAGAGAAAATACTCTATTCTCACGTCTTGTCTGGATAATATTTACAACAAACGATTGCAAACTGATTCTACAGTAAAGAAGTACATCGTCAATGCGATGTACTTCAATCTGCGTACTATATCTCCGTTTTAACCTTTTCTATTTCCCTTTGTCATCAGATTTTCGCTGATGCTAATCCAAGCGGCGCACAAGTAAGTTGTCTTTTTTTATCTCCAAAATGTAATTTTGTCAGAAGCCAATCGAACGGTCTCATATCCTTCTTCTTTGGCCTTTCCTATCGAAATAATCATGACCGGAACATAACGTTCCTCATCCAGATCAAATGCCCGTGCCACCTGATCAACCTCAAATCCCGCCATGGGATTCGTATCATAACCGTGTGCGCGAGCGACTAACATGAACTGCATCGCAAACAGGCTGCTATCAACTTTGGCAACTTCAACTTTCAGCTCTTTCGGCAAGGCCGGGAACATCGATAAAATCGTTTCGAGTTGACGATCTCTTACTTCAGCTGGCATTTTCCCTTGCTCCACAGCTGTATTGTAGATTTCTTCAGCGTTTAAGTAGCTCTCGGTGTCACCAAAAATTAATACCATAGCGGATGAAGTGTCATTTTGCAACGTATTGAACCGCACCAGCGGTCTTAGTTTTTCTTTTCCCTCTGGCGTATCCACTACAACTACGCGCCAAGGCTGCATATTGGCAGACGACGGAGCGAGGCTGGCTTCCGCAATCATTTCGCTTATCTCTTCTCTCGATATCTTAATGCTCTCGTCATAATGACGAACAGAGCGCCGTCCCTTTACGATATTGGCAAAATCGTTGTTTTGAGTACTCGTAAACATAGAATCTCTCCTCTTGATAACCTTAGATTTTTTGACATGGTGTATGTCGTTCGTTATCCTATTCGTAGTATGAACTATGAACCTAGGTTTATAGCAAGCACCCAAAAGCGAGGTTAAATCTATGAAAATAAATGAAGTTTCCAAATTAACAGGACTGCCCATATCGACCTTAAGATTCTACGAGCGCAAAAACCTGATTCCGGAACAATTTGTTAAGAGAGATGCAAATAACTATCGGGTCTATTCTGAGGAGATTGTTGATTTTCTAGATGATGTGCGGACGCTGTTATCCGTGGATTTTTCTATTGATGAAATAAGCATTCTCATTAATCAAGAGCCTGGCTTATCCTACGAGTCAAAGAAGAACATTGTTGAGCAGAAAATTGCCGAGATTGAAACGATCCAAAAGCAATTAAGAAAGTCGAAAACCTTTCTGCATGCTATCCTGGATGGAAAAGCCAATTTCCAAACGAAGTGTTAACGTAAAGCCATAAAAAAACAGAGCATCGCTTGCCGCAGCCGGACATGCCGCTGTCGTTCTATTCGGTGCTATCTTCCATATCGCCCGCAAGGAATACCGGGAGATCCTCGTAAACATCATATTTTTCACGTTAGCGTTGATTGTTGCGATTGGCCGTTTTTGAATATGAAAATCCCCTGAAACGTAAGTGTCTCAGGGGATCACATCATTTAAGGCTGGTCAGCCAGGCAGCCAATTCTTCGGTCTGACTTAGGATCGCTATCGGGTCCCAGTAGCCGGAGCGGTCGCTTGTCCATAAGAACACATGATTATTTTTCACAGCTGGCAGTGTGCTCCAGACCGGTTCAGCTTTGAGGTCTTCCAATGTTTTCGAGTCAGAGGTGAGGATCATATAGTCTCCCGCATACTCTGGCAATGCCTCGGCAGAGAATGAAGCCCAACCCGGGTCGGCCAATACGGCTGCGACTTCCGCAGGAGGCTTGAAGCCGAAGCCATTATAAATCGGCTGTCCGCCTTTACCGAAGCTGGTTCCGACAGCCATAATATCTTTGTCATTCCATTCAATAACGGAGAATGTGCTATCCGCAGGTATAGCCTTTAGCACGTCTTCCTTGGCACTAGCCATGCGCTTATCATAGTCGGCAAGCCATGCTTTCCCTGCTTCTTCTTGACCAAGCAGCTCTCCGAAATAGGTGACCTCCTCGCGTACGGTCTTTAAGGAGGCGTATGGTATGACGACAGTAGGTGCTATTTTGGCCATCTGCTCGTTCAGCTCAGGGTAGAAGTCGTCCATAATAATCAAATCCGGTGCAAGCGCCAAAATTTTCTCTACGTTGCCATTGCCGTCCCCAATCTCCTCAACGTCTTTCAAATATTCTTGAAAATAAGGATTTTTAATATGATGCGCGGAAGTTCCGACAGGCGTAATCCCAAGTGCAATCAGACTGCCCAGATACTCCCCTGCCACAATTCGTTTGGGATGAAGCGGTACCTCCACCTCACCGTTTACGGTTTTCACGATTTTGGTCTGCGGCTGTTCCGCAGCAGCCGGCGTATCGCTTGGACTTGGCTGTGAGGTCGCAACCTCTGCAGCGCCGTTCGTACCGCAAGCGCTCAGCACCAGAATGAGGCTTAGCAATAATGCCGAGGCCAGCGGAGGCCTTGAATGTCTAGACATGAATAAATCTTCCTCTCCATCAACCTTATATTGATAATCATTATCAATATAATTACTATATTGAAATGCATCAGGTAAGACAATGGAGGATTTCTTCGTTAAGTCAGGACGATCTTGTAGTTTCTTCTGTGCAGTATGCATGTCTTTATAGCGTATGGGTGATACGCCCTTATGTTTTTTGAACAGCCTGCCCAGATAGTACGGGTCTTGATAGCCGACGCTAACGGCGATTTCCTTCAGCGTAGCATCGGTCTCCAGAAGAAGCGCCGCCGCTTTGTCCATGCGCACCTTGATCAGATAGTCAATTGGGCTGTAGCCTGTACGAATTTTGAAGTAGGAGGAAATATGGGCAACACTGTAGTTCAGGCTTTCCGATAGCGACTCCAGTGTAATGGATTGTGAAAATTGTTTATGGATGATATCAGCGATCTGGGCGGCGAGATCGCGCTTCGCTGTGCCTGCTCCTTGTACCTGCATTTGATGAAGGATGTCATGCACGAATTGATGAAACAAAGTCCGAACACGCAACCGCGCAAGCGGCTGCTGCCTCAACCATTGCGCATACATATCACTCAATAGTCGATACATCTCTACGGGTTTGTCTGGAGTGATACTGTACGTAATGTCGGCAGAGTGAGCCTGCTTAAGAAGCGCATCAAGTTCTGCAGACACGGGAGGTTGAAGGCTCATTTTATAATAAACGCTATAATACTCCAGCCCATCGCTGCCCGCAGTCATGTCGACCATAACACCTTTGCCTGCATGGAGGACTGTAAAGCGCTGCATACGATAAAAATCCCGTCCTAGATTTAGGGTAGCATTGCCGCGAATCGACATGAGAAACATGTTTGAGGGTACATGATAAGAGCTTAAGGATTCACCCGCCTTGAGGCTGATACGGCGAATATCGATGACTTTGCCATGAGCGTGATTCCACAAATCAATAAAATCCTTTATGTCCATACCTCATGTGACCGCCTTTTTTCGGATTTCTTAAAGTATACCATCGCCCACCTTCGAGCGCGCGGTCCATCAGGGCAAGTTTGTTTATAACTTTTATATCCTTTGAGATGGCTAAGAGGTACGGATTATACTGAGAAGAAGAGACGCTAAAGTGGAAAGCGCGGTGAATGAATTGACTACCATCACGACGGAATTGGTTCGCAGTCTGATCGATACTCAGTTTCCCCAGTGGCAGGATTTAACGCTCAAGCCTGTCGAGAAATCCGGCCACGACAACCGCACCTATCGGCTTGGTCACGAAATGACGGTGCGCCTTCCCAGCCATGAGCGGTACGCATCTGCTGTGCAGAAGGAGCAGATTTGGCTGCCCCGTTTTCAGCGCCATCTGTCTCTCCCTATACCAGCCCCTCTTGCTATGGGTGAGCCTGCTGACGAGTATCCCCTCCCCTGGTCCGTCAACCGATGGGTTGAAGGCGATACCGTTACGTATGACAATATCCATAGTCTGAACCGATTTGCCGAAGACCTCGCTGCTTTCTTGCTGGAATTGCAAGCGATCGATGCAAGAGATGGCATCCCTGCGGGTGTTCAAAACTTTCATAGAGGGGGCAATCTTGCGGTCTACGATGGTGAGACAAGAGCTGTCATCAAGGAGCTTGGCGGCCACTATGATCAGAAGCTTCTATCAGAGATATGGGAGCTGTCTCTCTCCTCCAACTATCAGTCCGCTCCACGTTGGGTGCATGGCGATGTTTCTGTAGGCAATTTGCTCGTTGGGAATGGACGCTTGTGCGGCGTCATTGATTTCGGCACAATGGGGACCGGCGATCCATCGAGCGATCTTGTGATGGCTTGGAACTTTTTGGACGAGGAGAGCCGGGCATTATTTTTCAGCAAAATGAATGCTGATGCAGATACCGTTAACCGGGCGCGAGGCTGGGCCCTGTGGAAGGGGCTCATTACCTACGCCTGGAATGAAAAGGACTCGGAGCTATCTCGCTGGGGAGAGCGAGTGATTGCTGATATTTTACAAGAATATAGACAACGGTACTGTAGTTAGCCTAACACAACAAACCCATCAGAATCCTGCGATTTTGATGGGTTTGTTTGGGTTGAATCAATAGTGAATACAACCATATCAGCCTTTGGTCTGTTCGGGCACTTCGTTGCGTGTCAAGCAAGCGGCTATGAATCCGATACCGAGTATTAGCGCCAGCATAACAAAGGTAAGCGGGTAGCTGTTCATTCGCATGGACTGGATCGAAATAATAGGCCCCAGGCTCGTTCCCGCAAATAAGATAAACGTATACACCGATACCGCAATGCCCCGCGATTGGCCGCCAAGCTGGCCGACGATCGATATCAGAGAAGGCGTCGCAATGGCGATACCCGCGATAAAGATCACACTTACAATAACGAGCAGCGGCAGAATGGAGATTAATCCTAAAGAAGCTAAAGCAATCATAGCTAACAATAACCCTCCTCTCAATACTGACAGCGCTCCGAAACGCCCAGCAAGCCGCCCAGCAAAGGGCGAGACAAGCATCCCCAATACACCAAAGGAGCGAACGTATAAAATCTCCTGTTGGCTCAGCCCGAATGTCGAGCTGCTCAAATACGAACCAAGTACAGTCGACATGCTAACAAAGGACATCAGCAAAACAAACGCCGCCAAATAAGCGAATAGCAGGTTTTTACGGGCAAACACTTTTCTTATGTTCCGAATGGGCTCCAAGATGCTGGCACCGGCATGCTGAACCTCACCTTTCGGAAGGAACTTCATAACAAGAATAGCGGTAACCATATAGACAACTGCCAGTAAATAAAATATCGCATTCCATCCATAATGCTCGCTGATGATCCCGCTTACGACTTGCCCGACAATACCGGCAACCAGAAAGCCCGTGCTTATAAATCCGATTGCCGTCACTCTTTTTTGCGCCGGGTACATCTCCACTGCATAAGCAAGTGCAACTGGAGAGAACGTCGCTGCAGCCGCACCTTGTAATCCCCGAAGTACGATCATCCAGGAAAATCCTTGGACCATGCCGAGCAGCAATGAAATCAAGGTTAGGGCAATCAAGCCGATAAAGATCACTTTCTTGCGGCCATACTTATCGGATACTGCGCCATATACGAGACAGCCCAAGGCAAATCCCAAAGAGAACACACTTCCTGCAGTTGCAGCCTGCGTGGATGATACCCCAAAGGTATCCGAGAACATAGAAATGAGAGGAATAGTAACGTACAGGCTAGACATGACCACCATGCCTGCCCAGCACAAAATAGCTGTCATGATGGAATAATTTCGTTTGGCTTGATTAGCCATTGTGGCTTGTGTCATAAGAACACCTCTTTCTTGATGATTATTATTTTGTGTTGCGGGCATTGCCAAAACATTCATTTGATCTGTATTGAAATACGCTTCAGTATTTATGGATATCTCCTCTCAATTTAATAAGATAATCTAACTATATATCCAGAAAAGGCTGCCATTCTCTTCCCCGTACGCTTCTCCATGCCTCAGACACTTTTAATTCATTTTAGTAAGATAACCTAACTAGTTGGTCAAAAAAATTATCGCCCTCCCCCCATGCGTTTCTCCACGATACCATGCAGTTTAATCAACATCTTTTCGGCGATTATTCGCTCCTCTTCGGTCAAGTCATCGAACAAAGAAGCGCAAGTGGACCAAAAGGTTGGAAGAACTTGCTTCACCAATGCGCGACCTTCCTCCGTGATGCTCACATGGATCATGCGGCGATCTACATCACTTTGATTGCGGGCGATCCATTTCCTCTTCTCCAGCCAGTCGAGCAATGCAGTTACCGAGGCCCGCCTGATTCCCAGTCTGTCTGCAAGTCCTGAAGGAGTAATAAGCTCTCTCCCATCATGCAATACGAGCAGAAGCAATAAATCCAGCTTACTCTCTGTAATGCCGAAAGGAGATAAATCGAGATCCATGACATCTAGAACGTTGTCACTGAGCCACAGCATAAGCAGCCCCATATGAGCCGATTTACGTTCCGTAGCTTGGGCAGCCGTCTTATTCATGAGTTCCAAATAAGGCTCTACTCCGAGTGCAGGCAGTTGTTGATCCATCATATGCTCTTTCGTTCTTTTTTTTCTCATTCCATTCCCCTTCGCATTTGATTAGAATATCTAACTAATTGAAATTTATCATAAATGATGAGACTTTGCAATACAAAAGGCTTAACCCCGCTAATCTCCAAGGATTAAGCCTTTTATTATTGAACTGTATGTTTCAACTGTTGCACATCACTAGTTGAGCGTTAGTCCCTATCATTTTGAATAATACTATTGTCCGTACCTTGATCCTTAATATCTTTCGGCTTATTATTTTTGAATCGATTTTCCAACACGAGGTTAGCTGTATGAGACGGATGAATAAATACGCCGTTGTTCCTGTTTTTCTCGACTTTATTTTGCTGAATATCATTGAAGTCTGACATGATCGACAAGCCGCTTTGACGATTGTTTTTGATCTTGTTATTGAACGCCATATTGTAATTAAAGGTAAATTGCAATCCATTGAGACGATTGTCTCTGATCACCGTGTCAATCATGTAGTTATTCGTAGAGCGGGCGAAGATTCCGTTATTCCCGTTGCGCTTAATCTTGTTGTCCAGATAGAGGTTATTGTCCGACCCGCTAATCATCATTCCATCTCTCTTATTGCCAGTTATCAGATTGCCTGCAATGGCATTATGGAAGCCGAGAGCGATTTCTATCCCGTATAAATAATTGTTACGCAGCTTGTTTCTCAGGACCCACGTTCCAATGGAATCATCAATCTGAATTCCGTTGCCCGCCTCTGTTCTTCCGATCCGTTCAATCTTGTTCCTCATGAGCAGATTGCCTTCTGAATGATTCACGAATATGCCAAAAGGTTTTATCTCCCCAGTAACTCCCCTCATTCCGCTGATTTCATTTTTCAAGATGCGATGGGATTTTCCGTTCAAAATTCGAATGCCGCCGGAAACATAGTTCTTGATCCTGAACCCGTCAATCTCCACGCCTGCAATGTCATCCAACACGAACGCCTCCAGCAAACTTTGCTTTCCGTCGAGCACCGCGCGATGCTTATGCTTGGCAACGATACGGAGGTTGTTTTTATTGCCGCGTATTCTCACGGTTTCATTATAAATGCCCTTATGAACTAAAATAACGTCCCCTTCGTTCGCCGAAGCCACCGCATCTTGAATGGCCGTCGGACTGCCCGGGAACACATCTATGATCGCCACTCCTATCACCCCTGCAAGTCAGAATGTGTACGGTCTGTTATTAGTAAATTCTTATGGGTGTGATAGCGGAACAGGCGGGTGACTAAAGGGGCCCGCTTTTTTGAAGCTTCTCGGTGATCTAAGAATAGGATTCAAAAGTACAACAAAAAAAAGCTGCCGTTATAACGGCAACTTTTGTTATTGCATAACTTGTAGCACTGCTAAGCTAGCCGGTCCATTTATCTATAATGTCAGGCTCTTCATCGACCAGGCTTCTACATCCCATGTTTTAGTTACCCAGTCCATATAAAAATCAGGCTCATGAGAGACCAGAACAACAGTGCCTTTGTAAGCCTTTAACGCTCGCTTCAATTCGGCTTTGGCAACGACGTCCAAATGGTTTGTCGGCTCATCGAACAAAATCCAATTGCTCTCTCGCATCATCAGCTTGCACAGACGAACCTTCGCTTGCTCTCCGCCACTGAGCTGATTGAGCGAGCGTGTAATATGCTCATTCTTTAGGCCGCAGCGGGCTAGCGCAGCCCGGACCTCATGCTGGTTCATAAAGGAAAACTCATCCCATACATCCTCAAGCGGAGTCATGGTCGGTGCCTTGGCTTCCTGCTCGAAGTAAGCAGGAGATAAATAATCGCCTAGATACGTTTTGCCCTCCAGTGGAGAGATAACGCCAAGAATCGTCTTTAAGAGCGTTGATTTCCCGACGCCGTTGCAGCCTACGATGGCAATCTTATCGCCTCGTTCAATGACCATATCCATCTTGGGAAGGAGCGGCTTATTGTAGCCAATGACCATACCCTCTGCCTCAAATACGGTCTTCCCGCTCGTTCTGGACTCTTTAAAGTTAAAGGTCGGCTTTGCCGCCTCCTCCGGCTTGTCGATACGATCGATACGGTCGAGCTGCTTCTCGCGGCTCTTCGCACGCCCGGAGGTTGAAGCGCGCGCCTTATTTTTTTGAATGAACTCCTCTTGCTTCTTAATATAATCCTTTTGTCTCTCGTATGCGTCGATGTGCTGCGCTTTGTTCAATTCAGCCATTTCCAGAAACTTCTCATAATTAGCCGAGTACCGCGTCAACTTCGTAAATTCAAGATGATAGATAATGTCGACGATCTGATTCATAAAGCCTGTTTCATGAGAAATAAGCACAAACGCATAAGGATAGTTTTTCAAATAGTTCGTCAGCCAGTTAATATGCTCCTCATCCAAATAGTTCGTAGGCTCGTCAAGCAATAAGACTCCCGGCTTCTCAAGCAGCAGCTTGGCGAGCAGAACCTTCGTCCGCTGTCCGCCGCTAAGCGCAGTAACGTCGCGGTCAAGCCCGATCACATTAAGGCCTAAACCATTGGCCATTTCATCGATCTTCACGTCGATCAAATAGAAATCCCCAATTTCAAGCTCCTCTTGAATTTCCCCCATACGCTCCAGAAGCTGATCCAATGTATCCGAATCGGCATCGCCCATTTGCGCAGTAATATTGTTAAGCTCCTCTTCTAATACGAGTAAAGGCAAAAACGCATCCTTCAAGACGTCCCGAATGGTTTTACCTGCTTCAAGCTTCGTATGCTGATCCAAATAACCGTAACGAACGCGAGGCGTCCATTCCACCTTGCCTTCGTCCTTCAGCAGCTTGCCAGTCAAAATATTCATAAGCGTGGATTTCCCTGTACCATTCGCGCCAACCAGCCCGACATGCTCCCCCTCAAGCAAGCGGAAGGATACATTTCTAAACAATACCCGATCGCCAAACGTATGTGATAATTGCTCAACCGTTAACAAACTCATTTTTCTCTATCTCCATTCATGTATGCACCTAAATTCAATACTTATATATCCCTTGATTTGCTCGTATCATTGTAACATATAAATGTTTAGCCGGCTTGAAGCTGAACGATAACCACATATGGATAATGCCTCAAACTAATTTTTAAAAAAACACTTGAAAATCCGTTAATTCCTAGTATAATACTCGGTATAAAGAGCTGCAACGATTGGAGCTGTTGATTATGTCCTATACGAATAAAGCTATCGCGTCAAATTGGGTCGATGACCATTTGGACCTTTACAATTTTGCGGTATCCATCGGCGATACGGCATGGCAACAGCATATATCGCAAAAGCTGCGCGACAGCGACCGTCATATCCAAGAGGAAATCGCACATCATGTTCGAATGGAGTTATGGCTGCGCTTTGACAGCATCAATCAAAAAATGCTGGAGCTATACGAACAGCTCAGAAGCGCCAATCATTCGGAAAGCGAGAAGCTTCAGCTTCAAGAGAAAGTATTAGAAATTAAAATCCAGAGGGTAAACATCTGTAATAAACTTAAGGCTCAATATACGACTAGACAGTCGTAGGACCTAAAATAAACACAAAAAAAGCCGGCATGCAGCGATCTGCTTTGCCAACCTATGTACCATCCTGTTTCATATCGCATGCAGGTGACTGCTCTGCAAGATCACGCTCCATTGCTGTGAATGGCCAGATTCTCAGCAATTACATGGACACTTGTTCCATTTCACGCATCATTTTCATCATCATCGTCATCATTTCATCGCATTCCTGCATTTTCATCATCATCATGTTCGTATCCATGCCATCCATCATGTTCATTTCCATCATCTTGTCCATCATCATCTTCATGGAATTCATCTTGCACATAACTTCGTCCATACACATCGTCATCATCATCTGCATTGCCATATTTTCCACCTCTATTCATCTCCTTTTATTTCCTACATGTAGAAGATACTATAGTCCGCTCTCATTTTCAATACTTTTTTACAAAAAAGTATTTCTTTTCATTTTCAAATATGATATAAATAAGTTTTGCCCTCAAATTCTAACTAAGCCGCTTGGTATAATTAACTTATGAATTCCTCTCATTTGACCTCCAGATTTATCTCATGAATATTCCCTCCCCACTAAGACATTCTCTTGAAGACCAGAACGAGCCCCTTCTATAAATAGGAAACAAAACATGATTAGACCACCCAAATACGGGGTAAGTTAAAGTGGACTCGCATGCAGAGCTTTGCTTAATCCAACAAAAAAACCAGCCTGCAGCGACCATAAAGTCGCTCAGGCTGGTATTAACGAAATAACCGCTCATTGGATACTTGATTGAGACTGTACGTTAGGAACGAACGGACTGGCGCCAGATGATGGATGCGCCGATCTTGACGGTTTCGCGATTGACGTTGCCTTTGATCAGCTCCAGCAGCTCCTTGGCTGCCAGGAAGCCGCTTTCGTAACGCGGAATCTTGATCGTCGTCAGTCCCGCCAGCGCAGCAGCATCGGAATCATCGAAGCCGGTAATCGAGATATCACGCGGTACGGAGATCCCGTGTTCCTCGAACGCCTTGATCGCGCCGATCGCCATATTGTCGTTCGCGCAGACCAGCACTTCCGGGTAATCGTTGCTCAGAATCATCAGCTTGGCCGCCTGGTAACCACTCTTCTCCCGGTAATTGCCGTGGTAATAATACGACTGGTCGAAGCCGATCCCATTCGCCTGCAGTGTATCCATGAAACCGGAGAACCGCTCCTTATTATCCAGCGTCCCAGCTTGTCCGCCCAGGAAGCCAAAGCGCTTCAGCCCTTTGTCCACGAGCGACTGCACAAGCTGGCACATGACCGGATAATTGTCGACGATGACGCTTTTTGTATTTTTATTGTCGTTATCGAGCACCCTGTCCATAAGCACCACCGGGAATTCCGACTTGGCCACCGCTTGGAAGTACTCGTCCGATAAGCTTCCATCCAGGCTAATCGTACCCCGTGCGAAGCTGCTCTTTAGGAAGTTGTCGCTAGATTTATTGGTGCAAATGATGAGATCGTACCCGTTTTCGTTCAAACAAGTGCTGACCCCTTCGATAATTTTCAAATAAAATTCGCGATCAAAATCGCTGAATATAAAAACAATCCGTTTATCTTTATCCGATTTAGGTTTTTTCGGCGAAGCATCGTGCACATAGCCCTGCTCTTCGCAGATCCGCAGGATGCGCTCTCTTGTTTCTTGCGATACGTTTTTCCGTCCGTTCAGTACGTTGGATACGGTCGAAATAGATACGCCCGTCAGCTGGGCAATCTCTTTCAAACTGCTCATCCATAAACCTCCTCATCAAATTCCGTAAGTAAAACTTATTATAACACTTTACAACCGTTTTACCTACACATTTCAACAGCAATATAATTGCCAAAACCATTGAAACGACAGGAACCGTTGAAATCAATCACATTTTGCGATTAGTAAAATGAATCTCTGTTTTACTTACTATTATAGTCTACATTTTACTTAAAACAACTACATTTTATTAAGTAAAATATCTAAATTTCATAAGTTTTTTATTGACTTCTTCACCTGTCGGTTTATAATCAATGGTACATCCATCAAAAGGGGGACCTTACAAGTGACAAATGTAAAGCGCTTTATTTCCATCATGATCAGTTCCGTTATGCTACTTACCATCCTCGCCGCTTGTGGCGGGAACAATACCAATAACGGCGGTTCGAACGGCGAAGGCGGAGCTGCGAAGCTTCCGAAGATTTCGTTGTTCCAATCCAAAGTTGAGATCGCAGACCAACTGGAAGCGATGGCCAAGAAGTATAAGGAAGAAACAGGCAACGAAATCGACGTATGGGGCTCCGCAGGCGACAACTACCTGACTCAGCTTCAAGCGAAGATGAATGCAGGCGAAGGCCCTACGATCTTCGGCGTTCAGCCAGGCGCAGAAACAACCAAATTCCAGTCGTACTACTACGACATGAGCAATGAATCTTACGTAAAGAACATCGCTCCGAATATGGACGTGAAGATTGACGGCAAGAACATCGGTGTACCGATTGGCGTAGAAGGCTTCGGCTTCGTCTACAACAAGGACCTTGTCGACCCTGCCAAAATTACCGACCTTGCATCCTTCAAGGCTTTCCTGGAAGAAAGCAAGTCCAATGGCATTAACGGCTTCAGCCTGTCCCAGGAAGCATACTTCCTGATCGGACACATCCTGAACACGCCTTTTGCGCTTCAACAAGATCCTGTTGCGTTCATCGATCAGTTGAACAAAGGCGAAGTGAAGATGGCTGACACGAAGGAATTCCAAGAATTCGCCCAATACATGGAAGCTATCCGCGAATCGGCGAAAAACCCGCTTGAAGTGACGTACGATACGCAAATGGGTGACTTCGCAACTGGCAAGACAGCAATTGTACACCAAGGCAACTGGAGCTATGGCATGCTGCAAGACTACAAAGACATCAATGCTGGCATGATGGCTATGCCGCTTGCAGGCAACACGAAGCTGGCTGTAGACATCCCTGCGATCTGGGTTATCAACAACAAAGCGTCCGCTGATCAAATCAAAGCGGCTAACGCATTCTTGGAATGGTTGTACAACAGCGAGACAGGCAAAAAAATCATCGTAGACGAATTCAAATTCATTCCTGCGATGACGAATATCGAAACAAGCAGCCTGGATCCGCTTTCCCAAGCGGTATCCGAAGCTACAGTGAGCGGCAACACGATTCCTTGGGCTCTGACTTACTTCCCGCAAGGCATCATCCAGAACGATCTGGCTCCTGTCACACAAGAATTTTTCCTGAACAAGTCCATGACTGGCGCTCAATTCCTTCAGAAGCTTGATGAAGTATGGGCAAAAGCACCTAAGCAATAAGCCTAACGCCATACCGGCAACAGTTGATTTACGGAAAACTAACCTGGCGTGGCCAGGTTAGTTTTCTCTCTTTGACCAACCAACCGTACGGACCGAAATTACTCCGAAATGAGTGAATGCATATGAAAGCGAGCAAAAATAGAGCCTGGTACGCTCTATTTACAGCACCTCTGCTGACCATCTTTTCCATCGTTGTCCTCATCCCCTTTGCCATAGGCATTTATTACTCCTTCATTAGCTGGGACGGTATCCCGGCCAATCCGAAGGTGTTTGTAGGTTTCGACAACTACGTCCATATCTTCCAGGACGACCGCTTCTTGAAGTCGGCTTGGCTGACGATTAAATTTACATTTTTAGCTCTTATTATTGTCAATGTGATGGGCCTTGCCCTGTCTCTGCTTGTAACTTCCAAGCTGCGCACCAGCAATATCGCAAGAACGCTATTCTTTATGCCGAACCTGATCGGCGGCCTGATTTTGGGTTATATCTGGAAGTTTATCTTTACCGATGTGTTCAAATATCTTGGGGAAAACACCGGCATGGGCGGCGTCTTCTTCAACTGGCTCCTCAATCCCGATTATGCCCTGTATGCGATCGCGGTCGTATTCGCATGGCAGATGGCGGGTTATACAATGATTATCTATATTGCGGGAATTCAAGGCATTCCCGACGACATGATGGAAGCAGCGAAGGTCGACGGTGCCAATGCTTGGCATAGACTGACCAAGATTATTTTCCCGCTGCTGATGCCATCCTTTACGATTTGCCTATTCTTGACGCTATCCGGCGCATTCAAAATATTCGACGTTAACCTGTCGCTCACCGGCGGCGGTCCGATCAACTCCACGGAAATGTTCGCCATGAACATTTTCACCGAAATTTTCGGATATAGCCGTTACGGTATCGGTCAAGCGAAAGCGATTATCTTCTTCGTAATTGTAGCCGCAGTAACGCTCGTTCAGGTGTACATCACGAAGAAAAGAGAGGTGCAGATGTAATGAAGAATACAAGCAAATGGATTCTGGAAGTATTGCTTGTCGTCATCGCTATCCTCTTCTTGTCTCCGATCTACATCATGATCGTGAACTCATTCAAGACACGCTCCGAGCTGTACGAGAACGCACTTGCGCTTCCATCCTCCTTCAGCTTCGAGTATTACGCGCAAGCGATGGAGAAGATGAACTTCCTGACAGCGTTCGGCAACTCATTGTTCGTTACGCTCGTCTCTCTCGTGTTCATCGTGGTTCTGTCATCCATGACAGCCTGGATGCTCGTCCGTACGAACAATAAGCTGAGCCAAATTATATTCATGGTGCTCGTATCGACGATGCTCATTCCATTCCAGACACTCATGATGCCACTCATGCAGGTCATGGGCTGGATCGGGACGAATCTGCATATCCCAATGCTCAATACGCACGGCGGCCTGATCTTCATGAACGTGGGCTTCCATGCCAGCATGGCTATCTTCCTCTATCACGGCTTTATCAAGTCGGTGCCGATTGCGCTTGAGGAAGCAGCGACACTCGACGGCTGCAGTAAGTTCGGCGTATTCTGGCGCATCGTATTCCCGATGCTGAAGACGATTACCATTACCGTTGCGATTCTCGACGTCATTATGATGTGGAATGACTACCTGCTTCCATCCCTGACGTTGTCGGACAAAGGCTTGCGTACGATCCCGCTCTCCACGTTCTACTTCTTCGGAGAGTTCACGATTGTGTGGAACCTGGCGATGGCCGGCTTGACGCTATCCATCATCCCGGTAGTTATCTTCTATTTCATCGCACAAAAACACATCATCAAAGGGGTCGCCGAAGGCGCAGTGAAGTAAGGCAGGAGGAATGGACCGCATGAATAACTGCGTAATGAAAGAAGGAGATTTGTTCTGTCTGACAAGGCCAAACGGCGATATGACCGACGGCTCGGAGGACGGCTATGGACTCTATGCAAAAGATACTCGCTTCCTGAGCGAGATGGAATTCAGAGTGAACGGAGAGCCGCCACAGCTGCTCTCCTCCCATCTGGACCGAAGCTACTATACCAAGCTTCGGCTCATGAACCAGACCAAAGACGTAGGCGCGATGGAACTCATACGGGAACGTTATATCTATAACGGATCGTTGCATGAACGGATTACGGTAACGAACTTTTTCCCGGATGCCAGACCTGCCGATATCGATATGTTGTTTGGTGCGGACTTTCAGGATATGTTCCTCGTTCGCCGCTACCGTACAGGTGAAGTCGGCCATATCCGTCACGCAGAGTACAACAAGGACGGCATGACATGGCAATATTCAGGAAAAGACGACATAGAGCGCTTCATTCATATTCAGTGGGATTCGGAGCCTGCCGACGTGAATGAAGCCGGACATGTCCGGTTCTGCCGGGTATTGCAGCCGCACGAGTCGGTATCAGTTCATTTAATGATAACGCCGTCGTGGGAGACCCTTAACAAGCCATCCCTCCCCCCTTTCGCGGACGGACTGGCAGCTCTTGCTGAGAGCTATCGTGCTTGGACTGAGGATACGATGACCGTCGAGACGGATCATCCCGCATTCCAGCGCGTATTCAGTCGCAGCGTGCAAGATTTGAAGATGCTATTATCCGATTACGGACACGGCGAGATGCCGACAGCTGGCCTGCCATGGTTCGCAGCGCCTTTCGGCAGAGACAGCCTGATTACCTCCCTCTATATGCTGATGCTTCAGCCAGAGACAGCTAAGGCGACCTTGCGGACACTGGCGGCTTGGCAAGGCACCCAGTATGACGCGACACGGGACGAGCAGCCGGGCAAAATCATGCATGAAATGCGCTTCGGCGAGCTGGTCGCAACAGGTCAATCCCCGTTCGGCCCATACTTCGGCACCGTCGATGCGACGCCCCTCTTTCTCGTCGTTCTCGCTGAATATGTGAAGTGGACGGGCGATCTGGAGCTAGTCAAGGAATTAACTCCCGCCGTCTTGAACGCGCTGGCATGGATCGATGAGAATAGCGAGCAATATGGCGGCTTCCTCTCCTACCATCAAGAGGCGGAACAAGGCTTCCCGAATCAAGGCTGGAAGGATTCGCCGAATTGCATCGTCCATCCTGGCGGCGAGTTGGCCTCCTCCCCGATCGCGCTAAGTGAAGTGCAGGGCTATGTCTATTACGCCAAGGTGCAGCTTGCGGCAATCTATGACGGGCTAGGAGACACGGGGCTTGGGGCGAAGCTGCGCAAAGAGGCTCAAGAATTGCAAGAGCAATTCGAATCCCGCTACTGGATGAAGGATGAACAGTACTACGCCATCGCGCTGGAGCGTGACCGTAACCCGGTCCATTCCGTCACATCCAATCCCGGCCATTTGCTCTTCTGCGAGCTGCCGGAGACTGGACGCGCTGCGATGGTCGCGAAACGCCTGAGCTCTCCTGATATGAATGGAGGCTTCGGCATCCGCACGATGAGTACGAATGCCGCCGGTTATTATCCGATGAGCTATCATAACGGAAGCGTATGGCCTCATGATAATGGATTTATCCTGCTCGGATTAAGCCGCTTAGGTTATGAAGCCAATGCGGTGCAGCTAATCGACAGCCTGCTGGAAGCATCCCGTTCGTTCGCGGACGCAAGGTTCCCTGAGCTGTTCTGCGGCTATGCCAATGAAGGCGAAGGCGTCGTCCCTTATCCGACGACATGCTCGCCGCAAGCCTGGTCTGCGGCTGTATCGATCGTCATCGTACAGACGGCGCTGGGACTATTCCCGGATGCGCTAAGCCGCTCCATTAAGCTGCAGCCGGCGCTGCCAAGCGGCATGAACCGGCTCAAGATCGAACGTATACCGATTGGCGAAGGCCATCTTAGCATAGAAGTACAACGAATAACGACGAATGATGACCTGCATGTGAAAGTGCTCAGCAATACAACGGGCTATGCGGTTGAAGTTGGAAAGGGTAGATAACAACATGAACAAAACATGGTGGAAAGAAGCGGTCGTCTATCAAGTATATTGGCGCAGCTTTTATGACAGCAATGGCGATGGATACGGAGATCTGGAAGGCGTCTATCAGAAGCTCGATTATATCCAAAGCTTGGGTGCAGACGTGATTTGGCTCAATCCGTGCTACGAATCGCCTGACGTGGACAATGGCTACGACATTGCGGATTATCGCTCCATTATGGCAAAGGCGGGAACGATGGCTTCCTTCGACAAGCTGCTGTCAGCCGTGCATGATCGCGGTATGAAGCTCATTATGGACCTGGTCGTGAACCACACGTCGGATCAGCATGCCTGGTTCAAGGAGTCCCGTTCTTCAATCGACAATCCGAAGCGCGACTATTACATCTGGCGTAAGGAAGCGAACAACTGGCGCTCCTACTTCGCTCCGTCCGCTTGGACGCATGACGAAGCCACGGGCGAATACTACTTCCACTCCTTCTCCTCTGAGCAGCCGGATCTGAACTGGGAGAACGAGAAGGTTCGCGAGGAAGTATATAGCTTGATGCGGTTCTGGCTGGACAAAGGCATTGACGGCTTCCGTATGGACGTCATCAATCTGCTGGCCAAGATTCCGGGCTTCCCGGACGCGGACAACCCTGCCGATATTTCCTATCTGGGCAACAACCCGGGGATTCACGAATATTTACAGGAAATGCATGAGAAAGTGCTTAAGCACTATGATGCATTTACCGTCGGCGAGATCCCGTTCGTTAATCCGGAGGACGGCCTGCTGTACGTTGGCGAGGACCGCGGCGAATTGAATACGATGTTCCACTTTGAAGTATGCGACTATATGGCCCATTGGGACATGCAGCGCTTCAAGCAGATTCAGGCTCGCTGGTATGACGGCTTGTGGGGCAAAGGCTGGAACTCTCAGTTCCTGAACAACCATGACCATACGCGCGTCGTGACGCGCTTCGGCAACGATGCCGAATACCGGGAGCAATCGGCAACCTGCTTCGCCACGCTCATTCATACTTTGCCTGGCATGCCTTATGTGTACCAAGGTGAAGAGATCGGCATGACGGGCATCCGCTTCTCCTCCATCGACGAATATAACGATATCTCGATGAGGAACAAGTATAAGGAAGAAGTCGGCAAGGGCCGTGACCCGCAGGAAGTGCTGAAGGAGCTTCAGCATCTGTCGCGCGACAACTCGCGTACGCCGATGCAATGGGACAGCTCAGCGCAAGGCGGCTTCACGAATGGGCAGCCATGGATCGGCGTCAATCCGAATCATAAGGAAATCAACGTCGAGCAAGCTTTGGCGGACCCCCATTCCGTATTCTATTACTACAAGAAGCTCATCGAGCTGCGCAAGCGCAATGAAGTGATGGTATACGGCAGCTTCACGACTCACTTAAATGACCATGAGCAAATTTATGCTTATACCCGTACGCTCGGCGACGAGTCTTGGCTAGTGCTGCTGAACATCTCGGAGCAGAACGCAACCGTCAATACGGCTGATTGCGGCGCAGAGAAGCTGGGCGATATCGTCATCAGCAACCATTCCGCAAGAACCAATCAAGACATCGTGATCGAACTGCAGCCTTACGAGGCTGTCGTTTACCGCGTATAACAATACCCTAAAGCCCGCAAGGCGGACACATCATTGTGTTCCTCTTGCGGGCTTTTTTTGCTGTGTCACTCACCGTTTCCCACCTTAATTCCTGCTTAATGGCATAGTTGAAGTTTATCGAATGTTAAGTTATTCGTAATCCCCTTTTTAAAACCATGCGCTATGCTGGCAACAAGACTGGAATACGACACAAATAATGGAGAGAACCAATCATGAGAACATTCGAAGCTATTGTTATCATCGCAAATGTTGTTGTACTGGCTCGTCTGATGTGGATGAGCAGAGGGCTCACAAAGTGGAATGCGGGATTAGCAGGGGCGGCAGGCTTGCTGACGGCGTTGCAGCTTTTTACAGAAGGCTACAGGTGGCAGATGGTTCCCGCTTATTTAGCGCTCCTCATCATTGCGCTGCGCATCTTGATTCGTCCTCACCGTGTGAGTGTATCTTCATCGTGGAAGATGCGATCGGTCAAGGGCATCCTGCTCCTTCTCTATACGGCAGCCGCGGTCCTGCCGCCCATTCTCGTTCCCGTTTTCTCCTTCGGCAAGCCTACAGGCCCCTATGAGATTGGGACAGCTACCTATTACTTTATGGATGACGATCGAGAAGAGCATTATACCGATGATCCCGATGACAAAAGAGAGCTGGTCGTACAGCTCTGGTATCCGAGCCGCACTGGGAGCACAGAGTCCAAAGCGCCCTATGTCGCGCATCCCGCGGAGCTTGCAGCCGGATTAAGCCAGACTCAAGGCTTCCCCTCTTTCCTGTTCGGGCATTTAGGTCTAGTCACAACCAACGCCAGAGTAGAGGCGGCCGTATCGGAGCAGCAGGATGGTTGGCCGTTGCTCATCTTCTCGCATGGCATGGGCTCGTACCGCAATTCAAGTACATTCCAGTTTGAAGAGCTCGCCAGCAATGGCTATTTGATTGCCTCTATCGATCATACTTACGATGCTGCGGCGACGGTATTATCCAATGGCCGGGTCGCACCCTCCCTCACCCAGATGGATGCAGGACTGTCCCTGCTTGATTCCCATATTTCATTATGGGTTGAAGATGTCCAGTTTGTAATGGATCAGCTTGAAGAGTGGAATGGGGACCATGACAGTCTATTCTATAACCAGATAAACATGAGCCAAGTCGGCATGTTCGGCCATTCCTACGGCGGCGCAACTGCCATGCAGATCCTGATGAAGGATGACCGCTTCAAAGCCGCGATCAATCTGGACGGCGGACTATATGGAGACCTCGCTCCGGATACCGGAGCAGGCAAGCCGTTTATGCTTTTTAATGCGGATGAGACCGAAAAGTATTTCAATGATGCACATATAAATGAATCTGATTTCCCTGAAGATACAAAAGAAATCTTAATCGAAATCAGCAAGCGCAGAGAATCGGCGCTTACTGGCGGGGGGTATTCGGTTACGATTCCTGGGACGAATCATATGAGTTTTACTGACTTCAATTTGTTTTCCCCGCTGCTGCCGTCCAAGACTCATGATTCATTAAATTACCATAGTCTCACGAACGAAATCTGCCTTCTCTTTTTCGACCAGTATATCAAAGAAGATAAAAAGGCTTCGATGAACCGCATTGCAACCAAATATCCGACCATCAACTTCAAGCAGCACTAGTAGATGGCTTAGAGCTGCGGATTCTGATAAGCCATAGTGCATGTCTGTCCCCCGCAGCACTCTGCAATTTCAATAAGGCCGGGGAAGAGAAGCCCGGCCATTATATTCCCCTCCACGCTTCTTGAAGCCGCTTCACTCCCTCTTCCATATCCGACTCGTTTATTCCCGCAAATCCGAAATACACATTCGGATAGTTCCCTTCAACTATCCCCTCCATCATCCACATCTGCCGAAAATCATAGATACGCACACCAGCTTGCGCTGCCAGCTCCATCAATTCGGATGCTTTGCAATCCGTCCGTAATTCCACTTGCAGATGCAGTCCCGCGCTATGCCCGGTAATTCGAATCCGGTCGCCGAAGCCGCTCTCCAAGAGCTCGATCAACCGATGATGCTTCCTGCGGTACACATTGCGCATCCGGCGAATATGGCGATACCAGTGTCCTTGCTCAATGAAAGCCTTCATCGCAAGCTGGTCGATCGTCGACGGGATCATCAATAGATGGCTGATGGATGTTAACCGGGATGACAATGACCTCGGCAGTACCATATAGTTCATGCGCAGCGCCGGGGTGAATGCTTTGGAGAACGTGCCAATATAGATTACCCGTCCATGGCGATCCAGGCTTTGAAGCGAAGGGATTGGCTTGCCTTGATAACGGAACTCTCCGTCATAATCATCCTCGATTATATAGGAGCCTGTCGCATTCGCCCAATCTAACAGTCTCTCCCGCTCCGCATAAGGCATTACGCATCCGGTGGGGAACTGATGGGAAGGCGTCACATACACGGCCTCGGCTCCGCTGCGTCTCACTGCCTCAACCTTAATGCCCTTTTCTCCTACTGACACAGGAACCACTTGAAGCCCTTCATGCAGGAACTGCTCACGTACACGACGGAAACCAGGCTCCTCCATCGCCACGCTGCGGATGCCGTCCAGAAGCGCGGTTATCATTCGAATACTGTTGGCAATGCCGACGCTGACCACGATTTGATCGGGCGTACATTCCACACCTCTCGCCTGCCCCACATATTCAGCCAGCACGACGCGCAGGCCGTACTCCCCTTGAAGATCGCCATAGCCGCAATAGCTGCCTACGCTGCCCTCCAGCGTCTCGTGAATCACCTTCTTCCATGCGCGCACGGGGAAGAAGTCACGATCTACAGCCGCCGGATCGAAGTCGATCTCAATTGAATGCAGAGGTGCAGGCGTGTCTCTAAGCGGCGAGCTCGATGCTGGCTGCCTCACACCTCCTTGCTTGCGCGTACCTTTCATCTCGGCCGTATGATTCGGCGACAGGGCGTACAATCCCGATCTGGGCTTGCTCATGACGTATCCTTCCACTGTGAGCATCTGATACGCCGTCTCGATCGGCGTCTTGCTGCAATTCAGCTGCGCTTGCAGCGAACGGACGGACGGCAGCTTCGTGCCGTTTGGAATCATGCCGCTTCGTATGTGATTGCGGAGCTGATTGTACAGCTGCATATATTGAGGCTGATCGGACTGATCGGATATAATCACTTCAATCATATGAAGTCCCCTCTTCAATCTGTCTCTTTAATTACTATAATTCTGACCATTCTATAGGAGTCAGATTCATTATAAAATAGGATTAACAGCGCAACAATGATTCTATACACCGTTAACCATTAACGTCTTTAAGGAGGACTTAACATGCTGACTTCATCTGAAGTGCGGGGCTATCTGAATCGCCTTAGCCTTTCCGATATAGATAAACCTACACTCCCCTACCTGTTCCAGCTGCATCGCGCCCATGTGGAGCAGCTATCCTGGCAGTCCATCGACATCTTCGCCGGACGTCCTGCATCCATCGATCCGAGGCAATCGCTGGAGCTGATCTTGAACGGACGCAGCGGCTATTGCTTTCATCTGAACGGAGCCTTCAGCCTGCTGCTTCGCACGCTCGGCTATGACGTCTCCTGGCATAGAGCAGGCGTTCAGCCCATGGGGGAAGCGCCTCGCGTGAACGGCTTCCATCTTGCGCTTACCGTATCATTGTCAGATGATCAATCACAGGAGACACGCTGGATTATCGATGCCGGACTGGGCGATATGCCTTATGAGCCTTTGCCGCTCGTACATGATGTTTATCATCAAGGACCATACACGTACAAGCTTCTCCAATCGGAAGTCGCTGCGGGAGGCTGGCGGCTGGAGCATGACCCGAATGCCACCTTCTCAGGCGTGGACGTCGCTCCTGAAGTCATGGACGATATCTCTGCTTTTCTTCCTCAGCACAAGCACTACAGCACCTCGCCGGAATCGCCTTGGGTCAATACCTTCCTGCTTCGCCATCGGCATGCGGGCGGCAGCAACGAGCTTCGGGGCTGTGTGTGGGCACAGCGGGACGAGCACGGAATCAAGAAGATCGAGCTTCAGACACAATCGCAATGGCTTGACGTACTCGGCGATGTCTTCGGTGAGAAACTGGTCGCCTACGATCAGACAGCCCGTGATGCGTTGTGGAAGAAGAACGTTAAGTTGCATGAAGAGTGGAAGCGGCAGAGAGAAGCTGCGAAGTCATAATAATAAACCCGCTGTCGGCGTCTTCGCCAATAGCGGGTTATATTCATGTATAGATAAAGCTGTCAATTCATCCTTAATCCCAGCGCGTGAGCACAATCGGCCCATCCTTCGTAACTGCAATCGTATGCTCGAATTGCGCGGACCATGAGCCGTCCATCGTGCGGGCTGTCCAGCCGTCGCGGGCAATATAGACATCAGCCTTGCCGGATGTAATGATCGGCTCTATTGTAAGCACCATGCCTTCCTCCAGCTTGACACCCTGTCCCGGCGGTCCGTAATGCTCGACATTGGGATATTCATGCATCTGGCGTCCGATGCCATGACCCACGAACATGCGAACGACATTATAGCCTTCCCGTTCCGCACGCACCTGCACCGCATGCCCGATGTCTCCGATATAATTGCCCGGCTGAGCCAGCTTGATGCCTTCCTGCATCGCTTGCTTTGCCACGCGCAGCAGCTTCTCCGTCGCAGCGGTCGACCTTCCGATAATATACGTCCAGGCGGAATCCGCCTTCCATCCGTTCACGTCGGCCACCATATCAATTGTCACAATATCCCCGGATTCCAGCGGCTCCGTATCGGGGAACCCGTGGCAGACCACATCATTGACTGACGCGCAAGTCGCATACGGGTAGCCTTTGTACCCCTTCTGCGCAGGTGTGGCGCCGCGGTCCAGCATGAACCGTTCAACGAACCGGTCAATCTCCCTTGTCGTCACCCCTGGAGCAAGTCGCTGTGACAATGCCTTATGGCATGCCGCAACGATCCTTCCTGCCCTGCGAATCCCCCTGATATGTTCGCGGGTCTTTAATTCCACCGCCATGTGCGTACCTCCTTCTTAGTCGTGGATAACAGAAATTGGGAGTATATGCTATACCCTATTCCACGAACGAAGAACTCATGCAAGGCATTGGCGGCGATTCCGCAAAAGTTTCTAGAACTTGGATCAAAACAAACCTAACCATGCACCTCAAGCAGCTTGTTCTTCTCTTTGAACCGGTCATTATGGGAAGATACATAGGCGTATGGATTCGCTTCCGGCTCCAGATATACCTTAGCGCTGTTCAGAGCAACAATGGCATCTGTGAACGTACCCGCGATCAATCCAACTTTACTGTCGTGACCGACAAAATCACCCGCTCCGAACACCCCGGCAATATTCGTCTCCATCTTCGAAGTGACATTCGCCTTCCATTCCCCCATATCAAAGCCCCAGTTGCGAATCGGCCCGAAGTCCGACCTCATCCCATGATTGACGATGACAGCATCGACATCAAGTCGGATCTCTTCCTCTGTCTCGATATGCTTGATTAACACCTGGCCGATCGACTGCCCATCTGTACTATACAAAGCATGGAGCGCGTAAGGCGTCCGGACATCAACCGAAGACTCCTTCATCATCGTAACGTTGCGCTCCAATCCTCCGAAGCTGTCCCGGCGATGAACAACCGTGACGCTGGCTGCCACCTTCTCCAGTTCATTCGCCCAATCGACTGCCGAATCTCCGCCGCCGGAGATGAGGACGCGCTTGCCGCGAAATGTCTCCAGATTTTGCACCGTGTAGTAGAGATTCGTCACCTCGTAACGATCGGCCCCTTCAATCTCAAGCTTCGCCAGCTTGCGAATGCCATAGCCGCAGGCCATAATAACGGCACGCGTATAGTGAAGCTGACCGCTCGCCGCCGTCAGAATGAACGTCCCGTCTTCCTGCCGGTCCAGGCCGACGATCTGCTCGCTCATCACAAGCGTCGGATCAAAGGTCATGCCTTGTTGAATAATCTGCTCCAGCAGCTTCTCCGCGCGAATCGGCGGCACGCCGCCTACATCCCACACAATCTTCTCCGGATACAGCAGCATCCGGCCGCCCAACTGATCCTGGGCCTCGATAATCTTTGTCTTCAGCTCCCTCATGCCGCTGTAAAATGCCGTATATAAGCCGGCGGGTCCGCCGCCGATAATCGTCACATCGTAAAGCTCTCTCATGTCTTCCTCCCATGGCGCATATCCACCTGCGCTTCTCTGTACGGTAATGATAATCATTATCTATACTATACCTGAGTTGATAGCAATTCTCAATTTAACCAGAAAATTTTTTTGAACAACAAAAAGGCCTTGCTCCCCAACCTGGGAAACAAAGCCTCGAAATGTTAATCTCATCCGACCGAGGAGTTCATTCTGCCTAGCTCATCCTCCACCAAAGACGTTAGCTCATCCTCATACCCGCCTGTGATGCGGTATTTGCGAATATAATCCTTCACAAATTTCCGCGGGTCCTTAGGCTGGAAAATTCTCGTAAGTTCTTTCAGGCTTTCCTTGACTTCATTCTGGCTATGTTTCGCCATGAAATCTCCTCCCTTATACGATGGATGGTCGTCCTAAACAGCAGTATCCGAGAACGTATGCGGCTCTTACACCGCAAAGAACCCCCTTCGGTGCAGGCAACTCCATGGCCAATGAGTCACAATGTTTTCATTTTTCTTACTATTATATCATTTTGACTCCGAATAAGAAAGTGAACAATTATGTTCCCTTTGTAGATTCGTCTTCGGATTTGGCTTGTTGATCGCCGGAAAGGCCGTCAGAAGGCGGGGAATCGGCGCTGGATTGGACTATCACTGCCAATTTTTCCTTACGCAGCATTCGCAAATACGCGATAACGCCAACGACGCCTACCGCAATGCCGAATACTAATAACAGCGTTGTAATCCAACTCGGCTCCATTTCCCCGCCCTCCATTCCTTTAACCTTATTATCGGTTACATTTTCAACTGGCTTGATATACAAACTGCACAATTTTGTTTCCATATATTTGCTACAATTATATCTAATCTGAAAATAACTGGCAACCAATGCCACTTTCCTTTGGTTACTTCCATTTCCATCGTAACACCCTTTAAATGAGCCGGTACGATCCGCTCCCCCAGGCGAGCAGCTTTCCATCCTCATCCTTCACTTCTGCCTGCAGCGTAAGCGTTCTGCCGCTTCGATGCAATAGCTCCGCTTCGCACAGCAGCAATCCGCTTGATGTACTGGCGAGGAAATGCGTATTCATATTAGCCGTTACTGTCCGCCCCGTCGTCTCCACCAGCATCACTACCAGCCCCATCGCATTATCCATCAGCGACATGAGCACGCCGCCATGGACAATACCAAGCAAATTCAGATGGGATGGAATCAGATCCAGACAAATCGTCGCTTTATTCCCATCCGCTTTTACGACTTCGCAGCCAAGCAGTCCCCAGAACGTCTCCTGAGCGCGTTCGGCGAGACGCGTTAGCTGCCCCGCATCATCCGCCTGCTGCCGAAACCATTTCTCATCCATCTCCTTCATTCCTTATCGTCCCCCAAAGCATCGTCCGATTCCAACTCTTCCTCAGCTAGCTTGCGCCTGAGCACCTTGCCGACCATCGTCTTTGGAAGCGTTTCCCTAAACGAATAGTACTGCGGCACCTTAAAGGCCGCCAGCCGCTCCCGGCACCAGCGGTCAAGCTGGCTGCGCGACACCTGCCAGCCCTCCTTCAGGACGATATAAGCCTTTACCGTTTCCCCTCTATAGCCATCCTTGACACCAAGCACCGCAGCTTCCCGAACGGCAGGATGCTCGAACAGAACCTCCTCCACCTCTCTCGGATAGACGTTGAATCCGCTTGCTATAATGACATCCTTAATCCGATCCATAATTGTAAAATAACCGTCTTCATCCATCGTCGCAAGATCACCCGTCCGAAGCCAGCCATTGCGAAGCGCGTCCTCTGTATCCTTGGGACGGTTCCAGTAGCCCTTCATCACCTGCGGTCCCCGTATCATCAGCTCGCCGAGCTCTCCCGAAGGGAGCAACTTGCCGGATACCGGGTCCATGACAGCGGCGTCTGTATCCGGGAACGGGATGCCAATCGTTCCGATCTTCCGATTCCCCCATATCGGATTGGCATGCGTCACCGGCGTTGCCTCTGTCAGGCCGTAGCCTTCAATCAGCCGCCCGTCGCTTAGCGCCTCGAATTGCTCCTGTACCTCAAGCGGCAATGCAGCGGAGCCGCTAATGCAGACGTTAACGGAAGACAGATCGAATTTTGAAGCATTGGGATGATTAATTAGGGCAACATACATCGTAGGAGCTCCCGGGAAAATAGTAGGCTTCCGTTCGGCTATCGTCTTCAGAACCGTCTCAGTCTCGAACCTCGGCAGCAGAATCAGCGTTCCAGCCTTCAGCACAGACATATTCATCACAACCGTTAAGCCAAATACGTGGAATAGCGGCAGCGCGGCAAGAAATCTCTCCTTGCCGTCCCCAGCCTTATAGCACCATGCGGAGGTCTGCAATGTATTGGCAACGAAGTTGGCATGCGTCAGCATGACGCCTTTGGGCGTCCCGGTCGTGCCTCCCGTATATTGCAGAGCAGCCAGCTCATCGCCTTTCCCCTGCTCCGGCAAGCTCACATTGGGCCCCGTTCCCTTTAGCAAGCTGCGGTATGCGATAACCCCTTGCTTCCCATATGGGATAATGGAGCGAAAGCCCTCTTTCCGCTGCTTGATGGGATACAGCATGTTTTTCGGAAACGGCAGGCCGTCCTTAAGTGAAGTCACAATAATATGTCTCAGCTCAGGAATAGGCCCTTCCTCTGGATTCTCGCCCCGTACGCGAGACAATCGGTCATAGAAGAGATCAAGCGTAATAATCGCGGAAGCGCCGCTATCCTTTAGCTGATGCTCCAGCTCCCGCTCTACATACAGCGGATTCGTCTGGACGACTACTGCTCCCGCGAACAAGACCGCATAATAGGCGATCACTGCCTGCGGACAGTTGGGAAGCATTATCGCAACACGATCTCCCTTGCCTATTCCTCTTACCGCCAGCTCCTTGGCTATTCGGGTGGCCGATGTGTGAAGCTCGCGGTAGGTCACCGTCTTGCCCATGAAGTACACGGCATCATGCTCCGGGAACCGCTTCGCCGAATCCGTCAGAAACTGCCCTATACTGCAGTCTGGATATGCAAGCGTTGAGGGAACCTCCTCCGGATAATGATTCAGCCACGGGCGTACAAAGGGCTGCTCTGCTTCTTCTTGCCTTTCCCCATCGCCAGTCTTTGGTTCCGTCACTTCCTCCAAACCTTCCGCAACCTCCGTCTGCGCTTCACTTCCTGGATCATGGTATGGCTCTGCATGGGATGCCTCACTCGGAATCACATCCGGTTCTGGCTCTTGTTGATGAACATCCCTTTGAACCGCTTCCTGCTCAGGCTCCTGAGGAGGAACCTCGTTCCGTTCCAATTCCAGCGGCGGCTGATCGCTTCTCAGGTCACCAGTCACTTCCGGCTCCTCGTCTGATGCTGCCGCCGGCTCTTGCGGCGCTTCTTCATAATCACTGACCGGCTCTTCCTCACTCAGACCGGATGGCTCCTCTTCCCGTGGCGAATGAGCTTTAACATCCTGCGCAAAATGCCCAGAATCCGTCACATGATCTTCCGCTGGCTGTGCAGGCTCTGATTCGATAGCGGAGGCGGTCTGCGGAAGCCCTTCGGAGCGTGCTTCCTCCTCGGCTCCGGCCTCCTCCTCCTCAGCTGGCGATTGTGCGGGTACAAGCGGGTCTTCAGGTCTATGCGATTCCATGCTGGCTCTCCCCCTCTACACGACATATTGCTCACTTCGAATCACTCGGGCCGCGATCTCCCTCTTCAGTGCGATCGTATTGACGAGCGGCGCCCGCATCAGCTTCTTCAAGACGGACAGCTGCATCTGCAAGCCATCTCCGCTCTCTAGTGCAGCTAGCGCAGTTTTGGCAAGACCTTCTACCTTCTCCATCGCCTCCTGAATGAATACCTCGGTCATCGCCTGCGCAAGCCCCGCTTGCTCCGCGTCCTTGCTTTCGTTCCTGCCCAGCAACTTCTGCGCCCGCAGCAAGACGCTCTCCATTGCGAATGTCTGTATCATCAGGTCGGCTAATACGCATAGCACCTCCTGCTCTTCTTCCAGCCGAAGCCCAAGCTTCTGAACAGCCAGCCCGCCGATGGCGAGGAATGTTTTTTTCGCTTGGCCCACCCGGTAGGCTTCCTTCTCCAGCGGCCCGCCGAATGCCGGCAGCGGCATCGGCTGCAATAGCTGGCCCTGCAGCGCCTGGGCGCTTTGAAGCAACGGAAGCTCGCCCTTCATTGCCTTCTTCAGCAGCGTGCCGGGAATAAGCATGCGATTGATTTCATTCGTGCCTTCGAATATGCGGTTAATACGGGAGTCCCGATAGATTCGCTCTACCTTGTATTCCCGGATATACCCGTACCCTCCGTGAATTTGCACCCCCTCATCAACGACGGCATCCAGCGTCTCCGAAGCAAATACTTTCACCATCGAGCATTCAATCGCATATTCGCTGATCGCTTTGGCGGCTCTTCTGCCCGCGTCGGCGGCTGACGACTCGCTCTCCTCTCCCGCTTCCTCATCGGAGAGCCTGAGCGTATCATCGATAAATCCCGCTGTGCGGTAGAGCAGGCTCTCCAGCGCGAACGTGCGAATATTCATATCCGCGAGCTTCGCGGCGATCAGGGGAAAGCTCGATATCGCCTGCCCGAATTGCTTGCGCGTGTTGGCATAGCTGGAAGCGAGCTCGATCGTCTCCTTGGAAGAACCGAGACATGCGGCACCCAGCTTGAAGCGTCCGATGTTCAAGATATTGAAGGCAATATGATGTCCCTTCCCTACCTCTCCCAGCACATGGGAGACTGGAACGGCAACATCCTCGAAGAAGAGCGGGCAGGTTGACGATCCCTTAATGCCCATCTTATGCTCCTCGGGACCGACACTGAACCCCGGTGTCTCCCGTTCAACAATAAAAGCAGTGAACTTCTCGCCATCCACCTTTGCATAGACGATAAAGAGGTCAGCGAATCCCGCGTTCGTAATATACAGCTTGGAGCCATTCAGAATATAATGGTTCCCGTCACCTGACAGCTTCGCTGTTGTCCGGGCGCCAAGCGCATCGGAGCCCGATGCAGGTTCTGTCAGGCAGTAGGCCGCAATCTTCGCTCCCGTAGCGAGGTCCGGCAAATACTTGCTCTTCTGTTCAGGCGTTCCGAAAAATACGATCGGCAGCGTCCCGATACCGGTATGCGCGCCTACCGACAGCGCGAAGGAAGAGGAACGCGCCAGCGTCTCCGCCAGCAAAGTCGTGCTGACCTTATCCAGCCCGATGCCGCCGTACGCCTCCGGGATATCGGCGCCGAGCAGCCCCAGCTCTCCTGCCTTCCGCATCAGCTCCACCGTCAGCTCATAATTCAGCGCCTCAATCTCCGCATCCTTCGGAACGAGCTCTGTCTCCAGGAACTGCATGGCGGCATCATGCATTAATCGTTGTTCTTCCGTGAAATCCTCGGGCGTCACGACCGCTTCCGGCTTGCTGTCCTCGATTATGAACCGTCCGCCGAATCGTCTCGTATCCGTCATGCCAATGCCCTCCCTATAGCTAGCAATATAAAGGACGCTCTCTTCGTCCTAATCCCTACTGCCCTGCGTACACTTCCAGTACCCCGGCCGCTCCCATACCGCCGCCGATGCACATCGTCACGACGCCAATGCCTCCTCCGCGTCTCCCCAATTCATGGATCAGCGATACAGACAGCTTGGCGCCCGTGCAGCCGAGCGGATGGCCGAGTGCAATGGCGCCTCCGTTCACATTGACCCGCTCCGGATCAAGTCTCAGCTCGCGAATGATAGGCACGCATTGGGCGGCGAATGCCTCGTTCAGCTCGAACAGATCAACGTCTTCTTTCGTAATGCCCGCTTTCCGAAGCGCCTTCGGGACCGCCTCGATCGGACCGATGCCCATAATCTCCGGCGCTACCCCCGCTACGCTGAAGCTGCGGAATACGGCGAGCGGCTTCAGCCCAAGCTCCTCTGCGCGGCTGCGGCTCATGACGATAACAGCTGCCGCCCCATCGCTCATCTGCGATGCGTTGCCTGCCGTAACCGTCCCCTCTCTTGCAAAAGAAGGCTTTAGTGACGACAACGTCTGTACCGTCGTCTCCGGCCTTACCCCCTCGTCAATCGCGAAGTTGAACATCTTCTGCCAAGGGCGTCCGCTGTCATCCGTGCCGGACCGGCTGGCCGTAATCGGCACAATCTCCGCTTGAAACAGCCCGGCAGCAATCGCTGTAGCCGCCTTCTGGTGGCTGGATGCAGCGAAGGCGTCCTGCAGCTCTCTGGATACGCCGTACCTGCGGGCAACCTCCTCTGCCGTATGCCCCATGCCCATATACACCTCTGGCATCGCATCTACGATACCGGGATGCGGCGACAGCCGGAAGCCGGTCATAGGCACATGGCTCATGCTCTCGACACCGCCCGCAATCACGGCGTCGGCTTCGCCAAGCCTGATCCGCTCCGCCGCATAAGCGATCGATTGCAGCCCCGACGCGCAGAACCGGTTCACCGTCACTGCCGGCGTCGTTACCGGCAAGCCTGCGTACAGCGAGATGACGCGCGCTACATTAAGCCCCTGCTCACCCTCCGGCATCGCGCAGCCGAAGATGACATCCTCAATGGCTTCCTTCGGCAGATTCGGTACCCGCTCCAGCGCACCCTGAATGACGGCCTTTCCCAGATCCTCCGCTCTGGTCTCCGCGAGACTTCCCTTTGATGCCTTTCCCACCGCCGTTCGGACTGCCGATACGATAACGGCATCCCGCTCATGCGGCGCAAATCTCTCCTGCCTGCTCATCGCACTCCCCCTCTCAATTGCGTAGCGGCTTGCCCGTGGCAAGCATATGGCTCATACGTTCCTGTGTCTTGCGCTCGCCGCATAGGCTGAGGAACGCCTCGCATTCCAAATCCAGCAAGTATTGCTCGCTTACTTCCGTTCCCGGCTTCACATCCCCGCCGGCAAGCACATGCGCCAGCTTGCCCCCGATTACTGCATCATGCTCGCTGATCATGCCGGACAGGCGCATCGCTTGGACCGCCAGCTTCAGCACGGCTTTGCCTTCCTTGCCGGCAACGGCAATCCGTTCCGCAGGCGGCGGCGCATAGCCGGCCCGATCAAGCTCCAGCACCGCCCGCTTCGCCTCCGAGATGCGCGCGTCCTGTCTTGTGATGACGCGATCCTGCGGACGGAGCAGACCAAGCCGCTTCGCGTCATGGCCGCTTGTCGACGCCTTCGCCATGGCGATGGTCTCGAACAATGCGTTAAGCGGCTGCTGGATATCGGCGCTTGCCCTCTGGCCTCCCGATGCGGCCACCGCTCGCTGGGCCGCCAGCGCCGCTGCCTCCTTGCAGCCCCCGCCTGCAGGAATAAGCCCAACGCCCGTCTCCACCAGCCCAAAGTAAGTCTCCGGCGACAGGATGATCTGATCCGCCGGCAAGCATGCCTCGACACCGCCGCCCAGTGTCATCCGGTGCGGCGCGGCTACGACAGGACGATCCAGCCGCTTCAGCCGCAGCATGCTGTCCTGGAAGAAGCGAATAATCTCCTCCACTTCATCCCATTCGCCGTTCTGAGCTTCCATCAGCAGCAGGACAAGATTGGCTCCGACGCAGAAGTTCCGGCCTTCATTGGCCAGCACCAGCCCTCGCCAGTTGCGGGACACCTCCTGCACCGACTGCCGGATCGCCGTCAGCACCTCGCCTCCTATCGCATTGTTCTGCGAATGGAATTCCAGGCAGGCCACCTCGTCACCCAGATCGATTAAGCTGGCTCCTGATGTTGAGAATACCGTACGTCCCGCAGACTTCAGTGCCGCCAGCGAGAGCACATCCTCTTCTTCCTTCTCCGCCGTGAAGCCTCCCCTCGCCGCATGGAACCGCTTCTGGCCGGATACGCGGTAGAAGCTCGTATGCCCCTCGGTTAGCCATTCCTCGACCCAAGCCGGAATCGTGTCGCCTTCCTGCTTCATCCGCGCGACCGACTCTTCCAGACCAATCGCGTCCCAGAGCTCGAAGGGACCAAGCTCCCAATTGAAGCCCCAGCGCATCGCCCTATCAATCTCTGTAATCGAATCCGCTATGACGCCAACTTGAGCAGCCGTATACAGTAGCGTCTTCTTCAGCGTCGACCATGCGAACTGGGCATGCTTATGGGCGGGATCAACGGCAAGCAGCGCCCGTGCTTTCGCAGCTGCGCCCTTCGCCGCCTTGGCTGCGTCGATGACCGGAGAAGTCACGCGCCGCTGCTCGCCGTACTCCAGCGTATCCAGTCGCAGCGATTCAATCCGGCTGCGGCCGTCCTCGCCTCTCAGCTTGCGGTAGAAGCCCTCGCCGGACTTCTCGCCAAGCCTGCCAAGCGATACAAGCCTGGCCAGCAGCTCCGGCCTCTCGAAGGTCGCCCGCTCGCTTTCATCGGCGCTTCGCTCCCGTACGTTGTCCACGACATGCAGGAGCGTATCGAGTCCGACCAGATCCAGCATGCGGAAGGTCGCGGTCTTAGGTCTGCCGATCGCCGGTCCCGTCAACGCATCGGCTTCTTCTACCGTAAGGCCGAAAGTCTCCGTATCGGCCAGCGTCACCATCATCCCGTAGGAGCCGATCCGGTTGGCAATGAAATTCGGTGTATCCTTTGCCAGCACCACGCCTTTGCCAAGCCGCTTCTCGCATAGCTCCGTCAGCAGCGCGACGGTTTCGGGGTCTGTATCGTCCGTCGGCACCACTTCGACCAGCTTCATATAACGCGGCGGGTTGAAGAAATGCGTCGCCGCAAAATGCCGCCGGAACTCCAGGCTCCTGCCCTCCGCCATCGTCGCGACTGACAAGCCTGACGTATTCGTGCTGACCAGCGTGCCGGGACGCCGCGCCGATTCGATGGCTGCGAGCACCTCCTGCTTGATGTCCAGCCGCTCAACGACCGCCTCGACGATCCAGTCGACATCGCCCAGACTGGGCAGGTGATCGGTCAGGTTGCCCGGCGTCACGCGCTTCACCCATGCGCTGTCGTAGAGCTGGGCAGGCTGCGCCCTCACCATTCGGGCTACCGCCGCGGCAGACAATCGATTGCGCACAGCGGCGTCAGATAGCGCAAGTCCCTTCTTCTCCTCCTCTTCGGTCAGCTTCTTCGGCGCGACGTCAAGCAGCAGGACGTTCATGCCCGCATTCGCCAAATGCGCGGCAATTCCCGCTCCCATCACACCGGAGCCGATAACGGCCGCATTGCGTATGGAACCCGCATTTTTCGTACGGGTCTGTTGGTTGGTCATCTATCGCCTCACCTCACGTTTATAGAATCAAGCCGTCTTATCCGGCTTGCTGTCATGCCCCGAAGACGCTGTCGGCAAGCAGCTCCGCCACATCTCGTGCAATGACGTTCTCTCCTTCCTGCAGCGACTTCAGCCCATCCTCCATCATCGTCAGACAGTACGGACAAGCCGAGCTGATGACGGAAGGCTTGACCGCAAGTGCTTGTGCAGTCCGCGCATAATTAACCCGCGTCCCGGCATGCTCCTCCATCCACATCAAGCCGCCGCCGGCTCCGCAGCACATGCCGTTTTTGCCCGAACGCTCCATCTCCTCGATGAACAGGCCGGGAATGGCTTTCAATATGGCTCTCGGCGCCTCATACGTATCGTTGTATCGCCCAAGATAACAGGAGTCATGTACCGTCACACGCTCCTCCACATCAAACTTCGGAGTGAGTCTTCCATCCGATACAAGCGCCGCCAGCAACTCGGTATGATGCGTAACCCTTATATCCGCTGGCAACCCGAAGTCCGGGTATTCGTTCTTGAATGTATTGTACGTATGGGGGCAGGCGGTGACGATTTGTTTCACCCCGTATTTGGCCAGCACGGCAATATTGTCCCGGCACAGTTCCTGAAACAGAAGCTCATTGCCGATGCGGCGGGCGGTGTCGCCTGAGCTGCGCTCCTCTTGGCCCAGCGTCGCGAAGTCTACGCGTGCCGATGCCAGCAAGCGAATCAGGTCGAACAACACGCGTCTGCTGCGCGTATCGTATGCTCCCATGGAGCCGGCCCACAGCAGAACCTCCGGCAGCCGATCCTGCGACTTGCGCTCGCTCATTGTATCGACCCGAATGCCCGTCTTTCGCTCGCACTCCTCAATCCAGGCCGCTCGCTCCGCACGCGGAAGCCCCCATGGATTGCTCTGGCGCTCAATGTTCTGCAAGGCGCGCTGTCCGTCGGACGGCAGGCTCCCCTCCATCAGCACCAGATATCTCCGCATGTCGATAATTTTGTCCACATGCTCGTTGCCGACTGGGCACTGTTCCTCGCAATTGCGGCAGGTCGTGCAGGACCACAGCTCATCTGCGGTAATGACATCCCCGATCAGCTCCAGCTCGGTCGGAGCCGCGCCTTCCCGCTTGCCCCATGCCGCGCCTTGAACCGCCATCGTAGGTCCGATATCGGTGCGGTACTGCGATTCCTCGCCTTCCCCGGATGCCGCCTCCCAAGCCGGCATGACCGCGCCCATGACGTGAGCCCCGCTGCTCACTCCTTTGCCGGACCATAATCCGGCGGGCAGCCATGGCGATTTGGACGTAAGGGCAGACCCTTTCTCCGTCAAATGATCTCTTAGCTTCACGATGAGATGCATGGGCGAAAGCAGCTTCCCCGTGCTTGCCGCCGGACACACATTCGTGCAGCGCCCGCATTCGACGCAGGCGTACAGATCCAGCAGCTGCTTCCGGTTGAAATCCTCGATCTTCCCCGCGCCGAACGACTCCGCTTCTTCATTCTCCAGATCAAGCGGCGTCAGTCTGCCCGGCGGTTCGTTCCGCCTGAACCACAGATTGACCGGAGCGGTAAGGAGATGAAAGTGCTTGGATTGCGGCACATAGACCAGAAAGCCAAGCAGGACCAACAAGTGCAGCCACCAGAATAGCTCGAATCCAGCTATGGCAAGCCCGCTTCCCTCCTGTACCCCGAGCAGCATCAGCAGCTGCGATATCGGCTCGCTGATCGGTGCGAAAGAAGCCTCCACCGATTCTGCAGATCCCGCCGCCAGCCGCTCGAAGGAGAGAGACAACAGCACCGTCAGCATAAGCGTGCCGATAAACCACATGACAAGCGACGGCTTCCATCCCCGTTTCAGCCGAATCAGCTTCTCGCCATAACGGCGGTATGCGCCATACAGCACAGCCGCGAGCACCAGCACAACCGTAATCTCCTGCATCCAGGAGAAAGCTCCGTAATACGGCAGCGGCAGCGGCTTGCCACCGTTCAGCCCTTTCCAGATCAGATCGAGTGCTCCGAATTGAAGCATCATGAAGCCGTAGAAATAGACGAGATGCATGACGCCGCTGCGAACATCGTTCAGCAGCCTGCGATGGCCGAGCACCTCGCCCGCAATGCCTTTGTGTCTGACAGGCTTGTGCCGCTCGAACACCGCCGGCGCTCCAATCCGCATATACCCGATGCGGCGAAGCACGACAGCCGCGAACATCCATACAGCGCTCCCTGTCAGCGCCGCGAACAGTATCCACCTCCCCCACATGATGACGTCTGGATAGCCTGCCAGTAGAAGCGCAGCCATATCGGCCGTAAGCTGCGCAGCCAGCGTCTGCCATATCCCTGTCATTCGCACAGCCCTCCCTGTCTCCCGTATTGCCCCAGCCTCGCCGGCTATGGCCGTCCTCCGGATGGGTCGGACAAGCTTGTAAAGCGCTTTCAAAAATGGCCGCGGTGCTCCAAGTATATGAACGGCATCCAATGAACATGCTTCGGGAGCGGCGAATGACCGGCGGTCTATTCGCTTCCCCAATGTCATAATGTAGCACTGATGGACAATACGTATTGGATGTCGGAAAGCCCTACTTTTGACCGACCGGGAGGGAAGCTTTCATGCCTAAAGTTGTCGTGTTGCTCAAGCAAACCTTCGACACCGAGGAAAAAATAATCGTCACCCCCCAAGGCGTAGACGAACGCGAGGCCAAATTCGTTATCAATCCGTACGACGAATACGCGCTGGAAGAAGCCATTCAGTTGAAAGAGAAGCTGGGCGGCGAGGTCATCGTCGTCACATGCGGAACGGAGCGGTCGCAGGAAGCGCTGCGGACGGCGCTTGCCGTCGGCGCGGACGAAGCGATCCGGCTGGACAGCGAGGGGCTGGGCGATGACAGCTATGCGGTCGCCGAGGCGCTGGCCGCGGTCATCAGCCCTCTCTCGCCCGACCTGCTGCTAGCAGGGCTGTTCGCCGTAGACAGCGGCTCCGGCAGCGTCGCGCTGCAGGTAGCCGAGCGCCTGGAGTTGCCCCACGCTTCCGCAGCGGTGAGGCTGACGCTGGGCACGGCTGAGGAGCTCGGCCTCACCCATTCCGTGCAAGCGGCGCAATACGCGCTGATCGAGCGAGATGCGGAAGGCGACACCGAGACGGTCGCCATTCCGCTTCCAGCGCTCATTACCGCCCAGCAAGGATTAAACGAGCCCCGCTATCCGTCCCTGCCCGGCATCATGAAGGCCAAGCGCAAGCCGCTGCGGACCGTCACGCTATCGGAGCTCGGGCTCAGCGCCGGAGACTCTGCCCGCACACAAAGAGCAGCGCTATCTCCTCCCCCGCCGCGCTCCACTGGCAAGCGGATTGCCGGCTCGCCGGAGGAGCAGGCAACGGGATTGATAGAGCTGCTGCGTACAGAAGCGAAAGTGCTGTAAGAGCTATGACAAGACTTCCCCGCCTATAACCAGATGTGAAAGGAGCTGTATCGCATGTCCAGAACGATACTAGTCTATGCCGAGCGGCGCGACGGTTCGCTGCGCCGCGTCGCCTTCGAGGCGCTCGGCGCAGCCAGGCGCCTCGCGGGCGAGGGCGGCTCGGTGCACGCCGTCCTCGCCGGAAGCGGCAGCGCGGCGGAAGACGCCGCTGCGCTGCATGCCAGAGGGGCGGATGTCGTGCATATGGCCGACGACCCTGCCCTTAAGGATTACGCGCCCGAGGCATATCTCGCCGTGCTGCGCGCAGCCATGGATGCGGTCAGGCCGGACGCGCTGCTGCTCGGCCATACCGCTCTGGGGCGCGAGCTCGCGCCCCGGGTGGCCGCAGCCTATGGCGCCGGCCACATCGCCGACGTCACCGCCATCGAGCCGTCCGCAGATGGCGCAGACGTCGGCTTCATCCGCCCGCTCTACGCCGGCAAGGCGTTCGAGCGGCGCAGCTTCCTGCCGGGGCACCCGTGGGTCGTCACGGTGCGCCCGAACAATCTGCCGCCGGCGGAGCCGCTGGATGCCGGCGGCAGCGGCGGCTCTGTACAGGCGCTGCCGTACGCGCCGCCGCAGCTCTGGACCGCCGTGCGCGGGATGCTGCGCCGCGCCAGCGGACAGCTTGATCTCGCCGAGGCCGACGTCGTCGTATCGGGAGGCCGGGGCGTGCGCAGCGCGGCGGGCTTCGAGCCGCTGCATGCGCTCGCCGCTGCGTTCGGCGGCGCAGTGGGCGCGTCCCGCGCCGCTTGCGACGCCGGCTACTGCGACTATGCCCTCCAGATCGGGCAGACCGGCAAAGTCGTGACGCCGCAGCTCTATATTGCCTGCGGCATCAGCGGCGCGATCCAGCACTTGGCCGGCATGAGCCAATCCCGTACGATCGTCGCGATTAACAAAGACCCCGACGCTCCAATCTTCAGCATCGCGGATTACGGCATCGTCGGCGACCTGTTCGAGGTCGTGCCGTTGCTTACCTCCGAAGTGCTTCGCGCCCGTCAGCAAGCCGACTAACGGGGGAGCATCCGTCCCTTATAGCCGCCCCCTTGGCCCAAGCGACAAGAAACCTCCGAATTTACCTGATTCGGAGGTTTCTCTTATGCCTGGCAATCCTATTTGCAGCCTGCCATCGTAAGCCGCGTTATATCCCCTGCTTTTCCGCTACCATCGCAAAATAGACAGGGAATCGTCCAGCTATCATCCGATGCTTGTCCGTATAATAGCGTATATGCCGGAATCCGGCCTCCGTCAAGAGGTTTTCCAACTGTCTCCTTCTCAAAAAACGGTCCTGTGAATGGCCTGAAGCATGCTCTGTTCCCCATGCAGCGCGCAGCTTTCGCAAAGCATACACAATCGTGCTCATGCTCCATATCCCCCGCCTATGAATCAAGTAATCTAGCGGATAACCCGAGCCATGTACAAGCAAAAAAAGCTTTCCACCTGCTTCAAGCACACGATACATCTCTCGAACCGCTGTCCTGGCGTCCAAATAATGAAGCGCAGCACGGCACACTGCCAGATCGAAGCTCGCCTCTTCCCAAGGCAAGCAGTGAACATCACCAATAGCCGTCTCGACTCGTTCTCCACCCTCCCGGCGATCTACAACATATCCCGTCTCGCCTGCATCACTCCGAGTCCCTCGCACATAACCGCCTTCTGTTCGAAGCCGTTCTCTCATAACCTCAATCGACTCTCTCGCCGCATCAATTCCACACACCCGCTCCCGACGCTCCGCCTTCAGCAAGGCAAAGCTCGTAGCGCCTCCGCCGCAGCATATATCGGCAATCCTTCGCCTGCCCGACGCCTCCTCGATGAGAAGCCGATCCAGCGGCTCCCGAAGATTCAACTGCCGCTCATACTCATAACAGCTATAGGCAAGTCCCCTGTCGGTCAATCCTCCGGAGGCAGATACCCATCCCCGTTCCTTCAGCTTAGCCACCGCAGAAGCTCTTATGATGGCCTCTTTGGATAAGCGTATGCCCGATTCCCGCGCGAACAAATACGCCATGCAGGCCAGCAGCTCACCATCCCGGAATAACTCCGCAACACTGCCATAGGGGGGCTTGTCCTCTATCCGCTCAGCCCGATCAACCATGTAGAACCATACCTACGGCTTGATGCTCGTAATGCTCAATGGACGTGCAGTCGTAGTCACTAAGCATTCGCTCGATTTTGCGATGAGTCCCGCCAAGTCCGTAATATCTTCTGAAGCTATTGGACCACGTCGATTGGAAAATGCGGGGTTGCTCCTTGTCCAGATCATACGGATGAATATAAAACAAGAAATAATCATGGCCCTTCAGCCATGACGTCACGCCATAACGGAACACTTCATACGGATACAACCGGTAGTACCCACCGCCACCCCATGGAATATGCAGACTCCCGATCCTGTGCGCAGGCAACGGATATTCAGTCAGCCTTCCTTTGATTCGGAAGGAGGAGCCGGAATTCGGGTATCCGCTCAAGCCCCCTGAATCGCCACCGAACGAATTGGGCATCAAGCTGGAATCATAATTAAAGCCCTCCTCCTCCAGCAGCTCCAGTCCCCATTCCGTCATAGAGAAGCACGGCGCCCGGTATCCACGAACCTCCGAGCCGGTCAGCTGCTCCAGCAGAGATTTGGAATGCCTAATATCCTCCTTGAACTCCAGTCGCGACTGCTTATAGACCAGCCGGTGCGCGTAGCCATGGGATGCAATCTCATGGCCCCGCCGGTGAATCTCCTTCACCAGTTCGGGTTTATGCTCCGCAATCCAGCCCAATACAAAAAACGTCCCCTTCGCATTCTTTTCGTCCAGCATATCCAGCAGCAGATGCGTTGGCTTCTCCAATCTGAACGGATAGCGCTTCCAATCGGCAAGTGACAACTCCGGGCTGCAAAACCAGTCTTCCAGATCTACCGTAAAAATCATGTCCAACGGCTTCACCCTCTCTGCTTCTATTCTCATTGAATCTGCGGCAAAAAGTTTGAACTCCCTCTATTATAAGGGATATTATGAGCGAATAGGAAATTATTAGAGACGAATCCAAAGGTAAACGAACACGCAAAAAAAGCCGGTCCCGGCAATGAAATCTGCTCGAAACCAGCCTCTCTCGTTACTATGCGAAATCAGGAATCGCAATTTCCCTGATGCAGTCAGGCGCTTCGTACCATTCATCATGAACGGCGTTCGTAACGGGATAGGAACGGAGCAAGTAGCTCTCCGGCGCCTCCATATGCTTGCGCAACTTGCCGAATTCCGTCAGCTTCGGATTTAGCCAATCCTCGACGCCTTCCTCATCCAGCACAATCGGCAAGCGCGGCTGCCAGACAGACATCGATCCGCTGGTGGCTGCCGTCAGCATGGTGAAAGCACGTACTTCCTTGCCGCTTGAATGGCGCCAGCAGTCATACATGCCAGCTATGCCAAGCACCGCATGGCCGGGCAGCACGGTATGCATAGCTCTCGGCTCCCGCTCCTTGCCGAACATCTTCTGCCCGTAAAATCCGCTGCACGGAATCACACAGCGCTGCCGCTTCATCATGCGATGCAGGAATGGCTTATCTGGCAAAGCCGCAGAGTCGGCATTCACCGAATCTTTGGCCCAGAAGGGAAACAACCCCCATCTGGATTCCTGCAACACGCGCGTATCGTGACGATCATTCATAATGATGGACACGTTCTGGGTCGGCGCTACGTTGAACCGATTCGTGTGTCCGACCACCACTTTTTTGATCCCAAACCGCTCTACAATCTCACTCATATCCACCGTCAACGAAAACCGTTCAATCATCGCTGGATCGCTCCTTTAGCCTCATGGCTGCGTAATTGAATCCAGTTTTTGTAGGTTGGTGGAAAATTATTCATGAATTTTTTCGTAGCCTGTTGGGCAGCCTAGGTTAGTTGACGGTATGGATCATTTAGGTCGTAAACCGTTTTCTGAACTTGAGCGGCGGCATGCCGGTGTGCGATGCGAAGAGACGGGAGAAATGCGGGGTTTGCCGGAAGCCGGTCTCCTCCGCCACTCTCGCAATCGTCCAGTCGGTCTTGATGAGCAGCAGCTTCGCCTGGTCAAGCCGGTAATACAGCAAATACTGCTGCGGAGTACAACCGAACACTTCCGTCATACAGCGAGTGATATAGTTCGTATGGAGATCAAGCACCTCACTCAGCATCGTATTGCTGATGGAGGTCCGGTAATTCAATTTCAAATAAGCCGCCGCACGCTCCGCTACGGATACGGCAGCCTTAGCTGCGTCCGAACGCCAGCCTTCATCCAGCATCTGAAGCAGATGCAGGAATCGCTGCTGCCGGTCCCAGAATGCTCCGTGAGAGGAGCTCTTGGCCGCCTCATGCAGCTGGGAAAAGATAAGCTTCGCCTCATCCGGATAATTCAGCTTCATCTTCTTGGGCAAACGGATGGCATAGGTATAGTAATCGCCCCGGATGCTGCCAGGCTGATTGTCCTCGGTCTCCTCCCATGCTCCGACGGTCTGGAAGTGCACCCAATCGAACACCGTCTCCTCATCACAAGGCCGAAAGGAATAATGCCAGCGATCCGGCCGCAAGATGAGCACATCTCCCGGCTTCAATGTCCATTTATGGTTCTCCTCGGCGACATAAAGCGTTCCCTCATTCACGAACAGCAGATCGAATACGCCAAGATTCGTCCGATTGGGATGCTCCTCGCCAGGTCTATATGTTATTCGGTTCGACTCTACGAAAAAAGGCAGAGGCGGCGAACGAAACGTTAGTAATAAATCTTCTGACACGCTGATCTCTCTCCCCGATGCATAGCTGCATTAATTCCCATGAATACTGCCATGTTACTTGAAGAGCCGATCGTTTGTCCATACTCTATTTCCCGCAAGCTCTGTCTATGTCTGTTCAGCCAAAAGAGCCTTGTTCTGCCGATGGCTCATCGTAGAATCAAGGCTCTTCCCTATAACATGCGAACAATCGCACTCCAGCATATATGAATCGCTCCTGTTATAACGATATGCTCTGAATGCCATGGAACATCGTCGCCATAAAAATCTGATCCCCCAGCACATCGACATCCGTCACCGGGAAACCAAGCTGGACAGACAGCAGCACCAGTCGGTCCGCTATGTAGACGAGCTTGAACAGTCCTTGGTCGGTACACACATAAATACTGCCCCGCTTCGGAACTATGGAATAGATTATCTTTTTCCCGAATTGAATTCGGTCGAACCGACCCTTCCTGTCCCCTACCACCAATTCGCCCTGATCCGTCGCACCAATCAAATGGCCCCGATAGACTGCCAGGCTGGTAATGCATCGCTGCAGCTCAAAATGCGCCCATTCATCCATGAATCGGTCATATAAGGAGATTCCGGTATCATGACCCACGATGACATATTGAGGAAGACTAATAAAATCAAATACATGCTTCCCCTCGCAAGAGAGCTGACCCCACTTCGACCCCGTCCGGATCCATAATCCGTCCGACGTTGAAGCGTAGCATGCGCCTCCAAGCCTGCGATATTGATAACACGGCAACGTCAGGCCGTCTTGCTCCCACGTTTCTCCGTTCCACTCATATAACCCGTTATTCGTGCAAGCATGAAGCAGCTCCTGGTGAAGCTGAAGCCGATGGATTCCAGTCGTATCAGGCAACCCCGTTCCAAGCTTCCCCCACTCAGATTCATCTTCAATTGAATATACCCCATGCCCGACCGTAGCAGCAACTACGCCATAAGGCCCAGCCGTGACAGCGGAGAATGGGAATAAAAGCCAATTCCATGGCTGTTTGGTTCCTGTCTGCATGATTTCAAATCCCTTTCCGCGCACAGAACAAGGGCCGTTTCACTCGGTTACGCTTACCCTTCTATCCGCCTATTTACTGATAACTATTATCAATTAAATGATAAACATTCTCACAGGCAATTGTCAACCTCGCCCTATCGCCCATTTTTCTAAAAACAGGCCAATGCCTACGCGACAGCTCTCCTGCACCCAAGCAAACCTCCACATTAGCCCGTAGTATAAAGAAATTACCTAGGAGGTGCTTCAACTGAACGAGTTCAAACGTCGTTACCGCAAACGTTCAACAAAAAAACAGACGTTAAAAATCAAAACGTCCAATAACGGCAACTATCCGAAAAGACATAAAAAAATAGCTGTCGCTAAGAGAAAACGCCTCTTCATCTCAGGAACAAGAAGAAGATATCGTCCTCGTACTCAACACAATCATCGTGACCATCATAGCGACGAATATAGCGAGCTCAGAGGTCAGCTCGGTTCAATAGGACCCCAGGGACCTGAAGGTGAGCGCGGCAAAAGAGGCGATGATGGTGATCGCGGCAAGCGCGGCCGCACCGGACCCACTGGTGCGACGGGTTCGACGGGTTCGACGGGCGCGACGGGCGCGACAGGCGCGACAGGCGCGACAGGCGCTACCGGAGCCACAGGCGTGACAGGTGCGCCCGGTATCTCTGGGGCAACGGGGTCCACAGGTGCTACAGGCGCGACGGGTATCTCTGGGGCAACGGGGTCCACAGGCGCGACAGGCGCGACGGGATCCACAGGTGCAACCGGACCATCAGGCGGGCCCCCAGGACCCACTGGCTCGACGGGAGCCACAGGCGTACAAGGACCGATCGGGTCACAAGGGCCTGTCGGACCACCAGGAAGCACTGGACCTCAAGGGCCTCAAGGCATTCAAGGAGAACCCGGCCCGCAAGGACAGCAAGGACAGCAAGGTCCGCAAGGACCCCAAGGTAATGCCGGACAGCAAGGGCCACAAGGTCCTCAAGGGCTTGTAGGAAACACTGGGGCAACAGGATCCACAGGCGCAACCGGAGCGACCGGCGCAAACGGCGCCGCAGGGGCAAACGGCGCTGCAGGGGCAACTGGGGCGACCGGAGCGACCGGTGCTGAAGGTCCAGTCGGGCCTCAAGGACCTCAGGGCTTCGTCGGACCTCAAGGAGCTGTCGGACAGCAAGGACCGCAAGGAGCTCAAGGACCAATCGGGAATACTGGAGCTGTCGGGCAGCAAGGACCGCAAGGAACTCAAGGACCGATCGGAAATACTGGAGCAACGGGAGCAACCGGAGCGACCGGGGGTACCGGAGCTGCCGGACAGCAAGGACCACAAGGAGCTCAAGGACCGATCGGGAATACTGGAGCTACGGGCGCAACCGGAGCGACCGGCGGTACCGGAGCTACAGGTGCAACTGGCGGTACGGGAACTACCGGCGATGCCGGACCGACCGGGCCAACTGGACCGACCGGCAATACCGGAGCCACAGGCGCTACAGGCACCGGCGCTACTGGGACCACCGGACCGACAGGACCAACTGGACCAACCGGCGGTACTGGAGCTACAGGTGCAACTGGCGGTACGGGAACTACCGGCGATACCGGACTGACAGGACCAACTGGACCAACCGGCGGTACCGGAGCAACAGGCGCTACAGGCATCGGCGCTACGGGGGCCACCGGACCGACAGGACCAACTGGACCAACCGGCGATACTGGAGCCACAGGCGATACAGGAGCTACAGGAGTTACAGGCGTTACGGGAACTACGGGAGCTACGGGAAATACCGGAGCTACGGGGCTAACGGGGCCAACTGGACCGACGGGAGCGACCGGCGACACTGGCGCTACAGGCACTGGCGCTACAGGAGTGACCGGACCAACAGGGCCTACGGGACCAACCGGAGGTACCGGACCAACAGGCGCTACAGGTAGCGGGGCCATTATTCCATTCGCATCCGGGGAACCGCTTGTTATGAGCACTATCCTTGGAGGCTTGGCCGGTACCGCAGGTCTTGTTGGCTTCGGAATTAGTGGTCCGACATTAAATGTACTCGGTGCCACCATTGATCTGACAGGTGCTACAGGAACACTGCTCAATTTCGCTTTCACTGTCCCTAGAAACGGAATCATCACATCCATCGCCGCTTACTTCAGCACAACTCTGGCTCTCAGTTTATTGGGCTCGACAATCACGGTAAACGCTCAGCTTTATGGCTCACCAACACCAAACAATCTTTTCAGCCCGATAACCGGAACAAATGTCACGCTAACGCCGAATTTGACTGGGTTGCTAGTGCCTGCCGGCACGATCAGCAATGGCATCTTAACAGGGCTATCTATCCCTGTGGCAGCTCAGACTCGCCTCCTGCTCGTCTTCTCTATTTCAGCAGCAGGAGCATCTCTTATCAATACAGTCGCCGGCTATGCCAGTGCAGGCGTTACGATCGACTAAACCTCACTCAACCCAACAATCTATTTCCCACAGACCAAGTGCCAGCTTGGTCTGTTTTTTTCTTTATTCATACGATAGCAGCTAATTTTCACGTTCTACTTATAGAATTATTGTATTCACTACCAATCTTCAATTCTTCTACTCTTGCCTATTAACTTGTAATTTTCCCATGCTAAAACGTACAAGCCGATACTATTACTTTTACATAGAATAGATGAATTACAAGGAGGTGTTATCACTGAAAAAAAATGATGAGCACAAAAAGTTGCGGATTATTAAAAAAAGATCTGGCCAAGATCAAGAACTGATTATCCTTTCCAAACATTCGAAAAAAAGCTGCAAACACAAAAAGAAACACAAATCATGTAAAAAAGAAAAGTGTGAGTGCTGTACTGGACCAAGAGGACCGGAAGACCATCGATGTAAAAGAGAAAAATGTGATAAATGCGGTCATAAGGGACAAGTAGGAGCTACAGGGCCAACGGGGGCGACAGGTTCTACAGGTTATACTGGCTCTACTGGCTCTACTGGCTCTACTGGCTCTACTGGCTCTACTGGCGCTACTGGCGCAACTGGCGCTACAGGTTCTACCGGAGCAACTGGAACTACAGGTGCAACGGGTTCCACAGGTGTGACAGGCGCGACTGGCATAACAGGATCAACTGGACCGACTGGGCCAACTGGTACTACTGGCGACGATGGCGCGACCGGACCAACCGGACCTACGGGATCTTCTGGCACAACTGGCGCTACAGGTTCTACCGGAGCAACTGGAACTACAGGTGCAACGGGTTCCACAGGTGTGACAGGTGCGACTGGCGTAACAGGTTCAACTGGACCGACTGGGCCAACTGGTACTACTGGCGACGATGGCGCGACTGGACCTACGGGATCTTCTGGCACAACTGGCGCTACCGGTTCTACCGGAGCAACTGGAACTACAGGTGCAACGGGTTCCACAGGTGTGACAGGTGCGACTGGCGTAACAGGTTCAACTGGACCTACCGGGCCAACTGGTACTACTGGCGACGATGGCGCGACCGGACCAACCGGACCTACGGGATCTTCTGGCACAACTGGCGCTACCGGTTCTACCGGAGCAACTGGAACTACAGGTGCAACGGGTTCCACAGGTGTGACAGGTGCGACTGGCGTAACAGGATCAACTGGACCTACCGGGCCAACTGGTACTACTGGCAACGATGGCGCGACTGGACCTACCGGACCGACAGGGGCAACCGGAGCCACTGGCGTTGATGGTGCAGCCGGACCTACTGGGCCGACGGGCGCGGACGGCGCTACAGGGGCCGACGGTGCAACCGGACCTACTGGACCGACGGGGGCTGACGGCGCTACGGGGGCCGATGGGGCAACCGGACCTACTGGGCCGACGGGCGCGGACGGCGCTACGGGGGCCGATGGTACAACGGGGCCTACTGGGCCGACGGGCGCGGATGGCGCTACGGGGGCCGATGGTGCAACCGGACCTACTGGGCCGACGGGCGCGGACGGCGCTACAGGGGCCGATGGTGCAACGGGGCCTACTGGGCCGACGGGCGCGGACGGCGCTACAGGGGCCGATGGTGCAACGGGGCCTACTGGGCCGACGGGCGCGGACGGCGCTACAGGGGCCGATGGTGCAACTGGGCCTACTGGGCCGACGGGTACCGATGGTGCAACTGGGCCTGCTGGGCCGACGGGGGCCGACGGGGCAACGGGACCTACTGGACCGACGGGCGCAGACGGCGCTACGGGGGCCGACGGGGCAACCGGACCTACTGGGCCGACGGGCGCGGACGGCGCTACGGGGGCCGACGGGGCAACCGGACCTACTGGGCCGACGGGCGCGGACGGCGCTACGGGGGCCGACGGGGCAACAGGACCTACTGGGCCGACGGGCGCGGACGGCGCTACGGGGGCCGACGGGGCAACAGGAGCCACTGGTCCAACAGGCGCAACAGGCACGGGAGGTGGAGCAATTATCCCTTATGCATCCGGTTTGGCACTTGCTTTAACAACTATTGCTGGCGGACTTGCAGGGACTGGTGGACTCCTTGGTTTCGGTACCAGTGCCCCGACACCAACCATACTTGGTGGTGCAATCGACTTGACAGGACCTGGTGGTGTCGACATAAACTACGCCTTCTCCATGCCACGCAACGGTACAATTACAGCGATTGCAGCTTATTTCAGTACAACAGCAGGTCTCAACATTCCGGGAACAGATATAACGATCCAAGTTCAATTATATAGCTCCACTACCCCCGATAATATTTTCAACCCTATTGCGGGAACACTTGTCAGTCTCTTTCCTCCTTTAAGCGGTGTAGTTAATATTGGAACATTTAGCAATGCTGCACTTACGGGTCTTAGTATTCCTGTATCGACAGAAACACGATTGCTGCTCGTATATTCTGCAGTTGCATCTGGTTTTAACCTCATTAATGCGGTTGTCGGATACGGTAGCGCGGGACTAACGATTGAATAGTCATTACTCGTAGAAGCCTAGCCTAGAACTTGGCTTCTTCTCCTGTTTTATCGGTCTTTAAAGCAATCCGCTCTCTTATGTGCATACACACATTTTCTAATAAAAGGGAAAATACCTAAATGAACGCACATACAGAATCTATTTTCCCTTCGTAATATAAGGAAGAATACAAGGAGGTGTTTTAACTGGATTATCCATCTAGCAAAAAGAAATCTATCAAGATAATCAAGCGTCGCTCAAACAGCACGATTTCCATTCATTCTGGTGATTCTTCTCATTGCAAGAAGAAGAAAAAGAAGAGATGGAAAAACGATGACTGTAACAAAGAAACCTTTACCCACAGACCAAGAGGACACAGAGGGCCTCCAGGACCTCCAGGACCTGAAGGACCTGAAGGACCGGTTGGACCTGAAGGACCTAGAGGAAAGCGCGGTAAAAGAGGCAAAGACGGTAAGAGAGGCAAAGACGGTGACAGAGGAAAAGATGGTGATAGAGGCAAACGCGGACGTCCCGGACCGACGGGGCCGACTGGACCGACGGGATCTTTCAATGTTGGTGACGGGCTATTCAATGTCATCGGACCAATTGGTTCAGCTACAGTTGGCTTTGGTGAGGATCTGATTTTTGAATCCGATACGCTTGACATTGTCGTTTCGGAAGGTTCCGCAATTGTTCGTCTGGAAGTACCGACCGGCAGCACTGGCATTACAGGACCAACAGGTGCTACCGGCGCAACCGGTGAAACGGGCGCTACGGGGGCTACAGGTGAGACGGGGGCCACTGGTGCAACTGGATCGACCGGGGCCACTGGTTCCGGAGCAACTGGGGCCACTGGCGCTACAGGGGCTACAGGTGAGACTGGCGCCACTGGCGCCACTGGATCGACCGGGGCCACTGGTTCCGGAGCAACTGGTGCCACTGGCGCTACAGGGGCTACAGGTGAAACTGGTACGACTGGCGCAACTGGTGCGACCGGGGCCACTGGTTCTGGAGCAACCGGCGCAACCGGCGCAACGGGCGCTACAGGTACTACAGGTGTGACTGGCGCTACAGGTGCCACTGGTTCCGGAGCAACTGGTGCAACGGGCGCTACAGGTGCTACAGGTGAGACTGGTGTGACTGGCGCAACGGGCGCTACAGGTGCCACTGGTTCCGGAGCAACTGGCGCGACTGGCGCTACAGGGGCTACAGGGGCTACAGGTGAGACCGGTGTGACTGGCGCAACGGGCGCTACAGGTGCCACTGGTTCCGGAGCAACTGGCGCGACTGGCGCGACTGGCGCTACAGGGGCTACAGGTGAGACCGGTGTGACTGGCGCAACGGGCGCTACAGGTGCCACTGGTTCCGGAACAACTGGAGCGACTGGCGCTACAGGTGATACTGGTGCGACTGGCGCTACGGGTGCGACCGGTGCCACTGGTTCCGGAGCAACTGGTGCAACGGGCGCTACAGGTGCTACAGGTGAGACTGGTGCGACTGGTGTGACTGGCGCAACTGGTGCTACAGGTGCTACAGGTGCCACTGGTTCCGGAGCAACTGGTGCAACGGGCGCGACTGGCGCTACGGGAGCGACTGGAACTAGCGGATCAACCGGCGCGACCGGACCGACAGGACCTACAGGCGGTACTGGATCAACTGGTGCGACTGGACCTACAGGTGCGGATGGCGCGACTGGCGCGACCGGACCTACAGGTGCAACTGGCGTGGATGGTGCGACTGGCGCTACCGGACCTACAGGTGCAACTGGCGTGGATGGTGCGACTGGCGCTACCGGACCTACAGGTGCAACGGGCGTAGATGGTGCGACTGGCGCGACCGGTCCTACAGGTGCAACGGGCGTGGATGGTGCGACTGGCGCGACCGGACCTACAGGTGCAACGGGCGTGGACGGTGCGACTGGCGCGACCGGACCTACAGGTGCGGATGGTGCAACGGGCGCGGATGGTACGACTGGTGCCACTGGACCGACAGGGCCTACGGGTGCTGACGGGGCTACAGGTGCGACTGGCGCGGATGGCGCGACTGGACCGACTGGACCTACAGGTGCTGACGGGGCCACAGGTGCTACTGGCGCAGATGGCGCGACTGGACCTACAGGTGCTGATGGGGCTACAGGTGCTACTGGCGCAGATGGCGCGACTGGACCTACAGGTGCTGACGGGGCTACAGGTGCTACTGGCGCAGATGGTGCAACCGGACCAACTGGACCTACGGGTGCTGACGGGGCGACGGGTGCTACTGGCGCAGATGGCGCGACTGGACCTACAGGTGCTGACGGGGCTACAGGTGCTACTGGCGCAGATGGCACAACCGGACCGACTGGACCTACGGGTGCTGACGGGGCGACGGGTGCTACTGGCGCAGATGGCGCGACTGGACCTACAGGTGCTGACGGGGCTACAGGTGCTACTGGCGCAGATGGCGCAACCGGACCGACTGGACCTACGGGTGCTGACGGGGCGACGGGTGCTACTGGCGCAGATGGCGCGACTGGACCTACGGGTGCTGACGGGGCTACTGGCGCGGATGGCGCAACCGGACCAACTGGACCTACGGGTGCTGACGGGGCGACGGGTGCTACAGGTGCTGACGGGGCTACTGGCGCGGATGGAGCAACCGGACCAACTGGACCTACGGGGGCTGACGGAGCTACAGGCGCGGATGGTGCTACTGGCCCGACTGGACCTACGGGGGCTGACGGGGCTACTGGCGCGGATGGTGCGACTGGCCCGACTGGACCTACGGGGGCTGACGGGGCTACTGGCGCGGATGGCGCTACTGGCCCGACTGGACCTACGGGGGCCGATGGTGCGACGGGTGCTACAGGAGCAACCGGACCTACGGTAACTTCAGAAGGATTCTCTGCTTTAACTACAGCCGCTGGTGTTGCCGCTTCGCAACAAATTGTTAACTGGACTGTTACTGACCCTTATTTTGCTGACCCTAGCTTCAACCCAGTAACTGGAGTATACACTGTTCCTACAACTGGCAGATATCTAATTACTGCGACAATTGGTTATACAACAACAGCCGCCATTACAATTAACTTAGGACCCGGTATTGACCCAGCCTTTGTCGTACGCAGAATTACTGACGCAACAGATCTTATTACAGGTCTTTTCCCTGTACTGAACGTCAACGTCGTCTTGGTCCTGACATTACGCGCTGTACTTGGTAATGGCACAGTTACTTTGGCTGGCGAAGTCGAACTTACAGCCGGAGAAACTGTTGGATTGTTCTATGTCTCCGATGGATTAACTCTTGCACTGGATTTAGGAGGAGCAGGCAGCGGCGTCTACTGGTCCATTAACCAACTTGCATAATCTATTTTTAGCTCTGCCAGTTCAATAATCACTAAACTTGATGGCCCTTGGTCCTCTAATAGAGAGACCAAGGGCCTTTTGTGTATATGAAATAAGACATCCTTTTCTCTCAAAGCAACCTTCTTTACCGAACTTATCATTTTTGATCAATAATATTGCGGTCCCATTTAATCAGACAGAAAAATTGCAAGACCTGTCCCCTCCCCTCCTTCAGCACAATCCAGCTATTTTTTCTAATTGACTTAATTTATTATAGTAATTTAGAAGCGAATTAGCGGAAGGTACTCCATAAAAGCAACTATTAATCACACAACTGCAGCTGTTATATCAATAGCATTAGGAGCAGGTATCTTCCCCTCTTTCCGAGTTAGACGCACATCACCTGGCACAACAGATCTCATTGTAGCGGACTTCCCTATTTTAAATGTCAATATTGCGTTGTTGTTAAGTTTGAGGACTATTTTAGGAAGTGGAGCAGTTACAATAGCAGGCGATGTTTTCTTTAACGCAAATGACACTGTGGGTCTAGTCTATGTATCTAACGGACTGACAATTGGTCTATCTTAGGAGGAACCACTAACGAGGGAATCGTTTGGTCTATTCATCAAATCGCATATTACAGTTACCTTCAAGACCCTCTATTATTGAGGGTCTTTGTCTTGCCTAGCCATTCATTTCCCTGCCAAAATCCCCTCCCCTGCTTCATTTCCTTGTAGAATTCTTTCCCAATTTCTCTTACACGTTCATATGATACATAGGCGAATATAACGAAGGACGGGGAGGATCATGAACGATAACTCAGATAATGTATCACATACCCGCTTTCCCAAAAGTACATGCAAAAAACTTTCGAAAAAGAAAAAGACACTCCGAAGAAACATTCCATGCACAGCAAAAAAGAAAATACCAAAATGTTGTATCGAAGGTCCAACCGGACCCACTGGACCAAGAGGTGAAACGGGAAGCAGAGGTAAACGAGGAAAAAAAGGTGTTACTGGTGCAACAGGCGCTGCTGGACCAACAGGAACAATTGATGTAGATCCACTTTTCTATGTGATTGGCCCTGTAGGTGCAGCACAAGTCGGTTATAGAGAACAAGTTATTTTTGAATCTGACACAATTCAAATTGAGGTTTCGGAAGGGTCGGCAATTGTTCGCTTAGAGATCGAAAATCCAGGCCCCACTGGACCAACCGGTCCGACTGGCGTTACTGGTGCAAGCGGAGCTACTGGACCGACGGGGTCAACTGGTACCGATGGAGCCACTGGAGCTACAGGCGCAGACGGGACCACCGGTGCTACCGGTTCAACAGGGCCAACTGGCGCGGACGGTGCTACTGGAGCTACCGGATCGACAGGACCAACTGGTGCGGACGGTGCCACTGGACCAACCGGACCGACGGGGCAAACTGGTGTGGACGGTGCTACTGGACCAACCGGAACCACAGGACCAACTGGTGCGGACGGTGCCACCGGAGCTACCGGTCCAACAGGGCTAACTGGCGTTGATGGCGCTACTGGAGCCACCGGCCCCACAGGGCCAACTGGTGCAGACGGCGCTACTGGAAGTACCGGTCCGACGGGACCAACTGGCGCGAACGGCACTACCGGACCAACCGGTCAGACAGGACCAACTGGTGCGGACGGTGCTACTGGACCAACCGGAACCACAGGGCCAACTGGTGCAGACGGCGCTACTGGAAGTACCGGTCCGACGGGACCAACTGGCGCGGACGGCACTACCGGACCAACCGGTCCGACAGGACCAACTGGTGTGGACGGTGCTACTGGACCAACCGGAACCACAGGGCCAACTGGTGCAGACGGCGCTACTGGACCAACCGGAACCACAGGGCCAACTGGTACAGACGGCGCCACTGGAGCTACCGGGCCGACAGGGCCAACTGGTGCGGATGGCGCCACAGGAACTACCGGGCCAACAGGGCCAACTGGTGCGGATGGCGCTACTGGAGCTACCGGATCGACAGGACCAACTGGTGCGGACGGTGCTACTGGACCAACCGGAAGCACGGGCCAAACTGGTGCCGATGGAGCCACAGGAGCTACAGGGCCAACCGGCGCGGATGGCGTTACTGGAGCTACAGGGCCGACGGGACCAACTGGTGCGGACGGTGCTACTGGACCAACCGGAACCACTGGGCCAACTGGCGAGGACGGCGCTACTGGAGCTACCGGACCGACAGGGCCAACTGGTGTGGACGGCGCCACTGGGGCTACCGGTCCAACAGGGCCAACTGGTGCGGACGGCGCTATTGGACCAACCGGAACCACAGGGCCAACTGGTGTGGACGGTGCCACTGGACCGACGGGACCAACTGGTGCGGATGGCGCTACTGGACCAACCGGAACCACAGGGCCAACTGGTGCAGACGGCGCTACTGGACCAACCGGAACCACGGGCCAAACTGGTGCCGATGGAGCCACAGGAGCTACAGGAGCTACAGGGCCAACCGGCGCGGATGGCTCTACTGGATCAACAGGTCCGACGGGGCCAACTGGTGCAGATGGCGCTACTGGAGCCACCGGACTGATAGGGCCAACTGGTACGGACGGCGCTACTGGACCAACCGGAACCACTGGGTCAACTGGTGCGGACGGTGCCACTGGACCGACGGGACCAACTGGCGCGGACGGCGCTACTGGAGCTAACGGACCGACAGGGCCAACTGGTGTGGATGGCGTTACTGGACCAACCGGAGCTACCGGTCCAACAGGGCCAACTGGTACGGACGGCGCTACTGGACCAACAGGTCCGACAGGGACAACTGGTGCCGATGGAGCCACTGGAACGACAGGACCAACTGGTGCAGACGGCGGCACTGGACCAACCGGTCCGACGGGGCCAACTGGCGAAGACGGCGTCACTGGACCAACTGGTCCGACAGGGCCAACCGGCGCCGATGGAGCCAACGGAGCGACCGGACCCACTGGGCCAACTGGTATGGACGGCGCTACTGGAGCCACTGGAGCCAACGGATTGACAGGTGCGGACGGCGCTACTGGACCAACCGGAACCACAGGACCAACTGGTGCGGACGGTGCCACCGGAGCTACCGGTCCAACAGGGCTAACTGGCGTTGATGGCGCTACTGGAGCCACCGGCCCCACAGGGCCAACTGGTGCAGACGGCGCCACTGGACCAACCGGTCCGACGGGGCCAACTGGCGAAGACGGCGTCACTGGACCAACTGGTCCGACAGGGCCAACCGGCGCGGATGGCTCTACTGGATCAACAGGTCCGACGGGGCCAACTGGTGCGGACGGCGCTACTGGACCAACCGGAACCACAGGGCCAACTGGTACAGACGGCGCCACTGGACCAACCGGACCGACGGGGCCAACTGGTGCAGACGGCGCTACTGGAGCTACCGGATCGACAGGACCAACTGGTGCGGACGGCGCCACTGGGGCTACCGGTCCAACAGGGCCAACCGGCGCGGACGGCGCTACTGGAGCTACCGGATCGACAGGACCAACTGGTGCGGACGGTGCTACTGGACTAACCGGCCCCACAGGGCCAACTGGTGCAGACGGCGCCACTGGACCAACAGGGCCAACCGGCGCCGATGGAGCCAACGGAGCGACCGGACCCACTGGGCCAACTGGTATGGACGGCGCTACTGGAGCTACCGGATCGACAGGACCAACTGGTGCGGACGGTGCCACTGGGGCTACCGGTCCAACAGGGCCAACTGGCGCAGACGGCGCTACTGGAAGTACCGGTCCGACGGGACCAACTGGCGTTGATGGCGCTACTGGACCAACCGGAACCACGGGCCAAACTGGTGCCGATGGAGCCACAGGAGCTACAGGGCCAACCGGCGCGGATGGCGCTACTGGAGCTACCGGCCCGACGGGAGCAACTGGCGCAGACGGTACTACCGGACCAACCGGTCAGACAGGACCAACTGGTGCGGACGGTGCTACTGGACCAACCGGAACCACAGGGTCAACTGGTGCAGACGGCGCTACTGGACCAACCGGAACCACAGGGCCAACAGGTGCAGACGGCGCTACTGGACCAACCGGAACCACAGGGCCAACTGGCGCGGACGGCGCTACCGGACCAACCGGAACCACAGGGCCAACTGGCGAAGAAGGCGTCACTGGACCAACAGGTCCGACAGGGCCAACTGGTCCCGATGGAGCCACTGGACCCACAGGGCCAACCGGTGCAGATGGCGCTACTGGAGCTACCGGTGCGACGGGACCAACTGGCGCAGACGGCAATACCGGACCAACCGGTCCGACAGGGCCAACTGGTGCCGATGGAGCCACTGGAGCCACTGGAGCTATCGGACCGACAGGGCCAACTGGCGCGGACGGCGCCACTGGAGCCACCGGGCCGACAGGGCCAACTGGTGCGGATGGCGCCACTGGAGCTACCGGGCCAACTGGGCCAACTGGTGCGGATGGCGCCACCGGAGCTAGAGGGCCAACAGGGCCAACTGGTGCGGACGGCGCTATTGGACCAACCGGAACCACAGGGCCAACTGGTGTGGACGGTGCCACTGGACCGACGGGACCAACTGGTGCGGATGGCGCTACTGGACCAACCGGACCCACAGGGCCAACTGGCGCGGACGGCGCTACCGGACCAACCGGGCCGACGGGGCCAACTGGCGCGGACGGCGCTACCGGACCAACCGGGCCGACGGGGCCAACTGGCGCTGATGGTGCTACTGGACCAACCGGGCCGACGGGGCCAACTGGCGCGGATGGTGCTACTGGAGCTACCGGTCCGACGGGGCCAACTGGCGTTGATGGAGCCACCGGAGCTACCGGACCAACCGGAATCACAGGACCAACTGGCGCGGACGGCGCTACCGGACCAACCGGAACCACAGGGCCAACTGGCGCCGACGGCGCTACTGGTCCGACCGGACCGACGGGGCCGACTGGCGCGGATGGAGCCACAGGGCCGACTGGCGCCGACGGCGCTACTGGAGCAATCGGACCCACAGGGCCTACTGGTGCGGACGGCGCTACTGGACCAACAGGGCCGACGGGGCCAACTGGCGTGGACGGCGCTACTGGAGCTGCCGGTGCTACTGGACCGACAGGGCCAAGCGGACCAGAGGGTGTTACAGGTGCGACCGGCAACACAGGTGCGACCGGGGCCACTGGCAATACAGGCGCGACCGGCGCTACAGGTAACACCGGTGCAACCGGAGCTACTGGCAATACAGGCGCAACTGGCGCCACGGGTGATACTGGAGCTACTGGAGCTACCGGCAATACAGGGGCTACAGGGCCAACGGGACCCACAGGTCCGAACTTTGCTACCAACGGATTCTCCGGCAGGATCAACAACACGACGGTGTCATCCGATACCCAACTGGCCAACTGGACCGTTACAAGTCCCTATTACGGCAATGCCGCTTTTAATGCAACTACAGGCACTTTCACTGTACCAACCACCGGCAGATACTCCATTAAAGCTACAATAAACTATACGACAACAGCCGTCATATCCATTGCTTTAGGAGCTGGCATCTTCCCTTCCTTCCGTGTTAGACGTACGTCTCCCGGTACAACGGATCTAATTATTGCCGACTTCCCTATTCTGAACGTCAATATCGCTCTTCTGCTAAGCTTAAGAACAATCCTGGGCAGCGGCGCAGTAACGCTTGCTGGCGATGTCGCCCTTAACGCTGGCGATACAATTGGTCTGGTCTATGTAGCCAACGGCTTGACGATCGGATTGTCGCTTGGCGGCACATCCAACGAAGGCATCGTATGGTCCATTCATCAAATCGCCTAATCCCCTCCCTTCTGATATAAAAAAATCCCTTCCGATTTCGATCGGAAGGGATTTCTTCATGCTGTTAGAACGGCAGCTTAATATTAAACAAGACTTTAACCTGTTTCTCCTCAAACTTCACTTCACTAACAGAGACCATATCTCCCGTCGGCAAATCAAGCGGAACGACTATCGTCTCCAACATCCGAAGCGGCAACTGAATTCCTTTCATCGATAATGATTGAGGTCTCAATGCCAGATTGGGATTTTGCCACTCCAAGCGATATTCGGCACGGATTTGAGCCGGAATCCTGTCTCTGTAAGTGATGTTCAAATCTGCAATCAACCGGTCACCATCCAGCTCGAATTGCGCGCCGTCCAATCTGACATCCTCAGCTACATCACGATCTATATGCTTCTTGATCAAATCGTTCACTTCGGCTTCGCTCAGCACCAGCTCCGGCTTAAGTCGCTTTACCATATCTACAGCTTTCTGCCGGACATCTATGGCATTATAATTCAAATTAAGAGGCTTGTCCGGGGCAATATAAGATAAAAACCACCAAGCCGCACCTCCTGCGATCAGCAACAAAACAATTAAGGTGATAAACAATCTTTTTATAAATTTCCCCATTCCCTACCTCCTCGTCCAGCTCCTATTCTATCGAATTAGATATTTTGAAGCCAGTCCTTCATTCTTCCTGACATAATGGTATAATGAATCCACTAATTATCCAAGACGTACAGTGAATGACGGAAGGAAGGTTCTCAATGAGTAGTCATCCCTTATCCCATAACCATATAAGACTGGAAGAAATCGTACAGGCTCAAATGCATCTGAAAGATGTCATCTCCCGCACCCCGCTTCAATTTAATCGAGTCCTATCGGAACGCTACAATTGTCAGGTCTGGCTCAAACGCGAAGATCTGCAAGTCGTTCGTTCGTTCAAAATAAGAGGTGCCTACCATCTGATGCGCTCCCTCTCCCCCGAGGAGACAGTGAAAGGCGTCGTATGCGCAAGCGCCGGCAACCACGCCCAAGGCGTAGCCTACTCCTGCCAGACGCTAGGCATACCGGGCAAAATCTACATGCCGAGCACAACGCCGAGACAAAAGGTGAAGCAAGTGTCTTTCTTCGGCGGTGACATGGTCGAAGTCGTTCTGACCGGCGATACGTTCGATGATGCTTATGCAGAAGCAATCGCGGAGAGTCAGCGCAGCGGACTCGCCTTCATCCATCCATTCGATGACCGGAAAATTATTGCCGGCAACGGTACAGTCGGTCAAGAGCTAATGGAGAAGGCGGAGACTGCACCCGATTATATCTTCGTCACAGTCGGAGGTGGCGGGCTCGCCGCCGGTGTAGCCTCTTATATCAAGATCGTCGCTCCGCAAACTCAAATTATAGGGGTCGAGCCTGAAGGAGCCCCGTCGCTCCGCGCCTCTCTCGATGCGGGTGAAGTTGTGCCGCTTGATAAGATAGACAAGTTCGTAGACGGAGCTGCAGTCAAGCGCATCGGCGACTTGACGTTCTCCATCTGCCAAGAGCTACTGGACGATGTCATCACCGTACCGGAAGGCAAAGTATGTACGACGCTTCTTGATCTGTATAACGAAAACGCCATCGTTGCCGAGCCTGCAGGAGCCCTGCCGATTGCGGCTCTGGATGCGTACCGGGAACAAATTGCCGGCAAGACGATCATCTGTGTCGTCAGCGGCGGCAATAATGATGTAGACCGCATGCAAGAGATTAAGGAACGCTCCTTAATCTATGAAGGGTACAAGCATTATTTCATGGTCAGCTTCCCCCAAAGAGCAGGAGCGCTTCGTGAATTTCTTGATCAGGTACTGGGCCCGAACGACGATATTACCCGCTTCGAATATACGAAGAAGTCGAATAAGGACAACGGTCCCGCATTAGTCGGACTGGAGCTTAAGCACCGCGAGGACTATGAGCCGCTCGTCGAACGCATGCATAAGAAAGGCTTCCAATTTGTTGAATTGAATAAGGATCCTGTACTGTTCAATCTGCTTATTTGATCCTTTGTGCCAGCTGCAGTACAACAGCCCGAGAGTATTCTCTCGGGCTGTTCTCTGTTCATGCACGATATCGGTTACCAGGCATACGCGCTCGGTGCATCTCCGCCAGGGCCAGGGAATATTTCATCGATCCGCTTCAACGTCTCCTCGCTCAGCTCCACTTCCACTGCCCGAAGGGAACGTTCGAATTGCTCGCTGGTGCGCACGCCAATGATCGGAGCGGTGACAGCTGGATTGGCCAGCAGCCATGCAAGCGACACAACATCCTCCGGCTCGCCAAGCTCATCACATAGCTTGCCATAGTCCTCCAATTGATGCTGATGCTTAACCAGCCGCTTCTCATCCCCGCTCCTTCTGCCGCCGCCCTGCTTGCGGCGCTGATTTCCCGCGAGTAACCCTCCATCGAGCGGGCTCCACGGAATGATACCTAATCCCAAAGCCTGCGATGCCGGTAGCACCTCGAGCTCAGGCAGACGGCACAACAGATTGTATTTGTGCTGCTCGGAGACAAGACCCGGTATCCCTCTCGCCTTAGCTTCTCCCTGCGCTACCGCAATATCCCAACCGGCAAAGTTGCTGGAGCCGACATACCCGATTTTCCCTTGTGCCTGAGCGGTTCCAAAAGCCCCCCATAGCTCTGTCCAATTCACTTTGCGATCTACATGATGCATTTGATACAGCTCGATATGGTCTGTCTGCAACCGTCGAAGCGATCCTTCCAGGTGCCTGCGGATTTTGTAGGCGGACAATCCCTGCTCCCGATTAGGTCCGTCATATGTGTCATGCATATCGCCATACACTTTAGTAGCCAGAACGGTGCGTTCCCTTCTCCCGCTTCCTCCCTTGAACCATCGTCCGATAATTTCCTCCGTACGCCCGGCGTTCATCCCCCAGCCATAAATATTCGCCGTATCAAAAAAGTTAATGCCGGCATCTAGCGCCGCATCCATAATGCGGAAAGCATCCTTCTCGTCCGTATCCACGCCAAAATTCATGGTGCCTAGACAAAGCCTGCTTACCCTCAATCCGGAATTTCCAAGATACGTATATTTCATGTCCGCTGCTCCTTTTCATTTTTAATTGAGACGGATATTACAATAAATCTACAAAAATAATATAAAGGATCCACATGTCGTTCACATTCGTGTTACAAACCATCCTTAGACTAAGCTGTAGGAGGTGCGTCATACTGATACATTCCCATAACCGGCAATTAAAATTACTCATTGTCTACGCCTCGTACGGCGAAGGACATATCCAAGCAGCAAAAGCTCTTCGTGATGCCTATCTTGATTCCGGGTACCGCCAGGTGGTCATGTACGATCTGATGGCGGAATCGCATCCATGGCTGAATGAGATGACCAAGCGCTTCTATCACAAAAGCTATACGCATTTGCCCTTTCTCTACGGCTGGATGTACGGCATTACGAAACCGATGAAGCATAACTCCCTGCTGGGCAGTTGGCTGCATTCCTTCGGGCGTCATAAGGTGAAACAATTACTGCTGGCGGAGAAGCCTGATGCTGTCATCTACACCTTCCCCTTCTATGCCATTCAAAGCATGAGGAAGCTTGCTTTATCCATTCCCTCTTATGCGGTCATTACCGACTTTGACTTGCATCGCCGCTGGGTACATCCCAGCATAGATCGCTATTACGTCGCCACCAAGGATCTGGGCCGGGAGCTCCAGCAGCTTGGCATTCGTCCTAACTCAATTCATGTGAGCGGATTGCCGCTGAAGAAAGAATTCCGGTCTATTGAACGATCGCATGAGCTATACAGTCGGTACGGACTCCAATTCGGTCGACCTACCGTACTTATTATGGCTGGCGCCCAAGGCGTCATGCCAAACATTGATGACATATGCGAACTTCTTCTGCATGACCCGCATGCGCAAATAGCCGTTGTATGCGGTCATAACCGCCAGCTCAAGGATAGGCTGGAGGAGCGCTTCCGCTTCCATCCTTCGGCTCACCGACTCGTGGCATTCGGTTACACGGACCGTATCCATGAATTAATGGCGCTCGCGGACGGGCTCATCACCAAACCAGGCGGTCTTACCTTAGCTGAAGCCATTGCCGCCGAATTGCCAGCCTTCCTCTATCGCCCCGTACCCGGACAAGAGAAGCAGAACGCACTGTATCTGCAGTCCAAGGGTGCAGCATTCATCGCGCGGGACAGCTATGAACTGGTTCGCCAGGTGCTTCAGTTGGTGAACGATCCGGTCAAGCTCATAAACAGCCGTCTCCGCATTCGGAGCCTTCAAGCAAAGGGCTCCTCCCATTCTGCCGCTGAGACGATTATAATGGATATTGTAACCAAATCTCATGTGCAAGACAAAGCTTCCTTCTTTTAACGTCGGTTGCGGAAAGGAGTCTATTCGTACTTATGCGCCAAAATCATTGGATGGGGACCGATATGCGTCTCTTATCCGTTATTCTGTTTATTGTCGAATTTGTCCGGGGGGCTGTGCTTGTCAGTCTCCTTCCCATCTACGGAGCCCGTACCCTCGGCTTGTCGCCCGACGTTATCGGTCTGGCGATATCCGCCCATTACATTACCGATACGCTGCTCAAGATTGCGATCGGTTATTTGCTCGATCGCTTTTCTCCGCGTCTGATTGTGCAAATTAGCTTGGTTATTGCGCTTATAGGCGTTTACGCGCTCCAATTCGCCGATCTTCCCTGGATGTTCATTGGCGCGGCAGCGATCTATGGCATAGGTATGTCCCCCATCTGGATTGTATGCCTGACCAGAGTGTCCGAGGAGCATCGCGCCACGCAAATGGGCTTCCTGTATACGATCTGGCTCTTCGGCCTCGGGAGCGGACCGATTATTTGCAATATCCTGCTTGATTACAGCTCAAACCTGACCTATACCCTGCTCGTTGTGTTGTCAGTCGTTGCCACCCTGCTTTCCTTCTTTATGAAAAAAAGCAAGGCATCCGCGCATCATCATATCCCGATCAAAGCGCAGCTCCGCGCTCTTCGCGACAAGCTGGTCAGCATGAGACAGCTGCTCCCGGGCATGATTCTGCAGACCACCGGTGCCAGCATGCTCATCCCGATCTTGCCAGGCTTCGCCACCCATGAGCTCGGGCTATCCGGTGCGCAATACTCCATTCTTTTGACGGTAGGCGGGTTGTGCGCTGTCGGCGGCTTGATTCCGATGGGCAAGCTGTCCGACAGGCTTGGAGGAAACAGATGGTTCCTCGTCGTCGGGTTTATTGCCTTTGCCTTTGGTTTGTATGTGCTGGCATGGGGACTTTCATTCTGGTATTGTTTAGTTATAGCGGTGGGTCTTGGATTATCCTATTCGGCTATTTTGCCGACCTGGAACGCTTTGTTGGCCACATATGTACCACCCAAGCAAGAGGGGGTCGGGTGGGGGCTATTGTCCACCTTTGAAGGTGTTGGCGTTATGATCGGTCCTATATTGGGCGGCGTCATTGCTCTATGGGGCGGAGAGACCGCTGTGTTCTGGACAAGCGCCATCCTATTCGGCCTAATCGGCCTATACTACTTAACACTTAAGAAGATCGGGGTTAGGAATTGATGAGCAACTGGCAAGACTGGATTCATGATTTGAAAAATATGGACCTTCATCATATTCAGCAGACGCTGGAGAGTTATTCGCAGTTCGGTCCGATTCCGGGCATTATGCTGCCCTTTATTGAAGCTTTTCTCCCCTTCCTGCCGCTCATTCTCATTATTGCGGCTAACGTAAACATTTATGGATTCGGACTCGGATTTCTCTTTTCCTGGATTGGGGTCACAGGGGGCGCACTCTGCGTCTTTCTTATCTGCCGTGCGCTCGGTCGCAATGTAAAGAACAAGCTGATGCGAAGATTTCCAAAGTCTGAACGGTTCTTCAACTGGATAGAGAAGAAGGGCTTCACTCCCTTGTTCCTGCTTGCCTGCTTTCCATTTACGCCATCGGTTGTTATTACCGTCGTTTCCGGGCTTAGCAAAGTGCCGTTCCATTCCTTCCTGCTGGCGACAATGATGGGCAAGGCGGTTATGATCTTTGTCATCTCGCTCATCAGCTTTGACATTACGAACCTGGTAAATGAGCCTTGGCGCATATTCGTCTCCATTACGGCTGTGCTTGTGATGTGGTTTGGAGGCAAGACGCTGGAGAAACGTTATCAGGTGAACGGGTGAGGTGACTGAAGGTGAAGAGCTTATTTCTATGGTACCCTCACTCAGCCGTTGCCCCGTTAGCCTCCTGGCTGAATATCGGGGCGACAGCTCTTGTGCTGCTTCTTGCGTGCGGACTGCTCGGAGCCATGTTTCTCGTCATACGCGTCATGTCGGATGACTCCGACAACTACAAGAGTATCCGCGGCATGGTGGAAGCCATCTTCGGAACACCAGCCCATCTGAGGAACGAGCAAGAAGAACCTCACGCTTCCTCCTCCCTGAAGACAGGCAAGCCTCTAGCCTCCTACCGCGAGCCTTGCCCTGGATGCGGCGAGGAAGTAACCGAACGCGATGTCATCTGTCCTTCCTGCGAGCTCCGATTGTTGTAACGAACTCATATCTTCCTTTCTCCCGTGGCACACTAATGCTGATCTTCCCTTACGACAGATCATATTTCCTGCAAAGGAGCGATAGCCCATGTCAGGCAAACATCCATCCGATCGCCAGAGAGCAGCAAGCAAGGCTCAGTCGCTCGCGGATCGTCATAAGACGAGCAAAGAACAAGCCAGCGAGCTGCAATCAGAAGCTGACCGTGCCGCTGTGCCCAAGCACGGCCTATAAGCTTAGCTTTTGAAGACAGCCTAAGGAGGATAAAGGCATATGAGCAACTCCCATGAAGACCATCGAATGAACCCGATCTCCGGCGAACCGGTAGAAGCTGATGGCGTGTACCGCAATGAATGGGGACGGGACGAGAAGCTTGAGCGGGGCGACGTCTTCCCTGCCGATCCGATGCTCGGATCAACGGAGTGGAGACAGGTCGAGCTTGAATTCGACAACCATCATGCAGGGCGCACTGATCCTAGACTTACGCCTCATGATGACGACGACAACCCTGAAGCGCACATGCAGCATCCTAGACGCCATACGACAAGCAATAAGGATAAAGATTGATCGCATGCCATCTATCCATAAGAACAAGGAGCGAGGCGCATGCGCCTCGCTCCTTCCTTCTCTCTATTCATCATGAAGCAGAAGCTCTGTTCGGGCAATCTCTGCCCCATTCACCCATAACGTGAACACATGTGTCCCCGGGTAATGCTTGCGCGTTGTCAGATCTGCAAATCGATGCACACGACTGTGATCGATGATCTCCCCTTGGGTAAACTCACGGTCTGATAACAAGAAGCGCTTCAGCGAGGTTTTGCCTCCAGACTTCACGAATGCGATTCCATATTCTACACGCAGCTTGAAGCGCTCCGTCGATCCATTATCTTTGAACTGAAGACGATAATGCAGCTTCACTTCTCCGCCGATTGATATCTCGGATTCCGAAAGCATCAATTCCGCCGCTTGCACAAGCGACGCAGCAGATTCGTCATGGGAAGCGTAACCGAATAAAGCCATCGCTCGCGGATCGGCCCGCTTCACCAGCGTCCGGCAAGCGTGTCTGACAATCCAGTCCGTCCATTCATGCTGTCCCAGCCACTTCTCGGCAATGGACAAGACGAGCTCGGGATGGTCCTTAGCGATATCGTTCAAATGATTGGCGACACTCTTGCGCACGTACAGGGACGAGTCCGCTTTCAACTTCTCCAAGATCGGTATCATCGGGGAAGGATCTTTCTTAAACATCTCAATCGCTTGTCCCCAAGGCAGTCTTGGTCTCGAGCCTTCGCTCGCAAGTCTCCTTACATGCTCATCCGGATCGCCGGCCCATTCCAGCAATTGCGGGATCATCCGCTCTGGGTGCTCGATAATAAACGGCCTTACCGCAAATTCTGCGCTTGAGCGACGAGTGAACCTCGCCAGCGCTTCCATAGACCGTTCCCAATGCTCTTCCCTTCTGCCATATACCTCCACAAAATCAGGAAAGTACAAATAAGGAAAACCCACACAATCCTCATCTATTCGATAAAGCACGTCAAGCGCTTCCGGATAATCGCTTGGCAATGTGGCTCCGAGCGCTTCAGCAATTCTCCGAATGCGCGGCTTAAGCTCAAGCTCTGCCCAATCCTCTCTCCTGGCCTCATTCAGGAATCGCTGCACATCGAACAGCTGCCAAGCTTCCTTCAGCCTTGTCCCGAACTGCTCCAAAAATGTACCGTCATACATCAACTTTAGCGGCTCCGCCATCTCTAATCTCCTTCTTCGAAAGGATGGAATACCATCCATCACTTAGGAACGTATGTTTGTATACTAGAGATATACCATGGAACGGCGATAGATTGCAACTCATGCATGACGATTGAGCAGTTCCAGCTTGCCGGCTGCCGGACAACGCTGAGGCAGGCGGATCGTGAAAGTTGTGCCGATGCCAAGCTCGCTCTCAGCAGAAATAAAACCCTCATGATTGTCGATGATTTTGTAGGAAACCATAAGACCTAAGCCGGTTCCCTTTTCTTTGGTCGTATAGAAAGGCTGTCCCATCTTCGCAAGCTGCTCCTTTGATATGCCCGTCCCTTCGTCGCGGATGCGGATAATGGCCATTCCCCGATCGCTAACGCATACCTCTACGCGAACCGTGCCGCCGTCCTGCATGGACTCGATCGCATTTCTAATCACATTAATAAAAACTTGCTTCAGCTGGGTTCCAACTCCCATCACCCATAATGGATGTTGAACTTCCCCATAATCCAAGCGGACCCGATATCTGTCGGCATGGGCTCTCAGACTGGATACCGCCTCCATGAGCAGCTGTTGAATGTCGATATGCGCATACTCGTACACTTGCGGCTTCGATAACATGAGCAGTTCGCTGATAATTGTCTCGATTTGAATAAGATCGGACTTCATGATGGCGTAATAATGGCTGTTATGAATGCGCCCCGAGGAGAGAAGCTGCATGAAGCCTTTGAGCGAGGTAAGCGGATTGCGAATCTCATGGGCAATTCCGGCTGCTAATTGTCCTGCAATCGATAGCTTCTCGGCTTTAATCAGCAGCTCCTCGTTCTTCTTCCTCTCCGAGATATCCCGGATAATGACTTGCTCGACCGGAGCCCCATAGAAGGAAGCGCGAACTCGGACCATCTCCGTATGAATGAGCTTGCCCCGCAGCGTCCGCCACCGCAGCTCAGTCGTGAGTGCAGGTGCTCCGTCTGCCGGCAGCTCCGCATCCATCCATTCCGCAATATCGGCATGATGATTCGGCTCCAATAATTCGTAGACACTGGCACCAATCAGTTCCCGTTCATACTCCGCCTCAAACAATGCGAGTCCGGAAGGATTCATATATTCCCATTTGCCGTCCTTGATGAGCGCGATGGTGTCCATCGAATTTTCCACGAGAAGCTTGTAACGTCCATGCATAACGGCGAACTTCTTAATGTTGAACCAAGTTGTCAGGCTGAAGCTGATGATGAGAAAGGTGGTCATGCAGAGAATGAAGGCCAGCAGCATCAAATATTCGTTGAATCTTTCCATCGTCATAATATCGCGATACTGCACCGTTACGGCATGCATGCCGATCTGGTGCATGGCCATGCTGGAGATTCCAAGCACGATGCCATTAATCATTTTATAGGATGAAGGTTTCTTCTTAAGTAAGAGGATAGCGGTATACGCACCGGCGAAGCTAACAGCGAAGGAAAGGCCAAACCAGGCATAATGTATGGAATAAGCCTGAATGGAGTTTGAAAGAATAGACATGTAATGCAGCAGCATGGATGAACAGGCAAATATAAAAGCCGCAATACCCTCGCATAACCTCGAGATATCAGGCCGGCGAAAGATGATATATAGGGCTGCAAAGGTCGTAACCACGCATGTGAAGAACGTCACCATCATGCTCCAGTCAACAATCAGCATATAGTCGGAGGCCATCATGGATACAACATGCATCGTCCACAATCCCAGACTGAACACTAGCGCAGCACCCAGCATCCAGTAGATCGATTGCCGGGCCACTTTTGGTCTCATATGGTCAATCATACTCATCATCGTAAAGGAGGCAAAGCACATGATCGAAAGCGATAGCAGCAAATAGTAAGGGTTGCCGAACAATATCGGGTGGCTCATTAGCACTCCTCCTCTGCTACTGAATATCTTACATCTTAAGTGAGTTCGACAAATTACCAAAATATCCTTTTTCTTTCGAGGATGTCCTGACGTTTTTTGTTGAATTAGGGCATTCGCCCCGTTTGTTAGGTCTTGCTATTCTGGATTAGCAATGCTAGATTTGGTTCATACTAGAGTTACTAGGGTACCTGAGTAGAAAACGGAGGAAAGAAAGATGAAAGTAAAGATGTTCAGTGAATTCAAAGAATTTGCCATGCGCGGCAATGTCGTGGACCTTGCGGTGGGTGTAATTATAGGGGGAGCTTTTGGCAAAATCGTCACCTCTCTGGTAAACGACATTATTATGCCTCCTATTGGATACATACTAGGTGAAGTGGATTTCAGAGATTTGCAGATCACTCTCGGCAAAGGTGCGCAACCTGCCGGGGACGCGGTTCAAGCTGCTGGCGATGCTGTTCAAGCCGCCGCGCCTGCTGTCATTAAATACGGGCAATTTATTAATACGATCCTAGACTTTCTAATCGTTGCATTCTGTATCTTCCTGATGGTCAAAGGCATTAATGCCTTGCGCCGCAAGAAGGAAGATCCGGATGCAGCCAAGGCGGAGCCCACAGAGAAGGATTGCCCTTACTGCCTGTCCAAGGTGCCGGTGAAAGCAACCCGCTGCAAACACTGCACGTCGCAGCTGGAGACAGCCGCTAATGGCTGAGGAGAGATTCGACATCTACGATGAAGCGATGAATCCGATCGGTACGGCTACCCGCTCCGAGACCCATAAGCATGGGTATTGGCACCGCTCGTTCCATTGCTGGTTGACGCGGCGGGTCGAGGGCCGTCCCGTGGTCGTGTTCCAGCAGAGACAGCTCTGCAAGGACACGAATCCGGGCAGCTTCGACATTACGGCAGCTGGCCATCTGACTGCGGGTGAGACGATCCGGGACGCAGCCCGGGAGCTTGAAGAGGAGCTCGGCATCCTTGCCGATTTCGATCAGCTTGTCCTCCTTGGACAGATACGCGAGGAAGCAGAAGGGCTTGTTGGCGGTGTCACATTTATCGACCGTGAAGTAAGCGACGTATTCGCTCTCGTATGCGAGCTGCCGCTGTCAGAGTTCCGCCTGCAGACCGAAGAAGTGGCCGGCATCTATGAGGCGGATATCGCCGACATGATCAAGCTGTGGGAGGGAACGACGGACGAGCTAACTGTACATGGCATGAAGCTGGCCGGAGAAACTGCAGCAGATGCACAGGGGCTTGTACCGGATACATGCGTCATCCGGGCAGACCAATTCGTGCCGCGGGAGTCTTCCTACTATATCGATATCATGAAGCAATTAGCGCAACTCACCTGACAAACGGGAAAAGCCCGGTCTGCCTCAACGCAGACCGGGCTTCTCGTATTCATGAGAAGTCACGCGAATTAATAGAAACCGCAGCCGCCGCCATGGCAACGATTCAAGCTTCTTACACAAATGTCGAACGTGATCACTGCTGAGCCTCGTCTAGAACAACAGCTGATCTTCACGCAATCAAAACCAGGCTTCCGGAAGAAGCAAATTTCTCTGCACTTCCAGTCGAATATTTCATTAATCGCTCTGCGGTCGCAACGGCGAATCGCAGCTACGAGCTTGCGCGCCTTGCAGCGCCTCCGAAGCTTGGCGAACGATCTGCTCAGCTCGCCGCCCAAGTCTTGAATCCCTTCCACTGCAAAATCATCATGTCTGCGATGATGCTTCCTGTGATGTCTGCGGCGTCCAGTAGACACACCGGCAACCCCTCTGCCGTTCCTCAAACCGCTAATTTCTGTTTTTGCGGACATGTAGATCCTCCTCTCTATCATGCTTACTTCATCATATGCGAGATTAAGAGAGGCGTATGGGTAGATCATGTCCGACAAATGCTGAAAAATACGACCAGCTGTCCCTTGCCTTGTAGTAGGATAAGATCAATCTTCGTTCAGATTGTCCGTCAAATATTGAATAATGCCGTCCTCCGCGTCCTGAGCATATTCCCATACCATGGCTCCGGCCAAATTCTTTTTCTTAATGTATTTAATTTTCGCATCCACGGCTTCCAGATCCTCATAGCTGATGAAGATATCACCGTTATACAGATAAGCAGCCTTCGCTTTTTCATCGAAGTAGCGTTTAAAGCCGTTTTTGTTCAAATAATCCTTCATGATCGTTTGGTAATTCAGATTCGTCTCTACGATATCAATCGGTTCGCCCGTCTGGAAGAGGCCGTCTCCCTCATCATTCACACCCGACCAACCATACGAATAGGCCGGTATGCCAAGCAGAAGCTTCTTGCTGTCCACGCCATGCTTCAAGTAGCTCGCGATAATCTGGTCGATGCTAAGCGGAGACTTTCCTTGGCTGTCCATATACAGATTGGCGTTAAAGCCGGTCTTGTCCGACCAGCGACCGGTCAAATCATAGCTCATGACATTAATGTAGTCGACGTACTTCTCTACTTCCTTCAGCTCCACCTTCTCAAAATACCAGTCTTGCGAGCCGGCGGCGAACGTCAAGATATAGCGCTTGTCCCCTTTATGCGGAAGCAGATTCAGCTTCTCGCGCAGCTCCCTCATCAGGCTCGTGAAGTTGACCGTATCCTTGGGGCTGGCCTTCACTGTGCCCCAGCCGTCATGGGCCGGAAACTCCCAGTCAATATCGACGCCGTCAAGATCCAGCTCCTTCACCAGCTCGATAATGCTTTCTGTGAACAAGTAACGCGTCCCGTCCATAGAAGCGTCGGAGAAGCCATCCACACTGTAGCCGCCAACCGCCAGGACAAACTTGGTCTTCGGATTGTTTTCTTTCATCTGCTTGATATTGTTTTTGATCTGCTCGTTCGCCGCCTCATCCTCATGAAAGAACAAGTCCGTGCCTGCAATCTTCGCAAAGGCGACAAACGCAATATCGACGCCCTTCTCCGACAGCTTTACGTTCGCCGGATCGCGCCAGGCTTCAATATAAACGGTATTAACTCGCCTTTCTTCCCCGCCTATGCTCTGTACATAATAGATTGCCAGACCGATGAATAAGATTGCGACGATAAGTTTCGTCCATGCATTGATTTTGACTGCTTTGTTCGCTCTCAAATTCGTCACCCTCTCCCGCCGAATAATATCGCCGTCACATACCGATTCAGATTCAATACCTTCACCGCGATGTAACTGACTGCGAAAACTGCTGACAGATTAAAGATCAGACTTCCCGCCGTCTCGATAAACGATGCCTCTACCCCCACGCTGCGCGCAACCATCGTCTCTACTAGCAGATGGACGAGATAGATGCTGAAGCTTGCTGCCGAGACAGAGCTAATGACCCTCCGCACCTTGTCGTTGGTCCTTCGCGAGATCGCTGCATCCTTCTCCTTGAAGAAGAGGAAGAGACCTACCGCCATCAGGAAACTTGTGATGGAATAGTTGCCGTAGAACATTTCATCCAGCGTGCCATTCAGCTTGGATACCCCATACGTCAGGACAGGCGTCAAGACAAACGATAAAATGCCCAGGTTGTACAGGACATGCTTCCATATGGTCGGCAGCTCGAAGTGGAACAGATAGTATCCTAATATAAAGTAGCCGAGATAGCCCATGAACAACGGAATATTCATGCTGGGAATATAGAGATACTGATCCGTAGCGCGGTACACAATATCCGAGACGAGCCGGTATAGGATGCTCACTACGAACCACAGAAGCAAGTAATAGCGCAAATCCTTTTCGCTGCACGCCTTCACAAACTTGGAGATCAGCGGCACAGTCATATAGACTGCGATAATCGCATAGAGAAACCAGAGATGCACGTAGTTCTGGTCGGTGAGCAGCTTGTATCCGAAGTCCACAATGAACTCCAGCGCATTCTTGTCGCTCTTCAGTAAATAGTACTGGTAGAACAACCCGTAAATAAGCGACCAGGAAAGCAGGGCTACGACGAGCGGCCACACCCTTTTCAAATAAAAATCCTTTAAGGATTTCACTTCCGAGCGCAGAATCATCGCGCCGCTTATCATAAAGAACACAGGCACCGCGAATCGGCAGATGGAGTTGAATACATTGCTCACCCACCAGGAGGTCGTCGAAAAATCATTCGTGCGGGTTAGCAGCGAAGCCGAGATGTGCAATACGATGACGGCTACGATAGAAATAATGCGCAATAAATCGATATAAATAATACGTTTTCCCGCCGTTTTGGCGATGCTTACGCTGCTCATGGTCTGCCTCCGTCCGGTATCTGTTATCTGGCGCTTGCCGACGTATTGCGTCCGATTGATGCGACGCCCTTGCGCTCGACAAAGCCCCAGCCGTTGTCGTTATCGAAATATTTGAATGTGCCAATGACGTTAATATACATCAGCACCAGTCTGTATGAAATGAGGTCATACTGGCTGAAAGCCAGCATTTTGACATACTCCCATAGTGTGAAATGGCCGCCGTACTTCCTGCAAAGCAGGAAAGATATGCCGAGCTGCACGGCATTAATGATAATCGTAATAATAAACAGCAGGAAAGCGATGAACAGATTGCTGCCGGAGAACGCCGCATCGATCAGATGAAACACCGTTGTAAACACCGTCAACGTCCCCAGAATGAACCCGTCGATGGCAAAAAAGACACTGATGCCCGGCTTAAAGCTCCGTGAGAGCTTCGACCAATAAATGAGAATACAGTCTACGAACGCCTTTTGCCAGCGAATGCGCTGCTTGTAGAAGTTCTTCATATCCTCCGGGCATTCGGTGAAGCATACCGCTTCTGGCGCATAAACCAGCCGCTGTTTCAGCTTATTCGCTTTGATATACTCGTGAATCTTCAGCGTGATGTCGATATCCTCGCCGACTGTGCTGCGGAAGCCGTTCACTTCATACATGAGCTCCCTGTAGAAAGCGCCAAACGCACCGGAAATCACCACAATGGAGTTGAAATAGGATTGAGTCAGTTTCCGAACGTAGAAGCTATGGATGTAACTGATCATTTGACTGCGCACGATGCCCTTGCCGGTAAAGCTCTCGTGGATTTCGCCATCTTTGCGCTTTGCCCCTTGCACGATTTTGACCGTGCCGCCTAGCGCGACAATCGATGGATCGTGAAAGTATTGATTCACATACTTAAGCGAATTAGCCTCCAGCATGCTGTCGGCGTCCAGCGTAATGACAATATCGCCATCCGCATAGTCGATTCCTGCATTCAGGGAATCGGCTTTGCCGCCATTCAGCTTATCAATTACGTAAATATGCGGGTAAAGTGCAGACTGGTAAAAACCCCTGACCCGCTTATACTTCAGTCGTTGATTCGGCTTGCGGTAATTGATGCGCAAATCAAGCAGTTCCTGCAACCGCTCGAAGGTGCGGTCCTTGGAGCCGTCGTTCACGATAATGATCTCGTGATTGCGGTAGTTGAGGCCGTCCATCGCGTCCAGGCAATTCTGGATTGTCCTCTCTTCGTTGTAAGCCGGCACTAGGACAGACAGAGATTTTTCATCCAATGCGGGATCGAGCTTCTTCACCTTGCTATACAGGAGAGGGACTACCGTGTACAGCACTTGAAACAAAAGAAAGCTGGCCGTCGTTAAATAAAGCACATAATACATCGACATTCACTCCTTCCTGGTTACGGGACTTTATGTCATTAGGAAGGTAAGACCGGGCAATTGCCAGCTCGAGCCAAGTTCAGCCTATATCAAGAAGTGTTTTCCCTTGTAACCAATAACTGTTTTTTTGTTTGTTCTAATACCCTATCCCAACGGAATTCATCTGTAAAATCGGATTTGAAAGTAAGAAAACGATAACAATGGTTCTTTTTTACACAAATGCTCGTTCTTTTATCCTTTTTCGCTACCTGTGTTAATCATTAGTGAACATTTTTGTCAAAAAGAGGCGTTAGCTATCATGACGTTGAGTGTGATTTTTGCGCATGAAAAAGAGCCCTCTGGGGGGGAGGGACGGTATATGGTTAGCCGCCGACTTGGCTCTTGAAGAAAGAGCAAGCCTAAGGCAACCTATCCGCCCTTCTTCCTGGAGGGCTCTTGGTTGTGTGGTGATTTGAAGGACTGTCTCGCGGGGTTGTAGTTGTTTATGGTTCGATACTCACTAATTCGTCTGCGTGCAGTAACGGTAAATCCTAAGTAACGGGATATTCCCGCTTCCGGGAAAGCTTAAGAAAAAACCTATTGCGAATGTCCACAATGAGAAGCTGCGGGATTAGAAGCGCCGGAAGGAACATCATAATGATGAATACGAGGTTGGCTAAGATATGCTCCCTTCCTCTAACCTACCCTTAGACAAATTTCAACCAATCTATAACCAAACCTAACTTACGATTTCCTGTTCAATGCTAAGCATCATCAACTGTTTATTCTTTGGTCCCACCATTGTTGGCGCCCTACTAGATTAACAATAACATCAATAAGATCCAGAATGTCTCAAGCATAGTCGGTATGAAATTTGGAGTGCACATAGTCGAACTTCGAACATTTGGATGTATCCGTTGCAGAACTAACTTCCCTTACTTATCAGTCGTTTGCTTGACCAGCTGATGAGTTAACACCGTGGCTCCTGTTACCAATACGCCTTGAATAATGCCTTGGACGGGAGAACCTACGATAACAATGCCACCAGCCATGCCGATAGCAAGAAGTGCCCACGGGATTGTCCAGTTGGGAACCCTAGGCGTATTCTTAAGGAGCAGGCCCATAATAAAAAGCACCGGCATCAGGACCAGTGCTTCTTCGGTCACATATTGGATAAAATCGTTAATCATACGTGTTACCTCCTTTCTCCAGCAAACCTAGCCGATCCAACAGCACCGCTGCCTGTGCCCGGGTCAGAGGCTCATCTGGCGCAAAGCGTTCAGGCGATACGCCATTCAGCAGCCCAGCCAGGATTGCTATGCGAATCGAGGATTCAGCCCAGTGGCCTTGGACATCAGTGAAGCCCTCCGGCTGAGCCGACTCGCTCGGCGGAGTTGGCGCTGGCTTGTCTGGGGTTGTCTTGGGCGGACTATACGGATGTCCCACAAACCGGCAATATCCTGCAACAACAGCCTCCGCATACTTCATCCAATGCTGTCTAAGCCTGTCGGCATCGGTTGGATTTGTACAAAAACCATATTCGACGATGACCGTCGCCACAGCTCCGGTCAAACGATGCATAAAGTAATAATCCCCGCCCGAATCATTGGACCGGGAGAACGACCTGCGGGATGGCTGGCCTGCATCCTTAAGGACATTAAGCAATGCATTGGCCAGTTTCCCATCCGAATAGACGCTATAGATTGTCTCCGCACCGGCAGCGGCGCTCGATGGCGCCGCATTGATGTGGTTGCTGATGCAATATTTGGCCCCGCTGTTCTTGACTAACTCCGCCCGAACCGAGGACGCTAATGTGATATCGGAATCGCGGGTCAGCGCGACTTTAACGCCAAGCTCCTTGAAGCGCTTGAACTGATACAGCGAGATATCCAGATTCATCGCCTTCTCCACAATCCCATTCCCGCTCGCCCCCGGGTCGTTGCCCCCGTGGCCAGGGTCGATGATGAGCTCAGGTTTTTCAATTCGTGTCATTTATAATGCCTCCATCTGAAGGGATAAAGCATGCCGCTATCCCCACCGAGAAAAATATATGAGATCAACGCTTATCCCCTTTGTCTATACGATCAATACGCTGATGTGCAGACTTGGCAGATTCCTCTACCCGGGTTACACGTTCAGAAAGCTCGTCGTATCGCTTTCCTTGGGCCCGTTGTTCCAACCGAACCTCATCTACGCCGCGTTTAATGTATTCCATATCTGCATTCATCCGCGCATCTCGGTGAACACCCTCTTTGAGGTCTTGCTTATTTAAGCGGACTCGACCAGCCCACCCCAATAGAATGCCGCTAATTGCAGAGATAGCCCCTATTAAAGCAAATAGAATGGGTGCAAGTTTCTCCACCGGCTCACCTCTGTTTCAATAAAAATAGACTCCGATTAATCGGAGCCTCATTATGCCTATGATTTCATTACTCTTTACTAATACAGATATATAAAAAATACTCAATAACCTTTTATTTTTTGCCAAGCGCTTCCTGTGCCAGTATATGTTTCTGCATTTTGTAGTAATGTTGTTCCATTATGAAAATATACATCATCAAAGTTCACTAGCATTCTATTGTTGACGCCTAATAGGGCCTTGTTAGGAGATACCAGCTCTGTTCCGTATACACCAAATTGCTCCTGTGTACGATAGATCACCACTGTACCTGAAGGATAACTTTTCGATGTAAGTGAGTAAGCTACTACATTACTGCTAGTTGACCCATTAACATAACCACCAATTATATATATTCGATTATTAACAACTGCTGTGCTATGATGTATCCTTGTTGCAGATAATGGAGCAAGAGTACTCCATGAATTTGAAACGGAGTCATAGCAATAAGTCGTATTTACAAAATTTGCACCGGTACCGTTATAAGCATTAGATCCTCCCATGACATAAACTTTGGTTCCAATAGAAACGGCTGTATGGTTTTGTCTAATTTGCGGCATTGTTGTCAATGTGGTCCATGAATTCGAAATTATGTCATAGCAAAAATTTGTAGCATAAGTACCATTACCATTAGTACCACCCATAACATATATTTTTGTTCCAATAGCAACTGCAGTGTGGTCATATCTCCCTGATGGCAATGGAGCCAAAGTAGTCCAAGTATTTGTACTTGAATCATAGCATAAGTTATGTGAACCACTACTACTGTTACTGCTATTATAGCCACCCATAACATATATTTTTGATCCTACAGCCACTGCACTATGCTGTTGCTTTGCTACAGGCATCGGAGCTAAGGTAGTCCAAGAATCATTAGTAGTATCATAACAGTGGTTAACGTCTCGTGGTACGCCCCCATTAATACCACCGATCGCATATATTTTGGATCCAATAGTAGTAAAACTAAGTTGACTTCTGCTCATTGGCATTGAAGTAAACGTAGTCCAAGTATTTGTCAACGTATTGAAACAATAATTACCACTACTGCCTCCGACAGTATATATATTATTACCTAAAGTTGCAGAGGTGTGTCTAATGATGTATGGTGTTGGAACAGGAGGGAAATCAAGCAAAGCAGGATTATTCCATTCCCCTTCAAACCATAACTCCAAATCATTTCTGATAGAAGTAATAGGAACACTGGATTTGATCCATATGCCTTCTTTCTTTACTGGCGCTGTTAATCCTGTGTAGACGTTTAATTTTGCACCACCTCCTCCGCTACGTAAGATAAAATTTGTGCCATCATAAATAAACGAGTAGATCTTGCCAGATTCTCCGCTAAATCTCGCTCCATCTGCATCGAACAAAGCTTTAGCTCCCAGCCCATTAACATTGAGTGTTGGATTAGTGCCAGTATTTACATGCAATTTAAGGCTGATCTCCAGTCCTGTATACAAAGATGCAGGAGCTGGTGTCAACGTGAGGGTTAGTGCTGTAGCGGTCCCGGCTGAAGCTGCATATCTAGTCCGAGAATCAATCGCCTGCATCGTCCTCAGAGGCGTCATATACACGTTGGCAACCGCTCCCGCCTCTGCCTGTGCTTGTGTTGCCACTCCATAGTTCTCCACGGAGCCAAGTCCTACGTCTGCTTTGGCTAGAGTGACTGCTCCAGTTCTGCCTGCAACGCTCGTTACAGCGTTTACTTGCGCGCCCGCCGCTATACCGTCGAGCTTGCTTTTGTCCGTCGTGGACATGAGACCGGCAGCGGATGCAGTCGCAGCAGCCGTGCTTGCCTTAGCGTTCCAAGTCGACTTCTCAGCGTCTGTAACGAATCGATTGCTTGCATCTTGGGCGATGATGGACGGCGGATGCGAGGCGGGATGAACGTAGTTGTTCGCTCCCGCAGCAACGCCATCCAGCTTGGCCTTATCCGCCCCGGACATGAGACCGGCTGTCGTTGTGGTAGCCGCTGTCGTGTTGGCTTTGGCGTTCCAAGTCGCCTTCTCTGCATCTGTTACAAAACGATTGTTCGCGTCCTGAGCAATTACAGACGGAGCGTGCGTCGCTGGATGCGTATAATTGTTAGCGCCTGCTGCAACGCCGTCGAGCTTGCTCTTGTCCGCCGCTGACATCAGCCCTGCAGCCGAGCCTGTAGCCGCAGTTGTTCCGGCTTTCGCATTCCACGCCGTCTTCTCCGCATCCGTTACAAACCGGTTGTTTGCGTCCTGCGTAATCATGGTAGCCGGATGCGAAGCAGGATGAACGTAGTTGTTCGCTCCCGCAGCAATACCTGCAAGCTTGGACTTTTCCGCTGACGTATAATCCTCCGTAGACAAGCCCTTTCCTGTGACTTTATCGACTTTTCCTGTAATCGCGGCATCGAGAAGATCCGCATTTCCATTAAAGTCATCGATGTTGACGTTGTCTGTTCCTTCCGGCTTCTTCAATTTCAAATTCGGTGTTAATTGCATCGATTACTCACCTCCGTAGGTTCTTAATTGATTCCAGGTTCGTGTGCCCGCTTGCTGCCAATTCAGGCCAGACACCATATCCCAAGTTGTAAATGTGTAGATAAACGATACTGAAAGATGCGCAGGCTTAATCGCCTCCAGCGTCTGTACAAAACCCGCCATATTGGCCGGTACGCCAAGTACGCCGATAAATTGTACGACAAAACGATTTTCTGGCGGATATTCCTTTACATCGACTTCTCCACCGGAAAATGCGGAGGCAATATTGATCAGCTTCTGCTTCGTCAGCGTGCCATGCCCGCGCAGCTTGGCAATGATAATCTCGCGACGCCACTCTGGCGTCATTGAGATGTCCGTGGACAAACCCAGCTCCTTCTCCCAGTCGTCCAGCCCCCATGTTACCGTCGATACAAACCACTGTCTCAATGCATCGTTATGGTCAGCCCAAGATTGTCCGACCTCTTCCGAAAGTGTAGCTTGGAGCTCCACCATATCTCGGATTTGGCTCCAATAATGAGGCAGGTACTCGATAAGTTGTACTTTCTCGCTATCTGGCAGTTCAGTGGCACTCACTGAACTGCCATAGAGTCGAATCCCTTGCTGCGATTCTCCGTATACCATTAAGCATCACCCCGCAATTGACCCCATGTGACACCCTTTGAGAGCTTACTCGCGGCTAAATCATAGGCGGTTTTTACCGCGCTAGCCGTTGCCGCCATTGTAGTACTGGTACTGTTGACAGCAGACGACAACTGAACGATCCCAGCCGCACTGACAGATGCCGCAGGCAAGCGTGCCGCGGCGAACGTACCTGCTGTGATATCCGCTGCGTTATGCTGATGTGCGGCCGGTGGGAATGTGGCTGGCTTTCCTGTTACTCCAGCCCATGGAACTGTGTCTGCTGCATCTGCCGCATTCACTTTACCGTCATCATTGCTGTCGTACAGAGACTTCAGCATGTCTCCGTTGCCGGTACCGCTAAGTCGAATGGCAATCGCTTCAGCAGTCCGCTGCGGCGTCATGTATACATTGGCAACCGTACCGGCTTCTGCTTGTGCTTGTGTAGCTAGCCCAAAATTTTCGACGTTGCCCAGTCCTACATCCGCCTTCGAGAGGGTGACAGCGCCAGTCCTGCCCGCTACGCTCGTCACACTGTTCACTTGAGCGCCTGCTGCAATGCCGTTAAGCTTGGCTTTATCTGAGGATGACATAAGGCCAGCCGTCGAAGCTGTCGCCTCGCTTGTGCTCGCCTTGGCATTCCAGGCGTTCTTCTCCGCATCCGTTACGAATCGGTTATTTGCATCTTGTGCGATGATGGAAGGGGGATGCGACGATGGATGCGTATAGTTATTAGCACTTGCAGCAATTCCCGCCAGCTTGCTCTTCTCTGCTGTTGTATAATCTTCCGCAGAGAGACCCTTGCCAACTGCTTTGTCGAGCTTGCCAGCAAGCTGAGTCGTAACTGTTGCGGCAAAGTTCGGATCATTGTTCAAGGCATCCGCAAGCTCCTGCAGCGTATCGAGCGCTTCCGGAGCAGCACCAATTACATTCTGAATGCGCTGATCCGTCTCGCTTTTCGTATACGTTGATGCCTTATCCGCTTTAGCCAGCAGCTGTGTATCCACATACGTTTTATCCGCCTTGGAGATCTCCCCTGCGCTCAGTCGGCTGTTCAAATTACCCGTCAGCGCATCATTTGCAAGCTTGTAGCGCTCCACTTCAGTCTGAGTTGCTGTAATAGCAGCTTGAACCGAATTGATATCATCCGCTTCCACTTGGTCGCCTTGCGTCTGGTACGTCACATACACCTTCGGCGAATCGGAATAGATTCGCAGCGTCCTTTTCCACGGAGTATCCGCAGGAATGGATACCACAAAATCAGTAACAGCCTTTCCCGTCAATAACGGACCTGTATACGCCCTAATCGTGCTATTCGCAATATTGTCATGGGCTAGCGGACCCTCGTATTGTCCATCTGTAAGCACAATCTCTTCTTCGATCGTATAAAAGCTGCCATCCGGCTTTTTATTCAGCTTATCTGTGTAATGATTGATTACCTCTGGATAAGTCATAACCTACACCTCCAACTGTACGCTGGTCAGGTCAGGAAGCTCTTCCGAAGCCAGTTCGACGTTCGCTGCCGCTCCGTTCAGCGTCAGATTGGAATAGTCGATGACACCTGACGTACGAAGCAAAATAGTTCCGATCTGAGCAATGCTTACATAATCGGAATCAATTGTAACGCTTCTCAGATAAGCTTGAACGGACGACGTAAGCGACTCTGTCACTTCCTGCAAGACATAACCCTCTGCCAGTCTCACCTTGGCTTTGAGCAAAATCGGCTTGGCTGCCGCTGAAACGACGGTAACTGCAGCGCCAATTGGCCGTACCGAATCGATGTAGACCTTCGTTGTATCAACCAGTACCGGAGCTGCCGGCTTCATCTGGCTGTCGAATATAACGACCTTGACTGATCCTGGACCATTCCATAACGGATACACTCTTGCGCCGCCCACACCCGGAACCTCCTGCGCCCAGCTTCGATAATCGGCTGCATTGCCGCCGCTTGACGGGTTGCGCACCCGGTGCAAATATCTTGTCCGCAGCGAGTCATCGGTTTCAATATCCTCGCCATGCACAATAACATCCGACAGCTCCGCCTTCACCAAGCCGTTAATGAAATCAAGCGGCAGCAATGGCCCATAATACAGATTCCCTGTCGCTCCAGGCGTCTCGGATTCCAATCTGAAGACGCCTGCAGACAAACGCTCGCGGGCCACATAACTAATCCCTTCAGCACCAAATCGGCTTCCAATAGGGATATCCAGCGGAGCTTGGCTTCCACCATAAAACAGCCCTTTGCGCTGTGCCGTTGTCGCCGGCTGCCTGTTCACGCCAAAGTCGGCTGTGCGAAGCTCCAAATATTCGCCGCTCGATGTTACGCCAAAACCTAGCCGATACTGGAGCTCCATCTCCGCATAAAGCTGTGCCAGTTCAGCAGCAGCTGGAGCAAGCGCGTCATAAATAACACTGCCTACCCGCTTATCGATGCTGCCCGGAACCCTGTCCAGCATACGCTCTAAAATCACTTCCATGGTTTGCACATGTTCCAACTAACTCACCTCCATCGCGGCATCAAACGCCCCGTATTGTGAAACTACAGTAAACGAAAGCATCATCCGGTCGCCTTCCATGCCTGCGCTGACTCCTTTCACCGCTTCAATGCGATCATCCTGCGTCAGCGCTTCTTCAAGCATTCTTCTAGCTTCAGCCGCCGCTATGGAAGGATTTCTGCCGAATAAGCTCTTGAGTTCATGTCCGTAATCTGTACTGTAAATCAAATGTCTGAACCGGTCGGTCTGCAGGATTTTGTAGACAGCTTGCCGCAAGGCATCCATACCGTCCGTCATTCCTGTTATGCGACCTCGTTCCACATCCAGCTTCCATGTGCGGGAAGGCTGTTCGCCTTCCTCGATCACCTGGCTAAGTACGCCTCCTTGAGGAATCATGCGCTCACCGTCCGATCAAGCACCACATAACGCTGACCGCCTTGCATGCGAAGCAGGAGGACACGGTCCCCCTGCTCCAATCCGCGCAGCGCCAAGCTTTCCGTCAAGATCAAAAAACCCGCCGGCAGCGTGAATCGTTGATCGACTCGCACGCTCAGCGGGTGCACGGATACAATTTCGCCGTACAGGATATTAACGGGGTTGCTTGCTTCCACGGCACCTGCTCCGGCTTTTTTGATCAGCTCCAACATACTCATCCAATCACCTTCACATCCAGCGCCATCGTATGGGAGGCGCTATCGAATTTATGCGTACACTCATCCACAAGAAAGGGCTGATTCACGCCGTATTCCTTAATCCATACCCGCACATAACAGCCTGCGCGCACGCGCATATCGCCGATCGCATTCAGCTTGAGCGTCTTGCTCTCCCTGTTGTGCAAAGTGGTCAATTGATCAAGAAGCTCTTCAATTTGCGTCTGATTTTTGTTCTCGTCGACTGATTGATAAAGCTGAAGCGTTCCCCATTTGGCAATATTGTTGCTGTCCTGCTTCACATGGAGCTCCCGCTTCCCTGTCTTCTTATTATCTTGATAGAGAACAATGCGGTTATACGTTTCTTGGTCGATTGATGTAGACAAGCTGTAATTCGTCAGCAAGCTGCCCTCGCCAAGATAGAAATCAACGAGCATATCCTCAATGTTACGAAGCGTCAACGAGCCAAAGTCATCATACAAAACAAAGTTTTGCCCTTTGTGAATAAGCGTAAGTGTTAACGCTTTGTCGCAAATATCCAGCAGCTTCTGGCCATCCTCCACCATCTCGGGAATGACATAAGGCGTCTCCGCCAAATTCCCGACCTTCAGCTTCAGCTTATTGGCGACTTCACGAACAATTTCGGAAGCCCGCTTGTTTTCGAATACAAACGTGTCCGAGGACAGCAAATAACGGATTTGATCATACGCTTTTACCTTGACCGCTTCATCGCTGCCGCCCTCAGTACTGAAGACATAGCCGTAGAACACCGGCTTGTCATCCTTGGTGACATGAATGATATCACCGTTCTGAATTTGGAAAGCCTGAAGCTCATAAAGCCCGCCTTTGATCAGCGTAAAATCAAGGCTGCCCGCTTTGCCGATTCGGCTTGTCTTCCATGTGAGGTCCCCTACGATGTCAGAAATGTCCCATACATTGCCGTTCTTATTGTCAATCAGCACTCGGATCATGGCAGCTTCAGCACCCTTCCAACCTGCAGCCTCTTCGTCTCGGCGTCGCTAATGTTATTCAGCTTCTGAATCTCGCTCCAGCGGTTGCCATCGCCAAGCTTGGTCTTTGCTACTTTCCAAAGCGTATCTCCCGCCACTAGCGTGTAGGTTTTCTCCTTGGCGCGATCATCCGGACGTTGGTCCCCTTTCGGCACTACCGCATTATTCTGTACAACGACTTTTTTCGCCGCATAGAACCGGTAGTGCTTCAGCTTAATGGAATATTCAATATCGCCAATACCGCCGGCTACTTCCTTCCACTGGAAGGATTCGATCGTGGCCGGAGTGTTAATGACCACATCTGAAGAAGTGGAGCCGCCCTGGAAAATAAAACGGATGGGGCGTTTGCTCTCCATCCATCTGGAAATTTTGCGGACTTGCTCCATTGGCGGTACGACTTTAACGACTGGAGCTTGACCCTTCGTTTTCTCATCTTCATCGCCATCTTCATCGTGAGAAGGCAGCATAAACGGGTATAGCTTCGATGGGAAAAAGCTGCTGAACGCATACTCGGATAGCTTGCGCGCCTTTATGACATTAATTTCTCCTAAGCCCACTACATCATAAGTGCTGCCATTGCCCCCATCTGAAATTTCGATAGAGGAAGGCAACACTTGAATATCCAAAACCTCAGCGCCATTGTTAAAGCTGAGTTCCATCCGATAGCTCATCGATATACCCCCTCAGCCGATACGGAAATCTCTTCCTGCAGAACCGTTGTGATCGCTTGAACCATAGAGCTGACGTCCATGCCGTTCTTAATATCGCCCGTCTGTACATTGACGGACGGCTGCAGCGTCACGAAGTTTTGAATATTCTTCATCTCTGCAAGCTCACGCATCGTCTTCAGATCTTCGCTGCTGATATCGACGGTATCGTTGATTTTGCCGACCTCGTCCAATCGGCCGCCTCCAACTGCCACTGTGGATTGTTGTTGGAATTGCTTGCCTGGATCTTCATATGGGGTCACAGCCTTCTCCTGTGCAGCCATTTCTTGTTCTGCACGCTGAGCAGCACGTTCGGCAAGGAAGTTGTTTTCCTCCTCAATCCGCTGCTGCTTATTCAACTCTGCGCGTGCAATTGCTTTTTGCTTTTCATCTGGCGCCTTGTCTACTAAGTCTTGAGCAAACTTCTCCATATCTGCTCTGAAAGTAATCTTATAGTCCGTTCCAAACAATAGATTAACAACACTCAAAAAACCATTGATCTTATCAATTATCCCGTTAATAACTACGTCATAAATTTTGCCGATGGTCTTGGCCCATAATAAAAATGGCTCGGATAAAGCATCTACGAGCGTCCAAAAGAAAATGACAAGCTGATCCCAGAAGTTCAAGATTTTATTCCATACCTTCAACATAAACAACGCTACAGTATCATTCGTTTTCCACAAGTTGATTAACATCATAACCAAACCTGCAACTAATGAAATGATGAGGAAGATCACATTGGCCTTCATCGCTGTGTTCAAGCCGCTCCAAGCTTTCCCCACGCCTTCTGTAATCGTCTTATGGATACCCATCGCAATATTCGTTAGTGCAGTATATACCTGGCTCAGTTGTTGGAGTGTGTTATATACACTCACTGCTTGGTTCACACCTTCATAGATAGGTCCAACCACCGACCAATTATCCGCCATAAAGCCTGTTACAGCAGCATTTTCTGTCATCAGCGCAGTAAGATTTTCTCTTAGAAGTGCAACAGATTCCGTAATTTTGGGAATTTGATTTTCAGCCTCTGGATTAGCTTGTACCGCAGCTGCCTCGGCTGCTTCTGCTGCCGGAGCCGGCAAAGCAAGTGTATTGCTTGGAGAATGCTCTATGATATTCCCTGCAGCCATAGCATTGGTAGTTTGCAGATTATTAGCAGCCCTATTCGCCAGTACTATGCTGTTTTCTGGTTCTTCGTAAAGTACTGGCAATAGATTGGAAGACCCTCCAGATGGAAGAGCCTCTATTACTTCAGAGCCACGCCCGGAAGAAACCTGGGCAATTGAAGAAACGATACTCGATATCTTGGCCAGTATGCCGCTTAGGGAATCATTAGCTTTGCTGAGACCGGTTTGGATCGTTTTATGCATGGAGTCCAACCACTCACCCAATTTGGTGGCAATTGACGCATTCAGAACTGCAAGTCCAGACAGCTTCGTGGACATTTCTTCGAAAACGACAGCCTGACTGCTCAGCATGGCTTCCATTTGCTTACTCGCAGTCAGCTCGGTTTCTTGCTTCTTCTTTACTTCTGTCGTTTTCTTTTCAGTCTCTGTAATCGCATTGATATCCGGGATATTGGAGCCGATTATTTCAATAAACTCCCCAAACTTAGGAATAACTTCTTTTTTGATTTTCTCTTCCAACTTGGCTCGTTCCGACTCTAACGATACCGCTTTAGCTTCCTGTGCTGGAGGCTCCGCGGGAACAACACTCGGAAGCTGCATTGCTGTAGATATCCCCGCCGTAACTGTCGGTTGAGTGACGCTTAACATACGTTTGCCAGCCGTCTCAATTGCCTCAGCCAAAGCTGTGATGCCTTTAGCCGCTTCGTCTAACGGCGTGACCATTGCCGTAACCGCGCGCTCCATCGCTCCCAAGCTGCTTTGCATACGTTCAGCAGCCTTACGTTCTGCTATTACCATTGAACGCTGCATGTTATCCACGGCCAAAGCAGCGAGGTTCATAGAGCCCATCATGCTCCGAACAACGCCAAGCATCTGCTTTTGTCCCCTTACCAAAGCTTTTGTCGTACTCATCGATTCACCACCTTTCTGGTACGATCAAAGGGACTGCTCTCGATTAAGAGAATCAGTCCCTGTATATAAATAATTACTTCTTCCTCGCATTCTGCTTCCGCTCCGCTGCGATGCGTTCCTGGATGCAGGCAATCATGAAGGCCTTCTCCTCACGGGTCTGGCTCATGTATTCGCGAGGGGTCATGTGGAATTTCATGAGGGCGTAGTACGCATAGTTCGCGTCGCTGTCGCCCTCGCGGATTAGTTTTTTGCTTCGTCTACAAGCTCCTCGAAGTTCGTATTGTAGCCGGAGATTCGCTGAATCTCCTTCGACAATTCTTCGATTTCGCCAGCCAGCAGCACTTTTTGCAAGTAACCGTCCGAATCAAAGCAGCCCAGCTTTTGAATGCTTGCAGCGTCTTTGAAATTAGGCACAACCGTATGGTTGATCACAATCGCTTTTGAAATCGCGCCAGAATCAATCTCGACCTTGCGGTCCTTGCTCTTAGGATTGATCTTCATTGCGCGCTTCTGATACGCTGCCATGTCGTCCGCGCTCATCGCTCGGATTGTAAACCTCATCAGCTTGCCTTCCTTGTCCTTGAATCGGTCGGAGATGACAACCTCCTCGGTCAAATTATCAACGGGATGACTGTTAAGAAAATCTTGCAATGTACTCATAAAATATGAGCCTCCTCAAATAGGTTAGTAGTCTTAGGATTGAAGCGAGTTGAACTTATCCGGAATGTCGAAGTCCTCAAATGTGAACGGGAGCTCTTCTTCCAGGGAATCCTCAGCGGTAGCATCGAACTTCATCAGCAGAATGCTGTCCAGGTTGCAGCGGCGCAGCACGATGGTCTGCTTGCCCGCTCTGGAGGCCGGGTCTTCATTGACGATGGTAAGGTCGAAGTAGAAGTCTCTGCCCGACTTCACGTATTCCTTCGTAAGCTCGCGGAATTTGGATGTCACGTAATAAAGCGTCAATGTGCCAGTACCTGTCCAGCCTACGGTCTTCTTGCCCACAGTTGTCTTGCCCAGCATAGGCACGTCAGCCTTCGTCTTTTCGATCGTTGCTTCGCCCGTCTTGGCATAAAACAGTTCCTCCATGACACCGTCAATGCTGACTGTCGCTTTCGCCTGCTTGCCGCTAATCGTATCTTGTACGTTCATGTATGACATATTATTTTACCTCCACGGAAATATAGATTTTTTCAACTGCGTCAACCGGCTGAATATAGAGTCCAACCAGAACGCCATCCGACTGACCATCGATTGGGGCTACGGTAATATCCGCATCGGAATCCATGTTTTGAATGGCTCCGATGTTTTGCAGGTTCGTCATGTAGTTGACGATCTCGTTTTTAAGCAGCGTGCGGCCGTCGGCATTATTAGCTACCTTGCCGATATAGTAAGAGCTGAACACGCGAGAAATATCATTGTTGATCGCATCCAGTACCCGAATGACGCGGTTTTTGCTGAAGTAGCGGCCTTTATCCGGCGTGAAAGCTGTGAACGTATTGATATCCTGCTCGACGAATGCACGCGTGCCATCCTGCGAGAACAGAAACTCTCCGTTTTGCAAAGCTGCAACGGTTTGCGTATGCGTATACCGCGGAGAAGCGTCTACCGCACCGTCGTAACCTGCATAAGTGAGCGACACGTTCGCTCCGGCAGCAGCGGAAGCGCCTGCGACCCATGCTGTCGCTTGGGAAGCATTAACGGTTTTGCCATCCGCCAGAACAACGCCGTTTTTCACGCTGATGATGCCTTCATAATTGGCTGCCGGGTAGTTTTCTACCGCCAGCACAACCTTGCGGCCTTCATTATCACGCAGATTTTTGATAAAGGATACAAATAGAGCTTTCAGCTCCGCATCCGTAGAAGGAAGCGCCATTGCGTGGAATTGCTGTGTCTCAATTGCATCCAGGTAGTCGATATAATTCTGATTAACGGCATTGCCGTTCGAGCCGCCTGTGAGCGGAATACCCGCGCTTTCGGTCAAGCTGCCAGAAGCATTCCATGCCACCCATGCATTGGCCTTCAAGCCGGCAATATGAGCCACCGTCTGACGATCTCTCTCTACGCCCGCAACGAGCGTGCTGACATCGAACAATGCTGGGCTATCTGCGTTGGCTTCAACCACTACCGTAATGTCGTTGCCTCTCTCGCCGCCATAACGAGCCGTCGCAATGAGCTCACCCAGCGTTGCAGAAGCCTTTACACCTTCGTTCACACGGTACAGCAGCAAAGTTTTGGCGCGTTTCAGCGCTTCGCGTACCAGCAGCAGCTCCGGTGCCGACAACGGGTAGCCGAGCTTCTCCGTTGTGTTCTCGCCTGCCTCGATCGTTACGATGCTCTTGGCCTCGCCCCACGAAAGCGTTACAGGCATCGTCACGATGCCGCGCTCGCCAACCGCTCCCAGCGGCTGCAGTGCGCTATTGAAATTCACATATACACCTGGTCTTACTTTATTTGTTGTTGTCCAATTTCCTCCGGTCATTCTACTCCACTCTCCTATTCGCAAATGTTTGGGCCAGCTGCTTTACTTGATGGATGGAATATGTCTTCCCGCCCTCAAGCAATGCGTCCAGCAAATTTTTTTCCCGTGCGGTCCAGTTTCTGGCTCGCAGCAATTGGTCTTTCGTGAACGTTCGCTCCACGCTTTCTTCGGATTCGCCGTTCATTTCATCACCGCCTTCTGTTCAATAACGCCCATTCTCGGCGCCTGCGGCTCCACTCGCTTCACTCGCATGACCATTTGCATGGCAAAATGAAGCTTTCCATCCCGTACCTCATGCAACAGATCAGACACACGGTATCGCGTACCATCAATCTCCACTTGCTCCAGCAACTCATACAAGTCCTCTGCCAAATCATGCAGCTCTGCGATACCGATTTCCGTGCCGGCTTGCACTGGATAAGTGATCCCGAATGTATGCGTCCGGCTGCTGTAGCCGCTTAGCATCGCCGTCTGAGACATCGCTTTTAGCTCAAGTAGCATGGATTTCGGGTTTTCGGTTCCCTGCGAGGATTCGCCCACGACATGTAAATGCGGAAAATGATTAATCAACAGACCGATTAAATCTTCCCTGACGCTATTTGCTGTAACGGTCATGGTGCGCAAGCCCTCCTTTCTGTCGATGCATGACAACCGTTCTCACTGAGCTTTATCCACACTGCCTTTACTAGGCGGCAGGGATATTGCTTTCAAATAAAAGAACATATGTTCGTCTTTTTCGACAATTAAAGCTTATCACAGGAACAGCCCCGAGTGCTCCCCAATCTACCCCCAACTTCCCTTCATTTGAGCGGCGCAAGTTGGAAATAAAAAATCGATATCCGAAAGATATCGATCCAGCTCCGCTCATCTCGTCTCGTCTCATTCATTAACACTATTCATATTCCAATTCAGAAGTCCCCACATCTTCAAGGTGTGTGCCACAGACAATATTCCGTCATTCATTCGGCGGTCAACGGTGGAGCTCTTGTCGCCCCGTTTCATATAATAGAGAGTTTCTGAATAGGTGTGTCCTTTCAAATACCGTAGTGTGATTGCTTGCCTGGCCTCTTCGTCAGGAATCATCGAGACAGCTCTTTCAATCGCACTCCGGATCAGATCGCATTCCTCGGCAGCCCTTCTTTGGTTCTGCGCTAGCTGCACCGCATTAACCGTCTTGTTCGCATAAAGCTCATCACGATCCAACCGACGGGTAATTTCACTTTCATAAATCGTATGCTTGAGTAATTCTGCATGAGCTTTGTAATCTTCAACAATCAATTTAAGCTCTCTATATTTCCTTAGCATGCGCTGCACTTGTTTTTTCTCCTCCGTTGTAGGTTTTGTCAAATAAGCCAGTGCCGCTTGTTCGCTGATCATAAAACCGCCCCCTGTACATGATTCTTGTACTAACTCTCTCTAGTTTATGTACAAGAATCTTGTATGTCAAGATTAAAATACAATATATTTGTATTCCTGTTGAAAAATCATAGAATTATGGTACAATATACTTGTACATAAAATTCGCAAGAGTTCAACCCGTTTTGCGCTGCAAAACATTTAAGGAGAGATAATCGTGTTTAGAGCCGATCGGTTAACAGAACGCAGAAAGCATCATAAGCTCACGCAAGAGCAGCTTGCGCACAAAGTTAACCTGACAAAGGCCGCGATCAGCAACTACGAGCAAGGGCGCAGCGCCCCGCCACACGAGACATTGGCTGCTCTAGTAGACGCGCTCCATACGAACGCTGACTATTTGCTGGATCTCTCCGATAATCCCGATCCAAAGGCATTGCAGAATGAATCTTTTTCTGCATCAAAAGGCGCCGCTTCCGGTAAAGGCGCTCAGCCTGAGTCCGGCGTGTATATTGCCTACTTAGGCGGCCCGCCTGAAGAAATGGACGAGGAAGAAGCGGAGCATTTGAAGCGCGAACTGGAGATGTTCCGGGCATTCAAAGAAAAACGTCGCCGGGATCGGGAATCCTTAAATGAGTAAATGATTAACTAGATGAACTAACGAATGAAGCAAGAGCGAACTCTTAGCTATATTTTTCCTGATGCGCAGGTGCACTAAGCCGAGTTTCTCGGCTTACAGACAACCTTCCCTGCCACGCAGGTGCACTAAGCCGATTTTCTCGGCTTGCACGCGACTTCCAACGCAGCTACTCAATAGAGGCGGCTGTAAATAAACCCCAAGGGGTTTTATTTTTCGACGAATAAGCGAACATACATTCTTAAATGAGGAGGAGCGGCATGGAGATTCTGAACTTTGAACTCTATCGACCTACAGCAATGGAGCTGTGGATTCAAGCCAAATACGAGGAGGGGGGCATTCAAACTCCCGGGGATTTGGAGGATTTGGATCATATCGCTTCCCTCTTTGACACATTCATCGCTTATACGGAGGGTGAGACTAAGGTTCTTTATGATGAAGACGGGGACTGTCTAATTTTCTTGAACATACATTTGGATCGTTATGAGCAGCGCCTCGCTTTTTTTCATGAGCTGTGCCATCCTGCGCTGCATGCCGGCAATCAGAGAGAGCTTCCTCCCTCCTTCGTAAGCCTGCAGGAGACGCAAGCCGGGCTATTCCAGCAGTACAGCGCCATGCCTCTCCATATGCTCAGAGATGTAACGGCTATTCAGAATCAGCCGCCTTCTTGTTACCGTCAAATAGCCGAGACATTCGGCGTGCCAGCCCACTTCGCGCAAGCACGACTTGAGCGAATCACCAGACGGATGAACCAGGAACGGCGAGACCGCAATCTCCGTGCCCGATTGGCTACCCTGCCCGCCTTCAAGCACGGCTACTCCGATGCGACAACCAAGCTGCTCATGCAGTTGCAGCGGCAAACCTATGAAAAGAAAGGAGCGATCAGCCCGCGATGAGAATAGCGGTCTTCTACGAACAGGACGGCGATACAGGCCAACCCCTGCCAATATGGCTGATGATTGAAGAAACGGAATCCCTTGACTGGAACAGTACGCTATATATAAGACTGGACGCGCCGTTCGAGCAATATTTGTTTGAAGACTATGACATGGAGAACATGGCCTTGTCAGTTCCTGATCATGTCTATGTCCGCAATATCGATGATCCATCCGTATTCGGCATCCATCTTCCTGCGCTTAGCGCTTACACCAAGCGGATTGCAGCCATGGCCGAGCATCCTTTCTCTCTCCACGATTTGTCACGGCTGATGCTCCGCATCTCTGATATTGAAGAAACCCTGCAATTTGAGGTGCGACGCCAGGTTCAATGGGATCGGTTGTCCTATTAGCTAACGAGCTTCAGCCCAACGACAGAAAAAATAATACCGAGAATACAGCCGATTCGGAGCCAGCTCTTCGGTTCTTTGAAAAAAATCATGCCGACGACAGCCGCTCCGACCGTGCCGATTCCAGTCCACACTGCATAAGCCGTCGCCAGCGGTATCGTCCCCATGGCTTGAATCAATAGCTGAAAGCTGATGATAAATCCGCCAATCAGAATAAGATTGTTCGTCCAGTTATTGTTCTGCGCAACGCGCTTAATGCCGATTACACCGGCGATTTCGAATAACCCTGCGGCAATAAGCATAAGCCAATCCATTAGCGCTCACTTCCTTTCGCCGTCAGTTTCAGCCCGATCATGCAGGCTAACAGCAGCAAAATAAAAAGAATTCGCAGCGGCCTCACAGCTTCGCCAGACAGAATCATCTCCATGACGGTCGTGCCAAGCGTCCCCATTCCCGCAAACAATGCATATACCGTACCTACCGGAAGCACCTTGGCAGCCCGAATAATGAGGTCGAAGCTGGTCAGCAAGGCGATCAGCACGACCAACGAGGGTATGGCTTCATACTTAAAGCCGCTGGCCCATACGATTTCGAGCATACCGCCGATAACAACATACGCCCAAGCCCTGCCTTCACTAATTGGTTTATTTATCTTCTCCGTCATTTGAAGCCGCTCCTTCCCCATGCAGCAAATACCAGTCGACAATGCGATCGATATGGTCCATTACACCGGTGTCGAGGGCATACACCTTCGAGTCCATTCCTTCGTCCGGGCGAATTAAGGTCCAATACTTCTCTAGCAAAACCTCGTCCTGCTCGAACCACTCCATCGTGATCTCCATCATCTCTGCAGCAAGCTGCTGCGAAACAGCAGACGAGGGCGGCTCGTCCATATGCATCTTAGCGGTACGTATGAGTTGTGCCCATTTCATCGCACGAGGGTCCTTGGAGCTGAGATCCGGCAGTTTTTTAATAATCGCAATCTCTCTTTCGGTAAAATGCTGCGCCAAAAAATGATCCCGTATTTCCGTCGGCGACTGGATCGCGCGGATAAACAAGAAGATATCTTCCGGGTCAAATTCCCCTTTAATCACAAGAGCATGCTTTGCGGTTTGAAGAAGCTTTTCCATATGGTCCAGCCGTGCGCGCTCCTGCTCGATTGCCTTCAACTCCACATCCAGATAGGACATCCAGCGCTGCTCTTGGTTTGCTGAATCCTTGCCCTCGGACAACAGTTCCTTGATCGAAGCCAGCGTGAAGCCAAGCTCCTTGAGTGCCGTTATATGCTGGAGCAGACGAATCTCCTCATTGGAATAATAGCGGTAGCCCGATTCCGCCACCTTGGCCGGCTTGAGCAACCCTAAATCATCATAATAGCGCAGCGTTCGAATGGAGATGCCGGTTCTTTTGGACAATTGGCCGATGGAATACATACGCTCCGTCTCCTTTCTGATCCCATTATAAACTCTCCAGTATACGTAAGAGTCAACTCTTCTTTTTTGTACAGACAGATGATCGAATAGAATGCCGGATTTAGGGAAGGAATGAAGGAAGCACTTACTTCAGGAAGGGGATTATGATGGCCAAATTGCCACCGCTGCCAACTTACCCGGAATCCTACTGGCTCCAATCGCTCAAGGGACTTCCCTCCTACACCAAGCTTCAGCATGATACAGAAGCCGATGTAGCTGTTATTGGAGGAGGCATCTCCGGTATTACAACCGCTTATTTACTTGCAAGAGCAGGCCTTAGCGTCGTATTGCTCGAAGCCGGCAAGCTGCTTCATGGAACAACCGGCCATACGACGGCGAAAATAACCGCGCAGCACGATCTGATCTACGATGAGCTTATGAAGCAGGAAGGCAAGGAGAAGGCTTCCCTTTATTTTCAAGCCAATCAGGATGCGCTCCGTTTTATTGAACGAACAGTGAATCAGCACGCAATCGACTGTGGTTTTTTGAAACAAGATGCTTATGTATTCACCAACTCGGATGACTATGTCCGCAAGCTGGAGAATGAGATAGCCGCATATGAGGCACTCGGCATTCCTGGCGCATATCTCGATCATATCCCGTTGACAAACCTGCCTTCAAAGGCTGCCGTGAAGATGAACGACCAAGCCCAGTTCCACCCGCTCCGTTACCTGGAGGCGCTAGTACGCGAAATTACAGAAGCGGGAGGACATATATACGAAGGCACAACAGCTATTGATATCGAAAAAGGGCAGCTGCCCACGGTCAGAACAGTCGACGGACATGCGGTTACATGCAGACATGTGGCTATTTGCTCGCACTTCCCGTTTTACGATGGATACGGATTTTTCTTCGCCCGCATGCATGCGGAGCGTTCTTATGCGCTTGGCGTCACATCTACTCTGGATTATCCGGGCGGCATGTATATCAGCGCGGAAGATCCTAAGCGTTCCATAAGAAGCGCGACCGCAGAGGACGGGTCGCCTCTTCTCATCATCGGCGGACAGAAGCATAAGACGGGACAAGGCATTTGCACCATTAACCACTATGAAGCCTTGCAGGAGTATGCTGCCCGCCAATTTAAGTCAGAGGAAATCGTGTATCGTTGGTCGGCGCAAGACCTCGTCACAGGGGATAAGCTACCGTATATCGGACCGATTACGGACGCGGAATCCAAGTCCAATATCTATATCGCTACCGGTTACAAAAAGTGGGGCATGACGACAGGCACAGCTGCCGCGATGATCATCAGCGATCTCATTCAGGAGAAGGAAAGTCGCTATACGGAGCTGTTCTCTCCTTCCAGATCGCTTTCGGTGAAGACGCTCAAAAACCTGGTCGTCGACAACTTCGACGTTGCCAAGCATTTGATCGGCGGCAAGCTGGAGATGGTTCGCCGTACGCCAGATGACTTGGAGCGGGACGAGGGAGCCGCTGTCACCTTGCACGGTCGCAGAGCTGGCGCCTACCGGGATAAGGAAGACAAGCTGTACATCGTGGACACGACATGCACCCATATGGGCTGCGAAGTAGAATGGAATGACGGGGAACGCACATGGGACTGTCCATGTCATGGATCAAGATTCTCCATTACAGGCGAGGTGCTGGAAGGCCCGGCAGAACGCCCTCTCCCTCTTCTCTCCGAGCAGCATTAACGCAAGCAAAGAACCCCTTGGACGAATTAAGATCCTAGGGGTTCTTCTTTGGAGTTCCCTATGTAAAGTGGAACTTGCCGTTTTACTTAGACGAACTGGGAGTTATCCCATTATGACGCCAGTCACCTTTGTCTTATTGACGATAGTAGCTGGAACTGCCGTAATTCGAGTATGGCTGTTGAGTGTTTGCTGCATAGCTGCCTGTTGATACAGTTGAATGGGAAATTTGGTTGCACAGGTTTGTGATATGCTGCATTTGTTGAACTGCAGTCTGATGTCCTTGAAGGGCTGTTTGAATCGTTTGCGCCGCTTGCTGCTCGCGTTGAGCAAGTTGTTGAAGAAGCTGCGCGTTCTCCTGCTCTTGCTTCAACAATTGTTGATATTGAGCGGATGCTTGCTGCGTTTGTTGAATCAATTGCTGCACAATGCCTTCAATTTGATTCACCTGGCTGGATGCATTGCCGGATTGAAAGTTATTCATGTGTAATGTTGCCTCCTCGAAAGTTTGTGGGTGTAGCCCAACTTATTATCTTTCAAGGGGAATAAAATCATACAGAAATTTCAAAACATGTAAACTGGTAAAACTCACTTCATGGATGCTCCCTGTAAATACGAGCAGTTATACACCCAGCTTAACAAGTGTTTATGCCAATGAAGATGATACAGACCTTATACTGGATCTGCGCATACTTCCTTATGGAGCCGAACATGATAAAGACTATTGCCGGATTTTTAATTCGGAAAACTAAACCATTTACTATTTAAGGAGTCCAACTGATGGCAGAGAAAAATATATTGGCTTACTTCTATAGTCCCGAACAAGCCGAAAAAGCGCTTCAGCGAATACAGGGCTTGAGGCTCGTGGATAGCTCGATAGACCGGTTCGGGTATTCAGGCGACGGTGTTGACCGCATCATGAATCCAATAACCAGCTACTTTGACAGCTTGGCCAGCCTCACATTAGGTGGGGATTTCCCAGACCCCGACGCTGGAATTTTAGCATCTGCGAGTGTCAGTGCCAGCGGTATGAGCTCTGGCGGAGAAGACAACGAGACATCGGGCCGTAATATTCTGCTTACCATTGTCATCGAAGCTGACGACTTCGATAAAGCAATGGCTATTGTGCAAGAGGAAGGCGCACTCGTATAGCGATAAAGACAAACACCGCCCTATACCTCGACAACAGCGTTGACTGTCACGGAATGGGGCGGTTGGCGTTCTTGGCATATTCATTTCTCGTTGGTGGGTGAAGCATGAGGTGATAGAAGAACTTTCGTTATTTTCGGAGCAATTGCAGCTCATTCGCCCGCACAACAGCCTGCCCGCGTCGCTTGACGCCCAGTTTGCCAAAAATTCTGGATACATGCGTCTTCACCGTCGTCTCCGTAATGCCGAGCTGCTCCGCAATATCTCTATTGGACATCCCCTCAGAGATAGCTTCTAGAATTTCCAACTCTCGCTTGGTGAGCGGCTCCAACAGGTCCGCTTGAACTTCATCCGAAGCAGCTCGCGAGAGACTTTCTTTTGCCGCAGCTACCCCCCCTTGCGAGTCTCCTTCAAGCAAATGGATATAAATCATGCGTGTTGTGATCAGCTCAAGCACTTTCAAATCTCGCTCAGTAAATACGCCTGGCACATGCCTGTTTTCCATATAGAGGTAGAAGTTAGAAGACTCACCCGGTACTGAAAATGGCATGCACAGAATGGAGCGGGGCTTCCATGAGGCGATATAATCATCTCTTATCCAATAGCTTTGTATCGTGTCATGAATGACGATTGGTTCGTTCGCTGCCACGGTATGCCGTAGGACACTATCCGCATATAACCCCTCTTCCCTGTCTGGTGACATCTCCAGCTCAGCTTCAACCATGTAGCGCGCATGCTCGCCGCGCAACACCAATCCGCGGTCAGCACCTGAATGACGGAGGGCAGCATACAAGAGACGATCTGCCCATTGTCCATGGCCCGGTTGCTCGAATCCGTTAAGAAGCTGCTGCAGCAGCTTGTCCTCCCCTGTGGAAGCTTCCTGCATCTTCGTGTTCTCATGCTGCGGCATATACAGACGAATGGGATCTGCTTCGCCCTTCTGCACCCGCTTCCCTTCGACTTCATATAACTTAGGCGCAACACCTAACAGATTCGCATGTTCGCTTCTGATTTGTGTTACTTTCGAAGTCACACCCCAATTCGAATACGCCGTACCTGCGTCCAGCATCGCGATCATTGCTCCTCCGCTGCTGATCAGGTCCTGTTTATAACATATCGCAAGACGCTCGCAGACAATTCCCTCCATAAGGCCGTACTTCTCAGTTCTAGCCTGCTTAACCGCATTGAGATAATGACCAAGAGCCTTTTGCTCATTCCCGGCTAATCGCTCGCATTCCGCTTTCACGAGCAGATGGGCCGAAGAACCTGAGCCGAGGAAACCCTTCCACTTTCTCATGCTGCGTAATTGCGCATTCAGCGCCTTCCGAATTTGTCTTTTTTCCACTGAGTTCGCTTCGGGATAAAGGGAGGCTAATGTTAACGCCTCGAGTAGACGCTGCTTCCGAATACGCGCCCAATCCTCTGCAAATTCGCTCTCCCTGCTGCGCTTCGACCAGTATAGCGCCTCTGAGTATCTGCCTGACAAGAAAGCAACCTCAAGCTTACATACGCAGCTGTAATTATCCTCTTCGCTCTTATCAGCATTCCCTTCGGCTTGTTGCGGAATCGCTGCAAACCCCGTCATAAGCGACTCATCTTGCAACGCAGCCAAATAATCTTTTGCGATCTGCACCATTTCGAGAGTTTTATCATTGGCGCTTTGACCAATATGCTCCGTGAAAAATCGCAGTAATTCCGCTAGATCATACAGGCTGCCGTTATGCGTAATCAAGCAAGTGATCATCGCGATATTGGCAAACTCTTTGTCCCCGTGCTCTACACAGCGGCGTAAAGCTTTATGGAGCAAATTAGACGCCTCAAGCGGCTTCTCCAACTGCTTAGCCATTCCGCTAACAAAAAGAATCCTGTGAACCCGGGAATTATCCGCCGCTGTCACTGATTCCAGATCCAAAGCCGGAACAACCTGAGCATAACCCGGAAGCACCCTCTGCATCAAAAGATTGTAACTGCAAATCAGCATAGCCAACGGCTCGTTCATCCCCCTGCCAATTCCGTAACGGATAAATCGGGCACAGAGATCAATAAGCGCTTCCGCATTATGCATAAGCAGCGGGAGGAAGCACATTTCCATATGCTTGCACTCGTTTAAGTATTCTTCATCATCATGGAAGGGCAGCAATGGCAAGCTATGGCGCTTTCGATACAATACAGATTGCGTTTGCATCACTTCCTTCATAACAACCAGCTTCGAAATGCTCTCCCGATACTCCCAGTCGTATGCGGCTAACGCTTCTTTTGCATACTCGACAGCAATATCATTTTCCACAAACGTATGAAACTGTATTAAGGGCGCCCACATCTGGGAACGCTCCGCTCTGCTCAACCTATGGTCACGGCTTTTCAAATCAAGCAATAACTGACGTCCCTGCCGGGGATTGCCGCACATATACTCCGACCAGGCGGCAACCAGTCGCAGTTGAACATATGCTGAGCCTGTCTGCGGCTCCTGCTCTTCATCTACTATCATGAGTCCTGCTTGCGCATAACGCTTTCCTCTCGCATACTGCCCTTCAGCAAGCGCGTTCTGCCCAGCCTCGAGGTTAAGCTCGGACAGTTGTATTCTTTCTTGGAGCATCATGGCCCCCGAACCCAAATTCAATTGATCCACTGCCGCCAGCAACGTATGCACGCCATCCTCCGACTGGCTGCGCTGCAGCAGTCTTCCAATCGTCAGATGACGCTGCATATTCCCTCCCGGATCGAAGGCATAAGCAACCTCGCGTATATAGTCATGCAGGAACAGATACGTTTTCTCCTGTACTCCATCTGCTGCCGTATCATCCTCGCATCCAATCATGCCTCCGACTTCGGCAGCATGAAGCATATCGGCAACAGTATCTGGTGTGCATGCACAGGCTTCAGACAATATGGACAGACGAAAGGACTGTCCTATCGCAGCCGCCATCGCCAGCATTGACTTCACTTCATTCGCTAATCCGGCAAAGTCCGCCTCCATCAGTCCGCGATTCGGCTCCGAGCGGCTGCTTTGCTGTATCAATTCCGGGTCCCATATCCATCGGCGGCGGCTTTCATCAAAGCTCAGCTTCTGCTCCCGTAGCCAGCTTCTAAGCAAAACTTCAATCATACCTGGATTTCCGCCTGTCTGATAGAAGAGAGTACTGGCCAGCAAGCGAAGGCGGAGCGACTCCTCATGTAAAGCATCAGACAGATAACATCGAATTTCTTCATATCGCAAGGGCTGCAAGTCCGACTGCTCAACGGAAATGCCAAGTTCATTAACGGACATCCCTGGGATAACCGTCATCTTAGCCGAGCTCCCAACAGTAGTCCCACTCCAACCCTCTGTACGAAAAGCTCCAACCAAGAGCAGCCCGGGAGCCCCATTCCGCTCTGCAAGCGCTTTTATCACTTCAAGCGTGTTGGGGTCGGCACCCTCCAAATGATCCATAAATAAAACAAGCGGAGGAAGGCTTGCAGCCATACAACTGATCAGACCTGGCAACAGCTCCCCGAATCGGCTCCGGTCGTACTCATTGGAGATGCTTCTCTTTTCTAACCGATCTGCTCCGAATATCATTCGCATGTCAGGCAACATATTCGTTAAGATCTCGGCTTCTCGCCCGTAATCAGACCGGAGCTTGTCTTTCAGCCGTTCCATTACATCAGCAGGCTCGCTCCAAAGCTGCTGAAGCCATTGCTGCAATGCTTGAATAAGCGGCTCATAGGGTGTGGCTTTTTGCCCTCGAGCGCTTCTGCCTTCTACAAATCGTCCACCCTGCCGTAGTGTATTTTCTCGAATGCTGTGAGCGAGTGCCGTCTTTCCGCTCCCTTCCGGACCTGTCACCCACCGAATGGCTTGTTTGCCTTGCGAGGCCTGCTTTAGCCCAGACTCCAAAATGGCCCTTTCATTGTCTCGCCCATACAATATGCTCGGCCACCGAAACGTGCGAACCCGATCCAACCGTCCTAACTCAAAAGGAATCGGCTCTCCATTACCCTCCAGCATAACCCGGCATTGGTTCAGATCATCCAGCAAGCCGTATGCGCTCTGGTAACGCTGATCCGGGGATTTGGCCAGCAGCTTCATTATAATCGTCGATATCGGGCTATCCCATTCCGGCCGAATCTCTGATAGCGGAAGCACCGTCTTAAAAATATGTGCAGTCTCCCAATCCCGGTCGTTGTCAGGCTGAAGCGGCAATTGCCCCGACACCAGTTCATAGAATATAATGCCCAACGTGTACAAATCAGAACGTCCGTCCGGTATCCGGTTAAGTCGTCCCGATTGCTCCGGTGATCGGTAGGCGACTAGCGTATCTTCACTTCCGGTCAGTCGCGCTTCCTTGCCGTCACTTAATATTTTTATATTATACGGATTCAAATTCCCTATTACAGCCGTCTGTTGATGCTCGCGGCAGACCATCTCCGTCAATATAACGGCAAGCTTTATAAAGTCTAGCAAGTCGATAGACGCACCCGGCCAATATTCCTTAAGCATGTTGTCGTTGCTGCTCATGAACTCACCTGTCTATCATTGTGATATTAATCGTTAGTTACATAGATTTTAATACGTGGTGGGAGCAGAGTCTAGCTTTGTCGGTTAATAAGACATGCCATCTGTTTAATTTCTGTTCGCAGTCATTACCCATACCTTACCTATCCCAGGTTTCCCAGCCTTAAAACGTCCCCAGACCCTCCATCAAAAATGACCGCCTCTTCTCAATAAATGAAAGAATAAATGCTCGCTCTTCCTCAAACACTTCAACGCTATGCCTTCTATGCGGGTCAAGATGCACAAAGGCTGCTATCAATTGCTGCAGTTTATTAATTTCAGGCTCCATCTCCAAAACCGTAAAATGATCACGACATATACTTTGTAAAAGAGTACGATATGACAATCGAAATGAAGGTGTGTCCAATAAGCGTGCAGACAGGGTATTATATCCTTCCAGTGGAAGTGCCGTATGATTTAACTCATTACCGTTCACATTTCTTCCCCAGGTCGCATCATAATCCCATGGAATAATGGAGAATCGTTCCTTCTTAGAGTCTCGGTATAAAGCATAATTATGGATAAATCCATCGAAATTTTGTGTACAGACTGCTCCTGCCAACCAACGAAGGTACTGATTAACATCCAAAAGTTTTTCGATTTCAACTTCAAACTGCGCTATCGGAGTCGTATTTATTTTGAAAATAAGTGTACGCAAATATGCGTCATCATCGGCAGTACCATGCTTTCGCAGGTAACCGGATTCAAGAGAATCCTTAACAGCAGATGTTTTAGGATGAACAAGTGAAAAATTTGCATTCGAATTAATAGCGTAATAAATCGGTCCTTCTGATAAATATCTTTTTTGCAAAAAATGCTTATCTACAGATTCAATCATCAAATAAATCCCTGCGAATTCCCCATTGATATACAACAGAATATGAATTGCTTGTGGTGACAGAACGCCAATGCGTGAAAAAAAATCAAAAGAAAGTTTATTTCGTATAAGCGACGGATCTGCGTACTCCGCATTTAGATGAATCTCCCGTTCCCCTCTATATATCTCTGGCGAAACAAATTTGATTTGAAAAGACTTTTTCGGGAATTTCCGAGTATGTGAACCGCGATAGGCCAGATTTACTTCACATTCTTCTTGATCAAGTCTTAGGACTGCCGAAATCCATATAGCTGCGCGTACATTTTGATTTAATTTAGCGAGTTGTCTAGGAGTAACAGAGAGATATAAGCACTTAAGCCGGAGGTCGTTGCTTCTGTACATACTGTCACCTGCTTGCAAGTTCATTTTATCTTAACTTATTTATTTTTTTCCAAAAGGTTACTAGATTAACGTTGGTTTACCTTCTTAGCCGAGAGCAAGTCATGTCCACATTCGTATTATGAAGAATCAAACAAAGGAGGGAAGCAAATGAAGAAATTAGATAAAAAAGCACTTAAACGAATTGTTGATTCAATCGAACCTGATCTTCAAGTTTATTTGCACAAAAGTCCTAAAAAATCAAAATCCCATGATTGTACAACAACGTCCACGACTTCCACTTCAAAACATCACAAAAAATCTAAGCATTGTAAAAAAGCTAAGCATTGTAAAAAAGTGAAGCGTGGACCAAAGGGAGCGACGGGCGCTACTGGTGCTACTGGCTCTACCGGCTCTACTGGCTCTACGGGCTCTACCGGCTCTACCGGCTCTACCGGCTCTACCGGCTCTACGGGCGCTACGGGCGCTACGGGCTCTACCGGCTCTACCGGCTCTACGGGCGCTACGGGCTCTACCGGCTCTACCGGCTCTACCGGCTCTACGGGGGCTACTGGCGCTACTGGAGCGACCGGAATTTCCGGGCCGACGGGGTCTTCTGGACCGACAGGACCTTCTGGACCGACGGGGACGACGGGTGTGACAGGACCTTCCGGACCGACAGGACCTTCTGGACCGACAGGACCTTCTGGACCGACGGGGACGACGGGTGTGACAGGAGCTGATGGTGCCACTGGCGCTACGGGGGCCGACGGCGCGACTGGACCAACGGGACCTACAGGAGCCGATGGCGCGACTGGTGCCACTGGCGCGGACGGAGCGACGGGAGCTGATGGAGCCACTGGTGCTACGGGGGCCGACGGCGCGACTGGACCAACGGGACCAACAGGGGCCGACGGCCCGACTGGACCAACCGGACCGACAGGAGCCGATGGCGCGACTGGTGCCACTGGCGCGGACGGAGCGACGGGAGCTGACGGAGTCACTGGTGCTACGGGGGCCGACGGCGCGACAGGCCCAACGGGACCTACAGGGGCCGATGGTGCCACTGGCGCGGACGGAGCGACGGGAGCTGACGGAGCCACTGGTGCTACGGGGGCCGACGGCGCGACTGGACCAACCGGACCTACAGGGGCCGATGGCGCTACGGGGGCCACTGGCGCGGACGGAGCGACGGGAGCTGATGGAGCCACTGGTGCTACGGGGGCCGACGGCGCGACTGGACCAACCGGACCGACAGGAGCCGATGGCGCGACTGGTGCCACTGGCTCGAACGGAGCGACGGGAGCTGACGGAGCCACTGGTGCTACGGGGGCCGACGGCGCGACTGGACCAACCGGACCGACAGGAGCCGATGGCGCGACTGGTGCCACTGGCGCGGACGGAGCGACGGGAGCTGACGGAGCCACTGGCGCGGACGGAGCCACTGGTGCTACGGGGGCCGACGGCGCGACTGGACCAACCGGACCAACCGGGCCGACAGGAGCCGATGGCGCGACTGGATCTACGGGTGCAACAGGACCTGAACCGACCTTTTTTACTAAAGTTATTAACTTTGGCGGTAACAACGTAGGATTCCAGCGTATTGCAGGATCGCCAGGAGCACTTTCAAATGCTGTTCCTTATGTTGATGCTGCCGATGGAAGTGTAGTTGCTTTTTCCGGAGCAATTTCTGTCAATAACTTACCGGTAGGTGTTTATCTCTTCCAGGTATGCTTTGATGTAATTAATACTTCAGTTGTACCATTAGCAGCTAATATCATATCCACAATTACGTTAACAACCACAGCTGTATTATCTGGAACAATCATTTTCTCTATCAGACCCACAGATGTAGGAGCACAACCTGTACGTGTTTCCGATGGTGCTGCATATGTAGTTACACCTAATGCTACTGTAACATGGACAAGTAATATCGCTGGGGATCCTGTCACAAGAAATGATGCAATCTCTGTCTTCCTCGACATGAACGTGACCCAAAATGCCGTTTACTCAGTCTATATTTCGACTGCTGTGTAATTTCTAATGAACAGTGATGACTTGTTAGGTAAGAGTCCAACTACTCCAATCTGATAGGACATGTAACCATTGTTAGGCGCACGCATAACACGCATAAAATGATAAAGAGGCGTCTCCTTGTCTTGTTTTTGACTCAATGGCGGGTATTTTCTCCCGCCATTTTTAATTTTAATGCTAGTTCACTAAAATTATAATGAATACAGCACATCTTTACATATCTTTAGGGTAAGCATCCAATAGGAATAAATCTTCGCTTGGTGAACTATAGCTGACAATCCTTTTTTCAATGGCCTGCAGGTTCTGGCACCAACCGTCACTATCAAATTCGTTAAACATAAGGTAGATAAATGGTAGAACAACAAAAACAGCGCGATTCTCAAAACTTCGGAATACGTTGCTACTCTATGCTTAGTATGCTGGTAGAATTGAGCCCCGGCCTATGTATTACTAGTGCGTTGCTCTCCACCTGAGCTAAACCAGCTTAATCATTGCAAGCGTCGATACCTCAATGAAGAATCGAAGGCTAGTAGGTTTATTAACGCCCTCCCCCACGTATGCCGCCGCTTCCTTCCGCATACCTATGTAATAATACCTCTGCAACAGAAATCATCAACATAATCCGCAGCATTCTGTACCTTCTGGTCACGATGCATGAGCACGGGCTCTCATCGCACTGTATAACGCTATTTTTCCGCTCATGCTTTACGAATTGCTCGTTTTTACCTTGTTGTACACGTAATCTTAAGTCCCTCCTAGCCAGTCCAACTGCTAGAAAAGACTCTTTATCTTTAGGAAAGAGGTGATGCCTCCCATGTTCCAACGTCAGAACAGGCTGCAGATCGAGCTGCCCCCCTCTCCTTACGCCGACGCCAATGCCGCTGCCGCCGTACAGGAACTGCTTGGCGGGAAGTTCGGCGAGATGTCGACGCTTAACAACTACCTGTACCAGTCCTTTAACTTCAGGGAGAAGAAGAAGCTCAAGCCCTTTTACGATCTTGTCGCCAGCATAACGGCTGAGGAGATTGGCCATGTCGAGCTGGTCTCCACAGCCATTAACATGGTGCTGACCGGCACGACCAGTCCGGGCGATCCGGATAGCGCCCCTCTGAAGCCGGGCGTAGATAAACGCAACAGCTACTTTTTTATCAGCACGGCACAGACCTCGCTTGCCGGCGACTCCATGGGCAGGCCTTGGGCTGGCGACTATGTATTCAACAGCGGCAATCTCGTGCTCGATCTGCTGCATAACTTCTTCCTGGAGTGCGGCGCGCGTACGCATAAGATGCGTGTATACGAGATGACCGACCATCCCACTGCCCGCGCCATGATCGGTTATTTGCTTGTTCGCGGCGGCGTGCATGTGCTTGCTTATGCGAAAGCGCTAGAGATTGCGACCGGCGTTGATATAAAGAAGCTGATCCCGATTCCGAACCTAAGCAATGACCACTTCGAGGCTGCGCGCAAATACGAGGCCATGGGACTCGGCAACAAGCTGTATACGTTCAGCCCGCATGACTTCAAGGATATCGTACTCATCTGGAACGGACAGAATCCGCAGACGGGCGCCCAGCTGGAGGTCATTCAAGGAGCGCCCGAAGGTGCTCCGATACCGGATTTAAGCGGCTTGCCCGAAGAATTCGCCCCGGGCATTACACCGGAGGAATTTATGGAAATCGCGCAAAGACTGAAGAAAAACGCGGGTCTATAGCTTCATGATGAACCATTGCCTACATTGGCCATGCTACGTAGACCTCCTGACCGCGTTCAAGTCGGTCAAGAGGTCTTCTCCTTCTCCCTAGCGATGCAATTGCCTTATGATATACTGAATAAGGCTAATTACTCGTAACGGACGAAGGTGATTCACATTCAATTTCTGGCCATGTTAACGATGTTAATCGACCATATCGGCGTGGTCTGGCATCCGAATGATACTGCCTGGCGCATTATAGGAAGATTGGCGCTGCCGTTCTATATCTACGCCATGGTCATCGGCTACTCCCGCACCCGGGACGTTACCCGCTATTTGACCAGAGTCGGCCTATTAGCCGTCATTTCCCAGCTTCCATACCAGTTTGCCTTTCCAACATATGGGCTGGGGATCAATGTCATAGCCACACTGTTTTTCTGCCTGCTGACCTTGCTTTTGCTGGATTGGCTAAAAGGAAAAGCGATAGCTTCCTTCTTGGTCATAGCCGCAGTCATGGTGCTATTGGAAGCCCTTCCGTTCGATTATGGCGGATATGCGCTGTTATTAATGCTCATTTACCGATATGCCACACCTCACATGATGGTTCTGCTTCATTTGGCGCTTAATGTGTTTAGTATATTTTATAAAGGCTGGACACTTCAGTTGTTCAGCTTGTTGTCGACGTTATGGATCGTTTATATGCCTGACCTTATGGGGAGCATGGACCGCATACGCATGCCGCGTTTCCTATGGCGAAGCTTCTATCCGCTTCACCTGCTCATCATTGCGATAGTCTATTATGTAATGAATCCTTAATTAATCAAAAGCCTACATGCCGGGCTCCTCTGCGAGCTCCAGCTTGGTCAGCAGTTCATTCAGCTCTTGCTGACATTGTTCGGTCGTCTCCCAAACAGATTCGTCATGAAGCAGCTTCGAGATGAACAATTGCACGTCAGACTGAAGGCTCAGCTCCTCTTCCCAGCTCCGCTCCGGTTGTCCTTCCGGATGCTCATATCCCGCATACATCAGGAACAGGAACAAATGGCCGAGGCCGAACCAGTCGCTGGACGGAAGCGGGTTTCGCATACGCCTCTTGATCGCAGAAGCGCTGCCGGATGCGTCGGAACCATCCGCTTCTCCCAATGCCTTCTGCAGCTTGGATGGAAGCCGTTCGCCGATCCGGCAAGCAAGCCCAAGGTCAATCAGGAACAGCTTTCCGTCCTGCTGCATGACATTGGGAATGCGCACATCCCGGTGGACGTAACCCTGTGCATGGAGGTACGACAGCGGACCCATAAGAGCCTTTAAGACGGCAAGCCCTTCAGTAGCCTTGTACGTCATCCCATGCTCGTATATCCCAAACTCCAAGTTGTGACCCTCAATATATTGCATGATAAGCGCTTCATCCCGCCGCCTGACGCTGTAATTCAGCCATCCCGGAATTTGCGGATGCTCTAGTGATCGCATCAAGTCGCTTTCTCTTCTGAGCAGCTCGATTCCTGTGCTGCCTTTGCTCGGTTTATTGCGCTTGAGCAGCACCACGCTGCCTGTTGACAGATCCGTACAGGCATAAGCCTGGCCGTAGCTGCCCATACCGAGCAGGCGATCAATCCGGTATCTGTCTTCCCAGATCTCCCTCGGCTGCAGCGGATAGTCGCGCCAAGCATCGATAATCTCCTTGAGTTTTTCGGCCATTTTGCCTAACATTTACTCATCAGCTCCTGACTATAGCTTACAGACGCGCACCTTTCCTGTCGAGTGCGAGAAAAGGCATTCTGCTTAGAAACCACTTGATAGCAAGCGCGTATAATCTAACAACGCCATTAATGATTCACCCCATTCAATAAAGGAGGTTATCGCATGCTCAAGCGCATCTTATATTCCTTATCCGGTCGCCAGCGCTACGGCTACCACCACTACAGCAGCAGCGACTTCAAGAAAGGTTATTATCCGCCGCCGCATTACCCGCATCCTCAACATCCGCCGTATCCGAATCAGCACGCTGGACATCCGCCATATCCGAACGGACATCCGCCTTACCCGAATCAACATGCGCCGGGCCAGCCGCCGTATCCGCAAGGACAGCCGCCTTACCCGAATCAGCATGCCGCTGGACATCCGCCATATCCGAACGGGCAGCCGCCTTACCCGAACCAATATGCGCCGGGCCAGCAACCGTATCCGCAAGGACAGCCATATTATCCGCCGCACCAGCCGCATCGTTATAATCATCATTACGGGCACGGCTATTACAAGAAAAAATGGAAATACAGCAGCTCCTAGCATTTGTTAGGAAAGTGTGAGCAAAATAAACATTCTCCTGACTATAGATTCATAAGAGGCTAAAACGTTCAAGGTAAAATGGGAAAAACGCAATCGGAGGTGCATAGTACAATGATGCGAGTTATTACCTTCAAAAATCGTTCGGTCCCTGTCTATTACCCTAACGAACAATCGGCATCTGTAGATATGCTTCATCATAAATTGTACGAGATGGAACTGGACTTTGATTTCAGAAAAAGATGGAAACGGATCAGATCGGTCGAGATGGTGCGAGACGTTGCGATATTCCAATACAGCGACGGCACTAAGTTATATCTGGAAGTCAGCTAGAACCACTCCTCATTCCTATTATAAAAAACCAGCCGGGCCCTAAGGGCCCGGCTGGTTTTTGTCTAATTGCATACGGCGTCTCTATATGCGGCTTGCGGCCTTCTGTTTTTGCGGTCCTGCCGCATCTACGAAACTCGCCAGCATCGACGTATCGATAACGGTCGGATCCATCGGCATGCCAAGCAGATAGCCCTGCACATAATGACAGCCCCACTCCTTAAGCAGCTCATATTGCTCCTTGTATTCTACGCCTTCTGCGACCACTTCCAGACCGAGCTTCCGCATCAGCCCGATGATCGCCTCGACGACATGCCGCTCCGCGCTTTGCAGATCGATTCTGCGGATAAAGCTTTTATCGAGTTTGAGGCTATGAACGGGCAATTCCATAAGATGATGAAGGGAGGAAAATCCGGCCCCGAACCCGTCCAACGCTATCCGAATTCCTCCTGCCCGCAATTGCGTAATAGCCATAATCGACTGTTCGGATGAATGCATCATAATATGCTCGGTAATGTCCAGTTCCAACGATTGGCGCGACAAACTGAATTCCTGAATGACATTCCATACCGTCTGGACAAAAGAGGGATCTTGGAGCTGAACTGGTGAAATATTTACAGACATCGTCAGCTTGCTCAGCCCGTATTTCGTCATATCAGCCAGCATCTTGCAGGCTTCACGAAGCACCCACTCGCCAATGGGAATGATCAATCCATTGTATTCGGCGATAGGGATAAATTCATGCGGTGAAATGAGGCCAAGCTCGGGATGCTGCCAGCGAATAAGCGCCTCGAACCCTCTCAGCCGTCCGTCCGACAGCCGATAAATCGGCTGATAGCTGAGATGGAACTGTCTCAAGAACAAGGCCGGCCGGAGCCCCATCTCAATAGCGATACGCCTGTTCATGCGATTCGTATCCTCCGCATTGTAGAATACCGTCCGGTTGCCGCCCTGTTCCTTCGCTTGATACAACGCAGATTCCGTACGGCAAAGCAACCTCTCGCTCGTGAGCCCGTCTTGGGGAAACAGGCTGGCACCAATACTGCAAGTCATATAGAGCTCCTTTCCCGAGTCAGAGACAGGCTTCTCCACCTCATGCTTGATCCCATCTACCGCTTTCCAGCATTGCTTCGCTTCTTTCCCAACCTCCATCATTACAAGAAACGTATTGCCATCGATCTTATACACGCCCGCCTTTGCCGCTTCTGAATGCGCCGCTTCCGTTTGCTCCAGGCGAGCTGCAACGATCGTTAATACGTCATTGCCGAAGGTTGTGCCTCTTGTCTCATTGACACGATAAAATTTGTCCAAATCCACCAATGCAACCAGCAATCGCTTACCTGATACGCGCGCGCCCTGTATCGCTAGCTCTAGCTGCATGAATGCCTTGCCGCGTCCAGATAATTCGATTGGCCCCTCCATCTGGATCCCTCCGTCCTTTTTTCGTTCCATTGTCGTACTTCTATAGTCGCATAGAAATATTAGGAATGTGCAGAACAGACTTTTAGAAGAATGTTAGAAATTTTAACGGATTACCTAAATAATCCTTGTACAGGGGATATAGACAAAAAAAAGTACCCCGCCATGGGCGGAGTACGATCTTTCTTTTCTTATGAACAGACTCGCCCGGGTGATGCGAACACTCTCCCGATGACTTTAAGTAGCAGCCTGTGCCGTATACTTGTAACCAAATCCCCATACCGTTCGAATCAGCTTGGGTTCCTTCGGATTCTGTTCGATCTTCTTGCGAAGATTCACAATATGTACGTCAATCGCACGGTCTGTGACAAACGAATCAAAGCCTCTAATGGCATTAATCAGCTCTTCCCGGCTGAATACCTTGCCCGGGTGTGCAAGGAACAGCTTCATCAGTTCATACTCCGAGAAGGTAGTCTCGACCAATTGTCCGCGAACGAGAAGCAGACGTCTCTCTACGTCTAGCTGTATCGGCTCTTCTTCCTCCACCGTCATAGAAGCTGCGGCGACCTGTGCGGCTGACTCACCAAATACGGTATGCGATCTTCGAATTAATGCCTCGACTCTCGCCGTTAGCTCATGCATGCTGAATGGCTTGCACAAGTAATCATCCGCTCCGGTCTTCAGCGCTTGCACGCGCTCGGACACTTCACTCTTCATGGACAGTATCATAATCGGTACTTGAGAGACGCTCCGTATCTGCGCACATACCTCAATACCATCCATATCAGGCAGCATAAGATCAAGCAGAACCAGGTGCGGAACGAATGAATCCGCAAGCTGTAGCCCATCATTCCCGCGATAAGCCTGCTTCACACTGTACCCCTCTTCCTGCAGATACATGGACAGCATATTGCTCATCATGACGTCATCTTCAATAACCAAAACTTTATACATTGGCGTCACCCTTTAATAAATTGAAGATATCTGTCGAGTAGTCGTATCGTAACTCTACTATACAATACGGAAAGATTAGGAACAACAGATTGTTAGAAAATTGTTAGATTTAATTGTCGAAACGGTTAACCGCTTCATGTAAACCCGCCAGCAGCTGAACCAATTCCTTCTCCAGATGAGCTAGCACAAGTGCCAGCTCCTTCGGCTGATCCCCCCGCTTGATCGCTTCGCTGGTCTCATGCGCAGCGTCTCCAAGCTCGGGAGCGGACAAATAGCCGGCCGCCCCCTTCAGCGTGTGAAGCATGCGAAGGGCCGTCTGCCTCTCGGACTGCTTGAGCATCATGCGCAGCTGATCCATGAATGAATCATAGTCAAGGCGGAACTGCTCGATCATATGGAACAGAATTTGCTGCTTCCCGTTCACACGCTCAAGAGCGCTATCCACATCCATGCCGGCAATCGGGGCAAGCATGTTGTTCCCTGGCGTGCTGCCCCGGCTTATTCCCGCATAGCTGCTGCCCCCATCTCTCGACATATTGGGGGCCTTGGGCAGCGAAGCCGTCTGCTCCAGCCAATATTTCATTATCTCTCGCAGACGATCACCGGATAGCGGCTTAGTCATCACTTCATTCATTCCCAGGCGAATATAACGGTCATGATCCTTCTTCACTGCATTAGCCGTAACCGCAATAATCGGAATATGCTTGTACCGCTCCTGGCTTCGAATGATGCGGACAGCTTCCGTGCCGTCCATGACCGGCATATGAATATCCATCATAATGATGTCCCATGAGCCGGCTTCCAGAAGGCGCAGCACTTCCTCTCCCGTCTCAGCAAGACCGACCTCGTAGCCGTTCTCCTTGAGCAGCTCAATCGCCACCAATTGATTGATTTTGTTATCCTCCGCCAGCAATACCCGCTGCGCGTTCGACTTACTATGAACATGAGGCTGATGGACATGCTCTTCTCGCATCGTATAGTGGCGAATCGCCAGTCTGTTTCTGAGTGCTTCATTCAACGATCTGACAATCGCCTCTCTTGTGACCGGCTTGGTCAGAATAGCAACGGGGCGCTCCTCTTCCTTCAGTTGCTGCAACTCGTCCCGGCCGTACGTTGTCGTCAGCGCGATAATCGGCACGCCTGCCTCCTTCGCTTCACTGCGGAATGAGCGCCATGTCTCGATTCCATACATATCCGGCATCTCCATATCCATCAGCAGCAGATCAGGCAGCACTCCCTCCCCGACACGGCAAAGCCTTTCACGGGCATTCTGCCAGCTGTTGTAAGGGATTGCCGACCACCCAAGCGACTCGAACAGATAGGTCCAATGATCGCGCATTTTGGAATCGTCCTCGACAATCCATACCGTCCCTTCCGGCACAGGCGCGGCCGCTATCTCCTCCAATTCATGGCGATAAGGTTTTACCTGGAACGACAACGCGAAGGCGAACCGGCTGCCCACGCCTTCCTTGCTGCTGACATGAAGCTCGCCGCCCATCATCTCTACGAGGCTTTTGGATATGACAAGACCAAGTCCCGTGCCTCCGTATTTCCGAGTCGTTGAGCTATCCGCCTGCGTGAATGGCTTGAACAGCTTGTCCATGACGCTTTTGCTCATCCCAATTCCAGTGTCCGCAATGAGGAACCGAAGCTTGACCATCTCTGCGTGCTGCTCCACAATATCCAGCTCCAGTTTCACAAGGCCCTTCTCTGTGAATTTGATCGCATTGACGCACAGATTCAGCAGCACCTGCTCCAGACGGAGCGAATCACCGATTAAGGTCTGCGGCAGCTCGTCCGGCGTCTTAATCATGAATTCGAACTGCTCTTTGCCGCCAAGAAATACGCTGAGCCCGTTCGCCAGTCGGTGAAGCAGCTCTTCCGGCTGAAATGGAAGCCGCTCCATCTCGATCTTGTCCGCTTCGATTTTGGAGAAGTCGAGAACATCGCTAATCATGCGATGCAGCGTCTCCGAAGACATGCTCATCTTGTCCAAATAATCCTTCTGCACGATCGACAATTCCGTCTTCCGCAGTAGCTGTGTCAACCCGATAATGCCGTTCAGAGGCGTCCGAATCTCATGGCTCATCAAAGCAAGGAAGCGGCTCTTGGCTTGATTGGCTTCTTCTGCCTCAAGCGTAGCGCGTACAAGCTCTTCCTGAACAAGCTTCTGCTCGGATATGTCGCGGGCAATACAGGAGAAGAAGAGCTCACCCGTAGACGCATCCACATGGGTCACGACGACCATAGAGACGAACAGCGGATCGCCGTTGCTCTTCCGCAATTGTGTGTTGCTTTCCCAGTAGCCGTATTCTCTTGCAAGCTCCGCACCTTGAAGAATCTGCTCGTACATGCGAGGATCGACATGGTCCTTGACCGTGGAGGCCTCCCTCTCCTCTCCTGGCAGTCCAAGCATCTCCTTGCCTGCCCGGTTCATGTAGATGAGCTCCCCCTTCATATCGACGGAAGCAATCAAGTCCTTGGCAGACTCCACAATATCCAATAATCGGTTGCGCGCTTTCTCCACTTGCTTCCGGTCCGAGATATCGCGCACCATGCCGACCACGCCAGAGAACTTGCCGTTCCGGTCCCGAAGGCCGTTCGAGCTGTGCAGGATCGGGATCCGGTGCCCATCCTTATGGATAAACGTCCACTCTCGCTCATACGAGAACCTGTCGTCGCGCAGCTCCCGGAACACTTCCAGGCCGGGCTGCACATATCTGCCCAGCTTCTCCGTCAGGCGTTCGGCCTCCGCTGTAATCTCCTCATTGTCCATAAATAGCAGCGGTGTCGCATGACCCGCCAGCTCCTGAGTGGTATATCCCAGCATCTCTTCAGCAGTCTTGTTCAAGTAAGCAATCTTGTACTCATTATCCATGACGATGAATCCATATTGATTCTGATTAATGATCGCATTCAAACGGTCGAACATATCTTGCAGATGCTCCATCATGCCATTCACGGAATGGGCAAGCTTGCCAATCTCATCATACTGCGATGTATCCAAATGCTCGGCCTGGAATTCCCCCGCTGCCGCTTGCTTCGTGACAGACAATATCCGCTCCAGACGCTTAATAATCTGATTGAAATAGAGATAGAAGGACAGCGCGATAAAAACCTCCGCGACCGCTATCGTCGAGACGATACGCCAGAAGATCGGCGTCAGCATCTCCTTCATATGAAAGTACGGCTCTTGCAGGGCAATCCGCCATGGCGTACCCGTCACCTTGGCATAGAACACAACATAAGCCTCTCCACCTACATGAATATTGACCCTGCCATCATTGTGGCTCAGAATCTCATGGGCAACTTCGCTTAAGGTAGAATCCGAACGCAGCGACGACATGCGTGCAACGCCTGGCGCAGAGCCGTAGATGATCTCTCCTTCGTCATTGTAGAAACGTACAGGAGCATTTTCATCCGCAAAATCAAAAAAACGGTTAAACGCCGTAAACGGAATCGACGCATAAATAATGCCTTCAATCTGGGTTCCCACTCCGTAAACGGGCACAGCAATAAAGGTTTGCTCCACGACGGAGAAGCCCGGCTTGTAAGGGTCGGTAATCGTAATCGCGCCATTGATGGCCGGCTCGAAGAACGGCTCTCCCTTCAAATCGCGAGACGCTCCGTCACTGCGATAGGCGATCCCGTCTTGACCAATGAATCCGATCGCATGGTAGGTAAATCCGCTGCGAACCAGTTCCCGCTGAAAATAATTCAGCCGCTCTTCGTTCGTACCGTAACGTACAGCGGAAGTGCGGCTCATGACAAGCACCTCGGCCCGGCGAATATCCATCCAGGCAGCAATATTACTGGCCTGGCTGGATAGCTTGCTGCTGATCTTCTCCATCTCCGAACGCATCATCGCGTCCTTGGCTGTGGAATAATTGCCCCATCCGGCAAGCAGGAGCGGGATAAACGATATGAGTACGATTAGAATTAATCCCTTTGTTCTAAGCGACATATTCGACATCGCTTATCCCCCCTTACGGCCTGACCTGTCTAATAACGGAGCGTATTCTATTCCTCCTTGGAGAGAATGCTTTCGATCCGGCTTAATTCTTCTTCGCTAAACGCTAGATTGCCAAGGGCCGCCACATTGTCATCGATCTGCTCCACGCGGCTTGCGCCGATCAAAGCGGACGTCACTCTGCCGCCTCGAAGCACCCATGCCAGAGACAAGCCAGCCAGCGTCTGCCCTCTCTCTTGCGCCAGCTCATTCAGCGCTTTCACTTTATTCAGCTTGCCTTCCGTTATTTGCTCCGACTTCAAGAAGATGCTTGGTCCGCCTGCGCGGGAGTCGGCAGGGATGCCGTTCAAGTACCGGTTCGTCAGCAGTCCGCCGGCTAGCGGCGAGAATACGATGGAGCCGATGCCTTGCTCATCCAGCACATCCTGCAAGCCGCCCTCTATCCAGCGGTTGAACATGGAGTAGGAAGGCTGGTGAATCAGACATGGCGTGCCCAGCTCCTTAAGAATGCGTGAAGCCTCGGCAGTTTGCTCTGCGCTGTAATTAGAGATGCCGACATACAAGGCCTTACCTTGGCGCACCGCATGATCAAGCGCCCCCATCGTCTCCTCAAGCGGTGTGTCCGGGTCCGGACGGTGGGAATAGAAGATATCGACATAATCCAGCTTCATCCGCTTCAGGCTTTGATCAAGACTGGACAGCATATATTTGCGGGAGCCCCATTCACCGTAAGGTCCGGGCCACATCCCATAACCCGCTTTTGTGGAAATAATCAGCTCATCACGGTATGGCGCGAGGTCATGCTGAAGGATAGCGCCGAACGCTTCTTCCGCCGAGCCTGGCGGAGGTCCGTAGTTATTAGCCAGATCGAAATGGGTAATGCCGAGGTCGAACGCTCGGCGCGCCATCGCCCTGCTGTTCTCGTAGCGGTCGTTGCCGCCGAAGTTATGCCAAAGTCCGAGCGAGATAGCGGGCAGCTTCAATCCGCTTCTGCCTGCCCGATTGTATGTCATGGAATTATAACGTGCATGGTCTGCTGTATAGCTCATACCCAAATACCTCCCATTTTTAGATGCATACTCTTTCATTCTAAATTATTTATCGGTAAATACACACTACCTGGCCAGTCTTTGTTCCAGCTTAAAGTTCGGACTATTCAGCAGCGTCTCCCGGAAAAAGGTCTCCTGCTCCGTCGTTAGCCGTTGCCAGGCATGGATACAGCGAGGGTCAAAGTGTCTTCCGCTCTCCTGCAGCAGAATCTCCATGGCTTCTTCATGCGTCATCGCCTGACGATAGGAACGGGATGACGTCAGAGCATCGTAGACGTCCGCTACTGCCGTTATTCGGGCGACAAGCGGAATCTCCTCGCCCGACAGCCGGTCCGGATAGCCGCTGCCGTTCCACTTCTCGTGATGCGAGCGGATGACCGCCAACTCTTCCACCATGAAGCCAAGACGCTTGCAAACATTGTAGCCAGAGAGCGGATGGGATTCAATAATGGATCGTTCTTCTTCGGACAGCTTGCCTGGTTTGTTCAAGATGCCGTCGGGTATGTATAGCTTGCCGATATCATGGACGATGCCGCCCTGCGCAATCGCGCGAAGCTGCGAGGAGGACAGCCCCATCTCCTCTCCCAGCTTCAGCGCATACAAAGCAACACGATAATTATGTCCCGCTGTATACGAATCCTTAGATTCTGTCGCCATTACCAGCTCTCTGACGCTTGGAGAAATATACGTATGAATCCAGTCTTGGGGATTGGCGCGAAACAGCATTTTGATCGCGGCCGTAATGGAGCCGGTATTCAAATGCTCTCTGATGATGCCGATGACCATAACAATGACCGAAGCTAGCAACAGGAAGTGATACAGCCACCAGCTCGCCATCCACGCTTCCCCGGTCACCATAATGATTTGCGCGCTGAACATCCAGCCCGTACTATAGACGATCGCAAGCTGAAGCGGGAATCGGGACGCCAGGTAGGTTTGCAGATTCCGATAGATGGTCCATGTGTTCATGAGCAAGATCAAAGCGGTTGTCACCCACTTGCTGACATCCCCCTTCAAATGAAGAAAATGGACAATATCGGGGTTGAACCATAAATATAAGCTGGACAGCAGCAAGATGGAGGACCACACCGGAAGCAGCCACTTCTGACGCATGGAGAGCCAGCGAACGAGCTTGTGATCGGCCGATACGGAGCACATCCATAGCCAGAACGCAGATAACAACACACTGAGCTGGGCAACATTGCCCGAGATAGAGGAATGATGGATTAGAAATCCCGGCGTCGACAGTCCGTGAAGAATGAACATAGCCGCCAAGGATACATAGGATAAGGACAGGAAGCTAACCTTTATATTCCGGATACGGATCGCTACGATACCAATTGCGCTCGCGACGGCCAGCGCCAGAATGGAGACCAGACTGACAATATAGAAGTGGCCGTGCGGCGTATGAATATTCATATCGTAAGGCGACAACTGATACAGAAAATAACCGGCGAGCGGCAGCAGTATGAATACCGCAAGCCTGGCTAATACGCGAGTGTCTCTTCTCAAAGGCTATCCTCCTCCAACCATTGTCAATAACTTAAGCGCTCAATCCATCCAGCCAAGCGTCCACTTCCTCACGGGGCATTGGCTTCTTGAAATAGTAGCCTTGCATGATGGAACATCCGGCCTGGCGCAGGAACTGGAGCTGGCGCTCGGTCTCTACGCCCTCGGCCACAAGCTCGATATTAAGCTGCTGGGCCAGCGTTATGATCGTATTGACAATTGCTCTCTTGGAAGGTGATTCAAAATCTTGCATATACAGCTTATCGATTTTCAGTGTCTGGAACGGGATTCGGTCAATAGAACCTAAAAAAGAATAGCCCGAACCGAAGTTGTCCATGGATACGCGCACGCCGGCCTCTTGAAGCGGTACGAGCTGCTCCGTCGCTTCGGTGGCATGATACATAACGGTCGACTCCGTAATCTCCAGCTCTAGCAGCTCCGGGTTTAAGCCGGAATGGATCAGCGCTTCATTGACCATTTCCTGAAGACTGCGAGTTTCGAATACATTCGCCGACAAGTTGACAGATACGCATAACGTGCTGCTGCCCTTGCCATTCCAAGCCTGACAGTCCTTGCACGCCTGATCCAGCACCCATCTCGTGATCGGAATAATCAATCCGGTCTCCTCGGCAATCGGAATAAATTCATCCGGCGCAATCGCGCCAAGCTGAGGATGCTTCCATCTAAGCAGCGCTTCAAATCCAATCGGCTTATTCATTGCGGCATTCCACTTCGGCTGATAGAAAGTGGACAGCTCGCCAAGCATAAGTGCTGTTCGAAGCCCCTTCTCGATCTCCATCCGTCTGGCCAGCTTGCGGTCCAATTCTTCATTATATGCACAGTACTGGTTCTTCCCTTGGCTCTTGGCATAATACATAGCTGTATCCGCCGCCTTAAGCAGCTCCGTCCGGCTCTGCCCGTGCTGCGGCGCAAAGCTGATGCCGATGCTGCTGGTCACATAGAGCTCGTTGCCCTCCAGCCAGAATGGACGTCTTAGCTCCTCCAGAATCAGCTCGGCCAGCGACTCTGCAGACAGCTGCTTCAAATCCGTGGTTACGAGCAAAAACTCATCCCCGCCCAGCCTAAAGATTCGCCGCTGCTTGTTGACGAACTGGTTAATCCGATTTCCGACCTCCTTGACAAGAAGGTCGCCTACATCGTGGCCTAACGTATCATTAACAAGCTTAAATTGATCTAAATCGATAAAAAGAACAGCATATTCCTGATTGCCGCGCAGCGTCTCATCAAATTCATGATTCATCGCATGGCGATTCGGCAGTCCCGTCAACGGGTCGCTGTAGGCCATGCGCTTCAAGACAAGCCTCTCCCAATAGAGGGCCGTCCAAGTCACAAGCACAACAAGAATCATCACGCTCGATACAGCAATCAGCAGCGACATATCAATGCCTGCTCCTCTTAGCTGATCAAGCGCTTCGGGTGTGGAGCACCAGAACATGGCCGCTTCCATGCCAGTGTAATGCATGCCTGTGACGGCCAAACCCATCAGCAGCGCCGCCCCAAGCTTGAACCAGCGAGCCTTGCTTTCGTTGCGGAAGCGGGTCAGCAGGTAAAGCGCCGCGTATGAGGCGATGACCGCAATTACGGCGGAGATGATCCACAACGTTTCATTATAGGTAATCCTCAGAATCGAGGACTCCATCGATGCCATGCCTGTATAATGCATCGTGACGATGCCCGATCCCATTAACAGGCTTCCGACGACAAGCTTCACCCGTGTTACCTGCTTAGCCATAGTTACGTAAAAAGCCAGCAGAGAGGCCAATATACTTGCCAATATAGATATCACGGTTGTTAGCCCGTTATAATTCACTTCAACCCCCAAGTGAAAGGCCATCATTCCGACAAAATGCATCGTCCATATGCCGCAACCCATTACAAATCCGGAGATGATTAACCACCCTAACTTGGACTTGCCGTTCGAATGCGATATTTTATAGGAAAGATTAAGTGCGGAATAAGAAGTGAACAACGCGATAACAAGCGACAGCAACACGATCCAGCTGTCGTAGCTCCCCAGTAATCTGATCAATATATCCCTCCGTGTCAACGCTTGTTACACGTTCTTTTTTTCGTCTACCTATACAATTAATACGATTCGACATGCAATGCAAGCTTTTTTATTTTAGATTAAGGTTTTTTTGTTCATGATTTGATATAGTAGGTGAAGAATTGCAATTTGAAGGGAGTTTATGGAATGAATAACAAGGAATCGCAGTCGAACGATACACCTATAGACAACGAAACTGCGAAGGAAGAAAACAAGGCTCAAGAGAACGAAACGAACGGCGAGTCACAGGAGAACGTTGTCGAAGCGGACAAGCCTGAAGAGACAAGCGACTCCGACCGCGCAGCAGCCGAGACAGCGGTTGCGGCGGCGGCTCCTTATTCCGCTGCAGCAGGCGCATCGCCTCGCCTGGAAGCAGCTGCTCCTGCGAAGAAAGGCGCAACGGGCTGGATCGTATTGTCCGCTGTGCTTGCAATCGCCTTAATCGTCGTTTTGATTAAACCTCCTTTTGGCGGCGGAGGCAATGAGACTGTTGCTACCGTTAACGGCGCTAACATTACGCAGCAGGAGCTGTATGATCTGCTCGTGAAAGTAAACGGCGAGCCTGCGCTCGACAACCTGATTCTGGAGAAGCTGGTGAAGCAAGAGGCTGATGCAGCCAGCGTGAAATTTACAGAGCAGGACATTACAGACGAAATTAATGTGATCAAGATCGACTTCCCTTCGGAAGACGACTTCAATAATGTATTGCTGCAAAACAATCTGACGATGGACGATCTGCGCGAGGATATGCGCCTTAGCGCAATGATCCGCAAAGTGCTGGAGCCTAAAACAACAGTAACTGACGAAGATGTGAAAGCTTACTTCGACGCCAATCTGGCCAAGTTCGGCGAGCATGGCGAGCAGGTTCGCGCTTCCCATATCCTTGTAGAGACCAAGGAAGAGGCTGACGCGATTCTGGCTGACCTTAAAGGCGGCGCTGACTTTGCTGAGACAGCCAAAGCCAAATCCGGTGACGGTTCGGCTGCTAATGGCGGCGATCTGGGCTTCTTCACCAAAGAAGACATGGTGGAGCCATTCTCGAAGGCTGCTTTCGCCCTCGAAGTAGGAGCAATCAGCGATGTTGTGCAAAGTGAATTTGGCTACCACATCATTAAGAAAACCGACTACAGAGAAGCTGCGAAAGCAAACTTTGATGAGAAAAAAGATCTGATTCGCACGAAACTGGTTATTGATGAGGTTCGTACGCTGTCCAGCGCTTGGATTACTGAAATCCGCGCGAAAGCGAAAATTACGAACAACCTGAAGCCGGAAGCGACCACGCCTGCGGGCGGAGCTGCTAATGCTGGAGCTGAAGGCGGCGCGGCTAAGGAATAGTCCGTCACCGGGTGAAGGGGAATTTCGAACAATGCTTTGCAGCGTAATCTCAACCTAAGGCTGCGGCATCGCACATCATGTTATTCCAGGGCCTGGCACCGGGCAGCTGTACAAGCTGCCTCGTACCGGGCCCTTTACTCATGCGCCGAATTAAGGCACAATAGTAGACATCATGATTTCACTTTTGGAGGTAGCAGCGTGAGTACATTTGAAGTAAGCCACTATCAAGATACGTATACGATCTATGAGTTGAAGGAAAATTCCACGTCATCACGCGTGCTCGTATGCCCGGAACGCGGCGGCATCGTGATCGGCTGCCAATTGAACGGCGAAGAGCTCTTCTTTTTGGATAAAGCAACATTCGAGAATCCTGCCTCCAACATCCGCGGCGGCAATCCGATTCTGTTCCCGATCTCCGGATCTCTTCAGGATTCTGCTTATGAGTGGAACGGCGTAACCTACAAGATGGGTCAGCACGGCGTTGCTCGCATCTATCCTTGGGAAGTTGTCGGCACCTCGACGGAAGGCGAAGCTTCCATTACGCTGCGTCTTCGCGCGAGCGAGGCTACTCTTGCCGCTTACCCATTCCAATTTGAGCTGATCTTCACCTATGCGCTGGTCAACGGCGAGCTCCATACCCGCCAGCAGTATCGCAACATTGGCGAAGGCGAAGCCATGCCTTTGTATCCCGGCTTCCACCCATACTTTGCGATCGAAGGCAGCAAAGACATTCCGTACAAAACGGACGCTCCGCGCTATGTCGATCTGACGACCAGCGAAGAGGCTGATTATACCGGACGCGCCAACATGGATGACTTCATCGACTCCATCTGCCTGTTCGGCGCAAAAGAACCCAGCATCTCCTTCCCTATTCGCGAAGGCGTAACCGTCAACCTGCGATATGACGACCTGTTCAAGTATGTGGTAATCTGGTCGGTGAAGGAGCGCCCATTCGTGTGCGTCGAGCCTTGGATGGGACTGCCGAACGAAATGAACAACCGCAAGGAGCTGCTCTACGTGAAGCCAGGCGACGAGCTGCGCGCCGACCTCGTCATCGGCTGCGAGACGAAGTAAGCCTGTATAAGATGAAGAGGCCTCCCCTGCCAACGGCTCGGGAGGCCTCTTCTGTTGCCGCTCATATAAGCAGCCGGATATGCGGCGCTCTAAGTCGATTGCGCGCGAGTTTGCGCGCGGGCGGCGCTTGCAAGCCGAGTTTCTCGGCTTAGAGCGCGGATTTACGCGCGGACGGTGCTTGCAAGCCGAGTTTCTCGGCTTACAGCACGGATTTACGCGCGGGCAGCGCTTGCAAGCCGAGTTTCTCGGCTTAGATCGCGGAATTTCGCGCGGGCAGCTCCTGCAAGCCGAGTTTCTTGGCTTACAGCGCGGTAAGGCGCTCCAACCGCGATGCTATTTAGTAGCCTTCGCCTTGGCCGCCGGTTACGATTGCGACGCTGGAGCTTGCGCCGATGCGAGTTGCGCCGGAGTTAAACATCAGCAGAGCAGTCTCCAGATCGCGAACGCCGCCGGATGCTTTGACGCCAATATTCGGTCCTACTGTGCGGCGCATGAGGGCGATATCTTCCGCAGTAGCTCCACCTTTGCCGAAGCCTGTGGACGTTTTGACGAAGTCGGCGCCTGCCGCAACACACAGCTCGCATGCCTTCACTTTTTCCTCATCCGTAAGCAGTCCCGTCTCCAAAATCACCTTAAGCGCAGCTTTCCCTTTGCAGGCATCTACGACGCCTTCAATGTCACGCTGAACGCTTTCGTAATCGCCGGATTTCAACAGGCCGATGTTCAGCACCATATCGATCTCCGTCGCGCCGTCGTTAATGGCCTGCGTGGCCTCGAATGCTTTGGACGCCGTAGTAGTCGCACCAAGCGGGAATCCGACAACTGTCGTAATGCCGACGCCCGAACCCTTCAGCTCTTCCGCCACAAGCGGAACCCAGCCCGCATTCACGCAGACCGTCGCAAAATGTTGCTCCCTTGCTTCCTTGCAGATCGCGATAATATCTGACTTGGTCGCATCCGCCTTTAATATGGTATGATCAATCATCGCTGCTACTTCCGCCGATGACCAGCTTGTCTTTTGTTCCACTGTTCTTCCTCCATTCCTTTGATCCCAGGGTGTCTGTCACGTACTATTATACGAAGCTTTTCCGCAAACAACAACAGAGGCACCTCGTCCCTCCCCGGCAATCGCAATCGGAAAACTGCTGCAGGAAGCTGAGGTTTACTTTGCCTCTTCTCTACGCTATTATGAGGGTGCCTCACATTCCCATATTTGCCGCAACCGGTCTCCGGTAATCGGTAATATACAAAGGAGATTTTACATATGGACAATATGCTCGTCAAAATAAAAGAAGCGGCAGCCTATATCGAAAGCAAGCTGCCATCCACACCGCAGCTCGGCATGATTCTCGGCTCCGGCCTTGGCGTTATGGCTGACGAAGTAGAGAATGCCACCGTCATTCCTTACGGCGAGATCCCTCACTTCCCGGTCTCAACCGTAGAAGGACACTCAGGAGAGCTGGTTATTGGTGAGCTGGAAGGAAAAACCGTGCTGGTGATGAAAGGCCGCTTCCATTACTACGAAGGCTACAGCATGAAAGAAGTTGTCTTCCCTGTGTATGTGATGAAGCAGCTAGGCATCGGTACGCTGCTGGTAACGAATGCAGCAGGCGGCATGAACCGCGCATTCTCGGCAGGCGATCTGATGCTGATTACCGATCATATCAATAATACCGGCGACAATCCGCTTATCGGAGCCAACATTCCCGAGCTTGGCCCGCGCTTCCCTGATATGTCGAGCGCCTATAACAAAGAGCTTCGTGCCGTAGTCGCGGAGCAAGCCGAGTCGCTTGGCGTCAAGCTTCAGCAAGGCGTATATGTAAGCATTACCGGCCCAACTTATTGCACGCCTGCAGAGCTAACGATGATGGCCCGTTGGGGTGCCGATGCAGTCGGCATGTCCACAGCGCCTGAAGTCATAGCGGCGAATTATTGCGGCATTCGCGTAGCGGGTATCACTTGTATTACCGACATGGCGATCGGAGACGAGCTGGAGCCGCTGACGCATGAACAAGTGGTCAAAGTAGCCAATGAGACACGTCCGAAGTTCATCTCGCTTGTCAAAGCATCTGTGCGCGCTTTTCAGATTTAATTCTGTTGAAATGGGCGTTTTAAAGGTTGCTATAGACGATTTCGATCAGGCAAATATACTCATCAAATGAGTACCTACAGGCCCGCGATTTATTTTTTCAATTCCGTACTAACAGAATGAATGCGCCGCAAACTCATTGCGGCGCTTTTACATTTAGCATAATCCGAAAGTATTCTCCCCCCTCCCCGCTTGAGTCCATTGAATAAGAACCTCATCGTTTTACAAAACCTTTGATTTGTCGATACAGGATATCCAAACTTCGCCGCCGAATAACTCCCTGTTCCAATATTCACACTATACAAATAGGCGATGGAGGGATGATCTGCTCATGAGGAAATCATGGAATTGGCTGCTTTCCACTGTGTTGAGCCTGGCTTTGGTGCTGGGGCTTGCAAGCGGAGTGGCGGCAGAGGGCAATACGGAGCAAGGCGTCAAGCATCTGACCATTTTACACACGAACGACATGCACGCACGGTCAATTGAAAACGGAGCCGAGATGGGTTTTGCCAAAGTAGCCGGTATCTTTGACAGCTACCGCAAAGCCAATCCGAATACGCTCGTCCTCGATGCAGGCGACGCGATTCACGGCACAACGTTCGCCACTCTCGTAGGCGGGCAAAGCGTCGCCGATGTGATGAACCTGATGGGCTACGATGCCATGGCACCGGGCAACCACGAGTTCAACTACGGAACCGACAGGCTGCTGGAACTGGCAAAAGGCTTAAATTTCCCCGTGATTAGCGGCAACGTCAGAGACAAGCAGAATGCTCAAATCTTCAAGCCATATATCATTAAGGAGATTGACGGCATCAAGGTGGGCATCTTCGGTCTCTCCACGCCAGAGACGGCCTACAAGACTCATCCCAAAAACGTCGCAAACATCACGTTTACAGATCCGGCCAAGGAAGCGCAGGCTATCGTAGACGAGTTAAAGGATCAAACGGATCTTATCATAGCTTTGGGACATTTGGGCATGGACAAATCAAGCGAGGATACGAGCTTCAAGGTCGTCAAGGCTGTAAAAGGGATCGACCTCTTCGTCGATGGCCACAGCCATACTGTGCTGGAGAAAGGACTTCTATCTGACAACGATACGCTTATCGTCAGCACAGGCGAATATACGCAGCATGTAGGCGTCGTCGATATTTGGATGCAGGATGGAAAAATATCAAAACGTGAAGCAAAGCTGATCCATCAAGAAGCCGCTGCCAATATTACGCCGAATGAAGCTGTTACAGCCAAAGTAGCCGAAATTATTAAAGCGCAGGAAGTTATATTGGCAGAGAAAGTCGGCAACACCTCCGTAGCTCTCGAAGGTGCCCGCGAGAAAGTACGCGCAAGCGAGACAAACCTTGGCAATCTGATTGCGGATGCCCTGCTATTCGTCACGAAGGCGGACGTTGCTCTGACCAATGGCGGCGGCATTCGCGCTTCCATCGATCAAGGCGTCATTACAAAGGGAGAAGTCATTACGGTACTTCCGTTCGGCAACCAGATCGTCACGCTCAAGGTGAAAGGAGCTGATCTTAAAGCGGCGCTAGAAAATGGCGTCTCCGATTATCCCAACGCCAAGGGAGCCTTCCCTCAGGTCGGCGGGATGAGCTTCAAGATTGATCCCGCTGCGGCTCCAGGCTCACGCGTGCATGATCTGAAGGTCGACAGCAAAGCGATTGATCTCAAAGCGGAATACACGATCGCTACGAATGACTTCCTTGCGGCAGGCGGAGATGAATACACCATGTTCGGTCAATACCCGCAGGCCGGCATGTACGGCTCGCTGGATGAGGCGCTTATCGCCTATATTCAAGAGCTGGGCTCGGCAAACCCGAAGGTTGAAGGCCGCATTAAGGAATATGCCGCTCCCGGCACTGCAACACCACAGCCGGAACCAAAGCCACACCCAGAGCCGAAGCCAGAGCCAAAACCTGAACCTAAACCGGAAGTGCAGCCTGTCTATATCGTAAAGAAAGGCGACACGTTATGGAGCATTGCACGCAAGCACGGAACAACTTGGCAAGCGCTTCGCGACCTTAACCATTTGAAAAATCCGAACCTGATCTTCCCGGGTCAAAAAATCATCTTGCCTGCCAAAGCATAAAGCGAAGCCATACACGGCATAAAGAGAACCAGTCGCTAGCCAAGGCTCATGCGGCTGGTTCTCTTTTTTTACATACACCCTTCTGTTCCTTACAGGGTCATCATTCTGCTCGAAAAAGATAAATTTAGCGATAGTGGTTACAACAGCTGCTCCACTATCCCCTGCCGAACTGCGCCGTATGCAAGCGGCTGTAGATGCCCCCTGCGGCAACAAGCTCATCATGGCGGCCTTGCTCGGTAATGCCTTTCTCTGTCACAACGACAATCCGATCCGCATTCTTAATCGTAGCCAGACGATGCGCAATCACAAGCGTCGTACGTCCTTCCGACAATTCCGCCAGCGATTGCTGGATCGCCGCCTCCGTCTCTGTATCCAGCGCCGAAGTTGCTTCGTCCAGGATCAGAATCGGCGGATTTTTCAGGAACATCCTTGCGATCGCAAGACGCTGCTTCTGACCGCCGGACAGCTTCACGCCGCGCTCGCCAATGACCGTATCAAGTCCATTAGGCAGCGACGCGATGAACTCCTCCAGCCTTGCCCGTCTTGCCGCCTCCAGAATGTCCCAATCATCAGCGCCCAGCTTGCCATAGGCGATATTCTCCCGAATCGTACCCGAGAACAGGAATACATCCTGCTGCACGATGCCAATTCCTTTGCGCAGCGATTCCAGCTTCATATCGCGAATATCAAGTCCATCGATGGAAATGCTGCCGTTTTCAACCTCATAGAATCTAGGCAGCAAGCTGCAAAGTGTCGTCTTGCCCGCTCCAGACGGACCGACGAAGGCGACGGTCTCCCCTGCCCGAATGGACAGGTCAATGCCCTGCAGCACTTTGGCTTCGCCCTCGTAGCCGAACGTAACGTCCTTGTAGCGAATATTGCCATGCAAACGATCAACCGCGATCGCGTTCGGCGAATCCGCAACATCCGGTGCAGTATCCATCAGCTCCACGTAACGTTTGAAGCCTGCAATGCCTTTCGGATAGCTTTCAATAACGGCATTAATCTTTTCAATTGGCTTGAAGAAAATATTCGTCAGCAAGACGAACGTCATAAAGTCACCGTATGGCATTCCTTTTTTCAAAACATAATACGCCCCTGCAATCAGTACGAACAGCTGTACCAATCTCATTAACATGTAGGAGACCGAGGCGTTCAAGCCGATAATCTTGTACGCGATCAGCTTCGCCTCGCGGAAGCGCATGTTGTTGCCCTTGAACAGCTTGCCTTCATGCTTCTCGTTCGCGAACGCCTGCACTACGCGGATGCCGCCTACCGTATCTTCGACGCGCGCATTGAAGTCGGCCATGTCTGTGAACAGGCGGTTGGACGCCTTGGTCATCCGCTTGTTGAAGTATAGAACCAGCCAAATAATAACCGGTACGATAATGAACGTCATGATCGCCAGCTCCGGCTGAATGAACAGCATAATGCCGAATGCGCCGATCAGCGTCATCGCTGCGATAAACATATCCTCCGGTCCGTGATGGGCAACCTCGCCGATCTCGAACAAGTCGTTCGTCAGCCGGGAGAGCAGATGCCCCGTCTTCGTATTGTCGAAGTAACGGAAGGACAGCTTCTGCACATGATCGAACAGCTTGCGTCGCATATCCGTCTCAATGTTAATGCCCAGCATATGCCCCCAGTAGGTGACTACGTAGCTTAAGAGCGTATTGATGATATAAATAACGAGCAGCACGGCGCAACCGGAAACAATAAGCCCCCAGTTCTCGTCAGGAAGCAACGAGTTCACGACATACCCAACCGCAAGCGGGAACACCAGCTCCAGCACAGCGAGTATAACCGCACAGGTAAAATCGAGGAAAAACAGCCGTTTGTACGGCTTATAATACGAGAAAAAACGTCTTAACATTATGAACTCCAATTCTGTCCTTCTTCTGTCAGCGGGACTAAATGATAATGATTTTCACCAGGAAGATCATACCCAATCCCTTTTAGAGTGTCAAGGTAATGAATGGTTTATAACGATTCGTTCTGCATGCGTATAGACCGTAAATTGACGGCCGCGGATAAAGCCAACGCATGTTATGCCCAGATCATGAGCCAGCCGAAGCGCCAGGTCGGTCGGCGCGGACTTGCTAAGCACAATTCCGCAGCCCATTTTAGCCGCCTTCAATACGACCTCCGACGACAGCCTGCCGCTGAACACAATTGCCTTATTCGCCGTTCCGATCTGATGCAGCAGACAATGCCCATACAACTTATCCAGCGCATTATGGCGGCCGACATCCGTCATGACGGCAAGCAGTCCATCTCCTTCAGCGAGCGCGGCGTTATGAACGCCCCCTGAGTTATGAAAGTCGCTAGAGCTTTTCTGCAGCTGTTCCATGAATGAGATGCATTGCTCCGGGGTTAACGTCCTCCTGGTCATAATCGTGCGCGCAGTCATCATGTCGTTGTGAAAATAAAACTGGCGGCTCTTCCCGCAGCAGCTTCCGATGAATCGCTTCGACACCTTCTCCCGCGCTACGGACGGCTGGCCTGTCAGCTCCGCGTATACGTATCCGCTATCTTCGTCGATATGCAGACGCTTCACCTGAGCAGCTTCCCGAATCATTCCCTCAGAAGCGAGAAATCCATAGACAAGCTCACGAAGATGGGTCGGTGAACAGACGATCGTCGCAAATTCCTCCCCATCCAGCTTGACCGTAAGCGCATATTCGGTTGCGATCTGATCGTCCAGCGCTTCGAACTGCCCCGTATCGCTGCGGTATTGCATCGCTCCCCATACCGATAGATTGCCTCTCTCCATCTGTCGCACCTCCCCTCAGTCAAGCCGGCGGCTCCATATCCAGCTCGGCAACCGTCTTCTCTGCGTATCGCGTATCCTTGTGCGCATGGTACCGGTCCGCCCGCTCTACTTGAACAGACGCATTATATTCCGGGATGCCAGCGTGAGGCTCGTAGACACCCCGCTTGAACAGCATGTTGCTCTCCGGCCAATATAGCTCGATATTGCCGCTTGCTACGGGAGCCAGCTTCGCACGCCCGTGGAAGAGGCCGTGGCGGTTATGCACGACGATGTCATCGCCGTTCTGCAGATCCAGCTTGACTGCATCCTCGCTGCTGATTAGCACATCATGCCGTGCCGCTGCATTAAAGCTGTCGTGTTCCCCGTAGATCATGGAGTTGAACTGCTTCCCCCTTCTGGTGGTCGCATACATCCGCCCCTCCGACCGCTGCAAGTCTGGAATCGGAATTGGCAGCAGCTGCCCCTTGCCGTCCAGAGTCGGACAATGGCCCCCTTCGCATAGCCAGGCATTGCCCCACTGGAAGACGTCGCCGCGATTATGAAGCCTCTGGATGCCGTCATAGTTAGGCGCGGCAACCGCGATCTCCCTGCGGATGTCCTCTGCGCTGCGGAAGCGGGCCAGCGCTCCTCTGTCTCCGTTGATGCGTTCGGCCAGCTCGCCGAATATGTCCCATTCCGCGCGTGCCTCGCCAATGCGCGGCCCCTCGATCTCCGGCGAAAAGTAGACCATTCGTTCCGTCGAAGTCGACGTCCCTCCGCCGGGCTGTTCGTAGCGAGTCATCGCCGGCAGCACGATAACTTCTTCTGCGGCGTCGGCAAGCGCCGAGCTGTTCAGCACAATGTCCTGATGCACACGCAGCTCAACCGACTCCAGGCAGGCCTGGACATGCTGCGGGTCCGGCATCGTCTCCAGGAAGTTCCCGCCCGATGTGTAGAACAGCCGCAGCTTGCTCTCATGGCCCTCCGGCAGCAATGCGTTCTCCAGCGACACGCCGACGATATCCCCTTGCCACTCCGGCAGGGGAAACTTCCATACCGCTTCGATTCTGGCGCGATCCTCAGCCGCGCTCATCTCTCCTCCCGGCAAGCTGAACGGGTCCGCCCCCATCTCGCCAGAGCCTTGGACGCCGCTATGTCCCCGGATGGGCATCAGCCCGCAATGCTCCCTGCCCAGGAACCCGCGAAGCAAAGCCAGATTGGCAACCTGAGAGATGTTGTCCGTCCCGAAGCGATGCTGCGTCAGCCCCATGCTCCATACGAAGACGCCCGAGCGCGCACCGGCAAGCAGACGGGCCAGCTCCTCCATGCGGGAGCGCTCAAGCCCGGATGAATGCTCGATATCCGCCCATGCCAAAGCTTCCACATGCGTGCGCAGCGCCTCATAACCGTTCGTATGGCGACCAACGAACTCATTGTCAATCGCGGAACCGCTCGCCGACGCCTCCATCTCGAACCAGCATTTCATGATGCCGTGCATGAATGCAATATCACCGCCGATACTCACCTGATAGAAGTCATCCGCAAGCTTGGTCCCGAACAAAGCCGACTCTGCAATAGATGGAATCCAATATCCGTCCATTGCCGGCTCGCGATAAGGGTTAATGACGATGATCTTCGTACCCTTGCGTTTGGCGGCGTACATATATTTTGTCGACACCGGCTGGTTGTTCGCCGCTACGCTGCCCCAGAACAGCAGTACGTCAGTCCCGATCCAGTCCTTGTAGCTGCAAGTGGATGCGCCGACGCCAATCGAACGCTTCATGGCAGTCTTGGACGGTGAGTGGCAGATGCGCGATGCATTGTCGATATGATTCGTGCCGATCGCCCTGGCAGCCTTAGCCGCCGCATAATAGGTCTCATTCGTAATGCCTCTTCCGGTCAAATAAAACGCGATTCCCTTCGGATCAATCGCCTGTGCCTTGTCCGCAATTCGCGACAGCGCCTCATCCCAGCTCAATCGGCTGAAGCGGGTTTCGCCTCTGCGCCGGATCAACGGATAAGGCAGCCTGCCGAGCTGCCGGAGCTCCGCGCTGCTCAGCTGCCGCAGCTCTCCAATATCGGCATGCAGCCAGCGCTCCTTCATGGCCGGCATCGTATTGAGGCGAAGCACATTGAGGCGCGTCGTGCAGACATGCGGCCCTTCCAGCGTCTGATCATACAACCCGGATACACCAAGCGCACAACCATCGCATACTCCTTGCGTCAAGATTCGATAAGCGTAAGGCAGATTGTTGCGGTTATCCCATACCGTCTTGAACGTATCGCGAATATGATGCGGCTTTACAAGGCCAAGCCCGAAGGGCCGCTTGCTCACCCACAACCGGGAGTCCCAGCTCTTCGGCAGCTTGATCCGTCCGGTATGCTTTGTGTTGCCCATGCTCATTCCCCTCCCAATCCCAATCTATCAAGCAGCGATCGAAAAAAGACCGCTTTCGCAATGATCCCAAGTGTTCCCACTCCAAAGCTCATTTCCGGCAGTCTTATCATTGATTCGTTGAACGGTTCGATTCAGCCCAGTGTATCAAGAAAACGGTTACATGACAATGCAAACAAAGACAGCCTGGATCATCAGGCTGCCTGCATGACGCATATTAGAGTTAACCGTCTAGATCACCAGAACCTACGCTTGAACTTTGCAATCACATGCAACCCGGATAGCATCTATGCTTGGCCGTTCATAATTATGGCTTCGTACAGGCCCCCGGCCGGTTACTTCGGGATCAGCTCCAGAGCCGCTTGCTTGCCGCTTAGTTGAACGCCAGTCTTGCGGGTTCCGCTCGCCTTCAGATCGGTCGCAAGCCCCTCCAGCAGCGTCTTGGCGGCTGGTCCTTCCTTGCCCTGAATACGAACTACCAGCAGAACGCCATGGCCAGATTCCAGCAGCTTCTCCGCTTGCCTGCGCTTCGTCTCGTAATCATGGTCTTCAATGCTTGCTGTCAAGCGAATTTCTTTCACCTTGACCTGCCCATCCTTCTGGCGGGCTTCCTTCCCGGCTTGATCCTTCTCCCGCTTCGCCGTTCCCCGGCTGACCAGCCGACAAGGCGGCGGGCTGCTCATCAGCGAATCGCATACCAGATCCGCCTTCAGCTGCTTCGCCAGATCGAGCGCTTCCTCGCGGGATACGACGCCAAGACGCTCGCCATCCAGACCTGTCAGCAATACCTCGACAGCCTTGATCGCTTCATTCATCACTAATTTCGATGCCATTGCTCTTTCTCCTCATCCTCTATCCATCTATGACCGTCGCGGCTTCGCCGGACGATGCCTTGCCCTTATTATGGGCAACTCAGACAGCAATCGCAAGGCCGAGGCGACGCGCTCCCGTCTCCTTGGCCTATCCATAAAATTAGTTATCCGGCATGCACGCCTACAAGCGATCGGAAATCAAGCTTAGCTAGCGATTCCGCATAGATGTAACGCGCTTCTTGGTCAAAGGTAAGCATCTGCGTCAGAGGATTGGGCACGATGACACAAGACATACCTGCCGCCACCGCTGCTCTGGCGCCATTAGGCGAATCCTCGATGGCAATCGCTTCTTCCGGCGCCACGCCAAGCTTCTCCATTGCCTTCACATACAGCTCCGGATCAGGCTTCACCTGACTCACATCATCCGCTGTGCAGATGACCTCGAAATAATGGCTAATACCTAGCGCATCCAGATGCCGGTCAATCCATTCCCGTCCGGAGCTGGAGGCAAGACCGATTCGAAGGCCCGCATCCTTAGCCAGCTCCAAGTAATCCAGAATACCTTCGCGAACGACTTCTTTCGCCAACAAAGTGGTGTGATCATCATGGATCTTCAAGCGGAATTGCTCCTTGTCGATCTGCAGGCCCAGCTCGGTCATCAGATACTCGTAAGGATTAAAGGTATGGTTATTCGTGCCTACGCACTCCGAATATTGATCGATCGTCAGTTCAACGCCATGCTCCTTGTAAGCATCGCGAAAAGCATAGAACCAAGGTGTCTCCGTATCAAGAATTGTTCCGTCAAAGTCAAAAATCATAGCCTTAATCATAGATGTGCTCCTCTCCAGCATCTTGCAATCATTATGTTATCAAGACGGTAGCATGACAAAATAGGTACGTCAAGACAAGCCGTCCGGCACAGACGCCAAACACAAAACGCGGCAATCAGCGATATTCGTTGACAAGCCTGGGATGGAAACGGATTCTAAGAGCGATGACATAGGTCCATATTTTTTAAAAAAAGAAAAGGGACTGTCCCATAAGACGAAATAGTTGTGCCACACACCGCTAATTGTGCCGAAAGTACGGTATTGACCAGAATTAATGGCAGATAACTAAGGGACGCGCCTCACTAAATTGAAAGACAACCAAAAGCCAAAGATGGCGGTGCAGGGATAACACCCATGGCACCGCCATTTCTTCATTTTCGCCGGTTCACATTCATCAAGTGGATGTCTCTTAAAGTAAACCTTCTTCTGAGACAGTTCCTCACTCTAATTCATCCTTCTATATCCTTTCGTTCATTCACTCCATACATTGTTAACCATGTTAATGGGATGCGTGCTGTCCTTCTTCCCCTTTTGCAACGGCGGATATGTCCAGCTTGCTCCTGCCCATAAAGAAAGCTACAAGGAGCGCAAGCACCGCCGGAATCGCCGCCAGGCCGAACGTCAAGGTAATCGACGACGACAATGCGGTCGTGATCGTATCCAGCACCTCCGACGGGAAGGTTGCGCGCGTCTCCGGCTTCAGGAGCTCCCGTGGATCGCCGAAGGCCATGTCGCCTCCGCCCTGCGCCCCGCCCGCAGCGAACGCATCCGACAGCTTATTCGTAAACGCATTGCTCTGGATGATGCCGAACACTGTAATGCCGACCGTCATGCCGAGCGAGCGGATAAACGTAAGCGTCGAGCTCGCCGTACCGCGCTGCCGTGTCGAGATGCCGTGAATAGCTGCATTGCTGAGTACCGAGAACGATGCACCAATGCCAAGGCCAATCAGGATCATATACAAGGTCACTTGAAGGCGGCTGGACTCCGGCGACAAGGTCGTGACGAGCAGCGTACCGACGACCAGGAGGATCAGCGTAGACACCATTATGTTCCGGTAAGGAATCTTGGTCATCAGGAAGCCGCCAAGCGAGGCGGTGACCACAGAGCCCAACATCATAGGCAGCAGCACCAAGCCGGAGTTCGTTGCGGTCCCGCCAAGCACACCTTGAACAAAAATCGGGATATAGACCGATGCGACGATAAACGCCGCCCCGCTGAAGAACGAGGTCAGGATGCTGGTCGCATACACGCGGTTTTTGAACAGCCCGTACGTAATAATCGGTTCCTTCGCCTTGGTCTCCACGTACAGGAAGATCGCAAGCAGCACGGCGCTCGCTGCGAACATGCTGATAATCTCCCATGAGCTCCAAGGGAAAGTCTTGCCGCCGAGCTCTAGACCCAGCATGAGACCGATAACCGCTCCAATCAACGTAGCAGCGCCCAGCCAGTCAATCGGCTGCTTGGACCGGTCATGCGACTCCTTGTAAAAGAATGCGATCATGCAGAAAGCAATCACACCGAGCGGCAAGTTAATATAGAACACCCATTGCCACGCAATGTGGTCGGTGATGTAGGCGCCGAGCAGCGGCCCGAATATGCTGGACATGCCGAATACTGCGCCGAACAAGCCGCCCAGCTTGCCGCGTGACTCTAGCGGTACCGCATCGAACATGATCGTGAACGATGTCGGGATCAACGCACCGGCACCGATGCCTTGAATAGCCCGGAAGAGAGCCAGTTCTGTAATCGTAGACGCTGTACCGCATAGCGCCGAACCGATCATAAAAATAATTAACCCGAATACGAAAAACCGCTTCCTGCCGTACATATCCGACAGCTTGCCGAAGATGGGCATACCGGCCATCTCCGCTACCATGTAGGCGGAGGTAACCCATACGAACTTGTCGAGCCCGCCCAGCTCTCCTACAATATTGCCCATTGCCGTGGCGACGATCGTATTGTCCATCGATGCCATCAGAATGGCGAGCAATAGTCCGGCAATGACGATGCCGAGACGATTTTTTTGTTGTGTTGCAGACATAAATTCGCGACCTCTCTTCTTCATCTACAATCAGACTCTTGCGAGCCGATTCTTTTAAACGTGATATTCCGACTGCGCCTTGGCATTGCCGCTCTTCTCATATGAATCGCGATATTCGACTCTGCCAATGACACAGCCTTGTCCGATCCGCACCGTATTGCCGCGAACGACATCCGCAATCGTATGCTCCAGATCAAGCCGGTCGCCTTCAATAAGCCCGGCGCGCAGCTCCGCGATGGAATCCTGCTGGAACAGCTCCTTGAGCAGCACCCCTCTGCTTCTGCGAACCGTAACGACTCCGCCCACGATTTCGCTAACGGTAGACGGGCCATAGAGCTTGATCAGCGCCTGTCCGGCATTCACGCTGCCGCCCGATAGGGCTCCGCGCAGCTCCAGCTTCTCAGCCTCAATGGCCCCTTGGGAGGACAGATGACCGGACAAGCGCATCTGATTCCCGCGTATATTCCGTCCAAGCCGCAGCTCTCCCGTGCCCCTCAAGCTTCCGCAGCTCATCGGGCCGTCTACCAGCACTTCACCGGTAAACTTCAAGTACTCGGAATCCAGACTTCCTTTAATATGTGATGTCCCTGTCAAATAAAACCCTTCGCAGGCCACATCGCCCGCCAGGATCGCATCGCCGGTTATCCGTACGCGCCCGAACTGGCCGCCAAGCGATTCCGTATCGCCGACTAGTCTGATATCATTCCGCTTATCATCCATACGTTCTCTCCTCCCTTCCAATCTCGGCGTCTGGATGCCTGGTCAATTGATCACGATACTCCACGCGTCCGATTCGGCAGCCCTTACCAATCATCACCCGTTGTCCTCTTACAATATCCGCATGCGTATATTCCAGCTGGATGTCGTCGCCTTCAATGACATTCGCTACCAGTCTCGTCTCGTTGCCCGGTATGATCCACTTCAGGAGCCACTTCCAACTGCTGCCGCTAAGACGGCGAACCCGAATCGACTCTCCGCCAATCTCAGAAGCTCTGCTCTCCATATGAGAGAGACCCAGCTCCATCTCACCCGCGTTCAGCAGTCCCTCCACTTTTATCGCGCCGTGCAATTGAACCTTCTCTGCTTCCACATTGCCGTCGGACTTTAGAATGCCGCTAATCCTAATGGATTCCGCCAAGACGTGGCTTTCCGTCTTCACCATTCCATTGATGTTTATCATACGCCCCTTGAGGGCTCCTTCAATGTTAAGCTTCCCGTCAGCCCTGAGTTCAGGCGTATCCATACTTCCTTCGACCGTCAACACTCCATTCACTCTGGCCGCAGATGCCGCTCTCACATCTCCGGCGATACGGCCGACGCCATCAACGTGGACATGGTCATACGTTCCTCCAGCCGCTCGAATAACGCCGTTCATTCTCAAATTCGGCAGGCCCCCCGGCCAAGCATGCTTCATTTCTCGATACATCATTTGTCCTCCTTTCTTTATACCAACCGCTCAATCAGCTTCTCCGACCAGTCTGCAAGAGGCGCTCGCACCACTATCTTCACACCACTGTCGAAAAACAATTCCGCAGAAGCGGATATGAGAGCAAATGAAGCAATCCCCATTCGCCTGATGAACACCAGCTCGCAAGGCTTTCCATTAAAGGCCGGGTAATGTTCGCGAAGCATATGGATCAGCGCGTCCCCTTCCTCCACACTCATCTCGCCTGGCTTAAGCAAGGCATCCACTGTATATAGATAAAGCATGTCTTGAAAGGCATAAATCTCATTCCCGCTCTCCGGTCTGGTCCAGCGCTGCAACACCATATCCGACACAATGTTCCGCTCGGCGAACTCACTTTTTCGCATTTCAATGCCCGCTTGCTTGCCTGTCAGCTTATCCGCCAATTCATCCAGGGATAAATCATCCTTCAGATTCACGATCTTATCGATTCTCGCCAGAATTAGCTCCCTTGGAAAAAACGTCTCCTGTCCCGTAAATGCAGACTTCCGAATGAACCACTCCTCCGGGATCAACTGCTTCCTCTTCCAGCGGTAGAGCTGTCCATAGGATATGCCCGTCGCCTCCAGCAGCTCCTTCTTGGATATAAGCTCCATATCCATTCACGCACCCCCTGTCACAAGTAGAGTGTAACATAACATTGTTACGCTACAAATCGGTCTCCAGACTGAGCGTATCTGCAACCAGAGGTCAGTCCATGGCAAGCATTCTGCAATCCCGCATGAAAGAGAAGCAAAAAACCGACGTTCTGCTAACGAACGTCGGGATTAATGGGTAATCAAGGGGGGATGACCGAAGCTTTCACCTTTTCCAAGTAGGGTCAGGCTAATTATTTCCGATGCATCTTAAATTCCAGGAACAGCTCGTTATAATGAGACAGCATGCGTGGTCCCAGATTATCATAGACCTCCAAACGCTCCGTCAGCTCCTCATCCGGATAGAACCGCTCGTCGCCGGATATATCTTCAGGCAGTATAGCCAGCGCGTCCTTGTTCGGCGTGGAGTAGCCGACGTATTCGGTGTTCTGCGCGGCAACCTCGGGATCCAGCATAAAGTTGATGAACTGATGAGCGCCCTCCAGATTGCGGGCCGTCTTCGGAATGACCATATTGTCAAACCACAGATTAGAGCCCTCTTCCGGCACGATATAGTCGAGCTCCTCATTCTCGTCCATAATTTCCGACGCATCCCCGGACCATACGAGTCCGGCTGCCGCTTCTTCGTTCGCCATCAGCATCTTGATCTCGTCGCCGACGATCGCCTTCACATTTGGCGTCAGCTTCGACAGCTTCGCAAGCGCTTCTTGCAGATGCTCCTCGTTCGTATCGTTCAGCGAGTAGCCAAGGCTGTTCAGTCCCATGCCGATGACCTCGCGCGCGCCGTCGAGCAAGAAGACATTGTTGCGCAAGCTCTCGTCCCACAGATCGTCCCAGCTGTCGAAGTCCAGATCACCGACCAGATTGGGGTTGAAGACGATGCCGACCGTTCCCCAGAAGTAAGGCACGGAATAGGCGTTCTCCGGATCAAAGGACAGGCGCATGAAGCGGGAGTCGATATGCTCCAGATTCGGGAGCTGCGAATGATCAAGCTCCAGCAGCAGATTGTCTTCCTTCATCTTGCTGATGGCATATTCGGATGGAATTGCCACGTCGAAGGTCGTACCGCCCTGCTTGATTTTCGTCATCATCGCCTCGTTGGAGTCGAAGGTTTGATAGATCACCTTAATGCCGGTCTCTTCCTCGAACTGCGCAATCAGCTCAGGATCAATATAGTCGCCCCAGTTGTAGACCGTCAGCGTATTGCCTCCGGAGTAGCCGGCGCTGGAGTTCATCTGCGATGTCACGTACATTAAACCGAATGCGACAAGAAAGACGAGCAGAAACATGCGGACCAGCTGGCTCATACGCGCACCCCCTTGCCTGCCGGACGGTTGTTGCGGCGGTTAATAAAGTAGTAGCCAATCACCAGCAGCACCGTGAACAGGAAGATCAGCGTAGACAGGGCGTTAATCGACAGCGATACGCCTTGCCGCGCCCGCGAGTAGATCTCCACCGACAGCGTTGAGAAGCCGTTGCCCGTGACGAAGAACGTCACCGCGAAGTCATCCAGCGAATACGTTAACGCCATAAAGAATCCCGCGAAAATGCCGGGTTTGATATACGGCAGAATAACCTTCGTCAGGACTTGCCAGGAGCTTGCGCCGAGGTCGCGCGCCGCATCGATCAGCGAGCCGCCCATCTCCTGCAGCTTCGGCAGCACCATAATAACGACAATCGGAATGCTGAACGCGATATGGGACAGCAGCACGGACACAAAGCCTAGCTGAATGCCCGCGATTGTGAACAGAATCAGGAATGACGCCCCGATAATGACGTCAGGGCTGACAATCAACACGTTATTCAGCGTGAGCAGCGTGCCCTTCGGCCGGTTGCTGCGGATATAGTGGATCGCGATGGCGCCCATGACCCCGATAATCGTCGAGATCGCAGCGGACAGCAACGCAATCACAAAGGTATTCAATACAATAATAAGCAGCCGTGTATCCTGGAACACTTCGCCGTAATAGTCCAGCGTGAAGCCTTCGAAGTTTCTCATGGCTCCGCCGCTGTTGAAGGAGTAGAACATCAGATAGAAGATCGGCGCGTACAGGATGACGAACACGGCGATCAGGTACAGGTTGGACAAACGCCATTTACTTTTTGACAATGTCGATCAGCCCTCGCTTTCGATTCCCGGTTAGCAGCATCAGAATCGCCATCGCGATAATGAGGAACACGGCGATCGTCGCCCCCATGCCCCAGTCCTGCGTCACAAGGAAATGCTGCTCGATTGCTGTGCCGAGCGTAATGACGCGGTTACCCGCAATCAATCTTGTAATCATGAAGAGCGACAGCGCCGGTATGAATACCGCCATGCACCCCGCCTTCACCCCGTCAATCGTCAGCGGGAATACGACGCGGCGGAACGTCATCCAAGGCGAGGCGCCCAGGTCGCGCGCTGCGTCGATCAGCGTCGGATTCATTTTCTCCAGCGCGTTGTAGACCGGCAGAATCATAAACGGAATGAAGATATAGACCGACACGAACACGAAGCTGAAGTCGGTGAACAAGATTTGTTTGGTGCCGATGCCCGTTACTTCCAGCACCGAATTCACGAAGCCGTATGTACCGAACAAGCCGATGAACGCGTAAGCCTTCAGCAGCAGGTTGATCCAGCTTGGCAAGATAATGAGCAGCAGCCATAGCGCCTTATGTTTCGTCTTCGTAAGCAAGTAAGCCGTCGGATAAGCCACCAGCAGTGAGAATAAGGTAATCAGAAAAGCATACCAGAACGAGCTGAGCGTCATGCGCAGATAGACCGGCGTAAAAAACTTCTGGTAGTTCTCGAACGTGAACTGCCCTTCCACATTGAAGAAGGAATAATACGCGATCAGCAGAATCGGCGCGATGACGAACAGGACAATCCATAGTACATAAGGAACAAGGTACAGATTGCGGGCTCTAGCTTCCATGGCTGTCCCCACCGCCGCTTTCCTCGTACGACTCCAGACGTTTGTCGAACTCTTCTTCCGTCTCGCCCAGACGCATAACATGGATCGCTTCCGGCTCGAACGTCAAGCCGATTCTCTCCCCGACCGTCGCCTTGCGCGTCGAATGGACAAGCCATTCATTGCCGGTATCATCATAGCAGCTGATCTCGTAATGCACACCGCGGAACAATTGGGTATCCACGCGCACCTGAAGCTTGCCGCTCTCATGCGACGTAATCTCCAGGTCCTCCGGACGGATGACGATATCAATCGTCTCCCCTTCGTTCAAGCCTTGGTCGACGCATTCGAATGTCTTGCCTGCGATCTCGACCTCGAAGTCGCGCAGCATGCGGCCCTTCACGATGTTCGATTCGCCGATGAAGTCCGCTACGAAGCGGTTGATTGGCTCGTCATAGATATCGGTCGGTGTGCCGGACTGCTGGATCGTGCCTTCGTTCAATACGAAGATTTCGTCCGACATCGCAAGCGCTTCTTCCTGATCATGCGTAACGAAGATAAACGTAATGCCAAGGCGGCGCTGCAGCTCGCGCAGCTCGTATTGCATCTCCGTTCTCAGCTTCAAGTCAAGCGCCGACAGCGGCTCGTCGAGCAGCAGGATTTCCGGCTCATTCACGATCGCGCGAGCGATGGCGACGCGCTGGCGCTGACCGCCGGACATCTCCGTAATTTCGCGGTTCTCGTAGCCGCTCAGGTTGACGAAACGCAGTGCTTCAAGCACCTTGGCTTTGATCGTGTCGTTCTTCAGCCCTTTGATGCGCAGGCCGAATGCGACGTTCTCGAATACATTGAGATGCGGGAATAGCGCGTAATCCTGGAATACCGTATTCACTTGCCGCTCGTTCGCCGGCACCCGGTTAATCACTTTGCCGTTAAAATAAATGTTGCCCTTCGACGGCTCCGTAAATCCGGCAATCAGACGCAAAATCGTTGTCTTGCCGCAGCCTGACGGCCCTAGCAGCGTATAAAATTTGCCCCGCTGAATCTCAAAGCTTACATCCTTGAGTACCGCAGGGTCGTTATGGTCATATTGTTTAGTCACATGTTCGAAACGAATGATCGTCTCTTCCAATCCCACCAACCCCTTCGTCCTATATAAAAGAAATCCATAGTGATTATACAGCATCTCCGCAAAAGGGCAAGTGGAAACAAAATAATCGGCCAATTCAAACCTTTGACTCCTGCAGATGTTTGAAGTCCAACAGCCGTTCGATCTCTTTTGGCGGAGAGGGGCGGTGGAAATAATACCCTTGCCCGAACTCGCAGCCGAACTGCAGAAGCGCTTCAATTTCCTGCCCGGTCTCAATTCCTTCGCAAATAACTTGCAAATTCATGCTGTGTCCAATGTCGACAATAAGCTTCACAATGGATGCTGAGGATGCTGCGCTCGATAATTCTTTCGTAAAGGAACGATCAATTTTCAGGTAATCCAGCGGCAGCTGTCCCAGGACACTCAGAGAAGAATAGCCTGTTCCAAAGTCGTCTATAGCGATTTTAATACCATGGCGCTTAAGCTCGTTCAAGATCGGAACCGACTCCTCTACACTCTGCATCATGCTTTCCGTAACCTCTAGCTCCAGCAGCGCAGGATCAAAATCCGTCTTCTCCAATATGCTGAGCACCTTGGAAGGGAAGTTCAGCGACTTGAACTGACGAATGGAAAGGTTGACGGCTAACGTCAGTCTTGAATTTCCTGCTTCATGCCAGCTCTTGACCTGACTGCACGCCTCCTCCAGAACCCATTCCCCCAACTCCACAATTACGCCGTTCTGTTCGGCAAGCGGAATAAAGAGTGAGGGCGCAATCGGCCCCATATCGCTATGCGTCCAGCGCAGCAGTGCCTCCACTCCGCGGATTTCTCGCGTTTTAAGATCTACTAGCGGCTGGTAGTGTATCGACATTTCGTGTTTAGCTATGGCGCTGCGGATGTCATTCGCCAGCCTGACTTGACGCAGCAGCTCCTCGTTTTTGATATCAGTGAAGAAGCGGTAGCCGTTTTTATCGCCGCGCTTTATGCTATACATCGTTTTGTCCGCATATTGGATAAGCGTCTCCCCTTCCCCCGCATCTTCAGGAAACAAGCTGATTCCTATGCTGGTCGTCGCATAAATGTGCTTGTGACCTATGTGGAACGGGTTCTGAAAGGAGCGGACAAGCCGTTCCGCCAGATCCGCAATTTCCTCCTTCCGCCGATAGGAGCATAGCAGCACGAACTCGTCCCCGGCATAGCGGGCAACAAAGCAGGACGGATCCGCGAAATGGCGAAGATGGTCGGCAATGTCCCGCAGCAGTTGATCTCCCGCACTATGGCCCATCATATCGTTCACATGCTTGAACTCATCAAGGTCCAGAAACAGGACAGCAAGCTGCTTTTGTTGAACGATGTCCATATCTAAATGCTTCATAAGCGATTGGCGGTTCGGCAGACCGGTAAGCATATCGTAGTAGGCCATATGCTCAAGCTGCCGGAAAGCTTCATTAAGCTTGGCATTCAGCCTTGCATTGGCCTCATTCTCTTTCTTCAAGTTCCGGAAGTAAAAGGCCAGCAGCGAATAAAGAATCATATTGATGACAACGCCGCCCAAGATCGCCTGCAGCATTTCCGGAGACTCCTCGGGCCAGCTAATCGGCGTAATATAAAGGTAGTAGCCCCCTGCTGCAAACACAGGGATCGGCGACGGCAGCAGGAACGCCAGAATGACGAGCGTTAAATACATGACGCTAATCAGCTTGTCGAACGTCAGCTCCGGCAGCGCGCAGAAAAAGAAGACAAACGCAACTACGGAAAGGCAATATTTGAGCCACAGCGGTTTGACCAGAATGGAGGCAAAGATGAATACGGCAAATAGGAGAGCGAACATACGACCTTGCGAGCTGCTGACGGAGCTTATCATATTGAGGCTGAGGGATATCGCCGTAAGAAAGCTGACGATATGGGGTGTTATCTTCATAAGGCGTTTTGTCCAGTCTTGCATCCATTTCATCGATCGCGATGCCCCCTAATCGGCAATTATAAGCGGCTTTCTCCGAGTGAGAATCTTTCACTTAAAAATTTCCATATCGTATGAGGGATTCCTTCTGTTTTTTTGCATGCACGATCATTTTTGTATAAATAGCTTTTAGAATAGCCATGCGAGCCTGACCAAAACGGGCGACCACCCTATGTAAAGCAGCCCACGGCGGATGAGACTGGATGCTTGACACCGTTTTTCCTTTCAAAAGAATGCCGACAGACCATAATAAAACGGCACCTGATAAAGGTGCCGTTTGCGTGAAGATGATGTAGCGTTTGTATAAACCGAAGCAACGGTTGATCTTCTATTTATGCAATAGAAGTGGATGCTTCTCTTGTATCGCCGCCTTCCTTGCGATGGCTTGCGATAAAGTAAGCCAGCGTCAAGCCTGCGAAGACGACTGCATAGATGCCAAGCAAGCCGGCGTCTCCCCACATGCGGGTCGTTTCGCCGCTGGAGATGACGTCCTTCAGGCCTGCGACCGAATACGTCATTGGCAGCCAAGGCGTTACATGCTGCAGCCAGCCCGGAATCAATTCCAGCGGGAATGTGCCCGCGGAGCTGGTCAGTTGCAGGATGAGCAGCACGATCGCTACAAAACGTCCAGGGTTGCCCATCGATGCTACAAAGAATTGAATCAGCATCATAAACGTGATGCTTGTAATGATCGAGAACAGAATGAACAAGCCCATATTCTGTACTTCAAGCTTCAATAAGAAGATGAGCGCCGCGTCCGCGATCAAAGCCTGGATCGTACCGACGAGCATCAGTGTTAGCGCCTTGCTCCAGAACCAGCTCCAGCCATTCGCCGGGCGGATCGCAGGTTCCTTAACGGAGTAAACAATCGTAATCAACAGCGCGCCTACATACAAGCCCAGCGACAAGAAGTAAGGGGCAAAGCCTGTACCGTAATTCGGCACTTCCGTTACCCGGTCCACATCAAGCTGGATCGGCTCGGCGAACATGCCGACCATCTCATCGGTCATGGACAGCTCCGAAGTCTGCGACGATGCATCGCTCAGCTTCGTGGACAACTCGTGAGTACCGTCTTCCAGCTCCACTAGACCAGATGTCATCTTGGTTGCCCCCTCTTCCAGCTGCTTCGCACCGGAAGTCATGGAGCCTACCGAATCATTCAGCTTGCCAAGTCCTTGGGACAGCTCTACCGTACCGCCCGACAGCTTAGTAAGGCCGCCAGCAAGCGTGCTTGCTCCCGTCTTTGCTTCACCCAATTTGGTTTGCAACGTATCTGCGCCGGAATTCAGCTGCTTCAATCCAGCCTCCAAAGCGTTCGCACCAGCAAGCAATTCCTGTTGGCCTGCAGATGACTTCTCAAGTCCGCCGGCAAGACCTTTACTTGCCGCAATCAATGCTTGGAAGTTAGGGTCGGCGGCAAGCGCCTCGTTCTGCGCAGCAAGTCCTTCCAATCCGGCAGTCAGCTTGGCAGCGCCTTGCTCCAGCTCTGCTGTACCCGCAGCGGATGCTGTCAGGCCTCCCGCCAGCTTCGATGCACCGTCTTGAGCGCCTGCCGCTCCGCTTGCCAATTGTCCGCTTGCATCAGCAAGCAATCCCATACCATTCTCCAGCGATAATGCTCCGCCCTTCAGCTCCGCAGCGCCGCTTTGCAATTGCTTGCCTGCCGTGTTCAGCTTGGAGACGCCATCCTGCAGCGTAACTGTACCGCTAGTCAGCTTGCTCAAATTCTGCTCCAGCAGTTGCGCGCCGTCCTTCGCTTTGGTCGTGCCATCGGCTATCTTGCCTGCGCCGTCGCTTGCTTTCACAATACCGTCAGCAGCCGTTTCCAGCTTTTCGAACACCGTTCTGGTGTATACTTCCGTTACTTCTTTATTCAGCAAGCCTTTCATTTGCTCAACCGCCGTATTGCCGATTTGCGCGGCGAGGAAGTTGTAGCTTTCATTCGGCAGGAATACCAGCTTCGCCGGTTCCGGCTTATCTGAAGTCAGCGATGTTGTTTTCTCCGAGAAGTTGGCCGGAATCTCAATCGCCATATAATATTTGTTGTCCTTCATGCCTTGGACGGCTTCTTCCTTCGTCACAAAGGCCCAATCGAATTTCGGATTTTCTCTTAACTTTTCCTCAAAGTCATCACCAATATGCATTTGCTTGCCTTGAAACTCCGTGCCTTGGTCAGAATTGACTACAGCCACCGGCAGCTCCTCCATCTTCGCGTATGGGTCCCAGAACGCGCCTAGAAACATGGCTGTATACATGACCGGAACCGTCAGAACTGCAATGACCGGAATCAGCACCTTCTTGTTGCGTGCGATCGCCGCCAGCTCTTTGCCGAATTGCCGCAATCCTTTCAACTTCATATTTCCCACTCCCTGTTTGTCTGTGTATGTTGGCCGGTATTGTCAGTACGAATTGACTAATTCGGACAATCGGTCATTTTATGAGGTAAAAAAAGGCATCCCGCTTACGCCGGCGCCAGGCCTTGCTCCAGATAAAATCGTAACCGCTCCGCCACTTCTTCTTTCTTCAGCGGCTCATGCGTTTTCTTCCAATCCACCGTCAGCGCCATGTACAGCTTCAGCATGACGAATGCCGTCATCTCCGGCTCGCAAGGCTTGATCTCGCCTTTCTCCACCGCAGACTTCACTTGGCTCGCAATGTAGCCGACTACCGCTCGCTCCAACTGCTGCAAGCCCTCCAGCGCCATTGGCGTGCCGATCTCCCGCATCTCCTGCGACAGCTTCAGCGCCAGCTCATGTTCCTCGCGGAAGTCGAGCAGCAGCTCCAGCGCCGCATTCAGATTGTCGAAGAACTTTCTTCCGGGATTGATCGCCTGCTCGGCGAGCCGCTTCATATCCCCGATCATCCGGTTCATAATCTCCTGGAACAGCTCTTCCTTGTTCGTAAAGAACGTATAAATGGTGCCCTTGCCGACATTGGCGATCTTGGCTACCCCGTCCATGGTCGTCGCTTTGTATCCGAATAACGAGAATGACTTCGCTGCCGCATCTACAATGAGCTGTCGTCGATCAATGGCCACTCGCAACGCCTCCTTTTTCCTCTGACTTCGTGACCGAATGACCAAAATACTAAAACGGTCATTTCGTTGCTGTACACATATTATCACGATTCATTTTCAAAAATCAACCCCAAGTGTGATTTTTTTAACACTTTGGTGGTTATCCTTTTCGAGAAGCCGATATAATGCTGTCCTTCTCCCTCATAATCGCGAACCGTGGAGCACCCAAGCTCATGCACTTTACCAAAAAACGTTTCATATAGTTGCTTCGCAATCCCCTTATTTCGATAATCCGGATGAACGCCAACGAAGTGAATGTGCGCTTCACGGATTCACGAATAGCTCGAATCATCATGAGCAACTGCCCTCCCCTTATACAAAAGAATTCTCCAGTAATTCCCGACAATATAGCATACTCATTATCATGAGAAGATTGGTCAAGAGATGACTTTAATCGCTCACTAGAGATATAATAACGACAGGATACGGTATGAGCCGATTCAATCCACCTATAGATGAAGGAGTGTCACGCATATGACATACAGAGAAATTACAACCATTGAAGAATGGGATAACGTCCTCCAAGCATCCGACGCCAAGCCCCTCGTTGTGTTCAAGCACAGCACCACTTGCCCGGTCAGCGCCAATGCGCATGAAGAGTTCAGCAACTATCTCGGCGGCAGCCCGAAGGATAATATCGACTATGTGCTGGTGAAGGTGATCGAGTCCCGCCCTGTCTCCAATAAGATTGCAGAAGACACAGGCGTGAAGCATGAATCTCCGCAAATCATCTATATCGATAAGAAGAAGAAAGTATGGACGGCGTCCCACTGGTCCGTTACCAAAGCCCACATTGGCGCAGTATTGGACTAATCACGATTACCTACTATTAAGACGGCTTCGAGAGCTCGTTCGGCTCTTGGAGCCGTTTTTGTTGTTCATGCGCCTGCATGGACGTTATCCCTTAGTACCTATGCGCGCTGTTCGTTATTGCGTCCAATGTCCCCTGAACCATTTTGCTAAATATATGTAAATGAGACTATAGCTATCACTCCTCCCTATGCACAAAGCGCTAGCGCCAGTAGGGCCTTCCCGGTTGCCAAGGTTGCATCATTCTGCCCATTCTCAATAACGCCCGGATATGGTTATCTAAAGGATGTCGGAATAAATCGATTTGGGAGGACATGGATTGATGAAACGGTTGGCACTACTAATGATAAGCATCACGATGGTTTGGGCGGCCATTATGCCCACTTCAGCATACGAGAAAGCGGTTGCGGCAACTCAGGGCTCCCCATTTAAAGACACGCAAGGCCATTGGGCGGAGAAAACCATCATCGACATGGTCAATCGCGGCATTCTGGAAGGCTACCCGGACGGGACTTTTCGACCAGAAGAGACCGTGAAAGTTGATCAATTCGTCAAAATGCTCATTCTTTCATACGCCGATCTGCACCAGAACGGCTCGCGCAGCTGGAACGCCGGTTTCATGAACTCTCTGAGTCTAGAGAACCAGGCCATTCTGAAGCAGGATTACCGCTACTTCACCTTCGCGCCGAATACGGTCGGCTACTGGGCCAAGGATTTTATCGATATTGCAAGCGACCTCCATTTCCTGAACAAAAGCCGCTATTCTGATTTTCAGATGGACATGACGCGCGAGAACGTGGCGGAGGTCGTCTATTATACGCTGCAGGAAACGGAATTTCTGGAAGACAGCATCTATGGGCAAAAAATGGCGCAAGCCTTCGGCGATATTAAAGGAGCCACGGAGCGGGAGCAGCGCTTCATCGCGGAGACGCTTGTGAAGGGCATCATGGAAGGCTACCCGAACGGCTTCTTCGGTGTCGGTCAGAAGGTGACGCGCGCCCAGGCGCTTGTCATTCTGGAGCGTCTGACCGTCAAGTCGACGCGACTCAAGATCAACGTATCGCCTGACAAGCTGGAGCGGATCGTGCCTACGTTCGGCGGCGGCAGCAAGGTTATCGTCTTCCCAGACAAACGGATGTGGGACGCTTACGAATCTCTGCTGCTCGTAGGACAGCTCAGAGGCGCCAATCATGACCTGTATGATACGACGCTGCGCCTATTCAAGGACCAGACGGAGAAGGAGAACGTCCTGAACCGACCGGCAAGCACCACGGCCATTAATGAAGAAGCCGCGATCTGGCTGGACCCGCAATACAATACGTACGGCATCACAATGAGACTGCGCGACGGATCGCTGGCACGCAACAAAGAAGCCGTCGAGATGTTCGCCAACGGCCTATTCGGCTACAACGCCATTGCCTTCAAGCAATTGTTCAGTGAAGTTTGCGAGAAGGTGGAGAAGGGTGAGGCGGTTACGCAGACTCACGCGTCCATCGGCAACGATACGATCAATATTCTGGTCGATAGCAAGCAGAAGCAGGTCATCTTCTCGATTGCAGCTAAAAAGTAGCGTTCGGCGCTTGCGCATATCTCCGCTTCATACGGACCATAACAGGGCAGCATGCCAATACGCATGCTGCCCTGTTTTTATTTCGCGGTTATAGTGTGTTTTTCGCCTTGAAGCAATTCAATCTGTAGTGTCTGCCATATTGGCTTCCATAATGGATAATCCGGCGTATCATCGACTGGTCCGGCAAGATGGCGAACGGACAATGATCCGGCGTTGTATTCACTTCCAGAATCCATGGCCTGAACCCATTGTCGATGGCGATATCCAGGCCGATTTCGTTCAGGCGGGGATAGCGGCGATGCAGCCGCTTGACCGTGCTGATGCCGATGTCCTCCAGCCTCTTCTTCAAGCTGTCTAATTGCGACGGGCTCATATGGGCGCTCAGCACCTGCTCCGTGGTCAGGATAGAGCCTCCTTGGCTGCCGTTGGTGACAATCTTCTCCGGATGGGCAATTCTCGCAACAATCCCTGTCATCTCCCACCCGCCTTGCGGAGCGCGCTGTACGACGACGCGCAGGTCAAACCGTCTTCCCTCGTATTTCAACAGATGAACGCCTCTTTGCACAAGATAGCTTTTGCCCAGCGTGTCCCTTTTCAGAGAATGGTAGAGCCCGTCGAAGCTATGGAACGTCTTGTGACTGCCTCCGAGCTGATACCAATACTCTCCCGAGCCAAGCCTTTCGACCCGCATGACTCCCCTGCCCAGCGATCCATATGTCGGCTTCACATAGACCATCTGGTGTGCTTGAAGTAGATTATGCAGCGTCAGCCGGCTGAACTTTCTGGTTGATGGTATATACCCGCGCAGTCCTTCATCCCGCAACATGACATTCGTTTTGGCCCATTTGTCGGATACCCGGTACGGCTTTCCGCTGGCTTTCACTTTAAGCTTAGCCATTGTCCTCAGCCTTGCTCCCTTCACGCCGCCCGCGTGAACGGCGATATTATTTTGTCGTCTCCGTCTCCCGCCTATAGACTTGTATCTCTCCCAATCTCGTTCTATTACTATCATACGAAAATATATAAAAATCGCTTTAGGCCTCTGTCGTCATAGCCGAACCATCGGTACGCTCGCACATATGCTTTAGTAACGGCATAATAGACGATCGCATCAATTTGCTAGGAGGATGACTATACCATGATGGAACAGAAGCTAACCGATCAGCTGCGCCTTATCGCGCGGCTGCATCCTTGGTATGAGCCGCTATTGCGCCAGTCTGGCATCTCTCTTTCAAAAATAGATAGCAGCCCTCCCGCTCTGCCAGAGCTGCCTCTCATAACCGCAGAAGTGCTGGACCGCCATTACTATGCGCAGGCTGAACGAACAGAATCCGGCTTGTCCGTCTATCGGACTTCCGGCACCTCGACCGGCATTCGCAAGTCCATCTACTATTCCCGCGAAGATGATCTTCAATATATTAAGGCCAAGAAAGCTTCCTATCTGAATTGGCTAGGGACTCGCCACGGCATTGCGAGAGCGATGGCGGATCTGGGCACGGGCCATGCCGCCAGCACCGCTATTGCGATCTTTCACGAACTGGGCATAGCGGCGGAGGCTATACCTTTCACTGCCCCTGTAGAGGAGCATGTCGCCAGGCTTACACTGTATCGCCCTCAATTGCTTTACACGATGCCATCGATTCTGGAGGCCATTGCAGATGCGCTTCCTTTTCCCCGCTCCCTTGGCTTGCGCAAAATCATTCTGGTCGGCGAGCTGGCCTCCGCGGAGTGGCAAACGAATATGGCTGGGCGCTTCGGATTGGACCCTGGCGATGTACTGGATACGTACGGCTCGATTGAGATCGGTGCCATCGCCGCATTTTCTCATGAGCTCGGCCGTTATGTCTTATCGGACGATGTCTACGGAGAGTCTTTGTCCGCAGAAGCGCTGGGTTATGAAGCCTTAGGACCTGGCGAAGGCATCCTGGCGCTGACCTCCTTCTCCCGCTCCCTCTTCCCCGCCGTTCGCTACATCACATACGATGTGGTGCGGGGTTTCCGCGCGGAAGTCCATCAGGGTCGCATGATTCATACCTTCGCTTGCATCACGAAGCGCATCGGGCCGGAGTTGAAGCATGGAGAGAAAATCAGCCTGTACGACATTGAGGAGGTCGTGAACAGGCATTTGGAGGATGCCACGTTAAGAGTACAGGTGGAATCCAACAAGCTGAAGCTGTATATCAAAAGCAACCGATTAGACGAGTCTGTCGCGAGCGCCATCCAGCATGATGTCGAGCATAAGATCGGAGATATCGGCATGATGATCCGCAACCGGCTGCTGCAGGGCATTGAAGTCATACACGTAAGCGAGCGGGATCAGCTTCCCGCCGGAGCAGTGAAAGCCAAGAAGCTATATTAATGAAAGGTGCTGCTGACCATGAGGAATAGCTGGTTGGATAAAATCGGGAATACGCCGCTCGTTCCGCTGAGCAGATTGTTCGCCAATACGCGCGGCATACATGTCTTCGGCAAGCTGGAGCTGATGAATCCAAGCGGCAGCGCCAAGGACCGTCCGGCGCTGCGCATCGTGCGCAGCGCATGGAATGAGGGGCGGATCGGTCCCGGCTCCGTCATGATCGAATCAAGCTCCGGCAATATGGCGATCAGCCTTGCCGCTATCTGCTCCATGCTGGGCATCCGGTTCATAAGTGTCATTGACCCGCGTACCGCCTCCGCCAATATTGCCATCATGAGAGCATACGGCGCCGAGGTTTCCTACGTGGATACACCTGATCCGGAGACCGGCGAATTCCTGCCCGCCCGGCTGGAGCGCGTCCGGCAGCTGCGTGAGGCGTTGCCCGGCAGCTTCTGGCCAAACCAATACGCCAATCCGAACAATTATCTGGCACATTACGACGGCACTATGCCCGAGATCGCAGCTTCGCTTGGCAAGATCGATTATGTCGCTGGCGGAGTCAGTACTTGCGGCACCATGCTGGGCTGCGCCAGGTACATCGCCGACCACGGCTTGGCGACCAAAGTAATTGCCGTGGATGCGGCGGGCAGCGTCATCTTCGGCGGGGAGAAAGGGCCGCGCCGCTTCCCCGGACTTGGAGCGGGCATTGTTCCTCCATTCGGCGAGACTCGCTTCATGGATTACGCGGTGAATGTCACGGACCGGGAGATGGCAGCGGGCTGCCGAAGGCTGGCGGAGACGGAGGCCATTCTGGCAGGACCGTCCTCCGGAGCCGTTATCGCTGCGCTCACAGGGATGCTTGACGATATTCCAGAGGGCTCGACCTGCGTCGTGATCCTGCACGACCGCGGAGAACGCTATATGGATACCGTCTTTAACGATGAATGGATGCGCGAGCAATTCGGCTCGTCGATACTTTCGGAGGGAGGCGACTAAGCTTGCTCTACTTAGGCGAAAAGGAACTGCGGGCGATCGGCTTCCGCTGGCGCGAGCTGCTCGGCGTTATTGGAGAAGCCGCCGGGATGATCGATCAGGGCGAATATGCCCAGCCGCTTAAGCCCTATCTGCGCTACGGCAATCCCGACAATCGCATCATCGCGATGCCCGCATATATCGGCGGCGGAATCCATGCCGCCGGCATTAAGTGGATCGCCAGCTTTCCCGGCAACCTCACCGCCGGCCTCCCACGCGCGCATAGCGTCACCGTACTGAATGACGCCGACACCGGCAAGCCTTCCGCCATTCTGAACACGGCGATGGTCAGCGCCGTACGTACAGCGGCTGTGAGCAGTCTAATGCTAGATCGCTGGCTGGCCAGTCGTTCGCCGGAACAGCCGGATCAACGGAATTTGCGAATTGGTATCATAGGATGGGGACCGATCGGGCGCATTCACTTCGAGATGTGCCGATCGCTGTTCGGGAAGCAAATCGATCATATTTATCTGACCGATATTCGAGGTGTGAATATTGAGGATGGACTCGGTCAGGATAGACGAAATGAGGATTATGACCGCGTAACCGTGACGGAGCACTGGCAATCCTGGTACCCGCATTGCAATGTTGTCATCTCTTGTACAGCAGGCTCCGCCCGCTATATTGACACCCCTCCCGCTCCCGGCACATTGCTTCTGAACGTCTCCCTTCGCGACTACCAGCTGGAGGCAATCCGAGCGATCCGTTCCATTGTTGTAGATGATTGGACGGAGGTGTGCAGAGAGAATACTGATATCGAACTGCTTCACCGGCAAGCGGGCTTGCAAGCGGAGGACGTTATGACGCTCGGCGATGTCAGTTTCCGGGACGCGCTGGCCGGGCTGACCGATGAGGAAACGGTACTCTTTTGCCCCATGGGGATGGCCGCCTTCGACGTTGCTATCGCGCATTGGTTCTTTAAGCAAGGGGAGAAGTTTGGCATCGGGACTTGGCTGGATTAAGGTTCGGATACGAGACGTTCTCGTCGCCGCTATACTGAGACTCCACCCCCCCTTTTTTTACGAGACTGGATTATACTTGGACTCTACCTCCTCGTTCCAACGGGACTGGATTATACTTGGACTCTACCTCCTCGTCCAACGGGCTGATTATTCGTTGACAAATGGAGGGCCGTTCGCTACTATTTAATTTAATACAATTTAATTGAATCCATTAAAATAGAGGATATTGGCTGCTCTTTTCGCTGAGCCCATGTTGGAGGCACTCTTATGCAATCGGACCAAACGTTGAAGCTGGATAATCAAATATGCTTTGCGATTTACGCTTGCTCGCGGGAATTAACAAAGCTCTACCGCCCGCTCTTGCAGGAGCTTGGACTGACGTATACTCAATACGTCACCATGCTAGCGCTGTGGGAGCAAGATCAGGTCACGGTCACCGCGCTGGGAGCCAGACTATATCTAGATTCGGGCACGCTGACTCCTTTGCTGAAAAAATTGGAGGCAGCAGGCCTAATCACCCGCACCCGTGACAAAAACGACGAACGCAACGTCGTCATCGCACTCACGGAGCAAGGAAAACTGCTTCGCGAGAAGGCCGTCGACATCCCGGAGAAGCTGCTGTGCCAGCTGGACGCCTCGCCAGAGGAAGGTACCCTCCTGCTTTCACAGATGCAAGAGCTCATGGCTCGCGTTCAACAGCGCGCGAACAACACAGCAAACGGCAAAGGAGACGAGTAAGCTCGTCTCCTTTTTCAATTGCGCTGATTTACCGACCAATTCCCCGCTCAACTACCGACTTACTCCCCACTCGATGGTCACTCTGGCACATTTAAGTCGATTCTAACGACTTGCTACCCACTCGACCGCCACTCAGGCGCATTTAAGTCGATTCTAACGACTTGCTACCCACTCGACCGCCACTCAGACACATTTAAGTCGATTCTAACGACTTGCTACCCACTCGACCGCCACTCAGACGCATTTAAGTCGATTCTACCGACTTGCTACCCACTCGACCGCCACTCAGGAACATGTATCTACTTAGCGATGATACGCACCACTATCTCCTCCATCCGCCGATTCGGCACGTTTAGTTGTGTCACACAACACTATTCCGCTCCATTCGCCGATTCTCCACGTTTAGCTGTGTCACACAACACTATTCCCCGCCATCCACCGATTCTTCACGTTTAGTTGTGCCACATACCACTATTCTCCATCATCCGCCGATTCTGCACGTTTAGTTGTGTCACACAACACTATTCCCCGCCATCCGCTGATTCTGCACGTTTAGTTGTGTCACACATTACTATTACGCCCCATCCGCCGATTCTGTACGATTAGTTGTGCCACGCACCCTATTTCGCTCCACCCGCCAACCAGGACGTTTAGTTGTGTCACACAACACTATTTCGCTCCACCCGCCGCTTCTTCACACATGTAGATGTGCCACGCACCTCTATTCCCCGCTATCCACTAATCCCGAGCGATCAGGCTCCCACTGATGCCCCACTCCACAGCAACTCGCGTCCCGACTCACGGAAATTGCCGCCACCATACGCCGGCGCATTCAGGCAGCGCCGTCAGACGTTCCCGCCGCACGCGCTCAGCCAGCTCCTCCCCGAAGAAAAACGCCGTCAACTCCTCCGCTTGCTCCACGGATTCGAATTGGTAGTCCATACGCAGCCAGCGATGCTGAAAACCGCACTCCCCCTCAAGCGCCCGATAATAATCGAGCAGGAACTCTGGCGGCTGAGGCGTCTCGTACCCCGTTCCCATCGTTTCAAATATAATCGCCGTCCCTCCCGAGCGCAGCACTCTCTCGATCTCGCTCATGACCAGCCTCAGGTTCTCTCTCCACTCTGGCACACCAGACGCGCATAAGTAACAGATGCTCCAGCCCGACACGACCAAGTCGATGCAATTGTCCTCCAGCGGCAAGCGCCGGTGATCAGCAACCGCCGTCCCCCAGTGCTGCATCCCCGATGCCCTCAGACGCTCCCCCGTCAGCTTCAGCATCGCAGCGGATGCATCTGTCGCCAGGATCGACTTCACGTTTGGAGCAAGCGCCAAAGTCAGCCGTCCCGTGCCAGCCCCCATATCCAGCACATCCAACCCCGCAAGCGGCCTAATCTCATTCACAATTTCCATCAACTTGGGCTGCGAAGCAATCAACTGATCGTACCGCTCCGCTTCCCTGCTATAAATCTCATCATGATTCGGCATGTCCAAACCATCCCCCTTGTTACGTGTTTCCCCTACTCTAAACGTTGCCGTTACGAGAAGGTCAAGCCGCTTCCCCAGGGTTATTTCCGATACCAGACATGCTATAATAGGCGGGAGACCAATTCGGAGGTACACTTGTGCGCAAAAAGCTTTTAATGGCGCTAAGCTACATAGCCGTCGCCATTGTTATTTATTTGTACGGGGAGGCGATCCTCTCCTGGTTCCAGCAGACAGAGAATCTGCTTCTGGTCGCCCTGATGGCTACCGTCATGGCGCTTTTCCCCATCATCCCCTATCCTGTCATCGGCGGAGTGATTGGCGCTGCACTTGGACCATCATTGGGCGCCGCCATCACATGGATCGGATCAGCTGCCGCTTCTATTCTGATGTTTCTGTTCGTTCGATACGCCTTTCAGGAATGGGGCGCACGTGCGCTTCACCGATACAAAAGCATCGACAAAGTAACCACGCTATTCGAGCGGAATGCGTTTCTCGCGATTCTGTTCGCCCGGCTGCTGCCTTTCATCCCATCCATCATCATCAATGTGTACGCAGCACTCAGCCGGGTCGGCTTTCTCTCCTATGCCATCGCTTCTTCCATCGGCAAAATCCCGGCCATGCTCCTCTTTGCTATGGTTGGCGACAATCTGATGAGCGACCCGAAGAGCAGCCTGACAACGGTAGCCGTATACGGCATTTTTTTCGTCATTTCCTTGGGCGCGTATCGTCTATGGCAGAAGAAGCGGGCTGCACAAGAGCTTGCATGAGCCTAATGGCAGGTTAGATTTCAGAGCGGTCTCTATGGTAGAATAAGGTCGGTATCCGCCATACAAACAACAACGACATTTATTGTTCTAACGAACCTTATTAGGAGGAATCCCATTTATGCAACGTTTCAGGTTAAAAAGAAGCTTTGGCGCCGCGCTGCTGCTGTGCATCGTATTTGCGCTGATCATGTCAGGCTGCGGGGTCGATCAAGGAAAACCCGCCGACAAGGAGCCGGGCGCGGGCGGCTCAACGCCGACAGAGACAGCTACGCCTTCGCCGTCGCCATCTCCTTCCCCATCGCCTTCGCCTTCTGAGGAGCCGGCCACTGAGCTGGAGCTGCTTGGGCCGGAGAAGCATCCGGTCGTTACGATTGAGATGAGCAACGATGAGATAATCAAAGTCGAGCTGTACCCGGAAGTAGCGCCGAATACCGTCAACAACTTTATTTCGCTGATTGACAAAGGCTACTATGACGGAGTCATCTTCCACCGTGTTATTCCAGGCTTTATGATTCAAGGCGGCGACCCGCAGGGCAACGGCACCGGCGGTCCCGGCTATACGATTAAAGGCGAATTTACGTTTAACGGCTTTACCAATAATCTGACGCATACGAAAGGCGTCATCTCCATGGCACGGACAATGGTTCCAGACTCCGCCGGATCGCAGTTTTTCATCATGACGGAAGACTCTCCGCATCTGGACAATCAATATGCCGCATTCGGCAAAGTGATTGAAGGCATGGAGGCGGTGGACACGATCGTCAATCAGAAGCGAGATGCGGAGGACAAGCCGCTAGAGCCGCTATCGATGAAAAAAGTGACCGTCGACAAGAAGGACATGACCTTCGAGCAGCCTGAGACGATTCCTGTACCATCCTCCAATCCATAACGAACAAAAGCATGTGCGTCGACGCACATGCTTTTTTCATGCAACTATTCAGGCTGCTGCTTGCTCCGGTACTGCTCCGGCATCGCGCATGCAGCGATCTGTCTTTCTACATACACCTACCCTGACTGCATCTTATTCCGGTACTGCTGCGGCGTCTCGCCTGCATACTTCTTGAACGAATAACTGAAATAGTGGGCGTTTTCGTAGCCCAGTTGCTCGGCGATTTCATGCACCTTCATTTTCGTGTTTTTAAGCAGCTTTTTCGCTGCGCTCATCTTCGTTTCGATCATATACTCGTTAATCGTCTCTCCGGTTTCCCGCTTGAATACGGCGCACAAATAGCTGGTCGACATATAGATTTCGTTTGCAATGTCAGCGAGCGAAATATTATCCATGTAGTTCTGATTGACGTATCTCTTAATTTGCTCTACCAGCGCATGGTGCTTTTTATTGTACTTGGCCCCGTAATAGTCAGCAATGCACAGGAGCATGGCGCTGACATGTTTCTTAATATCGGTAAGCGTCTCGTCGCGCATAATCGACTCCATGGAGGCCGAATAATTGGCCGTAACCTCCGCGGACTCCCCTTCGGTCTCGCATATTTCACGGTAAGCGGTAATAATCAGCTCCAGGAATAACCCCCGAATATAATCCTGTGAAAGCTGGGTTGCCTCCGCAAGCAACGCGCCATATTGCTCAATCGCTTGCTTGACCCGCGGCTTATTACCCGTCTTGATCTCGTCCAGCAGCAGCTTTTGCAGGTCCCCAAGCTTGGCGCTTCCTTTCATGTCGTTCAATTTGCCCATGGCGTTCGAATCGGCGATGTCGTTGATATGGATGATCGAACCGTTGCCCGTATAAAACTTGTAGCCGATCGCATTGCATGCGCGGCCATAGGATAAGCTTGTCGCTTCCATGCTGACGCAATGACCAACCCCGATCGAAATCGTAATCCCATCAAATTCGAGCAGCAACTGCTCGATGCTCTCGAAAATTTGAGCCATCCTCAATTCTTGGCAATAGTCTCCGCTCAGGATGATGACAAATTCATTTTCCCGTGCGGTCGTAAAGCAGATGCCTGCCTGATAATTGTCTAACACCTGCTCGATTAAATTTTTGATCGAAAAGTTAAAAAAATGTACCCGTTCAATCCCTTTGTTTTTCACCTTCAAGTCATACTCGTCAATCTCCGCTACCGCCACTACGATATCTTGACCCGCTTGGAACGGCAGACGGAAGTAGTCGAGCCTCTCCTGCAGCTCTTCCTCGCTCCCGATCTGCTCCATAATAAGCTGATTCAAAAACTTGTCTCGCATCAGCGCCATGTTTTCTTCCAGCTGCTGCTCCAGACGCTTCAGGACCTGCTCTCGCTGAAACTCCATTTCGATCGCATCACGCACTTTTTTGAGCACGGCCACAACTTCCTTCAATTGAATCGGCTTTAAAATGTAACCGGCCGCCTGCACGTTCAGCGCGAGTCTGGCATAGTTGAAATCCTGTACGCCGCTAATCAGCACCGTCTTCGTACGCATACCGCTCTCCATCAGTTGATTGGCGACCTCAAGCCCATTGTAAAAGGGCATCTTGATATCCGTCACCAAAATATCCGGCTGCCGCTCCATGCAAAGCTCCAGCGCCTCTTGTCCGTTCTCGGCGAGGCCGACAACCTCCATCCCGAGTTCGCTCCAAGGAATCGTATCGCATAATATTTCTTTGACCAGGTAATCATCATCAGCCAAAATAACCGTTAGCATCGTTATCCCCCATGTTATAGCTGGCCGGAATCGTAATTTCGACGGTGATTCCGTCCGCCGGATTAGGCCTGTAACGAAGGCCATAGTCTTCGCCGAAAGCATGTTGAAGCCGTCGGTGCACATTGGTAATGGCAAAGGATTGCTGCTCAGTATCGTCGGAAGCAAGCAGATGATTAAGCATGTCCGCCTTCTCCTGTGTGCCGGTACCGTTGTCCGAGATGCAGACGATAACTTTATCCGCTTCTTGTTTCGCCGTGATAGCGATTTCAAATTCGCCTGTTTTTTGATGGAAGCCATGAATAATCGAGTTTTCCACCAGCGGCTGAATGACAAGCTTCACCGTCTTCGTCTTCCTCAGCTCGCGCGGCACTTGAATGGAATAATGCAACTTGGGTCCAAGCCGCATCGACTGAATGTCGAGGTAGCTGCTCGTATGGTTCAGCTCCTCTTCAAGCGAAATGATATTCCGTCCTTTACTGAGCGAATAGCGGTAGAAGTTGGCCAAGGAGCCGATCATATCGCTGATAACGGGCGTTTTGTACTTGATCGCATACAAGTTGATCGAATCCAGCGTGTTATATAGAAAATGCGGGTTGATTTGCGCTTGAAGGGCTCGAAGCTGTGCATCTTTAGCTAGCAGCTCGGCTTTTTGTTTTTTTAAATCACTGACGTACAGCTTATCGATCAACTCTTTGATCTGGCCGATCATCCGTTTATATTGCTGAATCAAGTATCCGAATTCATCCTTCTTATGATAAGCGATGTCGATATCGAAATTCTGGCCTCGCACAGCACGCATAGATGTCACCAGCTTCGTAATCGGTCTGGATATATTGCGTGACAGCAGGAATGCGGCCAGCAACGCAGTGGTCATACAGATGATCAGGACCAACATGACCGTTCGGGTCAACTGAAGCTGGTCCGAGTTAATTTCGCTTAACCGCGTCATATTGATAATCTTCCAATCAATGTTGTCCAGCTGTTTGGAGGAAAGAATGACTTTATCGCCCTTCATGTCCACTCTTTTCAAGCCGGTTGCCGCAGGGTCGAGCGAATAAATGAACTGCTCCTCTTCACCCGAATACGAATCGCTGCTCATAATAATTTGATTTTGTTCGTTCAGAATGAAAATCCGGCTTCCGTTGGAGGGCTTGTAGTTGGAGAGCATGCCGTTCAGACTGGATTTTTCCAATTCAATCGTGAGCACAGCCGCATCATCGTACTTATCTGCGATTTGCAAGCTGAACAGCCGTCTTGCGATGATGACAGGCGCATCCCCCGGCTGTCCGTAGACGGACTGGTTATTATTGTCCATCTCCCTGTACCACGGTTCGTTCTCGATAGACTCGATGTCCTGCACTTTGGTAGAAATATCGTATTTGCGGTATTCCGGTCTGTCGATCATATGAATCGTCGGCACAATGGACGAGTTGGGCGATGCGTAGTAATTCGATAGATAATAGCTGTCGAGCGCGCGGTCGAGCTTGATGATCTGCAAGATGTTATCGGACATATTAGTCGTCGGACTTGCGCTGAGCACTTCTTGAATCATCGGATTGAGTGAAATGAGCGTAGTCATTTCATCAATAAAAGCCAGTCTCGTTTGAACGATCAGCCGAGCCGACTCGACGTTTTTCTCAATCAGGTCGTTCATTTTTTTCGTAATAATGCCGGTAGAGCTCATATACACGACGACGGTAATAATAATGGACGGAATTAGTATGGAGGCGAGAAAATACAGTACCAGCCTGTTGCGAATACTCATATGCACGGCGTCCGATTTGGCCCCTTTCGTCGTTGAATCATTCTAATTTCAGTATAGCAACGCTCATTCATGAACGACAAGGAGAAGGGGCAAACTGTGTAATATATCTAACTTTTTCCCTTAAGTTTTTGTATTTTAACCCCGGAGTATTCTTGTTATCATTGCACTTGAAAGCGCTTCAAACACGACATGAGGAGGCAACTAATGTGAACAGTAAGCGATTCCAGCGACGTTCAAGGGCAGGTCTTACGTTTTTGAGTCTTGTTATGCTGATGGGCATCCTGGCAGGCTGCAGCGGGAATGACAACTCGCCAAGCAACTCCGCCAATCCGGACGGTTCGGGCAATACGAAGATGGAGACAGTGCGCGTATGGACCAATGACGCCAGCTATAAGCCGGTTATGGAAGCGGCAATTGACGCTTATAACAAAGGGCAAGGATTGCAGGACGGCATTCACATCGATTACAAAGTGTTCGGCGGAGACTACAACGACGTGCTCAAGGTTGCGCTGGCGGCCAACCAGGCCCCTGAATTGTACAAATTCGTAGGCACCGTCAAAGAGCCGTTCATTAAATCGGGATGGATGCTGCCGATCGATGATTTGCCCGGCGGACCGGAATTTCTGGAGACGTACAAAGATATTCTGATCAACGGTTATACAACGATTAACGGCAAAACGTACAGCGTCCCTTACAAGGTGCTGACCACCAAATTTATTTACAACAAGGAATTGCTGAAGAAATCCGGCTTCGAGCAGCCGCCCCAGACTTGGGACGATGTCGTCGCCTATGCCAAAAAAATTACCGAAGACAATAAAGGCAACGCATATGGCTATGGCGTCCACTTAAAGGATTCGGCAGCATCGGGCAAATGGTACTTTGCTACGCAGTTCGCCAGCTCGATCGGCCATATGGGCTACAACTTCAACGAAGGCAAATTCGCCTTCTCCGATTTCAAGACTAACTTGGAGAAAATTCTGCAAATGAAAGCAGACGGAAGCATTTTCCCAGGCGGTGAAGGAATGGGCAACGACGAGCTAATCGCGCAGTTTGCGGCTGGACGGATAGCGATGCTCCCCGGCGTGAACTGGGATGTGACGTCCATCGATAAGTTCTGGAAAGAGATCGGCACCAGCTTTGAGCTTGGCGTTAGCGATACGCCGGTTCTCGACGCGGCCAATAAATTTAAGAACTATGCGCAAATTGCCGATGTGCTGTCCGTAGGGCCAAGCGCAAGCAAAATGCCGGAGAAAGCCATGAAGGTCTATCAATTGTTCCATGACGACGAAATTTTGAAAGAGATTCAAAACAATGAACTGGAGTTCATCGCGCGCGAGGACATTCAAGCGCAAGCTCCTTCCTCCTTCAAGAAGGCGGGATATGCTGAATTCAGCGACACATCCAACTCTTACTTCACACTGACGCCGCCAGACGGAGGCATTACGGTCGAAGGCCAGCCTTATCAGAATACGCTGATTAATATTATTGCCGGCCCTCCGAACGCGGACATTGCAGCCGTTCTTGCGGATTTGGACAAACGCTACAACACCGCGCTTGAGAAGGCCGTCGCAGACGGTTTGGATATGTCCATCTATATCGATAAGAACTGGGATACGAAAGCGACGAAGTAAAGCAATCGCAGCAACGGCAAAGAGGATGAAGCCATCCTCTTTCGCTTGTTCACAGAAAGGAGGCATCCCAGACATGTCATTTTTCAAACGCAGAAAAGCCTCGACGAAGCATCAAAGCCTGTACCGGAAAGATGCCATTCAATCCTATATCATGCTTGCGCCCATGCTCATCGGGTTTGCGTTATTCACCATCTATCCGATGTTCTGGCTGATTCAATGGTCATGGTTCGATTATGACGGCATGAGCACGCCCAAATTTATCGGATTCGAAAACTACATTCGCGCCTTTACGCGGGATCCGCATTACTGGGCTTCACTAGAGAATACGTTTATTATCGTCATCGCCAAATTTATACTCGAAATTCCGTTAGCCCTTTTTCTGGCGATCGTTCTCAATGGCAACAAAAAAATCAATTCCTTTTTCCGGACGCTGTTCTTCTCTCCTACTATCGTCAGTACGGCTATCGTAGGCATCGTGTTTTTCCTGATGTTCGAGCCTTTCCTCGGCTCCGTCAACCAGTTGCTGAAGGCGTTCGGCATGATCGACACCAATGTCAATTGGTTCGGCAACAAATGGCTGGCCGATCTGGTCATCGTCATTGCCAGCGTGTGGAAGGGCTTCGGCATCAATATGATTTTCTTCATCATGGGACTGCAGAACATCCCTCAAGATATCTATGAATGCGCAGATATCGACGGCGTGGGCAAATGGAGCCGATTCACGAAGGTCACGCTGCCTATGCTGGCATCGACCGGGAAAGTTGTCATGATGCTCTTTATCGTCAACAGCATTAAAATGTCCGACCTCGTCCTCGTCTTGACGAACGGGCAGCCGGGCGGCTCTACCGAGGTCGTCATGTCGTACACGTTCAAGTACTTCTTCTCTTACGGCGCAGCCGATTCTATTAGCCAATACGGCTATTCCTCGGCACTTGCCGTTATAACGGCACTCATTCTTACCGTAATCGTAAGCTTGTATTTGAGACTGACCAGAAACATGGGAAATCATTACTAAGGGGGCCATCAGATGAAGAAGAGACAGCTGCTAGAAGCCATCCCGAAATATATCTTTCTTACCTTGCTCGCCGCCCTGGTCATCTTCCCTATCTTTTATATCTTGGTCAGTTCATTGAAGAATACGGCTAGCATTTTGGCTTCCAGCTCTTTTTTTCCAAAAACATTGTCTTGGGATAATTACGTCCGGGCATGGAATCTATCGAATTTCAAAGTGTATACGTGGAACAGCATCTATATGTGCGCCATTATCGTATTCGGCACAATCGTCACGTCCATTACATCCGGGTATGTGTTTTCACGCGGCAGGTTTATGGGGAAGAAGCCGCTGCTTGCGCTTATTACATTCTCGATGTTCATCTCGGCAGGCAGCCTGTTTCTATTTCCGCAGCTGAATATCGCCAAAGCACTGAATCTCAATAACTCCCTATGGGGCGTCATTATCATTTACATTTTTGGAATCAACGTGACCAATCTGTATTTGGCGAAGGGCTTTATCGACGGCATTCCGAAGGAGATCGACGAGGCGGCCCGGGTAGATGGATGCAGCTTCTTCCGGATCTTCTGGAGCATTATTTTCCCGCTTACGAAGCCGCTCATCGCTACCGTCGGATTGCTCGCATTCATGAACTCGTGGAATGACTATTTGCTCCCGATGGTGTTCACGCTTGGCAATCCGGATAAGCAGCCGCTCGTCGTCGGCATCGTGTCGATGAAGAGCTCAGGCGAGTCCGTCACGTCCTGGGATCTCATGATGGCAGGTACCGTCATGGCGGTCATTCCAATGCTCGTCGTCTTCATTGCATTGAACAAATATTTCGTATCGGGGCTCACCAGCGGCGCCGTTAAAGGCTAACAGAAATATAAAATCCATTAAAGACAGGGGAACATGACAATGACAAAACAGCTAATAACAGGTGTGCTTCCGGCGCTTATTACGCCAATGGACAAGGACGGCAATGTGAAGACAGAATTGGCTCAGCCTCTAATCGATATGTATGTCAAACAACAAGCCGACGGCTTGTATATGCTCGGCTGGACGGGAGAAGGCGAGCATTTGAGCGTTGAGAAGAGAAAGCAATGGGCGGCAGCGGTGCTCGCTGCAGCGAGAGGTAAGCTTCCAGTATTCGTTCATGTAGGCTACAACCAGAACCTGGACGATTCCGTCCTGCTTGCCGCACATGCCGCCGAGCATGGCGCTTACGCAGTAGCCTCTGTCGGCATTTCCGAAGAGGCATCGCTGGAGGATAATGTCGCGTATTTCAAACGTATTGCGGCTGCAGCTCCGAACGTTCCATTCTACATTTACTGGGTGGCGATGGGCAAAACATTAACAGCCGGCAAGGAGATTGACCCGCCGGAGCTGCTTGAAGCATTGTCAGAGGTTCCGACATTCCGCGGCATCAAGTTTACGGACAATAACTTCTACTATCTGGAGCGGTTCAAAAAGCACCGCCCTGACCTTAACATTCTGACCGGCGCGGATCAATTGGCCATCTGCTCGCAATACATGGGCTCCGACGGCAATATCGGAGCGCTGCAAGCCGTTACTTGCTATCATTTTAAGGTCATGATGCAGATGATTAATGAAGGTCGTTACGCCGAGGCACGGGAGCTGCAATATCGCGCCAACGACGTTGTTGAGGCGTATTGCCGCGCAGAAATCGGTTCGATGCCAGGTATCAAGCTGCTGATCGAGCAGATCTTCGGTATCCCGGCTGGCTACTGCTCGCCGACGGGACCGTTCGCCGGCATCTCGCACACCGCCGAAGGCAGCCATGCTGCATCTGAGCTGGTAGAACTGTTTAAAAAGAACATCTTGGTGAAGGAATAATCATCTCAATGCGGCGTTACAACCGTATTAGGGGAGGCTGCCGGCTTATTGCCGACAGCCTTTTTTTGTGCTGGAGAGTAGACAACGTTCATTTCCGTGGTTCTCCCCCCTCCCTTCTGCCGCAAAAAAATAGTCCAATAATACTATTAAATTATTCACCAAACACCACGATAAAACAGCATTAATTTACGAATAATCTAAAATAATCATATATTTTTAACCCTGCATCAGATCATTTTCCCCCATGTATAAAGCATCATTTACCATTAAATCACGCACATGCTATACTCTGACCCGAAGGCGGTATTCCAGTCTCTACCATGCTTTCGACACTCAAACATTTTTTAGGAGGAATCGATCATGAACTTGCAGACCGCACCACGACGCTCGAACGCCGCGTCGACCTTACTCATGGCACTAGGCGCTCTAGCCTTCGCCCTGCTCTTATCAATCATATTATCCGAGAGCGCCTCCGCGCATGGCTACATGGAAACCCCGACCAGCCGCGCCCTGCTCTGCAAAGATAAGCAAAATACGAACTGCGGAGCCGTTCAATATGAACCGCAAAGCTTGGAAGCGATCGGCGGCTTCCCGCAGACAGGACCTGCTGACGGGCAAATTACCGGCGCTGGCATCTTCAAGGAGCTTTACGAGCAAACGAATACCCGCTGGAAAAAAGTCAATATGACAGGCGGCAAGCAGACGTTCACTTGGAAGCTGACTGCCGCTCATGTCTCCGACAACTGGAGATACTATATTACGAAAAAAGACTGGGACCCAAGCAAGCCGCTGACGCGCGCTGACCTTGAGCCGGAGCCTTTCTGCTACATCGATTACAAAGGCGCCAAGCCGCCATTCACCGTCTCCCATGAGTGCAACGTGCCGACAGACCGCAGCGGCTACCACCTCATTCTGGGCGTATGGGAAATCGCGGACACCGTGAACGCGTTCTACCAGGTTATTGACGTTAATCTGACCAACGACGGTTCCACGCCTCAGCCTGAGCCGCCTAGCGCCCCTGGCAAGCTGGAATCCGTCCTGCAAACGGCAAAATCGATTGTACTGAGCTGGCTGCCTTCCTCATCAGAATTGAAAATCCAGAAGTACGACATTTACCGTGACGGCGTGCTTTGCGGATCGACGGCGCACACGACGTTTACCGATGAAGGCTTGCAAGCGGACAAGGCCTACACATACACCGTACGGGCCATTGACGTGAACGGCAAGGCGTCCCCTCTCTCCACACCGCTAACCGTGCGTACGCTTAAGGAAGAGAATGGCGGCGGCAACGAAGGCGGGGAAAACGGCAACAGTCAGCTTCCGCAATGGGATGCCAAAGCCGTCTATCTAAAGGGCAACAAGGTCCAGTACAAGGGACTGGAATATGAAGCGCAATATTGGACGCAGAACAATGCGCCGGATTCATCCGCTGCATGGAAGCTGCTGAGCAATGTTACCGTGGAGTGGAACAGCTCCAAGGCCTATCTGGGCGGAGACCGCGTCACGTATAACGGCGTAACCTACACTGCGCGCTGGTGGACGCTGGGCGACAAGCCGGATCAATCCGATGTATGGCAAAAAGCCTAGTCCAGCCTTTTTTTTCAATTGTAATTGCCCCTCCCCTGCCCTATAATAGGATTAAATAAATCCTATCGGAAAGGTAGGTAATAATATGAAAGACATCCCTCTCGCCTACGTTCGCAGCAACCAGGCTGGCATCGTCGCGACCTTGCTAATCGCCATCACCTTCCAATTGCCGTGGCTGATTGTCGCGTTATGGATCGTCCAGCTGCTCGGCTTGCTGCTCGGACCTAAAGCTAATTTATTCATCGCAATTGCGCGGCCATTCGTATCGAAATACGCCGCATCCGGTGCGACTGAAGCAGCAGAGCTGCAGCGCTTCAACAACTCGCTGGGTATTCTGTTTCTGACCTGCTCGCTGCTCAGCTTCCTGCTGGGCTGGAGCGTCGCCGGATATGTATTCGCTGGCATGATGGGTGCTGCGGCGCTCGCCGCTCTGCTCGGCTACTGCATCGGCTGCACCATCTATTTTCAATACAAACAGCTTCGCGCAAGAAGGCTGAGCCGCGGTTAATCCGCTGCCCAGCCTTCTTCATGTCTGCTATACGAGCGTTTCCTCATCCTCACGCATCGTCAGCATGCGCACCGCTTCAAAGTCCGGCTTCAGTACCAGATCCTGCAAGTACGCCGAGACCATGCTGCCTGGAACTCTCGCTCTGTTCAATTGAGCAACAATATCTTGCCCTGTTCCGATGCCAATCCCGTGACCGAAGAACAGATTGTCATCGAGCTTTATGACATTCTCGCCCTGCCACTCCGGCGAACCGGGATCATGATCGGGATTTTTGAAGTACATCACATCTCCTGCATACGTCTCGTTCAAGTTGTTGCTCGTTGTCAGGCGAAGATCCTTATCATATTGCCAGTCTCGCAGAAAGAGATTCTGAAAATGCCGGTTGAACGCAGCTTCTCCTATCGTCTCCAACACCGCTTTGTACAGCATAATAATGATGGCCCCGGCGCATTCAAAGGCGTACAATTGCCCTTGCTGGAATATATCGTTCACCCCAACAGAAGGCGGCACGCCCGGCCTCAGCAGGAAGCCTCCATCCGGCGTACGGATCCAGTACCTCGGGTTGGCGCGGGAGTTGCTGAAGGTCGCGAAGCTGACACCGCTCCGGTACATCGCCTTCGCCGCCTCCACGATATTCGTCCTCATCTTCAGTTCGAATAGCAAGGCCTCCTGCGACGGATACCAGTACATAACGGGACTAGCCTGTTTCTGCCGCAAAGTCTTATTCTCGAGCTCCGTCAGCATCCCCGGCGGGAACTGTACGGGGCTGCCGTCCGAGATTACGATCACGTCATTTCCCCCAAGCTGTTCGTATGATTAGGTTATTGTACGTGGGCAATCGTCGTTTGGTGAACCCTAAAAAACGGGGAACAAGTGCAATCCGGCAATTTATGCCGTTAACAATCCCGCTTCGATCAGTCCATTGCGTATGCCTTTCTCGTCCACATGCGTCGTCACGAAGTTGGCAAATGGCAGCAATTCCGGATGCGAATTGCCCATCGCCACGCCGAAGCCGACATACTCCAGCATCTCTTTATCATTCAGGCCGTCACCGAAAGCTGCAGCATGCTCTGCGGAATACCCAAGCTTGTCCAGAAGCGCTGCGATGCCTTGCGCCTTGGAGCCGCCGAGCGGCAGTACATCCATCGCCTGCGGATGCCAGCGGATAAGTGTAAATTCGGATTTCAGCGACTCGTACAGATGCTCCTCATGGCTCTCGCAATGCAGGAACACCTGAAATATACCATTCTCCCGCCAAAACTCCGGCTCAAAAGAAGGAAGATCGATCTTCAGCGACTGTATGGAATCCGTAATGAACGGGTGATTGTCGCGGTCGGAGCAGTAGCGGACCTCGCCCTCGAACACCAGGCCATGATCATGCTGCGCCGCAAGCGCAACAAGCGTCTCAAGCGACGGCTTCGTAATCTCCCGCTTGTAGAGTGTCTGTCCCTTGTACACGACATATGCTCCGTTCATGCATACGTATGAATCAATACCCAGCTTCTCGGTTAACGGCTTGATGAAATACGGTGCCCGGCCCGTTGCGATAACAGGCTCTATCCCTTTCTCCTTCAACTCGCTTATGGCCTTGATTGTATCAGCAGGAATTTCCTTCTCCTCGTTCACCAGCGTACCGTCAATATCAAAAAACACGATTTTGTAGCTCATGCTGCCATTCCCCTATCCTTTTTCCTCTTAGTATAAAGAATAGTAGAGATGGCGGCTAGCCCTATTACCAGCCAAAATCTAGTGATTTGCCCGTTTCAACATACGTTTTCAGGCTGCTGAGGATGATCGCCCAGCTCTCTGCCGCCTTTGCCTCACTGGGATGATTGTCCGAAAATTGGTCATTGATCAGCGTCAGCTTCGTGCAAGAACCGGCCTGCTCCAGCGTGTAGATAATGCGGGAGGTTAGCTCCGAATGATTCTCGTAATAAGATGGCCCCGGATGCTCCAGCATCACCAGCCTGCGGCCCTCCTCGATTTCTATAATTTCGCCATAGACATGTAACGTCTCCGGTCCGTCATTGCCTGGACCAATATAAGAGAACGGGCTCCCCGGCTTTAATTCGGACTGGAGTACACAGTCAAAAAAGATGCGGCGCGTTCCTTCCGGCTGAACTAAGGCTTCCCATACTTTTGACGGCTCCGCGCCGATATACGTGACGAATGTATGACTCATAGCTGCACGCTCCTCTATCTGGATTTAATGAATATAAGCCAAGTATAATGGAGGTAATAGAGGCCGTATTGTAAAAAAGCGACAAACCGCTTAAGGAGTGATCGAGACGATGCCTTCCCCGCTCCAACACGCCAGCATGGGCGTCCTGAAACCCGCCGAGGCGGAGAAGCGATTCCAGCTGCTTCGGTTCCCTCCGTCACCTGATTTAGCTCCTTTCGTCAAGCATTATTGGATTGTAAGCTGGCATCTGGGCGAATCGGTCCATTATGACCAGGATGTGATCCCGAATCCTTGCGTGAACATGGTTGCCGAGCATTCCGGCATCGCCGTCTACGGCGTATCCAGCCGAATGTATACGAAGCATCTGGAGGGCGCGGGCAGAGCTTTCGGCGTCAAGTTCCATCCCGGAGGCTTCTATCCCTATGCTAAACAGCCGCTCTCCTCGTTAACAGACAGTTCCATGAGCATGATGGATGCGTTTGGTACAGACGGAGATCAGCTTCTGTCCGCCCTGCGCAGCGGAGAGCCGCCTGAAGCGCTCATTCGCCATGCCGACAAGCTCTTGACGGAAGCTATTCCAAGGCGAGATCCTTTGTCCGCAACGATTCTCGAAATTGTAACCTATATTCAGCAGAACCGCGATGTAACTCGCGTCGAGCAGCTTAGCGCCCACTTTAACCTGCATATTAGGAAACTCCAGCGATTATTCCACAAATACGTCGGCGTAAGCCCCAAATGGGTGATTCAGCTTTACCGGCTTCATAATGCCGCTGAGATGCTGGATCGTGGAGAAGCAGATGACTGGGCGAAGCTGAGCGCGGAGCTTGGCTTTTTCGATCAATCCCACTTCATCCGTGCTTTCAAGTCGATGCTCGGCATGACGCCGGACTCTTATTATTCTCTCCCTGCCGAGAGTTGACCGGATTCCGTTGATGCAGTATAGTAAGGAAAAATAAGGTACGGAAATGCAGGAAGCACCTGCAAGGTTTGACATTCATGTCAGCCTTGCAGGTGCTTTTTTGCGTTTTCGCTCCTATTCGCCAAAGGAGGTATTCAACTTGAAAGCCCCGTTTATGCTACGAATCCTTTATCTCGTCGTTGCTTTATCGCTAGTTGGTTCAGCCGTCGCGCTTGCCGCGCCATTCGAATTTTCGGCAACCGCTAAGAAATCGTTCGACAAGATCGCGGATAACGCCAGTGCTTCCGCCGCAACGCAGCTTAAGAAGAATTACGCTGAGCTTCAGACGCTCCAGAAACAAGATATCAGCTTTGACACCAAAATTAGCGCGCTCCGCTACAAAAATCAGGAGAATGATACGCTCATCCGCAAGCGGATCAAGGACATCGACAAGACCAAAATTTCCTCGCTGGAGGGAGATGTCGCCAAGGCGAAGCAAAGATACAAGCCATTGTTTGATTTGTACGATACACAGAGATCCCAGCTCAGCCTCGCCAAAGCCGCCAAAAACAAAGAATTGACCTCTATCGTTAACGTTAAAGTCGAAGTGAGCAAAATCGCCGTTCAAGCAGCCAAAAAGGATATTAGCGCCAAAGAAGCTGCTGTGAAGAAAGCGAAGTCGGACGCCACCGCCAAGACAAAAGCCGTGCGAGACATTCTGGATGCCAACAAGGCCACAGAATCACGGATTAAAGCCGCCAAAAGCGCCGCCAGCCAGACGAAAAAGCTGTTCACCGCCGAGTCGAAGGTGCTTCTGCAGACGGTGCGCAGCGGCGACGCATCCGGCACCTCATCTTCTCTGTCACGGATGCTCGTGCATATCAGGCAAATTCTCATAAACAAAACCAATATGCATTACTATGAGACGCAAATCGCTTCCGTTATTGCCAAAGCAGAGGCCAAGCTGAAGAGTTACTAACTCCGCCATCTCGTCCGGATAGCCGTCATATGCCACAGGCATGGCTATGCTGGACCGGCCAAGCTGCTTTTCATCTGAAGCCTGCTATAGGCTGACCAAGAATCTTTTATAGCTGAAGCGCTCCTTTCTGCCCAGTCAAAAAGGACGGCTCCAAGCTGCAATAGCGTGCCCGAGCCGTCCCATAGTGAAATTACGGATTAATAATGATATTGAAGGTCGATGTCGTATTTTTAATATCCTGATGGTTGTTGATCAGCTTCAGATTGTTGAACGTGACGGAACCGACGGCGGGACCTTGGCCCGGCTCTGGCATCTCATTGACCCAAATGCCGTATCCCGACTTCGCATCGAAGGCGTCGCCGCTCTTCTGCGCCCCGGAAATCGTAATATTGCTGAAGATCGTGTCCGTAACCGGATTTTCCGGCTGCGACCCGGTATACTTCGTCTGGAACATGATGCCGGAGTAGGTCGGGTCAATAATGTCGACATTATTGACCCGGATGCCCTGAAACACCTTCGAAGCTGAGAATACCCAGATGCCCGGGAACGTCTGGCCGTTCCAGAAGTGGCCGCCTGCCCTTACGATCGAGATGTTCTCGAAGTTCGTCGTAGGCGAAGCGCCGAAGCCGTTCATCGGATAGCCAAAGTCCAGCGAGCTGATCGTAATGCCGGAATACGTCAGCGTGTCAGCGATATAGATATTGCGGAATGTGTTGCCGTAGCCGCCGTATACCGCTACGCCTGCCGCACGCCATGGCAATATGGCCGTCAGATTCTCATAGACGTTGCTGTGCATATCCGCGCCACCTGCGTCGATGGCGGAGAATAACGCGAAGCTGTCGTCGCCCGTCGATCTGGCCTCAACATTGGATACCAGGTTATGCGTGCTGCCGTTCGTCATGTTGATACCATCCGCATACATGTTGCGGATACGCGAGTTTGTAATCTTCATGTAGTCAGTATTGGCGCCCCAATAGAGGCAAACCATGTGCTCCGCCCAGATGTTGTCGATCGTCATATTGGCGACATTGCTAAAGTCGAATACTTTGCCCGGACCGTCAATACGCGACGTATAATTGCCGAAATACGCAAAGCCTTTGAAAGTGGAGCCATTCGCCGAGCTCTCCGCCCGGAAGCCGACATCCGTATTGTTCTGGTTCGACGGAGCGTAGAAGCGCGTATACCAAGGGCCTGCTCCAACGATTTGAACAGGCTTGCCGTACACCTGGAACTTATTCGCCGTCTCGTAATTGCCCGGCGGCAGGTAGACGCCTACGAGGTTGCCCGTCGTATCCATGCGCACCTGATCCAGCGCGTTCTGCACCGCTTGATGCGTGAAGCCCGACGGCGTCACATATTTGGCCGGGTCTGGATTGGCGATTGGCGACACTTGCTCCAGATTAATGAAGTCAATGGCGTAAGACGTCGTGTTGGCCGCATCCTTTTGCAGCCTGATCTTGCTTCCTTGCGGAATTGTTGTATCGAACATGATATTGGCCTCGTCATAAATATGGCGCGGCGATCCCTCTGACGGATTGTTCGAAGGATTCGCTTCATTGCCGTAATGCCATGTGTGCTTCGAAGTAAGAGGGATGGCTTTCGCAAACACTCCGTCTACGTATACATTCAACGTAGAATTCTGTCCTTGGCCATTCGCTGAATCCGGGATGGAGTACCGTGCCACAAGCGTATTCGTGCTTGCTTTTGCCGTAAACTCCACATAGCTGCCTGTTGTGTTAAGCGTAACGGCTTTACGGCCGGATGCTTCACCCGCCAGATCACCGATGATGCGGTTAGGACCGACGATGGATGCTCCTCCGCCAATGGACGCATCCTCCGCTTCATACATGTCGTACGGCATATTAGCCCCGCGCCCTACAAAGAAAGGCTGCGAACTGCTATTGTTGCCCTGCTTCACCGGAAGCTCATTGGCATCCACCGCAACCTGCACATTCACGTTGTATTTGCCGTTGCCTGCTGTCCATGTTCCCATGGCAACCGGTGCAGTCGTAACCCCGCTGCCGATCACGCCTGTATACGCGCCTGTCAGCGTCTTCAGGACCGCATTAGTTGCGGAGTCGGTGATCGTCAGCGTAATGTTATGTGCGCCGCCAGCCGATGCGAGGGTGCCTTGGTTTTTCAGTGCGACGGTGAACGACACCGTATTGCCCGCCGATGGATTGCTTGGCGACCAGCTTACTGATGACGCAATTAAGTCTGAGCTAGCTACCGGGCTGACAACAAGCGGCGACTGGCCGGTATAGCTGTTGTTATTTTCATTCAGCTCAATTACACTGTTCGCTTCGTCTACCTTCGCCGATACCGTATAGCTTCCGGCATTGCGATTGCCGGTATTAAGGGATACATTCGTAGAGGCTCCCGCTGCCAGTGCGCCCACCGGAGCGGTACCAACAAGCGTCGTGCCTAGATAGAAATTCACATTTGTTGCGCCCGAGGCCAGTGTGCCTGTGTTCGCAACGGTCGCTTGAAGCGTAATCGCATTGGTTTCTATTGGTGACTGAGGGGTCCATGACAAGCCTGTAATCGTCAAATCCGGATTGGGAGCCGGTGAGCCGATGACCTGGAACTCCGCCACCTGGCCTGCGCTCGATCCGGTATTGGCGGTGATGCGAAGACGAACCTCCTTGGCCGTCGCGGACACTGGAATGGTCACGGTATTGCCCGTGGCAGGATTGAACGAATAGTTGGCCGAGGCGGCTATGGTCGAAAACCCCGATGCGCTCTGCTCGCGTCCCTGCACCTCCAGTGTCTGCGTCCTTGCGCCCCATGCGGAGCTAGGATTCAGCTTCAACACGATGGACGTCACGTTCGCATTGGCGCCAAGGTCGACAGTGAGCAGATTCGGATAAGAGCCGCCCGTGCCTTCCCAGTAGGTGTTCACATCATTGTCGTTCGCATTCGTGGCGATAAAGGTATGGACATAGGAAGAGCCTGTAATCGGCTTTCCTACAGCCAGATTGCTGCCCGGGCCTGGCGTAGGCGTCGGTGATACTGTTGGTGTTGGTGTTGGTGTTGGTGTTGGTGTTAGTGTTGGTGTTGGTGTTGGTGTTGGCGTTGGTGTTGGTGTTGGTGTTGGTGTTGGCGTTGGTGTTGGTGTTGGTGTCGGGGTTACCGTTGGTGTTGGTGTGGTCGAAGCGACTACTGAAATGGAATCCAAATTGACATTGCCGCTATCTCCCGAATCATATTTATACGCGATTGTGTTCGTGCCGGAGGTGAGCGTCATGGTTTCCTTTTGCGCTGCCCACTGCGACCAGGAGGACTGATTGGCTAATGTTGTTTGCTTCACTTTTATGCCGTTCACATATATACTGACTGTCTTACTGCCGCCCGAGGCGTTGCCATACCTTAATGTGACGTCATATTGCCCGGCAGAGGCTGCCTGTACCTGGAACGCTGTACTTGCCCCTTGCTGCCAGTAGCCGTCTACGAAGCCTGAGCCGGTGTAGCCGGCATGATCATTGTTGATCTTGGCGCCGCCCGTTAGCGTAGCCGATTCTGCTTCATATACGCCGGAGGTGCTGACAGGCGTTCCGATGACTTCCAGCTCCGACAATTGGCCTGCCGACCATCCGGTATTGGCTGTGTAATAGACCCGCACGAACCGTGTGTCGGTTGAAGGCAGGTCGATGTTAACCGTATTCCCTGTATCGGGATTAAATGCATAAGACAAAGATGCAACGATTGTGTTGTAAGCGCTGCCATTTATGCTGCCTTGAATAGATAAAGTTTGGCTTCTAGCTTCCCAGTTCCCCGGAAGCTTCAGCGTAACTCGAGTAATGCTGGACAAGCCCCCAAGATCTACTGCGATCCATTGCGGGAAAGCATTATTCGCGCTTTCCCAATACGATCCTTGGTTGCCGTCATTGGCATTGGCCGGTCCGTATGGCGGCACGAAGGAGCTGGCGGACATTGTTTTACCTGCTGCCAGGTTGCTGGCCGCAGAAGTAGTTGGCGGATAAAGCGTAAGCTGTGACAATAAAAGCGTGAACGCTAGCAAAGCAATCCATATAGCTCGATGTCTAGGGCAGGAAAGTGTTTTCATCATGTTCCTCCTCTATTCTTTTTTCAATGCTAAGCCAATCCTAACAACTCTTTTTCGCTTGTATGCCGCTTGACTCACGCCTCCTCTCCATCTTCTCGGCTTCCCGGTCACTTCCACTATACGGCACCCTCACCGTCCATCCTAGGCGTATTCTTAAGCTTTGTATGTCTATTCTTACAATAAAAAAAGAGGAGCTCCACAATGCCCCTCTTGTCTCTATCTTGTTTTTCTATAGCGCAATACTGCCACAACAACCTCTGCTACGATGCCAACGGCGATGCCGCCTAGCGTCACCATCATAAAAGACAAAAAGCTGATTAAGTCCTCCCAACCCGTCTTGTCCGATCCGTATAAGGCCATGGCAGCAAGCCCCGCGATTAATCCGGCATTTGAAAATCCCCATAGCCAGCGCGCTCCGAACCAGCCTGCAGCACTGAATGCGAAGGACACGACGGCTGCCAGCAGCAGCATTCTAAAAGCATGTACACCTGTAAAAACTTGACCCATATGCACAAAACGAATGAGCCATATTGCCGCGCCGACGATTAACGTCGATCCGGCCGCGATGCCCCACCATTTGCCGCTTTTTGCCGCGGGAATCCATTTCATTGTTACATCTCCTTCTCCCATCAGCCCTATGCATAAATAGACGCGCCGAAAGTCACAATGTTTCGCTGGCAACCGTATACATTAGTCCTTATGTCTCAGCCGGCATTCCGTGCTGCCATTTATTTTTAATTCACAATCTCGCCAAGAACAGGATACCCAACTTATGCATATATTCTGCGCAAGTGGCGTGAAACCTGTCTGAACTGTAAATATTTTCTAAAAAAACGTTGTTCCCCTTGGCATTCCACTTCGATTCTACTGCTTCCGACTGCTGCCATTCATGAATCCCCTTTTCTTAGTGCTGCGTTATGCCTGTTGTTCTTTACGCCTGTACTTCCGCTTGGGGAAGATACTCTTGTAGATGGCGATCGTATGCAGCGCGTTTTTGTCGCATGAGACCAATGATCCATTCCCGTCAACGACAATGAGTGAGCGGGTAACCTTGTTCCGGTATCGATACCCTTCCGCCCCGTCCCCGTCATACTGCAAATAACCCATTAACGCGCTGGCCTCCGCCGGATGCGCCTTCTCCAGAAATAGCTCAATCGGAGCACGCGGCCCCGCATTCCCTTCCTGTACACCCATCAACAGCACCTCCGATTAAATGAAAAAGCACCGCGACTAACAGAACTAAGTTCTGAAGTCACGGTGCTCCCGCGTTCAATTCGTTACTAATAATGTAACATGATTCCAAATGACCTGCAACTGCTCTAACCATTCCATTTAAAATGATTGTAAATGCTTTATATCCTAAAGGATCGGGTATGCCGGTGGCGAATCCGAAAGAAGGCATCTCCATTGCCCATCTTAAAAGAATGAAGGTGCTTCACATGTCCGGCTCCATAACATCAACCATCACGATTGTATCAACCAGTGATATCCACGGCTTCCGGTGTCCGCCGGATCAGTCGCCTTCGCTGTCCGACTGGAAGCGCCTGTCCGCACTCACGGACCTGATCTCGGTCAAGAAGCGGCAGCACGGAAGCTCGCTGCTCTGGATAGACAATGGAGATCTGTATCAAGGCTCGCCATTATCTGATTATTTTATGAAGCGTATCCGGGATCAGAAGACCGCAAGCCATCCCATGACGGAATGGCTTGCGGTGGCAGGCTGCGATGCTTTTGTACCCGGCAATCATGAGTTTAATTACGGCAAGGAGGCGATCCGACTCGTCTCCTCTGATGCCCCTTGTCCATGGCTCTGTGCGAATATCGTGGATAGCGAGACTCTCGAACCCTACTTCGGGACGCCTTACCGGATATGGACGAACGAAGCGGGAGTCCGAGCAGCGGTGCTCGGCTTAACGACCGCTTATATTCCTCATTGGGAGCTTCCCGCTCATATTGAAGGCCTGGCTTTCCTTCCTGCGGTAGAAGCCGCCAGAAAGTGGGTGCCTTATCTTCGCTCACAGCAGTCAGCCGATGTCGTGATCGTCTCCTACCACGGCGGATTCGAGAACGATCCCGCTACGGGCGAGCCGACAGAAGCTTGGACCGGGGAAAATGAAGGCTACCACCTATGCGCCGAGGTCAAAGGCATCGATGTGCTGTTAACCGGACACCAGCATCGCCGCATAGAGCATCATTTCATTGGCAGCACCGCTATTGTCCAACCCGGCGTATACGGCTCCCATCTGGGAGAAGCGCGGCTTACTCTTGCCCGTTCAGGTGATGGTCGCTGGAGTCTTCAAGAGGCAGCAACGCAGCTCATTCCGGTAACGGTCTCAGGCACCAGCGAGCAGCCCGAATGGCTTGCGCCTAGTCTCGTAGAGCTTAACCGCTGGATGGATAAGCCGCTTGGACGTATGGCAAGCGATCTGCTTATTCGGAATGCGCATGAAGCGAGACTTCGCAAGCATCCTTTCATCCAGTGGCTGAATGCCGTCCTGATGAAGGCTGCCGGAACTAGTGTCGCACTCACCGCGCTAATGGACAATCACGCTCCCGGCTTCGGCACTGTCGTGACGATGCGCGATATCGCAGCCAACTACCCCTATCCCAACACGCTGACGGTACGCAGGCTAAGCGGCTATCAGGTGAAGCTCGCATTGGAACATTCGGCCCGGTATTTTGAGCTGGACGAGAAAGGCGCAATTGCTGTGCATTCTTCTTTCTTGTACCCGAAGCCGCAGCCGTTCCATTACGATATGTGGGATGGAATTCACTATACGCTGGACATCTCTCGCCCTCCCGGAGAGCGAGTGTCGCGTCTTCTGTATGACGGCGCTCCGCTGGCTATGGATCAGGAGCTGGAAGTCGCAATGAACCATTACCGCGCGAGCGGCAGCGGCGGCTATAATATGATGCTTGAAGCGCCAATCGTAAGGCAATATACAACGGAAATTTCCGATTTGATGGCCGAAGCCCTCTCAGCCCGAGCCGAGTGGCATGTGGACTTGATTTCGAATTGGAACGTAATCGGGGAGCGGATTAACTGAAGAGTCTGCCGCAAGCTGCATTGGAGCAGCATTAGATCTGAAGTCGCAGATTAATGTGGATGCTCCCGTCTGCACAAAACTTCTTTGATGCAGGGTAACGAGATTGTCACTTCTTTATAAAAAGGCTCCAGACCTGGCTGCTGCAGCGAGGCTGGAGTCTAACGGGGCGGTCTGTAATTCTAATCATGAAAGGTACACTAGAATGGGGCGATCCATAGTCTCCCCACCACGATAAACAAAGCAAATACCAGCAATACGATATTCATGCCAAGGGCCTGGTTTTCATTGCGTTTTACATGGAACACAATCGCAAGCGCCATTATGATAGCAATACCAAGCGCAGCGATTGGCGTAAGGATAACGGCTATGCCAAGCGCGCCAGGCAGAATGAGTCCCAATCCTCCCAATAGCTCCGAGATGCCGATGAACCGAACATAACCATCTGAATATTGTTTCGTCCACGGAAGCTTTTCCTTCGACTTTTCATTAATCGTCGATTTCATGAGGCCGGCCATAAGGAACATAAGTCCGAGAAAAATTTGAACAGCCCACAATGCGATGTTCATCATACAACCCGCCTTCCATTACTTGATATCATTAACTTACTATTTGTAACTTAGTTTATAATAGTAATGATTATGCGTCAATTCTTTTTTTATTCATCTAGCGATTCACGATTCAACATACCATTACTCGTAAGTCTGCCCCCTTTCTCGAGGCTGCTGCGCGTCAGGTTCATCGCTCAGTCCCATGCATTGTCCCTTTTGCGTGCTGATACTATAATAGAAGTACAGAAAGGGTGTTCATGTATGGAACAGAAGCAGCTTTGCACACGATTCGAGAAAGCCGTCGAACTATTAAGCAAACGATGGGTCGCATTCATCATTTTCCGGCTTTTGTCCGGCCCCCAGCGTTTTTCCGATATTGATCACAGTCTGCCTAATCTGAGCGGCAAGGTTCTGTCAGACCGCCTGAAAGAGCTGGAGGCTGAGGGATTGATTCGCCGTGATGTCTATCCGGAGATGCCTGTCCGTATCGAATATTCGCTAACAGAGAAAGGCCAGGCATTATCTCCTTTGTTCACAGATATTGCAGGCTGGGCGGAACAATGGATTGATCCCGACGCCCCCTCGACAGACACAAAACCATAAGAAAAGGCGGCAGAGCTTGCTCCGTCGCCTTTTTTCATGGTTTTATTTCTTAATCCTATGAATGGTTTGAAGCATTAATCATACTTCTGACCTCTCCTGTTTTGATATCCTGCTTCAAATAAAGATTTGCCGGATTCCAAACCTATTCCATTCACCGCCCTTCAGCTGATGCATCCTATTCGCAACTCAAAAAGCATGTAGGTATCCAATGACGAATTAGCTTTTTGTAGTCGATGAAACGACGGGTGATTTGATTATAATTAAACTCTACTGCGAATTGTCTCGTCCTCCGGTTGCATCCAGATTTGCGATTATGCTACACTTGGTTCATTCCAAGGATTGGAGGGTTACATGGTGATAGATTACATCCGAGTTAGGTCTTTGCGCGGCTAATTGAATAGCGCCGAAGCTCTGCCTGTGCGCAGAGGACTCAGGATTGGTCTGTCTACATTCATCGTAACCATCTATAGCAAGACATATGGAGCAACACTTCCCTGCCTTTGGTATGCTGTGCTTATCAGCAGCAAGCCATGCCGTCGTGTGGGATGGACGTTGTCTATATACTGGGCTATAGAAGACCATTCTTTCACCTGTAATGAGGTTTTTATCCTCGTTGCCGGGTGCTGATCTCCTCTTGCGATAATAAACACAGGCTGCCTGCCTGTGTTTTTTTGATACTTAGTACAATCATTAGGAGGTTGAATATATGCAAGAATTAACGGAACAATTGGTTCAAAAAGCGATCGTCGTCGGTGTCCAGCTTCAGAAGGATTCGGACTTCGAATATTCCATGCTGGAGCTGCGCAATCTTGCCGCCGCTCGTTATATTGATGTCGTAGATGAATTAACTCAGAAAGCGGAGCGGGTCAATCCCTCCCATTATCTTGGAACAGGCAAAATCCAAGAGCTGAAGGCTCTGCTGGCGGGGCATGAGACAGAGATCGCCATCTTCAATGACGAGCTTTCCCCTTCTCAAATCCGCAATCTGGAAGCCGAGCTGGAATGCGTAGTAATGGATCGCACGATGCTGATCCTGGATATATTCGCAGAACGCGCCAAGACGCGCGAGGCACAGCTGCAGGTTGAAGTAGCGCGGCTGCAATATTCCTTGCCGCGGCTAATCGGCCTTCGTGCTTCGCTGGGCAGACAGGGCGGCGGCGGTGGCGCCGGCTTAAGAAACAGAGGCGCGGGCGAGACGAAGCTGGAGCTTGACCGTCGCCGGATTGAGGAGCGGATTACCGTTTTGCAGTCTGAACTCGAGAAGCTCGTCGCTACGCGGCAGCAGCAGCGGAAGCAGCGGAAGAAAAACGATGTGCCGGTCGTCTGTCTGGTCGGCTATACGAATACGGGCAAATCCAGCTTAATGAACGCGTTGCTGGAGACGTACGATCCCGAGACAACCAAGCAGGTTTTTGCCAAGGATATGCTGTTCGCTACACTCGAGACTTCTGTCAGAAGCATCGATCTGCCAGACAACAAGTCCTTCCTGCTGACCGATACGGTCGGATTCGTGAGCCAGCTGCCCCATCACCTGATCAAAGCGTTTCGTTCCACGCTTGAGGAAGTGACGGAGGCCGACCTGCTGGTGCATGTAGTGGACTACGCCCATGATGACTACGAGCATCTCGTTAGCGTGACGAACGAGACGCTTGATGCGTTGGGAGCGGGAGACATCCCCACTGTCTACGCTTATAACAAGTGCGATCTGACCGATCATGCTTATCCGCAGGCGAACGAGCGCAGCGTATATATGTCAGTGAAGGAGCGCGCAGGGGTTGCCGAGCTCGTAGACGTTGTGAAAAATCATATTTTCAGCGACTACGTCGTGAAGGACATTTTGATTCCGTACGATCATGGGCGTCTTGTCGCGTACTTTAACGAGCGCGCCAACGTTCTGGAAACCAGCTACGAAGAAGGCGGCACCCGTATGAAGCTCGAATGCAGCCTGGCCGACTATGAGCGCCATCGGGAAGACTTCACCGAGCTGGAATAGGAGCGCTCTAAGCCGAGTTTATCGGCTTGCAGAGCCTCGCGGCGCGCGGGTGAGCGCTCTAAGCCGAGTTTCTCGGCTTGCAGAGCGGCGCGGCGCACGGATGAGCGCTCTAAGCCGAGTTTCTCGGCTTGCAAAGCAGCGCGGCGCACGGATGAGCGCTCTAACCCGAGTTTCTCGGCTTGCGGAGCCTCGCGGCACGCGGGTGAGCGCTCTAAGCCGAGTTTTTCGGCTTGCAGAGCGGCGCGGCGCACGGATGAGCGCTCTAACCCGAGTTTCTCGGCTTGCAGAGCCTCGCGACGCGCGGACGCACTCTCTAAGCCGAGTCTCTCGGCTTACACAAAAAATGCCCCTCCATGCTTCTTTGCATGGAGGGGCATTTTTATTTACAACGCGGACCAAGCGCAGCTAATGATTGCGTTTATAATACGTAATCGCCAGCGCGAGCGCGAGGACGGAGCCTTTCACGATATCCATCGCGTAATACGGGACCGACATCATGATGAGGCCATTCGACAGGATGCCGATGAGAATAGCGCCAACGAATGTGCCGAACGCATTCGGCTTGCCCGCGCCCAGCACGGAGTAACCGATAAAGGCAGCAGCAACCGCGTCCATCAGATAGGGACTGCCAGCGTTCACTTCTGCCGTCATGACGCGCGATGCCAGAATAATCCCGCCGATACCCGCGAACAATGCGGAAATCAGGTAAGCGAGCAGCCGGTACTTGCTTACGGCAATGCCCGACAGCTTGGCCGCTTCTGGATTGCCGCCAATCATATACATATACCGGCCATGCTTCGTATAGGTCAGAAAGATATGCACGAGAATGACCACGACAAGCATAATGATGATAATGCCCGGCACCTTGCCCAAATTGCCAAACGCCTTTGGAATGATACCCGTTGCAAAATCGCCGTTTGGCATAATCATGTTTTGCGAGATGGTCGCGCCTCTCGTATACGTAAGCGCTATGCCTTGGAATATAAACATCGTCGCCAGCGTCATGAGCATGTCCTGTATCTTGAAATTAATGACCAGGAACGCATTCACCAAACCTACGACCAGACAGAAAAAGATCGTAATCGCCAGACTCACGCCAACGCCCTGCCCATGCCATACAAACAGCGATATGACTAGCGCATTCGCAACAGAAGCCGTCGAGCCAACCGACAAGTCAAATCCTCCGACTGCCAGCGATACCGTCAGGCCTATCGCAATAATCGTAACGATTGAGATCGAGCGCAGGATGTTAATAATATTGGCAGAGTTTAGAAAATTGTCCGTCATCGCGCCAAAAAAGACAATCAGCAGCAGTATCGTAATGAGCGTCCCGTATTTGTACAGGAACTGGAATGCCCCGCCCGCGCCTCGGTTGGACCGGATTGCATTAGCCTTGTTCATGTGTGATTAAGCCCCCCATGCTGTACAGCATAATTTCTTCTTCGTTGGTGCGAGCCGTATCCAGCTCCTTCAGGATCGCCCCGTCGTACATCACATAGATGCGGTCCGTAATGCCCATAATCTCCGCGATTTCGCTGGACGCATACAAGACACTTTTGCCCTTGCTCGCAAGCTCCGCGATGAGATTGTAAATATCTCGCTTCGCGCCCACATCGACGCCTTTCGTCGGCTCGTCGAAAATATAGACGTCCGCATCGGTCAGCAGCCACTTGCCGATCGCAATCTTCTGCTGGTTGCCGCCGGACAGGTTGCGAACCTTCGCCTGTTGGCCCGGAGTCTTCACCCCAAGACTCTGAATAATCTCTTGCGTCACCACCCGCTCCTGCCTGCCGCTAACCCAGGATGCTCCATTCGCATACTTGGACAGGCTGGCAGCCGTTACGTTCATCACGACCGACTCCTCAACGAAGATCCCCTCGCGGCGGCGCTCCTCCGGCACCAATGCCAATCCGCTGCGGACAGCCTGATGCGGACTGCGCACCTTCAGCTTCGTTCCATTCAAGAACAGGTCGCCCTTCGCCGTCTCCGATGCGCCGAACAATGCCCGGCACAGCTCCGTCTTGCCGGCTCCAACCAAGCCAGCCAAACCCACAATCTCTCCCTTCCGTACCGTCAAAGAAACCCCGTTCACCTTGCCGCTGTCATACATATCCTTCGCTTCAAAAGCAACCTCACCGACACGGCTATCCCGCTCCGGGAATTGGCCGTCGAGCTTGGCACCCAGCATATGCTCCACAATCTCCTGCTGCTCCAGCTTCGCAATCTCTTCGCGCGTCACCAAGCGGCCGTCTCGCATAATCGTAATGTCGTCGCAAATCTCGTACAGCTCCGGCAGCCGGTGCGAAATAAAGATAATACCGACCCCATCCGATTTGAGCAGCCTGACGAGGGAGAAGAGCGCTTCCGTCTCGCTGATGCTAAGCGGTGCTGTAGGCTCGTCCAATACGAGAAACTTGCATTCCATCGAGACAGACCGGGCAATCAGCACCATCTGTTTCTCCGCCAGCGTCAATTCCTGCACCAGCTTCCGTGTAGGTACTCTCACCTTCAGCCGGTCCAACACCGCCTGCGCCGCTCGGTGCAGCTGTTTCCAATTCATCATATGTTTGCCGCGCATGCCGTGCACGGTATGTTCCATCATAATATTTTCGCCGACGGACAGATTCGGGATCAGTGCCGTATCCACTTCCTGATAGACAATCTGAATACCATGGTTCTTTGCTTCCTTCGGGCTTCGAATATTCGCAAGCTGACCGTTCAGCAGAATCTCGCCTGTGTAATGGCTGTAAGCGCCGGACAGCACCTTCATCAGCGTAGACTTGCCCGCCCCGTTCGCGCCGATCAGCGCATGGGATCTTCCGCTCTCCGTATGGAAATCCACTTCGGTCAGTGCCTGTACTCCGGGGAAGGCAATCGAGATGCCTTTCATCTCCAGTCGCGTTCTATTGTGATCCGCCAAGAGGCGCACCTCCCTCTCCAAACAGGATTCAGCGCCCCCATCCAACGGATAAGGGCGCCTGTATGTTGTCCTATTATAGCATTCTACCAGCCTACTTGGCGTTAGCTTCTTTGAGTGCTTTCATCCAATCCTCTTCAAAAGCGTCCGTCGTGCCCCAACCCGGAATAATGTCCGCCAGCGTAGCTACGTTAACCGCTTCGCTCGATTTCTTCAGGTTCTCTTGCGTGATCAGAGCCGCATCCAGATCGAAGGTCGCAGGCGTCTCTTCCCCGGCCAGCTTCTTCGCTGCGATACGTACGTTAACCGCGCCAATCATCTTCGCGTCTACAGCAGCCGTAGCTACCCACGGGCTGTTCTCTTCTTGCATCGCTTGCAGGTCGGCATTGGATACGTCGATGCCGTAGACTTTGATCTCCGTGCGTCCCGCTTCTACCAGAGCTCGGGTAGCGCCGATGGCGAATGCATCCCAAGTTGCGAAGATCGCGTCGATCTCACCATTCGGATATTGCGTCAGCATAGCGGCAACGGCGTTTTGCGTTTCAACCGTTGTGTTGTCGTTAGCAACACCGAAGCGTGCTACTTCCTTAATGCCAGTGTGCTTCGCCAGCACATCTTGGTAAACATGGTTGCGGCGGACCATTGGCGGGAAGCCGTCTACCCACAGGTATACGATCTTCGCTTCTTCGCCGTGCTGCTTCACCAGCTCGTCCAATGCGTATTGCGCCAGCGCTTCGTCCTTCTGGGATGTCAGCGTCACGCCTTCCACCGTGCTCAGATCGCCGATGGAGTCGAAGGCTACTACTTCAATGCCTTTGTCTCTCAGCTTTTGCGCCAGTTCCACTACCGCAGCATCCTCTGCATGGGACAAGACTACCGCATCCACATCACTGTTCGCTGCTTGCTCAATCGCGTCCAGATACTTCGCCGTATCCCCGTTCGCCGAGAACGTGTCAACCTTGAAGCCCAGCGCTTCTCCCTCTTGCTTAGCGCCTGCCAGGAATTGCGCTGTATGATCGTCGCCGCCGATTTTACGGATAACTTTAATTTTAATATCGCCCTTCTCTTTCAATGCCGCAGGCAGATTCTCTACCTCTTTCACGGAACCTCCGGAAGATTTCCCGGTATCCGCTCCGCAGCCCGTTGCCGCGATTACAATCGCCAGCATCAGCACCAAAACGACGCTTAATTTATTTCTTTTAAACATGCTGAACTCTCTCCTTCTGACTGATTCATTCACCGCTTTAATACAAGTAATCCTATCGGATATACCCAGGATCGTCAATAGGTTATCCCTAAATTTTTGAAAAAATTTTCATAGATTAGTCCCTTTTCCATAGAAAATCTGAATCCAAATTCCTTCTATACTATCGCTACGGTCTTATACCGGGGAAAATCAAGCGTAAAGCGGGTTCCCTTGCCCACCTCGCTCCTCACATCGATTTTTCCGTGCATCTTCTTAATAATGCTGAAGGAAATCATCATACCGAGACCCGTCCCCTTCTCCTTGGTCGAATAATAAGGCGTTCCAAGACGCTTCAGCTGATCGCCCGACATGCCGCTTCCCGTGTCGCGAATCATGACGGTTGCCATATCGTTGCGGCATTCGGTCACCAGCTCCAGCGTTCCGCCGTTTGGCATCGCCTCAATCGCATTTTTCCCAATATTAATTAACGCTTGGCGGAACTTGTACTTGTCTCCCATCGTCAGCGGCACTTCACCATTCGTCAGTTGAACGGACAGATGCACATTATTGAAGTTCGCGTAGGTCAGCAGAATGTTAGACAAGTATTCGACCTCGACATTCACATTGATCGCTTCCATCAGCTCGGGATCTGTTCTGGCCAGCGACAAATAATCCGCAATAATATGCTCCGCCCGGTCCAACTCGGAGAAGCAAATATTTTTGTAGAATTCTTTTTTCTCCGGTTGAATGCCGGGTGCGCCGAGCAGATGGATAAAACCTCGGACGGCGGTGAGCGGATTGCGGATCTCATGGGCGACCGATGCCGCCATGTCGCTGACAAGCCGCATCTTCTCGCTCTTCAGGACTTCTTCCTGCATATGATAATGCCTGTTCAAAAATTCAATGGCATAGACCGTAATCCCAACGATCAAAGCTTGCATCGCATAGGTAGTGAGCAAGTGCAACGGTTGATTCAGCAAATACTGCTGCTGGTTCGTAATCGTGAGAAATAAAAGGAGTGTAATCAACTTAATGAGGATGCTGAGGATAACGGCCCAAGCGATCTTCCAGGCCAGTGACGCATGCTGGAATTTGCGAATAGCTATGTAGACGATCAGGTAAGTGGACAATAGGGAGATAGCGTAGATCAAATTATCGGGACCGCCTAGCAAATAACGGGTTACGATCAGCGTCCCGTAGAGCAGCAGAGCGATGGCGCCCCCTCCGTACAAGGAACCGATGGTCAGCGGTATGGACCTGAAGTCGTAGTTGAAGCCGCTAACTTTTACTGGGAAGCACATGGTTACAATCAAAGCCAGCGCAAAAATAAAGAACATCAGGGAGCGATAGTACAACAGACGGTTTTTCAGCCTGTACAAAAAGGGGTACAGCACGAACGGGGATGAAATAATTAGCACATTTAATAGAAAATCTTTGAGAAAGTGTTCCATATAAGCCCCCTTGACCATCTATGGATATTCTTTATAACGGCACAGCAATCCAAATATAGCATAAATTCGAATTTCCTACCGCAAAAATCATTTCGTCAAAAAAGACGCCTATCGCTAGGCGCCTTCTGTTAAGAAGCATGTTCGGTTATGGCAAAAGTCAGCTTGTTTTTCCCTTTGCTCTTGGAGGCGTACAGCGCTTGGTCAGCCAGCTTCAGCAGCAGCTGCGGGTCCGTCCCGTTATCCGGCCACATGGCTGCGCCGATACTGCAGCTTACCTTCGCAATTCCGACTTCCAATTCGAACGGCACGCGCAGGTTCTCCAATATGCGATTGGCCGCATCGTTTGCTTCCAGCAGCGCTCCTTGCAGCGGGACGGTCAAGATGGCAACAAATTCGTCTCCTCCCATGCGGAATGCATAATCTTGCGTATTCATGCAGTTCCTTATGCGTGTCGCGGCTTGGCGAAGCAGCTCATCTCCTGCGTCGTGACCAAGTGAATCGTTTACGCCCTTGAACCCGTCAAGGTCCATATAGAGAAAAGCCAGCGCGCCGTGCTTCTCCTCAGCATGCTGGATTGCTCTTGTAACACTAACCTCCAACGATGAACGGTTTAACAGTCCGGTAAGCTTGTCCCGATGAGCCTGATCTTCCATCTTGACCAGCTCGGATTCCGTAGCCGTCAGCTCTGCAATGAGCCCGCGCAGTGAGGCGGACAACACTTCAATATCCTTAATCCCCCGAGCTTGCGGAATCTCTGTCTTCTCCCCCCGCCGCAGTCGATCGGCTGCTTCCGCAATCCGGGAGAGCGGCTTCGAAATGTTTCCCGCAAACAACCACGCCAGTACGGAGAAGAGCAAGGTAAGCACTACGCCTAGCAATACGATATCTTTTACGAGCGAGTGAATGGGAGCAAAAGCAACCTCGGCAGGCTGACGAACGATAATTTTCCAGCCCATTCCGGGATAATTGTTGTAGCCTGCGCCTTGCGCAAAGCCCGTCAAGTAAGACCGACCATCCGGCCATTGCTGGACCGTCCATTCGTTAGTCCCGCTATATTGCCCGGCTCCTTTAAGTACGAGCTTCTTGCCGGCCCAGGAGTCCGGACCAAGCAGCACCGTATCGTCTATCGCACTTAAGATGAATACTTCAATCGCGTTCTTACTGTCCCCTTGCAGTGATTTAAGTACGGAGAACTTTATTTCCTTGGTCCATTCCCAGCTCAGATGGGCTGCCAATACGCCCGTCAGCTTCCCGTTTTCATCGAACAACGGTGTACTGATATCAACGAATTTCAGCGGCTCTCCCGTAGGGTTCGGCAGCAGCTCCGATAAGAGCACCGCATCATGCACATCGCCTATGAACGGCTTCTCCAGCGCTTCCTTGTACACCGGACGCCCGGCAATGCTGCTGCCTACCAGAATGCCTCCTGTAGATGCCAGTATGTTCCCATCCGGATCGGACAGCCCTACCCATGAGAAGGAAGGTATATTTTTGTTCAGCTCACGCAATAGCCCCCTCACTTCTTCCAAATCCGAAGGAAAGCGCAGCGCTTTCAAATGGCTTAACAACAAAATTTCGTTGTAGCGCGACCACATATAATAATCCAGCTTATCGGACATCTGATAGGCAAGCGCAGCGAGCGAGCCGCCTATTTCCTCTCTGACCTCATGGCTGGTTCTCTGGCTAATCACTACACTCATGGAGACGATTACTACGATAATTAGACATGCAAACGATAACAAAAAATACGTTCTCAGCTTCATCGTCGCGCCCCCCTCTCGCGGTCTATGTAGATACGTGTCGATGCAGCCGGATTCAGCAGTATTATAGTCTATTTATGGGATTTAAGGAAGGTATAAAAAAGGACGCCCCGTCACCACTTGAACCATGGCTTTGGAGGCGTCTGTGTTTATGAGATGATCAGCCGATTGATAAGCTTCTGCGCTGTTCAGGTCCAATCTTGGAAGGGATGGTCCCTGCGAGCTCTTGCCCCTCTTCTTACTTCCCGGCTACGTCCTGCGGATGGGGCTCCGTCAGCAGCTCTGCCGCACGCGCATTGGATTCCACCTGAGCCGGGTCCTTACAGCCAGGTATAACCGTCGTTACCGCCGGGTGCTTCAAGCACCATGCCAGCGCCCAGCTAGCCATATCCACGCCTGCAGGCACTTCCTCGCGAGCGATGTGCTCTACTTCCTCCAGCTTCTGCCGCGTAGCCTCAGCATCATGGCGATGGCGCACATCATTGTTCGCAAATACCGCTCCAGGCTTGTATTTGCCGCTCAAGTAGCCGCTCGCAAGCGGAACGCGGGCAAGTACACCCAGATCCTGGCGCTCGCAGGACGGGAAGACTTGCTCCTCCGGCTTGCGGTCCAGACGATTGTACACGACCTGGATCGTGCGGGAATTGACGCTTGTCGAGGCATCGGTCTGATGCAAATTGTCATTTTTGCCGACCGACGTACCGAGGAACCGGATCTTGCCGGCTTGAACCTGCTTGTCCAGTGTCGTCCACAGCTCATCGTTATCGAATGCAACATCCGGTCCGGAATGGAATTGATACAAATCAATGTAATCCAGCTTCAGCGCCTTCAGCGAAGCGTCGAGCTGAGCGGTCACGCCCGCTGCATCGTATACGTCTGTACGCGTGAACAGGTTATGGAAGTGATGCCCGAACTTCGTCGCGACGATCCAGTCCTCGCGGTTTCTCCGGCTCAAATAATCGCCAATCAAACTCTCCGATAAGTGGTCGCCGTAGCATTCTGCCGTATCGATCAGATTGATGCCGAGTTCATGCCCTTTATCCAGAATCGCATCTGCTTCCGCTTGCGTATATTCGCGGCCCCACTCTCCGCCGAACTGCCAGGTCCCAATACCGATCACCGACACATGCAGGTTCGTACTGCCCAAACGTCTATACTTCATAACGACTCTCCTCCCAGCTCATACGATTTCTACACCATTATACCTTTTGGAAGGCGCGATTAAAAACAGACTTCTTTACAACAGTTGACAATTATCGATTACGCATGTAATCTATTTAAGATTACACGTGTAATTCATTGAAAAGGAGAGTGCTAGCATGCGCGATATTCCCTCCATCTCTGAAGCGGAGTGGGAAGTCATGTCGATCTTATGGCGCAAATCCCCTATTACTGCGCAGGAAGTCATCGAAACGCTTGGAGATGATAAGGCTTGGATGCCAAAGACGGTCAAGGCACTCATTAGCAGATTGTTGAAAAAAGAAGCTATTTCATTTGTCGCTGAAGGCAAAACGTACTACTATTCACCCGCTGTATCGAAGGATGAATGCTACAGGTCGGAACGAAAATCATTTGTGCAGCGGTTCTATAAGGGTTCACCTGCGCCGATGCTTATTCATTTCTTGGAGGATGAGAAGCTTACCAGAGAAGAAATCCAGGAGCTGAAACGGATTTTGGATGAAAAGGAGTAGCCTGTGATGGATGTCCCCTCCCCGCTTGCAGCCTTGTTCCATTGGACGCTGGCAGCCACTCCGACAGCTGTGCTGACGGCGATTATTCTTTTGACTGCGAGAAGCTTGCTGCGATATCAAATTTCCGCCAGGGTATTCTATTTCCTATGGCTCGTCCTGATTATCCGTCTCGCTTCTCCCTGGGCGCCGTCTATTGAGTTTTTAAGTTTGCCGTTCCCTTCCGGTATCATTGAAGGTGTCGATCAAGGCATTTACGATGGACACATCGTAGAGCCTATGCCTGACAACCCGTCCAGCCTAAGCACGATTCCGTCACAGCTAACGGCAGAAAGTTCGACTAGCAAGATCATTTGGAAGGACATCCTCTTCCCGATATGGCTTTCCGGTGTCTTCATCCTTGGTATTCTATACGCTTATTCCAATTTCAGTTGGAGAAGGAAGCTGACCTCTGAACAGCCTGCCGTCGTGCCTCCCAACCTATTGGAATGGCTTGCAGAGTGCCAGATACGCCTGAACTTTCGCCAACATGTGGAGCTTCGACTTTCTACCCATATCAAAACCCCTGCTACTTATGGCTGGTGGAAGCCCAAAATTCTCGTTCCTGCCAGCCTAGTCGGTCATATCGACAAGGAGGATTGGAAGTCGATTTTACTGCATGAGCTTATCCATATCCGAAGAAAAGATGCGTTATGGAACGGGATCATGACGGCGCTTCTACTGCTGCATTGGTTCAATCCTCTCCTATGGCTCGCCTGGTTCAAAATGAGAGAGGACCAGGAGTTGTCCTGCGACGCTTTGGCTACGAATTGGGTAGATAAAAAGAGCTATGGCAGCACCATGATCAAGGTACTGGAATTCATGTCTTCTACAAAGAGAAGCGCACTCGTTCCCTTTGTCTCAGGAAAAACAACGCTCATCAAAAGGAGAATCCAAATGATTGCCATGAAAAAGAAATCCGCTTTTACTATCAAAGCTGCCATTATCGTAACTATTTTTGCGATCGCTATCTTCTCTAGTGTGTCTATTCATGCCAAGCAGCAGTCTCGGCCTCATTCTCAGCCGGGTGCCGGCTTGTATATTCTTCCAGCTGAAGGAACAATTAAGCTCCGTTTTGGCGATTCGAAACAAGAATCCCAGAATAAGACTCGGACCAGCAACGGGCTTGAAATTGTCAGCAAAGAAGGAACTCCCGTATACGCTGCAGCAGACGGCATTATTGAAGCAGCCGGATATGGAGGCGTAGAAGGCAATCAAATCGTCATCGTACATGCCGATAATATTGAATCGGTGTATCAGCACTTGAAGGAAATGCTGGTTGAAGCCGGCGAGGAAGTGAAGCAAGGTCAACAAATAGGCACAATAGGATCAACCGGTCAAAGTGTAGGACCTCACTTGAAATTTCAAGTTCTGAAAAACGAAACCTACATTAATCCGGAATCGCTAATTCACTAGCCCTTACATGGCGTCCCGATTTCACAATCTATGAAATTCCATTGAAGCCCCGGGTACAGGAAAACAGGATGCTCCATCATGCGATGAATACGCTACTGTATGAACCGCAAAGGAGGAATGTCCTATCGCTACTTTCAGAGCTTTTCTGAGAGGACGGAACGAAGTGCCGCCTGTTCGCACGAATGCTTCCGGCAATGTGATTTTACGTGAAATCGACCGCCGCAACGGCAACGACCGCAATGGGGATGAGAACAATGGTGGAGACCGCAATAACGGGAACAGACGCAGACGCAATCGCCGCCTCAGATTCCGGCTGTCGCTTCGCAATATCAGACGCGTAACCGCCGCCCATATTCATCTGGGCCGTCCTGGCCAGAACGGTCCTGTCGTCGCCTTCCTATTCGGCCCGAACAATCAAGGCGTATCGTTCAGACGAGGTGTCATTACCGGCACATTACGAGATCGCGATCTTGTGGGTCCATTAGCCGGCTCTTCGATTCGCCGTCTAATTCGCGAAATTGAACGCGGCAATGCTTATGTTAACGTGCATACTCGCCAGAATCCGGACGGGGAGATTCGCGGCCAACTTCGTTAAGGCGTTCAACCTTGCCTATTACAACCGCTATTTAAAGAAGTAGCGTGATCTGTTAACGTGTGCAAACCGCATTTCAGCAAAAAAAATGACGTGCCGACTGACTTCAGTCTGACGCGTCATTTTACTTTTCGCGATTATCACGGAAGCGCTAATCGTGAATCTCATGGCTTTCTCTGCGGGCGAGCATCTGCCTTAGTTTGGACTCTGTTGGAGAGCCCGGTGCCGGTGTATAGATGCTGCAACGCAGCTCCGAGCTTCCCTGTGCCTGCATGGACGTCAGATGGAACAGCATCTTGCCCGCTTGGGCATGACGGAACTCAAGAGACACCTCAGGCGCGTAGCTGACCCCGCTTTCCTCCCATAATCTTGTGAAATCCGGATAGCTTGCTTTCATCTCGCTTATAAATTGTTCATACCATTCGTCCTTGACGTATTGACCGTAATAAGACCGGAACATCGCGAGGAAGCCGCCCGCAAAGTGCTCCCAGTTGGCCGCCAGACGACGCAGCTCTTTCCTGGCAAACAGCAGTCTCACCATGTTGCGCTCGGCAACCGGTACTTCGGCAAAATCTAGAAAAACATACGCTGCCGCATCATTCCATCCCACGATGCCGCAGCGACGATCCGATACGATAACCGGGCAATGTCTCAGCTCATCGATAATATATTTCAACGAGGACGGAACGGCTGGCGACGCATGGTCGGGCTCTGATTGCTCGCTGTCCGATTCCAGTGCCAGCGTCAGCATATATTTCCGTTCGTCTTCATTAAGCTGCAGTGCTTTGGCAACACTGTTCAGGACTGAAGGAGATACCCGGATATCCCGTCCCTGCTCCAGCCAGGTATACCAGGTTAAGCTGACATCCGCTAGTTGGGCGACCTCTTCCCGACGCAGTCCCGGCGTTCTTCGCCGGGAACCTGACGGCATGCCGAACGACTCCGGCCGGAGCATGGCCCGCTTTGATTTCAAAAACTCGGATAAGGCATGTAGTCTGGCTTCAGAATTCATCTTGTGTTCCTCCAAGCTATTATCATAGTGCTCTTAATACTAGTATAAACGAAAACTGGTAATAGGATAACTTCTATGACACACTAGGTTCAATTCAAGCAACATGCTAAGGAGATGAAATAGATGGAGAGAGTCGTCATTACAGGAATGGGCGTGCTGTCGCCGCTCGGCAATGATGTAGAAGCTTTTTGGCAGCGATTAATTCGGGGGGAGTCGGGCATTGGCATCATCGATGCTTTCGATACATCCAGACATAAAACCAAAATTGCCGGTCTTGTGAAAGGCTTTGATGCCGAGGAACGATTCGGCCGCAAAGAAGCGCGGCGGATGGACCGATTCACACAATTCGCTCTCGCAGCTGCGGAAGAAGCCATAGTAGACTCGGGTCTTAATCTAGGTGCTGCGGACAAGGAACGGATCGGCGTATACGTTGGCTCCGGCATCGGCGGAATCGGGACACTGCTCGATCAAGCCAAAGTACTGGCGGAGCGAGGGCCGGAGCGCGTCAGCCCGACGCTTGTGCCGATGCTGATCTCCAACATGGCTGCCGCAACGATCAGTATCCATTATGGCCTCACCGGGCCTACCCTTTCCCCTGTTACGGCTTGCTCGATCGGCAATACGGCAATCGGGGAAGCGTGGCGCTTGATCCGCTCCGGCGAAGCCGATGCGGTGGTAGCCGGAGGAGCCGAGGCAGCCATCTCCGATATTTCCCTCGCCAGCTTCGGCAATGCAACATCACTATCGACGCGCAATGATGACCCGACACGAGCCAGCAGGCCGTTCGACGCTGGAAGAGACGGCTTCGTTATGGGCGAAGGAGCGGGTATCATCATCTTGGAGTCGCTGTCCCATGCTCTCCGCAGAGGGGCACGCATCCATGCCGAAGTGATCGGATACGGAGCCAGCTCCGATGCGTATCACATGGTTGCGACCCATCCCGAAGGAGCAGGCGCCTACCTGGCGATGAGACAGGCGCTGCGCAGTGCCGGGCTGCAGCCGGAGGACATTGATGTCATCAGCGCCCATGCCACCAGCACCGAGCTTGGCGACCGCTCCGAGACTGCTGCTATCAAACGGTTGTTCGGCGAGCGTGCGCGCAGCATTCCCGTGACGGCCAACAAGTCTATGATTGGCCATATGTTCGGCGCGGCAGGCGGCGCGGAAGCGATCGCGCTCGTGAAGAGCCTGCAGGAAGGCATCATTCCGCCGACGATCAACCAGGAGACGCCGGACCCGGACTGCGATCTCGACTACGTGCCGAATGTGGCGCGGCAAGCCTCTCTTACGGTCGGCCTGTCCAATTCCTTCGGCTTCGGCGGACATAACGCAGTTATCGCGCTTCGCCGCTACGAGGAATAAGACCAACATAGCTGCTGGCTGGCACCTTGTGAGACGTTAGTCCAGCACCAACTGTGATTTGTAGCTCATAAAAAGTGGCGGCACCGCCCCCTGCCCTTATACTAAAGTGTAAAATATAACGGTGCCGCACAACACTATTTCCACCCATAGTGCCAAAGTGAACATTTAACCCTGCCACACAACACTTACCCGCTCATTTCGATACTTTCCCGCCATTAGCGTTTCCTCACAGCACTGCTTCTCTCTCCAAGACATAGCCGCCATCTCTCCATCAAAAAAGCATCCCTCCGTCAACCGACAAAGGGACGCCTTTCCACAAGCAATTATTTCTTCGCCATATATTTGCGAATATCGAACGCGACGGCCGATACGATGATCAGACCTTTAATGATGAGCTGCCAATACGGACTGACGCCGATAAACGTCAAGCCGTAGTTGATCACGCCGAAGATGAGTACGCCTGCCATGACGCCAGGCACCGTACCGATGCCGCCAGCTGTCGACACGCCGCCGACAACGCAAGCCGCGATCGCGTCGAGCTCGTACATGTTGCCGTAGTTGTTCGTCGCGCCGCCTGTACGGGCAGCTTCGAGCACCCCTGCCAGACCGTACAATGCGCCTGAGATGGCATAGATCATGATCAGGTTGCGCGCCACGTTAATGCCAGAGACATGGGCGGCCTGCACGTTGCCGCCGATGGCGTACATGTTTTTGCCGAGACGAGTCTTGTTGAAGATCACCCAGCAGATCAGAGCGACCGCAATGGCGATCAGCACGATATACGGAATGGAATAGCCGCCGCCAAGGTCGATGTAGCCCGAGCCGAATTGGGTAAAATCCTTACGCAGTCCGCCGATCGGCTGCGATTGGTTCGGCTCCATATCAAAGTAGATCGAGTTGACCCCGTAGATGCCGACCATCGTCCCGAGCGTCGCGATGAACGGCGGCACATGCAGCTTCGCAATAATAATGCCGTTAATTAATCCGACCAGAAGTCCGGCTGCAATCCCGATCACAATTGGAATGCCGACCCATAGCTGCGGCAAGTCCGGGAAGAAGCGGTTCGCATAGGTGTCAATCTGCAGCATAGAAGCCGAGATGACCGCAGTCAATCCCACAACGCGCCCCGCCGATAAGTCAACGCCGCCTGTAATGAGAATGAATGCTGCGCCCAGCGCAATAATTAACCGCGTTGAAGATTGCTGCAATATATCACGGAGCGTCGAAAACGCCAAAAAGTTAGGGTCGGCGATCGCAATGCCGATGACGAGCGCAATTAATACAATAAAAATTGCGCGCTGTGCAATATAATCTTTTACTCTAAAATTGGACTGTAAGTTCATGGCTATTCCCCTTTGCATCCGTCCTGCGCTGCTGCGCGGCCAAGCGCATAATCTCTGCCTCCGTAGCTCCTTTGCCTTCAACGATGCCAGTGACCCTTCCTTCGCTCATGACCATAATCCGATCGGACATGCCAAGCAGCTCCGGCATCTCGGACGAGATCATAATGATGCTTTTCCCTTCCTTCGCCAGTCCCGCAATAATCGTATAAATCTCGAACTTGGCTCCTACATCGATGCCTCTTGTCGGCTCATCCAGCAGCAAAATATCCGGCTCCGTCAGCAGCCATCTCGCCAGCAGCACCTTCTGCTGGTTGCCGCCGGACAAATTGCGAATCAGCGTGTTCACCGATGGCGTTTTTGTTCTCAGAAGCTCTACATTGCGCGCCGCCTCTTCCCTGCCCTTTCGCTCGTCCAGCAGCCCGAATCGGTTCCGGTAACGGCCCAGATTGGCAATAATCGTATTCTCATAGACCGACAGCACGGGAAATATCCCCGTCACGCGCCGCTCCTCTGTCAGCAGCGCAATATTGTGCCTTTTCGCATCGGACGGGGACTTGATCCGTATCGGCTTGCCATCCATGATCAGCTTGCCGGAGGATACGCCCCTCAGTCCGAAGAGCGCCTCGACCAGCTCCGTCCGCTGCGCGCCTACCAGCCCGCCAAGACCCAAGATTTCGCCCCGGCGCAGCTCGAAGGAAATGTCCTGGAACGACTTCGGATTCACGGAACTTAGGCCCTCCACCTTCAGAAGCGGCATGCCGGGAGTATGGGTGCGCTGCGGGAAGCGCTCCTTCAAGTCCCGGCCTACCATTCGCGTGATGATCAGGTCGGTCGTCAGCTCCGACGCAGGCCATGTGCCGATCAGGCAGCCGTCCCGCATAATCGTCACCTCGTCGGCGATTCGCAAGATTTCCTCCATCTTGTGCGAGATATAGATAATCGAGACGCCGCGCATCCGCAAGCGGTTAATAATCGTGAAGAGCTGCTCCACCTCGTTGCCTGTAAGCGAGGAGGTCGGCTCATCCATGACAATCACCTTCGAGTTGAATGATACGGCCTTCGCAATTTCCAGCGACTGAATTTTGGAGACGGACAGCGAGCCCGTCCGGGCCTTGGGGTCGATATCGAGATCCAGGTCGCGGAACAAATCCAGCGTATCCTGATACATCCGCTTTTCATTCACCAGCCGGAACGGCCCCGCCCAGAACATCGGGAACCGTCCGAGCCATATATTCTCCATGACGCTGCGATGCTGCACAGGATGCAGCTCCTGATGGATCATGGATATGCCATGAGCAATCGCATCCCTGGAATTGCCGATCGCCGCCCTCTGGCCATCCAGTACGATCTCTCCTTCATCCGGCTTGTAGATGCCAAACAGGCATTTCATCAGCGTCGACTTCCCTGCGCCGTTCTCCCCCATCAGTGCATGAACCGTGCCCGGCTTAACCTTCAGCGTCACACCGCTCAGCGCCTGTACGCCGGGAAAAGCCTTGGATATTCCGCGCATCTGGAGTACATAAGGATCTGTCACCGTCATTGCATTCCCTCCACGTCAGTCGTTCTTATGCCGCCCTTGATGATGCGAAAGGGGCAACGCCATGGAATGCCGTTGCCCCTTCCCTACTGCCGTTTATTTTGCGTCGGCTACATTGTCCTTCGTAATTTTCTTGTAAGCGATCCAGACATATTTGCCGTCGGTAATGTCGTAGCCCGTATTGTCTTTGGTCGGCGTCTCGCCTTTTGCCAGCACATCCGCCAGCGCTACCGATGCTGCGCCTTGGTTCTTCGCATCGTTCAGCACCGTGCCAAGCAGCGTGCCATCCTCCAGCGCCTGAATGGCCGGAGCGGTTGCGTCTACGCCGATCACCGGCATATACTTGTCACCACCGAAGTAACCTGCCGCCTTAAGCGCTTCGATTGCGCCGAGCGCCATGTCGTCGTTGTTGGCGATCACGGCTTCGATCTTGTCGCCGTGCGAAGCAAGGAATGCCTGCATTTTCTCTTGGCCTTTCACGCGATCCCACATCGCTGTATCTTCCGCGAGCGCCTCTACTTCAATGCCAGCATCTTGAATGGCCTGTACGGAGAACTTCGTCCGCAGCTCCGCGTCTTGATGGCCCGGCTCGCCCTGCAGCATGACATATTGCAGCTTGCCGTCGCCATTCTTGTCTGCCGCCTTATTTGCGTTCCAGTAGTCGACCAGCAGCTGTCCGGAAATAGTGCCTGATTCCTCCGCTTTCGCACCGACATAATACACTTTATCCCACTTGTTCATATCCTCGGCGATCGGCTCGCGGTTCAAGAATACGACTGGAATATCCGCGCCTTTCGCTTTGTCGATAATAACGCCTGCCGCCGTACGGTCGACTGGATTGATGATCATGGCTTTATATTTTTTGGAGATGAACAGGTCCACCTTCTCGTTCTGCGTCGGCTGCGCATTCTGGCTGTCGACAATGTCCAGCGATACTTTGCCTTCGGCTGCCGCTGACATCGCATTCCGCACGCCCGTCATGAACGTATCGTCAAACTTGTAGATCGCTACCCCCATTTTCGCCCCGCCGCCGGAAGATTCTTTGCCGCTACCGCTGCTGCAAGCCGTCATGGCCAGCATCGTTGCCATCGCCAGCATCGCCCATCCTGTTTTCCTCATCCAATAGCCCCCATTCCATTCGATTCCGCTGAGCCGCCGGAGCCTCTTCCGCTCCATCTCCCGCCCGCTATGGTCATTATGCCTGATCCCTCCGTGTAAACGAATTCAATATTCTCATGTCTTCTAGCAAAATTCTCATCACTTCACATTGCCCGTCCTGCTTCGGTACCCCTTCCCATTCAGTCCTCGGCATTCGCCATGCCGACGAGCTATGTAGTCCATCCTTCGACAACGGCTCCGCATCACTGCACGAACGGGAAAAGCAGCTTCTGGTTGTTCATCCAGAACATGTTGTCCGCATTAACGACCCGCGTCTCCAGCATCGTCGGATGGCCCGTTGCCTCCTTGCCCGCGAGAAGCGCAACCGCCTGCTCCAGGCCGATATAACCGAAGCTGAAGTCGTTCTGCACAACCAACTGATGAATAACACCGTCCTGAAGCAAGGACAGCTGTTCGACCTGGGTGCCGAACGCCACAATCTTCAAGCTTCCCGCATCTCCCCGTCTCTTGGCCTCATCCGCGAGTCCGAGCGAGGCACCGGACTCCATCGCAATAGCGCCATCAATCGGCGATGCGTCCAGCATGCCCTTCGCCGCGTTCCAGCAGGCATCCCGCAAATTGCCGCAGCTAGCGTTTTTAACGATGCGGATAGAGGAATGCTGTGCGAGCGACTCCCGGATGCCCGCTTCACGAAGCTCCAAGTCCGGGTCCGAACGATCGGAGCGCATAATGGCGACCGAGCCTTGGTCGCCGATCAGCTTCGCCAGCGCCTCGCCGGCTTGCCGCCCCGCTTCCACATGATCAACTGTAATGGCGCCTTGTACGCCTTTGACAACCTGCTCATCATTAAGCGCCACAACTGGAATGCCCTTTGCCGAAGCGACAGCCGCCAGTTCCTTCAGCACCTGCCCGTTCGCGGGATCAATCAGAATCGCAGAGACGCCTTCCTCCGCCATGCGCAGCGCAGCAGCCAGCTGCTCGCCAGCATCCTCACTCGGCTTGAAGGAAGCGTACCGAAGCTGAATGCCGTATTCCTTCGCCGCGGCCTCCGCGCCAAGCCGCATCGCATCGCCCTGCTCCTCCGCATGAACAGGCGCAATAAGCGCGATGGCACGAGGCTCCAGCTTGCCAGGCTCTATATCGGACGATGAACATCCCACCAATGCAACTATCCATAGTACAGCCAATGCCGCAGCCGCCAGCCGAAGCCACGGCTTGCTCCGATAAGCCTTATCCAGATAGCTATTCCTCATGGCCACTCTCCCCTTCGGCCTTGCGCACGGCAGGCATTCGAATTTGCGCGACAGTGCCTTCCTCGCGTTCGCTTGTGTACGACAAGCCGTACCGTGCGCCATAGTACAACTGGATTCGGTCATGCACATTGCGCACCGCGACGCCGGAGCCTCCACCGGAGGATGACTGCGCCTCCTCTTCTTGCGCATCTCCAGACTCCAGCAATCCGGCAAGCTGCTCCTGCGACATGCCGACTCCGTTGTCGGCTACCTCCAGTACAAGCGTCTCTCCTTCCAGCCTCGCCCGAATCCGAATCGATCCTTCGTCTACCAAATATTCAATGCCGTGAACAATCGCGTTTTCGATCAAAGGCTGCAACACCAGCTTCAGCGTATAGCAGTCCAGCGCCGCTTCCTCCGCTTCAATCTCGAACTTGAATTTTTGCTTGAATCGCATTTGCTGAATGGTAAGGTAATGCCTGGCATGCTCCAGCTCTTCACTTACTTTAATGACCGTCCGCCCTTTGCTCAGGCTAATCCGGAACAGCTTGGAGAGCGAAGTAATCATCGTGATGATATCCTCGTTTTTGCTCATGCCGACCATACGAACGACTGAATTCAGCGTGTTGTATAGAAAATGGGGATTAATCTGCGCTTGCAGCGCCTCCAGCTCGTACTTCCGCTTGGATTCCTGCTCCACGATAATTTGCCGCATCAGCCCCCGAATCTTATCCAGCATCAGATTAAAACGACTGGACAACTGCACGACCTCCAGCGGTCCGCGCAGCGGCAGCTCAACGTCGAAGTCACCCCGCTCCACCGCTTTCATCGTCGCGCCCATTCGCCTGATGGGACGGGCGAGCGACGCAGCAAGCACCATCGAGACAAGAATGGAGAGCACCAGTACGATCGCTGCCACCTGAATCAAATAACGGTTCATCTCTTCCCTCGTTGTCATCATCTCGTCCAGATAAGCCACGCCTACCACCTTCCAGCCAATGTTATAGACTGATCTGACCGTATTGAGCCGCTTCACGCCGTCCGCCTTGTCGATATAGCTGCCGCTTGAGGTGAGCGCCTTCTCCACGCTTTCGTTGCGCAGCCCCATATAGATCAGCTGCTGCTGCGGGTGATATACGATATTGCCCGCTCCCTCGTCGATAATGTAGACGTAGCCGCGCTTGCCCAGACTGATCCGGCTGCTCAGCTCGTCGATTTTTTTGAAATTGATATCTACAAGCAGTACGACGTTCATGGGCTTGCCGTCCTTCTCCATCGTCAATCCCTTGCTCATCGAGACGACCCACTTATACGTGCCGTCATACAAATTCTGCACATGAGGAAGTGAGAAGCTGAGGTGGTTCGATACCCGCATCGCGGAATGAAACCAGCTTTGCGCCGTTACGCGGGCGCTCGTCCGCACCGGCTCTGCAGGATGATTGCGCAGCAGCTCTCCCTGGTCGTCGAATAGCGCGATCGACACAATGTCATCCCGGCTGCTCATCAGAATATCCAGCTGCTGGGCCACCTGCTCGTCGTCCCAGGAGGCTCCGGGCAGCAGATGCTGCTCAATCGTCCGGTACAGCTGCGCCATGCCGTCTACATAATCCTCCAGGTTGTAGCCCACCTGATCCACGATCTGGCTCGTGCCGAGGAGCACATTCTGTTCCGCCGTGCGCGAAAACTTGTTATAAAGCAGGAAAGCAGCAAGCATGACGATCAACAGCAGGCATAGCGAAAATGACCACATAATGATCGACTGAATGCTGCTCGTCCGAAGCCGGTCCTGCCAATGCTGCAGCCCCAGGCCGCGCATAACCCGCAGTATGCCGCCTTTCATGACAGCAGCTCTCCACTGCCGGCTTCCAGCCGTCCGCGGTATTCCTTCGGCGATATGCCGAGCCGCTTCTTGAAGCAGAAGCTGAAGTAATTGGGGTCGGCGAATCCGACCCGCTCCGCGATTTCGAACGCCTTCAGCTCCGTCTCCCTAAGCAGCGCCATGGCCGCCTCCATCCGGATATGCATCAAATATTGCACGAACGTCATGCGCGTCTCCTTCTTGAATACGCCGCTGAAATACCCCGCGCTAATATGCAGCATGGCGCATACCTGCTGAATGGACAGGTCGGGATCGCCATAGTTTTCTTTCGTATAGTGAATCGCCTTCTCGACCAAGTCCTTATAGGTATATTGCCGCTTGCTGGCAATCTCCTGCATGATGCGAAGGCACACGTCCTGAAGCCATTGCTCCATCTCCTGCATCCCGGCAAACCGGAACAGCTCCATATGAAGCTGGAAGCCCTGCCCGAACAATTCGTCCAAGGCTAGACCCGCATCCTGGGCCGTACGCCACACGGTCGTGCATACCTCAAGCAGATACACCTGAATATCGCTATAGGCATACCCGTGACGAGCAGGCTCCGCAAAGAGGGCCGATACAGCCTCCCGCAGCTCTGATGGCGTACCTACCTTCAAGCTGCGGATCAGCGCGCCCGTCTTCAGATCGTCAAGCCGCAGCTTCTCCCCGGCGCGATGCTCCATATCCCCGATATAGATGACTTTGCCGGGGCCTAGCACCAGACGATAATCAAGCGCAAGCAAGGCGTCCGAATAGGAGTCCTTCAAATGGGACAGCTCCTCCGCTACAGAGCCGACGCCAATCGTCGTCGAGAGCTTCAAGTAATGACGGATGCTGCGCACAATATTGTCCAGCGTCTCGCCCATGCGGGTTGCCCACGCTTCGCCCTCAGCAGCGCTGTTCATGCCAATGAGCGCCACGCTCTCCTGATGGATAAACGCACTGCCCAGCTGTGCAGAATCCCACCATTCCCGCGCAATATTCAACATCGCTTGCAGCATAAGCTCTGTATCGCCTGAGCTGCGGAGCGATTCGGAATCGGCGGAACTTTCGCTGTCCTCGCCTTGATGAAGCGCCAGCACCGCTGCCCTATACCCTGTTCCCTTCAGATGGAGGCCATAGCTTCGCGCTTTCTCCTCTATGACAGACTTGGATAGCTTGCGCGTAAGCAAGGACGCAAGGAAGCTTTCGCCGAGCAGAGGCAGGCTGGTACGGTAATGCTCCTTCAGCCGCTGCATATCCTCACGCTCCGCAACCTCCGCCTCAATCCGGCCTCTGATCTTGCCCAGCAACTCCGCGAATGTATCCGAAGAAAACGGCTTGAGCAAATATTCGTCTACGCTTAATGTGACCGCTTGCCTCGCATAATCGAATTCATCGTATCCGGTAAGGATGACGATCTTCACCAGCGGCTGGTGCTGGCGCAGCCAATGGGACAGCTCCAGGCCGTTAATGAAAGGCATACTAATATCGGTAATAACTACATCCGGCGCCAGTCTCTCGCATAGCTCCAGCGCTTCCTGGCCGTTCTCAGCCGTGCCGGCAATCACAAAGCCATGTATGCGCCAATCAATCTCGCCCAGCAGCCCCTCTCTGACATCCGCTTCATCATCGACGAGCAGCACCTTGTACATCTCCGTTTCCCCTCTCTGTCTCCCTGAATAATCACTATGAATATGGAATCGCTTACATATGGATGTAAAACATTATTATTCATTCCATACAAAAAATCCATCACCTCTTTTCACAAGGTGATGGATCGGAAGACAATCTATTTGATATATACGCTGCCGAACGGAAGAACTTCCCGAAGTAGCCGCTTGAACCAGCCGTCCCCCGTCAGCTTGTCCTGCAAGCCAGTATCACGCGAGCCGGTCTGAATGAGCACAGGCCCACTCCCGCGAAGTTCCCACTGCACGTTCATGTGCTGGCTCGCCAGCGAGTTCCCGTAAACGGACAGCTTGATCTCCGCATCCTCGGGATAAGCCACCAATGCGCTCTTGTCGACAAAGAGAGGCCGGTCGGGATGCAGCTGAATCGCCGCCAGATCGCCAGCGGTCAACACGCCGAGTGTACCCGGTCCGCTGAACTTGATCCGAATCAGCTCTCTTGTAATCCAGGCTGTCTTCCATTTCAGAATCTTGCTTTTGAAGGTCATACCGTCGGAGAACATCGCCACATGGCGGAAGTCGAATAGCAGGCTGCTGTCCTCTGGAATGTCGATCGTCTCCAGGGAACAACCAGGCGGAAGGCCTAGCAGAAATTCGCTCGTTCCCTGCAAGCGGGAGCGAATCCACTTCTTCTTGCGGTACACGCCTCCGATATCCATGAAGCGGTCCTCGCGGCTGCGCGGATCGCCTTGATATGCAACAATCGACTTGGGATGGAGCACATGCAAAGCATCCCCCTCATCCAGTTGCACCCGCACATAGCCAGTTGGCGAAGGCGTGAGAATCTTCATGGCAGCATAGCCTCATGACCGTGACCGCTGCGTCTCTGCTTGCGCCAGACGGCAAAGCGCCAAATTCTGACCGACAAGGCGTAAGCAGCAATGACGGCGATGAGCGAGACCGCAATGAATATAGCCTTGTTGTATAGGGATTGTTTCTTCGCTTCGGCTGCCTCCATCTGGGCAATGAGCGCTTGATTCTCCGATCTCAGCGTTTCGTTGGACTTCATTAGCTCCTCCTGCTCAGTAAGCAGGCCCTCTTGCTGAGCCAGCAGCGCTTCTTGCTGGGCAAGCAGATCCGAGGCTTGCTGGCGGGTAAGCTCAAGCTGCTCCTGCTGCGCCTCCAGCTGTCCTTCCAGCATCTGCTTGGTTGATTCGTACTGCCCCTTCAGCTCGGCGAGCTTATCCGGCGCCTGGTAGATGTCCTTCAGCCGGTCGAACATGCCTGCATGGGCAGTCGCGGATGAGAAAGGGAACGTTATGATGAATAACAAGAATACGATTATAATAGCTTTGGTCTGTCTCATGGGAATCACCTGCTTCTTGGAAGAGATGGCACGAAGGATGTTCGCACAGTATATTCCCTTATTCTATCATATTTTTGTCGATTGCTGTCATTTGAAAGATTCCAATAATAGAGAAGTTTTGGGCATTAATCAGATAGAGGCACGGTCGCCGCTTCCAGGGCATGATCCAGCTCTCTCCTATAGGACTCCTGCTCGGAACCGCTCCAGTCTAGCAGGCTGCTCATCGCCTGCAGGACAGCCCCCTTCCATCTGCGCACTTCTTTAATATGGAATAACAATAATCCAGTCCGGCGGATGAAAAAATCGACAGGCTTCACCGTCATCTCCTCGCGAATCGCATAGAGCAGCTGAAGAGCAAGCTTGATCGGCAAGCCATGCTTCTCCGCCAACTTGATGGCTTCGGGGTACAAGCCGAACAATACATCCACATTCGAGCCGTAGCGGCGAGCCAATCCCGAAGCGTCCGCCGCTTCGAGGCCCAGCGCCATACCCGCTGCTGTCTTCTCCGACACGTACGCCTCGAAGCCATCAGAGCCGCCTGTCTCGCCTCCGGAGATCGGCAGCTCTCTTGTCTGGCTTGGGCCGAATGCCAGAGCACCCGCGGCTTGACCCAGCTTCACCGCCCGGTCGACGACGGCTTCCGCCATCTTGCGGTAGCCAGTCAGCTTGCCGCCTGCTATCGATAGCAGACCCGATGGGGATACGAATATCTCGTCCCGCCGCGAAATCTCCGACGGCGACTTCCCTTCCTGATGAACAAGCGGGCGCAGTCCCGCCCAGCTGGATTCGACATCAGCTGCCGTCAGTCCCAGCGTCGGGAACATCGAATTGACAGCATTCAGCAGGTAATCACGATCCTCCCTCGTCATGGCCGGGTTCGCCGTATCCCCTATATAGTCCGTATCCGTAGTCCCTAGATAAGCCTTGCCCTCGCGCGGTATCGCGAATACCATGCGGCCATCCGGCGTATCGAAGTAGACGGCCTGCCTAAGCGGGAACCTCACGCCGTCGAACACCAGATGCACCCCTTTTGTCAGATGGAGCGTCTTGCCCTGCCGGGAGCCGTCCGACTCGCGGAGCTCATCCACCCACGGGCCTGTCGCGTTAATGACGATTCCCGCCTCCACGCGGAACAGCCCGCCGCCGATCCTATCCCGGACCATCGCCCCGGCGATCTTCCCGTCCGCACTTCGGCGCAGTTCCTCCGCCTTCGCATAATTAACGGCCAAAGCGCCCCACGATACAGCTTTCTTCAGCACTTCAATCGTTAGCCTGGCATCATCCGTCCGATACTCGACATATAGCCCGCCGCCCTTCAAGCCGTTACGCTTCAGCAGCGGCTCCCGCTGCAAGGTCGTGGAGCTGCTGAGCATCCTGCGGCGCTCGTCCTTCTTCACGCCCGCCAGAAAGTCATAGAAGCGAAGCGCCATAGAGGTCGTCAGCTTGCCGAAGGTCCCTCCTTCATACAGCGGCAGCAGCATCCGCTCCGGCGTCGTCACATGCGGGCCATTCTCATAGACAATCGCCCTTTCCTTGCCCACCTCCGCCACCACACCAATCTCCAGCTGCTTCAAGTAGCGCAGCCCGCCGTGGATCAGCTTGGTCGAGCGGCTGGAGGTACCCGCCGCAAAGTCCTGCATCTCCACGAGTCCAGCCTTCATGCCGCGGCTTGCCGCATCCAGCGCGATGCCCGCACCGGTAATGCCTCCCCCGATAACGAGCACGTCCAACCGGCTCTCCGCCATTCGCTCCAGCAACCGCAGCCGCTCATTCGCATGAAAGGCCGATCCCGTCTTCCTGTCCTCACTCATGGTATTCCCTCCTGTCACTCTCTAATTAGCATATGGCTATTCTTCTTCTTTGCCGCCATGGCGTATTCCCAAACATAAAAAACCGCAAGCGTCCGACATCTCCTCACGGAACGCCGGCTAACCTGCAGTTTTCTCACAACTACTATTATTTTTCGGAAAAGGCCATTGCCGCCCGGACAGCCCGCTTCCAGCCGCCGTACAATTGTTGTCTTCGTTCATCTGTCATATTCGGCTGGAACAGCCGATCCACTTGGCGCAAGGATGCAATTTCCTCGCGGTCCTTCCAGAAGCCGACCGCCAGCCCGGCCAGGAATGCAGCGCCAAGCGCAGTCGATTCCCCGATAACCGGCCGCTCCACAGGCACGCCAAGCAGATCGCTCTGGAATTGCATAAGCAAGTCGTTGGCAACCGCGCCGCCGTCTACAGCCAAGGAATGCAGCTCTAGCCCGGACTCCTCTGCCATCACAGATAAGACATCCTTCGTCTGGTAGGCGAGCGATTCCAGCACCGCTCTAACGAAATGCGCCTTGCCTGTGCCGCGCGTAAGACCGAATATGGAACCTCTTACGTCACTGTTCCAATAAGGCGTACCAAGCCCGACAAATGCGGGCACGACATAGACGCCATCCGTTGACTCCACCTCGGCGGCAAGCGTCTCCGATTCTGCAGCGGACTCGATCAGCTCCAGCCCGTCGCGCAGCCACTGGATCGCCGCTCCCGCAACAAAGACGCTGCCCTCCAGCGCATACTCCAGCTTGCCGTCAAGCTCCCAGGCAATCGTCGTCAGCAGCCCTTTTTGCGAAAGAATGGCCTTCTCTCCGGTGTTCATCAGCATGAAGCAGCCCGTGCCGTACGTATTTTTGGTTGAGCCGCGCGTGAAGGCGTTTTGTCCGAACAGGGCTGACTGCTGGTCGCCCGCCGCTCCCGCAATCGGAATCTCCTTGCCGATCAACGATGGATCCAGCTTCCCGTATATCTCCGAGGAGGACTTCACTTCCGGCAGCATAGCTGCGGGCACACCGAGCATAGCGAGCAGCTCTTCATCCCACTTCCGCTCATGAATATTGAACATCAAAGTACGAGAAGCGTTCGAGACATCCGTCACATGCGCCTTCCCGCCGGTAAGCTTCCAGATCAGCCAGGTCTCAATCGTGCCGAACAGCAGCTCTCCACTCTCTGCCCGCTCCCGCGCGCCTTCCACCTGCTCCAGCAGCCAAGTGACCTTGGTACCAGAAAAGTAAGGATCGATAAGCAAGCCCGTCCGCGCCCGAATCTCATCCTCGCGTCCATCCGCACGAAGACGCTCGCAAATTTCGGAGGATTGCCGGGATTGCCATACGATGGCTGGATGAATCGGCTCTCCGGTCGCTTTGTCCCACACGACTGTCGTCTCCCGCTGATTCGTAATGCCGATCGCGGCGATCTGCTCCGCACTTACGGCGTTTTTCTCCAGCACATCCTTCAGCACTCGTTGTGTGGAGTCCCATATGAACGTAGCGTCCGCTTCTACAGTGCCTGGCACCGGATAGCTCAGCGGCAACTCCTCCTGTGCGATGGACGCAATATTCCCCTTCCGATCCACAAGCAGCGCCCGCGTACTTGTCGTTCCCTGATCAATCGCCAGCATGTATGGCCCCATTCCGATCTCCCCCATCTATAAAAACGCTTACAATAAGGTTATAAAAGGTATACCTTATTTTACAAAAATTCAAACGGGATTTCATCTGCTTCCTTCAAACGAACCTCGTAACGGATGTACGAGCGAATCCAAGCGGGAACTTCTTGCCTGTTCATTCCGGGGATGAAAACGTCGGCGCGCTGTGCTACAATACGTAAGTTATGAACCGAATATAGTCCCAGGAGGCTTCAACACGCTCATGCTTATTATAGGAATTGCAGGCGGGACGGGATCGGGCAAGACGACCGTCGCCCGTTCTGTCATCGACAACCAAGGAACGGATAAAGTCACCTTTATCTCGCAAGACAACTATTACAAAGGGCATTCGCAGCTTAGCATGGAGGAGAGGGAAATCGTGAACTACGACCATCCTCTGGCCTTCGACAACGAGCTGCTCATTGAGCATCTGCTTCTGCTGAAGCAAGGGCTCCCTGCATATGCCCCTGTCTACGACTTTACGGAGCATACCCGGTTCACCGATCGGCAAGTTGAGCTTCTCCCAAGCCGCATCGTCATCCTGGAAGGGCTGCATGTATTGTCCGACGAACGGCTGCGCGAGCATCTTGATATTAAAGTATTCGTCGATACTGATCCCGATGTGCGCATTCTGCGCCGCGTCTTGCGCGACATTGAGGAGCGCGGGCGCACGATCCAGTCGATTCACGACCAGTACCTGAATACGGTGAAGCCGATGCATGAAGCATTCATTGAGCCGTCCAAAAAATACGCGGACATCATCCTGCCCGAAGGCGGGCATAATCAAGTCGGCATCCAGCTGCTCTCCATCTTGACCGAAAAATATTTGAATGGCGACCGCATCTGGAGCAAGTAATCCACGCCGGCTATGGATATGTGGATGAAGCTGTTGATGAATAGCTTAAATGCGTTATGCACATGTTGATAATTATTTTTTCGCTAAATAACACGCAGGCTGTTGATAACTTTTCTGAATCGTCAGACTTGCAGCATAAAAAGCCCCATGCGCCGATGAACGGCCCATGGGGCTTCTATATTTACCCAATTAAATAAACAAATTAACCTTGGCTTCTGTCGCATCGCCCAGATAAGTCGCTACTCCTGCATACTCCATGCCCTCAATCAGCTCTTCCTTCTGAAGGCCCAGCAAATCCATCGTCATCGTGCAAGCGACCAGCTTCACGCCTTGCTCCTGAGCCAGCTCAATCAGTTGCGGCAACGTCAGGGCATTATGTTTCTTCATGACATGTTTAATCATTTTCGGGCCCATACCCGCCATGTTCATCTTCGACAGCCCGAGCTTCTTCGGACCGCGCGGCATCATCCAGCCGAACATCTTCTCCAGCAAACCTTTGTCCGTCTGGACAATCTCGTCCTTACGCATTGTATTCAGACCCCAGAAGGTGAAGAAGATTGTCACTTCATGATCGTAGGCCGCAGCCCCGTTCGCAATGATGAATGCGGCAATCGCTTTATCCAAATCCCCGCTGAACAGCACAATCGTCGTTCTTTCCTTCTCAGTCATCGCTGATGTCATTGTTTTGCCCCTTCTCCTTTATACTTATACCCGTAATAGTATTAATGCGTTGAAAAAAAGAGGAATGTTATCCCGGAGAATTCCCCCGCTCATCCATTCCGCTTGCCCGAGGAAACTGCCTGCAAGAAGCGCTCCCTGGCTTATCTATGGCAAAGCCTCAGCGGCTTTTCACTAACAGCTCTACAGCTTCCTTCACCAGCTTGCTGGTGTCTCCGCCCCGTTCCTTCTCTTCTGTAATACATTGCTCCAAATTATGAGCGACGATATACGCCATCGCTTTGTCGGCTGCGCTGCGCACGGCGGACAATTGAGCAACCACGTCCTTGCAGTCCTTGCCTTCCTCCATCATTCGCATCACGCCGCGAATCTGGCCTTCCATTCGTTTCAATCTTCGGATGACGCTCTCATCGTACTCCATGTCACAACCTCCAGCCTGTTTGGAATTGGTATTGTCGAAATGATACCCCTAGAGGTAATATAGCTTGTCACTGCCGGAATAGCAACTGCCAATTGCTAAAGACTGTTACTGCTTCCTCACGTAAAACGTAAACACCCCGTCCTTCTCTTCATGCTGCACCAGCTCATGTTTGGTTCCTCTTACCCAAGCCCGGAAGTCGTTCAGGGAACCTTGGTCAGTCGACAATACTTTCATCATTTGTCCTGTTTCCATACTGTCCAGCGCTTTCTTCGCCTTCACGATCGGCATTGGACATGCCAGTCCCTTCGTATCGACAACCACTGCATCTGTTTTCATCGTAAATTCCTCCCGTTATCGTTATTGGTCATGAATGGCGCAGCGGTTCGGGCCGATCTCCATCTCCCGCTGCTCTTCATCTGTCGGGCTAATATGGCCCATGTTCGTTTGGCGGATTTGCTGGTACGCATTAGGATGCTGCGGCAGATTCTCTGTGACCGCCCTGCGGAACTCCAATTCATCCTCCAGATGAAGGCCCGGATTATCGCGGAACAAATCGCCAAGTCTAGCCGCAACCTGACCTTGCTCGCCCAACTCGTCCATTTGCCCAAAATGTGCCGGAAGCACAATCAGATCCGGCGACAGAGCACGATATCCTTCATACAGAGTTCGGCGCAGATCGCCCGCCCAATCTTCCGCTTGCCCGGCAAGATCGGGCCGCCCGATCGATGTAATGAACAGTATATCGCCGGTCAACAGATAGTTGCCATCCACAACAAAGGAAGTGCTGCCAATGGTGTGTCCAGGTGAATAGAGGGCGCCGATGCCGATCTCCGTAGCGCCAATCGCTACCCGATCGCCATCCTCCAGCTTTCCATAGGCGAAGGTTACTTCCCCCGCATCCTTGGACGGCAGCCAATACTTCGCTCCCATGCGCTCAGCCAGCTTGCGGCCTCCCGATATATGATCGGCATGGAGATGCGTATCCAGCGCATGCTTGATCGACACACCCAGATTCCGGGCGAATTCCTCATAGACCTCGGTCGTTCTCATCGCATCGATGACCGCAGCTTCATCGCCGGATACGACCATGTAAGACAGACAGCCTTTGCCCAGACGCACGAATTGATAGATCGCGCCGCCTGGCAGCTCGCCTACCTTCACCGGCTCCAGATGCTCGCTCCATGCTTTCATGCCCCCTTGCAAATAATAAACATCCCTCACACCGGCCTCCGCAAGCTGCTCCGCCACGAACACGGATGAGCCTTCCTTCGCGCAGACGACCAACACTTGGCGGCCGGATGGTATCCGCTTCACAGCTTCCTCTACGCCGTCCAGCAGATCGAAATACGGAAGATTCATGCTCTCTATGCTTTGCCCTTCGATTTTCCAATCGGCATAATCCGTTTCATTGCGCACATCCAAAATAAATAGCGGTTCGCGATGGGTGATAGAATGGGCCAGCTCGCTTGCAGCCATTGGCTTCACAGATGTCGTCATGGCGTTTCCCCCTCTACCTCAGACTCCGTCTCGCCCGTCCAGTCTGACATGCCCGGCACTACGTTTTTCACCCGGCTGTAGCCGTGATCAGCCAGCCACTGGCATGCCATGTCGCTGCGCGTTCCGGTTCTGCATATGACGTATAGCTCGGAGTCTGGATGCAGCGTATGATACAGACTCTCCAGCTGTCCCAGCGGAATCGAGACGGCCCCCTTCACATGACGGAAGGCATACTCCGCCGCTTCCCTGACATCCAGAACTATAAGCTCATCACCGCTTGCCAACCGCCCAGCCAATTCCTCATTGCCAGCCGTATGCGGATAACGAGTTTCCGGTTTGATTTCTTCTGAAGGGGTTTTACGAACGTAATGCTTCAGCACGCCGCCGTCCATTATCGTCCCTACATATTGATGCCCGGCCTTCTGTGACCAAGCTCGCAGATCAGCAAGCGAGCCTTTATCAGTAGCTTGGATCTCCAGCACCTGCCCATCTGCCAGCTCAACCATCATCTTCTTGGTCTTCACAATCGGCATTGGACACGCCAATCCGATACAGTCGAGCGTCATATCCGCTTGTACGTTCATCATCATTGTCCTTCCTCCATTCTAACTATATACCCCATAGGGTATTGAAAATAGCAAAAAAAATTAAAGCAGCATATCCCACCAAATCTTAACAACCGTTGCGGTAATTAAAATCGAAAGCAGACCTTGCAGCATCTTCACGTTCATTCGCTGTCCCAGCTTTGCGCCAATGGGAGAACCGATAATACTGGCTGCAATCATGACAAGCGATGGAATGAGCAGCATATGACCGCCCATCAGCTTCCCTCCGGTCGATCCTATGGAAGACAGGAAGGTAATCGCAAGCGATGAGGCGATCGCCACGCGAGTCGGAATCTTCAACAGCACTAACATAATCGGAACCGTTATGAACGCGCCTGCTGCCCCTACAATTCCTGACAAGATGCCCACCGCTGCCGCGGAACCTGCCGCAAGCGGTTTGTTGAACGCCGCGATACTGCCATCCCCTTCTTCCCCGCGCTTGGGCATAAACATCATCACTGCCGCGATGAGAGCCAGGACGGCATAGGTTACGTTAATGATCGAATCAGACAGAAACTTCGATCCGTAGCCGCCGAGAAAGCTGCCAAGCACGATAGGTATGCCCATATACATAACCAACGGCTTATGAATCCAGCCGCCCTTTCGATAGGCAAGCAATCCCGCCAATGAAGCAAAAAACACCTGCGCCGCGCTGACCGCGGACACTTCCTGGGCTGAGAAAGCCGCGAACCCCAGTGCCGGAGGAATATACAGTAGCATGGGATATTTGATAATCGAGCCGCCTATGCCGACCATACCGGATAGGAAAGAACCGATAAAGCCAATGGCAAATAACAGGACAATCCAGCTTATCTCCACATTCAAAGAGCACCTCCCTTTATCATGTTGGGGTGTACGCATAAATTTCGATTCATCATTTATACATATACCTGTATGGGTATTATAATAAGTCCTCGCAATCTGATTGTCAACCTGCAGCATGGAGACGCATCACGTTGCACCATTCGCCGATAGGCCACAGGAATCGACATCACGCTTGTAGAATTAAGGTTAAAGCTATAGGAATCTGCTTGCCGGAGAAAGGGAAAGGTAACCGTAGTGATCATCATTTGGATTATGGTTTGTTTTGCGGTCTTGTACATCATTTTCGAAACCTGCTGGGTCAGAACGACTTGGCATCGCCTGCCTGCTCCGTCCCGTTTCAAGGCTACTGTGGTCCATTTAACGGATATTCATGGGCGTACCTTGTTTTTGAACGGCTCGATCAGCCGCAAGGTGAACCGGTTAAATCCAGATCATATCATCATTACCGGAGACCTTGCGTCAAGGAAAGGCCATTTCAAGCGTGTACTGAAGGAAATCGAGAAGTTGCAAGCTCCCCGTATCACCTTCGTGCCCGGCAATTACGAGCGTGAAGGCTGGAACGGCTTTCGCAAAAAAAGATACACAGAGCAGGAATACCGGGACATCCTCCAGTCGCTTCAGGATTTGAACGTGACCGTATTGACGAATAGTGCCTGCAAGATCCTCCATCAGCCGGACGGAGGACTAATCTACGGATTTGACAACTCGATCTATGGGAACGAGCTGTTGACATTAAGCCCTGCCGAATTGGAGAGCCAAGACTATATCATCATGCTGGCTCATTCTCCAAGCATCATCAGGCTGTTGCAGGAAGGCGGCGTCCTCTATGACTTACTGCTCACAGGCCACACCCATGGCGGCCAAATCCGAGTGCTAAACCATACGATAGGCGCCTATAAGCATTTCCACACAGGCATTAAAAATGTGGACAAACGCAGACGTTTCTATATCAATAGGGGCTTGGGAACGGTAAAAATTCCGGTTCGTCTAGGCTGCCCGCCTGAGATCGCTGTCTTCACAATCGGCCAGGAATGAAATTTCCCCTGCGCAAATAGAACCGGCCGCTTCGCTATTGCGATGCAGCCGGTCCTTTTATCATTTTTAGACACTCATTACCCTCAAGCTATTTTGTCTGTCGGTTAAGGCGAATGCAACAGAATCGGAAGAGCTATCATAACCGTCGAACCGCGGCCTATCTCGGATTCTGCTTTAATCGTGCCGTTATGCGCAAGAACAATCGACTTTGCAATACTCATGCCTAGACCCGCACCGGTCTTCTCCTCCGTATTGGTGCCGCGATAATAACGCTCGAACAGGTTCAGCAGCGTCTCCTCATCCATTCCGATTCCGTCATCCTTCACGGTCAGAACGGCATAACCAACCGATACCGCGACACTCACCGTGATGGTTGTGCCTTCCGGATTATGCTTGACGGCATTCATGATGATATTATCCAGCATTCGGGCGAACCACTTGTCATTCGCAAGCACCCGAACCCGCGTCGCCTCGTATTCATTCTCGAATTGGAACGTCGTGCCCTCCATCGTCATGTCATTCACGTAGTTAAGAACAATCCGTCTGACGAATTCCTGCAGCTCGATTGGCTTTACTTCAAACGGAACCTGCTTGTTCTTAAGCTGGAATGCCAGCGAGAAGTCCTGGATCAGATCGATCATATAGTCGCTCTTATCCCGAATCGTACCGCCCATCTCCTTTAGTTCTTCCTCTGTAAAGCTGTATTGCCCGCTCTCCAGCAAATGGCCGTAGCCCTGTATCGAGCTAAGCGGAGTGCGCAGATCATGTGAGATGCCCGTCATCCATTCTTCCCTCGTCTTCTCGAGCCGAGTGCGATCCTGCTCCGCAGCGTGCAGCCTTAATGTCATCTCGCGGAATCCGTCAATGACTTCCTTATAGAGCTTATACTTTCGGCGCAGCTTGCCATTCTTGCGATAGACCCGCTTCTGATCCTTCGCGGACAACGTCTCTTCATATTGTCCTCTGCCAAGCCGTGCGAACCAATCAATGAACAGCAGCAGCGGCCTGCCATAACGGTAGCCATGATAAATGGAGAAGGCTAGTGTTGCGATTAGAATCGCTCCTCCAATGAAGGAAGCCGTGATGATTACTTCTTTCATGAATGGCTGCTTGACGTAGCCTCCCCGTTTGCTTTGGTGCAATACCCAGAATGAATCCGTTTCACGATCCGCATGGACGGATACGATTGTTGGAAAATTGCCCTTCATCTTTTCCATTGTAATAAGCTCAAGCGGAGCGTACCGTTTCCGTTCCATTGGCATGCCTACCGATTGCTGCACTTGGCCGTTGCCATCTATAATTTGCAGCGTATGCCGAGATTTCGCCAGTTCTTCGTTAAGCTGCTCGGCTGCCTCTTCCCTCACAACACCGTCTCTCGCATATTTGGCATAAATGGACTGGACCTCAACCGAACGATCATTCACATAACCTAGCATGAATAGAGCCATGTTCGGCACCGAATCGTCCAGCGACATCATCACTTCGTAGGGACCGTACCGCTTCGTCTGCTCGATAACGAGCAGCTCTCCCGTAGTATAAGCTTGCGGCACATCCTCAGGCGTATTCACTTCATAGATCACATCGCCTTGGCTATTCACCACTTGCAGCCAGTAATGTTGTTCTGCCAGCTGATCCACCCAACGCTTCGGCACTACGGCTTTCTGCTCCGTCACATCCGTCTCCATAATGATGACATCCAGCGACCCGAACGGAAATCTTTGTTTCATATCCTCATTGACTAATAATTGAATGAAGACAAGCAATATCGTAAATACCATGAGCAGAACAAAGACGAACAGCAATAACATCTGATAGGTAAAATGAAGGGTCAGCCTTCGCTTTACATTGCGAGTCTTCATGACTGCTTTCCCTTCGCCAGCTTATAGCCGAGTCCGCGAATGGTGAGAAGATGGCTAGGCTCGCTTGGATTGCGCTCAATCCTCTCACGGATTTTGCGGATATGAACCATAACGGTATTGTCATCGCCATCGCCATCGAGGCCCCATACGGCCTCATACAGCTGAGCTTTGGAAAAAACAATACCCGGATTTTTGCACAAGAAATGAAGCAGCTGATACGCCATCGCGGGACAAGCGACCTCCTTGCCTTCCACCAGCAGCTCACCCGCCGCATCGTCGAGCACGAACCGTCCGAAGTCATAACGCTGTCGCTTCTCCTCCATTACCGAGACAGGCGTCACGCCGCCGCGGCGCAGCCGCGCTTTTATTCGGGCTGCAATCTCAAGCGGATTGAACGGTTTTGTGACATAGTCGTCTCCGCCTGTCGCAAAACCGGTTAGCACATCAAGATCAGACGCCCGCGCAGTCAAATAGATGATATGGGCATCGCACAGCTCTCTAATCTTGGGACAGAGATCAAAGCCGGTCTGATCCGGCAGCATCACGTCCAGCAGCACAATATCAGCGCCATGCTTTCCAATCAACTTGAGAGCATCTACGGCATTATGGGCGGTGAACAGATAACGGAAGCCTTCCTTGCGAAGCGTCATGTCCAGCATCTTCGTAATGGCGCGTTCATCGTCTATCATTATAATTCTCGCGTTCGATACATCCAATCTCTATCCCCTCCATCCTTATTTTACTATAGAAACCTTAATTTCCGTTTAACGGATGCCCGTCTCTTCAGCAAAAAATAAGACCGGCATTAACAGAAAGTAAATGACGGTTTCTATAATGGGACCGAGGTGATGGAAAATGATTCAAAAAATAGGAAGACAAAGCATCGTAGACGAAATTCGCGGCTTGAGCTTGCTCGGCATTCTGCTTTCCAATTTGCTCATCTTTCAGTATGGCATGTGGGGCAAGGACGAGATCGATCTATTCGGACTCACTGGTGCGGATAGCGTTGCGCACACTCTTGTAAAGATCGTGATTGAAGGCAGCTTCATGCCCATCTTCGCATTTCTATTCGGCTTCGGAATGCTCAAGCTGATGGAGGGACTTGAGGCGAAGGGAGCCGGGTTCAGGATGGTCATCGTACGCCGATCGATCATGCTTATCGGGCTTGGGATGCTGCATTCCTATTTTCTCTGGGAAGGTGACATCTTATTGTTGTACGGCGGAATGAGCCTATTCCTCCTCCTGTTCCTAAGACGCAAGGCCAAAACGGTCTTAATCTGGGGCATTGCGCTTCTGCCGGTTATCGGTCTGGCCGGTATGGACTCAACAGGCCCGCTGATTGAAGAAACGAAAATCATCCAGGAAAAAACAGAGGCTTATGTCATGAAATCTATCGATGTGTATCAGAACGGAAGCTACTCGGAGATATTCGCCTTCCGCCATGACGAGCCGAAACCGCTCGAAGCCGATGGCCTGATTCTAGTTGCCGCTTATCTGCTCGTCCCGTTCATGACCGCCCCCATGTTTTTATTCGGCATGTATGCGGCCAGAAAAGACTGGTTCTATCAGCCTGAGACCAAGCGTGCCTTTTACTTCAAATGGGCTTCCGTCTTTCTAATCTCAGGTTTGATCATGAAATCGATAAAGCAGATTTGGCCTGATACGATCTTTGGCGGAGTGAGTGGCGCGCTCGGGATGTTGATCCTGTCACTCGGTTATATAATGGGGTTCGCCTTGCTGCTCTCGCTGGGGAAAGCAACGGCTCTGCGGAACGGCTTCAAGTCCGTCGGCAAGCTGTCGCTCACTAATTACTTACTGCAGACCGTCATCTGCACAACGCTCTTCTACGGCTATGGCTTTGGATGGTACGGCAAGCTTGGCATTATCGCGGGTATCGGCATTGGCATTGCCATCTATACGCTCCAGCTGCTAGGCAGTGCGCTTTACCTGAAGCGGTTCCGAATCGGTCCCGTCGAATGGCTGCTTCGGATATGGACGTACTGGAGCTGGAACGGAAAGCCGAAGCAACGGATAGCGGATTCCGTAGACGTAAAGGCTTAAATAAAAAGGCGGTCCTCCTCCCGGTTAATCATAACCGGGCGGCGGATCGCCTTATCGTTAATGATATTAAGTTTGGAAAAACCGAGGCAAATACTGCTTGTTCTTGAGCAGCATCTCCTCCAGCAGCGCCTCGGCTACATTAGCCGAATCTGTGAGCGGATGGCTCGCCAGCGCCAGGAGCGCCTTATCTTTGCTGCCGGTGACGGCTGCTTCGATCGCCAGGCTTTCATACGTCTTGACGGCATGAATGAGCCCCTTCGTCCCTTCCGGTACGCGCCGCACTGGAACCGGAGCAGCACCTTCGCTTGTGACGACACAATTGACTTCAATCGCCGCCTCATCCGGCAAGAAGTCCAATATGCCGTTGTTGCGAACGTTCAACGTCTGAATATCGCCCGTATTGTTGTAGATGGAATGCATCAGCTTGACCGCCGCTTCGGAATAATAGGCGCCGCCGCGCTGCTCCAGCTGCTTCGGCTTCTCCGCCAGCTCCGGCTGCTTGTAAATCTCGAACAGCTCCTCCTCCAGGCGCTTGACCATCTCGGCCCGGTTTTCGCCTCTGGCCGCAGCCGCCTTGCCCTCTTCTACCATTTCCCGGTGCAGATAGAAATATTTCAAATAATAGGACGGAATTGCTCCCAGCTCCCGCACCAGCCTGTCGTTCCAAGCCAGCTGCGGCACGTTGGTTGCCGAATAGGAGCTTTGGCGATCCAGCAGCTCTTCCAGCTTCGACTCGCCGTCGATCTCAATCCGACTAATCCAGTGCAGATGGTTAAGACCCGCAAACTCGCAATAGATGCGGTCAATCGGGACATTGTACAAGGACGAAAGCCACTTGTATGCTGCAATTGGCGAATTGCACAGGCCGATAGAGCGAATGCTAGAATGCTTCAGGATGGCTTCCGTCACCATGCCAGCAGGATTCGTGAAGTTCAGGAGCCAGGCATCCGGGCAGAGCTCCTCCATGTCCTTGCATATATCGAGCAGGACGGGAATCGTGCGCAGCGCCTTCATCATGCCGCCGGCGCCGGTCGTCTCCTGTCCGAGCATTCCATATTTGACCGGGATCGACTCATCCCATCCCCTTGCTTCCAATTGACCCACACGCATCTGCGTGGAGACGAAATCCGCTCCTTCAAGTGCAGACCTCCGATCCAGCGTAAGCTCGATACGAATCGGCAAGCCGCTTTTCTCTACCATGCGTTGTGCCAGCGCGCCTACAATGGCAAGCTTATGTCGTCCCTCCGGTATGTCTGCCAGTACGATCTTGCTGACCGGGAACGATTCATACCTTTGAATAAATCCTTCAATCAGCTCCGGCGTGTACGAAGAGCCTCCTCCGATGACTGCTACCTTTAGTCCATTACCCATTCGACATTCCTCTCCTTCACCGATAGATCATTCTCCAAATTCTCATATACCATTGCCGCTACATTCATTCCATCTCTATCCATTGCAAGCAGCAATGCGCCGGCTGCCGGCTCCAGATCCAGCGTGCGCAGACGGCAATCCGGCGCCGCTTCCTTGACCTGCCGCTCAATGAACGGCACAACATATTGCCCTTCCCCGCGGGTAAGTATACTGCCCGCAAGCACCACTTCGAACGTATCTGCTTCCATCTTCAGCTTATGAATAACTGCGCTTGCCGCACGTCCCAGCTCCAGCCCTTGTCTCTCCAATATGGCTCTCGCCATTTCATCCCGATCAGCGACCTGGAATAATAACTTCGCGAACGTGTGGGGTGCCCGCTTGCCTTCATCCAGAAAACCATGAAACAAGTCCGAAACATTGTCATAGCCTGCAGCATCCAGGATCAGCTCCGTCAGCGCAGTGGGCTTCTCTCGGCCTTCCCACGCACGAATGACCGCACGGAAAGCTTCCTTCGCCAGCTCGGTACCTCCGCCAAAATCGCCGAATTCATAGCCGAACCCGCCTATTTGCAATTCTTCTCCTGCTGCATTCATGCCGTAGCAATTCGTCCCGCTGCCGCAGATCAGCACGACGCCGTCCGATTGCCTCGTTCCCGCACGAAGACCAATGACCGTGTCGCATACAATGCCATACTTGGCATACCCCATTGCTGCGACCATCGGCCTCAAGATTCGAAAGTCAGCCTCACGGTCCGCACCAGCAAGCCCGAACATCGCATAGGCGATATCGTCCTGCTTCAGACCGGCAGCCGTCAAGGCCGTCTCCGCCGCTTCCCTAATATTCCGGTCAGCCAGCTCCACGCCCAACTGATGATTGCCGCAGCCGCTTATTCCTCTACCCAAGATGCGGCCCGTTTCATCCGATACAACTGCGAGCGTCTTGCTTCCCCCGCCATCGATACCCAAGTAATACGTCAAGTATGATCTCTCCCATACCACCTGACTGATGAAGCCGGCTCCATCAGCTTACATGCGCTTTAATCTGCATGGTCCGCCCAATGTACGCCGGCCTCAGCCAGGGTCATTATTTTGCTGCGTTAAGCTTGCTTACGTTCTCTTGCCATCTCTCTGTTTTGAACTTCAGCAGCTTGTCATAGCCGGCTTGCTGTGCATCGGCTTCTGCTTTATCCAGAATGGCGAGCACCTCTGCATCCGATGAGGCAGTGCTGATCGCCTTCGCTCTTGCTTGCTCGTGAATTTCCAGCACGCGCTGTGCGATGATGCCTTCATCGGTATCGCCTGCCGGGTCCAAGTTGACGTATGCCGTCGTATTGAACTGTGTCTTCCACGTAATCTCCGACTGCCAATAGGTCTCCCAGTTGCGTTTCTCAGCTGGAAGCGTCGATTCAAATTTCATCTTGGAATTGTCGACGTATACGGTGTTGCCGTTCCATTGGAAGTTGACGGTGGAGTTCATCAGCTCGTCGCGTCCCTTCGGATCGCTCGTGAATTTCTCCGTGAAGAGCGGTACGTCCTCACCATCTACACCTTCCCAGTACAGGCCTTCAGGTCCCCACATAATCGTACGTTGACCTTCCGGACCCGTCAGCCAGTCCAGGAATGCGAAGATGCCTTCCGGATTGTCTGCGGATTTCGTAATGACACTAACGTTCCAGCCCAGCTGCTTGTAATCGCCAGGGAAAATTTTATTACGGTCGAGCCCTTCCTTATGAACCGGCCATACCATAATATAACCTGCTTCCGGATCATGAGAGGACAGCTCCATATTGCCTTTGGAACCAAATTCCGTCGGGCTGGAAGCCACATATACCGCTACTTTGCCCGTAACGATCTTCTGCTCTACCTGCTCCAGCTTCTGCGTGAATGCATCCTGAGTCATTAGCTTCTCGCGGTACAAACGGCTCGTATATTGAATCAGTTCGCGATAGACCGGATCTGTGAACAGTGATACCAGTTCATTGCCTTGCGGCACCGCGATCATCGAGTTGAACGTATACGGTCTGTTCTCCGCGAAGGCTGATACCATGACATCAACGCCTGATGCCGTCTGACCCACTTCCAAAGGAGTGACGTCCGGATACTTCTCTTTTACCGACTTCAAATAGTTGTACAGATCTTCTGTCGTCTCCAGGCTTGGCGCGCCAAGCTCATTGTAGATCTTCTTGTTGACCAGGTAGCCTGCATTGCCGTTCGGCTGCGTCGTATACCAGTTCGGGAACTGATACAGCTTGCCGTCCGGCGAGCGAAGCATATCCAGCGTAGATTCGCCGGCCCACTTCTTCAGATTCGGATACTTGTCCAGATAGTCATCGAATGGCACCAGCATGCCTTCCGCACGAAGCTTCTCGACATCAGCTCCGCGTTCCATCCACATGACATCCGGCAGCTCGCCGGATACGATCATCGTGCTCAGCTTGTTTTTGGCTGCGCCGCCGGAGCTGATCGGTACGACGTTGACCTTTTTGTTCTCTTTGATCCATTTCGTCGCAAGATCGGCTCCCCACTCCGGCATCGTATACCAGTCATAGTGGCCATAGAAGGAAAATTCCAATGGCTCTGCACCTAGCTCGAATGCGCCAGAAGCACTTTCTGTCGGCTCAGAAGGCTTATTGGATGGACCCTCCGTGTTGTTTTTTTCTTTAGAACTCGAACACCCCGCTAAAGCTGTGACAATAACAAGCGTGACTGACAATGATGCGAGAAGCTTACGTTTCCATCTTTTCATTGCATGCGCTCCCTTCACAAGTTCATCTATGGTCAAAGCCTGTGGCTCTACACCCTTCTGCTACTCTTTCAGCGAACCAATCAATACGCCCTTCACAAAATACTTCTGCACAAACGGATACACGCATAGAATCGGCACGGTTGCCACCATCATCGTTGCCATCGACAGCGACTTGGTCGTCACAGCTCTCATTGCGCCCATTCGGCCTTGCGCAGCGGAATCCATGTTCTGCATCTGCTCCAGCATGATGTTGGAGTTCAGGATTTGCTGCAGCTTCGTCTGAATCGGCAGCAGGTCAACATTGGAGATGTAGATGCTTGGCGCAAACCAGTCGTTCCAATGATAGACTGCCGTGAACAAAGACAGCGTCGCGATAACAGGACCAGACAGCGGAAGCACGATCCGGAAGAAGATCCCCCAATTCGAAGCGCCGTCAATGGAAGCCGACTCTTCGAGGCCAGCCGGAATACCCTTGAAGAAAGTCCGGAAGATGATCATGTTCCACACGCTGATAATGCCTGGAATGATCATGACCCAGAAGGAGTTCATCAGTCCCAGCTCCCGAATCAGCAGGTAGCTTGGAATGAGACCACCGCTGAAGTACATCGTGATGATACACATGACCATATAAAATTTGCGTCCCATCATGTCGCGCTTCGTCATACCGTAAGCGAAGATCGCTGTCGCAATGATAGACATTAGCGTTCCGACACTCGTACGAAGGACCGAAATGACGAACCCGTCGATCAAACGCTTGTCTTTGAATACAACCTCATAGTTGGACAGCGTGAATTCGCGGGGCCAGAAGGTAATGCCGCCCAGCATCGTATCGCTGCCGGAATTGAATGAGATGACGGCAGCGTTCCAGAATGGATAGAACGCAACAAAACCAAGTAAAAACAACAATGTATAATTTACGCCAACAAATAATCGGTCTCCGTAAGACAGCTTCATTGCCACTCGCCCCTTCCTGCTACCATAAGCTGTTCCCCGACCTTCTCGCCAAGTAGTTGGCTCCCGCCAGCATCGCTACGCTGATGACAGCCTTGAACAATCCGGCCGCCGTGGCGTACGAGAACCTGCTGTTCTGAATGCCGATCCGGTACACGTATGTATCCAGAACGTCACTGACTTCTCGCAGGACAGGATTGCCCGCAAGCAGCAAGATATCTTCGAAGCCCGCATTCAGGAAGTTGCCGATAGCCAGAATGGAGAATACGATCACAACAGGCATAATGGACGGAATTGTGATGGACACAATCTGTCTGATCCGGCTCGCCCCGTCAATCGACGCCGCCTCGTAGAGATGAGGATTAATTCCTGCAATCGCTGCCAAATATACGATGGAGGAGAAGCCAATCTCCTTCCATACATTCGTGGCGACCAAAATGCTCCAGAAGTAGCTCGGTTCGGACAAGAAGTTGATCGGATCGTCGATCAGACTCAGCTTTTGCAGCAGCAAATTCAGACTGCCGTTATCCGTAGACAGAATGGATGTGACAAAGCCCGAGACGATAACCCACGACAAGAAATGGGGCAAATAACTGACCGTCTGAACAATCCGTTTGAAAAACCGCCTGCCAATCTCATTAAGCATAAGTGCCAGCAGGATAGGAGCCGGAAAGCCAATACAAAGCTTCAGAATACTAATGACAAGCGTATTGCGCATAACCGTCCAAAACTCAGGTGCGTTGAAGAACATCTCAAAATGCTTGAACCCGACCCACGGGCTCTGAAGGAAACCTTTGAACAAGCTGTAGTCCTGGAATGCCATCAGGACACCGTACATCGGAATGTAGCTGAAAACAAAAATAAATAGCAGAGCCGGCAGTGCCATCAGTTGAATGTCCCACTGCTTCAGAAAACGAATGAAAGGACTCTTTTTGCGATGCGTCTGCCTCTCAACAACCAATTTGGCTTGTGGCATCGGCTTCCCCCTCTCTTAATTAACAAGTGAGATTAGCGTCAGCATTCATGACATAATCTCGTGATGTCTGTATGTTTATTGTAAAGGAGACCTTCACCTGTTTCTCTGCCTAAACAATTAAAAACCAGCACTATTTCACTGGTTTTTAACATTGGTGCTTTCTCGACGCTTTCGGGGTGACCCCGACATGCTTCTTGAAGAGCCTATTGAAATTGGTGAGGGTACGGAAACCGCATTCAAGGGCGATATCCGTAATCTTCATGCTCCCGTTCTCGAGCAGGGTCACGGCCCTCTCCAGCCGGATCTGGATCAGATATAAGAGAGGCGGCATACCGACCGATCGCTTGAAGAGATCGCTGAACCTGGAGGGACTGAGAAAGGCAAGCGATGCGAGTTCCTCCAGCGTCCAAGGATGGGCGTAATGCTGCTCCATGACCATAATGACCTGTCTCATCTTCTCCAGCTGCTGCTCGCTGATGCCGTTATCATGGTGATGGATGCCGTCGCTGCGGAAGTCGCGGTTCACAATCGCGAGGAAGCGCAGCATGATGGAATGCACCAAAGTGGCGTAGGAGCGCCGTTCTTGATCATGTTCTTGCTGAAGCTCCAGAAGGAGTTCTCGCAGCATGGCCATTTGTGGATGGTCTCGATCGAGACGATTCGTGAAGTGCCTTCCCATCTCTCGGAACGGACTAAGCAATTCCGGGTCGATGCGCAGGCCGTGGATAAACCAGGAGGGGTCGAAGGTGATGACCAGCATCACAAGATCATTCGACTCGTACGCGCAGTGCAGATCGTTGGAGTTCATGAGGAAAATATCGCCTTGCTGAAATGGATAGCTTTGACCGTTAATGATGTAATGGCCTGTCCCGGATTTGATCAGGTTGATCTCCAGCACATCATGCCAATGCAGCCTCTGATAGAGGCTCGTGACACCGACTGTCTCTACGACAATAAGGGGGTATTTTTGAGCTAATTTTACTTTTTCCTTCGGAATTGCCCCTTCACGCAGACTAGACTCCATCCGATTTCGCCTCCGCTATGCCTGTTTTAATGAAACCGCTTAACGTATACACCAATATGTCATAATTTCTATCATTCGGCAACAGGATATATTTGTAATTTTCTGATTTATTTAATCTGCTAATAGCATTAGCAATCTTGAATTAGCGCTTGTATCCCGTTTCTTCTATATAAAAAAAGATCGGCGATCCCATCCGGTATTTACCGGAGGGACCGCCTCGACTACTTCCTATTTCACAAACAGGAGCCTTTTCAACTAAAAGATCAGGTTGTTCTTTCGAACACTATCCAAATATCTTGTAAAATAGCATTACTGAATACCCGTACTTCTCAACGATAACAATGCCATTTTCATGATAAGGAGCGATTCGTATGACCTTGGTAATGCGAGCAAAGCTTAACCTGCTATTCCTGAGTCTCTTCACTCTTCCCACTTGGGTCGTGGGCAGTGTTATTGATATACGTGTGATTCCGCTATTGATTGGGACATGGTTGGGATACAATATCTATTTGTTCTCCAATCCAAGCTACAAACCGTTCAACAAATGGGAGGTTATCATTGCAGCAGCGGCTTTTGCGTTATTCTATGGAACCATCACGAAGGATTTGCAGGAAAGCACACTCGTTGCCGCCATGATGGCTATATGCCTATACTTTTTCATCCCAAGGCATAATCGAATGCTGCATGCCGATCAACGTACGTGAGTGGTAGTTATTAATCTTTGTAAGGATCGAACTCGTCCGCCCCTGCCATGCAGACGCCAATCGGCTTCAGCACATGGAGCACGTCGATCGTCTCGGCGTGTGCATCGAGCACGTCTTGCAACTTGCGGTAGACGAACGGGCTTTCATCGGTGCCGGCGCCTCTAAGCATAACGCCGTATTGCTGTACAGCCCCACGCATCTGCTCCGGTGAGATCGCTCCCCCTGAGCGGCTCCGCGTCTTCCAGTTCATCTTACCCGCTGCTTGCGTCCGGCTCATGATTCGTCCGGCTCCATGCACCGTACTATAATAGGAATCCTTATTCTCCTCTGTATCCTTGCCTCTTACGATGACGGAGATATCTCCCATGCTGCCTCCGATAAAACCAAGCTGCCCCGGCGCTGAAGGCGTAGCCCCCTTGCGGACAACGATTCGCTCAGCACCTTCATGGGTTTCCTTCCAAGCATAATTGTGATGATTATGCACTTCGAAATCGGCTTCTGCCCCCAGTATGGACAGCACCTCGCGGATGACATAGTCCCTCCCCGCGTAGGCATATCTGCCTGCCAGCTTCATGGCACGGTAATACATGTCGCCAAGCTCGCTCTCCAGATCGAACAATACGGGAGCTTGATCCATGCTCTCGCCTGGCGCCTTGCCCAGAAACTCGCGGCCCGCTGCCAGATTCAGAAATCCGCTAGCCGTCTTATGGCCGAAGCCCCGGCTGCCAAAGTGATTGCCGATCCATAGTCTGCCGCTCTCCGCTTCCACGAACAAATCGACATAATGATTGCCGCTGCCTACGTCTCCAGCTGGCTCTGAGCCAGAGACTTCAGCTTGTCATGCTCCTGCTTTCCTACCTGAGCGTATACGCTCCAATCGGGATCATCGAACAGCTCATGGTCCACCCGCTCGCTATTCACGCGGCCTACACCGAAGGAGATGGTGCGAGCCAGCTCGTTCATTATCCCATCCAATCGTGGGAGGACATCTGCCGCCATCAGATTCGTACGGACCGCCTTGTTGCCGCAGCCAATATCGTAGCCGACACCCGAAGGCGAGATCTGTCCATCGTACACGACGACCCCGCCGATCGGCTGACTGTAGCCTTTATGATGATCGGCCATAAGCAGCGCCTGCACGACATGGCCGTGCTCGGCGCAGGTTTTCGCTTGCGACAGCGCGCCGTCCTCGGGATTACCCCATACGCACACACCGTCTATCGTTTGGTAAGCCATTTTGTTTCTCTCCTTATGCACTTGCTTCCTACAATCTAGGGTCGATTTCCTTTTCCTTAGCAACCTCGAACAAGATGTTCGCTGCCGCTGCCCGGTAACCTTCATGCTCCGGCGAAATATCCTCCAGCTTAATGGCCAGCAATTGTTTGCCAAGACGATATTCATTCGCTGATGTTTTCAGCTTCGGCATAATGTTCTTCTGCTTCATCAGCTTATTGTACTTATGCGGGAACCGATAGTCATATCCATATATGATCGACAAATATCCCGGATTTCTTACCTTCATATACGGCACAACGTCCTGTGCCTCGTGCTCCGGCTTGATGACGACACCTTCCATGCCCTGCTCGACTGTAAGCTGGTCAAAGAACTGCTGAGCAAGCTCATATGAGCCTGCATCGTTCAAATCCAGCGTCAAGCACCCATCATCCGTCAACAGGCGATACATCTCTGATGTAGGGACAGACGGAATCCGCTCTTCTCCGCTTGCCAGTATTTCTTTCAGAATTGCAAAAGGCTTGAAGGCAAGCTCCTCATCTCTTGCGTACAATTCCATCTGCCGTACATACGTCCCGTAGGCCTCCTCATGCTCGCTTAACGGTACAAAGGAATCTCTGATCTCCCGCACATATTTATAGTTTTGGTAGACATGCGATCCGAATTTCTCAGTCAAAGCTGACTTGGACAACGTATGCTGCTCCTTCTCAAAGCCGCTTGCTTCGTACTGCTTCACTAAGCTTTGCAACGCATCCTCAAAGCCAAATTCCTTCAAGAAACCGATCTCCGTCTCCAACGCCTTCTCGATTGGCTTGAATTGACGGTCAATAAGCCCTACGCCCAGCGCCTTCCAAGGCATCAGCTCTCCGTCCAGAATCAGTCCCTTGATCCCGTTCTCGTCCATGTACCCGCTTAATCTATCCAACATGCTCTCATACAGAACGGTCATATCGACCGACTTGATCTTATATCCGTTCCGGCTGACAGCGTAGCAGCGATCTGTCTCGCGGAACAGATAGATATTGCATCGGGAGCCCATATACTTCGGCTGCAGAACAACTTGATGAACATCACGGCCACGGAAGTAATCCAGGCCTTGTGCAAGTGACTCCAGCTCTCCCGACTCCATATCTTTGTCAGCAGGGGACATCGTACCAGATACATAGTTGATTTTATTTCTAGAGCTGTAACGCAGCCTGCGCATCGACTCCTCATCCAGCTCCCGTATGTCAACCTTCTTCTCCGATCGGAACAATTCCGGAAGCGGCTCTGTCAGCACGGTATGCTGGGAGCGGAAGCTCTTGAAGATCGGCTTGAAGGTGATCATAACCGAAGCAAGCGCATTACCGTGTACGCTTCCCGCATCGATGTGAAGCTTGTTCTTGATGCGGAATGCCTGCTTCGCGGCAATATGCCCGAAGATGTGGAATGGATGATTGCCCACCGCTTCGTCAGCCAAGAAGGATAGCTGCTCCTCCGTCGCTTGATCGCGATTCAACCGGAAGTTGCGTTGATGGCGGACAGAATTTGCGTCGAGCTTACCGATATATTTGTTCCGGCATGGTGCATGCGTGACATAAAAGGACGGTCCATCGATACCATTGCGATGGAAGAATGGCTTGGACTGTCCGACAAGCCATTCAAACTTTCGTCGCAATTCAGCATCCGCCGCAAGGACAGATACAGAATCAAAGTAGCTGTTCAAGAGCTCGGGATCAGCTCCGTTTATATCTCCATTCAAATATTTGAATACAAAGTTTTCGTGATTGCCTAGGACGAACAAGAAATGCTCCTGGTTTGCATATAGAAATTCGACGATTTCACGCGTCTGCTTCCCTTTATCGATCCAGTCCCCCGCCAAAATAACTTTCGCTTGCTTCACTTTATCTGTCGGTTGAAGCCTTCCGTTCTCCACTTGAAAGCCATAACCCTTGAGCAGCCCTTGCAGCTCAGACACGCACTCATGAACGTCACCGATGACGATATGTCCATGTTGGGGATGCAAATGGACTGCCATATATTCGTCCCAATTCTGTATAGCTGTCTCGTATTCGCTATTCGCCTCACCACTAGCCGGATCATAGAAATCCTTCGCCCGAACTTTATGAATATTCTCGTAGCCTTCTCTCGACAATACAGGCAAGACTTCACGCTTCAGTCGCGTCAAGTGATTGCTGATCAACTTCTTAGAACGTTCTGATGCGTAATAATCTTCCCGCTTGCGGTAATCGAATAAGATAACCTCTACGTTATAATTGTTGTCCTCCGCAATCTGCCGAACCTTGCTTCGGAAATCTTCTGCCAGCCCTAATGTATCCAGCACGACAAACTCAGCGTTAATCGGGAAGGATGTCACAAGCCTTAATCGATCGAACAACAACTCGAATGCATGTGAGCTGGTTTCTAGCATAACCTGATCGTATTTGTCATGCGGGTATCCAAGAAGCTCTTGGCGGATCGCGTCGGAGGACAAGTATTGCACATTTGTCCGGACATTTGCGGAGGCATCGATTTTCGTCAACTGAGGGATAAGCACTTTTCTCGCAAAGGTAGACTTCCCGCATTCTGTAGGTCCGACCAGCATAAATATCGTATGAACCTTAACGGCAATATTCACAGTTGAACCTCCCTTCCATGGACAATAACCCCTTGTGTTGTATGTACGTCGTTGACACGATCGCCAATATCCACAAATTCATAGGTCAATCCTGTATGAACAACCAAGTCGCTGAACCATTGTCGGAATGACGCCTGCCCCTTCTCCCACTTGTGATCGTCGTGGCGGAACTGGTCCAGTTCATAATACAGATTAAAGTCAGCATTCGGAGTAGTGATGATCAATTGGCGGAAGGATACCTCCTTGCACAATTGACCAATAAGCGCCGAAGCCTCTTCTTCCGTCATATGCTCGATTACTTCTGTCAGAATAATATCTACCTGTTCGCCATTGTACGATTCCAAATAATGATCAATCGACTGATACAAGGCGATATTAACTATTTCCTTAGCAGCCGCTTTCCGCTCCACTACTTGATGCAATTCTTCATTCGTATCAATCGCATAATACATGCCTTCGAGTTTTCCAGCGAACGGAATCGCATAGAAGCCTTCACCGCAGCCCACATCCAAAATAGGTAAATCGAACTTGAGCAGGCTCTTAATATAACTCCTCCGTTGATGAGCTGTGCTTCCGTGCTGCAGCGTAATCTGGTAGCGGTTCGTCCGTTCAATCTCGGTTTTGTACCGGCCGAACCTCTCGCGAGAGACCAAGAAGTTGCGTGCGAATAAGCTTCGGATATAGAATGGCGCGTCAATCACATTCAAGCTGCGGATGTATTTATCCAAAATCTCATCGGAAATATCGATATATTCTTCTCCGAACATCGACAGGAACAAGCACAGCACGCTAACGGTATGCAGCAAGTGATACAAGCTTTTCTCCGTACTGATCGCGAGCGTATAGCTCTTGTAGGATTGATGCTGCAGGCTGAATTCATAATCTGGCATATGCTTTCGGAAAAAATCGATATAATGCGACCGCTGTACATGGATCATGTTCATCAGAAATGTGTGCTTGAAGCCCTCTGCATCACGATCATCATGTACCTTGAACGGCGAAGCAAAATATTCGTTAATTGCATTAAGCGGAAACATAGGCGTGTTGTAACGAGACACATTCAAGTATTCAAAATTGTCCTGCTCATGTTTCTTATAGGAAATACCGTTGTCCGCATCCTTGAAATATACGTTAAAGGTCGAATGATCAGAATACCATCCATAAGACATCCCTTGACGGATAGGCCGAAGCAGCATGCCTGTGCCGGGATTTTTCCGAATTAGAAATGTAAATTGCGGATTGGTTGAAGTTAATTGTACGATTGCCATTGTTCACACCCTCTTTTCATCAAAGTTATCTATTTCCCGTCAGCCCCACGCTTCCCCTAACAACTCGCGGAACAGCTCATCCAACTTGGCATCAATAGCAGACTTTGCACCTGGCAATTGTGATGCGGCTTGCTCCAATGAAGTCAGGCGATCTTCAATATATTCATTGAGCAACGGAAACCTCGGCTCATCGTCCAGTTCGTCTCCTGCCTTCTTGCGAGCAAGCAGCTCCCCAATCAATCGGTAAAGCTCGCCGTCCTTAGGAAGAAGCTCATCTACCAGGCTCTCGAAAGCCATGGGAGGCATCTTGCCCATTCGCAATATCCATTCACAGGCGAGAATAGGCCGAAGGACATAAAAGTATTTTTTAATCCGAACGACTTCGCCTTGTAAGTAAGTCCGGTAGTTACCTCGCGCCATGTGCAAATAATGATAGATGCTCGCTTTCGGCGAATACGCTTCATAACTGAGCTCACGCAGCCGGTCCGCCGTTTGGAACGCCTCGGAATAAATAATCGGTGAGTCCAGCCACTCCATCAGCGGCGGATTGGACTTGCGGAACAAGTTCAGCGTCTTTCGGAGATCCCATCCGCTTATATCCAGCATCTCGCTGATTGGCCGCTCAATCACATCCCGCTTCTCAAAGATGGAGAGGTACCAATCGACAGGACGCACATAGATGAAACGCACATCATAGTCGCTGTCTTGCGACGGGAAGCCCCACGCTCTGCTGCCCGATTCGCACGCATAGAGGATACGAATCCCTTCCTCTTGCTCCAGCCGTTCCAGCTCGCGTCTAATCTTCGTCGTCATTTCGATCATTGTACCCATTCTCCCGTCTATTCGCTTCTTCTTGTTGACCCTATTGTCCTTCATCTACGCGTGCGCGAACAGGGCAAAAGTATGGCGACCCGAAGAAAAAGCCTCCATTTCCACCACTCCATCCTTTTGATAGAATAAAGCGTAAACCGTTCAACAATTCAACCAGTGAGGAGATGCTGCTATGGCAAGAGAGAGCTTCGATAAGGAAATCCAGTTTCTACGGCTGCTCGCTCTGACTGGGGATGCGTACAACCGGCAGCAATTCGCCGCCCGACTCGGCATCTCCGTACATACCTATGACAAAACGCTGCGGTACTTGAAGGAAATGATGAACGCCAACCAACAAGGTCTTACGAATGAACAGGGTATAGCATTGACCGAAGCCATCAGGTACAACCACTATGAATCGGCCGACCCGCTGCTGTTGTTTCTATATCGGGCGAAGTCCATTAAAACTTCGGAGAGCGTGCGTCTCACCCTGCTGCTCTCAGCTATGCGCGAGCAAGCGTTAACCGCCATGGAGCTGATGGACCTATGCAGCGATAGCATGCCCGCTGACTATCCGGTTCCCGATGAAAAAACGATTCGCGGGGATCTGAAATATTTGGAGGAGATCGGGGTCATCTACCGTGCAGACGGCAAACGCCCCTACCGCTACCGCGCTTCAACCGAACTTGTAGATGCGCTGTCAGATGACGAATTAATCGATCTCTATGATTATGTTGATATATTAGCGAATACGCAGATCCCATCCGTACAGGGCTATCTGCTGCGGGATACGCTTAAGAAAGCGCTGCGGCTAAGAGGGCTTGAGACGGACATCACTGAGTCGCATGTGTACAAATACCACTACCATTCCCGCATTCTGGACGAGGCGCATCTCTATACGATCTATCAAGCGATCGAGGCAAGGCGCAAGCTGACTTTCCTCTATCTGTCACCAAAGAAGGAGAAGCGATACGCTGCCAAAAACACGAATCCGCTCTTCGAGCGTGAATCGGAAGGCTTGCTTCTGACCGTCCTGCCGCTCCGTGCGATCTATGACCATCAGTATGGCAGATGGTATTTAATCGCCCATGGCAAGCAAGGCGTCATGAAATTCCGTATGGAAGGATTAACGGGCGTGGAATTAAGCGATGCCGTAGCAGAAGAAGAATTCAATATACGGCTTGCCCATGCCGAGAAGCAGTTGCAGCAAAGCTGGGTGATCGATTCTATGAAGCCGATTCCCGTCAAAGCGCGCTTCTTCCGGCCGGAGGGCTCAGCCCATGATTTTGTCCGGGAGCGTGTAGAGTCGCAGGGGCAGTGGGGGACGATTACAGAGGAGTCGGAGACAACCTTTATCTATCAGATTATCGTGAATGGCATAACGGAGATCAAGCCTTGGCTCAGGAGCTTCGGCTCCAGCTGCGAGGTTCTCGCCCCCTTATGGCTGCGCAAGGAATTCATCGCGGAATGGAAGGAGATCCAGTCGTATTATGAACCCATTCGAGAAGATCTTTAACTATCAAATTCTATCGCGTCTGGATGAGAGCGGCGCATTCGCCCTTACCTCTCAGGAGCGGATATGGCTCAAATCCATGCTTGAGCTGGATGCAGCCGGGCATGCCTTTACGCCGGAAACGCTGGATAAGCTGAATGCTCTGCTGCAGAACGAGGCTCCCTTCCATCTTCAGCGCATCATTGTCGAGAAGGGCCGGAACAAGGATCGGCATGTGTACCATCCCCTGCTGCGCCAGCTTCGACGCTACATCATACAGGGTCAAGGCATGAAGCTGACTACCACACTGAAGCATGGAGGACAGAAAACCGACCAGACCGGTATTCCTTACAAGCTGGAGTATTCCATGGTGAAACGGGAGTGGTACCTGCTATGGTACGGCACAAGGCAGCATAACCTCATGTCGACCAAGCTTCGCAATATTGTCGAGCTGCATCCGTGGGAGCTGCCGGTAGAGCGTACAGCAGCAGCCAGAACAAAACTTCTCCTACTGATGGAGGCGCGCAAGCGGACGGCACTCGTCGAGGTCAATCCGCTGTACAATGCGGAGCTGTCCCGTATCCTGTCAGCCTTCTCCTGCTTTGATAAGAATGTGTCCTATGAGGAAGCAACGGATACGTACCGCATCCATATTCAGCATCTCGCGGACGAAAGCGAATTTTTGCTTTCCAAAATCCGTTTTCTGGGGCTCCGTGTCAAAGTGATTGACCAAGACTATATGAGAAGACGGATGCTGGAGGCCTCCACGAAGGCACTCATGAGATATGAAGCAAGCGAGCCTCTCCCTTAACGGGCAGAGGCTCTTATTCATTGAATGATCCATCAAGTCAAAGCCCGATATGCCAGCTATCGCTGCTCCTCTTCAGATAATCCCCTTCGACCAGTCCAACTCCAGCATCATGCGAAGCTCATCGAAGCTCCATCTTTTCACATTCGGAGGAAAACGATCAGCCTCAGAGCAAGCCGCCAGCTTATGATGCTCATCCAGCTCGTACGTCCTGAAGAAACAATGCTCGCCCTCTGGCTCCAACGTTATACTGCGATCTTCATTCACCATAATGGAGAAGGAATGAAGCGGAATAGAGAGCCCCTCCCCCTTGCACTTAATATAGCTTTCCTTGAGTGTCCACAATTCGTAGAAGTGCGGCAATCGCTCCCCGTGGTTATAGGACATCAGCCGCTGATATTCCCGTTCGGACAGAAACGATTCCGCAATATTCATATCAATGGGCTTAATCTCCTCCACATCAATGCCCACAGGGGCTTGGCTTACGAATACCGCCACCCATTCTCCTGAATGAGAAACGTTAAAATGGAAGGAGCCATGGCTGACTAATGACGGCTTGCCGTACTCATTTTTCGCAAAACGAATATGTTCATTGCCCAGCCCAAGCCGGCTCACAATTGCAGCACGCACAAGCGCTTCGCCCAGCAGTGTCCGGTATGCATCCTTCAGAAACCGCAGCTTCTTTACTCTCCCCCTCTTCTCCTCAGATACTTGATTAAGCAGCCAGTTATAATCATCCATCCCCATTACGGATGGTATGTTTAATACAATGATTTCAACGTTCAACTTGTCAAACACCCCCCGCTCGATGTCGGCCTTTGGACATATATCCATTACACATGTCCCACCCCTATCGTAGTGAATGCATCCGACTTTTGTAAGGGAGATTTTTGTGAGAATTGGGGGAAATTTCAATCATTTTGCATGAATTAGTCATTTTAGCGGTTGAAAATGGCATTGTATAGGAGGTATGCTAATAACGTTTTTTTATAACTGTTTTTTGAAAAGGAGGGAGTGCTTTCGCGTATTCGGATTGCACGGTCCATACCATCAGGGGGAGTCCAACATAATGTATAAACCATGCCGATCATTCCAGCTATGCTCGAATCTGATGATTGAAGGAGGTATACAAGATGTTCCCTGCTTCGCCGGCCTATGTCCCGGTACTCTTACACGTAAAATGGTTCATTCGGGACCATGACTGGACACCGCAGGCTATTTCTCGCGTTATAACCCCTACGTTTCTCTTTTGGCTAGGTTTTACCCTGTTTGTACTGTTAATCATTTCTTTAAGCACCCCTTATTTTAACCGCCATCCATGGAGCATGGCCATCGACCGTTTTATGAACCGGCTTAAGCCCCATATGCTTACCGTCCTTCGTGTTGGCCTTGGCATCGGGCTGATTATGCAGCTGGCCACTGGCACTTACCTGGCGCCGACGCTTGTATCCAATGACCCCGGCGTCTATGTCATCCTTACGATCGCCATATTAGGACTGGTGCACAAGCGAACGCTCGTCATAAGCGGGGCCGCTATTCTTACGCTTTACCTTATCGTTTCACGTCAATATGGATTGTTTCATGCGTTCGACTATATGTTTTACCTCGGCATCATCTACACATTGTTCGTTGCGAATACCCGCTTTCACTACACCTACCCCATCGTACTCTATCTCTTCTCGGGAATCTCGCTCGCTTGGCTGGCGATGGAGAAATTCACGCTCGCCAAGCTCGCTTGCTCGCTGATGCATGAATACGGCATTCCTTCTTTAGGTTTTACGGTAGAAGATTTTGTCTTGATCAGCGCCTTTATTGAAATCGGACTGGCTTGGGCTTTTATAGCCGGCTTGTTGAACCGATTCAGCGCGCTTATGTTAACGGGTCTCTTCCTGACGACTACAATGATATTCGGCGTAACCGAAATCATCGGCCATGCCGTTGTCCACACGCTTCTCCTTGTTTTCATCATCGGCGGCAGAGACGCCTCCACAACGCTTCATCGCCTTGTGCCTAACGCCATACTGCGGCATACGAGCGTGCTTGTATCGTTCGCGCTGCTATTATTCGGCCTCATGGCGATCTACGTCTGGATGGGACAGCCGAGTGGCTGGTTCGTCTAACGACGCTCCATTCATTCTGTCATCGTATGCCAACAAACTTTCATTCATGAAGCGGATGTTCATTCCTCTAGCGTATAAGTGCAACCGAAAGTCTCAGAATGGTGAACTTCATGCCAAATGACTCTCCTTGCGGCGTCTTCATTCGCACGCCCTCCATCTCTGGCCTGGCGCACAAGATGCAGCCAAAACCCCGGACAGGCAGCCGCCTTGGCGAAGGAATCATTCGTCGGCGGCTGATTATTCCTGTAGAAGTGAGCGAGCGGTGTCCGCGAATTTATTCGCATCGGATAAAGCCGGTAATCGCTCGATCATACCCGATCCCTCCATCTGCCGGATCGGGTTCATTCTTGTCAAAACAACTTTGCAGGCAAAGATATGCTAACAGGAGCGCCAGCTCCCTCCTAACTGTTGATGCCCCCGCCCTCCGGTTCGATCAGCTCCAGACATGTTCCTCTTGCTATAAGATACAGTCACCGTATTCTGACTTGAAATCTCTTTAACATGGTTATATACTTATACCTAGATATTCGATGCATTGAAAATATAGGTGTAGGAGGGAGATAAGACGTCACCATGAAAATTAACAAGGAATTGATGAAAGGAAGCACCGTCATCCTGATTCTGTCGTTGCTTGGCCGGAAGGATATGTACGGCTATGAAATGACGAAGGAAATCGAACGGAGCTCGGCCAATGTGTTCACCTTCAAGGAAGGTACGCTGTACCCGATTCTGCATACGCTTGAGGTGGAGCGCATGGTTGAGGCCTATTGGAACGAGGAAGGCGGGCGAAAACGCAAATATTATCGCATCACAGAGGAAGGACGGCGCCAGCTGGAGGAGAAGCATAAGGAATGGACGCTGTTCCGCACAACGGTAGACCGCGTAATCGGGGAGGGCAGCCTATGACCGGCCATATTGCCAGCCACCCTCTGGTTGTCACTTACATAGAAGAAATTTGCGCACATGTGAGAGCCAGAGATGTGCATGAGGATATCAAGCTGGAGCTGCTTGGGCATCTCACTGAACGAATCGAAGAGCTGATGGAAGCCGAGTCATTATCCGAGGAAGAAGCCATCAAGGCAGCTGTTAAGCAAATGGGCGACGCCAAGCAGGTGGGCGTTGGCCTTAATGCCGCGCATAAGCCGAAGCCGGAATGGAGCGTTATCGGCATTATCGCGGCTATGATTGGCATTGCGTTGTTTACAATTTTATTCGCCTTGCCGGAATCGACGCAAGTCAGCACATTTATTTACTCAAAGGTAGTTTTTAGTATAATAGGAGTCCTCTTGCTGGTTGTACTCTACTTCGCTAACTATCGCAAGCTGTTGAAGTTGTCGTGGCCCCTGTATTGGGTAACTATCCTATTGATGGCATTTGCCCAACTGTACGGGCCTCAAATTAATGGTTCGAGACAATGGATCTTAATAGGTAACGTAGGGTTTAATATCTTTTCCCACTCTCCTTATTTGCTCATCATAGCACTTGCAGGCATTCTCTATAGGCAAAAGGAAAACGCAAGGCCTGGTGCAAGCCTTGGTCGATACAGTCAATTCATTAAAGGAATAAAACAACTTGTTACCTTTATCCTGATACCAGCCTATTTGTACATAGGCGCTCCTGGGCTGGCTCAGCTCATTGTATATTCTTTCAGTTTGATCATCCTGCTCATTCTCTACAGAAAACTTCGGTTTCTATGGATGTCTATCGCTACACTGGCAACAGGTATATTTCTTGTTCTTTGGAATGATTTGAACCCTTATCGCTTGCATTATATTTGGCAGCGAATTGCAGGATTATGGGGGCAAGAAACCAATTCCAATTACCAAACCGTACGCTCCATCGAAGCCATCCAATCTGGCGGCATGTGGGGACAAGGACTAGGCGCGCCCTATACACGTTTACCGTTTTCTCACAGCGAAATGATGTACTCCTACCTCGTCTACAGCCTCGGCTGGGTATTCGGAGCTGCGATTGCCCTTCTGATCCTGGCTTTTATCGTTCGTATTGTCCGCATGGGCTTCAAGACTAACGATTTCTACGGAAGAGGCCTTGTCATCGGCTTATGCGCCGTGTTCGGCATTCGTCTCTTCTGGAATTTGCTCATGTGTCTCGGTTTGTTGCCAATCATGGGCATTGAATTGCCGTTCCTGCATCTCAGCTCCGTATCCGTCCTGGAATTCGCCTTGGTCGGTCTTATGCTCAGCGTGTATAGGCGCAAGGATATGGCGGGCAGTTCCGCCACCCTGCAATCGTCGACTCCGACCTGAAACGACGTGCAAAACAAAAAGGAATTTGCTCCTATCGGAAGGCGAAGCTCTGTTGCTAGGGCAACCTCTTCCCTCCATATGGACAAATTCCTTTTTGTTAATCAGACGGCTTTATTGCTTTTTCGCCAGCAATAACGAAGTGATTTTTTGCAGCTGCATCTCCAGGGAGAACGGATCTTCCATGACGAACTCGTCGCCAGACTGGCCGTATACATAGACATTGCCTTTTTTGACCGCCTCGGCACTTTTCCATACCGCGCTATCCATAATTTCTTTCGCATCCTCTGGCGTATTGATATAGACAAATACATGATCGCCCAGATATTCCGGCAGAGCCTCGAGGGATATGCTAGCAAAACCTTCAGGCATGTTTTTAGCTTGCTCCGTTGGAGGCAAGTCCATCATTTGATAGATGGTAGAGCTGCCATAGTTGCCTCCTTCTGCAGCCAGTACATAAAGTCCCTTGTAAGCAAACTGCACAACCGATACCGTCTCGCCTTCTTTGATCACGCCGGCGACTTGCTCCTTTGCTTCGGCTACTTCCTGCTCATAGCTTTTGACCCACTCATCAGCTTCCTGCTCTTTGCCGAATATTTTGGCAATATTTTTAAACTTTTCAATCGGGCCAGCCGTCGACAGCTCTTCCCAGTAAGGGAGAAATACAGTTGTGCCGATTTTTTGATACTGCTCGATATTGTCTTCGATAGAACCGATAATGAGATCTGGCTCAAGCATAATAAGCTTCTCCGGGTTCATCGGGAAGTCGCCCAGATTTTCAATCTTGGAGAGAATCTCGTCGGTTAAGCCTGCCTTCTCCATCCAAGCTTCATCCAGCATCTCTTCCCTTACACCAATAGGAATAATGCCGAGTTTAACCAAGTGGCCCATATATTGATCCGCCGCAACGCGCTGGGGATTGAACGGAACCTCAACATCGCCTTTCAGCGTAGATACTGTTCTTGTCTCCTTCTGTTGGGCTGGATTCTTCTGCTCTTGCTGTTCTTGATTACTTGTCTGCGAATTCACAGCCGTTCCGGAATTCGCCGTATTATTGGCAGCGCTGGAACACGCGCTCAATAACAATGTAATGCACAGCATAACCGTCATTGCTGTTAATTTAAAGCTCTTATACATGGACTTACTCACATCTCCCTTTAATTGATAATGATTATCACCCTCAAACACACTATAGCGGTTTGAGCGTTTTGGGAGAATAGCAATTTTTGATCTGTTGTATAGCAAATCTTCATCAAGCTGAACGCTCTTCCGTTCTCTGAACAGGGCGGGCGATACCCCTTTGTAACGTTTGAAGCTGCGGCTAAGCGTAAAACCGTCCGGGTATCCGACCTGCTCGGCGATCTGTTGCAGCGTAGCATTCGATTGCAGGAGCAGCCGGCTGGCATGCTCGATTCTAACCTTGCCCAAATAATGGATCGGGCTCATATTCAGCTGCTCCTTGAACTGCCTGGATATATACCCGGCGCTATAGCCTGTCGCTGTCGAGATCGAATCCAGAGAGATTGGCTCATAATAATGATCATGCATATAGTTCCGCACGTGAGCAAGCAGATCGGGCTTGATGACCGTCGTATTGTCTTCCTCCAATTGATCCATCAACTCGACAACAAATTGATACATGGACGATTTGACCTGCAGCCTGTGCCAGGAATGGCTGGACTGCCAATGATTGAACATGCCTTCTGCAAGGTTGTATAGAGGCAGCGGATGGCTGGGCTGGATCGCATAGTGGTCATAGAATGGATTCTGTTTGTGCCACAGCTGCATAATATCAGCCCTGAAGGTGAACGGCAGTATCGCTTTGTACATGATCATGTAGTATTCAAAATCGTCTAAAGCCTCAATGCTTATCGCCAGCCCCTTGCCGCCATGCAGCAGTTGAAAGCTGCTCGCCTTATGCCGCTCGCCGCCCAAATCAATATAAGCCGATCCATTAATGGCAAAGATGTATGAATGGGCTGGCAAGTGATAAAGGGGCAGCGTTTGGCCCCTCTCCATCCTAATATGCCGAATGTCCAATATTTTGATATAGGCATAATTCCACATTAACAGGTGCTTGTCTCTATCGATCACGAGAAAGGCTCCTTCCTGATTAGTTGTATAAGAAAATGACGGTGTTATGCCGCATCTCAGTGAGAATGATTATCAATATCTTTCAATGTCCAGTCTAAATGAAAAAGAGAAGCTTTTCAATGATGAATTGAAAAGCTTCTCTATGAAAACATCTTATATCTCCTTGCGCTGCATATAAGCCAGGCCCCCAAGCAGAAACACGCCAAAGCTTCCTCCGATTGTGATGAGCACATTTTCAAACGGCAATGTAAACGCCCCGAAGTCCATGCCTCCGCCGTTGACTGACAGCATCGCTAGTGCAGGCTGAGCCCACGGGTAGAACGGACCGTAATCTGCGGAGTTCACGATCAGTATATTCGGCAGCGTAAACGCCACATTGATAGCAAGCGGAGCGGCAAAGCTGCTCCAGCCGATAGAAGCCCACAGCTGCAAAGCCGCAAGCGGCAGGCAGGCTATCCATCCGCTGAGGAGTGAAGGCCACGCGATTGCCCAGTCTACACCGCCCGATATGTCATGATAATAGGTTGCCAGAACCAGCGCAGCCACAATCAACAGCTGCGTAATAGCCAGTAACACGGCTACCGTCACGAACTTCGCCATATACAGCCCCGTCCTCGTTACGGGAAGTGACAGCATGCTCTTCCATCCGCCGCCCCCATGCTCGAAGCGGCATACGAACGAAGCGAAGATGCCGGTCAGAATCGGGAGCAGCAGCATGGCGTGGAGCGTAAGCACGGCCGATTGAAGCACGGCATACTGCTCTGCAGCGGTCGTGCCGTCAAGCGATGCAAGCAAGCCGATAACAAGACCGATCACCGGGCTAATGGGAACAAGCAGCCAGATTGGGGAGCGCCCCAGCTTTAGCCGCTCGGAGGCCAGCAGCCCCATAAAGGATTTCAGCTTCATCTAGTTCACATCCCTTCTCGCAAAATGAACCGTTCCCGCAAGCAGCACAATGAATCCGCCCAGAGCCCCTGCCGCCAAAAAAATCTCTTGCTGCTGCGCCTTATAGGCAAGCAGCGGCCAGGTGAGGGGAAGCCATTCTGCGATGGCGAACATGGACAAGACGGCGAGCACGACGCCAAGCGTAATGGGAATCGCCTGATTGCGGAGTGTCAGGCACATCCAGAGCAGCAAGGCCAGGAGCGGCAGCGCTGCGATGAACGGGTAGAAGCCCAGCTTGGCAAGATCAGCCAAAGGGAGCGGCGAGCCGAAGCCAAGTCCCAGTCCAAGCGCCGCACTCCCGAGCGCAAGCAGCATGCAAGACACGCCGAGCATAATAACGGTAACTGCAAACTTGGAGAAAAATACAGCCGTCCGCGAGATAGGCAGCGCCAGAAGCTGCTTCCACGAGCTTGTATGATGCTCGATATTCGCGATAAGCGAGCATAGAATTGTAATGCCCATCAGCAGGGCTATCGGCACAAAAACAGCAATACTGTCAAGCAAGCCGCCCCATAGGTCGTCCGCATAACTTTTCTTCAAGTAGTCGTAGCGCAAGCCGAAATTAAGCGCCTGCATCGCGACAAGGCCGACGGGACCGAGACAGACGAGAAACCAGAGACCCTTTCCCTTAAGTTTGAGCCAATCGGAACGCATGGCTTTCAGTATCATAAGCTCCGGCCCTCCCCGACAATGCGCAGGAAGAGCTCCTCCAGCGACTTCCGTCTCTCCTCCACCCGATAGACAGCATGACCGCTTGCTACCAATTCCCTGACTGCCTTCGCGACATACTCGTCATCCGTTCTCCCGATTGTTAGCAATGAGCCGTCATGCTCCGATTGGATGCCGCTGCGCGCCAACACCCGCATCGCCTCCATTGAATCGGATACGCGCAGCGCCATCTTGCCTTGCGCTTGCTCCTGCAGGCCTGCCATGGAGTCCTGGAACACCATCTCGCCTTGGCGGATAATACCTACCGTATTCGCCATTTGCTCCACCTCGCTGAGCAGATGACTGGAGATCAGCACCGTAATGCCATGCTCGCGCGGCATCGCCTTAATCAGCTCGCGAATCTCCAATATGCCCGCAGGGTCCAGGCCGTTGGTCGGCTCATCCAGCACCAGCAGCTCCGGGCTGCCGAGCAAGGCGCTAGCGATGCCGAGCCGCTGCTTCATGCCGAGCGAGAACCCTTTGACCGGCCGCTTCGCTTCCTTCGCCAAACCGACAATGCCCAGCACCTCGCTAATTCTGTTCTTCGGCGCATCAATAATTCGGCGAATGGCCTCCAGATTGTCCGTTGCGCTCAGATGCCCGTAATAGGACGGGTATTCGACCAAGGAGCCTACTCTTCTAAGAATGTGCATACGATTGCGGCGCAGCGGCTGTCCGAAGATTTGAATATTCCCCCCGCTTGGCTGAATCAAGCCAAGCAGCATCCGTATGGTCGTCGTTTTGCCCGCTCCGTTCGGTCCGAGAAAACCGAATATTTCCCCTTTGCCGATCTTCAAATTCAAGTTGGAGACGGCATAACGTCCTTTATATCTCTTGCTAAGACCGCTCGTCTCGATAATCCATTCCTTCATCTCCATCACCTCGACTTCCAGCATACCGGCGCCAGGTTAAAAGAAGAGACGGCCAAGTTTAAATTTGGTTTAAAAAAAGCCGGCATCAGCCCCCGGCTTCATCACTTGTATGAGATTCATAGATTAAGATACGCGTCCCTTGCTCCAAGCTATCCCGCTGCCACGAAAGCCCCATCTCCCGCAGCAAATACTCCACGATCGCAAGCCCAATGCCTGCTCCCTTGGCCGCATCATGACCGTTACCTGCATCAAGGCCGGGCCCCCGGTCTTCAATGATAAGAACCGTCTGGCCGTTGCGCTGGCCCAGACCGATCCCGACATAACGGCCTTCGGCAGCATGCCGGACCACATTCTGGAACAGATTATCCAGTATGCGGCGGAAGCCCTCGCGGTCCACACTCCAGATAAGAGGTTCCTCTGGCAGCCTGATATCCGCCTCAATCCCTGCATTCTCCCATACCGGGTACCAGGATGCAGCGCTCTCGCGCGTCAGCCGCAGCACATCCTGTGGCTCCAGCGACAGCTGGTATCGCCCGCTGGTCATAAGCGTGTACGACAACAGATTATCGATCAGGCCTCCGAGCCCTTCCGTCTTTTGCTCCAGAACGGTTACCGCTTCCTTGCCCTTGCCGGTTAACGGTTCGTTCTTGAGCGTATAGAGATGCCCTCTCATCACCGTCAGCGGCGTTCTTAGGTCATGCGACAAATTCGAGATAAGCCGCTTGCGCAGCTCCTCCTCCTCCGCTTGCCTGATTCGGCCTTCCTTCAACTGCTCCACCATGCCATTAAAGGCGGACTCCAGGCCGCCGATCTCATCCTGCCGCTTCTCCTCTACAGGAGCAGGCAATCCATGCTCATCCTTCAGCGACATGGCTGCCTGCAGCGCCAGAAGACGCTTGCGGATATGCATGAAGAACAGCAGCGATACCGCCGCCAGAAAGGCAAACATCAGAAAGATAAAGCCAACGATGAATGGTGTGCCCGACGCAGAGCCGGTGGACGCATGAAGTTCACTTCGCGGCAATTGCAGCACCATAAAGGCGGTATCAGCGTTCTCCTTACCCAGGAAGGAGACAACGGTGAACGGATCCCCGTTAATGCTCGCTTTCATGAACCGGATTGCACCATCCACTGTCCACTGCTCTCCTCCCGCAGCTCCCTCCGGGAGCTCCAGCCGGGTTCTGCCCTCCCGGTCGACCCAGAAAAGCGTGGCGTCCGGATAGTTGATCGCCAACGCGTGCAGACGGTCGTTGATCTCAGCGTACGACAAGCCGTCCATCCTTCTTGCTTCGGCATGCCATGCGGACTCTACTTCGCTCGCACCCCCGTACTTCATCTCTCTTGTCGCATCAGGGTCCATCGCCACCTGCGCGAGCATGTAAAGCACGCTAGCGAGCGGAATGATAATCGGAATAAACAGAAACGCCCCCAGCACGATAAACAGGTACCGAGTAAGCAAGGATTGCCGCGACAGCCAGCCCCGCTTTCTGCCCTGAGCCTGGCGGCCGCTCACGCCCTCACCCGATAGCCGATGCCTCGCACCGTTTCGATGATCTCGGGGGCGGCCGGCTCTCTCTCAATCTTCTCGCGCAAATAGCGGATATGAACCATCAGCGTCTTATCCCCGTCGAGATATGGCTCCCCCCATACCGCCTCATAGATTTGTTCCTTCGTCATAATCTGATTCAAATGCCTCAGCAAATAATGGAATATATGAAACTGCTTGCCGGTAAGCCCGATCTCCTCGCCCGTATCCTGATTTACGATCCGATTCTCCCGTTCATAGATCAGCAAATGCTTAACGACTAGACATTCAGGCGCCGCCGAACCGGAGCGGCGCAGCAACACTTCAATGCGGGCGGTCAGCTCATCCGGATGGAATGGCTTCGTGACATAATCGTCCGCGAATTGCAGTCCTTGCAGCTTATCGTCAATGGCCGTCCTGGCCGACAGCAGCAGAATAGGCAGCGCGGGCAGCGATTTCTTCAGCCTCTGTCCCACTGTAAATCCATCCAGTCCCGGCAGCATAACGTCCAGAATAACCAGGTCGCAATTCGGCGCTTCATCAAGCGCCCGTTCCCCGCTCCGCAACCACTTCACTTCATAACCGCGGTCCTCCAGATGTCCGCTTACGAATTCCCCAATCTCCCGATCATCCTCTATGTACAGCAAAGTCGCAGACACTTGCTCTCTCCCCCCAGCAATGCGTAATGCACTTGTCAGCTTGTCATCAAGCTTGACCGATCTCGTCTATGGTAATTATCGCTATGTCTATCATCGTGTTAGTCCCTCCTTCATCATACCATGGGCATTGTCATTCTCGCACATCGCCTCCCTTGCCATCAGTCTCCAGCTTTCATCACGGCCCATACGAAAAAACCCGGCGTTTCCGCCGGGCCCTCCGCTTGCGCTACTGAATTACATGAGGCACTTGATCATAACCAATCAATTCGGATACGGTTACGAACCGGAAGCCTCGCTCCTTCAGCTCAGGCAAGATTTGCTTTAGTGCAGACACCGTCTGGGACTTCCCGCCCACAAAATCATGGAAGAGAATGATATCTCCGTTCCTTGCATTACGAAGCACCTTGTTCACAATCTTATGTACGCCGGGCCGCTTCCAATCCTCCGTGTCCTGATGCCAGGACCATAATACGACCTGATAGTGAAAAGCCTTCGCCGCATCAATCAGCCGGTCGCTGTAATAGCCGCCTGGAGGACGGAATAAGGCCGGTTTTTGCCCTGTAATACGCGTAAGCGTCTCCTCGGTTTGCTCGATTTCCTTCTTCATGGCGTCCAGAGAAGAGTGATTATTGAAAAAAGGATGATTAAACGTATGATTCGCCAGCTCGTGTCCTGCTTCCACCTCTTGTTTCACGATATCTGGATAGCGCTCCGCATGTTTTCCAATAATAAAAAACGTGGCTTTCGCATCGTATTCCGCCAGCAGCTTCAAGATTTCAGGCGTATCCTCGGGGCTAGGTCCATCGTCGAACGTGAGAGCGATCACCTTCTCCTCCGTTGGAACTTCCCAGACGATCTCGCCTCTTGTCTCATAATATTTCCGCTCCTTCGCACCTGCTGCCGGGCTTGCGTTGGAAGTCGAAGACATCATCAGCATAACGCAGCATAGAGCCGCAGCCGCTTTCCATTTCACCCTACTCACTCCTACTCGTCGATTCAAGATGCCTAACGAGTAGATTGCCTTGTTCAGCGCAAAACTATACTTTACAAAGGAGAATGATCATGAACCGTTCATTGCAAAGCTTACAATCCGTGGCGCGGAAAGCCGCCTTATTCGCTTTTCTCTCCGTCATCATCGGCCTGGCCTACTCTGCCAATTATGCAATAGCTGCGCCTTCCCGCGCAGAGCTGCATGTCCGGTCCTCCCCCGATGCCCGGCATGAATCCGTCAAGCCTCTGCCGCCCACGCTGCTGGACGGAGCGATGAGCATTGGGAGCGGGCCGCAAACTGCCTCCGATCTCTATCTTTCGATCCCTCAGGCTAAAGGGAGCAGTACCCTGGTCTATACCGTAGATACACTTGGCAATCTCCACCGTGAAGACGGACAAATCCTTCTCATGCGGCCTGCAGCTCGCAGCAAGCTCCTGCATGAGGCCCGGCAGTTGCGCACCCAGCATTATGGCGAGCTGCTTCCATGGCAGGAAGCGAAATCGGTCATTCCGCGAAAAGCCAACCTGACAGTCGTCGATCTGGAGACCGGCCTTCGCTTCAACGCCCAGCGCAGAGCCGGGAGCAGCCATGCGGATGTGCAGCCTTTGACCAAAGCAGACAGCGAGACAATGAAGGAAATCTACGGCGGCAAGTGGAGCTGGCACCGAAGGGCGATCCTTGTCATTGCAGGTGGCCGTACGCTCGCTGCTTCCATGCATGGCATGCCGCATGGCGGAGACGGCATTCCGGACAATGGCTTTAGCGGTCACTTCTGCATCCACTTCCAGGGCAGCGCCACGCATGGCAAAGGGAATATCGATCTGGGCCACCAGCTTATGGTCGCCAAGGCATCGGGGACGCTTGAACCCTTTATAAGCGCGCTTGATCCGTATGATACGGTCAATGCGTTCTTCCTGGCCAATGAATACGGTGATCGGGCGCTCATGCGCAGCGTTTTTGCCAACAGTCTGTCTCCCCAAGCGAATACCAGACACTTCGGCGTAGAGGAAGCCGCTATTCGCCATCAGTTTATACAACCTGAGGATATTCCAGACACGGCGCTGGCGGCTGACATCCCGGTTGAGACTTGCCAGGCGCGCGGAGGCCGATGCGTGAACAAGTCCGTGAGCGTATTTCATCTGGGAAGACTATCTCCGCTTGATGCATGGAGAATTGATGGCATTACAGGGTCGCAGCAATAGGAGCAACAATGCTCGTATCGCTTTCTTCTCTCGCCTTCTCTAATCCCGCAATCGCAAATGCGCCGGAGATGACCAGTACCAGAGCCGAGAAAATAAGCAAGCTGTCCGATAAGGAAATCTCCGGCTCGGAGACTTTTTTCTTAGCCATAACGCCATTACCTTCCCTTCACAGAAATGATACTTACCGCCAGCATATGTACGGGCGAATGCCCGCTGCACGGCGTACGCCTATTGTGATATGGAAAAACGGCCGCCTCCCTGATTGGAAGACAGCCGCTCTAACGGTAAAACCTTAAGTTTAATCATTATTTCAATTAAAGAGCTACTCATCCTAACCTTCTACTTCCAGATGTCTTAATGCAACGCAAAAACAAAACCGTCTTGTGAAGCGTAATAAATCACGCCGTCCCCGATGGCTGGCGATGATAGAATAGGCGCCTTGGTCCCGTCGAAACGCCATAGCTCCTGACCGGATTCCATGTCTATGGCATAGAACGCATCAATACCCAGTGAATTATCGGTGTACGCCGAGCCGAAGTAGGCAATCTTGCCAGCGATGGACGGCGAACCAAATACCCTGCTGGGCAGCCGGAAATCAAGGTGATGCTCGCCGCCGAGCCGTTTGAATATATGCACCACCTTGGCATCGGAAGAGCCAATGGTGACATATTCCTCGCTCACGGCAGCTGACGAGCCGAGCCAGGAGCCGCTCGGCGAGCGATAGCTCCACAGCTGCTTGCCGGTATTGGCATCCGTCGCATAGACATATTGGTCCCGGGAGCCGTAATACAGTACGCCGTCCTTATAGGCAAGCCCTCCGTGTATCGATCCGTGCGTCACCGACCACACCAGCTCGCCAGTCTTGCGATCCAGCGCTGTCACCTTGCCCTGATTGTCAGCGGCATAGACCCGGTCCTCGGTCACAACCGGCTTCCCATGTACGGTAGACTCCAGCGCATACGACCAAAAAACCGAACCGTCCTTGCGGTCAATCGCATAAAATAAGTTGCCTTCCGAACCCACATACAGCGTATCGCCATCCATAGCGGCCGAGCTATAATAGTAATCCCAGTAGTCTTTGTTCTTCTCTGCAAATTGATTATCCAGCTCCACCGACCATGCCTGCTTCCCTTCTCGCGTATCCAAAGCATACAAATTGGACTTCCCGTCCAGAAAGTAGACATATCCGCCTGCCACAAATGCAGAGGAGCGTATGGCGCCCTGCGCCTGGAACGTCCATATCTCGCTCCCATCGTCGGTATTCAGCGCATAGAACGCCCCCGCTTCATCCCCGATATATAACGTCTCTCCCGCCAGAACCGGGGAGCTGTTTGTCTTCCCTCCCAGCTGCATGCGCCACTTCTCGCCCGTCAGCTCCGGCAAACCGCTCACCTCGAATACGCCTGTATTATGCAAATCTCCCCGATACTGCCCCTTCGCTCCGTCTTGCACAGCCGATTCGCCGCCAGCCTTTGCGCAGCCCGCAGCAAGCGTCGCGCACATCGCCAGTATAACCAACCACTTCTTCGCCATCGGTATCCCTCCATCGTCATCAATAGCGCATTGGCGCCCAATAGGATGATCCCGGCACGGCTCATTTTCTTACACTTTTTTATGACAAAAGCTGCAGCATCAACTTGAGCTTATTGATCCCCCTGCACTCTGCTTCCCGAATAGAACGAAGCAACTCGACACCTTCATCTCTGACCTCATGCCGATCGATCAGCCCCCCATGGGGAAAAGGAAACAGCCGCTTCAGCTTCTGATAGGCGGAAAGCGCTTCCATATATGCCGCTGCCGCTTCGCCGGCCAGCTCTGCGAGTCTGGTGCCTACCGCTCTGTAGCGAGTACATTCCTGCTTCAATTCCACTAAAAATTGATAAGCAAAATAACGGCTGCTTGCCGAGCTCCAGACGAGATGTGCATGCTCGCAGGGGTCGGCTTTCCCTGCAGCCAGCCCGCTCATCCAGACGCCGTAGGCAGCAAGCCCGTATTCATATTCCGGGTAACGCGAGCTTTCCATCCCTTCCGCATGCTCGATAATATCAGTCAAGGCCGCAATCAGCGTATCCTGCTGCGCCGTTCCCGCATATCGGCCAAGGGACAACACGAACAGCTCCGAGCTGCCCGCAGGACCAAGCTCTTCGTATGGAATGCGCGTCCCCTCGAACAGCCCCGTCATATGGAAGCAGCGGAGGTTGTCATCGTATCCGTGAATCAGGGCAAAATATCCCACTCGAATCCCCCATACGATAACGGGATGCCCTCCGTCCAGCGATTGCTGGACGAACGAATAAGCTTCCATTAGCTTATCGCTGGCTGAGGAAACCTTCTGCCCGTCCCCGATGCTCGCAGGCTGGAAACCCAGCCGCCGAAGCGCTTTCTGGTATACGGCAGGCCAATGAATGCCCTTCACGGCATTGTCATCAATGACCGTCCGCTTCACCTGCAGTCGGAAGGCAAGGCCCGTCCAACCCATAATCTGGGGCAGTGTATACGGGACGTTCTCCTTATATTGGGTCGCATGCAGCACGCAAAGGGCGAATGAATCCCAAATTTCACCGAAATACAGGCTGTCGATGCCAAGCTGTTTGCTGCGTGTTGTCTCCCCGCCACCGGATCTCTCCTTCAAGTAATGAGTCAGCTTAGTCTGATAAGTCAGCATCTGCAGCTTGCGGCGCGACCTTGACAACGTCGTATATACATTGGTAGAGGAGGTGTCATACAGACTTGCGATTTCCTGCGGAGTACGCTGATAGAACGCGAGCTCCTCCAGCATGCCGCGCTCCTTCCGGTTTAATTGGCGCAACAGACGATGCAGCGACTGCTCGTTCTCACTGCGCATCAGCCGTTCAAGCGGGTTGTCATCCAGCTGAAATGTACCGGATGCGGACAGCCGTGCATGGAGCCGCCACTCCATTGTCTCCTCGTCATACCCCGAAGAACCGTCCCCATTCGCATAGTCGGCGAAAGGCAATTCCTTGGCATACGGCCCTCCCCTTCGGACCGCCCGATAAGCGCGATTGCGTACGATGCGCCTCATCCAGCCGAGAAACTTCTCCGGCATGCGCAGCGTGCCCAGCATCATATAAGCGCGCAGCATCGATTCCTGGAGCACATCCTCGGCCAAGTACGTCTCGCGCGTCACCTCCAGCGACCATCGCAGCATACGGCCGCGGTGCCGCTGCATCAGCTCATTGTAGGCCGTGTCGCTGCCGGATTGCGCAAGTCGGACCAACTCTTCGTCCATCAGTTCGTGATAGCTGTCTATCCACTGCATCCGCAACTCTCCTTAGCGTCTTGCATTGCATTCTTCCTCCATGGTAGCAAATAACTTCAGCCCGAATAAGGTGACAAATTAACGATTAATAGGCCATACAGCGGAACTTTCCCTGCATGGCCTTGTATGATCCTACATGTATAACGATAAGATGGGTGAAGATGATCTCTCACATCCTACATAAAACCTACGGAGCCTCTTTCCTTCATCCAATCGCCGCTGCGGCTCTTTGAATAGTCCGATTTCATCTCGTCGATGATGCCCATCAGCCGCACTTCGCCTTCGTAATGCTTCTGCAGCGCCGCCGACACATACAGCTCGCTCAATTGGGCGAAGGTGAAGCCGTCCGTCCGCCTGGCCGCCTCGCGCATCGTCTCGCCGTCTACCAGCTTCTCGATTCCCTTGCGCTGCATATAAGCAAGCCGCAGGGGCTCGTCCGGCGACTTCACCTCGTACGCCCGGTCGAAACGGCCGGCGCGATTCATCAGCGCAGGGTCGATTCGCTCGGGATAGTTGGTCGTGCCGATCAGGAAGACGCCTTCCTTGGAAGCGACGCCGTCCAGAATGTTCAGGAAGTACGAGCGGCAGGATTCCGGCATGGAGTCGATATCCTCAATGACGAGCACCATCGGTGCCATCCGTACCGCTGCCGAGAACACTTCGCTGATCGATTCGCTGTTCGTATACTCCGTAATCTGCCAGTAGGCGACCGGCGCTCCCACCGTGCCGGAGATGGACTTGACCAGCGTCGTCTTGCCATTGCCAGGCTTGCCGTAGAGCAGTATCCCTCTTTTATAAGGAATGCCGTATGTCTCGAAGAAAGAGCCTTCTTCGTTAAAAAACTCGTCTACCGAGCGGTAAATATGCGTCTTCAGCGTCTCGTCCATAAAAACATCGGTTCGCTCGACAGGAGTGGTCGCGCTAATAGGCTCCCGTTCCAGTCCGTCTCTCGTATCGCTGTAGAGCATAATCTTCCGGCTGGCGAGCTGTCGCTCCCTCATATCCGACAGAAAGGCGGTCATCCCTTCGTCATGCTCGGCGAAGATCAGATCCTCGTAGCCCAATCCGTGATTCAGCATTTTTGGAATGCGGGCGAACGCGACCTTAAAGTCAGGGTACAGGAACAGATTATTGCGCACGGACGGCCTGATCTCGTATGCGCCCTGGCGCAAGGCCAAGGCCGGGTCCGATTCATAACGGAACATATCAGTCTCTACCAGATCATACAAGCTGGCTGCATGCTCGACGCCGGGATGCGCTCTGCGGATATCCTCCTCCAGCGAATCCCACATATCATTGCTGTCCTCCTGATAATAGAGGCGGAACGGACAGCCGAACCGCTCCTGCAGAAAGTGGAAGATACGACGCACGGTCTCCGGATAGTCAAAGTACATCTTCCCTGCCAAGGAAGCTCCCTTACCCCGAGGGGCAAGGAAAGGGACGGAATCGGTATTGGTGGCTGCGTTTATGACGGCTTGTGTGAATGGTGCGGTTGCTCTCATCGTCATACTCCTTTTACTGTCGCGAGCGGGCTGCATTTGGCCACGACAGTGGCAAGGCCGGCTCCTACGACGCTTTCGATTATTTGGTCAACATCCTTATAGGCTTGGGGAGACTCGTCCAGAATTGACTCCAGTGCGCGATGGTTAACGACGATCTCGTCCTCTTGCCCCACACGCATGGCGGCTGCGAATTCATCGACGGTTACCAGCTGCTTCGTCGCGTTCCGGGAACGGATGCGTCCTGCTCCATGGCAGATGGAATAGTAATTGCTTACGCCGCCAGGCGCTCCTACCATCAGATAAGAGGAGGTTCCCATCGAACCCGGAATTAGCGCGGGATGGCCGGTCGCTGCATAAGGCGCCGGATTGCCGGGATGCCCCCCCGGAAGCGCCCTTGTCGCTCCTTTCCGATGGACGAAATAACGATCCTTCTCGCCCTCGCTGCAAGCATAATTGTGCATCAAATCATACAGCGTCTTCAGCTCCACGGCAGGACCAAGGACGTCGCGGAACGCCTCCCGCACCGCATAAGCCAGCAAGTGGCGATTCACAATAGCATAATTCAGCGCGGAGTACATCAGATTCGTATACGTATCCCCGGCCTCGCTGTCCAGCGGCGCGAACTGCAGCTTGGGATCTGCTGTGCCAAGGCCCAGCTTGCGCATCGTCTTGGCGACATCGGTGCTGCAATATTGATTCACCGCTCCGCCCCAGGCCCGGGACCCGCTATGAATCATGACGATGACTTGCCCGTCGAAGAGACCCCATTGCTCAGCGACCTCCCGACTCTCAGGGTTGATCTGCAACGATTGAATTTCGATGAAGTGATTGCCTCCGCCCAGCGTGCCAAGCTGGCGATGCGCCCGGTGCCATACCGGCTCGGGCAGCCTGTTCAGCGCGTTCTCGTTATAGCGGAAGCCGCTGCTCTCCACATGAGTAAGCGAAGTGGCGCGTCTTGGCGTATAGGCATCCGGCACATATTTCCCCGGTAGGCCATGAAGGCCCTTGCGCAGCACATGCTCCAGTCTGATGTCGGAGAAGTGGCCTCTCGTATGGCTTTCCACCGGAATGAGCCGCTCGATCGCCTTCACCAGCTTCCGCCGCAGCCTGACATCCTTGATTTGCTCCGCATTCAGATTCGTCACATGGACGCGCATGCCGCAGCCGATGTCACTGCCTACAATGGAAGGAGAGACAAAGCCGTCTGCCTCACCCCATACCGCCGTTGTGCCGATGCAGGTTCCGACGCCTACATGCGCATCCGGCGTATAGCTCATATAGCGGATATTCGGGATTTGCAAATTGTTGTTCGCCATCTCCAGCACCTTGGCTCCCATGTCGCGGAACAGCCGGTCGCTGGCGTAGATATGCAGATCACCAGCCGGAAGGTCGATCTGTCGATAATAGGTTTCTTGATTGTTATTCATATAATCGTGTATCCTCTCTTGTTTGGAAAATAAAAAAGAAGACCGTAAGCCCAGTAGCTTACGGTCTTCAAGCATAAAGAACAAACCGGCACAAGGGCGCCACCCGATTGGATGCACGCTGCCGCTTCAGCTCAGGCCCGTAGAGGCCGAAGGACAAAATTATGGAAGTTTCGATTTGCTTTGCGTGTTCTCATCAACTTTACGATCACGGCCCTCGGCCCCCTCTCCAAATGTAATAGAGCAATCATACTTCATGCATTTCGCAGCTTCAATGTAATAAATGACTATAACTGTTTTGGCATGCTTAAGGCTTCAGCAAATTCAGCTTCTCAGCCTTCGCTACCGCCTTCATCCGGCGATCGACATCCAGCTTTCTGAATATGTTGCGGACATGCGTCTTCACGGTTTCACTCGTCACGATCAGCCTGGTCGCAATTTCTTTGTTGGAGGCGCCTTCAGCCATCCATTGCAGCACTTCCTTCTCTCGCTCCGTCAGCTCAAGCGGCAAGCCAGCTGGCTCCTTGGCGGCTGAATGGGCCTTCCGCCAAAAGTTCATCGCCCAAATGCCGAATCCTCCGCTCCGGTGGTCGAGCGATAACAGCTCGGATTCGGCGAATGACGTATCGCATTTGCCGGTGACTGCAGGGCTCGCTACGAACCCTAATCCCGATAAAAATGCCTTCAAATGACTGTTTGTTGCGACGAGCAGCACTCTTGTCCCTTCGCCTAGAAGTGACAGCCGGTCCAGAATCATATGGCCGATGAGCTCTTCTCTCGTATAACCTGGATGATCTCCCCGGGCAGCAACCAGGACAGCCAGATGCGTATCAGCCTCTTCCGGCGTGACATAGACATCCATCACCGCCTCGCATTCTTCCAATTCATCGAACTCACTCCGCGCCAGCAGCGCACTGGTCTCCCGGTGCAGGAGGGTCACGATAATCATTCCGATCGGCTCTCCTTCGCGATCGCGAAGCACTGCGATGCTTTCCGGCGAATGGAGATACAGCTCATCCAGCAGCCTATAATACTTCACGGCTTGTTCGGGATCGATGCTATATTCGCACCATTGTCTCAGCAGCTCATGAAGCATCGACAGATCATCCTTACGCGGCAAATCCAGGCTCCCAGTGAAAGGCTCCGCTGAAATATCCGCGTATTGACGATTCAGCAGCGGCAGCGCTTCCCTGCAAATCTGCAGCATCTGGCTAGCAATTCGCAGCCGCATGGCGGGATTCTCATACTGCTGCAATCGGCTATGCAGCATGCCCATAGCGCGATCCCTCAGCGTATACAACCGGCCGGGCTCGCGCAGCTTCAAGTCCCGCAGAAGATGAAGGCGCGCAGAGTCATGCAGCGTAATGCCTCCCGGTGTCTGCCGAATGAACGAAAACCCTGCAAGCGCCTGGAACTCTGTTATGGAAACTCCGCTGCCGCTTACATGCGCCAGCTCCTCCTGATTCGCGGTGTGCAGCACGGACAATACATCCACAAGCGGAAGCATGCCGGAACCGGCCAGCTCCTGCAACATCCGTGCGCTAAGATGGCTGGAGATATGGCATGTTCCTTGCGCAAGCAGATGCAGCTCCCCGTTCCGTTCGAGCGTATCCATCGTAAGCGCCAGCGTTAGCGGATGGCCGCCGGTTAGATCATATAAGCTGGCTTCCCGAAGCGGATGATCCCCTTGTCCCTTGTCCACTGTGATCCAATAGCGCTCCGTCTCGACACGGTTGAAATTTTCTAGCGTAATTAACCTGTACGATTCCCCGAGCTGAGGATGGCTTGACCAGTCAATGGAGAATGCGGGCCGAGACGCTAGCACGACCATTACACCTTGCCTCGACAACTTCGGAATAAAAGCGTCCATCATCCATCGCTCCAGCATCCGCATATCCTCATAATTGTCGATACAGACCAGAACGCGCTTCTTTGGCGTTGCCTTTATGAGAGGAGACAACGGAGCCGCAGCATAATAGCCCCCAGCCTCCAAGGCGAGCGCCGCTGTCAAATGATCCATGAAGGCCAGTGGAGAAAGAAGCAGATGTCTCCCGTCCAGCCATAGGCACAGCACGCCTCGCTCCGAGCTTATGCGCATATATTCCGACAGAAGCGTCGACTTGCCGACTCCGCCGATTCCCGTAATGGCCAGCAAGGAGAGCGGCGCTTCCGCATCATCCAGCCACTCCTCCAGCCATGCTTTCTCCCTGGCCCGTCCTACAAAACGATTCTTAACCTCTGCGCGCGGCATGTTCATCGATGATTAGCCTCCGAATTAGTTCACTACCTTAACTGTATTATGATCAGGGAAGGATGACAAGGCATTCGGCAAAAGATCAATAACGCATTCCCCCGCGTCTGCAAGCGTGGAATGTCACCGGCCCGCTTGGCAGTTAACACCATAAATGATGTTGCAACTAGCAGTGACAAGTAATAGATGGCTATCAAAAAACCGCTAGGGTGAGCTCCTCACCCTAGCGGTCTGAAAAAATCTTTATTTTATAATACGAGAAGCAATCCCAGTCCCAGCACCCAAAGCATCGGTATCAAATTGACGATAACCGCTGTCCGCTTCTTCCGCTTATGAATGAACCAAGCGATTAAAGAGCATGCGGCAGCCGCAATAGGATACACGGTAATAGCCAGCACAAAAGACGTATTGGCAACCCCGATGCCGCTGTCAAAGCTCATGAAAGACAAGCCCCAGAACACAAACCAAGGCAGCAAGCCAATGACATATACGATTTGAGTCAGAATCAGATAAACCTTCATGTGTATCTCCCCTATTCGCGGATAACGAAAACCTGAGCACACCGTTTGCCTTCAGCCTTCGATTGCTGGATCATTGCTAACAAATTATAGCATTTCTTATCGGACCCAGCTATTGTTATTACCACCGGATGGAGGATATCAAACCCAAAATGCCGCTTCTTTCACCATCGCTAATCTGCCATGTCTCTATTTCATTTTTGATGCGTTCCATGCTGGTATAGCCTTTCGCCAACCCGTTCAGCCTGGCGGCAATCGTGGAATCGTTCAATCGGGGTTGCAAGGTACTGAGCGCTTCGATCGCTTGCGGGTACCGCTTTAGGTAATATTTCTGATGACGTTCCTCTGCCGCATAGAAGGGGCTGCAAGGCACAATGTCCGTCTCTGGCCTGCCAAGCCCGCTCCGCTCCCGCTCCAGCAGCACCCGGTCAATCGCCGACCGCTGGCTTTCGTTCTCATAGAAGAGCAGCGATTGGTACTGCCTGCCTTTATAACCATTAATATTGACGGGTTGATGCCGCTCCCAGAAGATCGCAACCAGTTCCTCAAAGGCTACTGTGCCGCTGTCAAATTCAAGCTGAACGCACTCCGTATGATCCCCCATCTCACGGTATGTCGGCTTATCGGTTGTGCCACCCGCATAGCCTACCCGTGTATGAACCACGCCTGGCATGGCGCCGAACAGCGCCTCCGGGCTCCAGAAGCAGCCCATGCCCAAGGTAATCCGCTCAGCTTCTCCGTTCCATGGACTGTTCACACGGACTATTTTGTCTATTTCCACGGGTCCGACCTCCTTCCACCGCTGCATGACTACTCTGTGTCGATGAGATACACGCGATCCGCAAAGCCGCCCCGCTGCTCCGCTTTCCTCACCCTGATCGCCTCAAGCTCCTCGGCATCGCTTCCGTGCAGCAGTGCCAAGGCGCGTATAACCTCCAGTATATCCGCCAGTTCCTCCAGCGCATCGGCAGGCTCGGCCGCCTCCAGATACTCGTGAAGCTCTTCCTGCAGCTTGGCCTTCAATTCCTTGCTGTATTCCGAGGGCTCCAGAATTCACGTACGGCAGCTCTCGCCTTTAGCCTTAATCATATGAGGGATACGGTCACGGACAAGCTTATGATAAACCGGCATGAGAGGATTCTCCTTTATAGGGATATTTCTGATCAATAAAAAGCCAGAGATTATTATATCACGAATGATCTCCGGCTTTTTTCGCGCCGACCAGAGCGTTCAGCTGCTCCAGCAGATTGCCCCCGCCGGTAAGCGAGATGCTGCCTACCCGATCGCATATCTTCTCCAGATACTCCAGCTCCTTCAGCCTGTACAGCGTTCCGTTCTCCTCCATCAGCTTCGCTGTGTTGAGCAAGCTTCGAAATGAATCTGACTGAACTAAATTAACCAAAAATATGTATATACTACTAAATTGTGTTATTATGTTTAAGATGGACAATATGAAAGGAGGGATTATATACTACCATTCTGACATAGTTTCCTTTACTACGAACGAGGTTTAGACTGAAATCATCTTATCAAACTATCCTGCATAATGGCTGTATCTCATGTATATTAACAAACTAAGGAATATTAATCCATTTTAAAAGGAGATGTCATTTTTGAAAAAAATCTACTTGAGTTTACTATTAGTTTTCACACTGACACTAAATGCTTCCACTGTTATAGCATCAACGGGCACTAAAATCACATTAAACCATGATTCACAAATATCTCTAATTGACAGTGAAAATGATGATTTATTAGTTTCTTTAAAAGAATTATCTTCTGTGGATGAAACTTTTTCTCAAATATCCGATTATTTGCACAGAATTGACGTTAACGATGATAAAAAAATAAAAATTAACAACTCTAATGACGGTATTTTTATATACAATATTAGTGAATTCAGAGAAAATATCAATCGAGTTTTTCCAGTGATTGAAAGTGGTGCAAATGTGTATTTTTACGGGGAAGATTCCTTAATAAAGTTGGTTCTTCAACATTATGATGATGAACAAACAGTGACAAAAAACCTAAAGGAAATTGATACATCTCTTGCTGAATATAATCCACAGTATAACCTGATATCTTTCAAGGATAAAAAGCTTGTTCTTAATGCATCAATTAATGTTTTTGATTTAGAGGGTACGATTTTAGAAACTCCTGCATCTTCATTTGTTCATTCCATTTTATTAAATATTAAAAGTTCTAATGAATCAACTGTCAGCCCCTTGAATTATGGGTCGGATACAATTGTCTGGAACCCAGGTGACATAGTTGATAGCACCTACGTAGTAAATGCAAGTAATCAACCTATCCTGAGAGGTAAACTACTTTCCCAAATGATTTTATTTCAAAATACAAGAAGTGATACTGATCCAAATTATGATTATTTCTATTTGAGAAATAATGTTGAAACCACATCATATAATAGTGGACTTATGAAAAATGCTGAAGCAAATCATATTTTACCCTTTCCAGCAGACCAACTTCTCTCTTGGGGCCCATCAGCCACAACTACATCAAGTCAAATAACCGTTGGACTCCCTTGGAATGTATCTTGGACATTCACTGTCTCTCCTGATACGATGAAAATTACGAACAGTGGGGATAGTGCTACAAAAAACATCCACTGGAAGCTATTCAAGCCAGGTATCTTTCCTTTTCATAATACTGAATATACCATGCCAAGCCCCTCCAGAATTCAACCAGGAATCGCATGGTCGTCTGCAGGCAGTTCCCTAGCTGGTATAAATGTTATTAATAAAGCAAAGCTAGAGTTTGGTACAAGCACATATACTATGCAAAACAGTAGAAATATAAGATATAATTATTAGGTATTGCCAGCTTAAAATAAACAATAGTAATCGTACAACATATTCAGCCTGCTCTTTGTTGAGGCAGGCTGGATATGTTGCATATTAAGGAGATGGACAATATCAGGCCCAACAACATTTTTCTTGTATTTCTTGCTATATTATTCCCATTTGCTTTTGCCATGATTACAACTGCATTAGAACGCATGTCAGGACTTTTGTTTATTAATCAATTAAATATAGGTATAATAATCACTCTATTAGTTGTAATTATATATAGATTGTACTTCAATAATAACAACAAAAATAAGCAGTGATCCACTCTACTCACATCTACCAATCCAACTGAATAATTCAATCTCTGAATTATTCCGAGAAAACTCATTAAAGCCGACATCAGCTTTACCGCATTCTGCTCGATCCGTCCGATACGTAGGTTTCCTACAGTCGGATAAGAAGACACCCCTTCTTTACTCCAGCGTTTCTTATAGACTTCATGTCTCTCGGTATAAAAGCTATCCTTCATAATTACTGGGACGATTTAGGGAAAATCATGAAATTTCTCATGATTAACGATACAGTTAATAATCGCCCATCCATTCCTGAAGAGACGGCATCAACTTGCCCGCATCGTGGTAGCCCTGCATGTAGAGCGCATCCAGCTTCTCCTTATCCCGCTCCATTCTGCCTACGCTCAAGGTCTCTTGGGGCCGAATAACGAATACGTTCCCCGCCTTCTCCTGCTTATCAATATAATCCAAAGTCTCATTGTAGACCTCATGCCTGCGCAGCATTGTCTCCACAAGCTTCGGATACTTGGCATAAGCTCGCTTCATCAGCCAAGGGAACCGCGAGCGGGATTTACGATAGTCGCTATTGCGCGTCAGAATGAGCACATTGCGCTTGTAGCCTTGTCTCTCCGCTTCTCGCAGCGGGATGGGATCGGCAATGCCCCCGTCAAGCAGCTTCCTGCCGCCGAACTCGACGATCGGGGCAATGAAGGGAAGCGAGCTTGAAGCCCTTAACAGCCTTAACAAGTCATAATCGGGATCATTCTTATGATAATAGACTGCCTCGCCTGTCATACAATCCGTCGTGCCGATGGCATATTCCTCCGGGCTATTCTGAAAAGCTTCATAATCAAACGGAACCAGCTTGTTCGGAATCTCATCGAATATAAAATCCATCCCAAACAACTGGCCCTTCTTCAACAGATTGCCCCATGATATATATCTGGGATCGCTCACCCAGTTCACATTCACGATGCGATTGCGTCCCAGCTGCCGGGACAAATAGCTCGCTCCCATGCAGGCGCCAGCCGACACGCCGATTGTATATGGAAAATAAAGTCCATGCTCTGAAAAATACTCCAGCACGCCCGCCGTATAAATCCCGCGCATGCCTCCGCCTTCCAATATTAAGCCGTTCGCATTCATGAGCTGCCTCCTTCGCGACATGGATCACGCACTAAACCCTCTCTTCAGCCTAGCACTTGAACACCCAAAAATCTATAGCTCTCTTGCTTTATACAGTTCAACTGTATATAATCAAACTATATAGTTTAACTGTATAGTTTGAATGATACCATTAACACTACAATTCGACGATCTATCATTCAACTACTGAACGGGAGAGAACCATCATGCAAAGAGACCGTCATTTGCCGCTTACCGAGACCGTCTATTATATCCTTCTTGCATTGACTGAGCCCGCGCATGGATATGTCATCCTGCAGAAGGTCGAAGAGCTGAGCCACGGCCAGGTCCGAATGGCAGCCGGAACGCTGTACGGCGCTATCGACAACCTGCTGAAGCTGAAGTGGATTCAGCCCGTCCCGAGCGAGGACAGCCGCCGCAAAGTATATGTCATTACAGATTACGGTCTATCGATGCTGAGAGCCGACTTCGACCGAATGATGCATATGATTAACGTAACGAATGACAGATGGAGCAACAGGAGGTAAGGACATGCGCAAACATAAATATTTCGTGAACCTGGAGAAAGAAGAACAATGGCTGAATGACATGGCTATACAAGGCTATATCTTATCCCGCAAGTCGTTCGGATATGAATTTGAACCGGCTGTACCCGGCGTGGAAGTCGCCTTACGAATCGACTACCGCACCTTCCGCCGCGCTTCCGACTTCGAGGATTACCGCGCGCTATTTGAGGACTGCGGCTGGACGCATATTGCCGGTACGAGAAGCTCCGGCGCTCAGTACTTCAGGAAAATCGGGGAGAGCCAATCAGACGACATCTTCTCAGACGTAGATTCCAAGGCAGGCCGATACAAAAGGCTGGCGGACATGTGGTCATCGCTGGCTGCATGCTTCATTCCGCTCTTCCCCGTCTTGATCATGACGGGGAACATTGACCTCGCTGCATTCCTGAATCCGAAGATGCTCTATTTCACACCGGGGCTATGGAATAAGGAAGGGCCGGCATTCTGGGGCTCCTTCCTGTTCGAGACACCATTTGCTCTAGGCAGGGGATTCCTGTGGATGATCATTCCGCTCATGATCGCTCTTGCCAGCATCTTCTCCTATAAGGCCAAGAAACAATATGAATCCACTCGGATCATGTAGGAGAAGTAACCGCCCTGCATGAAAAACACCACAACGCTGCCGTGGACTGCCCCCACTTGTTAGATGTGTCGAACAAATGGGATGCCGTTCAGCGTTGTGGTGTTTTTGGGTTACAAGTTTGAATGGATGCCTTCCAGGCCTTTACTTATTTGAAGGAAGCGTAGCCTTGATCGGCCATGACGACGCTGCCGTTGATCGCTTCGGCTTCGTCCAACGATACCAGGTATACCGTCTTCGCCAACGCTTCAGGCTGGGTGAGCTCGCCGCCCATAACTTTCGCCCTCATGCTATCAAGCATGCCATGGTCCTTGTAGCCTTGAATAATCGGCGTATCGACGGCGCCCGGGGCAACCGCAACGACGCGAATGCCGTGCGGCGACAGATCAAGCGCCGCTGATTTGGACATCATAATGACAGCACCTTTGGTCGCATGATAAGCGAACGTTCCAGGCGAAGCTAAGAAGCCGAATACGGATGCGGTGTTAATAATGACGCCTTTGATACCCAGCTCTCGCATCTTTCTGCCTGCTGCCATAATGCCATACGCAACCCCATGCTGGTTAATGGAGATTGTGCGATGGTACAGATCCATATTCTGATCCAGTACAGGGCCTGCGCCTCCAATACCGGCATTGTTGAACATGACGTCGATTCTGCCGTAAGCTTCAACCGTTTTGTCGACAAGCGCATCCACTTCCTCTTGCTTCGATACGTCTACTTTGACGAAAACGGCTTCTCCGCCTTCTTTGATGATTTGCTCTACCGTCTCTTGTCCGCCCGCTTCATTAAAGTCAGCTACCACGACACGGTCTCCCTTGCGGGCAAAGTGAAGGCTCGTCTCTCGGCCAATGCCGCTGGCTCCGCCTGTAAGTACCGCTACACGTTTAATTGTTGTCATCTGAACAACCTCCCGTTGATCTAGTTGTGAACATTTATTGAATAAGGTCTTGTCATCATCGTACTGCCGAATAATGTTCAAGTAAATTTAAACGTATTAAACAATCCTTAAGTTCAGCTAAAGGAAAATGGAGGCGGTAACCATGCAGCTGGAGCAGTTGGCTTGTATTGTAGAGGTAGCCAAAACCGGCTCTGTTACCGGGGCCGCGCAAAACTTGCATCTTAGCGTCTCGGCCGTCAGCCAGTCTCTCTCCAATCTGGAGTCGGAGCTGGGGATTATGCTCTTCAATCGCTCCCGGACCGGAACGGTTCCGACTGCGGAAGGCAAGTCGATTATTCAGAAAGCATTCGAGGTGCTGGCTAAAATCAATGAAATCGAAGATGAGGCCAAGAGCTACACCTCCGAGTTAAGCGGACAGTTGAGGCTGGCTGCGATTCCAGTCCCCCTCTCCTTATTCGTCGATACAATTATCAGCTTCAAACGGGACTACCCCCGGGTCGAAATGGAGATTACCGAAAAAGGAACAACCGAAATTGTAAATGACATTCGGCAAAACAAAATCGATCTCGGCCTTATTATTTGGAACGAGGAGCTTCATCGGCATATGAGCCTATCGTTCGAGCGGCTGCTAGAGGGCAAGCTGATCGCGGGTGTCAGCCGGTACTCCCCCTTCGCACGACAGTCATCTATGTCTTCCGAGCAATTAAGAAGTCAGCCGCTAGTCTTATACAACGACGATTATTTGAAGTGGTTCATTCAAGAATTCGAGTCCCGCTATGGACCTCTCCATGTATTGTTCTACACCAACAACAAAGACGCTATTATTAAGGCGGTGGAGGACGGTGCCGCCATTACCGTCGGCTTAAATTTCTCCTTCTCTGATCAATCCGCTTCCTCCAAAGGAATAACGACTATCGAGCTGGATATCGAGGGCAATAAGCCGGTCTATCTGGGATGGATACATTCAGAGGAGCAGCATCTTCCCCATGCTTCCAGCGTTTTTGTCCAAAAGCTCAAGCTACAGCTGGATCACTTATCATAACGTTCCCCCTGACGGACAAGCGTCCATTCATGAGCAGCCAAGTCAACTGAAAGAGACCTGGCCTGAGAGGCCAGATCTCTTCCCTTATATGCTTAATGGGGTTAAGTGTAGCCATGCAAGCAGCTCCAATTACGAATGGAGTTATGCGCCTGCGTAAAAAGGAGATGCCTCGAATCAGGCTTATGGCCTAATGGAGACATCTCCTTATCTTTTACGTCACAATCTGCTAAGACAGATCCCAATTCCTTCTCGGCTTATAGCCTGCTTTCTCCAAAAAATCCATCTCCGTGTCACGTGACAACCCTGCCATCGCGATATTCGCCGATTGGGAAACCACCAGCATTCGGCAAGCCATCTCCAGTGTCTGGAGCGCCATGCGCGCTTCGCGGATCGACGTATCATAGACAAGGACGCCGTGATTCTCAAGCAGCAATATATTCGCATGCTTCGCCTTCTCTCGGACACCCTCGCCTAGCGCTGCACTGCCTGGATGATAATAAGGCACACGTTCTATCTTTTCCAAATAGTACATCGTCTCCACGAACCAATTGGACGGAATCTCGATATCGGAGCAAGCTACGAGCGTGCTATAAAATGGCGATGCGTGCAAGACAGCACCGATCTCCGGGCGGCTCTCATAGACTGCGCGGTGCATGGGCGTCTCCTTGGACGGCATCTTCCTCTCCGTTCCATAAACAGCACCGGACATATCACATTCGACGAGATCCTGATCTTCCAGCTCTCCCAGGAAAGTTCCGCTAGCCGTAATCATATAGCGGTCCCCTTCCGTGCGGGCACTAATATTGCCGGCATTGCCCCAGGCAAGGCCGTATTGCATCATATATTGGCCGGTATGCTGCAATTGCTTCATGATGATGTCGACTGACGGCACAGGGACCATCTCCTCTCGTTACTTATTCACCTCAGTTACTTATTCACCTCATATCCAGTGAGAGCGAGCTCCACTGCTTGCCCGCCCCTATTATTTCAATATGCTAGGCAAGAACAACGAAATCTGTGGAATATAAGTGATTAGCATAAGAGCGATAATCATGGCGATGTAGAACGGTATCATCCCCCTCGTAATCTGCAGCAGGTTAATCTTCGCAATCGAAGACGAGATAAACAGGTTAATGCCGAGCGGCGGCGTACACATGCCGATAGCCAGGTTGACGATCATAATCATGCCGAAGTGAACTGGGTCAACGCCCAAATGCACTGCGACAGGCAAGAGCAACGGAGCCAATATAATAACCGAAGCGTTGGTCTCCATGAACATCCCGATGAATAGCAGGAACAAATTAACGAGCAGCAAGAAGACGACCGCGCTGTCCGAGAAGTTGATAAAGAATTGGGCCACCTGCTGCGGAATGCCTTCGCGCGTCAATATCCAGCCAAACAAGCCCGCGCTTGACAGGATGAACATAATGGCTGATGTCGTAACAACAGACGACGTGAAGATATGCATCAGCTGCTTGAACTTGATCTCACGATAGATGAATACACCTACGATAAACGAATAGAGTACTGCTACACCTGCTGCTTCAGTCGGTGTGAAGATACCGCCATAGATGCCGCCAAGAATAATAACGGGCATAAGCAAAGCGAGGAACGATTCTTTGAACGCAACCCACAATTCTTTGCCGGACTTCTTCTTCTCGCTTGGGTACTTTCTTTTCTTGGCAATAATCACGACGGTTATCATCAAGGATGCCGCAATCAGCAGCCCAGGCAAAAAGCCTGCCATAAACAGGTCGCCAATCGACGTTTCGGTCGAAATGCCGTACAGGATAAGCGGAATACTTGGCGGCAGAATAACGCCCAGCTCTCCGGATACCGATTGTACAGAACCGGCAAAGTTGCGGTGATAGCCGCGCCGAATCATCGCCGGGATCAGAATGCTGCCTAGCGCCGCCGTCGTGGCGGCAGCCGAACCGGAGATTGCAGCAAAGAACATGGAAGTTACGATCGTAACGAATGCCAGCCCTCCTGAAAAGTGTCCGGTAAGCGCATTGGCGAAGTTGATCAAGCGCTTGGATATACCGCCGAATTCCATCAGCACGCCTGCAAGCACAAAAAACGGAATCGCCATGAGCGGGAACATATCAATCGAGGTGAACGCGCGCTGAACGAGAACGATCAGCGGCGTGCCGCCATCCCACCAAATCGCTACTGCAGATGCCAAGCCCATTGCGACAGCAACAGGGACGCCGATTGCAAAAAACAGCAGCAGAAATATAAATAGTATCAGACCCATTACAGCTGCTCCCCTTTCTCTTGCTGTTCAATTGCTTTCAGCTCGCGTGCTGCTTCACTTGTCTCTACATGCTCATTGGTCAAAAACTCCATAATGACGACAATCGCATTCATAATCATCAAGATCGCCCCGATTGGAATCGCCATGTAGGCCATGCTCATCGGCATGCCCATCGCAGAGGAAGTCTGCTTACTGACGATCGGCATCATTTCAAAGCCCTTAACAGTCAGAATGACCATAAAGACGATAGTAATGAGCATGACCGCAATTTTCAGGATTTTACGCGGCTTCGGCTTTATCGTCTCTGCCAGAACCTCTACGGCAATGAGCTTATGATGGCGCAGCGCCAAGGCTGCTCCTAGAAATACAGTGTAAATCATCAGATACCGCGCAAGCTCCTCGGTCCAGTGAATCGGAACATCAACGACGAAGCGGCTAATAATCTGTACAATAACCAAGACTGACATGACCATAAGCATAGTTCCAACGATATAACCAACAAGCTTATTGACCACGTCAAATCCTTTGATGATCGCTTTCATCCTATATCCTCCCGTCTTCATACGGAAAATTCACAATATAGGCCGACTTTCCTCCAGACGCAGACCGAGGATGAAGGCCGGCCAAAATCAGGTTTAAATGAAATTTATTTCGTAGCTATAATGCTGTCATACAGCTCTTGGCCATAACGGGCTGCAAACTTCTCCAGAACCGGCTTCACTTTCTCCGCAAAAGCAGCCGTATCGACTTCAATGACTTCCATGCCTTGTTCCTGCAGAGATTTCATTAGCTCTTCCTCTTGCTCCGCTACTAAAGCGTTTTCAAACTGAGTCGCTTCTTTGGCAGCCTCTTCCACTGCCTTGCGTTGGCTCTCTGATAATTTCTTATACGTGATGTCGCTCATCGCTAGCTGCACGTAGCCATAGACGTGATTAGTCATAACCAAATAATCCTGAACTTCTTGCATCTTGTTGCTTGAGATAAAGGCAAGCGGGTTTTCCTGAGAGTTGATGACGCCCGTCTGCAGCGAGGAATACACTTCGCCAAAGGCCATCGGCATCGGAGAGGCGCCCATTGCGCTCCAAGCCTCGATCGACGCCGGGATTTCCGGTACGCGGATTTTAACGCCTTTCAGATCATCAACCGTTTCAACTTTTTTATTAGTCGTCAGCTGACGCGGTCCACGCACCCAAAACTCCAGGCCGCGAATGCTTGCATCCTCCAGCAGGTCAGCTTTCAGCTTGTCGCCGACTTCCCCATACAATACTTTCTCCAGGTGATCCTGGTCACGGAACAGGTATGGGACTTCGAGAATCGAATAAGGTTCATGGAAGTTGGACAATACGCCTGCTACAAGCGCAAAGTCGACGGAGCCGAGCTGCATGCCTTCGATCAAGTCGCGGTCATTGCCAAGCGTGGAGCTTGCGAATACATCGACTTCTACAGTGCCTCCGCTTTTTTCTTTCACCAGCTCCGCGAATTTCATTGCTCCAATATGCCAAGCGTCGCTTTCGCCCGTAATATGGCCGAGACGCAGCTTTACTGTCTTTTCCTCAGACGATCCGCCATTGCCGCCGGAAGCGGACCCGCCGTTGCCGCAAGCGGCAGTAATAAACATCGCTGTAATGACCATGATGGTTGCCAGCTTTTTGAACATGATACATCCCCCTATGAGTTAGTCTTATGATGTATGGCTGCCGGAGCGGCAGGCGCCGCCCGGATATACCCTTCGCATCGACGCGATTAATTCGCGTCCTCGAATGTGACCAGCACTTTCATGGATTGATCTTCTTTCTTGTCGACAAGACGGAAGCCCTCGGCAGCCTGCTCGCAGGTCAGCTTATGAGAAATGATAGCCTGCTCGTTGACTGAACCGGCCATTAACATGTCAATGGCAGTTATCGTATCTTCTCGTGTATAGGTCATGCACCCGATGATTTCTTTCTCCTGATTTTGCAAATTATGAATGTCGAAGGTTTGCGTACCTTGGAACATCGCTATTGTCACGATACGCCCGCCTTTGCGCAGCAGCTTAAGAGATTGATCGATAATGCCGGGAACGCCCGCCGCAATTAGCACCTTATCGAAGTCTCCTCCAATTGCCACTTTGGCTTCTTCCGTCCAATCCGGCAGGTTCATAATGTTCATCGAATGGGTAGCTCCCATCTGATCCGCAATCTCTAGCGCGTAGTCCATCACATCTGTGACTAGCGTCGTCGTTGCGCCTGCCGCCTTGGCTGCTGCCATAGCCAGCAATCCGATTGGCCCGGCTCCCAGTATCGCCACTTTATCGCCTACTTGAATACCCGCTTTTCGTACGGCATGAACGCCAACGGCGAATGGCTCTACTAGCACGCCCAGATCATAGTCCATTCCATCAGGCAGCTTGAACACGGTCTGCTCGGGAGCTGCGAAGTATTCCGCCATCGCCCCATACCAGCTTCCAATTCCCGGCGCTCCGCGGCCAGCACAATAGTTCACGCTGCCCGTCAAGCAATATTCGCAATGGCCGCAACCTGTCTGAGGCTCCACCGTAACCCGATCGCCGACTTTGAATTTCGTGACGGCTTCCCCAATCTCGACTACTTCTCCGGCAATTTCATGTCCGATAATAACCGGCGGCTTGCGGAAAGGATGCAGTCCTTTGTACGTATGGATATCAGACCCGCAGATGCCTGCTGCTTTTACTTGGATCAAAACCTCGTTCTGACCCACTTTCGGTTTGTCTACCTCTTTCACTACGACTGTGTAAGCATCGTCCACGTACACGGCTTTCATATATTTTCCCCCATTCTGCCATACTCATGCTGTCTATAGCTTTTAGAACAATAGCTTCCGCTTAGAGGCTTGAAGATGCTCCTTCATACGATCTACGCAATCGCCATTCCCCTTCTCCAGTAAAGCGAATATATCAAGGTGATCCTGCAAAAAGTCCCTCATGCGATGCGGATCTTTCTTTAGATGTCTTAGCGTGATGCGGAGCAGATGATCCTGATAGTTAAGCAGGACTCTATGAATTTCTTGATTGCCTGCAAATTTGCAGATTAACAAATGGAATTCATGATCCGCTTTGGCGAATTCCTTGACGTTCAGACGCCCGACAATCTCCTCCGTCGCTTCCAAATTAGCCTTAAGCGCCAATGTCTGTGCCTCGGAGAGCCCTCTGCCTACTATGCTCTGGATGTTGAACGTTTCAAGCGCGGTACGCAAATCATAGATGTCGATAATGCGATCGATCGCCAGATCGTTAATAATGATGCCTTGCTTGGAGGAAACGGTCAGGAATCCCTCCGTCTCCAGCCGCGTTAGCGCTGACTTGATCGGCGTCTTGCTCATCTCCAATAGCTCGATCAGCTCACGCTCTGACAAGAAGCGGCCAGGCTCGAAGCGTTCGTCAAGAATATGCTCCTTGATTTGATTGTAGGCAATGTCCTTCAATAGAAGTGATTCCTTCTTTTGTTCAACCATCGTACAAGACAACATCCTTTCAACACGATTTCTCTATTATTCGTTATCCGGACGCGGCATCCCGCACCTTCACAAAGTAATCCGGGCTTCCAAACTGCCCGCCTTTGAGCGCGAGCTCCAATCCGTCCATTCCCTCATCCTGCGAGTAAACCTTGCACAGCGGCGCTCCGGGAGAGATCGGTAATGCCATCTCCAATCCATAGATGCCCATCTCGCTTGTCACGAATCCCGATGTGTCACCGCCTGCAATAACAACTCTGCCAAGGTTCGCCTGCAGCATAATATGCTTCGTCCATCTGCCAAGCTGTCGTCCAATATGCTCTCCCGTTTGCGAACCGCCGACACCCCTGTCGGCGATAGCCTTGCGGGTCGCCGCGATAGCGGGGTCCTCCGGGCCTAACGCAGTATACAGCACGACACTTCGCCCTTCTTGAAGATGCCAGATAACCTCGTTCAACAGCTGTTCCGGCAAGCTCCGGTCTTCGGCCAGACATTCTGGCGGAATTCGGATGCCGGCAAAACCTTGCTCGATCGCCGTCTCGATCTGACGCTGGCTGACCGGGGAGGCGCTGCCAGATACGGCTAGAATTCGGCTTGCTGGAACGATCCCTGCGCCGACCGGATTCTCATGTTGATCCGCTTTCTGAATACCCGCCACATCCCAATGAGCCGTCAGCGCATATTCAACGCCGGAGGAGCCAACAACGAACTGGAGTCCTGCTGTGGCTGATTCCCAAATCAGCTGGCCTGTCAGCCTCATTGTCGCATCATCCAGCGCATCGAACAAGATGACGCCTGGTTTGCGCTCCAGCTTCTCCCGATAGATTGCCCCCGCTTTCTCTGTGCCGCCTTCAAGCTCCACAATGCTCATCAGCTCCATGCTGACATCCAGCTGCTTCTGCAGATGGAGCCTTAAATCCGCTTCCTCCATCGGAGTGACGGGATGACGCGACATAACCGGATGTCGATCAAGCCGATATACCTCTCCGTCAAACCTTGCAAAGTGATGGCCGAAAACCGTGTAGCGGCCAAGTGCAGGCGCTCCTACCAACAGTGGGACCGTCGCTTGATTCTCGAAGTAAGGCAATGTGACTTTTATTGCTTCCCCGATACTGCCGAATTCCGGCGAAGAATCGAAGGTGGAGCATGTTTTATAATGGATGACACCGACTGGCAATTGCGCTAGTCGCTCCATTACTGGCCCCACTTCCTTGCCCAGTTCCTCGGGATTCTTCGCTCGGCTTGTTCCGGCGACACCTACGCAGCGGATGCCTTCGAAACGCTTCAGCATATCGGGCGAAGGTGCTTCAAGGAACAATACTGTGCGGTAACCGCTTCGCGACAGCGCTTCCATGGCATCCGTCGAGCCTGTAAAATCGTCCCCGTAAAAAGCCAGTAGAAGTTCATTGTCCTGCATATTTTGTACCTCCGTCTAGTCTAGTTGCGAGCTTTCCTGAATTTCTCAATCGCTTGTTGAAGAGCCGGATGCGTCTTGGCGTATTCCGCTAATGGAATGCCGCTTGCAGCAGCTTCCCAGCCCTGCTTCATGCTCAGCACGCCTTCTGCTGCGCCGCCTGGGTGAGCCAGTATGCCTCCCCCAGCCAAGTGAATCACATCACTTGAAGGAACCGCCTTGTAAGTAGGTTCCGCACTGCCCGCCCATTGCGCGGATGACAGCACCGGCATTACGGGATATCCGCCAAAGAGAGGCGTGAGGCAATCCTTGATGGATTGGGCTACAGCTTTATTGCTCTCGGCAAATTTACTGTTCAGCCCGTTCGTGTGCAGATGATCCACGCCGGCTAACCGGCACAGCTTCTGGTAAGCCTTGAAGCCCATCCCCAGCATCGGAGAACGAGTCATCGCTCCCCATTGCGTGCGATGTCCATGAATCGGAACCTCGGCGTATTGCCTCAAATGTGCGACAGCCGGCAAGCCCATGCTGTTAACGGCAACCATGATGCAAGTTCCGCCAGCTTTCACGACGATGTCGTGATGCCGCTTCATCTCATCGATATCGCCAGTAATGTTAAAGGCGTACATCAGCTTTCGGCCTGTGCAATCAGCTGCCCGCTCAATCTGTTCCATCACCGTATTCACCCGCTGCTCGAACGGAGCATACGGAGGATTAGCGCAGAGCTCATCGTCTTTGATGAAATCCAAGCCCGCCTCAGCCAATCCTCCTACAAGCGAGCCATACTCCACAATCGGAAGCCCGATGCTAGGTTTGATGATTGTTCCGATAATCGGGCGGTCATACACATGAACCAGCTTCCGTGTACCTTCGATACCGAATCGAGGACCTGGATAACGGTCGGTGAATGGAGAAGGCAGCTCCAGATCCACTAATCGAATGCCCGACAGCTCGCGCAGTTCGTAAAGGTTGCCCGCTACGGTGCTCATCAGATTAGCTAGTGAAGGTCCAAAGTTATCAAGGGGAAAGGACAACTGAACCAATCCTCTGCGGTAAAGAGTTTTTCCTCCGCCGACTGGCCTCGCGCTATCAGGCAGCGAAGGCTGATGTGACCCGTCCAGCTCTTCTATTCGAACAATCTCGGCACGATGGCGCGCGTTCAACTCTGGCGTCTCGCCAGGCACCGCTATGAACGTGCCCGTAGACTGTTCCCCTGCCATTAGCTCTGCCGCATGCGCCAGAGAATAAGGAGTTTCGATAAGATAAGATGCCATTACCCGATGTTGCGACAAACTCGATCAACCTCCATTCCTGAGGTTTATTTCGATAGATCTATGATAGATCTATGTTGGATCTATTAGTACCCATCATAAATAAACCGCTTTCAAAAGTCAACGCATTTGTGATCATTTTTTCAAAGCTGTGAACGGTGTAGCCGTCAGGAATGGCAGCAAGTGAATAGATTAACCCATTTATCGAATATTAAAAGAGACCAAAACTGCAGGCGTATTCACATTAATCGATTATGGATTTTTACTGGAAGGACGGATAAGATGACGCAACTTAAAAAGCCGCAGTATAAGGGCAAGCTGTCTGTATTTGCGCTTGGCGGCGTATTCGAGATTGGAAAAAATATGTACGTCGTTCAGTACGACGACGATATCATCGTGATTGATTGCGGCTCCAAATTCCCAGACGAGAGCCTGCTCGGCATCGATCTCATCGTTCCCGATATTACCTATTTGCTGGAGAATAAGCAGCGGATTCGCGGTTTATTTATCACGCATGGACATGAGGATCATATCGGGGCTATTCCTTACATATTGAAACAGTTGAATATGCCGATATATGGAACTCCACTGACACTCGGGCTAATAAAGGGAAAGCTGAAGGAGCATAACCTGAGCGATAGCGATCTGCATGACATTAACACTGACAGCATCGTTGAGCTGGGCTTGCTTAAGCTATCCTTCTTCCGTACCAACCATAGCATTCCGGATTGCGTAGGCATCGCCATCGACACGCCGGAAGGAACGGTCGTCCATACTGGCGACTTCAAGTTCGATCTCTCGCCTGCGAACAAGCAATTTCCCGACGTGCACAAAATGGCCAGGATCGGCGAACGCGGAGTGCTCCTTCTGTTATCCGAGAGCACCAATGCGGAGCGGCCTGGATTTACACCATCCGAGAAGCTGGTCGGAGAGAAAATTGAAGAAGCGTTCCAGAAGGCGAATAACAAAATTTTTCTCACCACCTTCGCCTCCAACGTAAACAGACTGCAACAGGTGATTAATGCCGCGAGCAAAACCGACCGCAAGCTTATGCTGCTAGGGCGAAGCATGGTTAATGTCGTGAAAGTATCTCAAGAGCTCGGGTATCTGGATATTCCGGAGGGGATGATCATTGAGCCCAGAGAAGCCGGGCAGTTCACTCGCGATCGAATCGCAGTATTATGCACAGGCAGCCAAGGCGAACCAATGGCAGCCTTGTCGCGGCTTGCCAGCTCTACGCATCCTTTAATCACAGTCGATCCCGGCGATACGGTTATTTTTGCTTCTTCTCCAATCCCCGGCAATGAACGTAATGTGGCCAGCACGCTGGATCATCTGTATCTACTTGGAGCACATGTCATCCACGGCGGCAGCGGGGGAGCCGGCATGCATGTGTCTGGGCATGGCAGCCAAGAGGAACTAAAGCTGATGCTCACCCTCATGAAACCGACCTATTTTGTTCCGATTCACGGGGAATACCGTATGCTGCACCAACACCGTCAGCTTGCCGTGGACGTCGGCGTCGAACGTGAGCATATCTTTATTCTAAGAAACGGCGATGTGCTGGATATCAGCGGCAGCCAAGCAGCTAGCACGAGACAAGTCCCGGCAGGCAATACGTTAGTGGACGGATTCGGAATCGGCGATGTCGGGAATATCGTCCTGCGGGATCGCAAGCATCTGTCCGAGGATGGCATTATCGTCATCGTCATTACATTAAGCCGCCAAGAGAACGCCCTGCTTTCTGACCCGGATGTCATTACAAGAGGCTTTGTCTATGTGAAGGAATCAGAAGGCTTGCTTGGCGAAGTCGGCAGAATTGTCATCCGGACGATCGAGGAGCTGCAAGAGTCGGGGAATGACTGGAAGTGGTCTCTGTTAAAGACCAAAACCAAAGATTCGGTCGGCGCTTTCCTATATTCCAAAACAAAGAGAAGGCCCATGATTCTTCCCATCATTATCGAGGTTTAGAATCAGTATCCTTCGCCTCGCATATTTAACAGTCTAACTAGGCATTTTAAACACGGTGCACACTTCAACCCTGAGGAGGAAAAACTTTGGCAGCACATTTAGGCGCTCACGAAACAATGGAAGTACATGAAGTACTGTCCACAGCCATTACGATTATCAATACGATGCAACTGTATCGTCCGTACGCCAAGGATTCACGGCTTACTCTAATTTTGGACAAGCAGCTTCAGTTCACGATAGACGAATACAACCGCTTCGTTCAAGCCGTTCAGCATCTGTCTGGACAAGGGGCTGCTCAAGGCTCGCCTTATGCAGCGTCTAAAAACTTCACACCGACTTACGGTCTGGATCATCCAGCGCCTGCGAGCCCGAATGCATCTGCGAATCAAATCGACGACAGAGATGTCGCTTGCGCATTGCTAGGCCTTCACAAGTCCTCCGCATCCATGAAGATTATCGCTGCCTTGGAATGCGCCAACCCGCAGCTGCGCTCCATGATGCAGCAAGGCGCGGTGAATTGCTCCGAGCAAGCTTACGAAGTATGGCAATACATGAACCAAGCAGGCTATTATCAGGTTCCCACGATGAAGGAGATCACGACCAATACGGTATTGAACCATTATCAGCCAGCCAATATCAATGCAAGCGCAATGGGTCTTCAAGGCAACTACTATCAAAGACCTGCAACGATGACATACCCTACCATCACGCAATAAATCAGCAACAACCACTAAAAATGAATCCTGCATCTACAGGTGAATAAGGAGAATTATAAAATGGGCATTTTATCAGGCAATCCGAAAGACAACCCGCTTCACTACGGAGAGATCTATGATATTTGGCAATTCTCCATGGTCGCAAAAGGATGTGTCTCCACATATAGCGCCTTAAAAATTCATGCAGGCGACAATGACTTGAAAAAGTTCCTTGATCAATGCATTGATCAGGCGAAGCTTGAAGCGGAAGAGTGCGATGAGCTATTAAAAGAGAACGGTATTGCTCCTCCTCCTTCCCCGCCGGCAAGACCTGATGCAAGGCTGGAGGATATCCCTGCGGGGGCGCGCTTCGCTGATAATGAGATCGCTCCGATGGTTGGAGCTGACGGCGCTGCAGGGCTAGTGGCTTGCAGCCAGATTATGGGCAAGTCCATCCGTGAGGATGTAGGGGCTCTATTCGCTAAATACCATTTAACCAAAACGGCTAATGGTCTGAAAATACTTCGCATGAGCAAAGAGAAGGGCTGGCTCGTCCCTCCTCCTCTTCAGATTAAACGTCCGGAAACGGTCGAAGTATAGCCAGTGAAAGGATGGTCCAGGCTTATAGCCGGAGCCATCCTTTCTTTGTGCTTATGGGATCTGAACGCCTTGCCCTTGCCCAAGCTCCTCGCGATGGTCAAAGCCGATCGGAACGATGCGATACGACTCCTGCCCAACATCCATCGGACCGAATCGAATATACGACCTCTCCCCCGGTTCGTCCGATATATAACCCTCCGATTCCAGAATCTCTTGCCCGCTGTCCGCGACAAGCTTCAGCCTCAGCGAATCGGATGCCTCCGCCGCGTCAAAATAAATCAGCGTCGATATTGGCGTCAGGATCGCGCTTTCGATTGTTACGGCTTCTCCCTGAAGCAGCGGTATCGTTTCATTCAGATCAACGGTTGTCATGGCAGCGGCAAGCTCGCTCGTAGATACCTCTACATGGAAAACCCAAGGCTGCTCGATTGGCTTGCCTGTAATCGCATGCTCGCCTTTTCCGCTGATTCGATCGTAGGTAATCGTCAGTTGAAGCGGTTGTCCGTCTCGCGGGAGCTCCCGCACGTTAATATCGCCGTATACGGAGTACATGCCTTCCACAACCTTAATTGATTGCGAGCCTCTCGTAAGCTGAAGATCCTCTCCGTTCACCAGCACGCTCGGCCTAAGCTGCGTCTGATAGCTGAAGTCTACTCCCTTCGCTGGCTCGAAGGTTGAACTGATCAGCAGTCGATCGGAATCGACGAGCACTTCATTCAGCGTCAGCTTGCCATACGCATTCTCGCCGGATTCGCCAATGATGGTCTTGTAAGCGGAATAATCCGGCGGATTCTCGCCGTGGATGAATCGTTCGATCTGGCCTGCTGCAGATGGGATTTTGGCAAGCGTCAGCTTGCCGTAAGACAACGTCACGCCTATGGCGAGTATTAATACAGCGGCGAAGCCTACCCATCTTCTCGATGCCAGAGCGTTGCGGCGTCCCAGCTTCCTTTTTACACGGTTCACCCATTGCTTCTGCTCAATATCGGACTGCGACTCCTCCTCATATTGCGATAAGTCCAGTCTCTTTTCATTCAAATCTTTATAGATCGACATCCCTCTACACCTTCCTCGGAATCAATATGTCCCTAAGCTTGCTGCGGCCCCGCGACAGCTTGTTATGAATCCATGATTCTTTCACGTTCAGTTGCTGCGCCATCTCTCGCGAAGGCACGCCCTCGAGATAGTACTTCTCGAATACGATTCGCTCCGACTCCGACAATTGCTCCAGCACATCCTCAACATCATGCGACGGCATGGATTCAGGCTGCTTGTAATACAGCTCATCCGTTATGTCCGCCGTCACCACATGCTGGCTTCTTCTCGACATTCTGCGCTGATAATCGATGGCGCGGTGCTTGGCGATCGCGGCGATCCATTGCTTGAATGTATTCCTCTCTTCATCGAATGAGTCGATATGATGCCAGATCGCCAGCAGCACATCGTCAAGGCATTCCTCATACTCTTGCTCATTGAACTGTACATGCCGCTTAATAATCGCCGCAAGCAATCCGCCGTATGTCTTGACGATGAACGCCAGCGCCCTTTCGTTGCGCCTCTTGATGTGCTTTACGATGTTTTCCTCTGTCATGCCCACGCTGCCTGCCCTCCTTTGCTTCCATGTGTGGTACTACAAGCTAATACGCCTGTCATTGCCGATTCCTATCAGCATCTATTTCAAATCAATTTGTTTCACTGTTAATCCTGCACCGATCCGAGTCTGACCTTCCTCCTATCTTAACTCTTTCTTGATACCGCCGGTGAACGAGTCGCGAATAAAACAGGGATGTCTTAAGCTGTCATGGCTCCGGTTCAAACAAAAAAGCCAGACCTTCTGGTCCAGCTCCTCTGTCACTTATCCGTTAAAACATTCATGCGATTAAATAAATCCGCCGTTCGCGCGAAGCGTCTGCCCCGTCACCCAGCGGGATTGCTCGCTGGCGAGAAACAGGACGATCTCGGAGATGTCCTCCGGTTCACCGATTCGGCCAAAAGCATTCATGCTGCCGGTCGCCTTAATCTGCTCCTCGGTCTTGCCGACGGTGAACAGCTCCGTGTTCACAGGGCCAGGCGCCACAGCATTAATGGTAATGCCTTTAGGCCCCAGCTCCTTCGCAAGCTGGCGGGTGAACTGCTCCACTGCGCCTTTCGTACCGGCATAAGTGCTGTACGCCGGGAACATCTGGCCCGCCACCGAGGTAGAGAAATTAATAATGCGTCCGCCTTCTCCCATATGCTTCGCAGCCTGCTGGATCGCAAAGTAGGTCCCCTTCACATTAATGGCGAATTGCTTGTCGAAGTCTTCCTCAGTCGTCTGAAGCAGCGGCTTCGTAATCATAACACCTGCGTTATTCACTAATATATCAACCTGTCCATACGCTTCAAGCATCTCCCGGAACAAGCGCTCAACCTCTGTTACCTGACTGATGTCCGCCTGAATCGCGATGGCTTCTCCTCCGCGCTGTATAATACCCGCCACAACTTCCTCCGCCTTGGCGGGGCTGCTTGCATAGTTCACAATTACCTTGGCGCCATGCTTCGCCAAATCATCGGCGATCTGCTTCCCCATGCCTCTTGATGCGCCGGTCACCAGAGCAACTTTTCCAGCTAATGTTCGTTCCATCCCTATCCCGCCTTTATATCGTCATTCTTCTGCAAGACATAATTATCATCCATACGGATTATTCATCTTTAGCTAGTCTATCCTCATACGCCAGTTGAATACTTTGGCCGCGTACGATATGAGATCATCATAGCGTATGGGCTCAACAAATGTCAAATGACATTTTTTATTATTTGTCATTCAACAGTAGTGCTTCCCCGCCTCCACATGTCAAACTATCTATTCATCCCGCACAAAACCGCACAAAAAAACCTTCGAACCGAGTTAAGCGGTCGAAGGTTTCACATACCGGATTGCGCAATAAGCGTATTCGTGATCCTAATCATTTACACTTTCAACAAGCCCGTCAGAAGCAGCTTCCACACGGAATCAAAATCATTGGCACAGCTGTCCATCACCCATTCCTGCGCGTGAGCGGGATGATGGAAGCGCGATGTCGCCAGGAAGAGGGCTCTCGCCATTTGCGCCGAATCCCCCGGCTTTAATTCTCCGGCATGCATGCCCCTGTCAATCAGCTGCCCCATCTGTGCAATGAGCCGGTTCACATGCTCGGATATCATCTCCACCTCGATCAGCGTGACGGCGGCGTACATGCTGAACATCTCCGCATCTTCGAGCGAGAAGGTTCGCTTCAGCCGAATCAGCGTCTCCATCCATACGCGCAATTGATCGACCGCGCTGCCGCTAGCCTCATCCGCTATGGCTGCCAGCGGGACCGTAATGCTCTGATGCAGCCATCTCTCCGTCACTGCCTCCCGAATCGCGGACTTGCTCGCAAAATGGCGGTACAGCGTGCCATGGCTCACCTTCAGCACCTTTGCAATATCAACAACCGACGTCTTGTCCGGTCCAAACCGACGCAGCACCTGCTCCGCCGCATCCAGTATCGCCTCTCTTGTTAAAGGCAAATCATTAGCCGTCATAGGAATCAGCAGCCGAACATTCAATCACGCTCGCTCGGCCACTTGCCTCCCCCCTTTCACTTCGTTCATTATAGCATCGCAGTGAGCGAACACAACTATCAATAATCGTCTTTTGTTATGGATGACATCTTGATCTCGTTCATGCGAAACGAAACGAAGCGAAGCCACAGCTTCAATAAGCTGTGGCTTCGCGATGGACAAGCTTTTTCGATCATGCCAGGGTCGCAATCAATCGATGCTCCCCTGCTGGCAAGTCCATAAGAATTCGCCCTTCTTCAACGCTCATGGCTTGAACTTCAGAGCCATGCTGATCTTGAATACTCGAGTCGGCTGGCAGCATCAGCTTTACTTGAGTCGCGGCAAGCAGCGTAAGCGCGATGGTATAGACATCGCTGTCATGCCGTACAGACCCGCTCGCCGAATGCGAGAACGAAAGCAGCTCCTTGTCATCCACGAGAAGCGATTGGCCTGCAAATAGCGCATAGGCTTCCGGTATTCGATTGAGAGCAGACTCGCGGACCCATTCCATGCCGCCGTTATTCCAGATGCGCAGCCGGTCCCGGCCATTGATCGGTAGCGAATATTTGGCGGAGGCACTGTTCGTTAAGGAACGAGTGGCCATGATCTTGAGTACGTATTATTTCATGAATGAATTCAGAGGAAACGCCCTGTCATGGAACCTCCGTCCCGTACCGAAGGAAAAGTCTGAAGGTACGCTGCTACTTGGCGGAGGACTCGCCATCAACAAGAACAGCCAGCGGCTTAAGTTATCGTAAAGCTTCGTTGATTATATGGTCGGAGCCGAAGCGCAGACGCTGCTCAAGAAGCAAGGCTGCACTATCCCGGTACGGAAGGAAACCGCGGAGGACGATTCGTTGCTTAATCCGCAGATCCATCCCAAAGATTACAATATCAAGATGCTTGCAGCCGCATCGAAGTTCTCATTAACGATCAGCGCAAAGAAAAAGCTGTAACTAGCGTGTAGACCATCCCACCTATCCGATATAGTGCGTTAACGATAACCTTCCTCCAGATGAATGGAGGGAGGTTTTCTCATTCTAATGTCTATATGCGTCATTTAATGAAAAAAGGAGCGCATCAGCGCTCCTTCAGTTTTTTAGTGCTACAGCAATTTCTCCATAAGTACATGGTTATTACAAATTATTAAGCTTTTTGTCGATGGCAACTGCGGACTCATAATTATCAGCAGGTGCAACGATCTTTTGATTTGAAGGATGATAAAATCCAATCTCCAGTTGTTCGAAGTTATTCGTTTGAAATATCATTAATAGCTCTACACCTGAAACACCTTCTAATTTAAGATTTACATATCCTATCGGCGTAAATTCACCCCTTGTTTTTTGGGAAAAATCGATATCTGTTAGGTCATAGTTTTTTGTAAAGTCTAAGTTGTCTATCATAATGCTCCCTATGAACTTTTGGGAACGGAACAGGGGGTTCATTATCGTACCGTTTATTGTAATTTTTGTACTTATAGCCGAAGATGAGTCCCCTTGGATAAACTGTATTGCCGGGTAAGTAACATTTATTTTTTGAGGGAATGTATAAAAAGAGCAGAAAATTATGGCCGTAGCAACCAAAAAAATCAAGACGAAAATGATCTTTCGTATAGTTTTTATATGATGCATACAGCCTTCACCTCATTAATTTACTGTTAATAAATATGACTTATATTTTGTAGATTTACAGGATAATAGGTCCAAGCAGGTTTGTCTTCAATTGCTGTATGGCCGAAGCCACATACAAGATTATGAAAACAGAGTTTGTGAACTAGATGACCTTCCAGAGTCTCCGTCATCTGGAATTGGAATGATATGATTACGTCAACTGGTTTAACAAGCATCGCATCCATGGAACCTTAGACTATATGACGCCTGTTCAGTATCGACAAGAAGCCCTTAAAAAGTTGTCTGATTTACTGTTGACAATTCAAGGCTGACAGAAAAGAAGAAATCTTCATATATGAAGGCAGACAGTTGACAGAGCCCTCATTATGAGGGCTCTGTCAACTGTCTAGGAGCGCCTCAGCGCCCCTTTCCTTTGGGTCCTTAATCATGTATGCCTAATCATGTATGATCTTAATCATTGATCGCTTGAATGGATTACAGCCCCAGCTTATGCCCTTTCTCCAGACGCAGAATTTGCTTCTCTCCCGTGTCGGCCAGCTCTCTGAATTGCGTGATGGTATCTCTCATCTTCGGCAGAGCATCCTGCTTGTAGGTGCTGATTGAATCCAGCGCGTCCAGCACATCGGAGAACGCCTGCTTAAGCGTATCGACCGAGATGCTCGCCTCCAGCGATTGCTTGTGGATCGCCGCTCCTTGGTTTTTCAGCATCTTGGACGTGCCGCTGATCATATTGTTCGTTGTCTCGTTAAGCAACTCAATCTTCTGCAGCACGATTCTTTGATTATATAGCGCGCTTGCCACCGTTACTGAAATCTTAAGTGCGGAGACCGTAACGTTCCGCGCGCGATCGACACCGCGAATCAGTTCTTTATTATTCCGCATGACGACTTCAATCGCCATAATGCCTTGCTGGTTCACGACCTGCATCTGCTGCAGATCCATTACCCGCTGACGCAGCGGGAACAACACTTCCTCGGTTATGAACCGAATCTTATCCTCCGATTCCATCCGAAGCTTCGCCGCCTCAATCTGGGACTCGATCTCTTGATCCATCAGAATGCCGAGCTGAATCTCCTTCTGCAGACGCTTCGTCAGATCCCGCAACGCTTGCTGCTCGAATTCCAGAGTCGTGTTGTCGTTGCGCAGCACCGTCTTGCCCTTATCCAGCGATACGATAATGTCAGAGATGACCGAATCCGCCTTCTGGTACTTGGCAAAGTAGTGGCGCAGCGGATTAAAGAGCTTGCCCAGCAGCCCGCTCTTGGCGAAGTCTACCGCGCTAGGGTCCAGATCCTTAAGCTGCATATGCAGCTCCGTCAGCCCTTTCGCCACTTGCCCGCCTTCATCGCCGGTCTTGGACAGCTTTCCTACAGAAACTTGCAACAGTGCGTTTTTATCCGAGGATGATCTCATCGTGTTCATGCCAAAGCTGTCGATCGATTGCAAAATTTCTTTGCGCTTCTCCAGCGACTCGATGTCGAGCGCCAGAATGGAGGAAACATTGTTCTGCGCAAGCTCCTTCAGCTGGCTTACTTCTTCAGGCTCCGGCTTCACCTGCTCTTCAATCGCAGATTTGATTTCCTCCGGCTTAATCACTTCCATCGTAAACGACATGCAATCCCTCCTCAGCGAATAGGTACTCCGTCTATATCAAACGCTTGCTCCAAACCTCGCTATATCCTACATCTGAACATTCAGCAGATTGCCGATTTTGTACACGACATCATCGGTGTCGGCATTGATGCTGGCTGCTTCATTAATACTTGATATGCTCCTCAGCGCTTCGATATTAGCGTTGTAGCCGATCGTGTACACCGGAATTTTATACGTCTCGATCAGACCTCTAATATCCTTGAGCGAATGGCCTTCATTCGTCTCTCCGTCGCTTAGAACGAAGATAACCGGCTTTACGTCGGGATTCAGCGCCACCTCATCCTGAAGCAGCTTCATCGCAACGACGATGCCGTCGAACGTCGCCGTCCCGCCGCTTGCCTGCAGACTGTTGATTGCCCCGACGAACATGGACTGTTGATTCGTATCGTACTTCGCGATCGGCAGATTAATGGACACGTCGCTGGAATAGGACACAAATCCGATGCTATTGTCGCGACCGAGATACTTCTGTCCTTGCAGAAGAGATTCCTTCAGGCGGTTCAGCGGCTCTCCGTCCATGCTGCCGGATACATCGGCTACGAATACGGCTGCGATCGGCTTGCTGCCGTCCTTCTTCTCTTTCCACAGTCTCTGAGCGGATACTAGCGTACCGCCATCAACTGCCTCCAGCTCCGACTGGTATTCCTCGAGGCCGTTAAAGCCCTTCTCCGTCCCAAGCTTCTGGTTCTTATCCTGGGCGACGAAATCCGCGAATGCCTTAATGATATCCCGCTTCTCCTGCGGAAGATCACCAAGTGCATACAGCGGGCTGTCATGTCTTACGCCGAATGGCGTGAACACATAACCGCTCTTCAGATCAGCCGCATTCACATACGTCTGGTATTCCAGTACAAAGGAGTCCAGCATGCCTGTCTTGGCTGCGTCGCGCATCTGAATCGTTGTCGATGCGATAAACGGCACATTGGCCTGGAAGCGCTCGAACCCTTGCACCGCCGTATCTCCAAGCAAATTCGTATGGTCAAAAGTTCTCAGTGAAGTCACAAGGAAATTAAGGCCTGTCGAGCTTGCGAAGGGATCGGTATAGCCCATGGACAGCTCATTGTCCGCGATGGCATCCGTAATCGTCTTTACATTAATCGAGCCGTACTTCTCGACCAGCTCGTCATACTTTGCTTTCCGCGTGACGATCCCCGTCACGTTGCCGACAATACGCTTCGACACAAGCTCAGTCGGTATGCCTTCAGCCTTCACCATCTCTCCCCACAGCTCGTTGGATGGCGTGAACGCATCCGGGACGTATTTGCCCGATCGTATGTAATCTGCGGCCGTACCCGAAGCAATATTGCGAATCTTGACGGATACTGGCTTGCCGCTCACCTGTGTATTCGACTTATTGAAGGCCTCGGCCACTTCATTCAACCAGCCGTCAATGCCAGTGCCGGACTTCTCCGTAGAGGAGAATATCTCGACGAAGCTGTCTGTCGTATTCTCGACTGATATCGGAAACTTTGAGATATCCGGCAAGGAGTCACCGACTGCAACCGGATCAAGGTCGATTTGACCCTTCACAGGCTCCACATTATTGACGTTAATATTTTTGTACAGCTTATCCAGACGCTTGCCCGCGTCTTCCACGTTCACCTGCGAATCCGTCTTGCCCAGATTGGAGGTTAATGTAATACCTGCATATACGAGTCCAAAAACAACAGCGGCTATAGCAATGAGTACGAAAAACGCTTTGCCTTTGTTTGCCATGCTCCACTCCCCCTTATTGCTTATAATATTTAGTTTGATTAATAAGCTGATCAATTTCCTTCATGCAAGGCATATCCTCAACATCACGATAATCCGTGCTGCCCAGCAAGGAAATCTCCAGCAGCAATTTGTCCAGCTTTAGCAAAATCTCTTCATTGACTCCCAGATAGCCAGACATATGAGCCATATATTCCTGATAAAGCGCCGCTTTCTCCTGCACAAGCCTATTCGAGAATAAACCCGACTTCTGCTGCTGGCCGGCAAAGCTGGCGAACTCCTGAGCGTCAAAGACGCTAAGCTTATTCAAGATGCCGCGTATATTCAAATAAAACAGCTTGCGAACCTCGTCAATGACCGTAATAAACTTCTTGTAGCTGAGCTCCGAAGGCTCGAATCGTTGCGCCAGCACATCAAGCAGCGTATCCTTCTTCTTCTCGATTCGATCCAGCTGATCAAGAGCGAGGGCGATTTCTTTCTTTAGACCCTTCACATTACGGAACTGCGCAAGTGCGGCTACATAATCCTCATGTGTCTTAACCTCTCTTACAGTCGGCACATAGGGAGGCTTGATCAGCAGCGTGTAGCTTCCGTACACCAGCACCAGGAAGCTGACAACCAGCAGCGTAATGCCAGAGGCCGTCTCCAGCACGCTGTCGCCGCCGATCTCGACTCCCAGCAGCCCCGGGGACAATACGGCGATATTCAAAACGACGATTCCGATCATTAATCCAAGCAGCTTAACGCCCTTCATTCGACACACCCCCTCCATTCCTGCGAATGGGCTCTACGAGCTATGAGTGGAACCATTATCCATCTCTCCATAAAATTAATTACGTACTACATGCCAGATCGATGCAAAATTTACAAGGCAACATATTGCTGCCAGTCCGCATCCCTTAGTTATTTTAGCAGAGTTTACCTGTATTGGCTCCTTAATTTTACAGGACAATCTGCAGCTGGACTTTGCCGATGGATCAATATTGAAGCAAGTGATAACGACTGTTCAACAAAAAAGAGCCCGAACCAGGTTCGGACTCTTCGACAGCAGGATGCTGCGTATTATTTTTTCTTCTTCCAGGATGTTCCGTCTGTATAATGCACGTTCGTAACCGTAACGTTAACCTTCGTCGTATTGTCGAATAAATTCAACGTCCACACAAAAGTATCCTCCGTGCCAGACGGAATCATTACTTCCTGAGCGATTCCACGGAACAGGTTGCTGTATCCAGGGAACGTAACCGCTCTTCCGAATGTATCATAGCAGCGAATCTCAATTTCAAGGGCATCGATTGTTTTGCCGGACAGATTCTTGAAGGTAATTTCCGGCTCAGGAATGCCAATCAGATTATACCCCATTACCGTACTTGTTACTTTAACGGGGATGTTATTATTCGCTTTCAGCTCATTGGCCAGTTCCGTTTTGCGCACCTTCTCGAGCATTAGCGCATAATTCAAATATTTCGTTTTAACGTAGTTGGCCTCGTCCTTGTAAATCGGGTTTTTGACGACCTTTCCATTCTCGTCCGTAGTCGATTTCAGAACAAAACCAAGGAAGACATATTTCCATGCATCTGAATATCCCAAGTGAATACTTGGGCTCCAATGGCTGCGGTAATTTTTTTTGCGGGCTTCAATGCCAGAAAACATATCCGAGTATGTCTCCACTTTCTGAGTCGCCCGATTATAGTAGAACAAATCGAAATCGATATAGTGGTATTTTGTGTCGGAATAATTGGACATATGAATGCTATAGTCAGCCTCAGAAATTCTCATTCCAAGCGGCAGATCTTTGCCAGGATATTTGGACAGCGTCAATCGCTGCTCCTTCGCTTTCGTATCATAGCTGATCGATCCGTAGCGGAATAAATCTTCCGCGTAGATAGCTGTCGCATTATCCACATAGAACACAGGCACTATACGATTATCCAAATAAACCCGAATATCCGTATGAAGGACATTAACCGATTTGGCGCTTGTTGTATCCTTGATTTTGGCGAACTCATTGCTGCTTAAGTCTCTGCGGACAACGATATCCCGCTGCTTTTGATTCCATGATGTTGCAAAACCAAAGCTCTTCAAATCTTTCGTAAACACAATCAGCCTGCCATTAAAAGTCATCGTAGGCACTTGTACATCATTCATAAAAAAGGTTGTAACTGATTTGTCAGCTTTGCCAAGCACAATTCCAGATTTCAATTCGGACATTGTAACCGCTTGGGCTGACATAGGCATCATCCAGATTGCTGCAGCAAGGATGACGACTAGCCATTTTCTCCACTTCACCGTATATGCCTCCAAATATAATAATCGGATATTATTTCAATAGAGTTTCAACTATTCCCTATTAAAATACATCCTTCCATATTCTATCCGAATGCATGAAGGCTGTATAGCCATTTATTTTTATATTTTTCCATACGTTTATCCTTGTTAGTAATCATAATAATTCACCATAAATCATGAATACCTAACCCGCACCCCATCAATAACCGGCTCGCTGCTGCTTATAATCACTCGTTGCTTATCGAACAGCCCAGAGCTGACGGCGGTGGTCGTGCCGTTGGCTTCAGCAATTGTAACCGGTACGCGCACGACGTAATAGGCATTGCCGAGCGGGCCTTGCTGTTCATTGAGCGTATAGACATACGGACCTTCCAGGTCCTTGCGGATCGCTTCATTCGGAACCAATACGCTGTCTGATGTCTTGGACCGCTTCAGGTTCAGATTCACCTTCTCCCCACCGCGCAGCTCCTCGTCGCTCAGCAGCAGCTTGATCGCCGCTGTCTGAGCCTTCTGCCCCCCATCGGTGCTATCCCCTCCACTGCCTGCCGTATCTCCCATCGAAGAATGAACCACAGACCATTCAGCCAATCGTCCCGTAATCATACGGCTATCCTCACCGTCGATCGCCACCTCAAGCTCCTCACCCTCAAGAAGCAGATTAGCGAGCGATTGCGGAATCGAAAAGTCAGCCTGAAAGCCTCCCGCCGTACTGGATATGCGCACATCCGGCGAGCTGGAGCCGCCGAGTCCCTCCTCCGCAAGTACGTCCAAGACCAGACCGTCGAACGGAGCTGTTAGCCGGCGATGCTCGCTCGCTTCCGACTCCAGCCGTTCCATACGCCGCTTCTGATCGGCGATATCAAGCTTCGCACTCTCAATCGCAAGCTTAGCACTCTTCTTGGCCGCCTCATCCTCAGACATGGAGGCCAGCTTGTAGGCATGCTCCAGACCCTCCATCGACATCTGAAGCTTCTTCAAGGCCGAATCTTGCTCCGCAAGCTGTCCCTTCGCTTCCGAATCGTCATATTCGACAAGCGTCTGCCCTTTTTGCACGATTTCCCCCTTTTTGACCAGCACCTTCGACACCTTCCAGCCAGCCGGATTAGCCAGTTCCTTTACCTCTGAAGGGTACACCATAGATGTCCCCTGATAGGCGTGAATCAGCTCGCCTTTGCTCACCTCCACCGTATAGACCTTGGGCAGCGTCAAAGATTGCACCGTATTCCCTGCAAGCGTCAGCAAAATCAGCAAACCTATGAATATGCCGGCCGCGAGGCGGAGTTTTCTTTTTTTCGCATGCGCTGCTATTTCTTCTCTATCCAACGACATCACCCCCGAACTCATCTATCCTTTAATGCCCGACAATTGCACGCCCTCGACAAAATAAGATTCCGCATAGAGGAACAGCAGCACCATCGGCGTCATGTACAGCACAGACGCAGCGAAAGCAATGCCTCTCGCCTCCTTGTCGATATAAGACAGGTAGAGGGACAACGGCTGCCTGGATGCCTCCTGCAAAAAAATAATCGGCTGCTCGATCATATTCCAGTAATCGACGAACAGAAGCACGATAAGCGCCGCAAGCCCTGGCTTCGCCAGCGGCAATATAATGCGCAGGAAGATCGTCCATTGCCCCGCTCCATCCATCTTGGCCGCATCGGAATAAGCCGACGGAATATGAGCCATGAACTGCCGCAGCATAAAGACGCCGAACGCGCCGAAGATGCCGGGCAATATGATGGCCGCCTCGCTGTTCATCAGCCCCAGCCAATCAATCACCATATAATTGGGTACCAGCGTCACTTGAAAAGGCATCAGCATCGTCATCAAATAGACCATGAACAGCTTGTCCCGACCTACAAACCTCAGCTTGGCGAAAGCATAAGCAGCAAGCGCGGCGACGGCAACCTGTCCGGCAATAATCGGCAACACCATCGCCGCCGAATTCCAGAACATGCGCAAAAATTTGGGCGCAAGCACCAGCACATGCGTATATTGCTCCAGCGACAGCCAGTCAGGCACTATTTTCAGATTGATAAAAGCATTCTTCCCGCCCGAAGCCGTGTCGATCATCTGTCCCAGCAAGCCATAGTTCAGCCCGATTTCCCGCTCCGTCATGAGTGAGTTCGTCACCGTTAGCAGAATAGGGACCAGCATTAGTATCGCGAGCGATCCGAGCCATAACGACAGAGCCAGCCGGGGAAGCCATTCCCATCTCTTCATCACAAGCCTCTCCCCCTCACTCCATATCCTCGCGGAATCGCCGTTCCACCCGAAGCATCCCCGATACAAGCAGCACAATACAGCCAACCATCAGCGTAGCCGCTGCCGTCAGCTTCTGCATGTCGAGCGCAAAAAACATGTTGTTCATAAAATGCTGTAGCATGTAGATACGGTCATACGGATAGTCGCCAGCCAGCAGATACGTCTCGCGGAATACCTTGAACGAATTAATGATGGAGATCAGCACGACAAAAAATAGGGTAGGCGTCAAATACACAAACGTAATGCCGAATAGCTGGCGAAGCCTTCCCGCTCCTTCAATCTGTGCCGTCTCGTAATAGTCCTTTGGAATGGACTGAAGCCCTGCCAGAAACAAAATCATGTTGTAGCCGATGTTCTTCCACACATACATCATGACAATGATGCCCATTGACCATTCGGATTGCAGCCAATCCACCCGCTCCTTGCCGAGCGCGCTCAGCCACGCATTAAGCGTTCCGTTCCAATCGAAAAAGATTTGCCAGATCATCACGATCGAAGCAACCGGCACGACGAGCGGTATGATAAAGGCGGTCCGCAGCCCGTTGCGGAAATATAAGCTGCGGTTCAGCAGCATGGCGAGGCCGAGTGATGCCACGATCAACAGTGGAACACCAACAGCGGTAAAGAGCAGCGTATTGCCAGCCGCCTTGCGGAAGGAGCCGCTATCCAGCAGCTCCTTGTAGTTGTCCAGGCCGACGAACGTGCCGCCCATGGTCCGGTCCGTGAACGATTCGTAGATGCCAAGCAGAAAAGGGATCGCATAGAATATCCCGAAGCCAATCACGCTTGGCGCAAGGAATAGCAGCGCGGCGGCTGCATCCCTGCGCATCCAGCGTTGCAGCTTGCTCTTATTCATTGAGATAAGTGGTCGCCTTGTTCTGGATCAGCTTCGCAACCGCCTCCGCTGACTTCTGACCGCTGAAGAAAGCCATCGTCTCCTGATAGACGATCTCCTCGATTTTGTCCGATTGATAGGCTACGGGATGAACGGCTCCGTTCACATAGCCATTCAATCGCTCGATGCGCTCATCGTCCACCTGCACCGCTGCTCCCTTCAGCGGGCCTTCCTCATGCCCCTTCACCGAGCCCATCTTCTTCAGCTCCTCCAAACCTTTCGCATATACGCTCTTGTTAATCGGGAATCCGGCCGATAGCGGCGAATAGGCCATCTCCTCTGACATCATAAATTTAATAAAATCCCAGGCTTCCTGTTTCACTTCAGACTTGGCATTCAGACCGATCGTTCGGTACGAGCGGAAGTAGCCGCCGGGCGCAGTCTCCTTCGTATGAGGCTTGGCGTACAGATGCATGTTTTTGGAGAGATATTCCTGCATTGTGGTCAGGTAATCGCCTGCCGAGTTGATCTGGGTCGGGAAGAAATACGGACGCCCTTCGCCGATTACGCCTTCATCTGCCATGTTCTTCACCTGACCCAGCATCGCAATGAACGCCGCAGAATCGAAGCTCGCCTTCTTGTTCTTCACATCGACGAAGCTGGCGTAGTGGTCGGTCACCATCATCGTCAGCAGGCTGCCCGGAGTGGTCGCAATCACGTTCTTGAACTCTCCGTCCTTCACCAGCTTGTTCCCGATCTGGGCGAAATCCTCCCAAGACCAGCTCTTGTCATCGACCTGCACGCCTGCCTTGGCAATGGCATCCGCATCGCCAGCGAAGCCCATCAGGAAGAATGAAAGCGGCATGCCATACAACCCGCCGCCCGCCTTGGCGTTATCTAAAACATTCGTGAAATAATCGTCCCGCTTGAACGCCTGATCATGCTCAATCATAATATCCAAATCGACCAGCAGGCCGTTCTTCACATAGCTGTCCATCGGCAGCTTGTCCATCTCCAGCAGATCCGGTCCTTTGCCCGCCAGCATCGCCGTGTTGGTCGTCGTGGTGAACTTCTCCAGATCGGCCTCCACATGGGCATTGTCTGTATCGATATAATCAAGCTTGATCTCAATATTGGGATGAAGCGCTTCGTACCGCTTCTTGGCTTCCGCGAATTTCTCATCCTTCCAGAAGGTCGAGAATACGATAGTCTTTTTCTCCCCGCTGGATGCGCCTGATCCGTTGCTGCCCTGAGGCTTGTGCTCACCGCCGCTATCCCCGCTTCCTGACTGGCTATTGCCGGGAGTGTTCGAAGGCTTGCCCGTCCCCCCATTACCCGCTCCATTCGTGCCGCTGCATGCCGCCAATGCAAAAATCAATATGAAACTCATCAGTATGCCTATCCATTTTGTTCTCATCGTATAGCGTCTCCCTTCTATCTCTGTACCTGTGTGGTCTACCTCCTCACTGTAAGGCAGCCATGTCACGAAAGCTTGTGGGAGATGTCTACAAGTTGTCACAAAAAAAAGCATCCTCCGATCAGCGAATCGCCATATGGCGAATCAACGTCTCAGAAGATGCTAATGGGTGTATGTCCTACTTATTGCTCTTAAATGCGATAATAATCGCCTGTTGACCGTACAGATCCCGTTGACTCGGAGCTGGAAGCGGTTCTTCTTCAACTGCAACATTCGGGGCCACGACCGTCGGCATCTCGTACGGCTTGCGCCCCTGGACCAATAACGAGTTGTTGTCCGGGCTCCATGCCAGCTCGACAGCGATCAAGCCGTGGTACACCGTCGACTTATTCAGCAGATTGTTGCCTTGCAGCTTCGCAACATCAATGGTCGCCTCATCGGTCGAATACGCAATGTATTGTTTGTCGGCGGACAAGGAGAATGAGCCAGCCTGATCCATCAGCACAGAGAGATCTCCATTGCGCCGATCATAGACGAACAGCGTCCCATCCGTACCGGCAAACACAACACGGTTAGGATCGAGCCACTCCACCCCTCCGTCCTCATGGAGCGAATGCTCGTATTCGCTAACGAATTGGCCCCCCCTCCATCGGCCTAATACAAAGCTCTTCAGCTTGCCCGGCTCGGACCTCACCAGGAGCGCGCTTTCGCCTTCTTCCGATAGCTTCACGCTATGAAGAATCGCCGATTTATTCTGATCCGGCATCGTATACGACTTAAGCTCGCCACGCTCCGTATCATAGGCTGCAATGCCGATTTCCCCTTGCTCGTTCATGAAGAAATAAGAAACAAACCGGCTATTGCTAGACCACATCAACTTGCGCTCAGCCGATCTCGGAAGGAGATGAGGAGAATCAAGCTCTGTCTTGGTTCCGTCCGGAATGGCAATCAGCGTTAAGATAGACTGAGATTGCTCTCCATTGCCCGGTGCCAAATTGGCAAAATAGCGGCCATTCGGAGACAGCTCGCTGAATTCAAGCGGATAACCTTCCAATTCCGTCAGCTTCTCCGGCTGCTCATAGGGGATGTCGTAGCGGTTCACTTGCTCCCAGCCGCCCCTCCCCCATGAAAGGCCGACCAGCGTATCCGATGCCATCCATCGCCACGGATTCTCTATGAATTCTTCCATGCCCGGCAGGCGGTAAATCGTATTCACGCCGAAGGCATGTCCGCTTGCAGTGTCTGGCACAGTCTCGGCTTGATCTGGAATAAGGATCGTCTCGGTGCGCAGGCCTCCCGCGCAGCCTGATGCCAGCAGCAATATAGCCGCCCCTGCGATCCAAGCGGGCCATGGCGTTCGCTTCGCTTTCATGACCATTCCACCCCCTTCGCCGCAATTGGCAGCAGCACCGTTACGCGCGTCATTCCGTCAGCGCTTGCCATCGCGATCGTACCGTTCATCCCATCAACTATAGACTTCGCAATATGAAGGCCAAGCCCTACACTGCCTTGCTCCCGTGCGAGCTTCTCGTCGTCTGTACGGAACGGCTCGAACAAGCTCGCCAGCCGTTCTGGCGATATAGAATCGCTTGCATTGGCAAACTCGAAGCGGATCATGCCGGATTCGGTGCTCGCCTTCACCTCAATTTGTGACTGGGGATGCCCATACTTGATCGCATTGTCAATGAGATTGATGAACAGCTGGCGAAGCTTGTCCGGCTGCGCCTCTACATACAGCTCCCCTGCTGCTTCGATGTGAATCGCCTTCTTGTAGCGCTGCGCCTTGAAGGACATCGCATCACACACATCCCTCAGAAGCTGTCCTGCTTCGATTCGTCCGGTCTCCTCCCAGCGTCCCTGCTCCTTCGACGTCTCCAGCAGCGACGCCACCATGTCTTGCAGCCGGCGGCTCTCATCCACAATATGATTCATGCCTTTCGTGAAGAAGGCAGGATCGCTCTCTCCGTTCTCCTTAATCAGCTCTGCATAGCCCAATACCGAGGTGAGCGGTGTCTTCAGCTCATGCGTCACATGGTCAAAGAAATGCTTGTTCTGCAAATGCAGCTTCTCCAGACGATCACGGTCCCGCTCGATCTTGTCAATCTGGCTCTTCAATCGACCTATCATTTCGTTGAAGTTGGCTGCAAGCCTGCCGATCTCATCCTGCCGCTCCATGGACAGGCGCACATCCAGGTTGCCTTTCGTCACCTCATTCGAAGCAGCGGCAAGCTTCGTAAGCGGAATCGAGATATGGCGGGACAGCAGGTAGGAGAATAGGAAAGCCGCCGCGAAGATCGCCAGCGCAATATAGAAAACCGCGTTCAGAATACGCCCAGACTGCTCATAGAGCAGATCGAACGGCTTGACATAACGCAGAATGCCCACCTTCACTCCGTCGATGACGACCGGATAAGCGTACAAGACGCTGGCAGTTCCGCTCTCATAAGAGATCGTATAGGCGGTGTTGCCGCCAATCGCCTCCTCCAGATCATCAACTGTTGTGCCGGTGAACACGGAAGGATCAGAGGCATGGATCAGCTTGCCGTCAATGGAGTAGGCGCTGACCTCGCTGGACGTCGCATAGTAGAGATCGCGAATCATCTCCTCTGCAATTTGCTCGAAATAGATATCGTCATTGCCGAAGTGATTCATCAGAAAGGCTTGGCGCACATAGCTGCTGCCTGTTTTTTTCAGCCCAATCAGATCGTCCGTAATGATATTCTGGTTGCTTGTCCGAATAATGCTCGTGACGGTCCCGTTGAGCAGCACGAAGGAGACCGCAAAGATCAGCAAGAAACCGATGAGAAACTTGGCTCGGATCGAACGAATGCGCAGCTTCATCGCTAATCCATGTCCTTCTCGAATTTGTAGCCGACACCGAAGACGGTCGTGATCAGATCGACGGCATCGAGCTTCTTGCGCAGCCGCTGAATATGATTGTCGACCGTCCGGGTCTCACCCGCATAGTCGTAGCCCCATACCAGCTCCAGCAGCTCTTCCCGCGAATAGATCCGGCCCCGGTTGCCGGTCAGCTTCAGCAGCAGATCATATTCCTTGGGCGTCAATTCCACAGCGCAACCTTGGTTCTTCACGACTCGCTCGCTGCGGTTAATTTCGATATGCTTGATCTGTATGGCATCGCTATGGTTCTCTTCCTGACTGGACCTGCCCGCCTGCGCCAGACGGCGGAGAATTGTACGAATCCGGGCAATAACCTCCCGCAGATCGAACGGTTTCGTAATATAATCGTCCGCACCGAATTCGAGGCCGAGAATTTTGTCCGTAATATCAGATTTGGCGGTAATCATCAGAATAGGAATGTTGAACTCCGCGGTCACTTTTTTGCATATATCCAACCCGCTCGCATCTGGCAGCATCCAGTCCAATAGAAGCAGATCAGGCCGGAATTGCTCTACTTCGCGAAATCCTTCCGCACCGCTGGATGCCGTCCTCGCCTCATAACCTTCCTTGGTTAATCCATAGGCAAGCAGGTCGGCAATGGCCGCTTCATCCTCGATGATGAGTATTTTGGTCTTCTCCATATGAATCTCCTGATCTACGTATGATTTGACACCATCATAGCATGGGGAGGCAGATAATAGAAAACGGGCGTGATGATAAGTCTCACGGTTGCGAAGAATAACAATCTCCACTACAATTCTTTATTAATGCGCACTGCGCAGTTTATTACTATGAAGAATCCGCCGGGAAAGGAGAGCTTGCGCGTGTCGATTCGCTTCAGACTGCTCTTGTCGTTCACATCGGTCGTCGTCATCTCCGTCATCTTGTTCGTGCTTGCCGCTTATCTGCTATCGGTAGCCGTGACAGGCGACTTCCGCAGTATCAGCAGCTTTTACAAGATCCATCTATCGCTCCACCCTCTCTCCGAGGAGGAGGAAAATTTATTTCTCGACATGAAATATTTGGCCAAGCATGATCCGGCCCAGCTCAAAAACCGGCAAATACTCGAAGAATATGATTATCAGCTGAAAATGGTACAGGCGATGCTCGTCGTTCGGGAGAACGATAAGATCCTCTATGCCGCTCCCAAGCTCAAAGATGTCAATCTGGACGAGGTATTGCCGCCTTACGATATGTATAACAACACCATTCGCCATACCATGAATGCGGGCAATCATTTTTTCTCGTATGCGAAGTTTGATTTCTATTTCTCTGCGGAAACCGATGAGAAGGGCAGCATCTTTGTCCTGCGGGAGAGAAGCCCCTTTGCCGAGATGATTCGCACCTTGCTTCCCTTGTTAATATTCGTCTTTGTTGCGATTTTATTATTAACCGGCTTTCTGCTCTATCGTTATGTGACCCGGAAGATTGTCCATCCGCTGGACCAGCTCCGCAAGTCAGCCGAGCATATCAAAGACGGCGACTTGACCTATGAGCTTAAGGCTTCCTCTCGCGATGAAGTGGGACAGCTGGTCCAAACCTTCGACCAAATGCGTGATAAGCTGCATCAGTCGGTCCAGCTTCAGCTCCATTACGAAGACAACCGCAAGCAGCTGCTCTCGAATATATCGCATGATCTCCGTACACCGATTACGACGATCAAGGGTTATGCCGAGGGCATTCGGGACGGCGTGACGCATACGCCGGAGAAGCTAGGCAAATACGTGGAGGCCATCCACACGAGAGCCTCCGATATGGAGCGGCTGGTCGATGAGCTGCTCTTCTATTCCAAGCTTGATCTGAACAAGGAGCCCTTCTCGTTCGAGCAAGTGGAGCTGAGTCCGTTCTTGCATCGCATAGTAAGCGAGCTGTCGATCGAACTCGACAACCAGTCCGTGGAGGTTCGCTGGGAGGAGGAGCCGCAGACGCTGTTCGTACTGGCTGATCGCGAGAAGCTAAAGCGTGTGCTGATGAACCTGCTTGATAATGCTCTGAAGTACATGAATCAGCATCCCAAGCAATTGACGATCGGCATCAAGCGCCAGGAGGATCAAGTCTTAATCTGCATCTCGGATAACGGCCCCGGCATTCACCCGGATGCCTTGCCTCATATCTTTGAGCGGTTCTACCGGGAGGAAGCATCACGAAGTCCATCCGTGCGCGGCAGCGGACTGGGGCTAGCGATTGCAAGACAGATTATCGAAGGACACGGCGGTGAAATCTGGGCAAGCAGCGAGTCCGAACAAGGCACAACCATCTGTTTTACACTAAAAAACTTTGTAGATCGTCGGTGATGAATCGTGAAGCAAATCTTAATCATTGAAGATGACCCTTATATTGCGGAGCTGCAAAAGGACTACTTCCTGCTGCATGACTTCGGCGTGGATGTGTGCCACGATGGCCGCGACGGCGCGGAGAAGGCACTCAAAGGAAGCTATGATCTGATCATTCTCGATCTTCAGTTGCCGGGCATGGACGGCTTCGAGATCTGCCGGATGATCCGGGGGCAGCTGGATGTGCCGATTCTGATCGTATCCGCGAAGAAAGAGGATATCGATAAAATCCGGGGCTTCGGCCTTGGCGCGGACGACTTCGTCACGAAGCCGTTCAGCCCGAACGAGCTGGTCGCCCGGGCGAAGGCGCATCTGGCGCGATATGAACGATTCACAGGCGGACAGAAAGCCGCGAACACAGACCGTATCGATATCCGGGAGCTGTCCATCCACAAGTCTTCGCATCGGGTTTTCGTGCATGGCAAGGAAGTAGCACTCACTGCCAAGGAATTCGAGGTGCTGCTGTTCATGGCTTCGAATCCTAACCGGGTGTTTAATAAAGATGAGCTGTTCGAACGAATTTGGGGTTTGGAATCGAGCGGCGACATCGCTACAGTGACGGTTCATATCTCCCGAATCCGAGAGAAAATCGAGGCCGATCCTTCCAATCCGCAGTTCATCGATACGGTCTGGGGTGCTGGCTATCGCTTTACGATCTGATGATCTGACAGCAGAGTTTGCAAAAAGTTATCCTCCCGTTTAGAAATTGTTTATACTTTCTTATCTGCCGATTTAGAGTGGTCGCTTAAGATGAATATAAGCCACACACCACTATTAACGGAGAGGAAGATAAGCAATGAAAACGATCAATCAGAAAGCGGCAATCGTCGCTCTATCAGCACTTATAGGCGGGGGCGCATTGCTTCCGTTCACGGCAAAAGCGGCATCACTGGCGCCGGTAGCCAATATTCAGCAATCTGCCATTACGAATTTCAATCAGCAAGCCGAACAGGCCATTCAACAATTGATTAATCAAGGCGTGCTTAGAGGCTACGCCGACGGCAGCATGAGAGCCGAGAAGCAAGTAACCAATGCCGAGATGATGAAGATGATTCTGCTCGCGCTGAATCCTGATCAAGGCAAAGCCGCACAGCAATTGGAAGGCAAGCAAGATCACTGGTACACCTCGTATCTGGAAGCCGCTGCTGCAAGCGGCCTGGTAGAAAGCGCAGAGGCCGTGCAGCCGAACGCACCGGCAGCAAGCTCCGATATCTCGGCGATCATCGCCAAAGCACTGCAACGTGATACCAAGTCCATTCAACATTGGATGGAACAACTCGGTGCCGGAGAGCAAGGTCTGACTCGCGGACAAGCCGCTCAACTGCTTGTATTGTCCGAGAAGGCGATTCGTTCTGAAGCCGCCGAGATCGTATCCATCAGATCGCTGAACAAAATTACGCTGGAAGTGACGTTCTCCGCACCTCTTACGCTGGAGGATGAGACGACTGTTGCAGCCAATGCCAACTTTGCCTTCGACCATGATCTGAAGCTCGTCAATCAGCCGCGTCTGAAGACGGGATCGATCGCCACTTACATCGTTCCGGTACAGACGATGACACCGGGTACGACGTATACGACAAACTATAAAGGTCAGCACACGCATACGGTACAAGCAAGCGATGAGATGATCCAGCTTCAGAACGTCCGCCAAGTAACGGCTGATACGTTCGAGGTAGACTCCTTCCGCGCGGACGGTGTCGTTGACTATGGCTATCTCATCTCCGCTTATGCGGGAGGCCGCGGTGCCAATGCGATCGTCGTGGATGAGAACAACAAGTGGAATGGACAGCCTCTGCAAATCATTTCGTCCCTGGCGACTAGACAAGCTACGCTGACACCTGAAGGTGGAGAGCCGATTACAGTAAGCTATGTCGGCTTTACACAATCGACCGACGGCAAGCAAGAGCCGAAGTTCCGTCTGCCAGCTGGCACTACGCTTCAGCCTGGCGTAAAATATACCGTGACAGCGGACTGGTTCGAGCTGAAAAACAACACATTCACAGCTGAGGCTATGTCGCCGCTTGAAATTGCTTCCGTATCGAAGGTAGATGCGGCTACTCTGAATGTGACACTGACAGCGGACCCTGGGGATGAGCTGTTCGGTTACCGCTCGGTTCAATTGAAGGGCTCCGACGGCACGACGCTTACTGCTCAATACAAAGTACAAACCCGCAAAGGCGCGGTTGGCGTATTCGAACTGCAGAAAGAAGGCAAGCTTGCTGAAGGCGTTACGTATGAAGTAACTCCTGTCGGCAGCTGGGCAACGGCAACTAACGTTACTCTGCAATCGTAAATCAACGTTAATCTTGAAAGAAAGGATGGGACATGTTGCGAATAAGCGTCTTAATCCTGCTAGCCCTTACCCTGATTGTCTCAGGCTGCCAAAGCAACCGCGACTCTCAGACAGAAGGCCAGCCGCAATCCTCCCAGACGGTGAATGATATGGGAAACCTTGATCAGAATCAGGCATTATGGACCGCAGTCACAGAAGGGGATCAGGAAGCGGTGCTCCGGTTTCTGGATGAAGGGGCCGATCCGAATGCTGTCGATGCGAAAGGACGAACTTCCGCCATGATCGCAGTCCATTCGAATCAATTGGATGTATTCACCCTTCTCGCCCAGCATGGTGCAGATATCAATACTCGGGACCAGCGTTCTGATAACCCGCTTCTCTACGCAGGAGCGGAAGGGCTGCTCCCGTTCGTCCGGGCAGCCATCGCAGCGGGAGCGGATACGACACTGACCAACCGTTTTGGCGGCACGGCCCTTATCCCCGCCGCTGACCGGGGTCATGTCGAGATCGTGGAGGAGCTGCTGACGACCTCTGACGTAAACATTGATCATGTGAACAATCTAGGCTGGACCGCTCTGCTGGAGGCCGTCATATTAGGCGACGGAGGCGAGCGGCACCAGCGGATCGTCAATCTGCTGATTGAACACGGAGCCGATGTCAACCTCGGCGATTCCGCAGGCGTCACCCCGCTCCAGCATGCGAAGAAGCACGGCTATCAAGAGATGATTAAGAGCTTGGAGCAAGCTGGAGCGAGGTAATCGAGCTGTTAATAACAAAAGGGCTGTTCCGCAGATCATCTGCTGGAACAGCCCTTCTGGCATTTTGGTCTATTCACAAGTAAACTTTAAATTGTTCTATTCACAAGTAAACTTTAAAACGGTGTCTTTGATCTGTTGCTCATACGTAAATCCAGGGTCCTGCAAGTGTATATTTTCCAGAATGAAGCCTTTTGCCCCAGTTGCGTTAATTGTGTTGTTTTCCTCGACGAAAGCGACCGGTGAATTGACAGCATACCCATCGAGACGGATCAGCCAAGCCGAAGCACCTTCCTCATACTCAAAGAAGTCAGTCAAGTAAGCTGTGGCGCCAATCCACTTCTCCCCGCCTTCTCCTCGAACGAAGTCTTCACATAGATAGTATTTTAACTGAGCTTCTGCCGCAGCAATCATCTTGTCTTTGCGTGGAGAAGATCCGTAGTTCGGCTTACGGGCCTTCTCGATCAAAACCGGAAATTGAGCCACGGACTCCCACTTCCCTTGCGGCCAACTCGTTTCCCCTTCGCTCACTTGTCCGTCTCCGTATACAATGTCCACTTTCTGCTTTAACACGATTAGCCAATCCGCCTTATTCGTGTGGGCATACACCGTCTCCTCTCCTGCTTCATCGGCATACACTCGAACGTCTACATCAATTGTTTGACCAATGAAAGGCTCAAAGCTCTTTTCACTAACGGTTCCGTAGATGTGATCCGGACTTGTCCACATCCGATAGTTGGCATATTCTATAACTGCATTTTTTATCGAATCAACGGTGTAACCATCGGGAAGAGTGGCCCTATCCAATTCAACTTGTGGTGTAGAGTCCTCTTCCTGAATAATCTCATTAATAATATGCTGATGCTTATCTGCAACATCTGGCGAGTTGCTAACAGCTTCATTATTCCGCATGATATTCTCCCAATTCGAACGGATATCTTCCGATGAAGACCCGACCCCTAATCTGATGTGATCAAGTTCACCCATCATTTGTGCAATTACAGCTATGCCTTCAACCTGACTATCGGTTAATTGTACATACGGTCCGTTCTCATCTTCCGCTAAAGGAAGTTCTTGTGTATTAAATTGTGAGAAGTACTGAGCATAATCCCGCAGCATATCCATCAAGCGATTCGTTCCAATACTGCTAACATCCCGGTAAGAATTCAGCGTCCTATACAGGATCACCATCTCCATATAAGTCATGCTTAATTGTTGAATATGCTCACGGAGTCGAAAATCATTAGCGTATAACTTTTTTTCATCCACGGCTTTCGCCAAGGTTTGCTGAATCTCTCCAATTTTGCTGTACTGTTGAAGATTAAAATCCATTGCAACTTGGTAGATGGCAAAATCCATTTTTTTGTTTTTATTGAATTGAAACACATTCAGGATGACGGATAAAATAAGTAACGCCGTTAAGATGAATATTAAACCCGTTCTGTATCGGTGCATTCAATCACTCCTTCACTTATTCCAATATATAAAAATAACGGCGGCTTCTCAGCCACCGTCTTCACTCTAAGTACTTTATATAGGAACACGTCAGAGACTGGTTATGTTGCAAGTAATTCTTATACCTGCAACAAAGATCAACAGAATTAGCTACACTATTTTTGCCTCTTCCGTCCCCTTCACCATTTTCACAACGATGAACAATGCCACAAGAACGAGCAGCGCTGCTAAAGCATAACTCGTGTAAGCAACCTCCGGGTAAGCCTGCTGCTTGATGCCAATCGCAATGAACGCCCAAATAAACACGAGCATGCTGGCGACATCTCTATACCATAATCCCATTGCCAAAGCGACAACCGTCGCGATGCCCAACATAATAATCGCCCACATTGTATCCGCAAGGCCGAATCCGTCCCAACCGCCGGCAGAGAGCGCAACTGCCACGTTCACAATCGTCGCGACACAAATCCATCCCAGATAGATGCTGAACGGCAGCCGAACCGACCATCTTTCCGCTTGTCTTGCGGGCTGTGTACGGTTGATGTTGCCATACACGATACCTAACGTGATCAGCAAAGCGAACATCATAAACACGCTGCTTGTCAGTTGCTCATAATGCCACAGCAACAGCCATCCGATATTAAACAAACAAGATAAAAAGAAAAATACGCCAATCGCCGATACCCTGCCGCTGGCTCTCCCGTCCTTCGTAAAACCATAAATGACAAACAGGAACAACAGCATATAGATGATGGACCATATCGAAAAAGCATAACCGGCAGGCGTGATGAGCACCGGATATTGTGCCGAGATCTCTCCAGTTGTTTTGCCGCCAATAGGCAGCTTATTCGCCAAGAAATTCACCACAATCATACCGGCAAAACCGATCAAATTAAGCCATGCGTACATCTGCTTCATAGGCAGCCTCCAATGTTTTCAATCCCATCCTGCGCCGGACTTGTACAGCCCTTGTACTGGGTATGTTATGCCTTTACCCGAATGGTTATGTTTTAAACATGGAGGCAGCTATGACAATCGTTGAAACTCTTATCCAACCCGCACTTTTCGCACAAAATAATTCAGTCGCTCCGTACACAGAATCATCGCTACGGCGAACAGAATGATGAACATCGGGAAGATGCCGATCGTAGAGTTGGACGCAAGCAGCCCCAATAATGGCGGTACGAGGGTGCTGCCCGTATAGGCCGCCGCCATCTGGTAGCCGATAATGGACGGAGCATGACCTTTGCCGAATCGTGCCGGTGTCTCGTGCAGCATGCACGGGAAGATTGGCGCCAGCCCAAGTCCGATGATCATCAATCCAGCTAGTGAAACGATGGACGGAAGCGGCAGGATCAAGAGCACGGTACCAGCCAAAGCAACCCATTGACCGTATCGAATCAGCATACGGTTGTTCACTTTAAATGTAATGAACCCAGTCAGCATCCGGCCGACCGTAATCCCTACATAAAATAAAGATACCCACTGAGCGGCAGTAGCCGCAGGCAAATCCTTGATATTAACCAAGAAGCTGCTTCCCCACAAGCCTACGCTGGCTTCGACGCCGCTGTAAAACACGAAAGTAAGCAGAGCCAGGTTAACTCCTCTTACACGCCAAGATTTGACCGTACCGGAAGCCGCAGCAGCAACTTCGTCATACTCTTGCTGTCCCTCCAGCTCGTTCTGATGAACCTTGCTGCTCTTCGCCACCTTATCCCATAAAGGAAGCGTAGCGAACAAAATAATGACGAGCAGAAATTGAATGCCCGCTACCGCCAGATAGCCTTGTCTCCACAAGTTATCGCCAGCCATGAACGAGGCCATAATAATCGGTCCAAGCGATGCTCCGACACCCCAGAAGCAGTGTAGCCAGCTCATATGATGAGCTTTGTAATGGGCAGCGACATAGCTGTTCAGGCCCGCGTCGACAGAACCAGCGCCCAGTCCAAGCGGGATCGCGAACAGGACAAGCCAGATCAAGGAAGGCGACCATGAAAAGCCGACCAATGCTCCAGCTGTCAGGATACAGCTGACCAGCGTCACTTTCCCGGTGCCGAACAGTCTCAGCACTGTCCCGCTTAATAAACTAGATATAATCGTATTGGCTGCAATAACCATGGACAGCACGCCCGCAGTGCCAAGTGACTCATCCATATCCAGTCTCATGACAGGCCATGCCGACCCCAGCATGGAGTCCGGCAGCCCCAAGCTAATAAATGCCAAATAAATAATTATTAAGAAGAACGTTGCCATGATGATATCTTTGCTCCTTCGTGGTGATTACGTATGAGTGTTGCATGAAAGCAGCAAATCGAGTCCAAGCCGCTGCAATCCGTATAGATAATCCTGCTTCCAATCGCTTGCTGCCAGCTCCGGCAGATGCTCCTTCGGAACATACACTGCGCTTCTCTCCGCGATCAGATGGAGCATGGAGGAATTCACTTCTTCTTTCCCAAAGATAATCGCATGAGGGTTCAAGATGGCGACTATAGAAGCGACAATACGTCCAATCGCATCCATTTGTTCCCCCGTCACTGTCACGGTGTCTCCTCCGCTCTTCCCGCTTGTTAAAGCCTGTTGAAAGTTTTGATGATCGTATTGCGGAATAAAAGAAACCTCGCCCGAAAAAAACGACTTCCCGCGCACAATCTCGCCACCTACGATAATCCCAGCGCCTGGACCATTTTGCCCCAGATAGATGTAAACCAGCGACGTCTTCTCCTGCATCTTGCGATGAGCCTGATAGCCGAGAACAGCGGCGTTCATATCGTTCTCGACGACAACAGGAATAGACAAATGCTTCTCGATATATTGCTTCAAATCCAATCCATGATAGTTCTTATACCCAGGAATAAGAAAGATTTTGCCGTTATTCACCGCCCCCGGTACACCGATCGATACGGCTTGAATGGCAGGATAAGCATGCTTGATCGCCTCAATAAGCTTCGTTAAGCTCGAAACCTCTTCCCCGAGCAGACTGCCCGCGTGGCCATCATCCATTCGATCGCCGGAAGCATTGAATATAATATAGTTCGTTTCATGACGCTCCAGAAAAATAGCGAGGCCCATCTGGTAGTTCGGGTTATAGGCGTATCTTTGCGCTCGACGTCCCCCGCTGGACTCATCCAGTCCAAGCAAAGAAACCTCCCCCGTCTTCTCCATCTGCAGCAGAAACTTGCTGACCGTCGGGAAGCTTATGTTCAAGGCCCCGCTCAGCTCCGCCTTTGTAGCGCTGCCTAGCTCCAGCAACACCGACCGAATGCCCCGTATGATGGCTAGCTTCGTATCTTGCGATGAAGGGATTTCATTCACCAATCTCACCTTCCTCGGAGTAGAAAGACTTTTTAAATGCGTTTAATAAGCCATCATGATCATAGCAGGAATCATTCACTTGAACAATATAGATCTTGCAAATAGCCAAAAAAGCAAAAAACCTGACCAAAATCGATCAGGTTTTTCACTTCGGCGAGCCATCTTATTAAGCTGCCTTCTTACTTGCTAGTTGCGCTTAGTTATTTTTATATTTTAAAATGCATCATTATTGCCGGCAATGGTTAATCCGGAATTTCTATAATTTCAGCACTCTTGGCGCAGCTTCAAATAACGCTTAAGCCGTCTTAACGCCCGCTGCTTGTTCAATCGCAGCAATTCGAAGCGTGACGGATAAAGCTGCGTCCACCATTTATCGGTATCCGCATCTCCCCATCTTTGGGCCAAATGAATGATCGGACAATGCATGATTTCCTTCTCGTACAGCTGAATTTCGCTCTCCGTATCCATAATCATTTTCTCCACAAAATAACGCTTCAGCGCTCGATTATGGACATAATGGATGAACTCGTAGTCGCACCGCTCCACCTCTAAGATGTCCTCGTCCCCATATCTGCGGCAGTAGCGCGGCGCATCAGGCCAGCCATGCTGAATCGAAACGAACACTTCATAGGCTTCATTGCTATCGGAATGATAAAACAACGCTTTTGCCGGAATACCGCGTATAAGAAGATCCATACCCTTCTCCCTACGTTAGACATGTTAGATTGTTCACGAATTCATTATAATCCTAATATGTATTAATATCAATAATAAAACTCATAAGTGACTTATAAATTCATATCCATTTACCTACCCTCATAGTAATGAGGTGAATTTGCTAATGGAGATCTTAAGAAAATTTATCGGAAATCGCATACGTACCATTCGCAAAAGAAAAGGAATGACACAGGAAGCACTGGCAGAAAAGGCTGACCTCATGTATCAATATATCGGTGGTGTCGAGCGAGGAACCCGCAACATATCCTTAGATTCACTGGAAAAGATCCTTATTGCGCTCGATGTTGAATATAACGAATTATTCCCGTTTAACAACTTAAAGGATAACCCGGTTGATGAAACAGAAATGAATAAAGAGTACGTCTTAACGGTACATACTGAATTTTTACGCAGCAAATCATTAGAAGAAGTTAAAGCCATTCATCGGATTTCAGAGGAAATATTGAAGTCGTTCGGGCGGCAGTAATTCTATTTCAACAATACAAAACCCAGAAACCCAGCCTTTACGGGCTGGGTTTCTGTTATATTAACCATAAAAACGAGCAGGCCCTTTGAATACTTCCTTTACGTGCCAATCGAGATAATCTTTTTGAGGCCTGTACAGAGGATTTATTGGTGAACGGATAACTGTGCCATGATATCTCATCAGCCATTCTTCAAAGCCTTGCGATCCATGTGCTTCTTCCGAAACCAGAAGTTGTCGATCATTCGTAATAGAAAATACGCCTCGATCAAACAGTTTATGATGCAATGTACATAAAGCAATTCCGTTCTCTTCACGATCAGGTCCACCAGCTTGATACCATTGGATGTGCGCTGCATCTATTGCTACTAATTGATGACCTAGCCGAACATTAAATCCACAGACCGCGCAACTGAATTCATAAGCTCTCAATATTTTATTTCGAAAATCAGGACTGCGTCTCCGTCTAATGACAACAGAGGTATCTAACCCCACTTCTTCAAGAATATCTTGATGTGTCGTTTCAGGGAAATGATCATAAAGCAATCTTTCTGCTAACTCCTGAATTAAATCTCCCTTCCTGTTCAACAACTTTATCACTTCAGTAGTAAATCCGCCTGTAACATGGTTATCTATAAGCTGTTTCTCCGAAAAACGCCTCTTATCTACAGGTTCACTCAACTCCCAGATACCGTCAGTGGTTAATCTTACAAAAGGCTCTTCCGGATGATATGATTTTCTTGGAGGTCCAAATTCAAATAACAGCTTTTTTAGTTTGACCATAATCTCCTCATAGAAAAGGACCGTAATATTCTGTTGGAATAGAGCAAGTGCCAGTAACAGCAATAGTGGTTTATGCGGTGCTCTCTGACCATTCTTTTTCCAGATGGACAAATTTGAAAACTTTGTTTTCAGCTCTTCTTCATTCATCACTTCGTACCTCGACGTCATTTTATAAACTGAACAATCTATGTTTAATGATTCGACGCGGTATGGAGTCCGACCTTTTTTCTCCTCATGCGCGTAGGATTTATTGGAGGTCAGGATAATCGCTCCTTTCTCATACCGCTCCGCGATGATCTGGAAGAAATAACTACTGGCGGAACTCTGGTTCAATTAATTCTTAATTTGTGTCACTGCTTTAGTTCGTCTGTAATACTGGATTTCAATTTCTTGTTGTAATTTCAGTTCTTTAATCTCTTTAACAAATTCTTTATGCGCCCTAAATTTCTTCACTTTACCATTTTCCATTAAAACTCCAACAGTATATACTTTCTTTTCAACTAATTTTCCCCTTATAGTTACATAATCCTGTTTGACTAAATCAAGACTAGTCATTGTTAATACAATCAAAAAAATTGGCAGTGGAATAATCTGTATTAAAATTATCCAGGTAGGTATTTGCACATTTTGCACAATAAAATTCGAAAACAATCCATTTAAAGAAACAAATATACATATTACTGAGAGAAGTAGTGATGACTTAAGTAATTTTATAGTCTTTGATTTCATTGTTGTTATTGTCCTTTCATTATTTGTGGTATTTCATCTAACATCTTATTTACGAACATCTTAAATAACTCTATGCAGAAAGTATTCGTGAAATTATTTTGCTATCCTGCCTATCAACGTAATGTGACATTACCGGCCCAATACCTTTATTTTCTTTTGACATCAATCATCCATTTAGAATTTTCAAATTTGATATGGAGGCAACTTGGAGGTTTTTTTGCATTGGCAAAAGGGTTAGTTTCCCTAACGCTTGAATATACCGATTGCTTAAAGCCGCAAAGCCCATTACGATACCTATAAGGACACTCGTCCTTCTGTACACCGCATGAGGCGTCCACCCAATGAACGTTTCACGGAAATATTTATAAATACGCGCATTCTGTCCCATACTTAGGTCTATCAACTTAAGAGACGACTTCATCTTACTGATTCTTTCAGGAAGGGAGATCAGACCATGGAAAAGGAATTTACATTGACGCAAAAGCTGTTGACTCTGCTCGATTCGGAATATCGCTGGTTTACTCTGGCCGAAATTGAAGAGCAGCTTGGCGTATCGGACAAAACGATCCGTAAAATTATTGACGAAACCATACAGGAGCTTCCTCCTTCGATTCATATTGAGATTTCCCGCGGAAAAGGCGTCATTCTTCATTATGAGAAACGAAATGTCGCGATTGGCGAAGTCATCTCATCCATGTACAGGCAGAGAACCTTATATCAGCTGCTCGATTTGCTGTTCGCCGAGGGGGGCCAAAGCTCACTGGAAGAGCTGGCCGACAAGCTGTATATGAGCTCTTCCTCGCTGAAAAAGCTGATTATTCGGCTGAACAATCATGAATTGAAACGATATCATCTCCGCATCGCGTATTCCATGCCCGAGGTCAAAGGCAATGAAATGAATATCCGTTATTTTTATTGGAAGCTGTATCACGATGCTTATGAATTTTCCGGCTGGCCGTTCCCCGGCATGGATCAGACTCAAATCCACGAATACATCACGACAATCGAGTCGGAGAATGATATCGTGTATTTCCTCAATGCCAAGCGGAGCTTGTCCTTTCTGGCAGCCATTATTATGACGAGGGTACTGCAGGGCAAATATGCAGACGTTCCGAGGGGGCAATACGACTGGGAGAACAGCATGCTCCACTCATCTGTTACCGCATTGGCCCGTGCGCTTGAGCAGAGGTACTCCATTCATTTGCCGATGGACGAAATCCGGTTCCTTCAAGCCATGTTCAGCTTGGGCCAATACAACTATTATGATAATGCGAAAGTCAGCACGATGATCGCGATGGAGAAAACCAGTCTCGTGCAGATCCAAGAGGAAAAATATCAAATTGTTAATCATTTTCTCATGCTTGCGCTCAACGCTTTTCCTGCCATTGATATGAATGACCGGTTCATCTGGGAAGTCGGGGAATTCTTTGAGAAGCTGCGGCTGGAAAATGTGCTGCCCGATATGATCGCGATCTCGACAAGCAACCTGACGGAATATGTCCAAAAAGTATGCAGTCCCATGTACCAACGTGTAAAGAGCTGCATGCAGGAATGGAGTCAGCGGTATCCCGATATTCTGTATAATGACTATCATCTGACGAAGCTGACGTTATTGATCATCTCCAGCTTGCGCTACAAGAGCAAAAGAGCTTTCCTGCTGATCGGCGGGGAATTCTCCATCCGCCATTACGTAGCTAAGCTCATCAAGAATGAAATCGGTGACGAGCTGATCATCAACACCTCCATTATGGAGGGTCTTACCGATGAAATCATTCAGAAGCACGGCATTGATTTTGTCATCAGCACCTTCCCCGTTGAGCTGAATAGCGTTCCCGTGGTCATCATTTCAACTATACCGACCAAGCGGGATCTGGAGAATATCCGCAAGGAGTTAATGCAACCATGAGGCCCATGGTTGCATTTTTCCGTTAAGCTCCGTAACTTTCTGGTCTTGGTTCTCCCGCTGATTATTACTATGATGGAGACAGCAAGATAATAAAGCGCTTTCTTAAGAGGGAGGCCAGCAGGAGGAGCAACATGAGTATACATTTGGGAGCAAAATTGGGAGATATCGCAGAACGTGTGCTGCTGCCCGGCGATCCGCTTCGGGCAAAGTTTGTAGCAGAGAACTTTTTAGAGAATGTCCATTGCTACAACGAAGTGAGAGGCATGTATGGGTATACCGGGCTTTATAAAGGGGTTCCGGTGTCGGTCCAAGGCACAGGAATGGGCAACCCTACGATGAGTATTTATGCGACAGAGCTGATTCAGGATTACGGTGTCAAAAAGCTGATCCGTATCGGTACATGCGGCGCCATGCAAAAAGAGCTTCAGGTCCGCGATATCGTGCTGGCCCAAGCCGTATCATCAGACAGCAATATGATGGAAAAAATATTTTATGGCTGCAATTACGCTCCTACAGCCGACTATGGGATGTTAAGCAAGGCCCATCAACTGGCTCAGGAGAAAAGCGTCAATGTCTTTGTCGGCAATATTTATAATTCGGATGAATTCTACAGGGAAACGCTGGATCGTCTTCATAAATTCATGGATTTCGGTGTGCTCGCGGTCGAGATGGAAAGTGCGGCGCTGTACACGCTGGCCGCTAAGTATGGTGTGAAGGCCCTGTCCATCTTAACGGTAGGCAGCCATCTGCTGACCAATGAACGCTCCTCTCATCAACAAAGCGAGAAGTCGTTCCATGACATGGTGGAAGTGGCGCTCCATACGATCTTAGCTGACGAATAGTCTTGAAGAGGATGTTCAAAAAGCCAACTTTTTGAACAAGCACTTTTAATGGTTTTCTTTTATGCCAAATATGCTCCTAGGGGGAAAAAGCGATGGGAATCAAACGCGGACTGAAATATGATTTTTCATTGTTGGCCATTTTATTAATTCCGATCGGTATCGCAATCAACTTTGTCGGTGCGCAAATTGTGCTCCTGCTCAAGCTGCCGATCTTCCTGAACACCATCGGAACGATTCTGACCGCTATGATTGGCGGTCCTTGGGTTGGTATGATTACGGGCGCAAGCACCAATCTCGTAGTCGGAATAACGAACCCGGTCTCATTCGCATTTACACCTGTACAAATGGCCGTCGGTCTGGTGGTCGGCGTACTGGCCATGAAAGGGATGTATACGAAGCTGTGGAAAGTCATCTTGGCTTCATTAGTCGTCGTACTGACCGTACTGATCGTTGCATCTCCGATCCAGGTGCTGATGTTCGGCGGTGCAACCGGCAACTCCTCAGATGCCTTGGTCGCTACATTCCTGGCTTCCGGACAACAGATATGGACAGCCGTATTCTCAACCAAAATTGTATTGGAAAGCGTCGATAAAATTCTCACCAATCTCATTGCCTTTGCCATTGTGATGAAGATGTCCCCGAGATACTTATCCAAGCTGAATTACGGCGCGATATTCATCAAAAAGAAATGACGTATAGCCAGTAATGGTTGCGCTCTTTAGAAGGAGGGGTTCTTGTGAATAATGAACGGTCCATGCTAAGCCGTCTTTATCCAACAACCAAGTTTTTCATTACCATCGCTTTATGTTTGGCCGCCTTTATCGTACCCGGCTACGGGTTCAGCTACGCCGTTCTGCCGATCTGCATGGTGCTGGCCTACTTTGCCGGCAGCTTCAAGGAATTTTCCAATCTGGCGGTCAAGGCACTGCTCATGATTGTTGTGTTCATCTTTATTCTGCAATGCTTCTTCTATCCCGGCAAAGACATTATGTGGAGCTGGAGCATCTTCTCCATCAAGCGGGAAGGTCTGGAGTTTGCCCTGTTCCTGACATCCAAAATCGTGGCGGTAGCATCGGCGTTCATTCTGTTCTTCCGCATCACCAAGGTCAAGGACTTGGTCTATTCTCTGGAACAAGTCGGCCTGCCGTCCAAAGTAACTTATGTGATCTTGTCCACGCTACAGCTTATTCCGGAGATGAAAAAGCTAACCCATGTCATCATGGATGCGCAAAAAACGAGAGGCGTCGAAACCGAAGGCAAGCTTTTTGTCCGCATGAAGGCTTTCATACCAACGCTTAGTCCGCTTATTCTCGGATCGGTGGCAAGCACGGAGGAACGGGTATTAACGCTGGAATCGAGAGCTTTCTCAGCCAAAGTGAAGAAAAGCAGCATCTACAAGCTGGAGAAAACAAAGGCTGACCGGCTGGTTCAAATTCTGCTGCTTGTCCTGCTTGTTATTCTAATCGTCTGGAGAGTTGCGCTATGAGTATTATAACGATCAAGAATTTATCCTACCAATACCCCATTAGCGAGACTGATGCACTTAAAGACGTGAATGTAACGATCGAGAAAGGCAAGCTGTATGCGCTGGTTGGCGCCAACGGAGGCGGAAAAACAACCCTGTGCAACGTTATCCGCGGGTTTATCCCCCATTTCTACAAAGGGGATCTGCGCGGCGAGATGCTGATTGAGGGCAAAGATATCCGCGAGTGGGAATTGGGCGAGCTTTCGCAAAAAATCGGCTATGTGTTCCAGAATCCTTTTACCCAAATTAGCGGCGTGAAGGATAACGTGTTCGAGGAAATCGCATTTGGCCTTGAAAATCTGGGCATGGAGCCCGAGCTTATCCGTGAGAAGGTGGCTCAGGTTATTGAGATGCTGGGAATCGGCTATTTGCGGGACAAAAACCCGTTTGAGCTCTCCGGCGGCCAGAAGCAGCGGGTTGCCCTCGCTTCCATTATCGTCATGGAGCCGGATGTGCTGGTCATTGACGAGCCGACCTCCCAGCTTGATCCGAAGGGCACGGAAGAAGTATTCAAAATTATTGAGCTGATGAAGAAGAAAGGAAAAACGATCATTCTCGTCGAGCACAAAATCGAACTGATTGCCGAATATGCCGATTACGTCATCCTGCTGAACGAGGGTGAAGTGGTGATGCAAGGTAACACGAAAGAGATTCTTACCGATGAGCGCGCCCTTTCATTCGGGGCCGCCATCCCTCAATATTCGATGTTCGGCCTGGAAATGCGCAAGCGCGGAATGGATCTCGGTACGATACCGTTAACGGAAAAAGAAGCGATTGAAGCCGTGAAGGCTTGGATGAAGAAGGGGGTAAAAGCATGAGCTTCCTCACTTTGACGAACGTATCCTTTGCCTATCCGAACGGGTATAAAGCAGTGGATGGAGTCAACATGACCTTCAATAAAGGCGAGTCGGTTGCCATTGTAGGCCAGAACGGCGCGGGTAAAACAACGACGGTCAAGATGATGAACGGGCTGCTGAAGCCTTCCGAAGGTGACGTCGTCATTGATGGCTGGAATACGCGGGATTATACGACCGCGCAAATATCGAGAAAAGTCGGCTATGTGTTCCAGAACCCGGATGACCAAATCTTTCATAACGATGTGTATAGCGAGATTGAATTCGGCCCCCGCAAGCTGGGTCTGCCGGAGGACCAAGTCAAAGCGAATGTCATGAAAGCGGCGGAGCTGGCAGGTGTCGTCCCATACCTTAAGGACAATCCCTACAACTTGCCTTACTCCATGCGCAAATTCGTCACGATTGCCTCCGTCATTGCGATGGATTCCAGTGTCATCATTCTGGATGAGCCGACAGCAGGCCAGGATATTCCGGCTATGGAGCGGCTGTCTCATCTCATTGAGACCTTAAAAAAAGAAGGTAAAACCATTATTACGATTACGCATGATATGGAATTTGTCGTGAACAACTTCCAGCGGGTCATCGTCATGGCGAACCGCCAGGTCATTGCGGATGACGACAAGAGGGCCATCTTCTGGAATCTGGATGTATTGGAGCAGGCGATGCTGAAGCAGCCGCATATTAGCAGACTCTGCTACTCCCTGGGTATCGGCAGCAACATCCTGGCGATACCGGAGCTTGCGGACGAGCTTGCCAAGCATAAGTGAGGGAATAAGGGAGTGACGATATGGAGCAGGTAAAGCACATCCTGTTGGATGTGGATACTGGTGTGGATGATGCCCTGGCGCTCATCTTTGCCGTTAAATCCAATAAGCTGCACATAGAAGGCATTACAACGGTATTTGGCAATGTGGATGTGAAGCAGGCGACGGAGAATACGCTCCGGGTGCTGGAATTGGCACAGCCCCGCTACGAGATTCCGGTTGCCATGGGGGCGAATGCTCCTTTGTTTCGTCCCCGCCGCGAGAATGTAACCGCCATTCATGGAGCAAACGGCCTTGCCGGATACGAGCTGCCTGAATCGAGCCAGTTGCCAGTGGACGAGCGGGCATCCGACTTCATCGTGCGAAAGGTGCGGGAACAGGCGCATGACATTACGCTGGTATTCACCGGCAGGCTGACTAATCTGGCAGTCGCCCTTGCCAAAGATCCGTCGATTGCGCAGAAGGCGAAGCTGGTGCTGATGGGAGGCGCCGTCAAGGTGCCAGGGAATACGACGCCAGTGTCCGAGGCTAACATCCACGGCGATCCTGAAGCGGCGCACCGGGTGTTCGAATCCGGGATTCCGATTACGATGGTAGGCCTGGACGTGACCGGGAAGGCCAAATTCGGCGAAGCTCATTTTCATGAGCTGATGAACGGCTTTAGGGATGAACAGGCAGAATTAAGAGCATTCATGCAGCATATCTTCACATTCAGCTTTGAGGCAAGCGAGCGCTTGAACGAGGGCAAAAACCGGCTAATGCATGATCCGCTGGCACTGGCTGTCGTCGAGGATGCTTCCCTTGTAGAGATGGAGGATTATTACGTCTATATAGAGACAAAGGGTCAGCTATCCTCCGGTGCGACGCTGGTCGACTTCAGACGGCCGCCGTCACGGACCAATGCCTCCGTATGTATGCATGTCCGTGAAGAGGCATTCCTGCAGCATTACATTCGCACGGTGCTGTCATAACCGTCAGACGAAGGAGGAGCATGATTGATGCACCGAATATTATTGGATGTAGATACAGGGGTTGACGATGCGCTGGCGATTGCCTACGCTGTCCGGTCCCAGGCTCTGGATGTTATCGGGATCACAACCTGCTTCGGAAACGTACCGGTGGACCACGCGACACGCAATACGCTCCATGTGCTGGAGCGGCTAGGAGCAACCGGGATTCCTGTCGCAATGGGCGAAGCCGCCCCATTGTTCCATCCCTCTAAGAAGGACTATCCCGCCCAGTTTCATGGCGAGAATGGGCTTGGCGACCTGACATTCCCCGATCCGGCAGGCAAGCCGGTGTCAACTCCCGCGGCGGCCTTTATGGTAGATCAGATTAGGCGATACCCCAAGCAGGTGACGCTCATCTGTGTCGGCCCATTGACCAATCTGGCTGCTGCCATTCTGCAAGCGCCGGAGATTACTACACTGGTGCGGCAGGTTATCGTAATGGGCGGAGCTGTGGAGGTGGCGGGTAACCGCCGGATGCATGCGGAGGCGAATGTATATTCCGACCCGGAAGCGGCTCAGCTCGTCTTCCAATCCGGAGCTCCGATTACGCTGGTCGGACTGGATGTCACCATGCAGACTGAGCTCAGGCTAGAGGATATTCAGCAGTGGAGAGAGCTGGATTCGGACCTTACCCGCTTCCTGGCTGACATTACCTCCTACTATATCGAAGGCTACCGGGAAGCCTATGGCGATCGGACAGGCTGTGCCCTGCATGATCCGCTGGCGGTAGCTGTTGCGATCGACCCGAGCCTGGTCGAGGTGCAGCCAATGGTTCTCCAGGTAGACCTCGAGGGTGTCCACTCCTATGGCAGAACCATTGCCGACCTGCGTCCGCGCTGTACAGACCAGCCGAACGTCAACGTCTGCACCCGTGTCGACGCCAAGCGGTTTCAGGATCATTTTATGAAGACATTAATGACATAAACAGCAGTAAAAGGAGTGTACGCCGGGTGCGTGCACTCCTTTTATGTAGCTAGCCGGACAGGCGAGTCCGTGGATTATAACAAAGGGCAGTTCCAGATCGTGACGATCTGGAACTGCCCTTTTCTTTGCATCATTAGTGTTGCGTGGCAACGTTATTTCACCTTTTGAGGCGATTTGGAGCATTTAACGTTTCTCAGCACCACTATTTTCGAGTTTCTTCACATTTGATGCGATTAGTGTTGCGTGGCAACGTTATTTCACCTTTTGAGACAAATTCTTTGTCGTGTAGGGCTAAGCGCTGCAGCATTTTTTGAATTTCTTGCCGCTGCCGCAGTAGCAAGCATCATTGCGCCCAATCTTCACCGGGTTCAAGTGCTGGCGTGACCCTGTTTTCGAAGGGCTCGCCGCCTCGGTCAATTCAGCAGCTGTATATCCGCCATTCGACCACACTCTCGTATGGTTTGCAACCTCCGTTACCAGGCTGACGAATTTTTTCGCTTGATTGAGATCCTGGAACACGATCCCTCGATCTGTAAGCTCACTCAGAACCTCATCCATCCCGCTTTCCCAGGAGAGCATAAGCTGGATATTCTCCATGACCAGAGAGGCAATCCCCTCCCTCTGCTCAAGCTCCTTCTGAATATACAGCTTTAACCTGTGCAGCTGCGGTGTCATTTCATAATGCGCCGGGCTGGCATACTTAAGAAACTCCTCTTGGTTTGGCAAATAATGAGGCTTGTCCTTTATTTTAGCCAACAACTCCTCCAGCTCGGAGAGTTCAGCCTCTTCAAAATACGTATCGATCAGGTAGCCATTCTGGTGCCATACAAATGGCTGCTCCCTGTTACTGTGAAACTCGCCGACTGTACGCAGAGCATGAAGCTCAATGGGAACGGCTTGATGCGAATTATAGATTTCTACAACCCGCTCCGGCTTGGATGCGCCGTACAGGTGAACTGCAGCAGTCATATAATCCAGCACCAGTTGCTCATAAGTCCTTGTCTTGTTTACATGCGACCAATCCAGCTTCTTCAACGCTTCTTTTATTTCAGGCGGTATAAAGTAACCGTATTGGCCCTCTTGCATCACGCTCACGAGCACGCCATTATGAATGAGAAACCTGAATTTGACAGGCATATATTCACTTACAGTTACAGATTCCGAAGTCAGCAGCCCCTGGTAAAAGCTGAATTCATCGTTATGCATAAGCAAAAGGATCTCCTGCAATGCCTCCGGTTGAACAATAGCCTCCGCTAATGCGGACACCAGGTCAGCCTTGTTCAATTTGGAGCGTCCAACAATGGCATAAGCGCTTGCTTTCTGCATGAGGCTATCTTTTTTCTGCTGCATGAGCACATGGTTCAGCCCGAATTCAGATACTGACTCCAACACATAATTACGATTCAAAGCTATTTCTGTCTTCTTATTTAAGTTACTCATATTCCTCTCCATCTCTTGCAAAAATAAACGGTCATGCCTTGCCCTCCTGACTACTATACCACTACCTTCGCTGAAATGCTTCTTCCCTGAAAATTATTAATCGTTTTAATTTTCACGCATGTTAGCCAGAAGATTCAGTTAAATCTCCCTATTCATCTATCCATACCATCTATTAACTTTTGAATACGATGTAGTATTCGCTAGCAGAGAGGGGGAATAGGCATGAGCAAAAAAGTAGAGATTAGCCAGCGCTTTGACGATGACGAAGACTTTGACTTCGAAGACTTTGAACGCAACGGCCGCGGTGGCGGCGACAGACGCCGTCAACTCCGCAGACTGAGACGCTTGTTGAGACGTCTCCTTAGACGCCTGCGCAGATTGATTCGCCGCGGCGCTGACCGCCGCGAAATTCGCAGACTGAGACGCCTCATTCGACGCATCCGCCGACTCATTCGCAGATTGGAAGATCGAGATCGAGATCGGGATCGAGATCGGGATCGAGATCGGGATCGAGATCGGGATCGAGATCGAGATCGGGATCGAGATCGGGATCGGGATCGAGATCGGGATCGAGATCGAGATCGGGATCGAGATCGGGATCGGGATCGAGATCGGGGTCGAGATCGGGATCGGGATCGAGATCGGGATCGAGACCGGGGTCGAGATCGAGATCGAGATCGGGGTCGAGATCGGGGTCGAGATCGGGGTCGAGATCGGGGTCGAGATCGGGGTCGAGATCGGGGTTAAGGCAACTCAAAACCTGTAAGATGGCGATGGCCTATCTTACAGGTTTTTTGTATACCGGGCAGGGCGCATCAATAAAGGTCCATCTTTTCGAGTTAGCGGGACAACCGTCTGCTTTTCCGTATAACGCGGAAATAAATCAATGAATCACCCTATCAATCTATCTATACCATTTCAAATCTACTGAATAGAATGAACTATTCTTGAAGAGAGGGAGATGGAGATGAGCAAAAAAGCAGAGATCAGCAACCGCTTTGATGATGATGATTTTGACGATTTTAATGATTTCGATGATTTTGATTTTGATGATTTCGATTTTGACCGATTTGATCGCTTTGATCGCTTTGATCGCTTTGATCGCTGTGATCGCTTCGAACGCGACCGTGATTGCGGTGACGGACGGGGACGCAATCGCAGAAACCGCAGAATCAGACGTCTGATTAGACGCCTGCGCATTCGCCTGCGCAGATTGATTCGCCGCGGTGGTAACCGCGAAGAAATCCGCAGACTGAGACGCCTGATTAGACGTCTTCGCAGACTTATTCGCGAAATCTAATTCGCTAGTGTTAACCGATTGTAGATGGCAATCCTCTGTCACAAAGGTATCGCGCAACCTGACCCGTAAGATGGACAAGAGTCCATTTTACGGGTTTTACAATTCTAGCAGCTAAATTAATCATCCATTAACAAATGGCATTTATACTTAGCATCATGAAGCAATTATTCTATGTCGAAAGAAAGGAACTCATCATATGGGAATTCATACGTATTTTCAATCGCTGACCGATCTGGAGCGTATCATTCGTTGCCCGGGCAAATTCAAATTTCAGGAGCATAGCGTGTCCGCTCATTCATGGAAGGTCGTACAATACGCAAAGACATTGGCGGACATTGAAGAAAGCAATGGCGTCACCGTCAACTGGAAGAAGCTGTACGAGATTACAAGCAGTCATGATTACGGCGAAATCTTTATTGGAGATATTAAAACACCGGTTAAACATTATTCGCTAGAGCTTCGCTCCATGCTGCAGCAGGTCGAGGAAGGCATGGTCGCGCACTTCATCGACGAGCATATTCCGGAGGAGTTCAAGCCGATCTTCCGCCGTCAGCTGCGCGAAGGCAAGGATGATTCCATCGAAGGCCAGATTCTCGAAGTGGCTGATAAGCTCGACCAGATCTATGAGGCGTTCGCAGAGCTGCAGCGAGGCAATACCGAGAAGGAATTTATCGTCATGTACCGGAGCGCATTAATCAAGATTAAAGGCATTAACTTGCACTGCGTCACCTATTTTCTTCAGCACATCCTGCCTGACATGGTCAGCGAAGGCGCAAGATCCCCCATTGATATCGCGAAAATTACAAGCGAGGCTCTGGCGTCATAACATATGCTTCAGCGCAGAGCCGTTTATACGCGATCATCCCCATTTACAACCTCTCGCACATCATGAAAGCTTCCCTGTATCATGCAACATTTCCTTGATAATCCCTCAAAGCCCTTCCTACGCACACCAATTCCTCTCCTTATTCCACGTAACGATTTCTCGCTGCACCAAGGCCCACTATCCCGAGCAAGACCGATGCAGCAACCAAAATCATTAGAGGAGCCTTCCAGCTTTGGGTGGCGTCATGCAGGTATCCAAATAGCGCCGGGCCCGTTGCGGCGAGCAAATACCCTACTGATTGCGCCATACCAGACAGCTCAGCCGCTTGCCTGGAGGTCTTGGTGCGTAAGCCCAAAAACATCATGGACAAGCTGAATGCAAAACCCACGCCCATTCCGAGCAAGATAATCCAAGCAATCAGCAGATTAGAGCTTCCATACAGCAAACCAAGCGTTCCCGACAATAAAAGAACGGACGTAATGATAACCAAATAACGCTGGTTAGACATGCGAGCTGCCATGACAGGTACGATAAATGTAAAAGGAAGCACAGCCAGTTGCATCATAGACAGCAGCCAGCCGGATTGATCGGAGCTCACGCCTTGCAGGCGGAGCATATCAGGAAGCCATGCAATCAGCACATAGAACAACATAGACTGAATGCCCATGTACAGAGTGATTTGCCATGCAAGCGGGGATCGCCATACATTCACCCGGCGCTCGCTTTCCGAACTCACCGAAGCCATTACCGCCCGGCGGGAGCGAAGCTGCGGCAGCCACACCAATAGAGCGATAAAGCTTAAGATCCCCCATATGCCGAGCGCACCCTTCCATCCCAATCCTGCGCCCACCGCAAGCGGTACACTGATGCCTGAAGCAATAGCTCCGCACAAATTCATGGAGATAGAGTATACACCCGTCATGACGCCCAGCCGATCGGGAAAATCACGCTTAATCAATCCCGGCAGCAGTACATTGCACACAGCGATAGCCAGTCCCAATATGGCTGTACCCCCGAATAAAGCGGCTGTGCCGGATGTAGAACGCAGTACAATGCCGATGAATAAAAACAAAATCGCAACAAGCAAAACTCGCTCCATGCCATATCGTCCTCCAAGCCGAGGCACGAACGGAGACAGTAGTGCAAATGCCAACAATGGCAGTGTCGTAATCATTCCGGCCCAAGTGCCGGTCAATTGCAAATCTCCTCGAATGAGCTCCGACAACGGACCTACCGATGTTAAGGGCGCCCTCATATTCATCGCGATAAAGACGATCCCAGCAATAAGTAAAAAAGCTGCCGAAGGACGGCCAAAGGTGCTTTGTTTCTCCGTATGCTCTTGCATTCGCTCTGTTGCATTCATGTTGACTTCCTCCTATTGTATCTCACAATTCATTAGAGATGACTGATATTTTATATATTATAATATACTTATTATTTTATATTGTACATAATAATATATAAACTACATTTTGTCCACTTCCGTATTCTGCCTCAATTCTGCATAACTAAACGCAATTGCTGAAACACAAAAAATCCTCAACCCATGCGGATTGAGGGATTCAATCGTATATTTATAGCTCGAAAGCTGCACATTAGTTGTATCTCAAAATGAGGTGCAGTACGGCAAGCTCATCACTCGGATTCGTATAGGAATGTGGCTCGTCTGAGCGAAAGCTGATGGAATCATAGGCATTCAGCCTATAAGTCTCATCCTTCACGTTGATCTCGATCATGCCGGACATGACTGTAGCAATCTCTGTCGTGTGCGGATGATGCATCTCCGGATAATAAGAGCTATTCGGCTGCAAATACGCCCGGCACATCTCGACATCTTGGCTGCTCTGCTGAAAGATCGGTTCGATCAGCCAAGCTTCGCCGTCGCCGGCTATTCTGAGTCCTTCTCCCGCACGCGATACTTGAACGCCGCTTTGATCGAAGAAGAGCGCCATCAGAGGAACCGAGAGGCTCTTGGATATTTTCCACAGCATGCCTATGGTTGGGTTCGTATCTCCCCGCTCAATATTGCCAAGGGTCAGCTTGCTGACACCCGACACTTGCGCCAGCTCCTCCAGGCTCAGCCCCTTGTCCTTTCGCAGCTTCTTGAGGGCGGAGCCCACTTGCAGCACGACTTGCTTCGGGTCATCGATCTCCATTGGTTGCAGCCCCCCATTTTGTGTCTTCAGTCCGTAATCATCACTTTCCCTATTATAATGGAACGTCTATTATAAGCAAAATATCCTGCGCCGCTGTACTTGCTGCAACAAAAAGCTGACTCCGGTATAAACCGGAATCAGCCTGAGCATTACGTATTACCTATAACCGCTGAGCAGGAGAATACACCGCTGTTGGCAGTCGCCTTTGCCCGAAATCGTCTATCCCAGCTTCTGGCCGCAATTCGGACAGAAGTTCGCACCTTCCGTTTTGGTTCCGCAATTCGGACAGAAGTTCGGCTTGGCGCCGTCTTGGGAAGCAGGCTGGTTTGCTGGCGGCTGCTGTCCGCTTGACTGTTGCTGTCCCGCAGGCTGTTGCTGACCGGAGCCCGGAGCAGGCTGTCCGGCGTTACCCCCGCCATTTTGATTCTGGCCCATGTTCTGCATCATCTCTTTGGCGATATTCATGCCCATCATCATGCTCGCCATATCCGCTGCAGCGCCGCCGCCCTGCATTTTGCCCGAAGCCATACCGTCCACCATCGACACCTGCTGGTAACGCTGCATATCGCCGATCATGCTATGGGAAGCCGTCTTCGTAATCATTTGCTGAATTTCCGGCGGGTAGTTGAAGCTCATCACCTGGAAGCCTGTAATGCTAATGCCGCTTGCCAGCAACTCCATGTCCAGATCTTCCTTAATCCCTCTGGAGATCGCATGGGCATTCGCTTGCAGGTTGAACATATCCTTGCCTTCGGTGCTGATCCACTTCATCAGCAGCTGATCCAGCACCGACACGATTCTCAGGCGTACATCCTCCACCAGATAACTCTCTCGTACACCCGCGATTTTATCAATAAACGTCACATAATCCTTGACCTTGAATACAAAGGTGCCGTTCGCGCGAATCGGCAATCCTCCCGGAAGCTGCGGCGTTGGAATCAGAATCGGATTTTGCGTTCCCCATCTGACGGTGAATTCCTTCGTGTTGACGAAGACGACTTCCACCCGCATGCCACTGTTGAAGCCAAATTTAAAGCCCTTCAGCGTAGAGAGAAACGGGATGATTTGCGAATCAACCGCGTATTCCCCTTCATCCTGAAAGATACCCTCAATCTTCCCGTTATGAACGAAGATCGCGTCTTGTCCGGGACGAATGATCAGCTTGCTTCCTTTCTTGATCTCGTTGTTGCTCCACTTCCAAAATATCATGTCATCGCGGAACTCTTCCCATTCCACAACGTTAGCGAATTGATTTCTGAAAAATGACATAAGACTGCTCCATCCTCTCTAAGTTAAAATGATCCTCTACTGCCGCTATGCGAGTGACCGCCCGAGGTCCGTCCCCCGCCACCACCACCGCCGCTGGTATTGGTCGGTTTCGGTATCCGCTTCTTCGTAACCGTCGTGTTCAGGTAGTTGTCATGCTTGTTGATAATGCCTGAGGTTCCGGCATTCGCATAGGTTCCTGCATTCACGGTTACACGCCCGCCTGCATTCGCTCTCATTCCCCATACGATGAAAAAGGCGACGAAGAAGGCGACCGCCAGCTGGAACCAGCCATTAAATACAATGTTATCCGGGTTAACACCCGGCTTAAACCCCATATAGCGGTTTGCAGTACTTATATAATCGGAAAACGCTGAGTAATAATAGCCGCCTGACAAATTCGACGTGATTTTGTTGCGGATTTTGTCCAGTCTGCCGTCATCCAGAAGCGTCTTCGCTTTGTAGAAGCCAGCAAGATACACTTCCCTGTTCTTCATATCCATGGTCAGAATGACTGCGTTGCCATGAGGCTTGTCATAACCCAGCTTCTTGTTGTCATAGAAATCCTGAGTCAGCTTCACCACATCGACGTTCTTCTCGTTATTCGTGGTATAAATGATAAAGTCCGTTTCCCGTAAATCAGCATAACTCGCTGCAGCATTTTCGAGCAATTGTATTTCGTCCAAATCCAGCAGCTTGGCTTCGTCATAGATCATGCGCTTCGGCTCAGCGGCATAGACGGTGGACGAAAAGAGTGGCGAGACGAATACGGCAAGCATGACAAGGAGCAACGCAGCTCCTATCCATCGTTTCCCTTTCTTCACCAGAAACCGCCTCCCATCGCCATGGAGACACACTTCACGGAAATCAAAGAAGCCAAGAAAATTCCCGAGAACCACATGAACATTTTGCCTTTGCTGATCGGCGGGCGGCCAACCACTTTGCCTGTCTGACCGTTCATCGCAAACGTGTATTTCGTCCGGTTGTGATCATAATGGAATACCCACACCGGCAGCAGCACATGCTCCGCTTTGCGCGCCGTCGTATCAATATCCTTGCTCTTATAGGTTAACGTGTGGTATTGCGACATGGTTGAGCGTACATAGGAATCAATAAAACCGTCAACCTTATGCTGAGCTCTCGGCATCAGCTGGTTGTCATCGTAATTGTATTTTTCCGCGATGTATCCGGCGAGGTAAGGCGTCTTGAAGTCCTTCAGCTGGTCGTATGGGAACGGCTCCAGCTTATCCATCAGCTCGTCGTTCATCTTCTCCGACGCGTCCACAGGCACCTTTACATAATCCAGGGTAATATCTCGGTACACGTCAAAATGCTGCGTCTCGGTATAAATATAGTCGCCACGAGTGTAAGATCTCACTCTCGTGCCATGCGCCCGCACCTCTACGTCGCTGTGCAAATCATACAGCCAGAACGGGACATATAAGCCCGTAATGCCTTTGATCCGGTTCGCCCGCATGAAGCTGCCTGGTGTCAGCCGCCCGTTCTTGCACCATTTCTTGAACGCCTTCTGCGCCTGGTCTTTGCTAATCGCAAATGGGATGACCTGCGACGGGGCGAATTTGCCTGCCATCCGGTCGATCAGTACGACGCTTGAATTACAAAAGCTGCACATCGTGGCCGTTGTCTCCGGCTCGGTCACGATGACAGCGCCGCAGCTATTGCATTGGTATTCCTTCATCTCGCCCTGGCCGAATACGGAAGAGCGCGGAGCATCCGTGTAGTGCTCGATATTATCCTTTCTTCCGCAGCTCCCGCAGGACAGCATGCCCGATGCGCTGTCAAACGCCATTTCCCCGCCGCAATTCGGGCATTTGTAGTCGACTACTGCCAATTCCCTCACCTGCCTGATATCATGATCTTCAATCTCGATTGTTCAGCCTATTCTTAAGCTCAGCCAGCTCATCAACAGGACTTTCGACTTTGCCTCTCTCCAGCTCAGCAAATCGCTCGTCCAGATCGCTGCTTTCATCCTTTTGCAGCTCCGCAATCGCGAGCGCTTCGTAATAGGCCTGCTCCGCTTTCTCTTCCAGGGCGCCTAATGCCGCCCCGTTCATCTTCTGCCCGGATTGTGAAGCGGCCAGCTTCCCCTTTGCTTCTAGCACACGCGCTTCGAGCGCTCCGACGTCGGCTGACAGTTTGTCCTGCAGCTGTCTCATTCGCTTCACATTGACCGCTGATTGGTCGTATGCGAATTGCAAGGATATCTCCTTCTTCGCCTCTGCTGCCTTCAGCTCAAGGAACCGCAGTGCTTCATCATCCCTGCCATCCTGCACCATTTTCTCCGCATAGCGCTGCAGCTTCCGAATCTCGGCTTGGCATTCGTCCAGCTCTCTTCTTGCTCTGCTTTCATCCGCCAGCATCGAAGCCATCTCGGCTTTTACTTTGCCCAAATCCGAATTCAGGTCTCTCATATATTCGTTCAATGCCTTCACCGGATCATCCGACCGGTTCAAGCCGGCATTCACATTGCTCGACATAATTGTTTTAAATCTGGACAGGATGCCCATAGACGAATCCCTCCTTAGATATTTCTTGCTCCTTGTTCTAATAGTACCTGATTTATGGTCAAAAGGATTCACTTTTCTCATTACTTCTAGCTTATGGAAGCTTGATTCTTTATCGAACAAAATTATTTTTTACAAAAAAATGAGTCTTATAAAGGCCAAATATTAATTATGCAGCAGCAAAAATGTTCACATATTCAGCTTGTATGCTAAGTATAATGGAACGCAGAAGGGTTTTCACAACCAAACAGAACGCTGGCCAGCATTCAATCAACCAGAGATGAACTCCTTCTACAATCCTCCAATCTGAAAGGAAGATGAATGAAATTGAAAAAGGTAGCCATCCTTCTCACCACTGTTATTATGCTTTTCATGACTTCTGCTATCGCGAGCGCCTCCGTTCCGCTTAATCACACGGATACGGTAACGGGCCAAGGCACACTAATCATCACGGGCAGTGCCTACTTCAGCGGCTCTCCTGCCGCGGGGGTCATCTTTGCTAATGTCTATCGTGTAACCGGCGGGACGGAAGTGCTGGTCGAAAGCAGCCGTTCGAATATTTTCTCGAATCCGAATGTCGTCAGCTACACGATTAACTTCAATACGAATTTCACGCAAGGCACCTATATTATCCGTTATTCACATAGCGGATCGCTTGCTGATTTAACGACATATGCACGTTTCATTTAATACTTAAATAAAGAGGAAACCGTCAGTCGTATGATCTGCATCCCTTTTCGGTGATGCAGTCATCGTTCTGACGGTTTCTTTGCGTTTTACGAGCGATTAAGCCCAATTCCCTTTCCGGAAGACAGGCTCGATGGTGCCGTCCGGCAGCTCTCCATCGATATCAAGGTCTGCGCAGCCGATCATGAAATCCACATGCGTCAGGCTGACGTTCGCCCCACGCTCCACCAGCTGTTCATTGGACAGCTTCGTGCCACCCTCCAGGTTGACCGGATAAGCGCTGCCCAGCGCAAAGTGGCAGGAAGCATTCTCATCGATGCCTGTATTGTAGAACACTCGGTTCATATTCGAAATCGGAGAATCATGTGGCACTAAGGCAATTTCTCCAAGGTAAGCTGCGCCTTCATCCGTCTCCAGCAGTGAAGTCAGATGCTCTTTACCCGACTCAGCATCATACGCCACGACCTTGCCATCCTTGAACGTGAAAGTAATCCCATCCACCAGACGGCCATTCAAATTAAGCGGCAGCGTGCTCTTCACCGTTCCGTTCACGCCCATGCGATGTGGCATGGTATATACTTCTTCGGTCGGCATATTGGCGACGAAATAGACGCCTTTCTCGTTCTCCCCGCCGCCGCCGCGCCAAATATGGCCTTCCGGCAGCTCTACACGGATATCTGTACCAGGTGCACGGTAATGGAGGCTCTTGTACCTTTTCGCATTCAAACGGTTCTGGCTCTTCTTCAATTGCGCAATATGATCACGCCAAGCGGAGATAGGATCTGGCGTATTGACACGAGCCATGCGAAATACGGCTTCCCACATCGCATCCATACGCTGATCCTCTGGCAGATCGGCGAATACTTTGTTCGCCCATGCCCGGGTAGGCGCTTTGATCAGCGACCAGCTGATCTTGCTGTTGCGCGTATACGTCGAGTACTCCTTGCGCGCAACGGCAGCCGCCTTGACCGCTCTCGATACTTTGGAGGAATCGATGCCTTGGAACAGCTCCGGATTTGGCACTTTAATATGAAGAATGGCTCCGCCCTCTTCGGCAAAATGCACCATGCTGTCCGCCTGCCACTGCGGGTAGTAGTCGAAGGAGTCATCCGATGCGTGCTCATACCGCGCGCGGGTAACGGCATCATCGTCCCATTCTACGATGACGTATTTGGCTCCCGCCTCATACGCCTTGGCGACGATCAATCGCGTAAGCTCAGCCGTCTCAATCGGGGCATGCACGATCAGCACCTGTCCGGTCTGAATGTTCACGCCAACCCTGACGACCAGCTCAGCATATTTATTTAATTGTTGTTCGAATGTATCCATTGTTATTCCCCTTCCATCTGTTCCCTTGCTCTACGGTGTCTTTGCTTAACATTCTCAAAAAAAAAGCTGTATAACTAGCATACCAAATGCCCACTGTGATTGCATCTGTGCAGGAAATGGACGGGTTTGACAACGGCTGGAAGGGTGCTCTAGCATGAGGGTATAACTTGTTCGCTTATCTGGAGAAGGAGTGAAGAGAAATGGACACCAAAAACATCTCGTGGAATCAAGGGACATGGACGGTCAAACCCGTATCCGTCAGCGTCGAAGCAGGCTGCCTGATAGCTGTAGCCGAAAAAGGGAGCGACTATTGGGAGAAAACGCTGTATGAGTTCCAGCACCGCAACGGCCATGCACTGCTTGCTCCCTGGGAGGACAGCCATGCGATTGAAGTAACTTTTCGGCTCGATTCGTTCACCGAGCTGTATGATCAGGCTGGTCTGATGCTGTGGCATGACCAGGAGCAATGGATTAAAGCTGGTGTCGAGCTGAACGATGGCGTCCCACACCTGGCCGTCGTCGTCACGGACAGCTATTCGGACTGGTCGCTGGCTCCTGTACCGGAGTGGGCAGGACAAGAAGTGACCCTTCGCGCTTCCCGTATGAAGGATGCCGTTATTCTGCGGGCCCGCTCCGGCTCCGAGGGCTGGCGAACGGTCCGCGTAGCCCGTTTCCCTTACCCTGCAGGCAAGCAAGCCGGACCTTTCTTCTGCGCCCCTACCCGCTCGGGACTGGAGGTCGCCTTCACCCGCTGGGTCATGACTGCACCTGATGCGGAACTGCATACGGATCCTCCAATATTGAAATAAAAAGCTAGGAACCCTGGTATTCATAGGAGTCAGGGGTGAATCCGTCCAGACAGAAAGTAAATCTATATATAACTGCGATCTTCAGCACATGATGAATCAAGCAGGTTTTTTGGTACCTCTAAGCTTGCAACTGCCTCGCGGCTCGGATTGATCGCTCTAAGCCTGTTTCTAGGCTTGCAACTGCCTCGCAGCTCGGATCAATCGCTCTAAGCCGTATTTCTAGGCTCGCAACTGCCTCGCAGCTCGGATTGATCGCTCTAAGCCGTGTTTCTAGGCTTGCAACTGCCTCGCGGTTCGGGTCGATCGCTCTAAGCCGTGTTTCTAGGCTTGCAACTGCCTCGCGGCTCGGATTGATCGCTCTAAGCCGTATTTCTAGGCTTGCAGTTACTCATCAACGGAGGAACTGCCACATCTCGCTAGCTGAAGGAGTTTGGGACCTAACCCAGACGAATAACACGGTTATGTATCATAAGCCCACTCACTGGATACTTCACAGCAGAGTGCTTACAATAGGAATGAAAGGTGGCTAACAACATGACCTCTTCCCGTATAAACAAGCTTCAATCCTATATGGATACAAACAATCTTGACGCTATATTGATCACTTCGCCGAGGCATGTCTATTATTTGACCGGCTTCGCTACGAATCCTCACGAGAGATTCCTCGGGCTGCTCCTGCTTAAAGGAGAGGAACCAAAGCTGCTCGTGCCGGCGCTCGATTACGAAGCCGCCCACGCGGCCTCCTCCGTAACGAAAATCCATACGCATAGCGATACCGACAATGCATATGAAATTCTAGGTAAGCTTATGCCTTCCGGTATCCGCCATCTAGGCGTGGAGAAAGAAGATCTAAGCGTCCTTCGCTTCGAGGCGATCAGCGAAGCCGTCGGCGTGACGAGCTTTAGCGATATCGGATTACCGCTTAGAGAGATGAGGGCCATTAAGACGCCGGATGAAGTGGCGCGCATGAAGCATGCTATTCGAATCGTCGAAGATGTGCTGAGCGCAGGCGTTGCCAAAGTAAAACCGGGCGTTACCGAGATTGAGCTGGTAGCAGAGTTGGAATTCCAAATGAAGAAGCTCGGAGCGCAGGGCCCTTCGTTCGATACGATGGTTTTGGCCGGTATTAAGTCGGCATTGCCGCACGGTACCCCAGATAACACGAAAGTAGCCGAAGGGGAGCTTCTCTTGTTCGATCTTGGGGTATATGCAGACGGCTATGCCTCGGACATTACCCGGACATTCGCTGTCGGCGAAATATCGGATGAGTTGAAGAACATATACGGCGCCGTGCTGAATGCCAATCGCCTGGCGATTGAAGCCACACGCTCGGGTGTCACTTTCGGCAGTCTGGACCGCTTGGCTCGCGAATCGATCGAAGCGTCGGGCTATGGCCCTTACTTCAATCATCGGCTCGGGCATGGCCTTGGGATGGATATTCACGAATACCCGTCCATCCATGGCCGGAACGAAGATCTCCTGCGCGCAGGCATGGTCTTCACCATCGAGCCGGGCATCTATGTGCCGGCAGTAGGTGGCGTCAGAATCGAAGACGATGTGCTTGTAACGCCGGAGGGCGTGGAGGTGCTGACATCCTATCCGAAGCAGCTTACGCTTATTGGATCATAGGCATTTGAGTCATGAGAGATCCCCGTAAGGTCCATATCGTTGACCTTATGGGGCGGCTCTTGTTTGATCTGGAAAAAGCACATTGGCCAAATGCTGGCTCGGCTTGTATCGGCCTGATGCAGGGTCTTTCAAAATCGACGGCATTTCTCTTAATACAATGAAGGTAGCAAGCGTTCAAGAACAAGTAAGTGCTATGTTCCAGGATTTCATACAATATCCGTGTCGCGTATAAATCCACAATCTTGCCATAGTGATGATCAGGCTGTTTGGGGAGGTGGCCTAATCCAACTTTATAAATACAAATTCCATGAATTGGCCTCTACTATTCAAGCTCATTGCGTCTCCATAACCGAATCGTAAGAGACATGCCAAAAGACACCCCGCATGGTGTCTTTTTCCTAGTTTGGTGGAGGCGAGCCGTGGCTTGGTAAAGTCACAATTTGCCGCAATATGCTGATCCGGACGTTTTCTAATAGCATCTCATGTGCTGTCTCTTAACGACTCACCTATTCACAGAAGCTTTACCATACCCTTCTAGCCGTGCAACCCTCCCGTTAAACGAGGACTATGACGATAGGGTCCTACCGGGACCTGGATAAGGCTGGTTAACCCTTGCGAAGTCATCTTGTAGATCTCATCACATAATCGGGCATCAAATCCGAGGAGCGGATGCCCCCCTAACCCGATAGCTGATGCTGCTAACAGCAAACGCTGTACAAGCATCCCCGCTTCCATCTGTTGGATGCGGTATCCCCTATACCCCATCGTTCTTGTAAGATGATCCTTGTTCCCTGCTATATGAAAGCAAAGCGGTACTTGGAACAGGTTCACATTATCGGAAGGCATTCCTTGCTGCAATTGGAGCCGATGATCCCCCTGACGTATCAATTGTAACGCATGAGCAGCGCTGTCATAATGGTATGCACCTTCTGGAATACCGTCAACGTTATACAGACATACGTACAGTGAGACGCGAGATACGGAGTTCTCACGGTCTCTTTCCAAATCATTCCAATACCTGAAGGAAGCCGTGGCCTCCTGCAACAGTAAGGCCAGCTGCTCTTGGCTTACCTTGCTCATTATAAAATCACTGTCCGGCGAATAGCGCTTTCGGCTCACTGACGCCAGATCATATAACAGCTGCTTCATGCGGGGCAGAGCTATCACTGAATCCTCACAGTGAACATTCTTCTCTTCCCTCATGCGCGGTATCGACGGAAGTGATTCGAATAGGGATGCCTCGTTCATTCTGATTAGCATCGGAAATTCCTTGACCCTCCGGGACCGGACGTAATGGTCGTGCTGAACCGTTGGCAACTCCCGGCTTAATTCGGTAGCGGAGACGGCCTCCTCTCCCTCATTCCAATTGGCAGACCAAGAAATTCCGGGCTCCACCGACAGCGGAATTACCGCATACACGCTTTCCTCTTGCTCGGATACCCCGAGAAGATGATTCACGGCTCGATCAAGAAACTGGAAATGCACCCCCGATGAAAAGCCAAACCGTTTGCCCACTTCCAAGAGCTGCCCGATTAGCGTACCCGCATCAAGTCCTTGCAGGCGGTAAGAAAAGTTATGGTATTTAAAAAAGTTTTTCCAAAACATGCTCGATACAAATACAGCGCCAAAGCAAGCCGACACGTCATAGCGATTACCAAGAGCCCTTGCCAAATAGGAATCGAAATCGCCTTCTCGCAGCAACACCAAACGATGATGCGCCACATCATAATGATATACCCCCGCAGGCAAATCCTCTATTTTTAGATACACGTATAATTCATTCGGATATAACGCTCCACCGGAGGGAGCAAACCGCCGATAGAGCTGCAGCACGCCCATGGATTGCATCATGGAATTCGAGGCAAGGACTGACTGAGACAATTGAGTGAGCCCGAAGACGTACCAGAGAAAATGGCCCATTCGACGAAGGTCGGGCTTCACCGACGCTTCACTGCCTTCGAGCGTCAGCGGAACTTCCGGAGATAACGGAATCACGGGCAAACGGCGATAGAGCTTATAGGCAAGCGGTCCGTCTTCCCAATCCACCACCAAATCCGGCGGTTTGGTCTTATCAATGTCATAATGCAGATTGTGCAGAAATGCTTCCAGACTCATCCGTGTCCCTCCTTATATGAACGAGGGTGGTCAACCACGCCACGATTTTACATCTATGGAAACGGATGCGGATAGGGATTGAGATCTTCTAGCTCTAGCGGCTCCTTCACGTACCCGAGTTCCGCAGGTACCCGGAGCACCCGCTTAAGCCCTGCTAAGCGGGTAAACTGGTGTCCGAACGTCATCGGCAGCATCCCAGGAATCAGCACTTTCACGCAATGCAGCCCATTTCGATTAATTTCTGGCGCGGTTACGTCTACCACGATCACATCGAGATGGAGTCGGCGCAGTGCATCAAGAATGTCCCTCAGGTCATCCGTTAAATCAGTATGCCTTGCCCCCCGCTCGAATTCCTCTTCAAACGTTCGCAACGGGCGATTGTCATCCAGCAGAAATTGCAGGCGCTCCTGCGCTTGCGGCAACCCGTAAAGCAGTGAATGATCCTCCATCTGCTGCACCAGGGATGAATCATGGAACATTCGAACATACGCCTCCCGGTTCGTATCCAATTTCTCGTTGAGCGACTGCATCATGCCGGCCAACTCGTGAACCGCACTTTTCACGGCCCGCACCGGATCCGGATGAGCTCCGGCCGCACAGATGAGATTCGCTCCTGTTTGCTTCCTATTTTTCGCTACTCCCCATACACTTGGAATCCCATTCTCCATCGTCGCGTTAAAGAAATGCACATCAAACCCTGCCACTGTCTGTAATCGATCGATCATCAATCGTAATTCTTGGTCATTAGCGGAGTTGAGGTCAAGGCGCGGGAGAGGCAGCTGCGCATACCAAGTCATCAGAAACGCATCTCGCTCCACCACTTCCAATATGCCGTAAAAAATAGCCTCCTCCAAACTTCCGCCTAACGCGCACCCGTTGGACGTTTCAAACACAAAGTTGTGCCTACAGCTCATGCTGTAATAGGCGAGCTGCTCCGGAACCAGAATGGGACGCTCTTGCAAAAACGAATAACCCCATACCCAATTGATCGATTGGTCAGGATTAAACGCTGTGAGCGGAACCCCCCGCTGGGCATATTGTTCCTCCGTATGCACCCCTACTTTAACAGGGTCAAGCGCTTGGTCTTTCAGGCTGCGGAAGCTGCCTTGGACTACCGTCCGTTTGCCTCGGGGTACCAGCCCGCAGTACCGCTCGAGCCCCTCCAATATAGCGGTCAATTCACTCGCCGCATAGGAATGGGATCGGCCTGCCGTTCCCACATCCTCTCCGAATAACGGCAGATTCACACTCACATCGGCAAATAATGACTTAGGGTTAACCATCCTCCAATTCAAAAAGCCGGTCCGGTAATCCAGATAGTCTTTGGTCAATACTTTGCTCAGCTCATCTATGGAGCGGCAGCGGTAACTATCTGCGCTAATCTTAGGGCTTGGCTGCAGCGAAATATGGGCAGCAGTCGATGAATCATCAGGTAATCGACTACAAACCGGACACAACGGGTCAGGGAGAATGAGGTGAAGGGTGCTCTCCAGCGTTTTCAAGTTGATCAAAAACACTTTCCCTGCCGATTGAACCGATTTGCCCTGTAACACCCTTCGTGTCTCTTCTACCAGCAAGTGAGCGACCTGGAGTAGCCCTGTACGTGACGCCCATGCATCACGCGGCATTCCCCCATGCGTGACCAGCCTCTGCTGCAGCTCCCGCATCTCTTTGCGTTCACGTCCCGCCATGAGGCGCCGCGTGTCTGCACACTGGGAGCAGCCTTGTGTACCCGGACTAACCAACGGTCCGATCACGCCTTCACCAAATGAAACGAAGCCGCGCAACCAAGGGATGCCGGCCGGCTGCAGCGCCTCTTCTGCCTTCTGATGAATGATAGGATGCCAAGCATCGTCCAACACCAGAACCAAATCCACCGTTTCAGGTACTCCTGCCTCGAAATCGATCTGACGAACGACCTCAAATTGGCCTGACAGTTCCCCATACACGCAGTCTGCCAACACCCCTTCTCCAACAATCACTACGATAGCGCTCACCGGGAACCCTCCTCACGCAGCACCACACCAAACACCCCTGCTATTTCCTCCTTCAAAAACGGTTCTACTGCCAGATCGAGGACCAAGCTCCTCTTCCTGTTCCGATTCAAAACCTGCAAGGCGGACTGTAGAACCTCTGGTTGTGACGTTGCTTCACATGCAGGGATCTCGAGCCTTATTGGCACCTGTTCTTCCAGATACACGGATGAAAACGCCAATGCTTGCGATTTGAGGCAATCCGGTTGGTTTTGTGCTGCTAGCAGAGCCTGTTGTAATGCCTTCCGCAAAGCCAATGTCACATTTAAGCCTGCATGGCCATACCAGCCATCCCTCGTACCGATCCACGCCACAGGAAATCCGAACATTTTCTCTCCCAAGGCGATCATCGGCTCTCCCTTCATGGTCGTCAATGCCTGCAAATAAAAAAGGCAGTGTTGATCTTCTACCGTACCTAACTGTACACGGGAGACAAAAGGCAACTGATGCGCCTGCCGCATGCGCAGGCCTTCGTCCAAGCACCTTTGCAGCCCTCGGCAAATACCTTCCGCAACCGTTTCTCCTGCTCCTATGCCAATAAACTCCTGGCGAGAAACGAGCAGACCAGCCATTCTCGACACATATGCTTCAATTCCAGCCAGCCCCGCTTCCCGCCGCGCCTCCTCATGCGTCAGATCGGTACAGATCATGTCCGGCAGCAGTCCGGCCGGCCCTTCCGATAGCGGATCGATTGCCTGAACGCGACACTGAGAGAGCGGCAGCTGCTTTAAATCCCCCTCCTCCCAAACATGAAAAATTCCTGATTCTGCCGATGTCAATCGGCTGAAGTAAGGAATCAATCCGTTCACCCTGTTGCTCGATCCCCGTTCAAGCTGTCGATCGAAATCATGAATCCATTCTGGTGTGCGAAGTCCGGTCACAAGCGGATGAGGTATGAACGAATGCCACTTTCCTTCCAAAGTCTCCAGATCCAACAGATAAAATCGATTATTCTGTTCCGAATCGTCCGCTCCCGTCAACTTTTTAAATAATTCAAACACGATCACATTCGCCAACATCGCCCCTGCTGTAAAAGAAAAGGTGTGCAATTGCGAGTCTTTAGAAATCGCAGACTGGTGTATGCGACGCCATGCCGACTCCCAGCATCCCTCAGCGTCCGGATGCACTAGCGGTCCCGCCATGCCGACTTGTTGCACGCATACAGCAGAGAGAAACATCTTTTTCTCCTCCCTGCAAGCGGCATGAAGAGCTTGAATTTGCTCGATATCGTCCTCTCGCGACACGAACAATATTGAATCAAACGGCCTTACAATCTCCCGCCAGCAACTCTCCTCCTCCTTCTCTAAGGTAACCTCAACAACAGCCACCTCGGAATCCGACTTACGGGCATGTACCGCCAATTTTGCCATCCGTTGCCGATCAGTAGAATCCGAGCCCGAGACCAGAACATAAAACTTGGGCAGCCCGGATTCAAGCAGCGCGGAAATCGACGAGATCAAAAATGGACCAGAACCGACCACCAATACCTTGGACTGACGATAGGATTGAAACCGATACGCACCCGAATCACCGAAATGATCCAAAAACTCAATTTGAGAAGCATACCTTTCAAGAACCTCTTTCGGCAATTGATGCGGTGCATCTTGGCTTACATCCCGAACATAACCGTTGCGATACAAAACTTCCGCAATGCCATATACCTGGTTCCGGTGTTCGTCCGGTAATCTGTCTGTCAAATCCCCCAATCTATGCTCCCCATTGAATATTGGTATCAGCTTTTCAATCCACTGATCGATCGCCTCACCTTCCATGCGGAATGAGCTTACATTGTTTCGAAAATACACACCGCCAGAATCAGCGAGAAAAAATGTATCCCTTTTTACCTTTAGACGCATGGAAGGGTTCAAATTTGTCATTCTATTCCTCCTCCGTTAGCTGTTTTCGATCTGCCCCAACACTTCACAAATAATCTTATGTACAGCTATTTGTCCCTCATGTCTGTAACGTTGTAACTTTTGCCCCTTCTTCGCTATAACGAAAAGCACCCCTATAGTATCATCGATTAAACACTAGGGTGTTTTTCCAATGTCTACTATAAAGGGTGCACCTCATGAGTTCTAACATCTATATTTAGGGGTCTTTCTTTCCTCATTAAGTAGGCACAAACATAGTCTTATCGTCAAAAAGCGCCTTATCGTCCTCCGCCGTGACAGTTATGACAGTTGTGGCAGTTGTGGCAGTTTTGACAGTTGTGGCAGTTTTGGCAGTTATGACAGTTGTGGCAGTTATGACAATTGAAGCAATTAAAACAACTGAAGAAGCAATTAAAACAACTAAAGAAGCATAGACGAGCTGATTGCTCATTTTGCGTGTTCCAAGGAGACACCTCACTCGCCTTAATTGGGGAAACATTCAGATTCGATAAATCATTTTGGAATTCATTCATACTCTTACCTCCATTTGTAATAAATCGTTTTGCTGGCTGCCCAATAAGAACCGCCAATTTCTAATACCCATGACAACATATGATTTGATCTCCGCTCTTGTTACTGATTAAAATGCCTATATTTTGTTTTTTTCTCAAATCCAGGTTAGTGCATACAAAAAGGAACCTGCCACCTTTACAGTGGCAAAGCGAGCTGAACAGCACCAAATAAAAACGAGGCAGCGCAAATTATAATTTGCACTGCCTCGCTTGTTTATCTTCCGATTCTCAAATTCCGCTGCCACTCGCTTCTTCCCTCGGTTCACCGTCACATATCCATATTCGAATTAACGTGCGATAAGTTTAAAGGGCAGTAGCTTAGATCATAATGGAGTCATAAAAGACTACAGAATTGTAGGCATAATCAGGTGATGTCAATGTGGAACAAGGTGGTTTTCTACCTTCCGGAATGGACCGTTTTTATGCAGGGCTTCATCGCTTTTTTTATTCCGTATATGCTCTCAAGATTTTTCAAGTGGCTTTACACATCAAAGGAAGAAAATGAAATGGCGGACATCGAAGATGAAACAAAACTTGAATCCTGAATCGTGTACTGGTGACTTTACCATAGATCTCGAACTTGTAAGGAACGAAATCGGTCATAACTCGGATGTGCACTTTAGAGAGTTTTACATAGGAGGCACAGATGTTTGTGCTGCTATTATTTTTGTAGAAGGGCTGTCGGATCGAGAGCTCATCGACAAGCACATTATCAAATCGTTAATGGCGCCTATAGCGAACGGAACGGTGTCAAACGAATTTATTACCAGTCGGGTCTTAACCATTGGCGAGTTGACAGAGGAACGCATCTTGAAAAATCTGGCCGCCAAGATATTGACCGGATCAACCGCATTGCTGGTTGGTGGCCTTCCGAATGCGCTCATTCTCGGCACAACCAAAGAGAAATCTCGTCCAATTGAAGAACCGGTATCGGAAGCTTTGGTCAGAGGTCCACGGCTTGGCTTCACGGAAACGTTATGCGATAACACTGCCCTATTGCGACAGCACGGTGAAAATGCCAACTTGTCCTTCATCAAATTCCAAGTAGGGCAACGCACCAAAAAAGAACTGGTCATCGCCTATATCAAAGATATTGCCGATCCTGATTTGGTCGAAGAAGTGAAGAAAAGAATCAAAGAAATAAATGTGGATGATGTGCCGGAATCAGGCTATGTCGAGCAGCTGATTGAAGATAACTATTTGAGTCCATTCACACAAGTACAGAATACGGAGCGCCCCGACCGTGTGTTCAATGCCTTGATGGAGGGGCGAGTGGCGATTCTATTAGACGGGACGCCTTTCGCTTTAATTGTTCCAGTTACCTTTAGTATGATGCTGCATTCACCGGAGGATTACTATGAACGCTGGCTGCCCAGTTTTCTCTTCCGCCTATTGCGTTATCTGGCGGCGGCTATTTCGCTATTTGGGCCCTCCTTGTATATTTCTTTTGTCTCCTTTCACCAAGGCATGATCCCAACCAAGCTAGCCTTATCCATTATGGGCACGAGGGATGGCGTTCCTTTTCCTGCCATCATAGAAGCGCTGATTATGGAAATCACCATCGAAATATTGCGGGAGGCCGGACTGCGCTTACCCAAGCCAATTGGTCCCACGATCGGCATTGTGGGCGGACTTGTCATCGGGGAAGCGGCTGTGCAGGCAGGCATCGTCAGTCCCATTATGGTTATTGTAGTAGCGTTAACCGCTATTTCATCCTTTGCCATCCCTCAATATAGCGCAGGGATATCGTTACGCTTGCTCCGCTTCCCTGCTATGTTTTTTGCGGCTGTATTTGGACTATACGGGGTTGTTCTGTTTGCCCTGTTCCTTTGCAGTCATTTGGTGAAGCTGAAGAGCTTTGGCGTACCTTATGTCAGTCCGATCATGCCCGATCGCTTAAGTAATTGGTCAGCCTATGTCATTCGTATGCCGCTTATGAAGCTGAAGCGCAAAGCGACGAATCGAATACCTGCGAAAAACGCCTCACGCAAAAAATAGCTCATTACGAAGGGAAATGGACTAGCTATGAGCGGTCATTCAAAGGATCAAATTACAAATTCGCAAGCAGTCGTCATACTCGTCAACTATATTCTGGCAGCAGGCATCCTCACTTTGCCCCGTACCTCTGTCGAGAAGGTAAAAACACCAGATGTATGGATTAGCGTGATTATCGGCGGTCTAATCACCATGATCGCAGGGGTCATTATCGTGAAACTAAACCAACGGTATCCCGAAAAAACCTTTTATCAATATAGCGGAGAAATTGTGGGGAAGTGGGTAGGCGGGCTGCTCAGCATCCTAATTATCGCTTATTTCTTCACCATATCTGCCTATGAAGTCAGAACCATGGCCGAAGTAACCGGCTTTTTTCTGCTGGAAGGCACCCCCACCTGGGCGATCATCATGCCCTTTATGTGGATAGGTCTGTATCTCATCATAGGCGGAATAACTCCGCTCGCCCGACTGTTCGAAATGATCTTCCCTGTGACGATTATCATCTTTTTACTCGTTGCCTTTTTGAGCCTCGGCATATTTGAGTTCAACAACCTGCGCCCTGTGTTAGGACTCGGAATTGTACCTGTGTTAAAAGGGATAAAAACGACCTCTCTCGCCTTTCTGGGTGCGGAGATTATGCTGCTTCTTGTTGCATTTATGAAAAAGCCGGAGAAGGCTGTAAAAGTCGTTCTGATCGGGGTCACCATCCCCATGGTCTTCTACGTCATCACCGTCGTCATGGTCATAGGTGCCTTATCTGTCGATGGAGTGACTACGAGAACATGGCCAACACTTGAACTTATGCGAGGCTTTGAGATCCCCGGCTTGATCTTTGAAAGGTTCGAATCCTTTTTGCTTGTGATATGGATAATGCAAATCTTCACCACATTTACGATCACCTACTATGCCGCTGCTCTAGGACTGTCCCAGCTATTCAAGAAGGACATCCAGCCCTTTATATATGGATTATTACCGGTTATTTATGTGATTGCCATGATTCCCAAAAACATCAATGACCTATTTCACATGGGGGACATGGTCGGCAATGTCGCATTGCTTTTATTTGCTGTATTGCCTCTGACTCTGCTCTTCCTATCGAGACTGAGGGGTGGAAAAGCATGAATAATCAGCATCTGCGGTTACTATTGTGCTCACTGGCTATTCTGATCTTACTACCTATTGCAGGGTGCTGGAGCAGCAAAGAAATCGAGAATTTAGGGTTCATTGTAGGCACTGCATTGGATTTGGAAACAGCGGCCCCCGACCATAACCGAAATCTGCTTACCATAACGAATCAATTTCTAACCTCAGAGACCGTTGGCACAGGTACCAAAGAAGGCAAAACTCATCAAAAAGCATACAAAAACATATCGGAGACGGGAGATGCTGCCCTTCCCACCTTGCGCAATATGATCTTGAGAATCGACAAGCGTGCTTTTGCTGAGCACTCAAAAGTCCTTGTTATTGGAGAGAATCTTGCACGCACCTTGAATCTGCAGCAGACTCTGGATTTCTTTATCAGGGAACAAGAGATGAGACCAAGCGGACTGATCCTGATCGCCAGAGAACGCGCAAGCCTTACGCTGGAGACGAAGAACCCCATTGATATTCCAGCCTTTCAACTCCTCGAAATGACACAAGGCCATGACCGAACGACCAAAATATTGCCCCCTATGACTCTTACCAAAATACAAGGGAAGCTGAATTCAGGCGCCAGCTTTCTATTGCAAAGCGTGAGCTCGATTAAAGGGGAAACCAAATTTACAGGCGCTGCCGTTATTAAAGGAAAGACCAACAAACTGAGCGGTTTTTTGAATGAAGAGGAATTAGAGGGTTTAACGTGGATATCCGGAAAAGGAAAAGGCGGTTTGGTTAGGGGGTTTGATGAAGAAACAGGCCTGCCCCTTGTATACGAAATCCTGTCTATGAAAAGCGTCATTAAATCTAATGTTGACGGAGAGCGCATTTCATTCGATGTCCTAATCGAATCCGAAGGAAGGATTGCTGAGCATTGGGATGTCTCGGAGAAGGAATTTGAGAACGGGTACTTGAAAAGAGCTGAGCAGGCTTCTGAAAAAGAGGTCGAGCGTTTAATCAAAAATGTCTTGAACAAAATACAGCATAAGTACCAAGCAGACGTATCCGGATTCGGCAACCGTTTGCGAATCGAACATCCTCGTGTGTGGGAAAAAGTAAAGCGTGATTGGGATCAAACCTTTAGCGAGGTTCCCATCCATTGCGAGGTGAAATTAACGATCAAAGACTACGGAACATCTGATCATTGAGGTTTGATTTAGGTAGCATTAATTGACTGCTCTAGCATCCTATGGAATGATGTTGTCAGGGTGATGACATGGAAAAGTTGATACATATCAATGACTCAGAATTTAAGACAAGCATGAAGGGCGGCTACCGTAAAGGGGCAGGCCGAAAGCCCATCGGCATTACGCGCAAAATCTCATTGACCTTGCCGCAAGCCTGTTGGGATGAAATTGACCGTTACTGTCAAAGAGGCGATTACGCCATATCTGAAGTGATCCGGGCCATTATCGAGGACAACCTGAGCAATACCGATTTATTGTGAAGGGGGCTTTAGATCATGAATCAGGACTACGTACATGTAGACGGTGGGCGCATTTTCTATACGGTTGCTGGAAGCGGCGATCCGATAATATGGATACACGGGAATTTCAATGATCACAGCATCTGGGATGAGCAAATTGCTGCTCTTGCCTCACGCTATCTGTGTATTCGCTATGATCTGCGGGGATATGGCCTCTCCAGCACACCAACAGGAACCTTTTCCAATGTGGAGGATTTAAGGGCGCTTGTTGACCTGTTAGGGTTGAGCAAAGTCACTTTGGTCGGTTCTTCATCTGGCGGAAGCGTTGCTGTAGACTTCTCGCTTGCCTATCCGGAGTTGGTGAAGGCACTGATTCTTGTCGCGCCTTCGATACATGGCAACAGCTATCCTCCATCCTTGATGTGGCAAGGCATCAAAAACTTTATCCATGTGCGCCTAAAAGGGCGTGATCAAGCCATTGCGCAATTCGTGGCCAATCCATTCTGGCAATATTGCTTTCCTGCACACACCAAGAAAGATGCTCGGCATAAGGTTGTCCAAAATATGAGCAACAGCCGCAACTTCTGCCGTTTCTCGCCAAAGCTATCGCTCGCTGTGAAGCCTTATGCATTCGGTCGATTGCAAGAGATACATATCCCGACTCTGATTATCGCTCCCGAGCAGGATCATCCCTTCAACATTCGCACCGCGAATGCCGTTCATGCCAAAATCGCATATTCAACCAAAATTGTGATGCAAGGCTGCGGCCATCTTCCATTTGTCGAGGAGCCGGAGTCGTTCAATCAATATGTACTTCATTTTCTGTTTGGATAATTGGCCTAAGATATGACCGTTTTCTCATAAAAGAGAGCATCCATATGGATACTCTCTTGTCATTCTCTCTGAAGATCGCTTGCTTCATTTCCCTTGATCCATTACAAGCTTGGCCTCATCTTCTTTTGCCTCAAGGATCTCATTCTCCATATAATAGTCCTTCAATTCATCTTGGGCGCTCTGCTCGGTTAACGGCACCTTGTGGCGGTAAGCGGCCCGGCAGATCACATGGGCAGCCACTGGAGCTGTCAGAAATACAAAGAAGATTCCTAAGATGAGACGGATGCTGAAGAACTTGTCGGTAATTAAAAAATACAGCAATGTTCCAACGAGCGCGCACAACACGCCAAGCGTAGAACTTTTAGATGCAGCATGAGATCTGGTATACACATCAGGCAATCGCACATTCCCTATTGCACTGATCAAGCTGAAGATAGCGCCAATAAGGATGAGAATCGCCCCGATTACTTCACCGCTTCCGCTCAATCACAACACCTCTTTCAATAAATCTGGCAAAGGCGATCGTTCCAATAAATGACAAGATTCCGATCAATAAGATGAGATCAAAAAAGGCATGAGTGTGCAGCAGCACGGAGAACACGGCAATACTGGCGATCAGATTTATACCGACGGAATCCAGCGCTATAACCCGGTCCGCACTGGACGGCCCTTTTATAACCCGGTACAAATTGGCCAGAATGGCCAGCATTAATATACCTAATGCAGTAATCAACACCGTCTCAAATATCATTTTCTCGTCACATCCTTTATCGCCTTTTCAAAAACAGACTTTGATTTTAAGACCGATTCCTTCGATTCGGGCATGTTCAGACCGTGGATGTACAGCGCCTTGGAATCAGGGCTGACCTCCATGACGACCGAGCCTGGCGTTAGGCAAATTAATAAGGATAGGAGCGTGATTTCCAAATCCCCCTCCAAATCCGTTTCTACCTTGAAAATGCCTGGTTTGACATCAATTTTAGGACGGAGTACATGCTTCATGACCGCCACCGCAGACGTATTCAGCTCGTGGATAAAAAGAATGAACAGCTTGCCGATTGCAGCTAGCGTAAATAGATAAAACCGTTTATTAAAAAAGCGGCGGATACACAGCAGAATAATCAGACCGACTATATAGCCGCTGAAAAAATTTAAGATGGTCATTTCCTCTTGCAGAAACATCCACAAGTAAGCAATGAATATGTTGAGTAGCACCTGAACGGGCATGGCTGGTTCCCCCCTTTATTCAAACACGGCTTGAATATATAAATTTGGATTCAGCAGTTCCTCTGCAGCTTGAGCCACATAACCCGTAATCGCCTCAGCGCCGATTCCCAGGGCCACACTAGCTACCGTCAATAGAGCGATCGGAAACAACAAGCCTTTCGTCGTCCCCTTCTCTTCCTCTGCACTCAGAATCGTTTCACCCCAAAAAGCGTTCATAAACAATTTGGTCATCGAATACAGAATGAACAAGCTGGCCACCAGCCCGATTACGCCAAGCCAGTAATAATCTGCTTCAAAAACGCCTTGCGTCGTAAATACTTTGCCAAGAAAACCGCTTAACGGAGGAATTCCAACCATAGACAAAGCTGCAATGAAGAACATCCAGCCTAATTGGGGGTGAAGCCGGATCAAGCCGCTAATATTTTTCAAATCACTTGTTCCCGTGAGATGAACAATCGTTCCCCCTATCAGAAATACAATCGCCTTAATCAGGATGTCATGAATCAAATAATAAATAGAACCCGTTATGCCGGCCGATGTCAAAGAGACAAGTCCAGCCATAATAAATCCGACGCTTATGATCACATTGTAGGTCAATATTTTTCTCAGATCCGAATAACCGCTCGCACCTAGTCCGCCTAATATCATCGTAATGGCGGCTAATATCCCGATAAACAGATGGGTAATCTGTGGTTCGTGATAAAAAACGAGTGTAAACATTCTGAAAATGGCATAGATCCCTACCTTGGTAAGCAACGCGGCAAAAATAGCTGCGATTGCCGTTGGCGGTACGCTATATGATCCGGGCAGCCAGAAATAAAGCAATAATCCCGCCTTCATGGCGAAAACGATGAGGAATAATAATGCGACAGTGGTTATTAACCCATCCTGGCCAATCTCTGCGATCCGAATCGATAATTGGGCGAGGTTCAATGTGCCCGTCATCGAATATAAGTAAGCAACGCCGATCAAAAAGAACGCCGATGCAATAATATTCGTAAAAATGTATTTCAGCGACTCGCGAAGCTGCCTCTTGGCTCCCCCCACTGTAATCAGTACGTAGGAAGCAACCAAAAACACTTCAAAACAGACATATAAATTAAACAAATCCCCAGTCAAGAACGAGCCGTTGACACCTGTGATCAAAAACAAAAATAAAGGATAGAAATAAAGTTTTTCTTGCCTTCGCCCAATCGATGAAAAGGCATAGATCAGGCAGCCTGCCGAGACAATAGAGGTAGCGAGCAGCAGCAAAGCGCTGAACATGTCACCCACTAAACTAATGCCGTAAGGCGCTTCCCAACCGCCTAATTGCAAGGTTTGAATACCGCCATCTCTGATCTGATTCATCAATAGAACCGAAGTGACAAGGGTGGCTAACAACGCGACCAAACTAAGAATCCGCTGCAGCATTATATTTTTTTGGAATATAATGAGGACCATTCCAGTCAACAGAGGAATGATTATCGGCGCGATCAACAAATTATTCATGCTCATTTCCCCTTAATTGCTCCATGTCATCCGTCCCGAAGCTCTGATAGGCGCGGTAACATAAAACGAGTACTACCGCTGTCACGGCAAAATTAATGACAATCGCAGTTAACACTAATGCTTGAGGAAGCGCATCAGCAAAACCTGCGGCCTTCTCTCCCAGCAGAGGGGCGCTCCCCGTCTTCAGCCCGCCAGAAGTTATGATCAACAGATTAACTGCGTGACCCATAATCGATACACCGAGAACAATCCGCAGCAGTTGCTTAGATAGAATCAAATAAGTTCCAATGGATACCAAAATACCGACAAGTATGACCATGAGTGTCTCCATATTAGCGGTCCTCACTTATGCTTAGAATAATATTGACTGCGGTGCCTATAACAGCTAGAGCGACTCCGGTATCAAAAATCAAAGCAGACGCGAGTTCGGTATTTCCGAATATAGGCAAGTCATAATAACCAAAGGCCTGGGTTAAAAAGGGTTGGCCAAATACCACGCCTGCCATTCCGGTTCCAATCGCAATCAACACGCCGATCGCCGCAAGCTTTTTGAAATCGACTCGTATATTTTCTCTTACCTTCTCGATTCCAAAAGAAAGATACAGCAGGACAATAGCTGACGCGGTACTAAGTCCCCCAATGAATCCCCCTCCCGGATGATGGTGACCATTCATGAACAAATAAATCGAGAAGGTCGATATGATCACGGCAGCCACTCGAGTTACACTTTTCAATATCACATCATTCGGTTTCATGTTGTTCCCTCCTTTTGGAACGTTGATGAACCAATATATACACCCCTAGCCCGGCAATGGCGAGCACGGATATCTCCAGCATGGTATCGAAACCGCGGAAGTCCACTAATATCGCGTTGACAATATTTTTAGCACCCGCCAGCTCATAAGCATTTTCAAAAAACGTTGAAATCGGTTCAAACAGTTTATGTCCATTCGCAGACAATCCGAGCAGGGTCACCGTTAAGCCCATCGCGATCGAAATAACCAGATTCGTCAATTTGAAAGGAATACGCTCAATGCTTTTCTTCAGCTTCGGCAAATGATAGAAGCATAGCAGGAACAGAACCGTTGTCACTGTCTCCACCACCATTTGCGTCAAAGCCAGGTCAGGCGCCCTAAAGATGACAAAGAACATGGAAACCATATAGCCTAATGCTCCAAGTGCAACAATAGCCACGATTCGATTGCCGGCAAATAAGACAGCCAGTGCGGCGATTACCATCGCAAGCACAAGCCCCGCATCAAAAATACTGATAGCTGCATTACTTGCGAAATCGAACTGAATACCGTGGAGCAGCAGAAGCGAACTTAGCAATACAATGACAAAGAAAGAAAAAATGTAGATCAGATAATGTCTGAGCGAGCCTGTCATATACCGATTCGTCAGGGATGCTGAGAGCTTCTCCATACCCGACAAACTCTGATTGTACCAATGATTCAACGTGAATCCCTGCGTATAATTTCGCAAGACCTGGATCCACCGCTCCTTTGTTTTGAAGAGAAGGATGCCGACAACAATTACACCGATCGTCATCACGAGCTCCATGTTCAGCCCATGCCATGCGCTAATTTTCAGGTCGTATGGAGAAATCGGCATCGTAGGCAAAATAGCGGTTAATGCCGGGGTAAGAATATACTTTCCGAGAACATTCGGGAAGAAAAAGATGAATATGACGAGTAAACCCAAAACGGCCGGAGAAAACAGCATACCCCAAGGCGCTTCATGCACTTTTCGCGTCAGTTTTTCAGGGCGATATGTTCCTCCAAAGGTTTTGAATACAAAAATCATGCAGTAGACGAACGTCAATATGCTGGCTACCCAAGCAATGATCGGGAACAGGAGACCGATGTTGCTCAAACCGAAAATGCCGGCCCCGGATACATCTTTCACCGCCGCAAAAAACATTTCCTTACTCAAAAATCCGTTAAACGGCGGTAATCCCGCCATAGAAAAGCCGCCAATCACAGCGATCGTGAACGTGATCGGCATCACCTGCATCAAACCGCCTAAGTAGCGAATATCACGCCGGCCTGTCTCATGGTCAATGATACCTACAACCATAAACAAACTGCCTTTGAAGGTCGAGTGATTAAACAGATGGAATAGAGCGGCAAATGTAGCAACCGTAAAGATAGTGCCACTATCACCAGGTCCAAAATAGATCGCTAAGGAACCGACCCCAAGCAGGCACATGATCAGTCCCAACTGGCTAATTGTTGAATATGCTAGCATTGCCTTTAGATCTGTCTGTCTCAGCGCAGTCAAAGAACCATAAAGCAGGGTAACGAGACCAATGCCAGCCACAAGCCAGAACCACACGGAGCTGCCCCCGAAAAGCGGTGTCATGCGAGCCACCAAATAGATGCCGGCCTTGACCATCGTAGCCGAGTGAAGATAGCTGCTGACCGGGGTTGGCGCCTCCATCGCGTCCGGCAGCCAAATACCGAACGGAAATTGCGCGGATTTCGTAAATGCGCCGAGTAAAATGCATAGCATGGCAGGAATAAACAACGCATGGCTTTGGATAACGTCCAGGTTAGCGATCATTTCCCGAATGCTGTACGTATCCGCCATCATGATCAGCATAATAAATCCGGCTAACATGCCGAATCCGCCAAGGACAGTAATGAGCATCGCCTTTAAGGCGCCTTGGCGAGAACTCTTGCGCTCGTACCAATAGGCTATTAATAAGAAGGAAGAGACGCTGGTCAACTCCCAGAACCCGTACAGGACCAAGAGGTGATCCGAGAATACAACCCCCAGCATCGCGCCCATGAACATGAGCAAGTAGACATAGAAGCTATGGAGAGCCTCACGAACCTTGGACATGTAAAAAATAGAATAAATAATGACCAAGGTACCGATACCGCTAATAAGCAGACCGAATAACAGGCTAAGCCCATCTACGTAGGAGATAAAATTCAAATCGAGGGATGGAATCCAGGATAATGTGTATTTATAGGTGTTACCAGCCGCAACACCAGGTATATACTGTATCAAGTAGATAAAAATAGATAGTGGTACAAGTAAAACGAACCATCCCGTATGTACCAGGCGATTGAAATACTTATAAAGTAGGGGTACAAGCACTGCACTGATCAACGGGAGAAAAATAAATATAAAGAATATACTCAAGTGCACTCCTCCTATTCATGTCTTCTGCTTCCTTGACTCTTGTCGTAACTTCAACTATAGTCTTACATAATAATCGAGACCTAGAGGTGAAATATTTAAAATGAACAACGTGTTTAATGAGAGCATTCTTGTTTGCGTTTATTATGGTCCCAATGGCGCGAGACTAATCAAACGCGGTTGTGCAATCGCTAATTTGATGAAATCTCCGCTATATATATTGACCATTGATCCCAAGCCATTCGACGAGCTGGATGCCGAAAAATTATTCTATATCGAACAATGGAAAGAATATGCCCACTCTCATGCAACAGCCCAATTTATTATGAAGGACAATGAAAGCCGCCCTGTCTCTAAGGTCATTGCAGAAGTAGCCAGAGATAACAACATTACACAGATCATTCTTGGTCAGACGGCGCACAGCCGATGGGAACAAATTACGAAGGGATCTATCATTAATGCCTTAGTACGCGAGATCCCATTTGTCGATCTGCATATTGTTTCCGTTGCCCGTTATATTCGGGATGAAGAAGGTATATATGAAAAGGGAGTTCGTGCTTATTTGGTCAAAGATGGGAACCATTATAAGCTAAGCTTCAATCACGAAAAGCAAACCGAATTTGAGGGCATTTTCTTCAAAGAAGTCGATACAGATTTCGATAACGGGATTTTCCGTTTTATGAAGGATGCCGTAACTTTAAACGTGCTCGTTAGTGACGGGATCGTCACTGAATTTAAAAACGTAGATATTTCTACAGCGATGGGTCTAGACGACTCGGCCGACTAAAAGCGAATAAAAGAAACTCCCCCTCTCCGCATGTATGCGGAGAGTTTTTTTATCCCTTCAAAACAGGATTATTTACAAATTGACATCCACTTGAATGGGTTTCTTCTCCGCTCTGTCGATTCCCAAATACTTCAGTGTTTCTGCCGTGGAATGATGATGAAAAATCGACCTTAAGATAGAGATCGCCACTCCCCTATAATACGCATGATAACCAAACGTCTTTCTCAGCGTATGTGTCCCGATTTTCTCACAAATTCCTATCTCCCTTGCCGAGTGGTTAATAATTCGATACGCCTGCTGACGGGTAATGGGACGACAATCCTTTTTGGATTTAAACAAATAATCCTCAGGTTTCCAATCGATGTTAGATAAATGCTCCGTTAGTATCTCATCGATCTTGCTGTTTAAGAAATGAGCCTTATCTTCTCCCGTCTTTTCATCCTTAATATAAAGAAACTGTCTCGCATTCTGGCCATCCCAAACGTCCTGTACCTGAAGATTCAGTAAATCAAGGAGACTAATCCCCGTGTTAATTCCCAGTACAAAAAGTAACAGGTCCCTTATAGAGTGTTTTCTCAACTCTTCTTTCATCGCTTGAATAGTTTTCAAGTCCCGAATTGGATTTACAAATTGCACAGAGAACCCCTCCGCTTAATGTTACTTAATTTAAGGTTAACAGATATTAAGTAACATCACAATAAAAAATCGCTTCATTTTCATAAAAAAATCGAACAGTTAGCCACATCCTTCATAGACTTATTTCAGTAAACATAGAGTGGTTTTCAATGTAATGTAATTCAGCCGTACAAGAATCTAAATCAACATGCAAAAATCCACAACCTCATGCGGTTGTGGATTTACATGGTGAATCATGGAGCATTCGAACATATCGGGATTAAACGGGGTGAACGGAACCCCCGGCTGAGCGTATTGTTCCTCCGTATGCCCCCCTACCTTATCACTTCACAAATAATCTTATGTCTCCCTCTCAGTAACGTTGTAACTTCTGTCCTTCGCTTCCAATGCAAAATACCCCCTAAATGAGATTAGATAAACCCAACGGTTTTTCCAAATCTTTTTAGGGGGCGTATAATAAATCGCTTCAGTGCTTTCTCTTCTCATTAAGCAGCCGCAAACATTGCCTTATCGGCAAAAAACGTCTTATTGTCCTCCACGATGACAGTTGTGGCAGTTGTGACAATTGAAGCAATGAAAACAATTGAAGAAGAAGCGTAGACGAGCTGATTGATCATTTTGAGCGTTCCAAGGGGTCGCCTCACTCGCCTTAATTGGGGGAAACACTCAAATTCGATAAATCATGTTGGAATTCATTCATACTCTTACTTCCATTTTTATAAATCGTTTAGCTGGCAGCATAACCTCGCACTAGAAGAAGAACATCGACAACCCCTGTGAGATCCGCCAAATCTAATACTCATGACAACAACATATAAAGGGAACTCCGCTCTTGTTACTGATTAAAATGCCTATATCATCATTTTCTTCGTACATTCAAATTGGACATTGCGATGAATGCCAAAAGGAACCTGCCCCTTTCCAGTGGCAAAGTTCCTTTTCATTATTGTCCTAACGAAGCTGTCCTTCCATCTCGGGCAGAGGCGTATAACGCTTCCAACATTCGCGCTAATTGAATGCCCTCTTGGACACCGCTCAGCGCGTCATCGTCGTCGGCCGGAGCACCTTGCAACGTTCGAACCCATTGGCAGATGGAAGGCTCGTATACAGCATCCGCTGGGATCACAGTGCGGCCGTCCTCCGTCGAATCCGTATACAGGCGAACGACAGCATCCTCCGGTCGAACGAGCTTTCGATGCACGCCGTTGATGCCGCCGCCATGGAAGCTGCCCCGCGTGCCGTAAATTTCAATGGAGAACGGCGAATGATGCGCCACATGGCTCGATTCGCATATGGCGAGCGTTCCGCTCTCATATTTCATGATGCAAGCCGCATTATCCTCCGCCTTGCCCGCAGTCGTATGCGAGGTCATCGCCGTTACGCGATCGGGCGTACCTAGCAGCCAGCCCGACAGATAGAGGCAATGCACGCCCAAGTCCGAGAACACTCCGTAATCGCTCTCGCGGAAATGATCGGGCCAGCCGGAACTCGTCGCCCCGGCGTGGGCATTGCGTACGCGCACACTCATGAGGTCTCCAAGCATGCCTGAATCTACAGCTTGTTTGGCAGCCCGATTAACGGGCCAGCGCTTCAACGACATATCCAAGGCATAGTGTACACCGGCTTCCCGGATCGCTACAGCAGCCTGCTCCGCTTCGGCTCTTGTCATCGCAAGAACTTGATCGGCAATAATATGCTTGCCCGCGCGGGCGGCGGTGATCGTTAATGCCGCCACACGATCGGGCTCGCAATCGATAATAACGCCGTCGATGTCCGTGCGGGCAAGCAAGGTCTCAAGTCCGGGCTCGAAGACCGTGCCGAACTCCTCCGCAAAGGCGGTACCCCGGGAAGGGTCTTCGTCCCACAAAGCTGCAATCCGTGCCCCCTTCACCATGGCAAGATCCCGGACGAAGCCTTGTGCATGATAATGATTCCAGCAGCTAAGCAAGGCGAGATTCACGCACGACATGCCTCAGCCTCCGATCTGAAACATAGGGAACAGCATTCTCATTTCCTCGTCGCTCGGCCGTCTGCTATATTTGGCGATTTCAAACGGCTCGGAGAAGGTTACGCCCGCCGCGCCCGCCGCACCGTACCATTTTTCTAGCCCCGGCTTCATCTCATCCGATACATGCAAGAAATTCGACCAATATTTAAGGATGAACGATTTCTTCTCTTCCCAGCTATCCGGCACTTCGTCGAGAAGGTTTCGCTGCCAAGCGGCAAATTCATAGAATTGGGAAGCGTGGGCATCGCAAGCGAGCAGCTTCTTCTCGATGACCGAACCGATATCGATTACAACGTCAGCCGAATAGACATGCTTCATGGAGTAATCCGGCATGAGCAAGAAGAGCGGGGATTTCTTCAAATAGGCTCCTCCCGCCGCGTTCGGAGTCAGGGTGACGAGCGATGCGGCATCGCTGACGACTTTTCCTGTGTACCTATTATCCGCATGATTCCCTCCATCGGGATGGAACGTAATGACAATGTCCGCTTGCCACCGCACGATGCGATCGACGACTTGTTTGCGGACGGCAATATCCGGGAGAAGCTCGCCGTCGGGCGTGTCCAACACCTCGTACTCCAGCACGCCGAGACGCTTCGCAGCTTCGTCGGCTTCTGCCTTCCGGCGCACGACAAGCTCTTCTCTGCCCATCTCATGATGTCCGCAGCACCCGTCGGTCAAGGCCAGAAATTTCACCTCATGTCCAAGCTCTGCGAACAAGGCCGCCGTTCCGCCCGCATAGATATCCGGCTCGTCGGGGTGAGCACCAATGACGATAACACGTATGTTTTGCTTTGCATCTATTTTCATGTTGTTTTCTCCTTCGCATTCTTTAATAAGTCATTCATTTATTCCCGCAATCCCAGCTTCTCCAGCACTTGATAGAGGTGATCCCGGGAAGCATTCAAGCGTTCGTCCCGCTGGTCCCAATAGCTGATTGCTTCATAAGCTTCAGGCTCCATCAGCTCTCCGGACTTCATTCGTTTCTCGCACAGGTACGCATACCGGACGAGAGCGGAGATTTCATTCAATTGGAGCTCCGGATGGCGCTGAACCCATTCCTTGACATAGATATCGACAGGCATATAGCCTTTGTGATCTTCGATTTGGATTTGCAAGTTCGGGTTGTATTTGGCGATCTCCTGGAAAATCGTCTCGAAGTCGACTACGCCTTGGCCGCACGGCTTCACTTGGCGGGTTAACCCGTTATCGGTGAAAAATACGATAAAGTCTTTGGCATGCATCTGATGAATGTATGGCGCGGTCCGTTTGACTACGGCCATTGGGTCTTCCCCGATGGATACGACATTGCACGTGTCGAACGCAACGCCCAGCACATCTTCTCCAACAGCTTCAATCAAACGCAATATTTCGAAGGACGTAATCTCGTCATGCGTTTCCAAGTTGATCCGCGTCCCGGTATCCCGTAGAACGGGAGCAAGCAATTTTAGAAACTTTTCAGTCGCAAGCAATTGGTCTTCCCAAGTGACATCCGTCCGGAACCGGTCGTAGAGGAAATAGCCATCATGCTTCGGCTTGAAATTGGCTGTCACGCCGATGAATTCCTTGGCTCCTATAGAAGCGCCGGCCATAATCTGTTTCTCCATAGCCAGCTTATAGTCCCCGCCGCCCAGCAGCCAGATATCCGGCGTTTCGTTCGTGTTGAACGGATTCACTCGCCCGACGCCGAAGTCGATGTAGAGTCCGAGGTCCTTGGCGCAATCGGATGCGGCTTTTAATTCGCCTGGATCTAGCGTGGGAGAGATATTGGCGGGCGATTTATAATAAGCGCCTTGATACCCTTCCGCCTTGACTTGCTGCAAAGCTTTCTCGACCGTGGTCGATTCTTCCCGCAGGAATCCGTGATGCATGTCCATGCCGAGTTTCATGAATGATACCTCCCTAATAAATGAAGTCGCGGTTGAATTACAGCTTGGATAATACGGACGCCGTCGCAATGCGATGATAGAACGATTCTCCGTAGATTCGATCGGCTGCCGGCACGTCCTGTTCGTAGAGCAGACGCTCTTGTTCAAGCTCTTCGAGCCGGTAGATACGCCCTTCGGCATAATCCTTCAGTCGGTCCTGCGCCGTTAGGATACGGGCCAAGACGCCGCCGTACCGAATATCGAGCACTTCCCAGCCAAAAGGCTTGCAAGTAGCCATCCATAACCGGCGATGGGTTACGCGAAGCTCATTCACCTTCGCATAGAGTGCCGGCAACTGAATCGATGTGATCTTCGCCAGTCCGTGCAGATCATTACTGCGATAGAGCCGCGTAATTTGTAATCCAAGCGTTGTTTTGTCCCGCAACACGCCGCTTAATTTCTCGTATTGATCGAATAAGAGCGCCATCAAGTCGTTATTCCCCGAGTCTGGGGAAGCCGCAAGATTGGAATGAATATTCCGGAATTGCTCTTGCAAGGAACCATAGTGTTCCGGCAACGCCTCCTCCCATTCGCCCTCTACGCGAGCGTCGAAAAGGCCAATGAGAAGATCCTGCCACAATAAAAATTTGGAAGGGTTCGCCATATACATGTTGTTCGAGTCTACGCCGACCACTTCATCCATTTGCGAAGTAAGAAGAAACTGGTCCAGGTCGCCGCCAGTACACGTACGGAATCGACGTTGCACTTGTTCCATTGACACGTGGCTTGAATAGCCGTGCTCCGCATAAAGCTGCAGGCCGGGCCAAGCCATGAACGCGCTCGTCTCCGCTCCGTTATCGCCCCAAGCCGTCGCGAACACTTCCCGGACGCCTTTATTTTTGCAAGCGCGAAGCGCCGGATTCGTCGTCCGCCAAACCCTGCCGTAGTTGGGACTCAGGCTGGCCCATGTCTGCAATCCGCCAGCGAATATCGGAGTCGAACCGAATTTAAGATGCTTGTCGATGAATTGCTCATAGAAGTTTTGATCATCATGCTGATAGTCCCAATAAACGAATTGGACGTCGCTTGGAATTTGACTGGCGACATCATCGGGGATTTCGATGCTCAAATCGTAATACGGCGTTTTGCCTTCCGATGCCAAGTGGAAGTACGTATCGCTCCAAATCATCGGCTTCAGCCCTAATTTGCGCGTGATTTGAAGAACGCTTTGCAAATGCTCGTTCATAATATCGGACCGCTTGCGGAAGCCGTTGACCGTTAGATACTTGCCGAGGCCAATACCGAATGCTTCGTCCATTCCGATATGTATGCGGCGGGAGCGATAGGCGGAAGATACGGCGACAATCATCTCTTCGAGGAGCGCATAGGTTTTGGGCTCGCCGACCAAGAGAATGCTTTCCGTATCCTTAACGTTCCGGGTGTCATGCCACTTTAAGGCTTGCGTCAAATGCCCCAGAGTCTGAATGCAAGGAAACATTTCAATTCCGAATTGGGCCGCATATTGATCGCATTCTCTAAGTTCGTCAGTGGTGTACCGACCGCGCATATAGCCGAAATAGGGACGTGTTGGGACTTCATAGGTATCTTCCGTGTACATCATCAAGCCGTTCAGCCCCATCAAAGCCATCGAACGCAGCAATCGCTTAATGCTTGCGACCGTCGGCACGGCGTTTCGAGAAGCGTCGATCATCGCGCCATTAAAATCAAATTGTGGATATTCGGTTATTTCGAACTCCCGCTCCGTTCGCGCGCGTTCCGCGAGCAAGCTTAAAGCACGAAAGAAGTGAATCGTTTCCTGGTAATAGATTCGACCTTGGTCTTGGCGGAACATTACGCGCAGAGGCCCTTCCGCTTGAACGATTTCAATAGGAATACCCTGGTGATCCAGGCGGATATTCAGCAGGTCGGCAACTTGTTCGATGCCCGCATTGAGATCGGGCTCCGTTTGGCCATGAAAGCATAACTTCAAGCGATTCACTCCATTCTTTTTCTTCTATGTGTTTCATTATAGTAAGGGCGGGGGAACAAACAACCTGACTCTTTATGGCACAATACCTGTGCGAATGCAGCGCTTTGCCGGAACGGTAGATTTGCCCCCGATTCCTGATTATAATGGGAACGTAAGTAACCTGAATTCGATGCAGGAGGTTAACCCGAATGTTGAAGGTACTTCTAGTAGATGACGAGCCGGGTGCCATGAAATCATTGAAATATTTGATCGACTGGGAAGAACAAGGTTTTACGATAGCGGGCGAAGCGGAGAATGCGGAGGATGCTCTCGATGAGCTTCGGAGGAAGCATTATTCCTTAATGATTACAGATATCCGGATGCCGGGAATGAACGGACTGGATTTAATCGAGAATATCCAAACGTTCTCCAAGCTGAAGACGATTGTCGTAAGCGGGTACGACGAGTTTGCTTATGTGAAGAAGTGCCTGAACTTAAGAGTGGAAGATTATTTGCTAAAGCCTGTAGCCGAAGAGGATTTGCTGCGATTGTTAAAGCAAGTGAAGCAAGCGACGGAAGAAGAATCCAAGCTGAACAAGAAACTGTACTTGAGCGTGCCCGCGCTGAAAAATCAGCGGGTGAAAGCGTGGACGGAAGGTCTGTTGACCCTCCAAGAAATTCAGGAGCTGCATCAATTTTTCGATTTGGATGTGAATCGGTATGTCTCTTACGGCTGCTTTGCCGTAGAGTTGAACTTCTTCGAAGCGTTGGATTCTTCCTTGACGACTACGGAGATTCAGACAAGGTGCTTCGCGGTAAAAAACGTGCTGGAGGAAGTCATCGGCATGAACGGCCTCCTGCTCGAGGAGTCCACGGAACGTCTCGGCGTCGTCTACGCTTGGGAAGAAACGGGCGTCGGACAGACGCAGATGGAGACCCTGGCCAAGAAGATGCGCGACGCCATTGCGCAATATACGAAAGTGTCGATTACTATCGGCGTTGGAAGGGTCGTTACCGCAGCTTCGGATGTCGCCGACTCCTATGCCTCGGCCAAAAAAATGCTCGATCGCAAATTTCTGATGGGACATCATTCGATTCTCGCTTCGGACCCTCATTTCTTGCCAGGCACGGATCGAAACGACGGCATGAATCGGATGATCGAACAGATAATCGAAGCCGTGAAGTATCAGGATCGTGCGGGTATGGCGCGGGCACTGAACGATCGGCTCGAGGGATTCCGGGAACAGCGGCTCGCGAAGTCAACGGTGCAATCGGTTTGCTTGGAGCTGCTGGTGCGTCTGTTCCAATGTTTGCGTGATCTGGGATATGACGCGGAGTCCATGTTTCAGTCCAGCATAGAGGATTACAAAGCGATCATCAATTCCAAGACGATCGAGAGTCTATTCGAGTTCATTCAAACCAAATGCGAGGCGGTCATGGATTATATGGCTGCGGTGAAGACGACGGAAGCGAATAATCCGGTTGCGGCCGTAAAAAAAGTAGTGGCCGAACGTTTCGCTGAGCCTTTAAGTTTGAAGGGCATCGCCGAGCAAGTTCACATTAACGCCGCCTATCTCGGCCAGATGTTCAGAACGGCGGAAGGAATTTCCTTTAACGATTATTTGTTGAAGGTTCGGATCGAGACTTCCAAGACCCTGCTCTTGCATTCCAATAAAAAAGTCTACGAAATCGCCTCCGAAGTAGGCTACAAAGAAATCGACTGGTTCTATAAAAAGTTCAAGGAATTCACCGGCATTAGCGCCAGCGAATTCCGCCAGCAATATAAGGCCAACAAGGTTTGATCCTTGTCGGCCTTATTGTTTTACAACGTATGGATATGCAAAGTAACGACGGTCCCGGCGCCAATCTTGCTCTCGATCGTTAAGCCGCTATCGGGACCTAGCGCTTTTAGCCGTTGATAGGTATTCCGAAGTCCGATATGCTTGCCGTCGGTCGTGCGAGACTCGTCGACCATCTCGTTCGTAATCGCTGAGAGCAGATCCTCCGGGATGCCTGGCCCGTTGTCTGCGATGCGAATCGAGTAGGCGTCGCGCGAATACGGGATGGCTTGTATGTGAACGGTCGTTACCGATTTCTGTTGATCGAGCACATGAATAATCACGTTCTCGACGACCGTCTGAATGGCAAGCCGGGGAATCGGAAGCTGTCTGGCCTGCTCCGGAATGTCTAATTGATATTGAAGCCGATCCCCGAACCGGAAGGATTGAATCTTCAAATACGTTTCGACGATATGTATTTCTTCGTTCAAGGGAATCAAGTGGCCGCTTATGCTCAACGTATTCCGGAAGGAATCGGCCAGCAGCTTGATGATGCCCGCATTCTTTCTATCGCCTTGCTCGAGCAGATTTCCGCGAATGACATTTAAGACGTTGAATAAATAATGCGGATTAATCTGGGTCTGCAACGCATACAACTGCGATTCCTTATTTTGGATTTCCAATTCCTTGCGATTGATCTCAGCTTCATAGGTTTCTTTTATTAGGCTGTTGATCCGTCTCATCATCTTATTGAACAAATTGCCGAGTATGGAGATTTCATCTTTGCCCGGAATGTGAACCTCTTCCTGCAAATTGTCCATGTCCGTCTGGTTCATTTTTTTCATCAAAAGCATGAGCCGCTGCATCAATCCAAGCGACGTCAGATACATCATCGTTATGGAGATTAGGATCGCTGCCATGAGCAGCAAAAATGCGAATTTCTTCATCTCGTTTACTTTGCGGTTTAATTCGTCGATCGGGATTAGCGATAGAATCTGAATTCCGTTTCGGCTATGGCGAGATGTAATCTCCTTCTGTGTAATGAGATATTCCGTCTGTCTCTCTTGGTCGTAATAATGCCCCGAATTCAAATCCTTCGAAGACTCGTAAAATTCGTAATCCTGGATGTTCTGCGGCGTCTTGTTCCGACTGAAGCTATCCACGACAACCTGTCCGTTCGGCAATGCGATTATAAATCGTTTATTCTGGTTCTCCTGCTCGATCAAGCTCAATAAAATTTTCTCGTCCAAATCCAGAAAAACGTATAGGTTCTTTCCAGTGTTTGGTGTGGTTATTTTTTTGAAGAGCCTAAAAATCCCCACGTTGTAGTAAGGGTCCATGCCTAGATACGACCATTCCCCATACATCTCGGTATTGGATTCCTGGCTTCGCCGGTAGCTCTCGGATTGTTTGAATTCCTCGTCAATCAGCCTGATGTCCGCGAACTGGAACGTCGGATTATCCGTATAGATCGTTAACCTAAGAATATCCTTATTTACTTTCAACCATTTCGTGAAAGGTTCGAAGTAATCGTAATAAGCATCAAGCGCTTCAACGTCAGAGGTGTAGACATGCAACAGCCGATTCAACAAGTCTGCATTGGTGTAGAACAGATCGATCATCTGCTCATACGATTGCAGGATATTATCGGTGTTCTGGGCGATCTGGGAGACGGAGAAGCCGATGTCCTCGCTCGTTTTCTCATAGATAATCCGAGTTCCGTACCATCCCAAGCTATAGGTCAAGATGCTGATAAGCAGAGTCGTGACAATCATATTGGTCAGGAAGATCTTCGTGCGGATCCGCATGACAACTCGCTCCTCCCGTTCCAATAAAGATAGAACACCTTGGATGCCAAGGTGTTCTATCAACTATATCATGGGTTGACAACTTTATTGTATTGGTCGATATAATCTTTCCAAATCTCTGTCCAAGCTTCCTCCAATTTAGGCGTTCCAGCTTTGTCCATCTTCTCTACGAAGGATTCCCATGCCGAATCGAATTCTTGCTCGTTCTTCGCCATGATGACTTTAGGCACTTCGCGGAAAACGATTTGGTCTACGGTCTTCTGTACATCGTCCAGATCTGTAGGACCGTTTAACTGCCAGACGTATCCAGGGATATACTCCGGTTGCGGCAGGAAATCCGCCCAGATCTTCTTCCCGTATTTCTCCAAGATTGCTACTGTGTCTTTATCGTACTCTTCTGCAACCGTATTCGCGTTAGTCGCCGTCGCATAGTCGCCGTCATCCAATTTGGCGCCATGACCAAAGCTGAAGCGGTTGAACGGAGCATCCAATCCACGCGTGGAGTCGTAGAGATCGCCGTCTTTCGCTTTGCCGTCTTTGTACTCCTGAGTTTGGGTACGGATTCCATCTATGACCTCGAAATCTTCGCCTTCTATCCCCCAACCGATCAATTTCTGTCCTTCGTCGGTGAAGAGGAAGTCGATGAATTGAATCAAGCGTTCCGGGTTTTTGGCGTTTTTCGTAATCGACCAGTTTTCCGCGGACAAGGTAGGCAGAATGACGTTCTGATGATCTTCGTAGCTGTCGTTCAACAACAGCGGGAACTTCGCGTAGAGGCGATTCGTATTGCCCGATGCCACCAGTGACGATTCCGCGTTTCTTAGCACCCAGCGCGGGACGAAAGCCGCGAGTACACGTCCTTGCGCCATTTTTGCGGATGCGCTTTCCCAGGTCAAGCTGAACACTTCTTTATCGAGCAATCCGGATGTTTGCAAGCGATTCAAGAACTTATAGTAGTCCTTTGCAAAATCTTGCGTTACCGCCATACGAAGCTCGTCATCCTTATCTACAATAAATTGACCGTGGTCCGGATAACCTGCCGCTGCTATCGGCGGGTTAATGTAAGTAAGGGACGGACCCGCGCCCGAGAACGCGATGACATCTTTGCCGTCAATTTTCGGATTTTTCTCCACGTAATTTTGCAACAGCGTGAACAGTTCATCCAGCGTCTTGATTTCCGGGTATCCGGCATCTTTAAGCACTTCGTACTGAACGACGAAGCTGGCTTGGCTGGTTGGCGTCTCCGTTGCGATATTCGGATTATAGAGGGACCAGATATGACCATCCTTATCCTTGAGCAGATCATAAAACTTGCCGAACTTTCTTTTGATGTTTGGTCCGTATTGTTCGATCAGATCTTCCAGCGGAATAATCGCGCCGCCTTCTTTATACTTCGTTGTCAGCTCAGTTGTGAAGCTCACGACGTCCGGGTAGTCGCCGGATGCCAGCCATACCATGTATTTCTGGTCGGAACCTTCTTTACCGCCCGTCACGGTTTGATATTCGAAGGAAACGCCTGTTTTCTCTGCCAGCGCTTTTGCAACGGGGGAATCTTTGCGTACGTTTGGCCTCGTTGTGTTCATGCTGAATTTCATTGGTTTGATTGAAGGTGTACCGGATTCCCCTGCGCCAGCGGTCGATTGCTCCTTACCTTCATTGCTGCTGCAAGCGGAGAGGATTGTAAAGACGAGCGTGAATGACAATAACATCATTAATACTTTTCGCATGTGTCAAAAACCCCTTTGCTTTGATGTGAACTGCATTTTTCTTGCAAATACTATTCTTTTACCGCGCCTACAACCATTCCTTTAATTAAGAAGTTTTGTAGAAACGGGTAAACGAATAAGACTGGAAGCGTGACGATAACCGTCATCGTCGCACGGATGGACTGTGGCGTGATTTGTCGTACCGTTTCCCTATCCATGCCCATTGCCGCATTGCTCGTAATTTCGGCTGTTGATTGCATCATGATTTTCATCAATTCGTATTGCAATAGACTTAGACTATCTTTGCTATTGTACAGATAATTATCGAACCATGAATTCCAGTGATTCACCGAGACGAACAAGACTATAGTGGATATCACGGGCAAACTGCATGGGATAATAATCCGGAATAACACCTGAAAATCGGACGCTCCGTCGAGCTTGGCTGATTCGACAAGCGCCTCGGGCAGTTGATCGAAATACGATCGCATGATAATGACGTTAAACGCCCCTATCAGGCCGGGAATGATATATACCCAAAAACTGTTCGTAAGTCCGAGGTTCTTTATCAGCAAATAGGTCGGGATCAGCCCGCCGCTTACGTACATGCTAACGACGAGAATCAGGTTGATCGATTTGCGGAGCAGGTACTCCCGCCGGGAAAGAGCGTAAGCTAGCATTGTCGTCAATGCTGTGGACAGAAACGTACCGAGGATCGTCCGAGCCGTTGAGCGAAAGCTGGCCCCCAGCAAAGAATCATTTTCGAAAATAACTTGATAATTGCCAAGCGTCCATTGGTTTGGCCAGAAATATACTTCGCCGCGCAGCGAGTCCATCGGATCATTTAAAGAGATTGCGATCAGATTGAGGAACGGATAAAGCGTCACGAACCCCAATACGGCAAGAAAAGTATAATTAAAAATTTGAAATAGGATCTCAGAGGCATCCCATCGTTGTCTCACGTTTTAGCCCCCCTTTTATACACAGAACGTTCGCATTTGCTATATCACGCGAGATCCGCCGAGTTTACTCGATATGAAATTTACCATTAGAATTAGAGTGATGCTGACTAAGCTTTTGAACATACCGAGCGCAACGCCGAGAGAATATTGCCCGGTGCCAAACGAAGTATTAAGCGCATATAAGTCGAGTACTTCTGAATAATCGATGACTAACGGGTTTCCTAAGAGCATTTGCGACTCGTACCCCACGCTCACCAGCCAGCCGACATTGAGAATTAGCAGGATCGTCGCGGTCGGCATGATGCCAGGAAGGGAGATATGGAGCATTTTGGAGAAGCGTCCTGCACCATCCACATCAGCCGCTTCGTAAAGATCGGGGTTAATCCCGGCGAGAACGGCAATATAAATAATCGTACTCCAGCCGAGCTCCTTCCATATCAGCATAGTCGTATGAATTCCCCAAAACCATTCGCCTTTCCCCATAAAATAGATAGGGTCATCTATCCAACCGAGCTTCATTAGCATGTTGTTGATAAAGCCGCCGTCCGGAGAGAGGAAAGTCAGGACGATATTGGCAATGACGACCATCGATACGAAATGCGGAATGTACGTAATCGTCTGTACGAGTCTCTTAAAGAAGGTGAGGCGAATCTCATTCAGCAGCAAGGCTAATACGATCGCGCATAGGAACGAGAGCGTCATGCTGAGCAGGCTCATGGCCAGCGTATTCCTCAGCACGAGATAAAAGCGCTCATCTTGGAACAATTGAATGAAATTTTTCAGCCCTACGAATTCACTATTCGCCATCCCTTTGACAGGTGTATAATTCTGAAAGGCTGCAATCCATCCCCACAGAGGAACGAAAGCGAACAAAATGACTAACAGTATAGACGGCACAGACATGATGACAAGCTGGTACTGTTTCATCAGCTTTCGAACCCGGTTCCTGAATCGGGGTTCAGGAGCTTTTGTTTTTGCGGCTACGGTTACTTCACGGATATGAATTCCCCCTTTATTGCCCTCTCGTGATGATTCTTGACTACATTATACAAACGGGGGGTGCAAGGAAAAACCCGACTCCTTACGGAACAATACCTGACAATATGTATGACTTATTGTGTAAAACCATATTGCTTTGGAAAAAACTGCGATTGATCAATTAACTGACAAGATACTTCAAGTGCTCGTTAAAGCAGTTTTTCTGTCTGCTTAAGGCAGGAAGGTCCCCTTTTTATTTCCGAGGAAAGGCATTGGTCTTCTAGAATTGAACCCCATCATATTTATCTGAAAAGTTCTTGCTGCAACGTTGAAATGTCAAATTTCATATTGTTCTACCCCATTATTTAGGTTAGGTTCTAACATTGTTTTTTTGAAAATCACTCAATTTGCCTAATTAAAAAACTCATGGTCGAGTTAGGAACGAACCATGCACGATCAAATTAAACGGATGCCGGAGCATTATCCATCTATCGCTAGATACACGTAGCGACTCTAGCTACAAGCTTCGTGAATATTAATCTAAGTTGGTTAATGCATATGCTAGAAACATCAATAAAGGTGCCAATGGCATTTTCTCCGGCTCAAGAGGAGAAAAAACATGAAATCAACTTCGAAATACGAAAAAATTCAATACTTATTGTCGGACTTGAAACAACCGACATATCGGTTTCAACAAATCGCAGATGCGGTCTTCAAGCAACGAATTGGTGAATATGACCGAATGACCATACTCCCTAAAGGTATAAGGAACGAATTAATTATTCCCCTCTTCTTCGTCAAGCCCAATAGGATGGAGGAATGACGGCCTCCCTTACGTTTCAAAATAATAAAAGGAACTAAGCAGGCTTTTATCGAATGTTATAGCTTTCGGATTATGAATCAAGAAGGTGATGAAAGTGGCAAAACAAAAGGTTTATGTCGTATGGGCAGGCCATAAGCCGGGAATCTATACGACTTGGGCAGAATGTCAGGAGCAGACGAATCATTACACAGATGCGAAATATAAATCATTTGGCTCTCGTGAGGAGGCTGAACGAGCCTACAAGGATGGATGGCGGCTGCACTGGGGACAGAAGAGCACAGACAAGCCCGCCCAGAAGAAGCCTGCTTTAATCACACAGGATGCAATCGAAGACATTGATTGGGACAGCATCAGTGTCGATGTTGGCTGCAGCGGTAATCCGGGGATTGTCGAGTACAAGGGAGTAAGTACTCAAACAGGCGAAATTCTCTTCTATCATGGCCCTATCGCCAAAGGAACGAATAATATCGGGGAGTTCATTGCGATTGTGCACGGACTGGCCTATCTGAAGCAAAAGGGAAGCAAGCAAACGGTGTACACCGATTCCAAAACCGCGCTTAGCTGGCTCAAAAAGAAAAGCATCAGCTCTAGTCTCGTCCGGGACGCTTCCACCAAGGAAATATGGGAGCTGGCAGATCGAGCGATAAGATGGCTAGAGTCCAACACTTATGACAATAAAGTGATGAAGTGGAAGACGGAGATCTGGGGCGAGATCAAAGCCGATTTCGGCAGAAAATAATCGGTCATTAGACTGACCATCCTCATCAGCCTCCACATAGAAACACCTTCAAGGTTGAATCCCTGTCTCGTGACAGGCGTTCAACACTTGAAGGTGTTTTTCATAGCTTAATAGTAGGATTGGATCATTGTCTCTTTGGCTTAGCGAGACCGCTTCGGCACCGAAGCCACCTTGGCCAAGCCTTCTTCCTCTGTCTTCAGTTGAGCGATCAGCTTATCGCCTTCTACGTCCAGGTTAGGCAGCATACGGTCCAGCCACTTCGGCAGCCACCAGGCTTTGTCGCCGAATACTGCCATAACTGCAGGAACGAGCGCCATACGGATAATAAACGCATCGATCAGAATGCCGATTGCCAGCGCAAAACCGATTTGTTTGATCATAATATCATGCGCGAAGATAAAGCCTGCAAATACCGATACCATGATAACAGCTGCCGCTACGACCACACGGCTCGCCTGATCGTAACCGTCAATGACGCTCTCCTTGCCGTGATGCCCGTGTACATAGGACTCGCGCATGGAGCTGACCAGGAACACCTGATAATCCATAGCAAGGCCGTATAGAATACCGGTAACCATAATCGGCATAAAGCTCAGCAGCGGACCACCCGTGTCAAAACCGAAGAGCGAATGCAGCCAGCCCCATTGGAACACAGCCGTCGTCACCCCGAATGTGGCAAGAACACTGAGAAGGAATCCGACAGTCGCTTTGATCGGTACGATAATGGAGCGGAAGACGAGCAACAGGATAATGAGCGAGAGAATGACGATAATCCCCACGTAAAGCGGGAACACCTCAGACAATCTCGACGACATATCAATGTTGATCGCGGTAAATCCGGTAACGCCAAGCTTGATGGCATGGGTCTTCACCATCTCGGAATCCGTATCGCGAAGCTCCTGCACCAGGTTTTTCGTCTCCGCATCCGTCGGCCCCGTCTTCGGAATCAGGCTAATAATTGCCATATCGCCCGTTTGGTTCAAGCCCATTGGCGTAACCATCGACACATTCTCATGCTGCTGAAGCTCTTGAACCAACATTCCAAGCGTCTCAGGAGCGAGCGTGTCAGAAGGCCCTTGAGGCTCGGCGACCAGCAGCAGCGGGCCATTAAAGCCTTCGCCAAACCCGTCTGAAATCGCATCGTAGCTTTGTCTTGCGGCTGTGTCCAGATTCGCTGTTGCGCCTGAAGGAATACCCATCTCCATCTTCGCTACCGGAAGCGCAGCGGCTCCCAAGATCACGATGACGCCAATAATAATGACCCAGCGGCCTTTCACCACAGACTTGACCCAGCGCTGTGCTGTTCCATTGCGAGGGTGTTTTGCCGCTTCCCTGCTCTTCGCGCGGGCCTTTTCCGAACAGATCCGCTCTCCCACCAGGGCAAGCAGCGCCGGCAGTAAGGTTAAGGCAACAAGCACATTGACAAGAACCGCCACAGCCGCCACAAGCGCCATCGCGGACAAGAAGCCAATGCCGATGACGAGCATACCGCACAGAGCAATAATAACGGTTAATCCGGCAAAAAAGACAGCGCTGCCCGCCGTACCGACCGCTCGGCTCGCAGCTTCCTTAGCAGTAAGCCCCTGCTCCAGAATCATGCGGCGCTGGCGGTTTACGATAAAGAGCGAGTAGTCGATTCCGACAGCGAGGCCTACCATGAGCGCCAGAACTGGCGTGAGATCGGTCATATGGAAAATTTTCGAGAAAGCAAACGCTCCTCCTACACTAATGCCAACACCCATAAGTGCCGTCAGCAGCGGCAGTCCGGCTGCAACGACTGAACCGAGTGTCATGAACAACACGACTGCCGCGACGGCAATGCCGATCGCCTCTGTCGAGCCAATAGCAGGCTTGCCCATCAACGAATCGCTTGGCAATGCCTGAATGCCCGTGCCCTCGGCAGCTTTAGCCGCTTCAATGACGGAATCCGGCACCGAATCCGGCAGCGACATCTGCTGAACTGTGAACTGGAACTGGAACAGGGCCACGCTGCCGTCGGTTGCGAGCATGACGCCTGGAACCGGCATCCCATTCACCATAAGCGGGCCGAACGGAGGCATTGCACCAGCGGCCGCCTCCTGATTCTGAGCTGCGTCGCTCCCCTGTGCTGCACCCGCTCCGGCAGCATCACTGCCGCCCGCCGCTCCTTGTGCTGCTCCTGCCAGGGCAGCGGCGTCGCCTGCTGCAACACCGGCTTTCTCAGCCAGTTCAATCGGATTAATGACGTATTCCACGTTGTATACCTTATTCACGGCTTCGATAATAGAGGCTAGACGCTCCTCTGTATCCAAGCGCTCGCCTTGAGGCGCCTTGAACAGAATGCTTGCTTGTCCGCCGGAAGCCTCCGGCAGCTCCTCTGACAGCTTGTCCAGCACCTTCTGAGATTCTGTGCCTTCGATTTTCATGTCGGACGTGACATGTATACCGTTCACCCCGAGTAGAGCGAGTACAACCCCGAGGATGACAATCCAGCTAATAATGAAAGCCCAAGGCTTGCTGTAAGCCGACTTGCCTAATTTGTACAAGAAAGTAGACATGAGATAATGTTGCTCCTTTTCATTCTGTAATCATAAGTAACGATAGTCTAGAATCCTTGGCGCAAGTAGCTAAACATGGTATCCAAATACTGCTCGAACGTAACGGCGCCCTCCGTATCGGAGGAGGAGTGATCCGGGAGCTTTACATTCAGGCTGCCGTCCAATAATGGCAAGATCGCTCCGTAAACAGCGCCTGTAAGAAGATGGGTATAGCCTTCCGGGTGCCGTCCGCGGGACAGCTCGGTTAGCATCTCCTGAGCGCTTCTCTGCAAGCCATGAAGAGCACTTAGTATATACGGCTCAAGCGTCGGGTGCTGCTTCGATAGTTGCACGAGCTGACGCAATTTGTGGAAGTGCTCCGTTGTCATTTGCATCCTTAACAATTGGTACAGACTATCAAGCGGAGACATCTCCTTGTCGAGTGCATCGATCCATTCAATGACTTCTTCCGCTCCTTTGAAGTTGACAGCCGCTGCCGCGACCGCTTCCTCTTTGCAAGAATAATAGTTGGCGAAGGTTCTTCTGGAGTAGCCCGCTCGCTGGACGACCTCCTCCACGACGAAGCCATCCGGCCCCTTCTCCAGCGCAAGCGCAAAAGCAGCATCGGCAAGCGCACTTGCGGTAGCTTCCCTTTTCATATGGCGCAGACCAGGTTTGTTCATCATATTCCGATTACGTGTACACTCCTTTTCAAGATCATAGAAACAAGTGTATAAATGATTGCTCTTCCTTATTATTGCCCAATGAGCAAACTTGCACAATGAGCAACTTGTGAAACTTATGTGGCAATAGCGGCTGTTGGGGTCATTACCTGCTCATTTTGCTCACAAAAACAAAAGCAAATACCTTAGATCACCTCCTGCGATCCTTGGCATTTGCTCTGTGTAAGTTTCGGGTATTCGCTATTTTTTGGCGGCTTCTATGATCCAGGCGGCCAGACTGTTTATTTGCTCTTCTACCGCAATCGGATCGCGGTACCAGGACTGATTTTCATTCCAAATGTACACTTTTCCATTCCGGACTGCAGGCAGATTGCCCCAAATCGGATCAGCTTGCAAACCCTCCAACGTCGAATATGTCGTCAGAATCAAATAGTCTCCGGTGTATTCGGGCAGCATTTCCAGCGAGAACTCATAATAGGAACCATCCAACATATAATCGGGAATGTTGGAGGGCGGATTCGCTCCCAATATCTCGTACATGATCCTCCCGCCGCGCCCGGCCTTCGGTCCGAATAAAAACGCCGTGCCATCATATTCCTGCATCACAGACACCGTCTCTCCTTCATCAAGCACCGCTTGCACCGCATCGCGCAATTCACCAGACTGGCTCTCAAATCGTTCAATCCACTGTTCGGCAGTCTCCTGCTTTCCAAGCAAATCGCCAAAATAACGCATTTCCTCCTGAATGGACGCAAAGCTGTTGTAAGGCATGGCTACCGTCGGCGCAATTAGCGAAAACCTGTCCACTGTTTCCGCCTGAGCCGAATGCGTAACAATTAAATCCGGCTCCAGATCAAGCAGCACTTCCAACGATTCTCCCATAACGGTTATGCCGCTCAGCATTCCTTCCAAATATGGGCTTTCCATCAGAAGCGATTCGGACGCAATCGGCTTAACGCCAAGCGCCAGCAAAGTTCCCAAGTATGATGGCGCAGCCACACGCTGCGCAAGCGCAGGCACTTCCACATCGCCATTCGTCGCCTTGATGGTCCGCGTTTCAACGCTTGCCGATGTCAGCCCCGTATTCGCTGCATCCGTTGCGGTGCCGTTCGTGCTTTGAAGCGCTGTGCCATTATTTCCTCCTGTGTTGACCGACGATGCTTGGCAAGCTGACGCTGCCAAGGTCAGACATAATAACGCCATCGCCAACCATTTTTTTTTGCTCATTGCCATTCCAGTTCCCCCATCCAGCTCTAATTGATAATGAATATCATTATTATTAACATGATACATTGCCGGATGAGGCGCCACAACGGACAAATCTGACCACTTCATTGCACTTTTTGAAACTGCATTGCGAAATTGCTTGCGGTATTGCCCCGGCGTAATCCCGGTTTGCCTCTTGAACATGCGGCTGAAATATATAGTGTCCGGGTATCCGACATAAGCGGCTGCTTCCTGTAGCGTCGCTGCGGTCTCGCTCAGCAATCTTCGCGCCGCGTCCATCCGCAGCCGGATGATGTAATCAAGCGGACTGCATCCCATCTGTTCCTTGAATCTTCGCGATACATACTGCGGCGTATAATTCATGTGCTGAGCCAACTGTTCCAAAGAGATCGTCTCGCGATAATTCCTCGCCAAATAACGGATGACCTGCTCGGCCAACGATGGGGCGCCCGTATACTCTGTCCGCTCCAGCAATACTGCATGCGTGAATCGGATGAATTCACCTTTCGCCATTAGCCGTCTCAAGCCCTCGCTTTTCCCCAAGCTTTTTGCTATTGCTGTGCCGAGCTGCGAGTCGTTAGCGCTATCCTCCCTTTGCCACTCGGCTAGCATCGTTTCGAGCATCCCGAGCAACACAAGCGGCTCGGAAGGCGCCAGTCCCCAGCATTCCATAAAAGGATTGTCGGTTTGCAGCATCATATGAAACTCCCTCAAAGCCGTATCCGGCAACGAAGCTTTATATAAGACCATATAGACATCAAGCGATCCGCCGGACTGGACCGTTATCTTCGTCCCTTTGCCCACATGCAGCAAATGGAACCGTTCTGACAGCCACACATGTTCATCGGCCCACAGCTCGGCATGTCCATTGGCCGAAAATATAAACATGCTTGCCGGCGCAACATAGTTGCGAATTTCGTCGCTCTCGCCTATTCGTCTCAAGCGAATATCCAACACCCTGACAATGACTTGATTCCATAAATGAATTTGCTCGATCATGCTCATATTCGTTGCGCAGCGGGCTTTATTCCCTTGGCCGCCGCCTGCCCCTTCCAGTACTATATTTTAAATCAACCTTCGTTGATCATGATTATCAATATCATTTGAGCTTAACGATAACGAATGCCGTATCACACTGTCAAGTACAACCGCTTCTATTCATTGGGTAGCATGGTTTATGATAAATAGATCTATAGCAAGTGAAACTATCGTACTGAAGGAGCTTTCTCGATGAAACAGACCAAGAACATCATCTCAGACAAGTGGAAAAGGAACGGAATTATCACGATTGGCGGCATATTAATGGGGGCAGGAATAGCGGATTGCCTGTTCTCCTTGAATGAACTGGATTTAAACCAAATGGCCAGAGGATTGACGATTGCCAGCGCAGGGCTTACCATTCTGGTGGTTATAGACAACTCTAAAACGCAAAGGGAAGCCCAGCATATTCAAATCAATACTCAGCTTCGCTTAGAACAAGTAGAGAAAAAGCTGACTGCCATCGAGCAATCTCAACAAATGACGGAAAGACAGCTTCGTGAAATAAAGGAACTGCTGCATAAGGCAAAATCATAATTTTTTCGCGCAAACGATTCGCACAAAAAATGCCATCCATATGGATGGCATTTTTTGTTCCCACTTTCAGTTTAAATACGGCTGAAATTCCTCTTTAGGCTAATCGATTGCCGGTGGAGTTATGCCTGTCGCTTTACGCACCTTACTTACCGCACCGTCAAAGCCTATTACAGTTACAACATAAACGTCGTATTCCGCAACCTGCTCCTCAATTGCAACTTCATAATGAAACTCCCGATCAGCTGCAATATCCGCATAATAAAAAGCTAGCCAGTCTGGATTCAGGCTTTCGAAGCCTGCCAAAATCTGCTCTGTTGTAGGAACAGCCGCGCCCTGCGGCACGACAACAATAAATACCATGCCTGATTGATTCGTCTGCACAAGAACGTTAATGCGCGTAGTTTCATCTATAGTGTCGGCATACGTTTTAGGATAACCATTAGCAAATTCAGGCCGTTCCTCTTCAGGAACGATAATGGTATAGCTGAGAGTTAGAATTTGGCTGCTTGTATATCCCGATTTCACGGCAATTGCCTTAATCGTTGTATCCTCACCGATAACCAATGGTTCTGTATAAAGCGTGCCGTTGCTTGCTGAAGGCGCGCTTCCATCCGTTGTATAATATATCACGGCCCCCGCTATTGCGGTCGTCAGCTTGATCTCTGTACCAGGCTCCACGCTTCCACTCTCAACACTCGCCACTGGCATTGCTGCTTCAGACTGCGGAATGTTCACCGTGTAGCTAACGGTAAGGATCGGGCTGCTCGTATACCCCGTTTTCACAGCTACAGCTTTGATCGTTGTATTTTGCTCGATCAGAATCGGCCCCTCATAAAGCGTGCCGTTGCTTGCTGAAGGCGCGCTTCCATCCGTTGTATAATATATCGCGGCCCCCGCTGTCGCAGTCGTCAGCTTGATCTCTGTACCAGGCTCTACGCTTCCGCTCTCGACACTCGCCACTGGCATTGCTGCTCCTGGCACAGCCGGAACGGATGGCCCAGGCTCCGCCGGTGTCGGCACCTGCGGACGCTGCGCTGCCTCCTGCTGCTGTCTTTGTTGCTCCAAAGCCTGCTGTTGCTGTTCGAATCTCAGTCTTTCGGCGTCCGCAAGCTGTTGCTTAAGCAACTCCGCCGCTCTTTTGGCTACTTCTTCTTGCCGCTTCTTGTTCTCCTGCTCCAGCCGCTCTTTTTCAGCCAATAGCTTATTCTTCAAGGCATCCAATTTCGCCTGCTGCTCACGCTGCTTACTTTGCTCCTCCTGCTGTTTTTTTCTTTGCTCCTCCAATTGCTTCAGTTTTTCCTGCTGCTGCCGTTGCTGCTCCGTTACTTGCATCGGAGGGACATTGTCCAGATCTATTTTGTTATCCGAGTTTTTATTGACCTCGTCGATTATTTCCTGAAGCCTTTCTTTATCAAGCTTCCCTTGATCGAGGGCTAGCTTGGCAATATTCGCGAGCAAGTTCTCTAAATTTCTCTGGAATTGTTCAAGCTCGTAAGGAGACTGATTGTAAGGATTGTCGCCAGGGCTAGAACCTGCTGCCCCACTATTCAATTGTGCCAGCATCTCTGCATTCTCTTGATCGATTAGTTGTTTACTCCTTAATATCGCTTCAATGATAGAAGGTGAAGCTTGCTGAACGAAATCAGCTAGATCTACTAGTACAACTGGTTGATCGGTCACTTCAGCATCTGCCACCGTCAACTGCTGAGTCGGATATATGAAAACGGGATTCTGATTGGTTCCGCTGCCGCTTCCCTGAACAAGGCCGCTGCTTACAATTAGCCTCGAAGCTCCCGTAACCGGATCGACCCCCACAAAGAAATTCGTTCCGCGAACATCAGTCTGAGCCGTAGCGGTTATGATTTTGAAGGTATCCTTGGAGTCAACCAGCGGTGTTACGCTAGCCCCAATCATTCCGCTCCATAGAACAAGGCTCGTGTGCTTTACTTGCGACGCGCTGCTTAAATTCGAAATATACAGCTCCGAGCTTTCGTTAATCGCAAGCTCATCCTTGCGGTCAGCCGTCTTTAGGATTGCGCTTGATTTGAATTCAGTCATGATTCGATCACCGTGATGAAGGGTAACGCCATTATAGGCTCTATAGGTTAATGAACCGCCTGCCTGGCTTATCCATACCGTTCCTTTAATCTGGTCAAGTGTCGCCGTCCTCGAATGGCGATCCGCTGGAGGAAGTTGATTGACGGCTTCTGCTATTTCTCTCAAAATCACCGTTCTCGCATTCGGGTTCCATACAACATCTGTCCCAAAGGCCTCACTGAAAAACCTTAGCGGGACATAGGTGCGGGCGGCTTTGATATAAGGGGCTGCCTCCATCTCCCGCTGTTCTTGCACATCCGTTGCAGCATTCCCAGTCGCAATTACACGACTCCCGACCTGCAAATGAACACTTAGGTCTCCCTTAGTTAATTCAATAGTACGCTCGTTGTCATTGAATCCAACCTCGTAGCCCATATGCTCGCTTAACGCTCTGACGGGAACCATCGTACGTCCCTGTACAATCTCAGGCTTCACGTCAAACGGAATCATCTGATTTTCGAATACAACCTTCACTCGATCGTTTTTCGGTAAATCTCCCGGAAGCTTGTACCATTCAAGCTCACGAATTTGGTTGTTATAGCTGTCCGCAATGATCAAGTTGCCACTCGGCAATAGGGCTACATCTGTCGGATGGTGAAGCAAGTTATGACCGTTAATCCCGTCCACTTGGCCGAATTGTGCAGGCACACCGGCAATTGTGCTCACTTGTCCATTAACAAGATAACGAATGGTATGGTTCAAGCTGTCTGCAATAATCAGTCCTTGCTCTTCCGTTACGGCAATACCTCTAGGAGAATAGAAGCGCGCTTCTGAGCTGATACCATCGGCATAGCCGCCTGCAGCATACAGAGCCCCCTTTTCGTATACGGGCAGTTCTCCTTGGGACAAGCCTGCAGCCGTCGCAACTGTACCTTCAGTCAAATCGATATATCGAATGACATGATTTCCTGTATCGCTGACATATAAGTTACCTTTGTCGTCTATGGCAATGCTCGTAGGCTCATTAAACTTGGATTCTGACAACTTGCCGTCTGCATAGTCTCCTGCAGGAACCGCATAGCCAGCCGTAACCTCAATGACACGATCAGAAGGAGCATTCAAAGTGGTCACCTGTCCATCAGGCATTATACGGCGAATGGAATGATTCAAGGTATCTGCAACATACATCGTTCCATCCGCAGCAACGGCAACATCCTGCGGACGATAGAATCTCGCTGCTGAGCCTGCTCCGTCAACAAGTCCGAGAATGCCGTCTCCCGCAACGGTAGATACGATTCCGTCTTTTGATATTTTTCGGACAACATGATTTTCTGCATCCGCGATATAGACGTTGCCTTCCGAGTCCGTATCTATTCCAGAAGGACTGTTGAATACAGCGGATTGTCTGGCCCCGTCATTCCAGCCTCCGCTTGGGATTCCGCCTGCCTCCGTACCCAGCATCGCACCCGCATATGTAGAAACCTGCCCATTCGCAATTTGACGGACAAGATGGTTTTTGCCCTCTGCGACGAGCACAGAGCCGTCCTTCAACACCGTAATTCCTTGGGGCATACGGAAAGATGCCATAAGCGCCGCTCCATCCCAATCATCAAAATCACCGTTGCCGGCAAAGACCGATACGCTTGTCAGAACTTGTTGCCCAGTAATAAATCCCAATGAATCGCTCGTTTCATTGCCTTCCGCCGAAACATGCGGAACTGCTGCCAGCACCAATACGGCTATTAGCAGATACATCATCGTTTTCTTCATTTATCTCGCACCTCCATGTGAGATTGAGTTGCAATCCACTCCCGGACGACACTCGGCACACCGTCTACAGCTGTTGGATAACGGAATTGAAACCCGATTTCCTTCAATCTTTGGTTGGTGAAATAGGTGTGAGCGGTTGCATATTCCGTTAACACCGGCCCCAGAATCAATTGGCACAGCCATCTTGGAATTTCCCGAACCTTCCCTGTTACTTGCAGCTCCTGCTCGATCAAGCGCTTGAATGCCTTGGAGGACATGGGCATGTCATCACATAAGATATATCGCTCACCTGCTATGCCTTGTTCGGTTAAAAATAGACAGGCGCGCGCGGTATCCTCCACGTGAATAGGCGAAAAATAAGGTTCATACCCTTTCAGCGAATAAACAGGTTTCTTCTCATATAGCGGCTTGATGAACAGCTGCGGCATCCAGGAGTCAGGTCCGTATATTTGTGCCGGGAAGGCTGTTACAATCGGCAGCCCGCGTTCCAAATACCGGTCCAGAACATGAACCGACCCGGCGATATATGGACCCCAGCCTTTTGGCTCGCCATTATAGTTGCTGTCTCTTGGCACTTCCGAACCCGTATCGCCATAGAAGCTTGTCCCCGCAACATAGACGATTTTTTTGATCGTTACCGGGTTTACATGGTCCAAGAGCCGTACCGTCATCTCATAGTGACCCTTGCTGAAGGTCGTTGCGACCTTCTTCGTAACCTTCTCCCCCCAAGTAGGAGGCGCCGCAAGATGAATAATATATTCAGCCTGCCGAGCAGCATCCTGCCAGACTCCGTCTGATAGAAGGTCGCCGACTATCGCTTCTACGCCTTTCGCTTTCAGATCTCTGGCTTTTTCTTCGGAACGGGTCAGGACGATCGCTTCTTTCCCCTCTTTAATCACTTCATGAATTAAACGGCTGCCGACATATCCCGTGCCTCCGGTTATAAAAACTTTACTCACATCACTCTTCTCCTTCCAATTACCAAGCGCTCTTACCGGGTAAGTAATGCTGCTTTGGCTTACGCCACAGGCCATATTATAAGGAGTTGGGAATAATAAAGAGTCCTACCAAAGTAGTACAAATGCGAAAAAAAGGGACACGATATTCATCGCATCCCCATTCATTTTCCGTTTTTAAAACAAATGAAAAGCCCGACCGCGTGAGGTCGGGCTTTTCATGGTGAAGAAGACGATCAGATTTCAACTCTGTCTGAGGACAACACCACATCGAATTGTACGGATGCTGTCACTGCTTAGACTGATTAAAACTCGTGTTCTCCAAGATCGCAAGCATTTTCTCGCCTTTCTCCATAAGAGAATTGCATTGAACACACACCGGTTGTGCCTTAAAAACAAAGTTATCCCTCGTCCATCCGTTGCACTCTTTATTGGTGCATGACCAAATAGCTGTTAATTCCACTGGAAGATCATCCATTGGTCTTTTCCGTGAATAATACAAGCCGCATCCCCCTTTTATCCTGGTATCATTGACGAAAAAAAAAGCCCCATCACTAGGTCTGGGGCACTGTAATTATTTTGTAATTCTACAGTTTTACAACGTTTTCGGCTTGTGGGCCACGATTGCCTTGTACCACGTTAAATTCAACGCGTTGGCCTTCGTCCAGCGATTTGAAGCCGTCACCAGTGATAGCGCTGAAGTGAACGAATACGTCATTGCCGCCTTCAACCTCGATGAAGCCAAATCCTTTTTCTGCGTTAAACCATTTTACTGTACCTTGTTCCATGACTTATTACCTCCATATTTTCCATTTTGAAATGTCATTAAAATTTTGAAAAAAAAATCACACATCGTACAAGGTTACACATTAAAATCATAACCCTCTACAATATGTGCTCTCAGGTCGAAATTCCAATATACTAATCATAACACATCCACCACTGACTTACAACTTACTTCTTCACGTTATGTGCGCAGATGTTCCCCGCAACTCCGCATGAACATCATTAAGGTTGCCATTAATAAAATAGTTACCACAAACATCGCAATAACCGCCACAATAAATAGTGGAGGAATGATGATCAGGACAAATAAGAACAGGCTGGCGATTTGATAAATTAAAAAATAAGTCCATTTCTTATTCGCTTCTTCCGTAATGCCAGGTTGATTCTGCCTTGTTGCCATGTCTTTGATCCCCATAAGCAAATGATAAACGATCAATAGAAGCAGAACAATTGAAACAAGCCCCACGATGATGCCTAACGGATTAAAATAGAAACTCTCGCCCTGATTAGGTCGCTCATAAATCGAAAATACGGAAAGAACGACCATAATCATATTGTACGTCTTCCCCTTGGCAAAATGATCACTATGTGCCGCGAACGCTAGAAAACCCATCGTGAACAGGATATATCCAATAATATCCGGCATAATATCAATTCCCTGAATTCTGAAGTCAAACATGATAAATAAAAATCCCCAGAAAAACTTGCTAAAGCCCTCTTGTACCATAAGCCCTCCTGTAATCCCGACTTCATAAAGCATATGCCCATTTTTCTTAGAGCTATTCTTAGCATACCAGATAATGGGTGATTGGGGCGTGAATTTCCCATTCTTAACGGAGGACTGCGATCGTATTCGCGTGAATGACGGTTGTCTCTTGTCCATATTGCTGCATCGCATGCTCATAGCGCGGATCGTATCGAAACCTCACTCAAGAATCTCTCAAACCGAAATGGTAGTTTTTCGAGAGTTCTTTAACGTATGATAGTAGCTATAGGGGTGTGACTAGATGAAGAAGTGGATCGGCTGCCTGGGTGCGGCATGCGCCTTAATCGCTATTCTCTATATGATTTTTAGCGACAAGGATACGAGCGCGGTGAAGATACATGCTGTAGACGGCGTGCTGGACCTGCGCGAGCTGGCTGATTCTCCGTTCGCATCGTTAAACGGCGAATGGAATTTTATAGCCGAATCCTTCGTTACCCCGACCGAATTCATACAGGAAGCCAATCACGTAAAAGTTCCGGGTCCCTGGACGCCAGATGTGCAATGGGGGTCTTATCAGCTTCTAGTACAGCTGCCCGATAGCTGGTCAGAGATTGGTCTCCGTGTTCGAAATATATGGTCTGCCCATACGCTCTTTATTGATGGTACGGTCGTCTCCGAAGCAGGAAAACCAGGCACTTCCAGAGCGGATACGATCATGGACAACCCGGCCTACGAAGTGTACCTTACACCAGAAGACCGGGAGCTTCTGATTACGATTCATACCTCCAACTTCTACAATGCCAGAGGCGGCATCATCTTGCCTATCGATATTGGCGACGCCGAGCACATCAAGGAGGACGTTCATCAGGATCAGACCCTGGAATGGGCGGCAGCCCTTTGTTTGCTCTTATTCAGCATCTTCCATCTGACGATCTACTTGCTTCGGACCAAGGATGAAGCCTTCTTGTACAGCGGGCTCCACTTTCTGCTGCTGGCCTTAGTTATTGTGCTTCGCGGAGAACGAGTATTCATGCGCGAGTTCCCTTCTCTTCCAATCGAGCTTTATTTGCGCCTGCAGGATACCAGTACCTATGTCATGGCTCTCTTGCTTCTTGTGTTTATTGTCAAAACCATTCCGTCCATCATGAATCGGAAGACGATGATGCTGCTCTTCCTTCCGGTCCTGATCTATACCATATTAAATGCCGTACTTCCGGCCAGAGTTTTGTCAGGCGTGCAGTACCCGATCTTCTATTACATTGATCTACTGTTCCTGATCATTATCGTTCGTTTGTTCTCATTGACGATAAAAAATCAGACATCCATACGCAAAAACGAAGCGATCATTCTTCTCTTGATGCTGCTGTTTCTGGCCGTCTTCGCGATCAGCAGCTCATCGGACACGCTATTCTTCTCCGGGCGTAATGAGATTAGCCGAATCGGGTTAATTGGGGGCGTCATGATCATGAATGTGTTTCTCGGCATTCGTCTCATGAACCGGGCGGAGCAATCGGAGCAGCTTACCGTTCGATTACAAAAGGCCAATGATACGAAGGATGATTTCTTGAAGGTCGCCACGCAAGATTTGCAGAAGCCGCTGCATGATACCATCCATTTGATCCAGGCGATTAGCAGGCAACCCGATCGGCAGAAGCAAGGCGAGCAGCTATACTTGGCTGAGCAGCTCATTGGCAACATGGTTTATTTGCTTAGAGATTTGCATGACTTTACACGCATTCGATTTGATGATTATGCCATTCAGCTGAAATCTACCAATCTCCGGATGGTCATGCTTCATGTCCTGCAGCTGCTGCAGCTTACCTTTGCGAAGAAAAAGATACATATTCACGAAAATATTCCGAAACAGCTTTATGTATGGGCGGACGAGCAGCGTTTGACCCAGGTGCTGCTGCGTGTGATGACTGAGGTTTCGCATGATACAGCGGAAGACAACCTGACCATTGAAGCCGTGCAGGTAGGAGAGGATGTCATCCTTCATGTGGCGACAATCCGCAAGCAAGCGGCAACAAGGAATCACCGCCAGCAATCCTCCGGTCTCATGATGACGGAAGAGCTGGTTCAGCAGATGAACGGAAGTATCACCTATGAGCACAAGGAAAGCGGCATCCGCTTCACGCTGAAGCTCGCTTTCAGCGAGTTCAGGGAGCCGATAACCGCGCCTGAATACGAGGAGCATTCGCAATCTGTCACACTTGCCGAAGAACGGGAGCCAGGCACGCTTCTTATTGTGGATGACGATGTCATGCACGCAGAAGTCATGAAAGACATGCTAAGCGATACCTACAAGATCAGAATTGCCTATACCGCTCAAGAGGCTCTTGATTATTACCATCACCACCCGGAAATTTCGATGATGATTATCGATGACATCATACCAGGCAACCTGAACAGCCTCGAATTGCTGCAGCAAATCCGGACGAAGGCGTCATTGATGGAGCTGCCGGTCATCATGATGATCTCTTCCGAGTATCCAAAGCATATTGAGCGCATCTTCGCTTCCGGCGCCAACGATTATCTGATTAAGCCTTTCTCGAAGGAAACCTTGATGGCAAGGCTCAATGCTGCTGAGCAAACGAAGCAATCAATGCTGAAAGCGATCGAATACGAGATGGCCTTTCTGCAAACCCAGATCAAGCCACACTTCCTATACAATGCGCTGAGCAATATTATCTCCTTCTGCTACACGGATGGAGAGCGAGCCGCTTATCTGCTGACCATGCTCAGTTCCTTCCTGCGCTACATTTTTGATACGAGCCGGGATGGACAATATTCTTCCTTGCAAAAGGAGCTGGAGATCATTGAAGCCTATGTAGAGGTGGAGAAAGCCAGATTCGGCGAGCGATTAACGTTCGCTTATAACATCGATCCGCTTATTGATGCCGAGCACGTCCTCATTCCGAGCTTGCTGCTGCAGCCCTTGGTGGAAAATGCCATCCGCCATGGCTTATTTGACAAAGAGGGTCCGGGTCATGTTCAAGTCTCCATCTACTTGCACGAAGCCTCCCGCTTAAGCATACGCGTCTCTGATGATGGCGTAGGCATGTCGGCAGAGCGATGCGCTCAATTGATGGAGGGCAGGGCTGCCAATACCGGCATCGGATTTACGAATGTGCGCCGGCGCGTGCATGATCTCACCCAAGGCAGTCTGGAGATCAGCTCTTATCCGGGCAAAGGAACAACGGTTCAACTGAAGATCCCCCTCAAGGAGGCACGAGAAGATGTGGAAAGTCATCATCGTAGAGGATGAAAAGCCGATTCTGGGGCTGCATGCCAGATTGCTGGAGAGCTACGGCCCCTTTCAGGTTGCGGGCCGCTTCGAATCGCCATTCGATGCGCTGCCGGAAATCCCGAAGCTGGAGGTAGACGCGCTCCTGCTCGACATTGAGATGCCGAGAATGACGGGACTTCAGCTCGCTCAAACCTTGGTGGAAAGCGGCATTGACGTACCTGTTATCTTCACCACCGCTCACCAGCAATATGCCGTACAAGCCTTCCGTGTACAAGCGCTGGATTATATCTTGAAGCCGATGACCCCGAATACGGTTAAGCAGCTGGACGAACGCCTTCAGAAATATTATGGCCAGCGGCAGAAGCCGGCACCAAAGAAGGAGCTGCTTGTCCAGCTGTACGGAGAAGCCCATGTAAAGAAAGACGAGCATCCCATTAAATGGCCTACTCGCATAACCGAAGAGCTATTTTATTACTTTCTACTTCATGAGAATAAGTTATGCTTAAAGTGGCGAATCATCGATGATCTCTGGCCCCATGTCGAGGAGAAACGGGCGCTTCCCAATCTGTATAACACCATCTATCGCATGCGTCAGCTCTTTATGGAGCTCGGTGTCCCTATCGTCATCGAACGAATCAACGATGGTTACATCATGAGCACCAACAACAGCATTGTAATCGAGCCCAAAGAACAGCCGGATGCGCTCCTGCTGGAGTCAAAAGGGTACTTGTGGGCATATCGGTTGGAATGAGGGAAATTGAGGGTGTGCACATACATAAATCCAATCGAAAAAACCCGGCCATATACGGCCGGGTTTTATAGTGATAGCGAGCAACCTTTATCGTGAATACTCCTGTACAACTTCATACATTTTTTCGGGCCTTAATAAAGTGCTAATGGAATCTTCCGTTTGAAGGGTTAGAGCCGCGCCGGCAAGTCCCAGCTGGCATGCGCTATGCAGCGATTCATTGTTCATAATGCCATACATGGCACAAGAAGCAAAAGCGTCGCCAACCCCTGTGATGTCCACAATATCCGTTAGAAAAGAAGGCAAGTGCCCCGATTCCTCCGAAGAGGAATAATAGGCCCCCTGATCGCCCAGTGTGATAATCACATTTTTAACGCCGCGCGCTCTAATCTTTTCACATGCGATCTCACAATCTTCAATGGAATCGATCTTCATGTCGGCAAGCACCTCTGCTTCAACCCGGTTCGGGAGCAGCAGCTCTACTCCGTCCAGCCGATAAGGAAGCTTATGTGTCTTGGCTACAGATGCAGGGTCTATATACAAAGGAATATGTTCCTCGGCACAGCGTTTGATGATATAGCTTATACAGTCCTTGGGAATATTCGTATCCAAAAAAACAGCTTGTGCCGAAATAATATGGGACCATTTCTCCTCGAACATGGATACGGTCATTTTTTCGTATATGTGCATATCATCCATCGAGACTACGCTCTCTCCCGTTGGGTCCAGAAGAGTGATGAAAATTCCTGTTCGCTCAGTCGGCATCACCCAAACTTGGCTGACATCAACACCTTGGCTTTTGATTTCATTCAGGATCCAGTTGCCCTCTTTGTCGTCTCCAACACAGGTCATAATGGACGTATTACAGCGGAGCCGGCTTAAATTTTCTACAACGTTGCGTGCCGCTCCGCCGCAAGATTCATTGATTTTGACCGGATTGGAGGAAGAAAAACTGACCGTCTGATTCGAGCGCGCAATCTTGTCAATGTTAGCCCCTCCGATACAAACAATTGACGATTCCTCCCGTAAAATATAGGCCCGTCCTTTAATTTCACCGCGTCTGGTCAAGCTGGCAATATAATTGGCAACCGTCGGACGGGATAAACCAACCTTAGCGGATAACTCTTGCTGTGATATAAAAGGATTCATTCTTATATAGTCCAAAATTTGCTGTTCTTTATCCACGAAGCAACCCCATTTCTACTTGTCATCCTTAAGTACCAACCTCGTGTATGTTCCCTATCTTTATTATACAACTAAATCTACCTCCAGAATAAATTCATGCAGCTGTGGCATGCGAAATTTAGCATGATGTATGGCTTGTCAGGCATATTCAGGAACCTGATCAAATTTTGCATATTGACATCTCAACATGAAAGCGTATACTAAACATATGTTTTCAACATAAACTTTTGTTTGTTCGAATTTAGGGGGTGTAAATTGGCTGTTAGTTATGGTGAGGACAAGTCAATCTTGCATGAGACATTGGCATTAACATGGAGGAGATATACATGAATTTTATTTTCTTGCTAACTGGCCTTCTTCTTGTTTTTATTATTGGTTTCTTAGTAAGCAACAATCGCAAAAAAATAAAATACAAACGTGTTCTGATCATGTTAGCCGTACAAATCCTTTTGGTGTACTTCATGATGAACACGAGCATAGGAATCACTGCGATTACAAAAGTGGGCTTGCTTTTTGAAAAGCTGATGAGCATTGCCAATGCGGGCATCCAATTTGTATTTGGAGGCATGGCAAATGAGGGTCAAACTCCGTTTTTCCTTGGCGTGTTAATGCCGCTTGTTTTCATGTCTGTACTAATCGGAATTCTGAATTACATCAAGGTTTTGCCTTTCATCATCAAATATTTAGGCCTGTTCCTTAGCAAAATTACCGGTATGGGCAGACTTGAAAGCTATTTTGCCATATCTACATCTGCGCTTGGACAGCCGGAAGTCTTCTTGACCATTCTCAAGCAAATCCCGCTTCTGTCCAAAGAAAGACTCTACACCATTTGTACATCCGCGATGAGTGCAATAAGCATGGCGATGGTTGGCGCATACGCCAATATGCTGGAGCCTAAATTTGTTGTAACGGCTGTTGTCTTGAATATTTTCAGTGCTCTTATCGTGGCCAATATTATTAACCCCTATGATCTGGATGAGAATGAGGACTTGGTTGAAGTTGAGGAAAAAGAACGGCTTCCTTTCTTCCGAATGGTCGGAGAGAGCGTCACGGATGGTTTTAAAATCGCCATTATTGTTGGCGCCATGCTGCTAGGATTTATCTCCCTAATGGAAATGGTGAATGTGATTTTCCAAAGCACATTGCACATCTCATTCGATACGGTTATTGGTTATATCTTCGCGCCAATAGCTTTCCTGATGGGTGTTCCATGGTCAGAAGCGGTACAAGCTGGCGGCATTATGGCGACCAAGCTGATTACGAATGAATTTGTAGCGATGTTGAGTTTTGGCAATATGACAGGTGAATTCTCATCCAGGACGGTTGCTATTGTATCTGTCTATCTGGTTAGCTTCGCTAACTTCGGAACGCTCGGCATTATTTCCGGCTCCATCAAAGCGATTAGCGACAAGCAAGGAGATCATGTTGCGAAGTTTGCTCTTAAATTGCTGCTGGGCTCAACGTTGGCTTCTGTTATTTCAGGCACCATGATAGGTCTAGTCATGTAAATAAAACTTAGAGGTGAAAGATAATGACATCAAGAAAAATTATTTTGGATTGTGACCCCGGACATGATGACGCCATTGCGATTATTTTAGCTGCTGCTCAGCCGCAGTTGGAGATATTAGCGATTACAACGGTTTCCGGAAATGCAGAAATCGATAAAACGACTCAAAATGCGCTGAAGGTTTGTGATTTGATTTCATTAAATAAGGTCATTGTCTCGAAAGGGGCAAGCGAGCCTATGGTTCGGTTACGCGAAACGGCGCCCGGCATTCATGGCGATTCCGGCTTGGACGGTCCTGAGCTACCTGAACCTTCCCGCAGCTGGAGCGAGGAACATGGCGTCGACACCATTATCAGACTTGTGAAAGAGTCCACAGAGCCTGTAACCCTGCTTCCGACAGGACCATTAACCAATATTGCCTTAGCTTTAACGAAAGCTCCGGAAATTAAAAGCAATATTGAAGAGATTGTCCTTATGGGCGGCGGTACTTTCGGCAACTGGACGCCAACAGCTGAATTTAACATTTGGGCTGATCCAGAGGCCGCAAGAAAAGTTTTTGAAAGCGGTATTCCAACTGTAGTGATGGGTCTGGATATTACGCATCAAGCTCTAGCAACCAAAGAAGTGATCGAAGAAGTCAATGGAATCGATAACCGTGTTGCTAAAATTGTCGGCGAGCTATTAGTATTTTTCACCTCCACATACAAGGAAATGTTCGATTTTGACGGAGCGCCGGTACACGATGTATTGACTGTAGCCTATCTTGTTGCACCAGAATTGTTCAAAATGAAAGATGTGAATATTGTCGTGGAAACAAAAGGTGAATACACAGCAGGAACAACATTAGTTGATCTGCATGGGGTTACGGGCAGAGAAGTGAATGCGAAGTTTGGCCTGGAGCTTGATGTAGACGGTTTCTGGAAACTAATGATTGACGCACTTAAAACCTATTAAATCTAATCATCAAGAAAATAGATAGAGCAATTCAAGAGCGTGCTTACACGGATCATGCCCACAGTGGCTCCATGTAAGCACGCTGAATCTGTAGGAGTTGAAACCATGAAAAGACCTAACATAGTTGTTGTTGGCAGTTTAAATATGGATATCGCAGTTGAGGCGGAGCGTGCCCCACTTATGGGAGAGACGCTTATGGGAAATGGCGTCCATTTCATTCCTGGCGGGAAAGGCGCCAATCAAGCCGTGGCCGCTGCCAGGCTTGGCGCTCGCACCACAATGATCGGTGCGGTGGGCAGTGACAGCTTTGGAGCAGAGCTTCAGAATTCTCTGGAGAAAAGCGGAGTCGACGTTGTCGGGATCAAAACGGCAGAAGGCATTTCGACTGGCATTGCCACTATACTTCTCGCACAAGGAGATAATCAGATTGTGGTGGTCCCAGGTGCTAATGCCTACTGTCTCCCTGCAGACGTGTACCAGCATGAAGCCCTCCTTGCAAAAGCTGATGTGGTGCTTCTGCAACTAGAGATCCCTCTGAAGACAGTAATTGCCGCGGCAGAAGTCGCCAAGCAACATGGCCGAACGGTTATTTTAAATCCAGGCCCAGCCAGGGACTTGCCGGAAGAGCTATTGAAGAACACGGACTACATTACCCCGAATCGTTCGGAGCTCGGCTTGTTAACAGGAATGGATACATCGGGGGAGCAGTGGAAAGAAGCAACGAAACGTTTGTTGGAAATGGGTCCACGTCATATCATCACTACATTAGGTTCGCAAGGTTCGGGCTATATGAACCCGGATATGCAGATAACGGCCATCCCGGCATACCGGGTTCCCGTCATCGATACGACCGGAGCAGGGGATTGCTTCAATGGCGGATTGGCTTACGCATTAGCCGCAGGAGGTAACCTGGACAGCGCCGTTCGCTTTGCAACCAAGGCTTCCGCTCTAGCGGTCACCAAATTCGGCGCCCAAGCCGGTATGCCCTCGCTTGAAAAAGTGGAGACGTTCGACTGGACAGCCGTATATGCATGACGATAAATGATGGTACAGATAGTATGAGGAAGCAGCTTCTTCATTATTAATAAAAAGCCCAGCAGCTATATTAGCTGCTGGGCTTCTCATAGCGAAAAATCAGTAACGCCCTTTTTAGAGGCATATTTCAACGTATAAGTTCCATCTTCTATTCCATATGGCATCGTAGCTATTTTTATCCGCGTATAATCAAGCCTGCTTTCTCTCAACACTCTTTTGATTAAGGCTATGCTCCGCTCTTCTTCCGTCACGATACAAAATAGATTAAGCATATACTTTTTCGGGTCGGACATGCACTTCCCCATATCGAAGCCATCAACAGAGCCTAACTCAGCATCCGCCAGAGAGGCCTCCAAATATTCCATGACTTTATCCTTTAACCAATGGTCACGCTCGCTGCCTTTGGCACTTTTCAGAGGGTACTGCACGACTAGCCAGAACTTTTCACTCACTCCGATTCACCAGCCTATAGACACGTAATTTATATTGCACAAAAAGCGTATGGGCCTTGGACTTACTTCATTTATTATAACAAAGTTTTTTCAAATGGGATGTTTTTCTAATAATAGCAATACCACCTTTAGGGATATTCCCTATCTGATGTGAGCCGATTGCAGCAATCTCACCGCCGAATGTTACCTCGTTTTCGGATACCCCGGCTTCTGCTGTAGTTACAGTTGAGAATAATGGTTTGTCAGAGCGGTTGAGATAATCGTTTCATACCCGTTGTTGTATTAGTATCATGGTGTTGTTTATGATAAAAGAACTAAGGACAGTCGGCAACCCACAACATATAAGAATTCACAACCACATGAGGTTGTCGAATTACGTTTAACCAAACGAATGTGTTTCAATAATAAATGATGATGACGGATAACGATGTTCCGTATAGGAGGAGCAATCATGGCAGAAACCCTGTTAGTGGTAGAGGATGAGCGAAAAATTGCAAGGCTGCTGCAAATCGAGCTGGAAAGCGAAGGCTACCAGGTACGAGTAGCATTGGACGGCACAGCGGGCTGGACGGCATTCCTCGAAGGGGGCATTGATCTGATCTTGCTGGACGTTATGCTTCCCGGCATTAGCGGGATCGAGCTGTTGCGGCGCATTCGCTCCGCTGATGCCGATACGCCTGTCTTGCTGCTGACGGCCAAAAGCGCAGTCGAGGACAAGGTATCCGGTCTCGATCTTGGAGCAAACGATTACATCACGAAGCCCTTCGAAATCGAAGAGCTGTTCGCGCGCATTCGCACCGCTTTGCGTCTGGCTGCGCGTACGGAACAGCAGTCGCCTCCCGAAGAGTGGCTGACGGCTGACGATTTAAAGGTTAATTTACAATCGAGGGAAGTCATGCGAGGCGGAAAAGAACTGGACCTTACGCAACGGGAATTTGATCTGCTTGCGTATTTGCTTCGCAATAAGCGGCTTGTGCTGAACCGCGATCAGATTTTAGCTGAAGTGTGGGGATATGATTACGCCGGGAATACGAACGTCGTGGATGTCTATATCCGGTATGTCCGCAAAAAAGTAGACGAGGGCTACGGGAAAGAGCTTATTCATACCGTTAGAGGAATCGGCTATGTCCTGAAGGAAACGCCATGAAGCTGAGCAGCAAAATTCATTTATACTCCTCTGTCCTGTTCGCCTCGCTGCTTCTGGCGGCCAACATAACGGTTTATTTTGTTTTTTATTCGCTAACGATTAAGCAGGAGCTGCATGCCTTAGCAGCCGAATCGGAACAAGCGGCCGAAGCCATCCGCGTTTCTAATAACCCGCTCGCGACAGAGGAGCTTCTTCGGGCTTATGTACCAGTGTCGGGCATGATCAGACTTGCGCAAGAAATGCCTAGCGGCGGAGTCGGATTGCTCGTGACTTCTTCATCCGAAACGGCGCTAAGCGAGCAACAATCAGCCTATTCTCCTCAGCGAATCGTAGAGAAGGTCCAGATCGGCCAGAGGGACTACGGTTACGCCTCCATCCCCATTATTGCTGCAGACGGCGCGGTTGCGAATGTACAAATAACGAAAAGCATGGCTGAGTTGACTCAGTTACTAGCTATGCTACGGCTGGTGCTCATTGTTGTATCCATTGCTGTTATTATTATTGTTCTTCTATCCAGCGGCTTGCTAAGCCGGTTAATTATGCGTCCGATTGGCGCCATGACCCGAACGATGAAGGAGATTGCCCGCAGCGGTAAGTTCGTTCGTCTAGAGCAGCATGAGAAGTCCAAGGATGAGCTTGCGCAAATGGGCGAGACATTTAATGAAATGATCGGTTTGCTGGAGAACAGCTTTCACAAGCAAGAGCAATTCGTATCGAATGCTTCGCATGAACTGAAGACGCCGCTGACCATTATCGAAAGCTATGCCCGTCTGCTGCAGCGAAGGGGGCTGGAGAGGCCGGAGTTATTCGAGGAATCCGTCGAAGCGATCCGGTCGGAAGCGGTGCGAATGAAAGGAATGACCGAGCAGCTGCTGTTGCTTGCCACCCCGAACCGTCATCAGGAGCATGAACGAAGCGTGATCGAATTGCTGCCGGAGGTTGAACAAGCAGCAGCCGGATTTCGGCGCGCATACAAAAGAGACATTGACGTTCAAGCCTCTGCTGAACCGGTATATGCTTATACGAATGCAGATCAGTTGAAGCAGCTCCTGTTTATTTTGCTCGATAATGCCAGGAAATATAGTAAGGACCGAATCGATATTGAGCTTGAACGAGACAGCCGCCATAGCCTCATTCGGATAAAAGACCGCGGGATCGGCATTCCAGCCGCAGAATTGCCGCATGTATTCGAACGATTTTATCGGGTGGACCCGTCGCGCAGCAGAGATCAGAATTCCGAGGGCGGAACGGGCCTGGGCTTGTCCCTGGCCCAAGAAATCAGCCGGGCGATCGGAGCGGACATTGTGCTGACCAGTGAAGAAGGCAAAGGGACGACGGCTACCCTTCTTTTGCCCCTGCCCCAGCAAGAGTAACGATTCTCATGAAATTGTAATGAACAGCGGTTATTGTAGGTAAGGCAGATGCGGAAGTGAGGGATGATGATGGGAAAACGGACCGTAAGAACGGTGATTGCGCTCCTTGCACTCGCTTTGATTATATTAGGGGGTATCCTGCTTTTTGCGAATTCGCGATCAAGCGGCGATAAGCTGTTGTCCCAAGAGGAAGCCGAGAAAACAATACTCGAGCAGTATGATGGCAATATCGTTCATACAACCGTAGAGGGGCATGCCTATGTTGTGCAATTGCGGTCAGACAAAGGCCTATATGAGCTGACGATAGACAGAGCCACTGCCGCTATTGAGGCTATCCGCCAGATTAAGCTGTTCACGGAGACTCCCGGCAAGCCTGCGGAGACGCCAACACCATCGGAGACGGCCAAGCCAAGCCAGTCACCGCCGCCGGAGAAATCGCCAAATCCGTCCGTATTGTTAGAAGAAGCCGACGCCATCAACATTGCGCTGGAGAAAGTTAGCGGCACGCTGAAAGAAGTAGAGCTGGAGCAAGAAGGCGGCAAATGGTATTACTTTGTAGAGCTTGAGACAAAAGACGGCCGTGAAGCAACCGTGCAATTGCACGCTGGTTCCGGCAAGGTCCAATCGGTAACATGGGATGACGACGATGATGAGGACGATTCGGATTAGTTTATCATCAAATTCTAATGTGGCTGTAATTTCACTCTTAGAAAGCATGTGTAAAGTAATAAGTGTGAGATGAGCAAGCCATTACGAAAGGATGATAAGAATGAAGAAAAAAGGATTAATTGTGGCCATCGTCGCTTTTGCAGTCATTGGAGGCACCAGCGCTGCCTTCGCATCGGGAGCCGTACCGTACATTGGAAAGGATAAAGCTGCAAAGGCAGCGCTGAAAGAAGTGCCTGGTACCGTTACTGAGCTTGATTTGGAGCATAGGAATGGCAAGGCCTATTATGAGGTTGAAGTGCAAAAGAAAGACAGCCGCGAGGATACGGATGTATACATTGATGCCAATTCAGGAAAAGTGCTGGCCGTCCATGATGATCGGGATGACGATCGGGATGACGATCGCAAGAAACCGTCCGTGACTGCGAAGCCGGATGCGAGCACAAATAGCGGAAGTACAGAGAATGCTGCTGCTGGCGCAAAAGTGATCACAAAAGAACGGGCAATCGAGCTGGCCCAACAAGCGGTTAAGGGCGAAGTGATTAAAGTGGAGAAAGAACGGGATGACGGCATTCAGAAGTATGAAGTGAAGCTTAGAACAAGCGAAGGCACAGCCGAAGTAGAGCTTCATGCGGCGACTGGCAAAGTCCTTTCAATTGATTATGACCGCTATGATGACGACGATCATGATGACGATGATGACTACTACGAGGATGACAGTCGTGATCGGAAGTAAATGAGTGAATTCAGGCATAGAACAGCCCAGTCCATATGAGGACTGGGCTGTTCGGGATATTCCCCTTCATTCAGTAACCGTGCATTCAGGAGTACCATTTAGCGCGATTTCGACGATGCCATCCACCGCTCGGATGTCGAATTTCAGAACTTGGCCCGTGTCTGGCGCTTGGACAAGTCCAGTTTCGAGAGAGATTTTGAGGTCCCGGAGCGGACAATAAATATAATGTCCGCTCACGATCGCTTCAGCCAGAGTCCCGCCTTTGGCATGCGGCGTTCGATTCTCAAGCGCGTAAAGATTCCCGTCCGTCGTTCGAAATACGGCAATCTGACCATTGCCCATTTGCACTTCCCGACCCAATCCGACTGGGAAGTCTTCGATCGGACCTATGGAAGCGAATGTCGCCTTGTCGGTTTGAAGCATGGTATCTCCTCCTCTTATAACTGTGGATGAATCGGATGATAAAGCTTTTGGCGGATCTCTTCATTTTCGAGCACTTCCTGCCAAGGATCGCGCAAGTCTTCAAGCGCTTGGCTCAACCGGCCACTCAGGCTTACCCGTCCGATCCGATCTTCTACAACTGCTTTCCGCACGTTGTCCAGGCCGATACGTTCCACAAAATCTGAAGTGCGTTCCGCATAATTAGCGTTTTCGCGATAGTATTGAATGAACGCGTCGCAAATATCGACTAGTTCTTCATCCGATTTCACCTTGCAAAAAGGATCCGCAGCTCTTAATTTGATACCGCCGTTACCGCCTACGAAGATCTCCCAGCCCCCGTCGTTGCCTACGATCCCAATGTCTTTCGTCCCCGATTCGGCACAGTTCCGCGGACACCCGTTTACGGCCATTTTGAATTTTGCTGGCATCCATAAGCGTTCATAACGATGTTCGAGTTCGATTCCGAGGCCGATCGAATCTTGGGTGCCGAAGCGGCAAAATTGAGATCCCACACAGGTTTTGACGGTACGAAGCGATTTGGCGTAGCCGTATCCCGAGGGCATGCCAAGATCGGCCCAGATGGCAGGCAAATCCTCTTTCTTTACGCCAAGCAGGTCCAAACGCTGTCCACCCGTCACCTTCACCATTTTCACATCGTATTTGTCCGCCACGTTGGCGATCTTTCGCAATTCGTCAGGCGAAGTCACGCCACCGTACATTCGCGGAATGACGCTGAACGTGCCGTCCTTCTGGATATTGCCGTGCAGACGCTCATTCACAAAACGCGAATCCTTCTCGTCTTCATGTTCCTCTGGCCAAATCATGCCAAGGTAATAGTTCAGCGCGGGACGGCACTTCGAACAGCCTTCCGGTTCATTCCATCCCAAGACGTTCATGACTTCACGGACATGCGTCAAATGCTTCTCTCGAATAGATGCAACAATTTCGTCGCGTGTAAGCGGTGTGCATACGCAGATGCCGGGCTTCTTGGCCGCCGACTTGTCGTATCCATCTCCAAGAGCGTATTGCAACAATTGTTCTACTAGCGGCCTGCAGCCTCCGCAAGATCGGGTCGCTCCGGTACATACTTTGATCTGTTCCACCGAATCCCAGCCTTCTTCCCGGATCCCTCGAACGATAACCCCTTTCGTCACACCGTTGCAGCCACATACGATTTCTTCGTCCGCCATCGTTTCAACGGCTGAAGCTTTCGCTGTCCCTCCGCAGCATTCTCCGCCGCCGAACAGTTGCTTGTATAGGTCATCCGTCATCTCCTTGCCTTCCCGGATGCAGCGGGTTAGAATGGCGGAGTCGTTCACATCGCCGTAAAGAACGGCACCAACGATCTTATTGCCTTCGAGAAGCACCTTTTTATAGATGCCTTTCCAGTCGTCGTGAATGCGTAAAACGCGATGTGTCTCCGTCTCTGCATATACACCTGCCGAAAAAACGTCCACACCTGAAATCTTCAGCTTTGTCGAGACCGAAGAACCTATATATGGAGCCGTTTCAGCCTCAGCCAACTTTTTCGCAAGTATCGTTCCCTGCTCATACAACGGGGCCACAAGACCGTAGCAGACGCCGCGATGTTCGCAGCATTCCCCGACCGCATAAACATCCGGGATGCTGGTTTGCATGTAATCGTCTACTTTGATGCCGCGCGCAACCTCGATACCGCTAGCCTTCGCCAGTTCAGTGTTCGGTACGATGCCGGCCGCCATCACCACCAAATCAGCCGCCAGCTTGGTGCCGTCCTCGAACTTAAGACCGGTAACCCGGGAATCACCTGTTAGTTCTACCGTTTTCTTGCCCATCGCGAACTTGATCCCTTGCCGTTCCAGTTCTGTCTTGAGCATGGCAGACGATGCGGGATCCAACTGACGCTCCATCAAAGTATCGAACAAATGAACGACCGTCGTATCCATTCCGAGCTGCACCAACCCCTTTGCCGCTTCCAGGCCGAGTAAACCGCCGCCGATTACGGTTGCTCTCTTGAATAGCTTCGACGCATCGATCATGGTGTTGCAGTCGGCAATATCTCTGAAACCGATGACTCCTTCCTTATCCGCACCCGGAACGGGCAGTACGAACGGTACGGAACCGGTAGCTAATATCAACACCTCATATTCGGCCGACTCTCCTGCATCCGTGTACACACGTTTGGCAACAGAATCGATTCGAACGATTTTCTTGCCCGTGTGCAGCGTGATTCCGTACTCTTCATACCAGCTGAGATCGTTCATAATGATGTCGTTTACCGTTTTACTGCCTTCTAGCACATAGGACAGTTGAATGCGGTTATAGTTGGGGTAGGGTTCTGAACCGTATACCGTAATATCAAACGCTCTTGTTAGCTTTAGTATTTGTTCTAACGTGCCAATGCCGGCCATTCCGTTCCCGATGAGAACTAGTTTTTTCTTTTTTTCGCGATTCGTCACGTTCATTCGCCTCCACTATGGGACTCTAACGTTATATTAACGGACGGACGAAGACATGGATGTGAAGATTGTCACACTAGAATAAATACATAACTCCTCGAGCTTCAATATAGCCATCTCAAGCTCTATTCCCTACAAGCCCCCGCTAGATGAAGCTCATCCCTAAAATAACGAGGGATATGGCAGGATAAGAGAAAACATTGTCGAACAACTTATGGGGTTGGGATATTTTATTCATTGACATTCATGGCACTAGGACCAAGGGAGAGGAACGGCTTCATGTTAAAACTTAAGAATCGTCTGGCTGTAAAATTATCCATCAGTATTCTGGCGCTGCTCATCATTTTGTCAGCCACTCTCATCTACATGCAAATCCAAAACATCAAGAAGGCTAGCAACGAAACGATCGGCAGCTTCAGTATTCACATAGCCGAAGCATACGCGCAACGATTCGACTTGGATGCCTACAAACAATTTTTAAATGATCCGCAAGAAAACGATTTGTATTGGGGCATCCGCGAAGAGATGGATCAATTCCGCTCCCAGATTGGCGCACAGTATGTATACACGTTTACGATTGACGACAAAAGACAGCCTATCCTGCTTATCGACGGACAACCTAAGGAATCGGATGCCGCCTCACCAATCGGGGAAATCACCGACGTGCCCGAAGCATCTATTAGCGCGTTGCTGAACGGGGAATCTTCGAAGAGCGATGTGATCCGCAACCTCGTGTACGGAGATTATATATCTTCATATGCGCCTCTTCACGATACGGACGGAACGATGATCGGAGTGTTAGGCATCGATACTAATGTGTCCGTTGCAGCCACGATTCATCGGGAGATCATGAAAAACAGCAACCCGTTATTTATTTTGATGGGATGTTTAACCTTGCTGATTTTTGTTCTGATTGCGTGGTTCATGTTCAGAGCTCTGCGACCGCTGCGTCTTATCGTAGGCGGTGCAGAAGCCATTGCTCAAGGCGATCTCGCGGAAGCGAAGGCGATTCTGCTCACCACAAGTGTGAAGTCCAGCGATGAAATCGGACAGGCGCATTCCGCAATGAACAAAATGCTGGAGCGGCTGGGAGCCACCCTCGGTGATGTCCTTGGCAATATTGCTGTAACGACAGATGATCTCGTCCATTCTACCGAGCGATTCAGCTTGGAGGTAAACCAACTGGTCTCCTTGAACCAGCAGCTCGAGCATTCCATTACAGAACTGGCGAACGGAGCGCAGCATCAACGTATAGCAGCTGAAGAAAGTGCAAAATCCATGGAGGAAATTATTGTTTCCATCCAGCGAGTGTCCGAAGCCTCCGCCGATGTATCCAACGCTTCCGGTGAAGCATTGGATACGGTCGAAGACGGACGCAGCTCCATCAACGGATTGAAGGAGCAAGTCGCTTTAATGTCTCAGGTTGTCAACCAGACAACAACCTCCGTACAAGCGCTGAATACTTACATGGTGGAAATTGAGCCTGTTCTTCATTCGATTTCCAGCATTGCTGACCTCACCAAGCTGCTTGCGCTTAATGCTTCTATTGAAGCCGCGCGAGCAGGCGAGCATGGCTCAGGCTTTGCTGTCGTTGCCGGTGAAGTACGCAAGCTAGCGGAAGCCTCCTCGGTTTCCGCAGCGCATATTACCTCGCTGTTGCAGCAAATCCAGCAGGAATCCTCGCAGATCGGATCGTGGATGCTGAAAGAAAGCGATGAAATGGCTAAAAGCACAGAGCTGTTCAACCAAGTGGAATTGCTGTTCAACCATACGGCTGATCGGTTTTTGATCGTGAACGAACAAATTCAGGATATTTCAGCCGCTGCCCAAGAGATATCCGCCGGCTCCGAGGAAATCGCCGCATCGGTTGAGCAAATCTCGCAAATCTCCATAACTGCTGCGGAAAATGCGGTAGCCGTCCAATCGATGTCAGCCAATCAGCTAAAAGCCACGAAACGTATAGCCGATACGAGCAAGCAGCTTGAGACCAGGACAACCGGCTTAGAAGAAGCGGTATCGAAATTCAAGCTATAGTCATCTTGTAATAAAGGCAAAAATCCACAACCTTACGCGGTTGTGGATTTTACATTTGACGGGGGCGAAGCGTGGGTTTGTAAACCGCAATTCTCCAAAATCCACGCATGATCGCTTCCTGCGATAGCGAAGCTAACTTCTACCATGCTACCACCGAGAAACCGGAATAGTAGAGGAAGTCGGCATGGAGCCCGGCTTCCTCATTGATTTCATGTGACCCGTTGAAACTAGGAATTGCGAGAGAGTCGACAGCCAATCGAATCGGACCTAACATCCCTCCGTCGGCTGCTACTTGCGCTTGATGCAATTGATAAAAGATAGGATTCATAACAAAACCTCCAGAGACCGAACCTGAACTAAAAGAAAATGAGAATTATTCTCAATTAAATATAGACAATTAGCGGAACTCTGTCCAGTTTACTTTCCTTTGGGATTTAAAGCGCAGATGAAGATTGACATATAGCCGATAGCGATTATTTAATCGAAAGAATTCGTGTATTGACAATTGGGAAATAACTTATCATACTAAATATATACATTTGTTTAATAAGTGTAGGGCAGTTATGATCATCCTCATAATTTATTGATAATGATTATTATTGTCGAAGTCAATACATACACTACTACGCTGATGCAATCTTAGAAGCCGCAAATTCAAGATCGATTATTATAATGAGGTGAGTACCTAATGACGGAGAACCTGGAACTTTATGATGTAACTTTTATTGGCGGCGGCCCTGCGGGGTTATATGGCGCTTTTTACAGCGGAATGCGCGAAATGAAGACAAAAATAATCGACGCCCAGAGCGAGCTGGGGGGCACGATGTTATTTTTTCTGGATAAGATGGTGTGGGATGTTGGAGGAATACCCGCTCTTACGGGCCGGGAGTTGACTGATCAACTGGTTCGTCAGGCCCGCACATTTGACCCGGCGATTGCATTGAGTCAGGAAATTGAAGGACTAGAGCGCCTCGATGACGGCACCTTTATGCTGACCTCCACTGCCGGCGACCGGCACTGGACCAAGACGGTTATTATGGCGATTGGATACGGCGGCCTGCGAAAAGTGAGGAAGCTGGAAATCGAAGGGGCGGAGCGTTATGAACGCTCAAACTTGTATTACACCGTAAAAAACCTCGAGGAATTCCGGGAGAAAAGAGTCTTGATCTCCGGCGGAGGCGATTCGGCTGTAGATTGGGCCAATGAATTGGAGCCGATTGCCGCCAGCGTGACAGTTGTCAACCGGACGGATAAGTTCAAGGGACTTGAACGCAGCATTTCACGAATGAAAGCTTCTGCTGCCGTTCGCACTCACTATCAAATAGAGAGGCTTCATAGTGAAGACGGCCAGACAATCGATAAGGTCACGATCTGCCACGTAGAAACAGGACAGCGCGAGCAGTTGGACATAGATGTGCTTATCGTCAGCCACGGCGCTACTTATGAATATGGCAAGCTCAGAGATTGGGGGCTAGGTATCGGAAAGGACATTCTTACCGTCACCGATAAAATGGAATCGCAAATGCCCGGTATATTCGCCGCTGGCGATTTTGTAAGCTACGGAGGGAAAGTGAAGTTGATTACCGGAGCATTCAACGATGTTGTGCTTGCCGTCAACAGCGCCAAACAATACATGGATCCGCAAGCGGCAAAAATGGCCCGAATCTCTACCGAAAACGTCCGTTTTGATGAATTGAACAAGCAGTTCGTCAATAACTAGCAGTTGAATCGTATAGTACGACCGCCTTATTGCTATTACTCTCTCCAAAATGATTCATACTAAAATCTCATGTCAACTATTCGTCTATAATTTTTCCGCCACAAGAAAGCCCAGACCTCATGCGGTCTGGGCTTTCTTCGCGGAGGCGAAGGGTCTCGCCTCCTACAAAATACTGAAGTCCATTCACTCAACTATCAGATAATCAATACACGGGGAAATTATATATCCAATACAACTGTTCTTATAAATAAATGCGGAAGGGGGCTGCCTTCAGTCTGACTTTATAATCCCTATTTATTAAATGAATTCCGCTTTTTGAAGAAATCGCTGAATGATTGCTGCGGTTTCTGCTCTCGTAATATTTTGCAGAGGATGCAGTTCGCCTTTGTATCCACTGATAACGCCGATTTCAATGGTTAACGCTGCAGCTTGACGAGCCCAAGAGGCCAATTGTTCGCTATCTGCGAAATTGTTGACTAGTTCTTGCTGCTTTGTATTGTCTATCTCCTTATTCAGCTTCACAAGCATCATTGCCCTGGATAGAATCACCATTGCTTCCTGTCTTGTAATCTTCTCATTAGGTTTGAAGGAACCATCGCTATATCCATCGATCAGCCCATAAGAGTATCCGATCTGAACTGCTTGATAATACCATGCTTTCTCCGTTATATCCTGGAAATGTAACGTCTTGTTAGCTGAGCTTAAGCCTAATGCTCTGATCAAAATAGCCATAAACTCTGCGCGCATAATTTCGCTATCCGGTAAAAACCGCTGCTCGTCTGCTCCATTAATGACTAGTCTTGATGCCAGGTCATTGATGCTTGATTTGGCCCAATGAGTGGATACATCATTAAAGGATTTCTCATTTTTGATTAGTCCATAGATGCTGTTGCTCATGCTGTTGAGGACAGCATAATAGCGACCGTCTTCTTGTATGATCCTAGTCGGAATATGAATGAGCGTTCCATCAGAGGTTATCTTTACTCCCGTCATGATACGATTCAGGTTTAACCCTTCTGGTATCGCAATACGCCTCTCGATATAAGTATCGAATTGGTTCAGCTCAATTTCTTGGCTACCATAAACACCTTTTACAGAGAAGCTTACGGGTGGAGCGACAAGTGTGACTTGTCCGTTGCCAGAATCCTTGAACACAAATGCCGAATTAGAAAGAATACTCAACTCTAGCTTGATCTTCATATCCTTCAAAGGGATATTAGCTCCTAATTGATTGCGCCATTTATCAACAGAGACCTGATCTAATGGAAGACTATACATTGCATTTTCCGTAACTACTTGAATGATCGCGTTGCTATTGTCAAAGCTTTGTAGGAGTGCTGCATTCAGTTCCCAATTGACAATATCTGATTTATTGCGAACCGCTATTATAATAACCGGATTATTGCCTGCTTCCTTCAACAAACCTTTTAGCTGCTCTTCTTCCAGGATGACCGTTGTTACCTTTTTTCCATCCGTTGTAGTGACGACAGCTTTGGTCGCATTTTCTGACTTATTACCTAAAATAAGTAAAACTTCTGAGGTTGATGTGCTTTCTGTGGTTCCGGAACCTCCGCTGCTACCTGGACTACCGCTATTGTTTTTTTTGATTTTGAAGTTTACCGTCGCTTCATTCCCTGCTGCATCCGTTACGACTAGCGTGTATGCACCTTCAGTAACTATTTCAGTGCCGCTAGTAAATGCTACCGTATTCAACTTCGCTGTTCCTTCGGTGAATACAGGAGTTGCACTCTTGTACACTCCGCCCTCAGATACTCCAGTAACGGTAGGCGGAGTCGTGTCGATCGTGAAGTTTACCGTCGTTTCATTCCCTACTGCATCCGTTACGACCAGCGTGTATGCACCTTCAGTAACTATTTCAGTGCCGCTAGTAAATGCTACCGTATTCAACTTCGCTGTTCCTTCGGTGAAAACAGGAGTTGCTTTCTGATATACCTCACCTTCGGTTACCCCTGACACGTTAGGTGGGGTCGTATCGATCGTGAAGTTTACCGTCGTTTCATTCCCTACTGCATCCGTTACGACTAGCGTGTATGCACCTTCAGTAACTATTTCAGTGCCGCTAGTAAATGCTATAGTATTCAACTTCGCTGTTCCTTCCGTGAATACAGGAGTTGCACTCTTGTACACTCCGCCCTCAGATACTCCAGTAACGGTAGGCGGGGTCGTATCGATCGTGAATCTTATCGTCGCTTCATTCCCTGCTGCATCCGTTACGACTAGCGTGTATGCACCTTCAGTAACTATTTCAGTGCCGCTAGTAAATGCTACCGTATTCAACTTCGCTGTTCCTTCCGTGAAAACAGGAGTTGCTTTCTGATATACCTCTCCTTCGGTTACCCCTGAAACGGTAGGCGGGGTCGTATCGATCGTGAAGTTTACCGTCGTTTCATTCCCTGCTGCATCCGTTACGACTAGCGTGTATGCACCTTCAGTAACTATTTCAGTGCCGCTAGTAAATGCTATAGTATTCAACTTCGCTGTTCCTTCCGTGAATACAGGAGTTGCTTTCTGATATACCTCACCTTCGGTTACCCCTGAAACGGCAGGCGGAGTCGTGTCGATCGTGAAGTTTACCGTCGTTTCATTCCCTACTGCATCCGTTACGACCAGTGTGTATGCACCTTCAGTTCCAATTACAGTACCGCTAGTAAATGCTACTGTATTCAACTTCGCTGTTCCTTCGGTGAATACGGGAGTTACTGACTTATAGACCCCACCCTCTGTTACTCCCGTAACCGTTGGTCCGACATTATCGATCTCAAATTTAACCGTTGTCACATTGCCTGCTGCATCCGTTACAACCAGCGTGTACACGCCATCTTGATCAATCTTTGTACCTGTATTAAAAGCAACACCATTCAACGTCGCTGTTCCTTCGTTGAATCCGGGAGTTACCGACTTATAAATTCCACCCTCCGTTACTCCCGTAACAGTAGGTGCTACTGTGTCGATCGTGAAGCTAATGGTCGTCACATTCCCTGCTGCATCCGTTACAACCAGCGTGTACACGCCATCTTGATCAATCTTTGTACCTGTAGTAAAAGCAGCCCCATTCAAAGTCGCTGTTCCTTCATTAAAACTGACGGTCACTTCTTCTTTATAACTCTCACCGTTCGTTACTCCTGTAACTCTAGGCGCTGTCTTGTCGACCTCAAAGTTTATCGTTGTTACGTTACCTGCCTCATCCGTTACAATCAGGGTATACATGCCATCTAGAGCAACCTGTGCACCACTGACAAAAACAGCCCCGTTTAAAGTCGCTGTTCCTTCGTTAAAGGTAATCGTTTTGTTTGTGTTGTATATTCCACCGTTTGCAACTCCCAACACGATAGGTAACGTCGTATCAACCCTGAAGCTCACCGTCGCATCATTGCCTGCCAGATCGGTAACGGACAGCGTATACGCTCCATCCTGTGTAATCGTTGTACCACTGGAATAAGGGTTTCCATTGAGCAATCCGCTGCCTTCACTAAATAGAGGCGTAACTGTGCTGTTATATACTTTGCCATCCACTACATTCGTAATAACAGGAGCGGTCGTATCTACTGTAATCGTACTGCTAATAACAGAACTGCTCGAATTTCCGACTTTATCTCGATATTGTACATATACGGTCTTAGCTCCCTCGCCAGCGGAAAGGACCCATGACCTCCCGTTCAGGTCAGCGATACTGAACCAACTGGTCTGCCAACTGCCGTTAATATTGGAGAGACGCACCTGCTCAACTCCTGAGCCGCTTCCATCCGAATAGGTTCCTTTCAAAGTGACCGTCGCTGATTTCGTCCATGAGGCACCATCATTAATGATCAGTGTACCTGTTGGTGCTGTCTGATCTAATAGAATGGTCTGAGAAGAATTGGCGGAGAACGCATTATTGGAATCCCTCAACTGCATATAGATGGTCTTCGACCCATCTCCTCCAGTCAGACTGAATGTTGCAGAATTGCTGAAAGGCAGCCAAGATGCCGCCGATAAATTAGCAACGCTATTCGCAAATCTCATATGGGTAACACTATCACCTGCATCAGGATCTGATCCTGTTACGGATAGATTGACTGTGCTGGCGTTCGTTGCTGTTCCCTCCACAATTGTGAAAGAGCCCGTAGGGGGGGTATTAACATTAACCGGCCCAGTCTCATAAGTAACGACTAGTTTTGGGCGGTATGCAGCATTTGAAGCTTCTAAGGAATACAATAAGAATCTCCCGCTGTCTGCATCTGCTTCATTTCCGTTAAGTATAAAAGTTACTATGCGATCAGAACCATCCGTAAAGGCATCGACAGCGCTCTTAACGTTAAGTGTAATCGTTTGATTCTGAAGATAAGTGCCCATCGGCACTTCCGCAGTGCTTTTCGCCGTAAATTTATCTGAATAAGGGCTGTCCGTATCTACAGAGGGGAAGATACCCATGTCCAATCTATTCGCGGCAGAGCCCCTTGCCTCCATGTACAAAGTGTGATTTGGGACTCTTAATACAGTAGCAACCGTCACGACCAGCTCTGCTGATACAATGGTCCCTTCTGGAGCACCTAGATTGTAAGAAGCAGCCATTCTATTGCGCACGTTGACGAAGCCATCATTATTGCTCATGCCGACATAGAGATAACCATCGCCGTCATTATCATAGATACCGTTATATTCCGGTTGACCATCTAATTGCATTGTATCCGCAGTTGCTGTATAGGTCTTTGTAACTGTGCCTCCTGCTGCTTCAGCTCTTGGTACCAACCCGGGTGTAATCAGCGTGAATACCATAACAATAGTCATTAATAGAATTAGAATTCTTTCTTTCATTGTTTCTCCCCATTTCATCGTAAGGTATCGCCCATACCAAAAGGCAATGCTGCCCGAAACTGTAAAAGGCAGAGCCTCCCCCATTCTCTTCAGAACATCATAAGTCAAATCCTAAGAAGTTGTAGTCCTACTAAAGATGTACATCGCTAATTTATTTAATCCATACGAAAACCTTTTCTAACTTGGAGCAGGCCATTCATGAATATGTTTCGTTTTCCGGGAAACGGTTGTAGCATAAAGATTTCTCTCTATTCGTGTCTACCTGTCTGGGGAATGAGCATGCTTCACGACCCGCAATGCACCTCGGACTTGTTATATTTAGAATAGAGAGGGGCCTTAAACCCCCACCTAAATACTTATATTCTATAAATTCCCACATTATTAGACAAATTCCTGCTTTACTAAGCACCAACTACTATGCAGCGATTGTTTTCTCATAGACTTTAACATCATCCATACTAAACTGCTCCGTCAAAAACATTTTCTTCGCGTCTCTCGCTAAATAAACACCCTGGGAGCTCTTCTCCACAGGCTCTAAATTATTTAAAATGCAATAGAAGCCTCATGTCTCTCGAGCATCGTCAAGACAGCTTACGTACACCCTACGCCATCAAAAAATTTCGCGGTTTCACTAACCTCAAACGCATACGAAAACGCAAAAAAGCGACCTAACATGGTCACTTTTTCCATAATTTAGTGGAGGTGAGGAGTGTTGCCCCCCATTATATACAGAAGATCCCCTAAGGCTTTTTTTCGGGGTTTTCCATTTCAGAAAACTATAGTCCTCTCAGAAGCAAAGCTTCCGATCTAACAAGTTCCGCTATCTGCCTTCATTTTCTTCATACCATCCATCCGCACACGACGCCAAATTCGAATCAATAGATCTAGCAAATAATACACAAACCACAAGCTCAGCATGGCGGACAAGAAAATGAGTCCTAAGGCCAGATCATAGGGATACCCATAAAAGGCTGCAGGAGATGGCCGCATAGTAACAAGTAACACCCACAGGGAGGATGCAAATAGGCCATACACCATCATACCTAGAATAGCCCGCCACAGCTTTTGGGTAGAAATCTTCTTCCTGTAAAGTCTGTGTACCATCAGGATCAACAGAATCATACTGACTGCAACAAGCAGCCACGCTATATATCCAAACAACTTTCCCAATGTCAACGAAGCTTCCGGAGCGACTGGATCATATCCAATTAAAATGCTCGCAATATCTTCGATCATTTGCTGTTTAATTCCAGGATGAAACTCACCTAACAATAAAGCAAAACCCAAATCATATTCAGGAATAAACAGAATAGCCGTCGCAGATCCGATGCCGTCGCCTGTTTTGTAATAGATATCGGTATGATGAAGCTGCTTGACCTCAAGACCTCCCACGGTGTAGTAGGCTGTATTCTTCTCTGTAGGGACTCCCTTTGTTTTCAGGCTCTCAAGCGATGTAAAAGCTTGCTCGAAAGGATTCGAAAACTCTAATAGAAAAGCAAGATATTTGCCCAAATCCTCAATCGTGCTGTACGCTCCCCCATCTGGATCCTGGCTTCTGCCGAAAGATTCATACGAACGCTCCAAGTGCCTCGTTGTACCAAAGAACCAGGTGTATTCTTTTGCTATACGCTCTTGATCGATCTTTCCCAGGTCTTGTCCATAGACGGTATCCATCATCTCTAGCGGCTTAAATATATGCTCTTTCATATAATCGTAGTAGCTCATTCCTGTGACATACTCTATCACGAGCCCCAGCGCATCAAAGCAGCCATTGCAGTAGTTGCCTATCGTTCCAGGCGGCTTAGTGAGTTGAAGATTATTCATTAAGCGAACAAATTGTTCGGTGGATTCCTTCGCTTGATTACTTTTAAAGGTCAGAGCATCCGTCTCGAAAGAACCTATCCCGCCTGCAGCATGAATAAGTAAATCCCTAACGGTGACTGGGTTGAATCTCTCTTGATTTTGAAATTGGAACCACGGGATATAGGTTTTAACCGGCTTATTGATATCCAATAAGCCCTCATTGTTCAGCTTCAATATTGCCGTCGCTGTTAATGACTTGGTAACAGAAGCAATGGAATATAGTGTTTGGGAAGAAGGCTTATTCCCTCTTTTCAGATCAGCGACACCAAACCCTTCTGACTTCATTAGTCCGGATTGATCGAAAATGCCAATTACTCCGCCCACAACCTCATTTTTAAGTAATTCATTTCTTGTATACTCCACCGCTTGTTCAAGCTTCGTTGAATCTGGATGTTGGGAGTCCTTGCTAGAATTAACTGTCGCATGGGCAACTGGGCAACCGAGCAATACGACAACCAATATCATACTTACTATACGGAAGTACATCAGGCGAACCCTCCACGTTCAGGTGTCTTCAGATGATGACGCTTGGCCCGATATACGGCTACCGAACACGCTACTGCGATCCCCAGCACAATCATCAAGTCATTAAGCAAAAAGCGAATGATCTCTTCAGCCGCTCCAAGCAATATTCGATTTGAAATGGTGATAAAACATACCGAATGAGCTATTGACGGCCGTGGAAATGTCCTTGACCGATGTATGGACATACCCCTTTCTCATAAATAGCTTGATTGCAACTCCCAGCAATTCTTCTTTTCTCTCTTCGGGTTGTTTAACGATTCTTGCCACCTAAGATCGCCTCCTGACAGAGCGTTGCTCTGTAAGTATTTTGAATCATGAAAGTTGTTTTGTAAACAAATTTTTGCCATTAATGGTTTCTGATTCTAATAATCATTCCCTGCGCGCGGAATGACGCCGGGGTTTCCATAGATTGTTGAGATTTTTGCAAACTCTTTTTTTCTACGAGTTGGACACCATGGAACACTTTGTTCAATGTATGGCTGAATATCATCGATTAATGATTTAACCGCATGTCGATGTACGTTTAACCCAACTAATGTGTTTTAATAATAAATGATGATGACGGATAACTATGTTCCGCAGAGGAGGAGCAATCACGGCAGAGACCTTCTTAGAGAGGATGAGCGAACAATTGCTATGAAAGATTTCGAAAGCGTACAAGGTATGATTCTTCGACGAAAGTAGGACCATATGAGTAACAACAGTTACGAGTATTTTATTCCGGAATACTGAAGTGTGAGAAGTGTGGCTCTAATTTTAATGGTAATAGTGCGATCAAGAAGCTCGTTAAAACCGGCGAGACAATATATAGAACTTATCGTTGTCATAACAATTACTTGTATAAGACATGCGATACACCATCGCGGCTCAATCCCTGTCCTCTTCGGACTTAATGAGCTCAAATCAGCCTCTAAATAGCAAAAACACCATCCTCATGCGGATGGTGTTCATGATGGTGGAGGCGAGGGGATTTGAACCCCTGTCCGAAGATCACGCCACACGGCTTTCTACGGGTGTAGCTGCAGTTTTGATGTCACCTACGGAGTCCCCCTGCAACGCGGTACTTTATAGGTCAGCCTGATTATCTTCTTCAGCACACCCCAGGCGGAGATGTGACAGCGTATCCCACTAAAGTTGGGCCCTCATCCCGGTACATGGGCGATACAGAGCGAGAGCACGCGAGCAGGTTATTAAGCTGCTACAGCGTAGTTTGTTTGTTGTTTGCCATTTAATAGGCTTTAGCGTTGATGAAGCAGACGACTCCCTGCTACCCGCTGGCTCGCGCTCGTCCAATCCCCGTCGAATCCATAAACGCCCCCGAATGGGCATAAACGCTGCTTATGCTCTTGCCGAGCATCAACGTCTAGCTAGTCGGGACCTCTGGATTGAGGTGATGTATGACTGAATCGCACAAGTCATGTACATCTGAAATTCGGCTGAGTCTTGCTTGCTCTCTAACCGACCCGGCAACCCACCGTTGCCGTGTACCTATTATACCACGAACATCCGGCATTTGCCCGGGAATATTGCTGGCAGCGTTGGCCGATTCATCCATGGGAAGAACGGATTATCTAGCCACCTTCTGCTTCTCCCGAAGCGCGCGCTGGATATCGCGCTGCGCATCCCGCTTGGCGGCGGTATCGCGCTTATCGTATTGCTTCTTACCTTTGCCCAGCCCGATCAGCAGCTTGGCGTACCCGTTGCGCACGTAGATCTTCAGCGGCACGATGGCATAGCCTTCTTGCTTCGATAATCCCAGCAGCTTGTGAATCTGCGCCTTATGCAGCAGCAGCTTCCTTGCGCGCGTCGGATCAGTCGGGTTATGGATGTTGCCCTGCTCGAAAGGGCTGATGTGCATGTTGTGAATGAAGATCTCGCCATTGCGAATCGTTGCGAACGCATCGCCGATATTCGCTCTGCCATTACGCAGCGACTTAATCTCCGTTCCCATCAAGACCATGCCCGCCTCGAAGGTCTCCTCAATGAAATAGTCATGGGAGGCCTTCTTGTTCTGGGCGAGCTGCTTGCCGTCGTTCTTCTTGGCACCCATGCTAATTCACCTCGTTTCTTCTTCAAGACCAGCGTCTCTGTTGGTTCATTGTAGCAACTTTGCCAGCCAAAATCAATAATCAGGAAAGGTACTCTTTCCTTTAAACTGATCTTCACCTCATGAACCAGTTAACCGAATGCTGGACCCTCCAAAACAATCTATGTGAAGCAAAAGACCGCCCGACTCGAGGTCGAAGCGGTCTCTCCGATATTAAGCTATTACAGCTTAACTACGTTTTCAGCTTGTGGTCCGCGGTTGCCTTGAACAACGTTGAACTCAACGCGTTGGCCTTCTTCAAGAGTTTTGAAGCCGTCGCCAACGATTGCGGAGAAATGTACGAATACGTCGTTTCCGCCTTCAACTTCGATGAAGCCGAAACCTTTCTCAGCGTTGAACCATTTAACTGTACCTTGTTGCATGTGGAATTACCTCCAAAAAATTAAATTAATATGCGCCTATTTGTTCTTTGAAAAAAAAATATTCACACATTGAAAAGGGTTTCATGACGACTCTAATGACACCCTTTTCAATATGTGAATTCAGGTTCATCTCATCCGATTGCTTTGAGTATACTATCCCAGCCGCTGAAAAGCAAGCGACAAGCTTAAATATATTTTCCCATTATGTCCAGTTGGCGGCACTTACATTCCCAACTAAGGAAAAACCATGCCGCCATCTGACTCTAGAATGAGAGTATATCAACTACATAAACCCATCTAATCCTATTTTTAGTAAATTCAGACCTATTTCCGTTTCTTTCTTACAAAAGCTGCCGTGGAGTTGCTTAGCTCTCCTTTTTTCTTGCGCTTCTTTTTCTTGGCTTCGTCTGCTGGCGAGGCTGCTGCTGCTCCCGCTTCACTGCCATTGAATACGCCGCTAGTCGTCGCGTTCTTCCGGCGCCCGTTCCCGCCTTTGCCCTTTTTCTTGGTTTTGTCACCGGATGCGCCAGTGCCCTTGCCCGGGCGGCCATCCTTGCCGCGGGTATCCTTGCGGGCATCGCCGCCTTCACGAATTGGCAGTCCCCACATATCCGTGCGAGTGCTTTTACCTTCAGCTTCAATCTCTGCGGCTCTCTTATCTATCCAGTCGCCATTATCCGGCACGCTATCCTTACCCCAAGGGTTGGCGCCATTCCCAGTCGGCGCAGCCGCGTCCTTGCCGCCGCGTTTGAATCGGCCTTTAGCCGCTTGATCAGCTGCACCTGATCGTTCTTTACCACCATTCGCGGCTGGCTTGCTGCCATCGCGCCCGGCGCCGCCTTTGCCTCGGCCGCCCTTGGCGCCAGCGAATGCGCCGCGACCTCCGCCGGAAGCATCACGGCTGCCGGGACGACCGCCGCCCTCACGCTTGCCATAGCCTCCGCGCTTGCGGCCTGCCCCGAAACCGGCATCCGCAACGCCTTTGTAGCTGCCGCGCGGCTTCATGTCGACCATCTCGAAGTCAATATTATATTCATCCATATCGACGCGCGCTACGCGAATCTTCACTTCATCGCCGATGCGGTATACCTTCGACGTACGCTCGCCAATGAGCACCATATGGAGCTCGTGGAAGTGGTAGTAGTCATCCGTCATATCACTAAGACGAATCAAACCTTCGACCGTATTCTCTAATTCGATGAACATGCCGAAGCTGGTTACGCTGCTGATAATGCCGTCGAATTCCTCGCCGACCTTATCCAGCATGTATTCGCATTTCTTCAGCTTATCCGTATCCCTCTCAGCATCGACCGCTGCCCGCTCCCGTTCAGAGGAATGCTGGGCAATATCCGGCATACGAGCCGTCAGAGCTTCATGACGCGCTTCGCTAAGTGCTCCGCCGCCCTCAAGAACCTCGCGAATGACCCGGTGGATCACCAAATCGGGGTATCGGCGAATCGGCGATGTGAAGTGGGAGTAGAATTCGGCAGCCAAGCCGAAGTGGCCCAGACTCTCTGCATCGTACTTCGCCTGCTTCATCGATCGCAGCATCATGGTGGAAATAACGGTCGATTCCTTCGTCCCTTGAATTTCCTCCAAGAGCGTCTGCAGCGCACGCGGATGAACGGAATTGTTGCCTTTGCCACCCTTCACGACGTAGCCGAAGTTTGCCGCGAACTGCATGAATGTCAGCAGCTTCTCCTGATCCGGGTCCTCGTGAATCCGGTACAGGAATGGCACACGCAGCCAGTGGAAGTGCTCCGCAACCGTCTCGTTCGCCACCAGCATGAACTCTTCAATGATCTGCTCCGCAACGGAACGCTCGCGCTTGACAATATCAACAGCCTTGCCGTTCTCATCGACGATAATTTTTGACTCCTGGAAGTCGAAGTCAATCGCGCCGCGCTTCATCCGCTTGGAGCGCAGGCGCATCGCCAGCTTCTCCATCAGGGCGAACATCGACAATAGGTCGGCATAACGCTCCTTCAGTTCCGTCTCTGGCTCCTCTTCATTAGCGGTCAGAATGCGCTTCACATTCGTGTAGGTCATTCTCTCCTTCGTGCGAATGACACTCGTGAAGACATTATGCTTCACACGCTTCAGCGTCTTCGCATCGAATTCCATCTCGCAAGAAAGCGTCAGTCGGTCAACTTGCGGGTTAAGCGAGCATATGCCATTCGACAAGCGGTGAGGCAGCATTGGAATGACGCGATCGGTCAAATAAACGCTGCAGCCCCGGCGGAATGCTTCCTGATCCAGTGCAGATTTCTCCCGTACATAATAGCCTACGTCCGCGATATGAACGCCAAGCAGGAAATTGCCGTTCTCCAGCAGCTTCACATGCACCGCATCGTCGAGGTCCTTAGCATCTTCGCCATCAATCGTGACGATGATCTCATCTCTTAGATCACGGCGCCCTTGCTCCTTGATCTCCGCTTCGGTGATCGTATCCGGCGCAGCTTCCGCTTCGGCCATAACCTCATCGGGAAAGCTCTCCGGCAGCTGATGCTTGCGGATGATGGACAGGATGTCGACGCCAGGATCATTTTTGTGACCCAGAATCTCCAGAATCTCGCCTTCAGCCGCGCTGCGGCCCTCCGGATAAGACACAATACGGACAACAACCTTCTGACCAGTCACCGCGCCTTGGAATCCGCCCTTCGGAATAAAGATATCCCGGTTAATCCGCTTATCATCGGGCATAACGAAGCCGTATACCTCGTGATTCTCGAACGTGCCGACGATCTGTGTCACTGCACGCTGGACAATACGGACAACCTCGCCTTCCATACGTCCGCCACCTTCGCTTTTGGACGTAATGCGTACTAGGACAATATCGCCGTTCATCGCGCTCTTCAGATCATTCGCGTGAATATACACATCGGGATGATCCTTCTCATCCGGCAGCAGGAAAGCGAAGCCTTTCGCATGTGCTTGAAGCTTTCCGCGCAGCAAGTTCATTCGCTCCGGTACACCGTAGCGCTCGTTGCGCGTACGAATGATCTTGCCCTCTTCTTCCAGTTTATTTAGCAGTTGGAGAAATTCCTTGAATCCCGCTGCTCCCTCGATACCGAAGTGTCCCTCCAGCTCTTGGTACGTCATCGGCTTATACGCCGTTTCTCTCATAAAATCTAGCAATTCTTGCTCGCGTTCCATCATGAATGGCCCTTCTCCTCATGAACCGCCTAAGGGCTAGAGCTCTTGTAGCGGTTGATAGATTATCATATACCATGTAGTATACACGAAATGCCAGCGGCACATCCCCATTTGCGAAAAAAACGAAATACCGCCTTAATCATCAGCTTCCGCTGATTGGAGAATCCTCTGTCTTATGAACCGGTCTTCTCCATTCCCTGGCATGAACCCCCCACCAAACCAGTACACATACCATCATCGAGGGCAGTACTCCCCACAATCCCAAGAGACGAAATCCAGCAACCGCCGACCAAACCATAATATTCGGAAGCAGCAGCCAAAAACGTGATATCCGCAGTCCCGCGAATAGATCCGCCGTATTCCATGGGAATTGCGAAACAAACTCCTCGTTTCTCCACTGCTCCCACTGCGTACGCAGCCAAGGTACAATCAGAAATAGAAATCCCCCCATAATTGCGTACGTAGCAGATGGTGGCACAATCAGCATTGCCCCTGTCGTTACCGACAAAAAGCCCATTCCGATCCGCAGCATGGACAGCGACCGCACAAAGGTAATGATGCGCAGCTCGGCGAGAATCGTACCCGTATCGGTCTTCTTGAACAAACGCCGGGACTGGCGCATGAACAATGGCTTTTTTAGCTTCATAACCGGCTTCCGTTCGATCACTTGGCTCATCAGAAGCTCTGTGGAGGACAACCGCGCTGAGCGTTCATTTTTCACTTCCGTCTCAAAATGAATCGGCTTGCGGAGACATACAATCAGTACGACAAGAAGCAGTACAGCAGCTCCCGCCAGCGCAGATCCGAAGATACTTCCCTCTTGCGTTAGCGACAGCATCGGATATAAGTATGCCACGACGCCGATCAGCAGAACGATCGCTTCCAATACCACCTGTCGCCACTTGCGGAGCCTTCCAGTCAGCATATGAATCGTCATCGACATCAGCATCGCGAACAGGAAGGAATACAGATAGGCTGCTCCAACTTCCTTAAGCCCCATCTGTTCCACTCGCAAAAGAAAGGGCAGCACCACAAGGAACGGCAATACGAGTCTCAGCGCCTGCATGATGAACGAATAGGCCATGCCATAACGCTTTAGCAGCTTCAGCCAACGAGGCTGTTGGAGCAGAAACAATCGGTCCGCCTCATCGACAAAGACTCGAATGCGTCCTCCGAATGCAAGGATAAGAAATAACACAATCGATAGCAGCAGCAACCAGGGAACCCCGGCAGCCCACTCCGGCGTCTCCAGCCAGATCTCACGATATAGTCCGCCGAAGATGAGAATGCCTGGTACAAGTAAATACACCCAAACGGTCCAATCGAAAACGCTGTTCCATGCTTTTGCCTGTTCTTTCACATTGCGCTTCAACCGGTAGAAGAACAGCTGTGACGGTGTCATCATTGCTTTTTCCTCCTTAAGTCAACGCCAGGAAGCAATCCGACAACGCCGCATCCTCCGCGCATCCCGCATCCCGTCTGACCTGATCCAGCGTTCCCTGCGCAACAATCGAACCTTGATTAATAAGGACGAAGCTTTGGCAGATTTTCTCAGCCGTGTCCAGTACATGCGTTGACATCAGGACGCCTGCGCCCCTTGCCAGCTCGCTCTGCAACAGGGTCAGGAAATCACTCGTCGCCCGTGGGTCCAGTCCCAAGAACGGCTCGTCCACAATATAAACATCTGGCTCCAGCAGGAATGCGATAATCAGCATCAGCTTCTGCTGCATCCCTTTGGAGAACGACATCGGATAATGATGCTTCTGTTCCGTCAGCCGGAACTGCTGAAGCAAACAATCCGCTTTGGCCTCGAATTGGGCTTCCGTTATGCCGAATACCGACGCGGCCAATCTCAGATGCTCCCATAGCGTAAAATATTCATAATAAACCGGTTGCTCCGGCACATACGCATATCGCTTATGTTGGCCCCCAATCTCCACCTTCCCCGTTACGCTGGGCATGAGGCCCATAATCGTCTTCACCGTCGTGCTTTTCCCCGCACCGTTAGGACCGATTAAACCCACTAGCTCGCCGGGGCCAACCTGTAGATTAATATCCCGAATGATCGCTTTATCCGCTTCATATCCCGCTTTTTGAATGGCCGCTTGCAGCACATAGCTCGTCTCTTTTTCTCCAACATTCCACTCCTGATTCACTTGAGCAACCTCCTCACTCTCTACACCGAATCGCAGCTCTTCCTCTATTCTACGAAATCCCCTGTTTCTGGTATCAGAAAAAACATCAAAAAAAGACGAGGATTAAGCTCCTCGCCTTTTGTTAGCTCATCATTATTTTTGTACGAAATAAGATACAATCAGTGACAATAAGAAGAATCCGATTGCCAATGCTACTGTCAGACGCTGCAGGAACAGGTCCAAGCCACGGGCCTTCTGCTTACCGAACAAATGCTCTGCGCCGCCGCTAATCGCACCAGACAAACCAGCGCTCTTACCTTTCTGCAACAATACGACTGCAATCAATCCGATAGAGAATAATACAAGCAGGATCTTCAATGTAATTTCCATTCCATCCACCTCCAGCGTAGCCGCTCGTAAAACACATAAGGTTATTGTACCATAGCTGCACAGGATTGACAATAGTACGAGCCTTTACAAGAGTCGCTAAGCATAGCCCATTTTTTTCAAATAGAGAATATTCGCCTTCGCGCTATCCATTGAACTGGTCAGGAAGTCCTCCTGCTCCACGAACATATACTCGACATCGCTCTTCTCAATCTCTTGCAGCAGCCTTTCAATCCCGACAATACCTTTTCCAAGCTCGGTATCCTTGCGCCCCATTTTGAAATCACGGATATGCACCAAAGGCGTCCGGGCCTTATGCTTCTTCAAATATTCCACCGGGTCATAACCCGCCATGTATATCCAGCCCAGATCCAGCTCTGCAACCAACAATTCCTCGGGCACCAGCTCCAATATACGATCGAATGCAGGTCTGCCGTCTACCAGCTTCCATTCATAATCATGATTATGCAGAGCCAGCTTCATGCCCGCCGCCCTCGCCTGTTCCCCGCATCGAATGAGCACATCCGCCAAAAAGTGCATATCCTCGATCGTCGGCTGTTCGTGCATAGGCACCCACGGTACGATGATGTAAGAAACGCCGATCCCGGCGGCAAATTCAATATCATTGTGGAAATCCCGATCCAGCTTCGCCAGCGTCTTAAAATTAAGCGATACGAGCATGGAAGGGATAGCTAATTCGAGCTCATCGGCCCTCTTCTTCAATTGCTCTGGAGGCGCGTTGAAGTACCCGATCGACTCAATCGCTTTATAGCCCATCTCGGCGATCTTCTCCAGCGTTCCCAGAATATCGCGCTCCGCCTCATCTCGTAACGAATACATCTGTATTCCCGCAATTGGCTTGCCCATCTGTCTTGTTGCCCCCCTAAGTCCGACATATGCACTCCGAGTTCATACTCTCGTACATTATGCGCAGCGAGGGCAGCAGGAATACTCCATTAATGCCTATGAATCAAGAATGTCATGCAGCAATCGCCGAATCTCCGTTATGCTTGATGGAACAATGGCCTCCATAAAGCTGCCGTTCCGCCTTGCTCCTGATCCAATGTGAATCTCGTGGACTCTCGTCTTGTCGACGAACTCTTCAATATTGCCCGCATGAAGTCCGTAGCCGCCCAGTATCGAAATGCCCAGCCGGTCGCCCTCCTCCCGGAGAGTCCGAATTCGATCCGCAGACTGCGGAGCAGGCTTTAATCCGCCTGCTGTTAGGACGCGGCTAATAGATGGATACTCGGCAAGCTGCCGCAATGCCGCCAGTTGATCCTCGATTTCGTCGAATGCGCGGTGGAACGTCACATCAAGACCTTCCGCTGCACGAAGCATCCGCTCCAGCGAGCCTCTATCCAATTCGCCGGAGGGTGTCAGCAGCCCGATTACAATACCCGCGGCTCCCGTCTCCTTAATCGCTTCGATATCTCGCAGCATAATCCCTATATCCGATTCGCTATAGCAGAAGGACTGACTATGTGGTCTAACCATCACTTGAACAGGCAGCGTAGAAGCATTCACTGCCCCTTCCACTAATCCAAGACTTGGTGTTAATCCGCCTTCCGCGATCCCGGTTACCAGCTCGATCCGGTCCGCTCCTCCCTCGGCAGCAGCTTCGACATCCTCCGTCCGAATGGCGATCACTTCAATCAGCATGTTCAATCCACTCCTCTCGACAACCTTAATCCATTTATACCAGCGTTAGGCGTTATACTCGCCTGCCACATGATGGCGCTTCATCTAATCTATTCGAGCCTACCTCATTAAGAAGCAAAAAGGAAGACCCGGGGGTCTTTCTTTGGTAGCCAATATTATGTTTTCGACGCTTTGAACACGGACAGCAGCAGCACGATCAAGCTGACTACGCCGATGCCAGCCAATGTCATTACCGGACCGCTCCACTGGAGGCCTTGGCCGAAGAAGAACAGCTCGCGCAACCCCTCTACCATGAATCGCATCGGCAGCCAGGAATGTACCCAATCCCGGTAAAAACCGAATAATGCAAAAAAGAGAGCATATCCCCTGAGGGACATGCTCTCTTCTTATTTCACAAGCAGCGGAGCTGCCTGTTCTTATTTGAAGTTTTTCAGGTTGTAGAATGCTGCTTTGCCGCCGTATTGAGCTGTGGAGCCCAGTTGGTCCTCGATGCGAAGCAATTGGTTGTACTTCGCTACGCGGTCCGTACGGGAAGGAGCGCCTGTTTTGATTTGGCCAGCGTTCGTCGCAACTGCGATGTCCGCGATTGTGCTGTCTTCGCTTTCGCCGGAACGGTGGGAGATAACCGCTGTGTAGCCAGCGCGTTTCGCCATCTCGATCGCATCGAATGTTTCTGTAAGCGTACCGATTTGGTTAACTTTAACCAGAATGGAGTTGCCTACGCCTTTCTCGATACCGTCGTACAGACGCTCTGTGTTTGTTACGAACAGGTCGTCGCCAACGAGTTGTACTTTGCTGCCCAGCTTCTCAGTAAGAAGCTTCCAGCCATCCCAATCGTCTTCGGAGCAGCCGTCTTCGATCGAAACGATCGGATACTTCTCAACCCACGAAGCAAGCAGGTCAACGAACTCAGCAGGCGTGAAGGATTTGCCTTCGCCAGCCAGTACGTATTTGCCGTCTTTGAAGAACTCAGTGGAAGCCACGTCCATACCCAGGAATACGTCAACGCCTGGCTTGTAGCCTGCGCGCTCGATTGCCGAGATGATTGTCGTAATCGCTTCTTCGTTGGAGCCAAGGTTCGGAGCGAAGCCGCCTTCGTCGCCAACAGCTGTGTTCAGGCCTTTGTCATGCAGTACCGCTTTCAGGTTGTGGAAGATCTCTGCGCCGATGCGAAGAGCTTCTTTGAAGTCGGAAGCGCCAACTGGCAATACCATGAACTCTTGTACGTCGATGTTGTTGTCCGCATGCTCGCCGCCGTTGATGATGTTCATCATTGGAACTGGAAGAGTCTTAGCGTTGAAGCCGCCCAGGTATGTGTACAAAGGAACATCCAGAGCGTCAGCCGCTGCGCGGGCAACAGCCATGGATACAGCCAGGATCGCGTTAGCGCCCAGCTTCGCTTTGTTAGGCGTGCCGTCAAGCTGGATCATTTTGCGGTCGATTGCTACTTGATCAAGGGCGTCAAGACCGATGATTTCAGGAGCGATAATCGTGTTTACGTTTTCTACTGCCTTAACAACGCCTTTGCCCAGGTAACGGGATTTGTCGCCGTCACGAAGCTCTACCGCCTCGTATGCGCCAGTGGACGCACCGGATGGAACGATAGCGCGGCCTTTGCCGCCGGACTCAAGAGCTACTTCTACTTCTACAGTTGGATTCCCGCGGGAATCCAGCACTTCGCGTGCATATACATCAACGATAATGGACATTTGAATGAACACTCCTTTTCTATAGTTCGCATAATCAATATTGCTTCATTCCACTAGTCTACTATTATTGGCCAAGCAATGTCGAGCCTGTCATCTCAGCCGGCTTCGCCAGACCTAGCAGGTCGAGCATCGTCGGCGCGATATCTGCCAGGATGCCGCCATCGCGCAGCGTAGCGCCTTCTCTCGTTACGATCAAAGGCACCGGATTCGTCGTATGCGCCGTATGCGGACGGCCATTCTCGTCGAATACCATATCCGCATTGCCATGGTCCGCTGTAATGATGCAGACGCCGCCTTTCGCAAGCACCGCTTCTACGACTTTGCCCAAGCATTCATCCGTTGCTTCTACCGCCTTGATCGTTGGCTCCAGCATGCCGGAGTGACCAACCATATCCGGGTTGGCGAAGTTCAGGATGATCGCATCATGCTTATCCGCTTCAATCTCGCGTACCGTGGACTCCGCCAGCTCGTAAGCGCTCATCTCCGGCTGAAGATCATAAGTGGCAACCTTCGGCGAGCTGATCAGGACACGAGTCTCGCCCGGAAGCTCCTTGTCACGGCCGCCGCTGAAGAAGAACGTGACATGCGGGTACTTCTCCGTCTCCGCTGTGCGAAGCTGCGTCTTGCCGTTCTGGGCAAGCACTTCACCCAGCGTATTGTCGAGATTCTTCGGCGAGTAAGCGACATAGCCGCCCACCGTCTCGCTGAACAGCGTCAGGCAGACGAAGTGCAAGCCTACGGGATGATTCGCGCCGCGATCGAAGCCGCGGAAGTCCTCATTCGTGAATACTTGCGACAGCTGGATCGCACGGTCCGGACGGAAGTTGAAGAACACAACTGCGTCCTCGGACTCCACCAGTCCTACCGGCTTGCCGTCTCCGCCTACGATTACCGTCGGCATAACGAACTCATCATATACGGATTTCTCATACGATTCAACTACCGCTTTCACAGGATCTGCGTATTGAGGTCCTTCGCCATAAACCATAGCACGGTAGGACTTCTCCGTACGCTCCCAGCGCTTGTCGCGGTCCATTGCATAGTAGCGGCCTTGGACCGTTGCGATGCGACCTACGCCAAGCTCCTCGATCTTCGCTTGAAGCTGCTCGACATAGCCCTTCGCGCTATCCGGTGATACGTCGCGGCCGTCCAGAAAAGCGTGGATGTATACATCCGTCAAGCCTTCCTTCTTCGCCAGTTCCAGCAGCGCGAACAAGTGAGCGATATGGCTGTGAACGCCGCCATCGGACAACAGCCCGTACAGATGGAGCTTCTTGCCTCTCGACTTCACGTGATTCACAGCAGCGAGCAATGTCTCGTTATCGAAGAACTCACCGTCGCGGATTGACTTGCTGATACGAGTCAGATCCTGATACACGATGCGGCCTGCGCCGATGTTCAGATGGCCAACTTCGGAGTTGCCCATCTGACCTTCCGGCAAGCCCACGGCTTCACCGCTTGCTGTCAATGTCGTATTCGGGTATTGCGCCATGTAACGGTCGTAATTCGGCTTGTTCGCTTGTGCGACCGCATTGCCAGTCACGTCGTCGCGAAGGCCGAATCCGTCCAAAATAATCAGTGCTACCGGTTTGCGAGAGGCCATATTACTTGGCCCCCTCGATCAAAGCGATGTAGGAAGCAGGCTCAAGGCTTGCTCCGCCTACCAGCGCGCCGTCGATGTCCGCTTGACCCAGGTACTCCGATACGTTATTCGGCTTCACGCTGCCGCCGTATTGAATGCGAACTTTCGCTGCAACCGCTTCGTCATACAGTCCTGCGATCACGCCGCGGATGTAGCCGATGACGTCTTGTGCATCTTCAGACGTGGAGGATTTGCCTGTGCCGATCGCCCAGATTGGCTCGTAAGCAACTACAACTTCAGCTGCTTGTTCAGCCGACAGGCCTTGGAATGCAGCTTCTGTCTGCACTTTGCATACTTCTTTCGTCGCGCCGGATTCGCGCTCTTCCAGCTTCTCGCCTACGCATACGATTGGCGTCAAGCCATGCTTGAATGCCGCAACCGTCTTCTTGTTCACGATCTCATCCGACTCCGCGAAGTAAGCGCGGCGCTCGGAGTGACCGATGATGACGTACTTCACGCCCAGATCCTTCAGCATCAAGCCGCTGATTTCACCTGTGAAAGCGCCATTGTCCTCGAAGTGAACGTTTTGCGCGCCGATAGCGATTGTCGTGCCTTTAGCCGCTTCTACCAGTGCAGGAAGCGCTGTGAAAGGCGCGCAGATAACGCTCTCTACGCCAGCGACTTCCGCTTTGCCCTTCACTTCAGCGAAGAATGCCGCCGCTTCAGATACCGTTTTGAACATTTTCCAGTTGCCTGCGATAATCGGTGTTCTGCTCATAGGATGACCTCCTGTTTCTATCTTCTCAAGATTTACTTGTCGTTAAGAGCGACTACACCTGGAAGCACTTTGCCTTCCATGAATTCCAGGGAAGCGCCGCCGCCAGTGGAGATGAAGTCCATTTGGTCAGCAAGACCGAACTTCTCAGCTGCCGCAGCAGAGTCGCCGCCGCCGATGACCGTGTAAGCCGAAGTCTCAGCTGTTGCTTTTGCTACTTCACGCGTGCCATGAGAGAATGGCTCGATTTCGAATACGCCCATTGGTCCGTTCCATACAACCAGCTTGGAGTTTTTGATCACGTCTGCATAAAGCTCACGCGTCTTAGGACCGATGTCGATGCCTTCCCATTCAGCCGGAATGCCGTCAACGTTTACGATTTGCGTGTTCGCATCAGCGCTGAAATCGTCTGTTACTACGATATCAACCGGGATGTAGAAGTTTTTGCCCAATTTTTTCGCTTTTTCGATGAACTCAAGCGCCAGGTCCAGCTTGCTGTTGTCCACCAGGGATTTGCCGATTTCATGGCCTTGCGCTTTGAAGAATGTATAAGATAAGCCGCCGCCGATGATGATGTTGTCAGCGATCTCCAGCATTTTGTCGATAACCGCGATTTTGTCCTTAACCTTGGAACCGCCTACGATTGCCGTGAACGGGCGCTCAGGGTTGTTCAGCGCTTTGCCTAGTACTTCAAGCTCTCTCTCCATCAGCAGGCCGGATACGGCTGGCAGGATGTGAGCAATGCCTTCTGTGGAAGCGTGAGCGCGGTGAGCAGCGCCGAAAGCGTCATTAACGAACAGGTCAGCCAGCTTGGCAAAAGCCTTCGCAAGCTCCGGATCGTTACTCTCTTCGCCCGGGTAGAAACGTACGTTTTCAAGTAAAAGAACGTCGCCGTTCTCCATTGCAGCGACTTGTGCTTCTACGGCTTCGCCGATGGCTTCGTTCGCTTTCGTTACCGGCTTGCCCAGCAGTTCCGACAGACGCACTGCGGAAGCTGTGTGGCGAAGCTCTTCGACGACTTGTCCGTTTGGACGGCCCAGGTGGCTCGCCAGAATCACTTTTGCGCCTTTTTCGATCAAAAAGTTAATCGTTGGCAGCGTCTCGCGAATACGCTTGTCATCCGTAATTTTGCCGTCTTCGAGCGGCACGTTGAAGTCCACGCGGACGAATACACGCTTGCCTGCCAATTCTGCTACGTCACGTACACTCTTCTTGTTCATGGTTGAAATCCTCCCCAATAGTGGTTTCTGCCGGCTTATCGGCCATATCTATCTCTATAAAGCAAAAGGCGTCCCTTCACCCTAAAAGGAAGGAACGCCCATAGTCCGGCCCTGCGAGGGCGCAAACCAAGGGCCGAAGCTCTTACGTAAGGAGCCGCGGCCCATCAGCTTTCTTTCCTTACAGACCTTTGCTTGCGATATAAGCAGCAAGATCAACTACGCGGTTGGAATAGCCCCACTCGTTGTCGTACCAGGAAATAACTTTAACCATGTTGCCTTCAACTACCATAGTCGACAGAGCGTCGATTGTGGAGGAAGCTGGGTCGCCGTTGTAGTCGCTGGATACCAGCGGCAATTCGTTGTAGTTCAGAATGCCTTTCAAAGCGCCTTCGGAAGCTTCTTTGAACGCTGCGTTAACTTCTTCAACCGTTACGTTAACTTTCAGCTCAGCAACCAGGTCAGTTACGGATACGTTAGGCGTAGGAACACGCATAGCCATACCGTTCAGCTTACCTTTCAGCTCAGGCAGTACCAGCGAAACAGCTTTCGCAGCGCCTGTGGAGGAAGGAATGATGTTCTCTGCAGCAGCGCGAGCACGGCGCAGGTCTTTGTGTGGTACGTCAAGTACAGATTGGTCGTTTGTGTACGAGTGAATCGTTGTCATCATACCTTTAACGATACCGAATTTATCGTTCAACACTTTAGCGAATGGAGCAAGACAGTTGGTTGTGCAAGAAGCATTGGAGATAATGGTGTGTGCAGCAGCGTCGTATTGGTCTTCGTTAACGCCGATAACCACAGTGATGTCTTCGTTCGTTGCAGGAGCGGAGATGATAACTTTTTTAGCGCCGCCTTGCAGGTGAAGCTCAGCTTTTTCTTTTGCTGTGAAGATACCAGTGGACTCAACTACGATCTCAGCGCCTACGGAACCCCAAGGCAGATCAGCAGGGTTGCGCTCAGCGAATACTTTGATTTCTTTGCCGTTTACAACCAAAGCGCCTTCTTTTGCTTCAACAGTAGCGTCCAGAACGCCATGCGTTGTATCGTATTTCAACAGGTGAGCCAGCGTGTTAACATCTGTCAGGTCATTGACTGCTACGATTTCCACCTCAGAATTGTTCAGCGCAGCACGGAATACGTTACGGCCGATACGTCCAAAACCATTAATACCAACTTTAACCATTGTTTGTTCCTCCTAAGCGTTTTTGGATTGCTATAAAAAAATATATTTCAAGACGTGTCCCGGGGGCTGCTAATGCAGGCCGTTCCTCGTCATGATGCCTTCCTTACAACTTGTACAATTCCTTGCCCTGCGTCTAATTCTCTTCTAGTAAACTGGCCATCTCCAGCGCCGCGGCTTCGTCGGTGACGAGTACGTCGTTATGGCCGAATCGCATCACTGCCGCAATCGCTTCGCCTTTGTTCTTGCCCCCGGCAACGCCAATCACTAATTCAGTGTTAACGATATCCTCGAGCCGTAACCCTACGGTCTGCATTTGGTGAACAACGGCTCCGCTTCGGTCAAAATAAAACCCGAATGCCTCGGCCAGTGCGCCCTCCGCTTCGATCTCCGCTACAACTTCGCTGTCCAGCTTCCGTCTTCTCGCCATGATCATGGCGTCCCCGATCCCGTGTACGACAATTCGCGCACTTCGGATCACGTCAACGATCTCCCGAATGTTGGGCTCTTGCATCAAGGAAGCGAATGCCTCTTCACCCAGATGATCCGGCACATGCAGCAGCCGGTAATGTCCGCCCGTCCGCTTCGCCATGGTCGAGGCCAGCGTATTCGCTTGATAATCCAAGCTTTCGCCAAGTCCGCCTCTTGCCGGTACGAACCAGATATCCTTCATGGCTGTTGTTGTCGTAAGCTGATTGGCTACCTGGGCAATCGTCGTGCCCCCGGTTACCGCTACGACATCTCTCGGCTTCAGCGCGGTGCGAAGTACTTGGCACGCTACCCTTCCGAGCTCGCGCTTCGTCTGAATCGACGTCTCGGAATCGCCTTGCACAATGATGACCTGCGATAGCCCGTATGCCCTGCGCAGCTTCTCCTCCAGTTCGGACAAACCGAACATCGACTTGTACAGAGGCTCCAGCTGTTCGAGTGCGCTGCGGCCTTGCTCGCTGATCCGCATGCCCGCCGTATGAATCTCCAGCAGGCCTTGCTCCTTTAGGAAATCGGTCTCTGCCCGAAGCACTCTCTCCGTCATATCCAGCGTATTCGCCAGTGTACGGCGGCCAATCGTGTCCGATAGCATTACCTGATGCAGGATCATGTACCTCTTCCGCATGACTTCCAGAAGCTCAGGCACAAGCTGCTGCTGCAGTTCAATGAGCTGTCGCATCTCTTATCCTTCACTCCATCGGTCATTAGCATAATGGGATTCAAAGAATTGTTGGGACTGAATTCGTCCCGCGTGTTCATTTTAAGTCCCACCTCTATTTTAACGAAAACAAGAGCAGCCTGCAAGAGTCGAATCGCATTTGAAAACGATTTCCGACATCTTTTTCACAAATTTAATTTTCCCAGCCTTCTTGCTTTAACGGCGTGAATATCATATAATCATCTCTGCTACTGTTTTTTGAAGAGATGCGCCCGTGGTCCAATGGATATGACGTAGGCCTCCGGAGCCTGAGATCTAGGTTCGATTCCTAGCGGGCGCGCCACTATACCAATAAACTTAAGCCGTTCAGCCTCATGCTGAGCGGCTTTTTTGCATCCTGCAACCAACCTGTGCATGATAGCTTCTTCCGTCCTGCAACAAACCTAACTACAATAACGTTTATATGGGCGGATTTAAAATCACCCAAGTCTGTAGATATTTGGAGGAAGTTATGAAGCGAAAAAACAAGCGTTTGCTACTGGCAGCTTTTGTACTCGTACTCGCCATTATTATTATTCAATCAAAGGCCGTGCCAAAAGCCTTAGCATCTATTGCAGCAACGCTATATGTAAACTCTCATTACGCTGGGAAGAATCTCTCATTCACCGGCGTGGAATATGAAGCTCATTTCGGCCAATATATCGATTCTTTCAAGAATCGCACCGAGAGCATCCATCTAATGATGTACCCAAACGCTATGCCCGTCTTCGTTCAATATGATCCTCTCGACACGAGCAGATAACTTCTTCACATTGTTTCTGGTATATCGGTACACAATTGTAGGCTCCGACACGCTATCCTCCTGTTCCCGCTTTTGATCGCTTCTCTTGTTTCTGCCAAAAATCCGGCGGTTCATAGCTAATCAGCGTATAATCCAGTTATTGATAGATAAGTCGTTATCAACAGCTCTGTTCAAAAATTATTGTACGTTCATTTACGAATGGAATGGTTATTGCATTGTTAATTTGCAGTGAGGATTGGAGAAGTCGTGAAAAAAGCTACATTTGGTCAAATGAAGGAGCCCTTGACCCCTCGAGAGGAGTGGAGAACACAGATCATTGACGCTGCGAAGACGGGTTTCTTCAAAGCGTTCCAATCCTTCTTCACCTTCAAGCTGCAACGGGATCTCGATGTGATGCTGGGGGCGATCCAAGGGGTTATCCCGCAGCTTAGCGGAATCATCCTTGAACTGGGCACAGATGAGGAAGAGCGGAAGCTACGTCTGGAGGATTTGCACAAGCTGAAGCATGCCGTCAGCTATTATGAATGGCTGCAGCGTTTCGTCAATGACCTGCAAAACGGGGTCTACTTTACGGAGCGGACCGAAGAGCAAATATAGGGTTTGGCCTGAAAAATCAATTTCTTTGACCATCTTTGACTTTTTGATTTTAATCCGTTATGATAGGAATACGAATTTTTGATTCATGCTTTTACGTAGACGAAGGAGGACTGGTTCGAAATGAATTTTGTGCCTATGGTTATTGAGCAAAGCAATCGGGGGGAACGTTCATACGACATCTATTCCCGCCTGTTGAAGGATCGCATCATATTTCTAGGTTCTGGCGTGAATGACGTGGTAGCCAACTCCATCATCGCGCAAATGCTGTTCCTGGCGGCGGAAGACCCGGATAAGGATATTTCCCTATACATCAACAGCCCTGGCGGTTCCATAACAGCCGGTATGGCCATTTATGATACGATGCAATACATCAAGCCGGATGTATCGACGATCTGCGTAGGTATGGCCGCGTCCATGGGCGCGTTCCTGCTGACAGCGGGCGCGAAGGGCAAGCGTTATGCGCTGCCTAACAGCGAAGTCATGATTCACCAGCCGCTTGGCGGCGCTGAAGGCCAAGCCAGCGACATCGAGATCCGCGCTCGCCGCATCCTGAAGATGCGCGACAAGCTGAACCACATCCTGGCGGAACGTTCCGGCCAGCCGCTCAGCCGCATCGAGCAGGACACCGACCGCGACTACTTCATGAGCGCAGCCGAAGCCCACGCTTACGGCCTCGTAGACAAAGTCATCGAGAAGGTCTAATCATTCATAACGCAGAGAAACCTCCCTTCCACTTTTGTGGAGGGGAGGTTTTTAATTTGCGGACGCTATGTTTATGCCCCAAAGTCTGTCTCTGCTTAATCGCGAAATCCTCACTTTAAATAATCAACCAGCTCTCGCAGCGGCTCCCCGCTGATAAAAGCATACTTCAACTTAACATGATCAATAATGACGGAATAGGGTTCAAATGAGTATGGATGACATGGCTCACGCAAGCTACCTTCTCTTCCTAACAAGACACCCTTCATCACTGCTAAGTTGCAAACCTTATAACAGTTTCTTACAACACTAATTCTCTGTTCCAGTCACTTTCGCACGATTAACGTTGCCCCATACCCCTTCCAGAAGCCCCCCGCCTCGCTCCTCCCATTTTTTTCTGGTCCATAGTGACTTTTATCACATCTTTCCAATTCCTGCTCATGCTATATTGGCATCACAACGACAACAGACAAATGCAACAGAGAGATAGTCAGGAGGAGTACCTATGGAGATTGAAGCGCTGCTCAAGGTGGAGCAGCTTGCGTTGAAGAAGCTGCGCATTTTCCGGCAAAGCCTGTGGCGGTACCTGTCACGTTCCATGCTGGCAAGCATGTTTATCGGTTTCGGCGTTATCGTCGCATTCAAGACAGGCAGCTTCTTTTATGTCGAGCATTCTCCGCTCACCTATCCCATGGCCGCCCTCACGTTCGGCACAGCCATTATTCTGATTAGTTATGGCGGAGGCGACCTGTTCACCGGCAACACCTTCTACTACAGCTACGCCGCCCTTCGCAAAAAAATGCGCTGGAGTGATACCACTAAGCTGTGGATTCTAAGCTATGGCGGCAACATCCTTGGCGCTGCGGTGTTCGCACTCCTGATCTGGCTGACCGGACTATTCGCCGATCCGAATGTGAACGGGTTTCTGCTTGAGGTCGTGGACAAAAAGATGCATACGCCTATGGTAGAGCTGTTCTTCCGGGCGATACTATGTAACTGGCTCGTCTGCCTGGCCTTCTTCGTACCTATGGGGCTCAAAGGGGACGGTGCCAAAATGTTCGCCATGATGCTCTTCGTATTCTGCTTCTTTATCTCGGGCTACGAGCATAGCATTGCGAATATGTGCACCTTCGCGATCGCACTTGTCCTGCAGCAGCCGGGGACGATATCGCTGGACGGCATTCTGCATAACCTGATTCCTGTCACAATCGGCAATCTGATCGGGGGAAGCGTGCTGATGGCCGCGATGTACCACTACGTAAACAAACCATTTATCGAGGAATAAAGGAGACTATCATTTATGAAAAAATCAAGAATCGTCATCATCGGTACGGGAGCTGTCGGCTCGACGACCGCTTATACTTTGCTGCTTCGCAATCGCATGGATGAGCTGGTGCTCATTGACGCCAATGCTGATAAGGCCGCAGGAGATGCGCTGGATATGAACCACGGCATGCCTTACCTGGGCGGCGCTAAGGTTTGGGCAGGCACTTATGAAGACTGCAAAACAGCCGATATTATCATCATTACGGCAGGCGCAGCGCAGAAGCCCGGAGAATCGCGGATCGATCTTTTGAAAAGAAATATCGCGATCTTCGACAGCATCATTGATCAAGTGCTCCTTCATACGCGAGATGCAATTCTGCTTATCGCATCCAATCCGGTCGACATCATGAGCTACAGATCGTGGAAGAAGTCGGGCCTGCCAGCGCATCGCGTGATCGGCTCGGGCACGCTGCTCGACAGCGCGCGCTTCCGCTATCTGATCGGACAGAAGCTGCATATCGATCCTCGCAGCGTACACGCTCACATCATCGGAGAGCACGGCGATTCGGAGCTTCCGGTCTGGAGCCTCGCGAACGTCGCCGGAACCGAGCTGCAACTGAGCGCAGAGGACAAAGACGAGATTTTCCTGAATACTCGCGACGCCGCATATCAGATCATTCAAGCGAAAGGCGCAACCTACTACGCCATCGCACTGGCGCTAGACCGCATCTGCACAGCGATTCTGGACGATGAAGGAGCCGTCTTGAACGTCTCGACTCTGCTGGAGAACTACCTTGGCGTATCGGATGCTTATCTGGGAATTCCATGCATCATCGACCGGAGCGGCGTTCGCTCGACGCTGGAGCTGACTCTTACCGATCTCGAGCAAGATCTCTTCACCCAATCGGCAGACAAATTGAAGAATATCCTTGCTACACTTGAGGGCTGAAGCTCGATAGGCAGTCGATAAGACAAGTGATCAGTTCGCTTTCTTTCAATCTCATGCATGCATAACAAAAAAGCCTTCCTTCTACTCCTGGACGGCATCCACCGCAAGCTTTAGGCTTGCAGCCGGATACCGATCATTCAGAGTGAAGGAAGGCTTTTCGCATATCGAAAAATACAGACGCATAAATAAAAAAGAAGCCGCTTTGGCGCGCGAACAAGTCATGCGACAAAGCCACTTCTTTCCTCTTATTGGTTATCCAATTCCTCTTTGCTGACAAGAGCGACTAAAGCGTTTACAGCCTGTTCGGCGTCCGACCCGTCCGCGCTGATCGAAATTTCTGTGCCAGAGCTGATTGCCAGACTCATAATCCCCATAATGGATTTGGCATTAACCTTCTTATCGTCTTTCTCTACAAATACCTCGGAGGAGAATTTGTTCGCTTCTTGTACGAATAACGCTGCTGGTCTCGCATGAAGCCCCGTCTTCAGACGAACGACAACCGGAAGCTTGGTCATGGAAATCTTACCCCCTATATTTTACTAAAAGCTTTATCACGTGGGAAATGTTGAATAATATAAGCCAATTACACCTTATTATATCATCATACAAGCCGTTGCACTAGGCAAAAGTTGAACCGCCCCGGATTTTTTCGGCTAATTCGTCGATTTTGCGAAGTCGATGATTGACGCCGGATTTACTGACCTTTCCGCGAAGCATCTCGCCTACTTCCGTCAGGTTCAAATCGGGATGCTGAAGCCTGATCTCCGCCACTTCACGCAGCTTCTCAGGCAGGCTCTCCAGTCCAACTTCCTTCTGCAGCAGCTTGATATTGTCGATTTGTCTTACGGCCGCTCCGATTGTTTTGTTCAGATTGGCCGTCTCGCAGTTGACGATCCGGTTGACGGAATTGCGCATATCGCGCATGATCCGCACATCCTCGAATTTGAACAGCGCTTGATGTGCGCCGATGATATTCAGCAATTCGATAATTTTTTCGCCTTCTTTGATGTAGAAGATAAAGCCCTTCTTGCGCTCGATACACCGCGCGTTCAGGTCGAACTTATTCGCAAGATCCACGAGCGCGCCGCAATGCTGCTCATACATCGACGAAATCTCCAGATGGTACGACGACCCCTCCGGATTGTTGACCGAGCCTCCTGCGAGGAATGCGCCCCGCAAATACGAACGCTTGCAGCAAGGCTTGCGTACAATCTCCTTGTCGATGCCATCGTTGAACATGAAGCCTTCCGATACGATGCACAGCTCGCTCAGCACTTCCTGTACGTTCGTAGGCATACGGACGATATAAACGTTGTTTTTCTTCAGCCGCATCTTCTTGCGAACGAGCAGCTCCACATGGACTTCAAAATGCCTTTTGATCAACGAATAAATTCTTCTGGCAATGGCCGCATTCTCCGTCGAGATGTCCAGAACGACCTTGCGGCTGGATAGGCTGACCGAACCGTTCATCCGGATAAGGGCCGATAGCTCGGCACGCTCACAGCAGCTGTCCGATTCAATTAATGTCAGTTCCTTCTTGGTCTGCGCCGCAAAAGACATTCTTCCTCACCTCTTTCTTAACATCCAGTTCTCCACTAGTTTATAAATATGATGGCTTAACCGTTCCGCGTCATGACGCAGAAACTTTCGAAATAATACAAGCCGGTCGGCAATGACCTTATAGCCTCTGCTTTCGACCTCTGCCATATCCAGATGGACTGCTTTCGCGCCCAGCTCGGCGTATTGGCTCTCCACCTGCGGCGGAATTTCTCCGTCATTCACAATGACATAATCGAATAAATGATGACCGATATGCGCATGAATCGCATCCAAATGATTGCTTACTGAATAATTGTCTGTCTCGCCCGGCTGCGTCATGACATTGCAGACGAACAGCTTTACTGCTTCTGATTCCACAATGGCTTGCGCCAGCTTCGGTACGATCAGGTTCGGCATGATGCTTGTGTATAAGCTGCCAGGCCCGATCAGAATCGCATCCGCGCTCTCAATCGCCTCCACCGCTTCAGCCAGCGGCTCGACATCGGCCGGCTCCAGGAACACCCGTTTGATCGCCTGCCCTGCCTTCGGAATCATCGATTCCCCGGTAATAATCGTACCGTCCGCCATCTCCGCTTTCAGTACGATGGCCCGGTCGGCGGCAGGCAGCACCCGCCCTTTGACCGCCAGCACCTTGCTGAGCTGCCGGATTCCTGATACGAAGTCGCCGGAGATATCCGTCATGGCGGCCAGCATTAGATTGCCAAGACTGTGACCCGCAAGTCCGGTGCCGTTCGGGAACCGATACTTAAGCACCTCGGTCAGCAGCGGCTCCGCGTCCGCCAGCGCCGTCAGGACGTTCCGAATGTCGCCGGGGGGCGGTATTTGCAGCTCGTTGCGCAATATGCCGGAGCTGCCGCCGTCATCCGCTACCGTGACGATAGCGGTAATGTCGAGCGGCTTCTCCTTAAGCCCCCGCAGCATGACAGACAGTCCCGTACCGCCGCCGATGACGACGATTTTGGGACGTCTGACTATTTTCTGTATGGTCTGCATGCTCTCACCCCGTGTCAGTGCTTATCTCGTTCGGAATCGCGGTGGCTGACACGCACCCGCTCCGTATCGCTGCTGCCAAGCATGCGGCCCAAATACTCCGCGATCGCGACAGAGCGATGCTTCCCGCCTGTACAACCAATCCCGATAACCACTTGGCTCTTGCCTTCCTTGCGGTAGAGCGGTATGAGAAATTGCAGCATATCAAGGAGCTTCGTTAGAAACTGCTGGGTTTCCGGCCACTTCATCACATATTCATAGACATCCGGATTTTGCCCCGTGTTGGGACGCAGATGCTCCACATAATGCGGATTCGGCAGGAAACGCACATCATAGATCAAGTCGGCGTCGATCGGAATGCCGTATTTGAAGCCAAATGACGTCACATTAACCGACAAGCTATTTTGCTCCAAATGAGTAAAATGATTAATAATCCGCTCTTTCAATTTAAGCGGCTTTAAGTTACTCGTATCAATAACCTGCGATGCGGAACCCTTGAGGTCCTCCAGCATGCGCCGCTCGCTGTGGATGCCGTCGAGCGGCAACCCTTGCGGAGCAAGCGGGTGACGGCGGCGGCTTTCCTTATAGCGCTGCACCAGCACCTCGTCGGTCGCATCCAGGAACAGAATCTCGCAGCTGATTGTATGATGCTCTTTGATATACGCTAACGACTCCGCAAGCGCAGTGAAAAACTCCCTGCCGCGGAGATCGATGACAAGTGCTACTTTTCCTATCTTACCATTCGACTGCTCGATTAATTCCGCGAACTTCGGAATAAGTACCGGAGGCAGATTATCGACGCAAAAAAATCCGAGATCCTCAAGGCTCTGGACAGCAATTGTTTTGCCCGCACCCGACATACCGGTAATTATGACAAGCTTCGCCAATGTCGCTGTCGTTTCCATGAGAGACACCTACTATCCTCTTAGAATAAGTCCTGCCGCTCCGACGATACCCGCATTGTTGCCCAGCGTAGCCGGAACGATTTTCACGCCTTCCTTCGCCTGGTCAAGCGTATACTTCTCGAACACTTCGCGAATCTGATCGAACAGGAAGTCGCCCGCTTTGGAGACGCCACCGCCGATAATGAAATATTGCGGGTTCAGCAATATAGCCAGCGTGGACATTGATTTGCCCAAGTAGAATGCTGCGCGGCTCACGATACGCGCCGCCACTTCGTCACCGGTTTTCGCCGCATCAACGACATCCTTCGCCGTAATCTCCTCGAGACCCGTCAAAGTTGTGCGGTCTCCGCGCTCTACCGCATCCTTTGCCATACGAATAATGCCCGTAGCGGAGGATACCGTCTCCAGGCATCCCATCTTGCCGCATCCGCACTGGATTGCTTCCAGATCAGGGACGATCGAAGCATGGCCGAGCTCGCCCGCCATACTTGCGAAGCCTTCCACAATACGGCCGCCGATAATGATGCCGCCGCCTACGCCCGTGCCAAGCGTGTAGCACACGCAGTTGTCGATGCCTTTGCCCGCGCCAGCCCATGCTTCGCCCAGCGCAGCCACATTCGCATCATTGTTAACCTTAATCGGCTTCTGCAATTCTTGCTCCAGAAAGCCTTTCAGATCGGTATTTTCAATATATAGATTCGCAGAAAACTTCACAAAGCCTCTTGGAATATCAAGGAAGCCGGCGATTCCTACGCCCACACCCTCAACCTGTTCCCATTCAAAAGGCGACTCTTTCACAATCTCCCGTGCATAATCCGCAATATTATGAAGGATGACGTCCGTTCCTTTACCTGTTCCCGTCGGCCCTTCAAACGTGTGGAGCAAATGTCCCTCCGCATCGCAGATGCCTACCTTGATCGTAGTACCACCGACATCGACTCCAATGTAAATCTTCTCAGACATGACAAAGCCACCTCATCCATAAAGTTAACGTTCTCTGTTCCAACTATAAGCGTTGTAACCGCTTCGGTCAAGCGCAATCCACCACCCCCAGCACGCGCAAAAAGTGCCCATTTGCCGCATCACTGCTGACATTTTGCGATACGTAAGTGCCTCGTAGAAGCGTCCGTGAAGGCGATTCCAAGGAGCTCTCATAGCCTCATAGCTAGAGACGAAGACGCCACCCTGCTGGCATTATGATTCCTTCATCTCTTGTATCCCCTTAATCACCTGATCGATAGGCGATCCATTCCAAGGATCAACCGGACTTTACTCCATAACCGTCAGCACATAGGTATCATCTACGATATAAAACATTCCGAATTTCGTTGTGCTGTACATGCCTGCCTTGTCACCGCTCTCCGGACCTAATGGCATTCGCTTCGTGTTCACGAGCATCGCCTCCCCCACACCAATAATTGTAACATTTAACAAATGGGAGAGGGGGTGCTTCTGCAAAGGGTACGGGGTTAGTTCCGATCTCACATTGTGACGATCGCCAAACCTTTCAACTAGCATTACCGCTATACCACTTACACGACAGCTGCATATGAAAAGGACTGCAGGATTGGAATCAACCCCGCAGTCCTTTCCGCTTGCTCCAATTGCTTAAAGCGATTGGCTCCAATCCTGCGTGATATGTCCCTCAAGGAACCGCTCGCAGTCCAATGCCGCCATACAGCCGCTGCCCGCAGCCGTAATCGCTTGGCGATATTTGTTGTCTTGAACGTCGCCGCAAGCAAATACACCCGGTACGTTCGTCTCGGATGAACCCGGCTTCACTTTAATGTAGCCTTGCTCATCCGTATCGATCTGGCCGCCGAGGAACTTCGTGTTCGGCGTATGGCCGATTGCGATGAAGATCCCGTTCGTCTCGATGACTTCTTCCTCGCCCGTCTCATTGTTCTTGACCTTCAGCCCTGTAACGCCCATGCCGTTCGCCACAACTTCCACCGGCGTGCGGTTGAGGCTCCAGCTGATTTTCTCGTTCTCACGCGCACGATCTTGCATGATCTTCGACGCACGCAGCTCCGTACGGCGATTCACCAGCTCGACATTCGTTGCGAAGCGAGTCAGGAAGCTCGCTTCCTCCATCGCGGAGTCGCCGCCGCCCACCACGATAATCTTTTTCCCGCGGAAAAAGAATCCATCGCAGGTCGCGCAAGTGCTGACGCCTTTGCCCACATTGTCCTTCTCGCCAGGGATGCCGAGATACTTGGCAGAGGCGCCTGTGGAGATGATCAAGCTTTCGCCGACGATCTCGCCTTGACCTTCTACTTGAAGCTTGAACGGACGCTGTGACATATCGACGCTGTTCACCCAGCCCGTTATAAACTTCGCACCGAAGCGCTCCGCTTGCTTGCGCATATTGTCCATTAGCTCCGGTCCCATAATGCCTTCAGGGAAGCCTGGGAAATTTTCCACATCCGTCGTGGTCGTCAACTGGCCGCCCGGCTCAGGTCCTTCAATAATAAGCGGGTTCATGTTGGCGCGTGCCAGATAGATCGCAGCCGTCAGTCCGGCAGGACCCGTACCGATAATAATGGATTTGTACATCTGCTTCACCTCATGATCAAATTAGTCTTCTGTTGGCTGCTGCGCAAAAAATACGGAGTTGATCGACTTCATCTTCTCCTTGATGCCGCAAGCCTCATCGATTAGCTTCACATGCTTGCTCACCGTTGCAATAGAAGTGCCGTATCGAAGTGACACCTCATGGTACGATATCGCGCGGCGATGCATCTTCGCTGTCAAATATTCCAGTGCCGCCGCCCAGCCCTCCGGCTTCGTGAGCTTCGGAACGTTGGGATAGACCCTGGTTAGAAATTCAACCCATAATGTCATCATATCATGCTGCTGCACAAGATCATAATGCTTGCTCATGCGACTGATGGCCGCCTGCGCCACCGCTTCCCACTTATCATCCCATTCGGGCAGCCTCGAAGGTACGCGATTCGGCTCGATAACCGACTCCTTGCCTTCCAGCATCACCTGAAGCGGCTCTTGTACGCCCATTGTACGGAGCACGAATACGGCGATTTTTTTCAAATAATCGTCTTCCTCCGGCTCCATCAGGAAGGCGCGCAGCACATCCTTCACTTCATTATCGGCAATCATGCCGAATGCCTGAATCACCTGCAGCTTCGTATGCTGATCGCCATGCCGCAGCGCCCAGAAGAAGGACGAGCGGACGAGCGGATCGCGCTTCAAATGATCCGGCATCCCATCCGATGACTTCTCCCATAGCTTGAATTGCTCCTCGAACGGCAGATGATAATGGTAGCTGATCGGCGGAGCAGCCTCACCTCTCTGAATGAGCTGAAGCTGATCCAGATAATAAGAAGCTACGCCCGATGCCGGATCAAGCTTCATCGTGCCTTTCCACAAACGCTCCGCGTCGTTCAGCCGTCCAGAGTTATAGGCAGCAACAGCTGCATAATGATGCAAACAAGGGTCCTGCTGTGCCTCTCCATCCTTAATCAGCCTCATGAAGTGACGGCGGGCGACGCCATGCTCGCCTAGTATTCCCATTGTCGTCGCCAGCTTGAATGCATGCTCCTGATGGAACGGCACTGTTTTCGCCAGCAGCTCGACCAGTTCTTTCAGGCTTTCCGTATTTTCTTCATGCTGATAGAAGATAGCCAGATTGCATAACGCATGAAGATTGCCCGGCTCATGCTCCAGCACGCCCTGGATGCAAGCCTTGGCTTTATCAAACAACCCCATATAGTAGTAGGCCAAAGCCAGATTGTTGCGTGCCGCGAGGAAGTCGGGCTGCTGCTCCGCAATCTCTTCCAGAATGCGCACAGCCTCGGTAAACTTCCCTTCCTCCAGCAACGCCCGTGCCTGGTCATGCTCTACCATGCCTTGGCGGGACTTAATATTTTTGAGCGGCGCTGGCCTCTCTAGTTCATAATGGAGCAGCTCCATCATTTCTTCGGCTTCATCCAAATAATGACCTTCCGCATCCTCTTGCAGATACTGGACAAGCGACTGCTCTGCCGATTCATACATCTCCATATTGGCAAAGTTATTGGCCATATAGAAGTGGCATTCTGTCATCTCGGGGTCCAGCTCTTCTAGAATCCAGCTTAATACTTCATTGGATTCCTTATAGTTACCCATTTCCGACATAATGCCCGCCATATTGCAATGGTTCACGGGATTATCCGGCTCATATTCAACGGCTCTGCGGAAGTACTTCAGTGCCTTATCATAATGATACCGGTCCAGCGAACGGACCGCGCGCTCGAAAAAGAACGTAGCGTCCCATTGTATAGGTATAATTTTGGTTCCTGCTCCTTCATTGACAGCCATACGTTTCTTTCCCTTCATTCGCAAGGCACCTCCCTGTATGTTTTGCTCCTGCCTACCTGCCATTCGTACATCACAGCATGGTTCGCATCAGCAAAACAACCTTCGTACATTTTTAGCAGTTTTGCGCTAACAAAACAACTTTGTATGCTATATCTCATCATTTATATGCTCGTTCATCATTCGGATCGTCTCACTCCGCCTTGCAAGCCGAGTTTCTCGGCTTACAACACTCCGCCGAGTTCATTCCCGCCTTGCAAGCCGAGTTTCTCGGCTTAGAGCACACCGCGGAGCTCATTCTCGCCTTGCAAGCCGAGTTTCTCGGCTTAGAGCACACCGCGGAGCTCATTCTCGCCTTGCAAGCCGAGTTTCTCGGCTTAGAGCACACTGCCGAGCTTCTTCCCGCCTTGCAAGCCGAGTTTCTCGGCTTACAGCACTCCGCGGAGCTTCTTCCCGCCTTGCAAGCCGAGTTTCTCGGCTTACAGCTCTGCGCCGAGCCCGCTCCCCGCTCTTTACTCTTCATCAATAAAACGTAAATTACGTTTTGCATAAGCAAAACCGCGTTGCGCAGCCCTTTCCAACCATGCGGCTCAATCAACGATCACCGAGCGCTAACAACGTTTCACGCATGCAAAACGCAACTTCAAACCTTCCAGCTCCAATCAACCACTACCGTATGCCCTTGCCCATACCATTCTGCACCAATTCACATCACCTTTTCAATCAGGCGTTTCCCTCGAAAAGTATATGCTCTCCTCGGCTCATGGCATGCAATCGGACGACTTCAAAAGTTACCTGCAACCAGCCGGCCCCTTTGCGTCCCCTCATCCTCGGCATCGTCGCTGCATCATACGAAACAGCCGAAAATAGTAAAATCATCGAAACATAAAACGACACAGCATAGCGCAAACCTTTGCGCACCGTCACGCACACCTTCGGCTTCAACAGCAAAAACACACTGCGTCGTGCGTCCGCGAACAGCGGCAATTCTAATCGCCCTTTCTGTCCCGTTCCCGTTTTTTACGATTATACCATAGCCCCGCAGAACTCAACACGTAAGATTATTGGATATCCCAAAAGTCGAAAAGATCGCGGACAGCATGAGCCGCCCGCGATTCTCTCTTCGTCGATATGCAATTACTGAAGCCTATAAGCGCTATACACCTTTGTTTTTGAACAGGGTGCTGATCGAGCCGCCGTCCAAAATAATGCGTGTCGCTTCCGCTAGCAGAGGCGCGACCGACAGAATTTTGAAGCGGTCCGGGGTCGTCTCCGGCAACATGATGGAATCGGTTACGATGACTTCTTTAATATTGGGATGATCCAAACGCTCAATTGCGGTTCCGGAGAAGAGCGGGTGCGTCGCGCAGACGTATACATCCTCCGCGCCTCTTTCTTTCAAGCCTTCGACAACATTGACAATCGTATTGCCCGTATCAATCAGGTCTTCGATAATGATTGGTGTCTGGCCTGCAACATCGCCGATTACATGCGTAATGGACGACTCGTTGTGAGCTGGACGTTTCTTGATCATAATGGCAAACGAAGTGTCCAGATAGTTGGCCAGCTTCTCCGCCGTGGATGCACGGCCTGCGTCCGGCGATACGACAACCGGGTTCTTAATGTTCTTCGACTTCAGATAGTCGCTGATCAGATCAAGCGCCGTCATGTGGTCTACCGGAATATTGAAGAAGCCTTGAATAGCGGGAGCATGCAGATCGATCGTAATGACACGCGTAGCGCCTACTGTCGTCAGCACATCTGCCAGCATTTTCGCCGAGATCGGCTCCCTCGGAGCAGCCTTGCGTTCCTGGCGTGCGTATCCGTAGTACGGCATAATGATGTTAATCGTTCTTGCGGAAGCACGCTTCGCCGCATCGATCATGACAAGCAATTCAACGAAATGCTCGTTAATGGGATGCGAGAACGACTGAACCAAAAATACGTCGCAATTCCGTATCGTTTCTTCGTAGTGGACATAGATCTCGCCGCTCTTGAAACGGGACAGCTTGATTGCACCTAAGTTCAGTCCTAGTTCGCTGCTGATTTTCTGAGCCAATACCGGATTTGACGAACCCGAAAAAATACGCACCTTGTCGCTTAACATGATACCCTCCTGAGCGTTTCAACCAAATAATTTAAACCTTCGATCATTCTTACTTGTCCTATTATACATTGATTTACCGATAATTCAAAAAGTATTGCTACTATTTTTCGACAAAGTCATGTCTTCCAGCATTTACCTCATCTTATTCGTCGTCGGCTTGCCGTGGCGGCTCTCCAGCTCGGACATGATATCGTCAAGCGGAAGTCCCCTTTCACGGAGCAGAACCATGAGATGGAAGAGCAAGTCTCCCGCTTCGCTGCGCAGTTCGTCGTTGTCCTTATTCTTCGCTGCAATGATCACTTCGGCGGACTCTTCTCCGACTTTTTTCAGGATTTTGTCGACGCCTTTGTCGAAGAGATATGTCGTATACGTGCCGGATGGACGCTCCGCATCACGCTGAGCAATAACACCCTCCAGACGGCCCAGGATACCGAATCGATCGGCAACTGGCTCCGCGCCTTCTGTAGTCCCTTCGCCTTCAACAGCAATCGAATTGTAAAAGCAGCTGTAGCTGCCCGTATGGCAAGCCGGTCCCTGCTGATTCACACGGACGAGCAAGGTATCCCCGTCACAGTCATAGGCCATGGAGACAATCTGCTGCGTATGTCCGCTCGTCGCGCCTTTGTTCCACAGCTCGCTGCGCGAGCGGCTCCAGAACCATGTTGTGCCCGACTCAATCGAGAGCTTGAGCGACTCCCGATTCATGTAAGCCAGCATGAGCACTTCCTTGCTCTGCGCGTCCTGCACGACAGCCGGTACGAGACCGTCCGCATCCCATTTGATCTGCTCCTGTATCTCTACTGTTCCCATTATCTGACCTCGACTCCCTTCCTGCGCAAATCATCCTTCACTTCTTGTATCGTCATTTCCTTGTAGTGGAAGATCGTTGCCGCGAGAGCCGCGTCTGCGCGCGCTTCCTCGAACACTTCATGGAAGTGCCCAATCTGACCTGCACCGCCGGATGCAATAACCGGAATCCCGACGGAATCCGATACAGCAGCCGTCAGCTTCACGTCAAAGCCGTCCTTCGTGCCGTCTGCGTCCATGCTCGTCAGCAACAGCTCGCCCGCGCCCAGCTTCTCCGCCTCTCGAGCCCATTCCAGCGCGCGAATGCCTGTCGCTTGGCGTCCGCCATGCGTATAAACTTCCCATTCGCCCCACTCCGGGTTGAACTTGGCGTCGATCGCGACGACGATACACTGCGAACCGAAGCGGCGCGCGCCATCGGATACAAGCGATTTATTTTTAATGGCAGCGGTATTAATGCCGATCTTGTCCGCTCCAGCGCGAAGCAATCTGGTCATGTCATCGACATGTGAGATGCCCCCGCCTACTGTGAACGGAATCGTAATTTCTCCAGCGGTACGCTTTACAACCTCAATCATGGTCGCTCTGCCTTCAACGGATGCCGAAATGTCCAAAAAGACAAGCTCATCCGCTCCCTCGCGGTCATAGGTTGCCGCAAGCTCAACGGGATCTCCCGCATCGCGCAAATTCACGAAGTTCACGCCTTTGACGACGCGACCATCCTTGACATCCAGACAAGGAATAATTCGTTTTGCCAGCATGTTCTCTCTCCCCTCTCCCTATCAGACCAATGCCGTTTGCGGCTTTCCGCTTCCCGTCAAAGTCAGGAAGTTGCCTAGCAGCGCCATACCCAAATCCCCGCTTTTCTCCGGGTGGAACTGCATGCCGTATACGCTGCCGCGGCCTACGATAGCTGTGACCGGTCCATAATAATCCGTCGTGGCGAGCAAGTCGGACGCCAGGCCCGGCTTCGCGTGGAAGGAATGGACGAAATAGACATGCCCCTCCTCAAGCCCTTGGAATAAAGGAGAGTCCCCTTGCAGGAAGCTCAGCTTGTTCCAGCCCATATGCGGGATTTTGAAGTCGCCGCTAAATCGGATCACTTGACCCGGAAGCAAGTCCAGACCTTCGTTCTTGCCATACTCCTCGCTCTCTCCGAACAGCAATTGCATGCCAAGACAGATACCAAGGATCGGCTTGCCCGATGTCGCGTAAAACTTCACAACTTCGTCCAGTCCAGTGTTGCGCAAGTTCTGCATCGCGTCGCCAAATGCGCCCACACCCGGCAGAATCGCGCCGTCCGCCTCCATAATTTGCTGCGGATCAGCCGTCACGACCGCCTCATAACCGAGACGCTCCACCGCTTTGCTGACACTATGGAGATTGCCCATGCCGTAATCGATAATCGCGATCATCTTACAGCATTCCCTTCGTCGATGGAACTCCTTGCACGCGAGGATCAATGTTGGTCGCCTCGTCAAGCGCTCTACCCAGAGCCTTGAATACGGCTTCGATCATATGATGCGTATTTTGGCCGTAGTGCACAATAACATGCAGCGTAATGCGCGCCTCCAGCGCCAGCTTCCACAGAAACTCTTGAACCAGCTCCGTGGAGAAGCTGCCTACCTGGGAAGAAGGATATTGCGCGCGGTATTCAAAATGCGGACGGTTGCTCACGTCAATAACAACTTGCGCAAGCGCTTCGTCCATCGGAACGAACACGCTGGCATAACGCTTGATACCGCGCTTATCGCCCAGCGCCTCGCGAAGCGTCTGGCCAAGGCAAATGCCGATATCCTCTACCGTATGGTGATCATCAATATCGATATCCCCCTTCGCATCGACTGTCAGATCGAATTGTCCGTGCTTGGCGAACAGGTCGAGCATGTGGTTCAGAAATGGGACATCCGTCTCCAATTTGACCTGCCCTGTTCCGTCTACCGCAAATTTAAGCGAAATATCCGTTTCATTCGTCTTCCGCGCTACCGAAGCTTCGCGCACCGCTTGTTCTGTCATGGTAACTCCAACCTCCATCTATAGTTCCTTCATTTATTATCTGCTTTCAAAAAGATTAGCCGCACTCTGGCGCCCGTTTCTCGGGGTCCGCTCTACTTCGAGCCGTTCTCCTTATCCAGTCGAACCTGAATCGCTCTGGCATGGCCTTCGAGCCCTTCATGACGGGCCAATGTCATAATGTTTTCTCCGTTTTTCATCAAGGCTTCCCTGCTATAGTAGATCAAGCTGGATTTCTTCATAAAGTCATCCACATTCACTGGTGAGGAGAATCGAGCCGTTCCGTTCGTCGGAATGATGTGATTCGGTCCCGCGAAGTAATCGCCTACCGGCTCCGAGCTGTAAGGACCGAGGAAGATCGCCCCTGCGTTCTCAATCAGACCTAGCAGTCGCATCGGCTCCTCCGTCAGCACCTCCAGATGCTCGGGAGCAAGCTGATTCACCACATCGATGCCCGCTTCAAGGGAATCGACCAGCAAGACCGCTCCATACTGGTCAATCGAGCTTCTGGCGATGTCTTGTCTCGGCAGCGTCGAGAGCTGGCGCTCCACTTCATCAGAGACGGCTTGAGCCAGCCCCTCGGAAGGCGTAACCAGGATTGACGAAGCCATCTCATCATGCTCTGCCTGGGACAGCAGATCCGCTGCGATATAGACCGGATCGGCAGACTCATCCGCCAATACGACAATTTCGCTCGGTCCGGCAATGCTGTCGATATCGACCGCGCCGAATACCGCACGTTTCGCCAGCGCCACGTAGATGTTGCCTGGACCGCAAATCTTATCCACTGGAGCAATCGTGTCCGTACCGTAAGCAAGAGCCGCAATCGCTTGCGCCCCTCCAACACGGTACAGCTCCTTCACGCCCGATTCAGCGGCAGCGACCAGAATATAGGGATCAATCCCTTCCTTGCCGCCTGTAGCCGGCGGCGTCACCATTACGATTTCGGGTACGCCCGCTACTTGAGCCGGAATGACATTCATCAGTACGGACGAAGGGTAAGCCGCTTTGCCGCCGGGCACATATACGCCTACACGCTTTAGGGGACGCATGATTTGTCCCAGCATTGTCCCGTCAGGCTGAAGATCCATCCATGAATTGCGCAATTGCTTCTCATGGAACTTCCGAATATTGGCTGCCGCTTCGCGCAATGCCGTCAGGAAAGCAGCATCGACACGATCATATGCCGCATCAATCTCCTCCTGTGTCACACGAAGCGAAGCTGCATCCAGCTTCACCTTGTCATGCTGCTCCGTGTAGCGCAGCAAGGCGGCGTCGCCTTCCGCCTTCACGTCTGCCACAATGCGCAAAGCACTTTCATTCTGCTCCGGCGTGCCGTACTCCACCTCGCGCTTCAATCCAAATTGCTCCGCACGCATAATGCGCATGATCCAACACTCCTCTCCTTGCGCTTTACTGCCGCGCATCTTGCTCTATCTAGAAGTTCTTCGTCGCAATCGTATCCTGCAGCCGGTCGCATAGGCTTTGGATGCTATCATTCTTCATCCGGTAGCTCACCCGATTGGCGATAAGCCGGCTCGTAATGCCGAAGATCGTCTCCATCTCGATAAGCCCGTTCTCTCTTAGCGTCTGGCCCGTCTCGACCATATCGACGATCCGGTCCGCCAACCCGATGAGCGGCGCAAGCTCAATGGAGCCGTTCAGCTTGATCACTTCGACCTGCTGCCCCTGCTCGCGGAAGTATGCGGATGCGACACTCGGATACTTGGTCGCTACGCGAGGCTGGATCGTCGGCTTCCAGTCTGGCAGTCCGATAACAGACATCCGGCACTTCGCAATGCCCAGATCAAGAAGCTCGTAGACATCCTTGTCTTCTTCCATTAGTACGTCCTTGCCGACAATACCGATATCCGCAACGCCATATTCGACGAATGTCGGTACATCCACCGGCTTCGCCATAATAAATTCCATCTTCGCTTCCGGCTGTTCAATAATCAGCTTCCGCGTATCGTCAAAGTCGCCCGGAATCGGGATGCCCGCTTCCCGGAACAGCTTGAGCGCTTGCTTGTATATTCTGCCCTTCGGCATCGCAACCTTCAATATGTTCTTCTCGCTGCTCATGTTGCGCTGCCTCCTTTCGTTCCTTGGCCAGCCATATACGTCTGCAAAGCCGTATAGCGAAGCCCTTTATAGTGGAAGCTGCCAGACTGAGCGGCCTTATGCAGCTCATCCGATAGTGAATCCGCTCGCACCGTCACAACCAGCCCGCCTTCTCCGCGAAGCTGCTGCGCCTCTGCCAGAGCCTCGTCGCGTCCGGCAGCATCAAAGACGATTAGCGTGCGCTCATCTTCAACGTCGCTTTCTGCGCCCAGAAGCTCGAGCACTCTCGTCGTCTTCAGTGCAAAGCCCGTTGCGCCTGCCGGACGCCCAAACTGCGCCAGCAGATTGTCATAACGGCCTCCGCTTACGACAGGGAAGCCCAGATCGGCAGCGTAGCCTTCGAAGGTCATGCCCGTGTAATAGGAGAAGTCGCCGATCATGGTCAAATCAATCAAAACATGCTCGCTGACGCCATATGCCTTGAGTGCATCCCAAATCTCGCACAGATGGCTAATCGACTCCCGCGCCGTCTCGTCCGTGCAGAGCTCCAGCGCCTGATCGCATACTTCTCCGCCGCCGCGCAGCCGCAATATTCCTTCCAGCTCAGCGCGCACCGGCTCTTCCAGCGACAGCTTCCGCAGCTGATCCCGATAACCGACATAATCACGCCCCAGCAAGCATGACTTCAGCAGCTCTTGCTCTTCAGTACGGCCCGGCAGCGCTTCGCCAAGCAGCCCGTTCAGGAAGCCGACATGGCCGATCGCGATCTTGAAGCGCTCCACGCCCGCCGCCTTAAGCGACGCAATCGCCAGCGCCACAACCTCGGCATCCGCTTCCGCAGACGAATCACCGACCAGCTCGACACCCGTCTGGAAAAACTCAACCTCCCGTCCCGCTTCCTCTTCAATGGAACGGAACACATTGGAATGATAGGACAAGCGCAGCGGGAAGTCGGATTCCTTAAGCAGCGAAGAGACGACCCGCGCAATAGGGGACGTCATATCGGAGCGGAGGACCAGCGTCGTGCCGCGGTTATTCAGCAGCTTGTATAATTTATGGTCGGATGTGGAGCTTGCCGCCCCCACCGTATCGTAATATTCCATCGTTGGCGTAATGATTTGTTCATAGCCCCAGCCGCGCATGCAGGCCAGCACTTCGCGCTCGATATGACGCAGCTTGCGAACCGCTTCCGGCAGATAGTCCTTGGCCCCGGTCGGCTTCTCGAACATCTTTGGTTTAGACATAACCGTTCTCCTTCATTAAATGCTTTAGTGATTTAAAGTGTTACCATACTACCAAAATAAAGATATTAGTGGTTATCGTAGCATGATTAACGCTCTCCCGTCAAGCTGACACAGCCCCATTACAGGCCTAACAACCCAGCTTCTCCTTGTATCGGCAGAACGCCTTCTCCTGAATAGCAGAATCATCTTATTTCCTCATAAAAAAGGACATCCTCCCGCATACACGATTAGCGCCTGCGCGCCATTCGCTCTGCATGAAGGACATCCCCGCTGCTGTGAATCCTATCATCACTACCTATGGACAGCCCGGTTCTCGCTCTCCTGATTGGAGGACGCTCTTGCGTAAGCCACTCAGTCCAATCGGCGCTCGATTAGCCTCATCGGATTGCCGCCGACAAAAGCATGGGCGGGCACATCCTTATGCACCACCGACCCGGCGGCGACAACGGCATGGTCCCCGATCGTAACACCGGGAAGAATGGTCGTGTTCGCGCCGATCATGACATGGTCGCCGATATGTACATAGCCGAGACGATACTCCTTGATCAAATACTCATGCGTCAGTATCGTCGTATTATAGCCGATAATCGAATTGTTTCCGACCGTAATCCGTTCCGGGAAGAAGACGTCCACCATGACCATCAGAGCAAATGCTGTATGCTCACCGACCTTCATCCCCAGCACGCGGCGGTAGATCCAATTTTTCCAAGGCAGCACAGGACAATATCTAGCCAGTTGGATAAATATAAAGTTCCGTACCGCCTTTATTCTGCTTACTGTCGAATAGACCTGCCATAAGGCATTGGGTCCTTCAACGGGGTAGCGTTCAACGTCTCTCAAGCGTCCCCAGCTCCGATCCCGCGAAAGCGTACAGCTCCCGCATATCGTCAATGACATACGTTGCGCCGGCATCCCGCAGAATCTGGCCTCCCTTAAGCGACCATGCGACACCAACGCCAATCGCTCCGGCGGCGACCGCAGACTGGATGTCGACCGTGCTGTCTCCTACCATGATAGTCGTCGCTGGATCGGCTCCAAGCAGTCCCATCGCCTTCAGGACCGGCTCCGGATGCGGCTTGGCATGCGTAACATCATCGATCGTTACAATGGTGTCAATATAGTCGTATATGCCGACGAACTTGAGGCCTCTCTCCGTCGTAAGCCTCATTTTGGTCGTCACTACACCGATCTGTATACCCTGCCGATGAAGCTTCTCCAGCACTTCGTTTACGTATTCGAACGTTCGTACCAGATCGTCATGCAACCTTAAGTTGACTTCACGGTACGCCTTCACAAGAGGTTCCACATCGTCCAATCCTGAGAACAGCTTCATTTGATCGGCCAACGTCAGACCCATGCTCGGGATAATATGATCCCGGCAGAAATCCTCTGGCACATACCCCTTCAGCGACTCCAGGAAAGAACGGATAATAAGCTCATTCGTATCCAGAATCGTACCGTCCAGATCGAATAACATGGTGCGAATTTGATTCATGCTGTATGGCCTCCTAAATTCACAAAGCTGACTGACTTTCCGCCATGATGACATTCAGTCCACGATTACTTCTTGTCTTCGCCCGCTTTGGAAGCCGTGGCGATATCTTGCCCATCTGCGGTTAAGCCGTTGCGCTCCGGCTTCGTAGTCACGATCGGATCGGAATAACGCACATCCGCTTGACCTGTTACGCGCCGTACAATAATGAAGATGATCGCCCCGATAATGAGCAGCAAAGCCAGCAATTGCGAGATGCGAATATTGCCATAGGCCGGGTCCAGATAGCCTTGGTCGAACACTCCGCTAATCGGCGACCACAGACCATTGATCAGCGATACCAGCCAGTTAGGTCCCATAAACGCCAGGCTGTCGATACGCAGCGCTTCAATAAAGAACCTGCCGATGGAGTACCAGATGAAGTAGGCGGCAGTCAGCTCGCCGACGCGCAGGAACTTCTGGCGACGAAGGACGAACAGAACAGCCAGTCCCACCAAGCTCCAGAGCGATTCATACAGAAACGCCGGATGGCGGAAGGCGCCTTCCGGAATAGCTGAATCTACAATAAACATATGATTAACGATAAAGGAAGGGATATGCAGCGTATTGCGAAGGAACTCTTCACTCACTGGCCCCCCGTACGCTTCCTGGTTCATGAAGTTGCCCCAGCGTCCAATCATTTGCCCAACCAAGATCGATGGTACTGCAACGTCAGCAATTCTAAGGAACCGGTAACCTTTATATCTTGCATAGATAATGCCGCAGATAAACGCGCCTATTATCGCGCCGTAGATCGCAATGCCGCCTTCCCAGATTTTAAACATATCCAGCGGACGGTCTTTATACTGATCCCATGAGAACGCTACGTAATAAATGCGCGCCGCAATAATCGCGGACGGCGCTCCCAGCAACAGCAAGTCCATGAAAAAATCCGGCTTGATGCCGAATCTCTTCCCTTCTCGCACCGCAAGCAAAAGGCCCGCAAGCGCACCCAACCCCAAAATAAGTCCGTACCACCGGATCGACAAGCCGCCGATCTCGAATAGGACCGGATTAATCGCGAACGTATCCATTAGTTTGATCTACTCCCTCATTTCATATATTGGCGTATGTGCGATGTTGTGTGCATGCTCAATCGTAATCATCCATATCGTCAGCAATCGTCTCGGTCAGTTTGTTCGTGAATTGCAGAGCGGCATTGTAGCCCATCCGCTTCAATCGGAAGTTCATAGCGGCCACTTCGATAATAACGGCCAAGTTCCGCCCTGGACGCACCGGGATCGTCACAAGCGGAATATCCGTATCAATGATGCGTGTCACTTCTTCATCCAGGCCGAGACGATCGTATTGCTTATCCTGCTGCCAGTTCTCCAGCTTGATGACAAGCCCGATCCGCTTCTGCGTGCGGACAGCCCCTGCGCCGAACAGCGTCATGACGTTGATGATGCCCAGCCCCCTGATTTCGAGCAAATGACGAATAAGCTCCGGAGCCGTTCCATGCAGCTGCCCATCGGATGTCTGGCGAATCTCGACGGCATCGTCCGCAACGAGACGATGACTTCGCTTCACCAGTTCCAGCGCGGTCTCGCTCTTGCCGATGCCGCTGCCTCCCGTAATCAGCATCCCTACACCGTATACGTCAACCAGAACACCGTGAATGGTAGCCGTCGGCGCCAGCTTATGCTCCAGGAAGTCCGTAATGCGGCTGGATAGAATCGTCGTTGCCGTGTTGCTGCGCAGCACAGGCACTTGCATCGCATTCGACTGTTCAATAAGCTCCTTAGGCGCTTCGAGCCCTCGTGTCAGAATAATACAAGGTGTGTCCTCGTTGCACAGACGCACCATGCGGTTCTTTCTCTCCTCGCTGTCCAGCATATTGAGGAATGAAATTTCGGTACGGCCCAGCAGTTGTACCCGCTCACTCGGGAAGTAATGGAAGTAGCCTGCCATCTCCAATCCCGGACGGTATAAGTCGTCTACAGTAATATTGCGTTTAAGTCCGTCCTCGCCGGCTACGATCTCCAGCTGGAACTGCCGGACGAGCTCTGATACTTTCACTTTTTTCGGCACGGTATGGACCCCCTTCATCTGTGCGCGCAAGCTTGATCTATCCGTATGTACATCAATATTTCCAATGTCTTCATCGTAATGCAAAAAGACGCCGAACGCAACGTTTCCCGCCGCGCGGCGCCCCTGCTTTATTTGATTGGGACCGAGATGTCTTGCAGAACATACCCATAATATTGATCCACATCCAGAGTCAGCGGCTGAGCGTAGTCTGCATTCGGAATATGGAAGTAATAATGACCGGTTTCTTCCTCACTTATACGAATGGATACATAATTCTGCTTTAGTATATCTCCGTATTCAATCGGATAGCTCTGGCCTGACGCATCCCGGAACGTTCCTCCGTATTCAAACAGTCTGTATCCGCCATAGCTGGCTCCGTCTAAAGGCGTGTTTAGCCGCATATCGAACCGAAGATCAATCCCGTCATGCCACATGTTGGCCTCCCCCAAGGATAGCCGCTCATCAGGAGCGCTGATCATCAACTTCTTGTCGGTATCAATGACCACCTTCATGTCACGGTCGTTCATCATCAACCCTCTGGCCACCAGCGTGAGAGATTTCACCTTCTCGAATGCGCCAATCTGGAAGTGTCTTCGGAGCGAGCTGTCTAAATCACCCATTCCCGCCTGCGTCGCGTAGCTTCGTCCCCGTTCATCTACCAATCGCAAATCGATGAAATCGACAAGACGCTTCTGATTAGCGGGATCCCCCTCGAAGTCCACTGTAACCTGAAGCGGCGTAATGCTTGCCTTCGTCAGCTTAATCTTCTGGCCCGCCACCTCAATCGTCGCATTCAAGTCAAACGTTTCTTCCAACTCGGCAAACTTCTGGTGATCGATCGCGATTTTGACTTCAAGCCACTCTTCTCCCAGCTTCATCATGACGTGAAGCTCTCTTGGAATCGTCTCTCCCGGTGATACGCGAATATCGAGATAGTCCTGAACGATCCCCTCCTTCTGAGTGGCATCCCGGAAGAAATGGGAGCTTGCAGACATCGCCTGAAGATCTTCCCCGCTCCCATCCTTCAGTTTGTACGGCAGAAAAGTCATATTCTCTTCCGTTATGTCCGGTCCCTCCGCTGTATACAGAAGTACGATCCGCTGTGAATCCGCTAATATGCCATTAACGGTAAACTTATAGCCTTTTCTCTCATCGGACTGATTCAAAAGTTGGAAGTATTCATGATCTAGGGCGGTCTTTAAGGAGCGATCATAGGACACCAATTCCACAAACCGTCCAAACCCCGGAATCTCCTTCATGATGGCAGCAAAAGCAGGCGAGATCCGAACAAAAGCCGTCAGCGAAAGCATAAGACAAATGGCGGCGATGCCCACCTGGAGACTAATCCGTCTCCTTCGAGTCGAGACGCTGCGTCTGCGGCCATTCATATGACCATTGCGAAGGGCAAGGTCCAATCGATCCGCCAAGCCCGATTCCTTATTCAAGGCGATCTCCCTGTCCACTCGTTGAACATCACTTCTAATGCTATTTAGCAGTTGGTCCATCCCCGGGTGATGGTCCAGCTCTTCACACTCTCTCAAGCTATGACTGCTGTTCTGTAACTCGCCCGGCCCATTCGGCCGATCATCCCCCTCAGCGCCTTCCCCAGCCTTCTTCCACGACTCGCTCATGTCCGATGCCCTCCTTTCCACGCTCCATATCCTGTCTCAATTGCTTCAGTGCCTTATGCAGCCATGTGCGGATCGTGCCATCAGGCCTCTCAAGAAGCTCCGCGATCTCCATTACAGTCATATCCCGATAATATTTCAGCACGACAATCATTCGGTATCGCGGCGGCAGCTTCGCTATCTGCTCTGCCATCCCGATGCGCTCGATCGTCCGGTCCGACTCAGCCGTCCGGTCCAATCTCTCATTGGGGGACGGTAGCTCCCGCTTTCGCTTCTTGCGCTCATCCATGCAAACATGGATTAAGATCCGTATCATCCATGTTGCGAAATATCTCGTCTCCCGGATGCTTCGTCGCTTCATCCAGACGCGGCATACTGTCTCCTGCACGGCCTCCAGCGCATCTGTCTCGTTGCGCATATAGGCGTAGGCAATACCGTACATTTTGCCCTTCTCCCGCTCTATTCGCTCCAGCAACGCATCATCGTCCTTGCGCAGATCCGCGTCATTGCGCTCATCATGCCCCATCTCTTCCCCCCGCTCCTGCCTTGCTGCCGTCTTTGTATGCATTAGACGGTTCAACCCCGCAAACGGTTTTCCTCCTCCGAAAAAAACTAAAAAAGAGCCTCCGGAATGAACCGGAGACTCCTTGTTATAATCAGCTATTAGTTCTCGAAAATGTTCAGTTCTGTCTCTTTGTCGAACAAATGTACTTTGTTCATGTCCAGAGCCAGCTTCACGCTTGCGCCATCACGGATAGCGGAACGGCCGTCTACGCGGGCGATAACCGTGTCGGTACCGATACCGTTCAGGTACAGATACATTTCGTGACCAAGGTTCTCAGCAACCTCAACGTTCGCGTTCACGATCGAGTTAGGGGATGCTTCCAGGAATACAGGCTCTTCATGAATGTCCTCAGGACGTACGCCCATGATAACTTCTTTACCGATGTAGCCTTTGGAGCGAAGCGTAGCCGCTTTGCCTTCAGGTACAGACACGTCTACGCCAGCCGCTTTGAAACGTACAGCGCCGCCTTGCTCAGACAGTGTGCCTACAATAAAGTTCATGGATGGAGCGCCGATGAACCCTGCTACGAAGATGTTCTTCGGATTGTTGTAAAGCTGCTCCGGAGAATCCGTTTGTTGAATGAAGCCGTCTTTCATAACGACGATGCGATCGCCCATTGTCATGGCTTCGATCTGGTCATGCGTTACGTAGATTGTAGTTGTTTCCAGACGTTTAGTCAGTTTGCTGATCTCCGCGCGCATTTGGCCACGAAGTTTAGCATCAAGGTTGGAAAGCGGTTCGTCCATCAAGAATACTTGTGGCTCACGAACGATCGCACGGCCCAAGGCAACACGCTGACGCTGACCGCCGGAAAGTGCTTTTGGCTTACGGTCAAGCAAATGCTCGATATCAAGAATTTTAGCAGCTTCACGAACGCGTTTGTCGATGTCTGCTTTTTTGAATTTACGAAGTTTAAGACCGAATGCCATGTTTTGGTACACGTTCATGTGCGGATACAGGGCATAGGATTGGAATACCATCGCGATGTCGCGATCTTTAGGAGCAACGTCGTTCACAAGACGGTCGCCGATGAACAATTTACCTTCCGAGATTTCTTCAAGACCTGCGATCATACGAAGAGTCGTCGATTTACCGCAACCGGATGGTCCGACCAATACGAGGAATTCTTTGTCCTGGATGTCTAGGTTTACATCGGTTACAGATGCTTTGTCCGAACCCGGATATTTTTTGTAAATGCCTTCTAAGCGTACGCCTGCCATGATCAATTTCCCCCTAAAAAAGAATTTCGATATGCATCTATCTTATCCCACAGGGAGACAGATGACTATGCACATACCTTACAAAAAATTTAATTCCTTTTCGTAACTTTGTACAATAGCAAAATGATCTTCACGAGAACGGCGTCTCGAAACTGTCTGACGTCGAGTCCTGTCTCCTGCTTCAGCTTGTCCAGCCGATAGAGGAGTGTATTGCGATGAATATACAGCTTCTTGGCCGTCTCGCTGACATTGCAGTCGAGGGAGAAGAAGGTGTCCAGCGTGCTGAGCATCTCCGATTCCACAAACAAATCCGCGCGCTTCAGCGATTGCTCCAAATACTTGGACCGGTTCGACTCCGGGATCGCGTTAAGCAGTCTCTCCAGTTGCAGCATCCATGGAAGATGAATGTTGGTTCCAACATGGAATTTGCGGCCCAGATGGATCGTCTCCCGCATTGTAATGGCGGCCTCAACCATGCCTTTCGCAGGAGATACGGGATGCGTAACGGCCAGATGACATTCACCCAGCCATTCGCTTGCGAGCATCTCATGCAGACCGATCGCAATGGAAGCCAGACTGTCTTCCATCGTTTCTTCCTCCGCGAGCTCATGCATCTCCGCATCTTCATCCTTCAATAGAGACATCGGTCCCCATATAAGCCATTCCCGGCTCTTAAGCGGAATTAGCAAGATATCGTCAGAGAGAAAGGAGCGCAGCAGCTTCTCCAGCTCCGGATAGACATCCTGCTTGACACTGGATTGCTCAGCTACAAGCAGGAACGGAATCATATCATGATACAAGCGATTGCCTACGGTGAGATGATCAGGCAGTGAATAGACCGGCTCCTCGGCTTCAAGCTGCTTCTGCAGCCATTCCCCCAGCTTGAACGCCAGCTTTTCAGATTCCGAGGCTCCCGTGTCTCCATATGGCTTCGATCCGCTGGATGCATGACGCAAGGACCAACTGATCAGCTCCTTATCCTTCGCTTCCAGATTGCGTGCTTCCATCTCCAGGACGGACAGCTGCTTCTGGCTGGTCTCCGCAACGACCCAAAGCTTTCCATTATGTTCGATCCAAATCCCCGCCGACATGGCACCATCAATGAATGGCTCAGAAGCCGCTTCCGCTCCTTCGGCGGCCGCTTTCCATTCCGCCGGTTTCATGGTCAATACCGCTAACGGCCTGTTCAAAATACGTTCCAGAGGCTTTACCCATTCATATGTGCTCATTTAAGTTCCACTCCCATGAAATTAAGCGCTCTTTTTCGTCCATTTTATCATATCATTCTGCTGTATTCAGCCTCGTCCGGCGTTTGACCGGATCAGCCATTCATGGTACTCTTTTTTACATAGAAAACTTATCGGATAAGACAACTATATCTGACTGCTCTTACGTATATACGTGCTTACTATAAAGGAGATGCAAATTCATGTCCAACTCTATTGTAATCATATCCGGAAGCCCGAACGCAACATCGCGTCTGAACGGAATTGTAGACTTTATTAGAAGAGAGCTTGATCTTAAGGGCTACCCGTCGAAGATGATTACGGTCGTAACTTTGCCTGCGGAGGACCTCGTTCATTCCCGCTTCGGCAGCCCGGCGATTGTAGAGGCCAATAGACTGGTAGAGGAAGCGTCGGCTGTCATTATTGCCAGCCCGGTATACAAGGCTTCTTATACAGGCGTATTGAAATCCTATATTGATCTGCTGCCTCAGAAGGGACTGGAGGGCAAGCTCGTATTGCCGTTGTTCATTGGCGGTACGCTCGCGCATCTGCTGTCCATCGATTATTCCCTCAAGCCTGTACTGGCATCCATGGGCGCGCGCCACTTCATCAAAGGCATTTATGCTACGGATAACCAAGTGAGCCGCATTCAGGACGGGAGCAACGAAACCAAGTTCGAGATCAACGAAGAGCTTACCGAGAGACTGCAAGCTTCGGCACAGGAGCTGATCGAAGAGCTGACTCTGCGCAGCCGCGCTGTCCAATAAATGAAATGAAAGAAGCTGCTCAACGAGTCCCTGCGACTCATGAGCAGCTTCTTTTTTCGCGAGTTTTAGAAACTCTTCCAATCTGGCCGTGTTCATGCGAGCATCTAATAAGGTTTCAATAATAGCTCATCTTGTTCGTAGTAAGGATGTAACGATTAGCTGCGAGCTTGAATCTCATCGATGAATGTCCATGCGCTGCTTGCCGGAACGACTTCTACTTTAATATAACGACCCGACACGCCGGACAGTCCGGTTACACGATAAGCTTTGGTTTGATCGGAGCTGCTGACCGCTGGCTTCTCGACCGTTCCGGCATTCGTAAAGTTGATATTATCGCTGGAAACGGAGAAGCGCACTTCCTTAGGCAGCAATACATAGACGGATTTCACTTGCAGGAAGTTGGCATTCAATTCGCTGATCGCGCGCACTTGCCCCAAATCGATGACGAAGCTGTAAGAACTTGCGCTATTGCGGCCTTGCCATGCTCCATCTACATAAGACGCCAAGCCATAAGCTCCGTTCGTAAGCTCCGTGCCTCTCGTATCCGGATAAGCGGCATCCGCAGGCATCGAGGATGTATAAGACTTTCCTGCGGACCAAATATTCGGATAGATCGTTCCTGCCGGAGTTGCTACGGATACAGCCGATGACAGAGCCGACAGATTACCTGCCGCGTCAAAGGCACGCACGGCATACGTATACGAGGTTCCCGGCGTCAGCTGCTTATCGACAAAGTTGACTGTAGCGGTATAGCTGGCATGGACCAGCTCACCATTGCGGTATATTTGATAGCCTACTACACCGGTATTGTCTGTCGAGCTGCTCCAGTTCAAGTTAACCGTCATAGAATCCGCTGCGGTCGCCGTTAATCCCGACGGGATTGTTGGTGCGGATGAATCCATGATACCGGTAGCTACGTAATCCGCATAAGTCTCATAATATAACGGATTAACAGTCTGAGGACTCATGTAATGGTTGAAGCTGAAGCTCGTATAATGACTGACATACGGCTCTACCGCCAGCATATTGTCCAGCATAAGCCTCATATCCATCGGCCTGAAGTCCATATTGAACGTCTCCGTATCAGCCCATAGCGCCGTGCCCGGGCTCGAAGCGGTGATGGCGTTTTTCGTCGCAGTAAACCAGCTTGCCAGATCGGACGTTGCCGCATGACCGGCTCCGATGCCATCCTGCAAGGCAAGGATGTCGATGTCTGTGCGGCTCAGAATATAATTCCACATTGTCTGCCAGCCGGACGGATTCAGCCCGCCGGATACATTGTAGAACGGTGAAATCATAATCGGGAGTCCTGGCGACACAGTGTGAGCCACTGTTGTGACATCATTATAGAAGTCCGCCATACGCTGCCAGGAGGTTGCATCAGGCAAGTTCCAATTGTCTACCTCGAAGCTTAAATACCAGCCCTTGAAGGAGTCATAGCTGCTGTATTGATTCCACAGATCCTCAATCAATTCGCCGGCTATGCCCGCTTCTTCATCCAGCCATGCCACATTGTTCGTATAATTGGCGAACCATTCATGATTAAGCTGAAGACCGATATAGATATCGAGACCGTATTCCTCGCCCATCTGAAGCGCCTTCGCGACAACATCTTGCGATGTCTCTTGAGTCAGGCTTGATACAGTTGTCGGATAGACGGCTGTACCGAACTCCGTATTCGCCGACCATTGCAGGATCAGATGATCCATGCCGACATCCTTCATATACTGGAATTCATCTTCCCACTGCGTGTTGCTCCACTGGTCGCCAAGCTCCGGCTGCAGGAACGAGCCGTTTAATTTCAGCACATTCGCAGGGGCAGGCACTTCCTCCAGCACTTTCCACTCGTCAACGAAAGACCAGCTGCCCGGTGTGCCGGATACAGTCATCTTCACATACCGAGCCGTTGCAGGCGCTGCGGAATCGCATGAATAGGTCAGACGCACGATATCGTTGCCCGCTCCCTGCTGTCCTACGGAACATGCCGGCTGATAAACGGCATTATCTGCGGAGTAGCTGTACTCCACGCTCGTTGGAGCAGGAATGCCGCCTCCCGCATACTTGAAGAATCCTGCTTCAAACCGTTGGAACGTCTGCGCTGTACCCAAGTCAACAGTGAAGGAGTAGCTGCCTGGCGTAAGCCTTCCCTGCCATGCGGCATCAGCAAGCAGCGGCGCTGCTGTGATACCGTCCGTCAGCTCTGCACCTCCGCTATCCGGGTAGGAGGCATTCGCTGCCATACTGGAAGTGTAGCTTTTCCCGGCGATCAGATTCGCGCTGGCTGCGTCAGCCCTCTCAAGCCCTAGAGGATTAAACCCTACGACAATCATCGTCAAACACAATACTTTGACCAACTGGACTCTTGCACTTCGCAACCATAATTCCGTCTTCATGAATCGATCTCTCCTTTGAATTAGGATGGTTCGATCCAGCTAGAAAATTCGGATGTATTTATCATGAAGCCAGCACTGATTCTCAGGCATAGATCCGTACAATGGAATACGGGCTAACGGTTAACGCTTTAAGGCTGCCAGGGCGGCCCCAATGACTCCAGCTTGTCTGCCCAGCTGTGCGGCGACAAGGGCTACAGGTTCAGGCCGCTGATACACGGGCATCACTCCTCTGCTCAACAAAGTCTGAATCCGCTCCAGCAGGAATGTGTCTTGCCCGGCCACAATGGCTCCGCCCAGCACGATAGCAGGCGGATTGTAGATATGGATGAGACCGGTCAGACCGGCCGCTACATACTCGCAATATTGATTCACGATGGCTAGCGCTCTTGGGTTGCCTTCTCTCGCATAGCGGAACAGCGTCTCAGGCTCCTCCCAAGGTCCGTCTTCCCATTGCTCATAGGCGAGCTTCTTCAGCCCTGTCACCGAAGCATAGGATTCCCAGCAGCCCCGATTGCCGCAGCTGCACTCGCGGCCGCCCATAGAGATAACCATATGGCCGAATTCGCCGGCATAGCCCTCTCTGCCGCCATATACGCGGCGCTCGCTAATCCAGCAGCCGCCTACGCCAGTACCGAGCGCGACGCACAGGAAGTCCTCCCATTCGCGTCCCGCTCCCAGCCAAGCTTCCCCTACCGCAATCATGTTGACATCGTTGTCCACTACGACAGAAAGTCCTGTCTCTCTGCCGATACGCTCTCCAAGCGGCATGCCTGCCCAGCCCGGGAGCGTTGCGGTCGCGCCCATTACGATACCGCTGGCGCGCTGAACCTGGCCTGCGCTGCCGATTCCTACGCTCACCAGCTGTAAATTCAAGTCCGGGGAAGCCTGCATCGCCTGCTCTGCAATAGCGGACAGCTTGTTCAGCAGTTCATCCGGTCCTCGTTCCGACTCGGTAGGCATGAGTCCCTCCAGCAGCACTTCGCCGTTCTCTGCGACGATGCCCCATTTGATATTTGTGCCTCCGAGATCGATTCCTAATGCGCAACGCATCGGCTTCATTCCTTTCCGACAAGCTCAGGGCTTTGGGTGAGCCCGTCTACGAATTTCTTCGTAATCGCCTCCGGACGCGTGATGGCGCTGCCGATGACGACTGCATGAGCGCCAAGCAGCAGACATTGGTACGCTTGCTCCGGCGACTGAATTCTGCCTTCAGCGAAGACCGGGATCGATACCCGACGCGCCAGCTCCTCGACCAGATTGAAATCCGGCTCCTGCTGTTGAGGCGAATATTCCGTATATCCTGATAGAGTTGTAGAAATGATATCAAATCCCATTGCTTCCGCCTGCATCCCTTCCTCGATAGTCGAGACATCCGCCATAAGCAAGCAGTGCGGATATTCTGATCGAAGCAGCGCGACGATGTCAGCAAGACTTTCCTCTCCCGGACGGCGGCGCGAAGTTGCGTCAATCGCAATCACATCAGCCCCCGCCTCGGCAACGGCAAGCGCCTCTTTGCTGGTTGGGGTAATATAAACCTGCGAATCGTCATAGCGTTCCTTCCATATCCCAATGATAGGAAGAGCGAGAGATTCCTTAATAGCGGCAATATCCGCCGGTGAGTTGGCGCGGATGCCGACAGCTCCGCCCTCCCGGGCTGCGATTGCCAGCTTTGCCATGGTGTCGGAGCCGAATAACGGCTCCCCTGCATACGCCTGACAGGAGACGATTAGCCCGCCACTGAGAGCTTGTATTAGGTCCTTTTTCATATCTGTTACACTCCTTACGTACGGAAACATCAACCCTTGATTCCTGTCAAAGTAATACCTTCTATAAATTGCTTTTGTGCAAAAAAGAACATAATGATTAGAGGCAGGGTGAACAGGGCCGAAGCCGCCATCAGGAGTCCCCACTCCGTGTAATGCTCAGCCAGGAAAGCCTGCAAGCCCAGCGTCAGCGTATACATATCCGCGTTGTTCAGATACAGCAGCGGCCCCATGAAGTCAGACCATGTATACAGAAACGTGAAGATCGCGACGGCTGCTAGAGCCGGACGGCATAGCGGAAGAATCATCGTGACATAGATACGGGACTCGGATGCGCCGTCGATGCGCGCTGCCTGGATAATGGTATCCGGGATGGACATAAAGAACTGTCTGAGCAAGAAAATATAAAGCGGCGCACCCGTGAAAGTCGGGATAATGAGCGGCCAGTAGCTGCCGGTCAGTCCAAGATCCTTGAAGATCATATAGATCGGAATCATGGTTACCTGGAATGGGAGCAGCATGGTTGCAATCACAATCGGGAAGATCCACTTGCGCCCGCTCCATTCAATCTTCGTAATGGAATAAGCGACAAGCGGAGCCGCGAACAGCTGTCCCACCACACTCGCGAGCGTAACGAGCAACGTGTTCAAGAAGTATTTTGCAAACGGGATGATCTCGAATACATCCTTGTAGTTGCTCCACTGGAACACCTCTGGCCATATAGTTAACGGGAAGGTCGATATTTCTTCCAACGACTTAAGCGATGTCAGCAGCATCCAGAGGAACGGCGCCAGGAAGGCAATCCCGATCACGACCAGAATGCTATGGACGGGTAGGCTCTTTTTAAGTTTGATCGACTTCATCTTATTCGCCTCCGTAGGTGACCCATTTTTTCGAAGAACGGAAGATGAGCCATGTAATAATGCCAGCTATGATGAACAAGATCCATGCCATAGCGGAAGCTTTGCCCATTTTGAAGTAAATAAAGGCATTGTGGTACAAGTACATCGCATACATCAAGAGCGAATTCTCAGGTCCGCCGCTGCCCGGCAGATTGAGTGCGCTGCTCGATACAACAAAGTATGCTTGTGTGAAATATTGCAGATTATTGATCACTTGCATAATCAGCTGGAATAGAATGATCGGCGAAATGGTTGGAATCGTTATGCTCCAGAATTGGCGCCACTTGTTCGCTCCGTCGATCTGAGATGATTCATACAGCGATTGCGGAACCTCCTGCAAGGAAGCCAGGAAGATAATCATCACATTGCCCGAAGCCCATAGTCCCATCATCACCAGCGAGAATTTGCTTAAGCTCGGATCAGCGAGCCAGTTCGGTCCCGGCAGTCCGACCATACTGAGCAAGTCGTTGAGCAGGCCGTATTGCGGATTCAGAATCCACATCCACAGCAGCGATGTTGCTGCGAGCGGTACAATCGTCGGGATGTAATACACTGTGCGGTATATCGACAAACCTCTAATTTTCGTATTAAGCAATAATGCCACTAGTAAGGAGAAGAACAAGTTAATCGGCGTGCTTACTACTGTCAGGTACAGCGTGTTCTTCACGCTTTTCCAGAATAGATCGTCTCCCATAAGCTCCTTATAGTTATCGAATCCTACAAATTCGGGAGACTGAAAAATATTGAAGCTCGTAAAGCTGTAATAGAATGATGCCAATAACGGATACAGCGTAAAAGCGAGAAAGCCTAATAGCCAGGGACTCGCGAATGCTAACCCGATCCAAGTTTTTTTCTTCATGGTTGCTCCCCCTGAAGTCTACTTTCCCCATCATAAGTTCTGTACCGCTTCACCTTCCGGCAAAGCGGTACACGTAGCTGACTTCACGATTCCTTATTTCAGCAGATTGGCGGACTTGTCTTTCATCGTCTTCATCGCTTCTTCTGCAGTCTTCTTGAAGTTCACGGCAAGCTCGAATTCATCCGTAATGACTTTGCCGTAAGAGCCTTGCTCACCGAAAGTAGGGAATGACTTCAAATTCGGATTTTTGGCTGCTTCTGCGAAAGCTTGGAAATCTGGAATGTCCTGCAGCGCCGGATCGTCATACGCCGAAGTTCTGGCAGGCAGATTGGCGAACTTGTCATTGAATTTCACCATGTTGTCCTTCGACATCAGCCAGCTCATGAATGCCCATGCGCCGTCTTTATTTTTCGCATTGCTTGGAATAAAGAAGGTCGATGCGCTCACTTCGCCGCCGCCAGCCAGCTCAGGCTTGCCCGCAGGTGCAGGATATGGCGCTATGCCATAATCGATGTCCTTCTTCAGTACGTTTTTCACCGTATGTCCGAACCACGGTCCATCGAATCGAATGGCTTGATTGCCTTGAATGAACGGATCCGTTGCATCCAGATACTTGGCGGACGAGTTGAACTTCAGGATATTATCAGAGCCGAATTGCTTGCGGTAAGCCTGCATCAGCTCGATGCCCTTCTTCATGCCCTCGTTGTCAGGCGTCAAAGTCTTGCCGTCTTCGGAGATGAAGTCACCGCCCATGGCAAAGGCCATGCTGTTCGTGTAATACACGTTCGGGAAGTCCGGGAAGCCCATTACTTTGATCGTGCCGTCGGCATTGGTCTCCGTCAGCTTGATCGCATATTCCAGCAATTCTTCTTCCGTCTGAGGCGGTCCGTCATAACCGGCTGCCGCCAGCAGCGCTTTGTTGTAGAACATCATATTGAAGTTGACGTTAATCGGAAGCGCATACAACTTGCCGTCGTAGCGGCCGGAATCCAGCGCCGCTGGCACGAAGTCAGAGATATCGTAGTTGTCTCGCTCGATATATTCGTCAAGCGATTCCAGCATGCCCTTCTCCACGTAGGAAGCCGTGTTATTGCTGAAGTTATCCGTTACATCCGGTCCCTCTCCGCTGGAGATTGCTACGATGATCTTCTGCATATCCGGTACGGACAAGCCTTTCACTTCGTATTGCTCTTGGCTTGCATTGAACTCGGAGATCAGTTGCTCTACATACTCTCCTTCAACGCCGCCCCATAGATACCAGAAGCTAACCTCTGTCTTTTTGCCCGATGAGCCGTTGCTGCCTTTGTCCGTGCTGGAAGGGCTGCCGCTATTATTGCCATTCCCGCAAGCAACAAGCGCAGCGGTCAGAATTAAGGCAAGCGTCGTCGTGACCCATTTTCTCTTCAACATAATTCGTTCAATCCCCCTAAGTATGAAGTAATGATGAAGTTCCTGGAGCTATTATACCCCCGGTCGAGTCCGATTGTAAAGGATATTTCCTTTTTATTTTTTAATTTAGGAGGAATACTCCAAAATTGAATGGAGGGAAGTCATTTTAGTAGAAGCATAGCTCCATTAGCTCTGCTGGCTCTCCAGCAAGAATCCGATTTCGAACATCCGCTTCCATGGCGTGGATACCTTCGATATCGTTAGCGTTCCATCATAAGGGATATAATCATTCATGAATTGCTGCAAATGTTCCTCAATCAGACCCTCCACTTCCTCCTGTACATGCTCGATGTGGAAATAAGAGGCCTGCAGCTCCGGCAGAAGCTTGTCGGTAATATGCTGACGTACGACAGACTGATAGCCCCAGTCCTCGATAAGCCGGTAGTAATAATACATGCGGCTTGCCGCATCCTTAGACGGATCGAGCTGCGGCTGCGCACGGTTATAGGCCGTAATGATCGCATGGGAGATCACCGTACCGAGCGCATTGCCAGACGTATTCCATGCCGCATAACCATCCAGCTTCTCTAACAAGCCTTTTTTCGCAAGCAGCTTCATCAGAATGTCATCCCCGCCATTGCATAGAGCTACGTCACCCAGCACCGTTACTTTTCCTTGACGCGCATATCGGTCTATTGCGCTTGCGAATTCACGCATATTCACTTCGGAGAAGTAAGAGTGATGACGCGCATCATAGCGATCTGTCGTCTCGCCTACAGTTACTCCGCTAGTAGCAGGGGAATGAACCATCAAGAAGATATCTGGCGCCTCAAATCCATCCGCTACGTAGGCTCCCGATGCCGTAATGTGATGCTTCATGCTTTCGTTCAAGCTGCGATCCTCATATTTGGGTACGATGGCTGGACCGAGCGTTGAAGAGTATCTGATGTGAATCAAAGGTTCGTACTGATGAATCTCGCAGAAGATACGACTGAACATTGTACATCCGATTTCATCCGCACCTGGGTATACGGCTATCCGGTCAAGTAAATTGCACTCCTGAATGAGATGCACGAGATTCCGCTGCTCGGAAGAGGTATATCCGTATAAAGAGTTGTCATCCAGCGGAACAACCAGATAATCGATGATTCCCTCGTCCACTAGTGATACAGAGCGTTGATTCAACTGCTTGTTCACTGCTCGTCTGCCCAAGAAATCATCAAAAATATCGCTCGGCACCGTTCCTTCGATTTGTGCCAGCCGTTCCTCTTCAACTTGGCTCAGTCCGTCTCGCTTGCGCTTATCCGTCAGCCACCCGAATTCATACAGCTCCCGGCCGTAATCGGCATAATAATCGGGTTCTTCCTCGCTGCTCGAATAGGCAGGGGCTCTTGTAATGAGGTGGAAGGCATACAGTTTTAAGGATGGATTCCCTGCTTTTATTTCTCGCAATACGTTTATTCTTCGTTCCAGTTCTGCCAGATCGAGCTGATGAAGCCTGGAAGGTACGATCCCCCCATACAGCATCATATCGACACTGATTAAGGCGTAATCTGCGTCAGCGGACTCCTTGCGCAGCCAATGAGCTACGGCTTCGGTGTTCGCAGACTTTTTCTTATCCCCGAGAATATCTCGTCCTGGCACAGCCATATGGAGATCCGTCATGCCTGCCAAGTATAGCGGATAGTCATAATTGCATGGCCTTTCATCCAGTGGTACATATACGATCTTGTTCATAAGATGCGCTCACTCCTGTTCGTTAATAAAAAATCCATACGACCAAAGGTACGCATGGATAATTACTTCATATTAATATTATAGTACGGAGAATTGCTCCATTACAATCCTTTTAATAAATTTTATGGACAACAGCCATGGAGGTTTTCTCCAACGCATCGTAAGCCTTGGTCCGGTAGCGGATTGCCGTTGCAGTGGTCAGGATATCCAGGACATGAATCTGAGATAGCTTAGACGAGAAGGCGCCGCCTTGCAGCGGAGTTTCCCTAGATTTGGAGAGCAGCACCACATCTGCGTATTGTGTCAGAGGCGAACGCAGATGGCTGGTCAGACAAATAAAGAAAACCGACTTTTGCTTCGCAATCTTGACAGCGTCCACGATATCCTTTGTACTGCCAGAGGTCGATACGGCAAATAGAACATCGCCTTCTTCCATCAGAATAGCGTTCATTGCCATGATATGAGGATCGGTCACAACCTCGGTATTATACCCCAATCTCATGAAACGGTACTTGCCGTCCATAGCGGTATTAGCTGATGATCCGACACCGAAGAAGTACAGCTTCTTCGACTGCCCGATCGCATCGATGGCCTTCTCCATTTGTTCCATGTCGAGAAGATTAAGCGTGTTTTCGATCGACTTCGTATTTTCCGCCGTTATTTTAGCTGCAATTTCATGAAGATTATCGGATTCATCAATTTGACTGTGCACGTTTTTGATCGGAACGACCAAATCCTGAGCCAACGCCAGCTTGAATTCTTGATAGCCCTTAAAACCGATCTTGCGGCATAAGCGTAAAACCGAGGTTTCCCCCACTCCAGCCATCTCGGCTAAGTCTGTTAATGTCACATAAACGACCGCTTCCGGATCCTTCCGAATGACGTCCGCAATTTTCTTCTCTGTCTTGGTCAGCGATTCGTAGATGCTGGATATCACTAATAAGGTATTGGCACCTTCGGAGAAACCTTTAAGCTTGGACATTGCATACACTCCTCAAATTGAAGAAATATTCCACTTTATAAAATAATAATAGACTTTCGCTCCACAACTTTCAAGTATAATCGGTTGGCAAATAAAAAGGCCCCTGCTAGAGGGGCCTTAAACACAAAAAAAGAGAGATTCATCTCTCTGTTCGATTACTTGTTCAGTTTTCGTAAAAAAACTGGTGAGCCATGTAGGACTCGAACCTACGACACCCTGATTAAAAGTCAGGTGCTCTACCAACTGAGCTAATGGCTCTCAAGAAGAAAGTGGTGGAGGATGATGGATTTGAACCACCGAACCCGAAGGAAGAGATTTACAGTCTCCCGCGTTTGGCCACTTCGCTAATCCTCCATGTTGCTTAGAAAAAGTGGTGGCTCGGGACGGAATCGAACCGCCGACACGAGGATTTTCAGTCCTCTGCTCTACCGACTGAGCTACCGAGCCTTACTTTATTGAAAAAATGGCGGAGCTGACGGGATTCGAACCCGCGGTCTCCTGCGTGACAGGCAGGCATGTTAGGCCTCTACACCACAGCTCCAGGATTAATATGGTGGAGGATGACGGGATCGAACCGCCGACCCTCTGCTTGTAAGGCAGATGCTCTCCCAGCTGAGCTAATCCTCCATATGGTAGCGGCGAAGGGGATCGAACCCCCGACCTCACGGGTATGAACCGTACGCTCTAGCCAGCTGAGCTACACCGCCACATGTCCCCGAAAATGTCGCTTGCAGCGCTCGGGGTCGCTTACAAGGTCAGAAAATGACATAGCCATATGTCATGTGCAACTTTTATCCTTTGGATGAAGCTTGTCCATCCTGAGAAAAGAATTGCGCCCTGAAAACTGGATACGAAAGTAACTGTTGAATCATCCTTAGCAGTAGGATAAGCCCTCGACCGATTAGTATTCGTCAGCTCCACACATTGCTGTGCTTCCACCCCGAACCTATCAACCTCGTCGTCTTCAAGGGGTCTTA
>NZ_JBWDNN010000012.1:0-126963 GCF_056269225.1 Paenibacillus sp. J31R120 | reverse complement strand
AACCATCAGGAGTGCAAGCACTCCATCAAGTCCGCTCGACTTGCATGTATTAGGCACGCCGCCAGCGTTCGTCCTGAGCCAGGATCAAACTCTCCATAAAAGTTAGTTTGAAATGCTCATTACGTTGTTGCTTCGAAATTCCTCATAACCAGCAAGCTGATTATGGAAACCTCGTTATCGATTCAATCTTGCGATTGTATCGGGCAGTTTCGCTCGTTGTTCAGTTTTCAAAGAACAATCATTTGTCTTTCGTTTCGTGCGTGTCAGCCGTTTGTTTCAGCGGCGACTTAGATAATATATCATGGATGCCTATATGATTGCAAGTACTTTTTTAAAAAAGTTTTCATAGAATATTATCTTCATATAGATACATCCATTCTAGCAACGACTCTTCATTCTTTTTCGCATCTATATAATGAAAGGCATGCGAGGATTGCTCTGACCATAATAGCCGTTTACCTAGTGGAGCATCCAACATTTCGTAATACTCTTCTACAAGAGAAGACATCACATGGCGTTCTTGCCTTCCATGAATAAATTGCACGGGAACCGATAAGCTGCCGGATTCCTTACGAAAGTCTATCGATTGAATCTCTTTCAGCAATCTCTCATTGTAAGCCAGCTTAAAACCCGATACCAAAGAGTGATAGACATCTCCTATTGAATAGTCCGGTGAGCAGATCATCGTTTTCAAAAGTCTGGACATCTGTGGTGATTGCCCGTCTTCCGTATAATGAAACATCGATTTATTGCGCATTAACCATTTACGCAGCTCGCCCCACTGTTTAAGGCCATTGTAATAAGGAGGTTCTCCTACGGTCAATAGCGCCCTACGCATCTTCTTATCGTTTTTAAGTTCGGCTTCTTCCAACAACCACTGGTAGCACAACCTGTCATTCTGTGTCCAATTCACAATCTGCGAAAAAGCTGTATAGGATGCATAGTGCTCCGAATAACCACTTATCAGCTTGAGGCCAAGTATGGTTCCCCATGAGTGGGCGGCGAGATGGATGCGCTCTTTGCCAAAAGCGTCTTTTAAATACTTCGTGACCTCAAGAGCATCTTCAACATACTGTTCCACATGCAGACTCTCGGAAGGAATTTTATTTGAATAGGATTTGCCGGTTCCTCTTTGATCCCAATATACAACTGTACCATGCTTCACCAACTCTTTTGTACACGTAACTAGTGCATAATCTACTCCCCTACACGACACCCCGGGAATGGGCATACTCGGTCCCCCATGCAAAAATAAAAGAATAGGATTGTTTTTCGAATGACCTTGTATAAGTAGCGTCTGATCGATGCCGCCGATCTTCAACGTCTTAATAGCCTCTATTCCTTCACTTGGTATCTTATAATCTCTTGTGCGCCTGCTGCTTATTCGCATCCTTCTCATCCCCCGTGAGCAAAATTCTTTCTATAAAGAACTCCGCATGTTCATCCATCCGCCTCTCCAGTTCTGCCGTGTCTTTGTCGTCATACTGAAGCAACTGGTATTCCGCGTACATGGCAAACACCGGATACTGATATTCATAAGCTAGTTGTCTTGGTGGGAATGGGCGGATCAAACCTTTGTCTATCATGATTTGAAATGCGCTATCCACAAATTGCAGACTTCCTTCAATAACATCTTGAAGCAATATCTCTCTCGCTTGTTCATGAGCAAATTGCTCCATATGAATGATTCTGGAGATCTGCGACATTCGCGGATGGTTTAGAATCCTAAACTTGTACTGAGTCAGACCCTGTCGCAAAAAATCCAGTGGCGTCATAGATGCCACAATGCGCTCCAGCTCCAACTCAGGTGGAAACATATTTCTATAGGCTTCACGATATTCAGCAAAAATCGAACTTAAAATGTGCTCCTTGTTTTTAAAATGGTAATAGAGCGTGCTCTCCTTGATTCCAACCAGTCCAGTAATGTCTCTAATCGAAACTGCGTTGAATCCCTGATGAGAGAACAAGTCAATCGAGACCTCCATAATTTTCTCCTTGGTACCCAATTACATCACCTCTTTTCAATTCTAACGAACGTTAGATAGATAAGCAATAGTCTCTGAAGTTTTAGACAAAATAAAAAGCCCGCCATTCGGCGAGCTTCTATAATAAGATGGCTGGATTCCATTGCACTTTTAATATTGTTTCGCTTTTGTATACATCGTGCTGTCTTTGATCATGGCTGCCTTCTTCTTGCTTTGTACTGTTCCTGCATCAAGTGTCGTGTCGATCGTCACCCATTTGCCGTTCAAGTATACTTCATTCCAAGCGTGGTACACATCCAGATACTTTGTCTGCCCCATGACCAACTTAGTCGGGATGTCCATACTGCGAAGCATAGCTGCGAATAGAGAGGAATATCCGTAACAAATGTCTTTCTTAGAATCAAAGGTGCGTTCAATGCTAGGCAGATAATCGGACGGTACATTTTTGGCAAGCGCTTGATCGTATACAATAGTGGTTGTAATGAAATCATATACGGCCTTGACCTTCTCCTCATCTGACTTCTTACCTTTTGCAAGCTCCATTGCTTTCTCTATCGGCTTGTCTGTGCTTGTCCAACGTATATTCTGAACGGAGTTCAAGTAAACGATATTATCATCCTTCAGCTTTAAATGAAGCTTGTCTTGCTTCATTACCTTATAAGACTTCCCTGAGACATTCTCTAGCAATGAGACCGTATACTCGCCATTCCCGAGCTGCAGTGGAAAAGATTCCGTTTTTTGGCCAACTGCTAAGTTGTACGTATAGCTCTCTTGGCCCTTCGTGATCATTACCTTTGTCTTTACGTTTTTCTTCACATCATAGGAGACTGATATAACTCCACTCGACGCATTTGACTTATCCAACCAGCTATTGCCGGCATTAGCATATGAAGTTGTAAAAGATACGGTTGAGAACATGAATAATACCGCAATAAGTAGTAGAGTGAATTTACGCACGAATAACACTCCTTTCGGTAGCTGGCTGCCATCATCCGAAGGCCCTATAGCTTTGCGTCCCTGACTTTCGGCAGGTTTGCCATTATCGCGTCTACTATTCGACGGTTCGTTCGATATAGACCTATTCTTGTTCGATATAGTCCTATGTAAATAAAAAAAGCATGTCCATTCGGTAGCTGGCTGCCATCATCCGGAAGGCCCTATAGCTTTGCGTCCCTATCTTTCGATAGGTTTGCCGTTATCGTGAATTGCCTATATGGTTCTATACTACCACATTTTTCTAGTAAATCAAGGGATAACCTTCTAAATTTATGAATCAGTTACAGCGTTAATCATCATTCTGTCGATAGAATGAACATTGAGGTCGAAAGAGTAAACTTTCCAAGCATTCAAAAGACCCCTTCCGTCATCCGGAAGGGGTCTTCCTTGAAGTTACTATATTAATATTAGGAAGTTTTATCCTGCCTGAGCCTGTGCAAGTTTATTTTTATGTCGGTTCATCTTAATCGAAAGGTTAAAACGTTTGGTCTCGTCCAAACAGCCATCCAACAATAAACGGTAGTAGACGATGCAGAGAAGATGCCACTGTTTTGCAAAACGGAAGCGATTTCTCATCGTAAAACCTCCTGGTTGTCGCACCTCCGTACAGGAGGCACGAAATTCGGTAACTGGCTGACATACCTCGTTAAGCTTAGCCCCTGTAGCTTTGCATCGCATCTTCTTTCAATGGTTTAGTCTTTATCGGATGTGATTTTCTATGATGTGAACTTATTTTACCAAATTGAAACAAGCGATGTATATGAATACATAGTCCTATGATCTCGACTTAATCATGACCATTCGACTACTTAATTCACAGCCTTTCTCCAAAGGGAAAAAAAGTCCCGTGTTTCTAGTTTGAACTATGAAAGCGAGCGTAAACCCGCGCGATAATAACCGTTCCAATCTATACAATGACGAGCAATGGCCTACTATATTCTCGTCAACAGCAGGCAAAGAAAAAAGACGCTATCCAAGGAACTTGAACAGCATCTCAAATATTATTACAAACCATTTTCGCAGCAGACTATGAGTTGCATTTTAAATATTTTCTTATAGATTTATTTCTTGATGATTCTACTTTAAATTATGCCTTAAATAGATTCACTGGTCGGCTCACAGGAGTTGAAGTATTAACTTTTACTTCATTCTCACTCGTAACCGCTGTCTCTAATCGATCAGAAATATGATTAAGTTGAATAATCAAGAATGGCAGGATGCAGATCATTCTAAAATATTGCAACATAGGGAAAGAGACCTCGGCTAGAAGAATTGTAAAAAATACAATATGTAATGTAAAGCGAGACTTCATATTTCTTCTAAGAAAGAAATAAAGACCACCATACACGACAATGATGAGTGGGATTGACCCCCGCAAAAGATTTAAAATGATACCGGAATCTCCAAAAAATAAATCTTCTGAGTAACCATATCCTATAGGATTAAACGGATGATTCTTCATGTATTCAAAGTTTCCCGATAATATCCCACTCGATGAGTATCTGCCTAATACTCCATTAGCTGGGTTAAGAGCAAGCTTATAAACTTGTTCAAACGTGGAGCTCATAAAAACTGACACTTCATCTATCTTAATTAGAATACCAACAATTAGAATAGTCATTGAAGAATAAAATACAATTGGCTTATTTCGTAAAAAGTAAAATAACAATTGAAGTATTCCTATAATTAAAAAGAAATACGAGGAATTTGAATTTAAGAAAAATAACAATATTAAATAACCCACAGAAAGCATTATATCAATGCTTTTTTGGCTGCTTCTAAAAGAGTACAGGCTTATAAAGAAGAACAAATAAAAAAATACGGATGCAATATAGTGCGTTGCAAAGGTTAACACTGGCTTGTTGAAAGAAAGCATTAAATTAACTAACTCGTTATTGAAATAGGAGTAATAGCTAACAATAAATTGATCAAGAAATGCAAAATTAATCATGATCAAACCGATGACAATATTAACAGAATGAATGACTCTCAGTGCCTTCTCGGAGATATAATATTTTTCATACGATGAATCCACTTTAACTAAAATCAATAACGAAAGCGCAAAATAAAATAATATACTACCAAAAGAGTATTCAGAAAAAGGAGAGATTAACGTGCTTACTAACGGTATTGCGTTTATACATAAACCACATATCAACATATTCATGTTGATATTCCTCTGCTTGACTAGTAAATACAAGAGAGCACCTATTAAAACTGCGTATCCCATTGTAAGCAATAAATCTGTTGGCGTACCATTTATTGACGTGGGAATATACATCCCAAATATAAAAAGGAAAAACGGTAAAATTCTCAACATCTTACACCCCTAACAATTTGTCTATCTACAAAAAATTATATACTATTCAATTTGTAGCCACAATTAAAAAGGGTTATGTGACTCAACTTTAGTCCGACACTAAATAAATCTGTTCTTGAAGCTTCTGGCGGTAGAACTATTTACTTTTTATCTGCTTGGTTTATATTGTCATGCATTACACGCTAAAAGAAAACCCTTGGTCTAGTGCCAAGGGTTCACTTTAATTCCTATACAAATTACTTTAATTTGTCTATATACTTCTTACCTGCTTCGAACTGGGCCTCAAACTCTGCGCGATACGTTGCAATGATGTCCGTGCTGTATCCATTTTCGGTCAACGATGCCGAAACATCTGTCAAGATTGAATTAAACTGAGCCGTGCAGCTATCAACCTTTGCATATACTTTGGTTTTAATTTGATCTTTTTCCGTCTGTGTCTCAGCCCATAAATAACTAAAAGCCATATCAACTAGTGCCGTCTCACAGCTATTAAGCAACGAATTAAGCCTGCGCTCAGCATTTTCTGTGATCTGTTCATAGGTCATCTTAACGGATTCGCCTGGAACACCGCCTTCACCTGGGTGAGTAGTTTCTTCATTGCCGTTTTTTTCCTCTTGATACGCCTTGGATTCCGATGTTACAGTTCTTGTTTTGTCATCCCAGCTTATTACAGCTCCAACGGACTCCGACAAGAAACGCAGCGGTACATAAATTGAGCCTTTATAAATAAAAATCTCCTGTCCTTTTGGCAATGCCTTTTCTTTTCCGTTAAATACTAGCTTCGCAATTGTCGGCTTCATAGGAAGACTCTCAGCCTTAAATGGTTTAGTCACTCCTACAGTGGCAAGCTGAAGCTGTTTTTTAAGTTCTGCCAGTTCTTCTTTCGTCGGCTCTTGGACAGTTACCATAAATTGTTTTGCATCCCAGCCTACCGTTTTTTGCAGGGCATATGAAATATAACGTATAGGCACATAAGTGCGGCCTTGATAAATAAAAGAGTATTGACCTTCCGGCAACTTAAACTCTTGCCCGTCAAAGATTAATTTAATCGGTTGAGTCTTCACTTGAACCGGTTTTTCAGCAGACTTTTCAGCAGCCCAAACTCCCATAGGGGAAATGGTTGCTAGAATCATCATGACGAGGGTAGCCAGAATAAAATAGTTTTTTTTCACTGATAATCTCCTGTCTATTCATATTGAGTTATTATTTCAACGCATTGCGAATGGCATTGAGGGCTTCTGCTCGCACGGATGACTTGGCGCTTTCATATTGACCGCTCCAATCCGGCATTGTTTGTTCATCCAAATCTGCGTTCTGATATTGCGTCTTGGATTGTCCGAAAAGGAGATTGAATTGAACATCACATTTTCCTTCGGCCGCAATAATGTCAGTCAGGAAATCCCCCTGAATCGATTCAAGGGAAGCATCTTCTTCCGCTTTCAACTGAGCCACAATTTGATTGACTAGCTGATTACTGGTTGCCTTGCAGGAAGCACGAAGCTTCTCCATAGATTCGGTTGTTGCGGCATCGATATCCTTCTTCTTCTTGATCTTATCCTCAGGAGAAGGGGTTGCTACTGGAGTATTCCCTGAACCGCTACTGCCATCCGTTGAAGGAGCAGGCTTGGACGTAGACGGAGTTTCTGTAGGTATATTTCCCGAACCAGAGTTAGGCTCTTTAGAAGGCTGATCTATTGTTCCAGGGACTTGTTCGGGGTCGTTACTTTTACCGCCCCCATTACTATCCGGCTCTTTTGAAGGCTCGGCATCTCCTTCTTTGGAAGGGTTGTCCTCCGCTTCGGCAATCTGTCCGTTTAGTTCCTTTACCTGATCCATCTTCTCAAATAAGTTCATACTTGCATATGATGCTATTCCAATCAGAATAACAGCTCCAATAGATACAATTAGAATTTTGCGCTTTTTTTTCATCACTCTTTCCCGTTTAATGACTATACCAATACTGTCACTATACGAGTCTCCTTATGCAGAATAATTGATTCCATTATTTTCTTAGACGCAAATGAATCTATTTTGTTTCGATTTTCCCGCATTTTTCTGCTTAAGATACACTTTTTTTCATTTCATAGATGCATAATCACTAGAATGACTATACTCAAAACGCCAAGCATCACGACACATGGTAAACAGATCCCGTTTAGCTACCCAGCCTAATTCTATCTTAGCTTTTGAGGTGTCCGCATAACACGAGGCGATGTCTCCTGGTCTTCGGTCAACAATTTTATATGGAATTGTTACGTTATTTGCCTTCTCGAACGCATGAATAAGCTCTAATACGCTTGTTCCATGACCGGTTCCCAAATTGTATGTATTAATACCATTGACCTGATGGTTTAATGCTGCTACATGTCCATCTGCTAAATCCATAACATGAATATAATCACGAACACCCGTTCCATCTACTGTGGGGTAATCATTGCCGTATACTTGAAGCATATCTCGTTTTCGCTTTGCGACCTGTGCTATATAGGGCATTAAATTATTTGGTACTCCACTGGGACGTTCCCCGATTAACCCGCTTTCATGCGCCCCGACAGGGTTAAAATACCGGAGAATAGAAACCGAAAAATGAGGGTAAGCATTGACTATGTCTATGAGCATTCTTTCACTCATAGCTTTCGTTTCTCCATATGGATTTGTGGTCGGTAACAAATTCATACTTTCTACAAATGGACTCTCATTATCACCGTAAACAGTCGCAGAAGAACTGAATACCAGCTTTGAAACACCATATTTGATACATAGCTTTGATAAAACAAGAGTGCCCACCATATTATTAAAATAATATTCCAATGGTTTCTTTACAGATTCCCCTACTGCTTTAAATCCTGCAAAATGAATAACTCCATCAAAGCTGTGTGCATTAAAAACTTGCTCCAGTTCCGATTCACTCGTCACATCAATATTATAGAAAGCAAACTCTTTACCGGCTATTTCCTTAACTTTATCCATAATGACCGGACTGCTATTTGAAAAGTTATCAACGACGACTATCTTATGACCCTCGTCTAATAAAGAAATGCAAGTATGAGATCCGATATAACCGGCTCCACCCGTCACCAGTATATTCATACCTTGAAAACCCCCAATCCGACTTTTTACTTCAGGCCGTAATAATCTACATACCAATCCGTAAACTTCTGCAGTCCTTCATTGATTGGTGTTTTTGATTTGAACCCTGCAGCCTGATACAGCGAATCAGTCGATGCGTATGTCGCAGGCACGTCCCCAGGTTTAATTGGTTCAAATGTCTTATTAAATACAACTTCTTGTCCCATAGAGTTGCTTAAGCATTGCTCTAAAGTTTCAATAAATGACATCAGTTTAATTGGAGTATTGTTCCCTATATTATATACGTTGGAAAGCTTTTCAGCAGGAGGATGAATCATTAGACCTCTAATTCCATCTATAATATCGTCAATATAAGTAAAATCCCTATATAGATCATTATTATAGTCACCATTATTGAATATTTTAATGGAATTTCCTGCAAAGTATTGATCTAGAAATCCAAAATAAGCCATATCAGGGCGACCTAAAGGACCATAGACAGTAAAAAAACGTAAACCGGTCGTCGGAATATGATATAGATGACTATACGTGTAAGCCATCAGCTCATTTGTTCTCTTGGTTGAGGCATAGAGTGAAACCGGTTGATCTACCCGATCTGTTTCTTCAAATGGAACCTTAGTGTTTGCCCCATAGACTGAGCTGGACGATGCATACAACAAATGCTGAACAGGATAGTGTCTGCTAGCCTCCAAAATATTATAAAATCCAATGATATTGCTTTGAATATACACATCCGGATTCTCAATCGAATATCTGACTCCGGCTTGAGCAGCCAAATTAACAACAATATCGGGCTTGTGCTTTTCAAAAATATCTTGAACCAATTGCTTGTCAGAAATATCGGCTTGAATGAAAACAAATTGACTAAATTGTTCTAGCTGCTGCAACCGTGATTTTTTTAAGGAGACATCATAATAATCATTGATATTATCTACCCCAATAACAGCACAGTTTTCCTGAAGCAGCCGTAATGCCAGATAGTATCCGATAAAGCCAGCTGCACCTGTTACTAAATAAACTTTACTAGAATCAATAGCATCGGAATTCATAATATCTAACCCCCTCATCTACCATCTCTCATTATTGATTGGCGACCTATTGAATGATATTCTACTCCTGCTATTTGCATTTCTAAGATAGGATACAGGTTCCTACCATCATAAACTAGCGGGGTTCTCATCAAATTTTTAAACATCTCCGGTTTCATTTGTTTAATTTCAGGCCACTCTGTAAAAATAAAACATACATTTGCAGATTCCAATGTATCCTCAATACTATTAGAGTATTGTATGTAACCAGAACCAGCCTTGCCCTCAGGATAAAGTTTCGAAAAATTAGATGCGCCGACCGGATCGTATGCATATATATGAGCTCCATGCTCCAGCAGTAATGGAATGTTCTCCAAAGATGCAGCTTCCCTTAAATCATCGGTTCCCGGTTTAAATGTTAATCCCAATACTGCAACTTTAAGTCCGTTGAAGGTAATTAGCCGATTACTGGCTTTCTTATAAAGAATTGTTTTTTGATCTTTATTCACATCTATTGCTGCCTTAACGGTTCTAAGTTCATACCCCTGTTGTTTCGCCAAGTACTCCAAAGCTTTGGTATCTTTAGGAAAACAGGAACCGCCGAAGCCGATCCCGGCATTAAGAAACTTATCACCAATGCGCTTATCAAAACTCATTCCTTTAGCAACATCCTGAATATCCGCTCCCACAAGTTCACATAAATTGGCAATATCATTCATATACGAAATTTTCAAAGCTAGAAAATCATTGGATGCATATTTGATCATCTCTGCCGATCTTCGGCTTACAGATACAATAGGCAACTCAAATGGCTTGTATATCTCTTTTAATAATTCACATGCCCAATGGCTCTCCGTTCCAATAATAATACGATCCGCCTTTAATGTATCGCGAACAGCCGAGCCTTGTGCCAAAAACTCTGGATTTGACGCCACCTCTACCTTAACTGGATGAACCAAAAAGTCATGTATAAACTGCTCTACCTTGTCATTGGTACCTACTGGCACGGTAGACTTCACCACGACCAAACAATCATTTTCAATAGTCTCAGCTATTTCCCTTGCTACTGATGCAATATATGCCAAATTTGCGGAGCCATCAGGTTGTTCCGGCGTACCTACACCAATAAAGATGGCATCTGCATTTTTATAGGCCGAGCGATAATCCGTCGTATAATTAATTCTGCCTGCTTGATAGTTTGTTCTCATTAACTCCTCCAACCCGTCTTCATAGATCGGAGAAATCCCGGATTTCATTAATTTAACCTTTTCTTCGTCAATATCCACGCAAGTAACTTGATGACCTTTTTCAGCAAAACAAACGCCAGCCACCAAACCGACATAACCTGTCCCCGCCACAGCAATTCTATACATAAGTACGCCTCCTGATGGATAACCAATTTTCATAGTAATTCCTAGTGATTACTATAATTAATGTGTCTGTCGCTTAACTTTTTATCCCGATCAGTTTAACAATCTTATTAGGTAAAAATTTGGCCGCTATACTTCTTAATTCAAGCTTCGTGGTAGGATGAAGTAATAGAACTCCAAAGTAAATACATATACAAATCATAATCGAAATGAAATCCCATAGTACAACATTGCTCACTTTTTTAAGCAAGATACCGATAACAGCCATTATACCTGCAGCCGCAATGGTAGGAAGAACATTTTTAATGGTTTTCAGTATGGATATTTTTATCGCTACCTTCATTAATATAAAATGTACGATAATCGATTGAAATCTAATAAATGCTCTTGCAAATACCAAAGCCCAGAATCCATACTTAGCGGCAATGATGCAAGTTGGCACAAGAATGATTAAATGCAATAGCTGAGCAAGAAAGGATAAATTCGGCCTTCCTTTGGCTCGATAAACCTCGCTTGAGAAGTGTCCAAACACAATAATAAATGCACTTGTTAATGCCCATATTCCAACTACATTACTTGCTTCAGACCACTGGCTCCCCAATAATAATTGTGTAGCCAAGTCACTGTATAGATAGACTCCAACTCCCATTGGTATAACTAGTATAGAAACAAATCTTTGAAACTTGAAAAATAGCTTGTTGAATTCCCCTGTGTCGTCCTGCAAGCGCGATAAAGCAGCAAACAAAACAGGCGCCGCTGCCGCAGTTACTATTGATAATAGAGAATTAACCATAATGGTTGAAGTTTTATATAAACCTAAATAGTATTCATTTAAGTAGTATCCGATAATGAACGTATCAATCCATATGGTAAGCCAAATCGATATAGCTTCCACAAGCGACCACGCACTGAATCTAAACATTTTTTTAAGAGTAGCTAATTCGTACCAAAATTTGGGCTTCCATATTGATTTGGCCGTTAGAATAATAGCATTAATAAATTGCATCGAAATCATCCCAATAATAAGCGACCAATAACCAAATCCAATTAGTGCCAATGGAATAGTAATTACAAGGGGTACTAGTACCGTAGTAATTCTTGCGAAAAATAGTATCTTGAAGTTAAAACTCCGTCTGAAAAGAGCCATCTGTACACTTATAATTGATGTTAGAGGAAGCTGAATACAGGCAATTATAATAACAAAACCAAGCCCAGGATTCCCGACCATTACTGCAATTTGTTCATTGAAAATAGCAATTATACCCCACAAAACAAATGCAATAATCATGTTTGACCAAAAAGCAACGTTGGCGCTGTTATACTTGCTTCTCTGGCTTTTGAACTGATGTTGGACCAGATAATTTTGAAACCCGGTTACTGCTAGCATTTCTGCAAAACTAATGATCATTGTAATTGTAGCGATAACTCCAAAAGCCTCTGGAGCCAAAATCCTTGCCAGAATAATATTAGTTAAAGGCACAATTATTTTGGCTAGTAATTCAGTAATTGATGACCATTTTGTTGCATTTACAATTTTTCCCTGTATGTTTTTTGCTTCCACGCTAGTGTATTCTCCTTTAACTCCGCCGAAAAATCATTATTTACTTCTGATCACTCGGTTCATTGCCAAGGTCTATCCAGCTGCCTAATTCAAAGTCGTATGACTCTGGGGTAAACGGCTCGAATCCCGATCCTGGATAAAAAGTTAACTCTCCAAAATAAATTTGTCCATTCGACTCATAAAAGTCGACTCTCACAAATGAAGTTCCAGCGGACAATTTTTCTGCTAATTCAATCATCTTAGTATAATTATTTGGTTTTTCTATTGCTTCTGTACTGTTTGGATATAATCGATAGAAAGGCATTAAGTTCCAATCCACATCATAGAAATTCATTTTCATACCTGTTCCGGAATTCCGACTCGTACAAACAAAAGAACACTTCGCTTGTCCGTTAAAACACAAAAACTTATAATCCTTTAGATCCACTCCAGAATCATCCACCATGTATTTTTCACATACAATTTTAGGTTTTATATTTTTGTATGGCCATTCCCTATGAATCCAGTAATACTCTCGTTTCATCCAACCTTCTATTTCTTTTTTCAGCTGCCTATAATTAATTTTAGATTTATCAGTGCATATATATACATTCCCTGAGGTATGATTAGGTTTTAATACAAATTGATTTGGCAATTTCTCAAAATCGATTTCTTCAAAAGAGTTGTACACACCTAGAAGCGGAATTAGAAATTCCTGACCGATTGTAGCCGCTATGTATGCCCTAACGTTATACTTATCAACTAGATCTGTATAATGAGGGTTCCGGTCATGGATTTTCAAGTACTGCATTTTCTCATTGAAAGTAGCCGGTTTATCAAGGTTCAAATTTCTCCTCAGGATTAACCGGTATTTAATCTTCAAGAATAAGCTATCGGGCATGACTCGAAATATTCGTAAATTCAATGCATTTACAATGACCAACCGAGGATGTTTGATTGCTTTTAAAATCTTTTTGATCACAAGAATTACCTCTCATTATTCAATTTGTGGAATCAAAAACTGAAAAAAGTTCACTTGTTGACTTATAAGCGAACTAATTCATTTGCTTGGACTATTCTTTTAACTTTCCAAGATTTTCTGATACTCTAGTATGATTTTTTTAATATCAAAAAACTCCGCCCTTTGATTGGACCGATTATCATTTTTTATGGATTCAATAATGCCCTTAGCCAATGATTGTGGGTCTTCCTCTTTAACTAAGATACCGTATTCGTTATTACCAATAATCTCTCTGGGACCGCTTTTGCAATTTGTTGATACAACTTTGGCGTCACAAGCCAAAGCCTCAAGGAGAGTATTCGGAAATCCTTCCCATCTTGATGAAAGAATATATGTATCAGAAAAATAATAATACGGATATGGGTTTTTCTGAAACCCCTTTAATGTAACATGTTCTTCAATGCCCAATGTTTTGATCTGATTAAGCAATTCACTTTTTAATGCACCGTCCCCTAGTATAGTAAGATGAGCATTGGGGACTTGTGGAATAACCAATTTAAAGGCATTCAATAAAATATCAAAGCCCTTCTGACGGTCTAATCTCCCTACGGAAAGAAGATTTATCTTATCTTGTTTATCTGTATAGGGGTTATCACTTTTTATATCTCCCCTGATTTTTACAAGATCCAACGGATTATAAATGCATACAATTTTTTCGGGTGCAATATTGAATGATTTTATAATATCTTCCTTCATATCATTACACTGGGCAATAATATGATCCGCCCTGGGATACAAGAAGCGATACGCAAAAGTGAGTAGTTTATTTTTAGAGGATAAGCTCTTGGATGGCGTATTAGCTTCTCTAACAATAAGTTTAGGCTTTCCTTTTAGAAAGCCTTTTATCACCAACAAAGCAAGGTTGAGATGTCCTAATGTTGATAGAATAACATCCGGTTTATATTGATTTAATTCCTTTATCAATTTCGGCAAAGAATAGCGCACCCTGTCCGTATTTAAATCAACAATCGTCACTGTGGACGGGACCAGATTTAGATACATACCCTCTTTTTTAATCATAATTAACCTGACTTCAAATTTACTCATATCCAAATTGCGGATGACGTTTACAATGACTCTCTCAGCTCCACCTCCGCCAAGGTTTGGAATAACAAATGCAACTTTCTTTTTCATGGACTACGACTCCCTAGTAAGAAGAGTATTAAATTTATAATTAATTAAAACAGGCTTGGAGTAGCAATTTCATTACTTGCTTGATACAGCTTTGTAAATTTTGATCAATTCGTGTTTGTAATCCTCTTCGCGATTCAAAACAGTAAAGTGTTTTTTAGTAGCCTGCGACATGCTGCTGCAAAGCTTTTCATCAGAAATTAATTTTATAACTGAATCGGACAACCGGTTATTATCTTCGTTCAAAAAACCGGTTTTATTGTTAATAACAAGATCCATCATTCCATCAACAGGTGTGCTGACTATTGGAACTCCAAGTGCCATTGCTTCTAATGCTACAATTGGTGTACCTTCATATCTGGAGCACATAAGCATACATTTTGCCTGGGCCAAGGCTTTATAAGGATAAGATAGGCGTCCTGTAAATACTACTCTGCTCAATAGCCCTTTTTCTTCAAATACCCTATACATTTCATCTTTCAATTCACCCTCACCCACAATCCCAAACGTTGTGTTGGGACAAGCCTCCAATACAAGTGATGCTACTTCCGCTACTCTTTGGGGATTCTTAGGATAGGTTAGTCTTCCTACATATATAAAATCAAATTTATATTCATTATCGTCCTTAGTATACAGTTTCTCTATGCGTGGACTATGTATGATATTTCGTAAACAGATTGTTTTATGCTTAATAAAGTTCCTAAATACATAATCCTTTAGGATACTATCTGAAACCGAAATGATTTGCTTGGTTCTTATTGTAGATAACATATACAATATGGACTTCAGGCTCAACACTCTCATCTCAGAACTGTTTCCATGAATATGTGAAACTACAGGTATGCCCTTGGCCACCCAAGATGCCATTGCAGTCGCGCGAACATCATGGGCATGAATAATATCAGGACGATACTCTCTAATAGCTTTTCTTATTTCTGATGTATTGATCCTGTCAAGAGGAAGGAACCGCACTTCCCGATCATCCAAAGCTTTTCGGATTCGACCTTCAGGTGAACAGTATGCAATATCATAGTTATCCTTAAGCATCATACTGATATCAGCAACTACATTTTCTGCACCGGACAGCACATTGCTCTGCAATAAATGGAGTATTCTCATTTTTTGTCCTTTCACTCGCTCAGGCTTCTGATGTCTCTTTATTCCTTGTTACTGAATCGTAAATTAGCCTCATTTTTTGTTTTACGTTTTCTTCATCAAAGGCTTTCACTTTTTCTCTATTAAATTGTCCAAACTTAGCACAAAGCTCTTTATTAGCAGATAGTTTCTTAATTGCGTCAGAAAAACCATTTGAATCAGCCGGATCTACAAGATATCCTCCCTGGCCATCCATAATTAAGTCCAGATTTCCCCTTATTTTCGAGCAAACTACAGGCAAGGATGATGACATTGCTTCCATAAGGGCAACGGATAGCCCCTCCCTATAGGATGGGAATGCAAATAAATCAGCTTCTCGAATTATTTGAGCCACATCATTGCGATAGCCAAGCAGCACTACTTGATCACTCACGCCATGTTCCGCTGCTGCGATACGAATTTTCTCTTTTAATGGCCCTTCGCCACAAATAACATATTTAAGATTAGAATTTCCGATTTTAGATAATGCCTCAATCACGGTAATATGGTTTTTATTTTGATTAAGCTCACCTATTGATAGAATGAGAAAATCTTCCTCTGTAATTCCTATTTCTCTTCTCAAAGAGCTTTTTTGATTAGACTGATTGATAAACTCATCTATATTAATACCGATTCCGGGTACATATTCTACTTTGCTAGCCGAAAACTTCTTGGCTTGGTCATAATCTTCATTGTTTATTGTAATTAATACATCCGTATAATTGGCCAAATATCTTTCTACTGGATAGTACAGAATCCAGTTAGTTAAAGGAGCCCCTTTATAGAAGTGGAACCCATGGGCTGTATAAATGACCTTCACATGATTCAGTTTCTTACATATCAATCTTACAATTGCTGATGCAATGGGTGTATGTGTATGTACCAAGTCGTACTGTTCTTCATCTATAATTTTTTTCAGCTGCTTAAAAGCACTAATATTATCTGTACTTATTGGGGACCTTTGAAAGGGCAATACATGTACTTTGCATCCCATCTGAGCGATTGCGGGACTTACTTTTTGTTCAATATTAAAGGCTACATCTACTTTGTATCCTTTATTGATCAGCATCTTAATGTGGGGAATTAAAAATGCGTTTACTGTATTTGAAATTGTAGTTATGAATAATATCCTCATTTTTAATTCTCCGTTCACTAAGTACTCTCTGAAGTCTTATGCTAAATTTAACCATACAAGATATCAATGAAACTCTCAAATGTAAGAAGAAATATATATTACAATTAAATACTTACATTTCCATGCTTTTTGAAGTTGTTCCCTTAAAAGGCTCCATTGTGACAGATGTATTTGAAGTAATACCTTCTCTTACAAACACTTTTTGTATAGTTAGAAAAATAATCTTCCAATCCCTAATAAAACTCACATTATCTACGTATTCGACATCTAGGTTAAGCCTTTCTTCCCAGCTAATCGCATTTCGACCATTTACCTGTGCATGTCCTGAAAGACCCGATCTTACTTCGTGCCTTCTCTTTGAGTGCTCGTTGTAAAGTGACAAATATTCAACTAGTAAAGGTCTAGGTCCTACTATTGCCATATCTCCACGAACTATGTTCCAAAGCTCTGGTAGTTCATCAAGACTTGTAGCTCTCAACATCTTCCCAAACTTAGTAAGTCTTACAGAGTCGGGCAACAATTCTCCTTGTGCATCCTTTTCATCTGTCATAGTTCTAAATTTATACATTCGAAATATTTTCTCATTCAGTCCCGGGCGTTCTTGAATAAATATTACTGGACTGCCCAGTTTAATCCTTACTAATATAGCAACAATCCCAATTATCGGACTAAGTAGAATGAGAGCAATCAAAGAAAGAACTAAATCCTGAGGTCTTTTTATAAACTTCTCATACAATCCTTTCTTGATGTCCATATTATTTCCACAACTCCTTAAATATCTTGCAAACTCTCTCTAGATCTTCATCAGTCATTTTAGTATCACTTGGCAAGCAAATGCCATTTTTAAAAAGATTCTCGCTCACTACTCCGCCTATATAATCATACTCTGCAAAGAAAGGCTGCAAGTGCATTGGCTTCCACACAGGTCTTGATTCAATATTTTCTTTTTCAAGTTTTTCTATTACAGCAATCGGCTTTACTTTCCCATTCAGCGTCAGACAAGACAACCAATAGTTAGGTTCATTCCATTCATTAATTGGCATAAACTCTACATCCTCAAGTTCGCCAAGTTCTCTTTTATAGTACTCAAAAATGTATCTTTTCTTTGCAACTCTCAGATCTAATATTTTAAGCTGTCCTCTTCCAATTCCAGCTGCAACATTGCTCATTCGGTAGTTGAATCCTAATTCGCTATGCTGGTAATGCCTTGCTTGATCTCTAGATTGTGTAGCCCAAAACCTTGTTTTAGCAATCTTCTCTTCATTATCAGACACAAGCATACCACCGCCAGATGTCGTAATAATTTTGTTTCCATTAAATGAAAACACTCCAAACTCGCCAATTGTTCCCGTGTGCTTACCTTTATAGTAAGTGCCAAGTGATTCAGCGGCATCTTCAATTAATGTTGCGTTATTATGCTTGCAGAGCGCTGCTATTCTATCCATATCTGCAGACATACCATATAGATGTACAATCAGTACCGCCTTGACCCGATCTCCATATTTTACAAAAGCCTGTTCCAATGCATGCGGGTCCATATTCCATGTTTCATAATTGCTATCTATAAAAACTGGAATCGCGTTCTCATATATAATAGGGTTAGCTGTGGCAGAAAAAGTCAAAGACTGACAGAGGACGATATCACCTGCTTTAACTCCAGCACATTTAAGTGCCAATTGTATTGCTGAAGTACCAGTAACGGTTGCAGAAGCTGCTTTCGATCCAACTTTGGCCGCTAACTCTTTTTCAAACTCATTAACATTTGGCCCAAGTGGTGCGATCCAGTTCGTCTCAAATGCTTCTTTTACATAAGCCATTTCGTAACCTTCATCGCTCATATGAGGAGAGGAAAGCCAAATCTTAGAAGCCATAGTTACAATCTCCTTCTAAACATCTATCGTTGGTTCATCCCACTTACGCTTATTAAAGCTTTATAATTTAGTTACTTTATTACTTTTTAATAGTTCCTCAAGGTATTCCAATAACTCAGTTCGTAAACTAGAATTTTGAAGGGCCATTTCGATCGTTGTTTTAATAAATCCAAATTTCTCTCCAACATCATAACGTGTACCTTCGAAATCATAAGCATACACAGCCTCAAAACGGTTTAGTTCGGCAATCGCATCTGTCAATTGTATTTCTCCACCAGCACCTGGTTGCTGAGATTCTAATATATTAAAGATCTTGGAACTTAGAATATAGCGCCCCATAATGGCTATATTAGATGGAGCTTCTTCCATCTTTGGCTTCTCCACAAGTCCGCTTACGCTGTACAGACGTTCATGAATTTCCTTACCTGCCACTATTCCGTATCTAGAAACTTCATTTGGGCTTACTCCCTGTACACCAATTATAGAAGATTTATATCGATCATACTGTTCGATCATTTGTTTCAGACACGGTTTGTCAGCTTGAACTATATCGTCACCCAAAAGTACTGCAAATGGCTCGTTTCCAATAAATTTTCTCGCGCACCATATCGCATGGCCTAAACCTTTTGCTTCCTTTTGCCGAATATAATGTATATCAACCATTTTAGAGGACTTCTGAACTTCATTCAGAAGCTCAAGCTTGCCCTTCTCCAGCAAGTTCTGTTCGAGCTCAAATGAATTATCAAAGTGGTCTTCAATAGCACGTTTGCCTTTTCCGGTAACGATAATAATATCCTCAATTCCGGATTCAACAGCCTCTTCTACAATGTACTGAATGGTAGGTTTATCTACAATAGGCAACATTTCTTTAGGCATGGCCTTCGTTGCCGGTAAAAATCTTGTGCCTAGACCCGCAGCAGGAATAATAGCCTTCCGCACTTTCATACAACGACCTCCATGGTTCGTAACAATAGTGTGTTATTTATCCTTTATAGCCTCAGTGTAGCCTTTTCCCTCGCTCATACCATATTTTTTTGCAATTTGAATCAACTCATCATATTGTTCAGGGGTCAACTTCTCCAATATTAAGCTGCGTGCCTGTTTCTTTTCGTCTAGATTAAGACCCCCGCTTGCCAATTCTTGAAGCAACTTCATATCCTCAACGCTTAGTTGCTTCAAAAAAACTCCGGCAAGCTGTGCTTTTTCACCAACTGTAATCTTTTCTTGCACGTTTTTTGCTTTGTCAGTAGATATCTCCGCGGTATAACCGTCATCAGAAGGCTGATTACCTGCAGATTTATCTATATCAGGACTCTCTTCGTTAGTTGAGTCATTATGGTTTGGTTCTGCATTCCCATTATTCTCTTTTACTGCCAAGTCCGTCTCTAAGCTACTTGCCAATGAAGCAATCATCCGATCCATAGCATAGTTAGCAGCAAATAAACCACCTACACCTAATACGACAATAATTGAAGCTACCCAAATAAGGACCTTTTTCCATTTTTTCATTCGCTTCTCACCTCTTCTGATTGAATAATAGTATGACTTTACGATACATGAGAGTAAAAAGGTACTAACCGCTCAATAGCAGCCTTTACGGAATGATGATCCTCACCCAATACTTTCTCAAACCTTCTAAATTGCATATCCAGTTCTGATCTATTAATTTCTGAAGGCCTACCTATAAAAATTCGTTCATGCTGAGTAGCCGTTGTTGCTTCAGACTCTGTTAATAATTCTTCAAACAACTTCTCGCCTTCACGCATACCGCTAAATTGAATTTTAATATCCACATCCGGCTCAAGTCCTGAAAGTCGAATCAAGTCTTTAGCCAAGTCCAATATACGAACGGGTTTGCCCATGTCCAATATAAAGATTTCTCCGCCTTTTGCAAATGCACCAGCCTGAATGACTAATTGAACAGCCTCTGGTATTGTCATAAAATATCTAACCATATCGGGATGAGTTACCGTAACTGGACCGCCAGCCAAAATTTGTTCCTTAAACCTTGGAATAACACTACCTCGGCTGCCGAGAACATTACCGAATCGCACAGCCACAAATTGAGTATGACTTGTAGCATTAATGCTTTGAATATACATCTCTGCAATCCGCTTTGTAGCGCCCATGACGCTGCTAGGATTGACGGCCTTGTCCGATGAAATCATGACAAAGCGCTGCGCACCATACTTATCTGCTGCATCTGCAACATTTTTAGTACCAAAAACATTATTTTTAATTGCTTCAGATGGATTACGCTCCATAAGTGGTACATGTTTATGAGCTGCTGCGTGAAAAACAACATTCGGTTTGAATCTTGCAAAAACCTTATCCATTCGATCGCGATCCTGGATATCTGCAATTACTGTCTCTAATTGTGCTTGCGGGAACTTATTTCTAAGCTCCATCTCTATTAAATAAATACTATTCTCCCCATGACCAAGCAATAACAGCTTAGATGGCTGGTACGATGCAATCTGTCTACAAAGCTCTGATCCTATCGAACCTCCTGCACCTGTAACCAATACTACTTTATCCGTAACATAATCCATAATGCCCTTCATATCAATGTTAACGGGCTCTCTTCCTAGTAAATCCTCAACTTCTACGTTACGCAAGGTTTGAACTGCCAGACGCCCCGATATAAAATCATTAATAGCCGGTATAATCTTAACCTTGGCACCTGTCAATTTACATATATTGATTATATCTGAAATGTCTGCCCGTTTCGCGGACGGCATAGCAATGACAATGTCATGAATATCATGTTTTTGTACAATATGTTCTATGTCTTCACGGTTACCCATAACCGGTACCCCTACGACCTGCATATTACGCTTATGATTATCGTCATCAATGAAACCAATTAACCGACTGTCCTTGAAAAGATCACTCGTCATAATTTCTTTAGCAATAAGAGCACCACAATCTCCGGCCCCTACAACTAATATATTATGTGGTTGTTCCAATTTTATAGATCGGTTTACTCGTATTAAGCGCCATAAAAATCTTGATCCACCCATTAAAAGCAACATAAGCTCTAAAGTTCTAGAGCCTATTGATAGTGGAATACGCTCACCAAAAATCAAGGAGGCGGCTGTATAGGATAATAGCATTCCAATTACAATCGCTTTGAAGAGCTCAATAATCTCTCCAATACTTGCATATTGCCACATTCTTCTATACATTCTGAAGAAGGCAAGGCTGCTACCGCATATGACTGTCGTCACTATAGCAAATAACAGCATTTGCTCCTCATAACGGAGAGGAATGCTTCCACTGAAACGGAACAGATAGGATACCCCTATGGCCACCCAAATAATGATAATATCCACCACTAGTATAATTAGCATCCTTCTTCTGTAACTCATTTTGCTCATTCCTTCCGCCGTTGCAACAATTATGACTTATTTTTCATTTGTACCATAGTAATAATAATAGGCCTCTTCTTTCGCTCTGCGCTTCACATTATTTAGAACAACACCCAATATGTGAGCATTAACACTCTGCAAATTCTGAACAGCCTTCTTAGCAATTTCTCTCTTAACACGCCCCTGATCGACAACAAGAACAACCCCATCACTCTTTGCAGCAACGATCTGTGCATCCGTTACAGCCAATAGTGGTGGTGTATCAATAAGAACAACATCATACTTTTGTCTAAGCTCTTCAATAACTGCAGTCATTCTTTTGGAATTCAGCATTTCTGCCGGATTTGGGGGAATTGCCCCTGATGTGATAATATCCATTCCAGGCACGTCTGAGTGTTGTATCGCCTCTTCTAGTGAGCACTGCTGCGACAATACAGAAGACAATCCAAAGCGGTTAGAAATAGAGAATGTATGATGCGCCGTTGGCTTACGAAGATCAGCATCAATAAGAACAACTTTGCGCTCAGACTGAGCAAAAGTGATAGCTAAGTTAGTAATCGTTGTCGACTTTCCTTCACCTGGGCCTGCTGAAGAAACCATAATAACCTGCATTTTTTCATCAATGGACGAGAAGTCTATGTTTGTCCGCAATGAACGGTAGGACTCAGAAATTGGGGATTTAGGATTAGTCAGAGTAATTAGCTGACGTTTACTTTTCGATTGTGACACGCTCTAATTCACCAGCCTTGTAAGTTCGGGTAGTTGCTTGAGATTGTGTGGACTTCTGCTCCTCTGGATTCATTTTTGAAATCATAGCAATAGTAGGCAGCCCCAAATGCTCGAGCACATCCGACTCTGTCTTGATCGTGTCATCCAAATATTCAAGCAAAAACACAACGCCTACCGATAACATAAGTGAAACGATAAGCGCAATCGCAATATTCAGAGGCACATTAGGTGATACAGGCCCCGGTTGCGCATTGATATCCGCTTCATTTAATATCGAAACGTTTTCTACTTTAAAAATATGTTGAATTTCCTCTCGGAACACATTGGAAACTGCATTCACTGTTTGGGCAGCCCTTTGATAGTTTACATCCTCAACAACAAGTGTCATAACCTGAGTATTATTTACAGAGCTTACTTGAATATGCCCGATCAGCTCTTGAGCAGTGTATCCAAGTTCTGGATATTGATTTACAACCTTATCGAGTATTGCAGGAGTCTTAATAATTTCTTTATAAGTATCAATCATGCGTATATTCGTATTTATCTGATTCAAATCGAGTTGTTGGGTCGCCAGTTGCGACGAGGTTTGGTTGACGATTATTTTGGTCGAAGCTTCGTAGATAGGATCTTTGAAATATAAGCTGTATACTGCAGACAATGCAGAACAGATCACAACAATAGATAGGATTAACGCTAAACGCTTACGAATAATGGACAGATACTGTCGAAAATCTAATTCATTAGTCACTCTGACTACTCCTCCGTTGACTATAGTAAGCTCATGCTTTTCAAGAAAAAATCTTCCTCCCATCTACATGAGAGGAAGATTTCAATTGTTTATGCAGTATTAGTTAGCGTTAATTGCACGGTAGATAATAACTGCTGCTTGCGCGCGTGTTGCGTTTGCATTTGGAGCAAACTTGCCGTCGCTGCCTACAACGATTTCTTTGCTAGCTGCGAATGCAACGCCAGCTTTCAACGTTTCGTTGATTTGAGCTGCGTCAGAGAATACTGCCAGAGCTGCATCGATATTAGCAACATCTTTCGAACCATTTACCAGTTGCAGTGCACGAGTGATCATTGTAGCCATCTCAGCACGCTTGATAGGAGCGGATGGATCGAATTTCGTAGCAGTTTTGCCTTTGATAATGCCTTTATCTGCTGCTGCTGCTACATAAGGAGCAAACCAGTCGCTTGCATTTACATCAGCGAAGTTTTCAGTAGCGGAGCCGTTCTCCAGATCAAGAGCACGAACCAGCATTTTAGCGAATTCAGCACGAGTTACATTTGCATTCGGATCGAATACGCCGTCTGCCTTGCCATTAATCGCACCTTTAGCTGCTACCACTTCAATAGCACGGCCAGCCCATGAAGATACATGTGCAATGTCGCCGAATGTTACTTTGTTTTCAACAACAACATAAGAAGAGAAGCTGTCACGGGACTCAATCACCGAAGTATCCGTTACACGACCGCCGTGGAACTCAAGTCCGCCTTCAACGATCTTAGCTACGGACAACAGTTCTTTGTCCAGGCCAGTAGTGCTGCCAAGCGGAATGCTGATTACGATCGGACGGTCAAAGCTTGTAGTTGCTACGCCACCTACGGAAAGGCTGAAGTCATATACTTGGGAAGCAGCTTTCAGGCCGCCCAAAGCAGCTTCATTAGCATCGGATTTTTTGAATCCAAAGTCAATTTGCTTGGAGAACGTGCCGCCGAATGGCAACTCAACACCGAATGCTCCAACTTTCAAGGAGAATGCAGGAACCTTTGCTTTAATTGCAGCTTCTACAATCTTAGCCGACAACTTAACTGCAACTTCATTTTCAGTTACATCACCAGCGTTAGCTGTTAGTTTCGGAGCATCATAAGATACGCCAGCAGCATCTTGAAGTTTTGCGATAACAGCGCCGATGCTGTTAAGAGCAATTACAGTGTTAGTTTCATCAAGGCTAACCGTTGCTTTACCTTCAACAATATCAACCTTTACAGAGATAACAGCCAGCTTTTTAACAAGATCGTCCACTTGCTTGACTGCATCTTCAATCAGCTTCGCTTTTTCTTCTTCGGTTGCTGTAGCAAGTTTTGCTTTCAGATCCGAAAGGTTATTAATAAGAGTTTGTGCTTCAGCTGTAATCGTGTTGTCTACGATTGGACCAGCTTCACCAGTACCGCCGCCTGATGTGCTATTGATTCTCTTATAAACTTCATATAGTGCTGCCGCAGCTTTATTGAACAAGCTATTATCATTAACCGCCGCTTTTCCAGCAGACACAACAGCCACAACATCTTCAGTTGTTACTTTATATTCCAGGAACACTTTTTCAATCGCGTACTTATTATTAGGAATAGCAGCCAACACTTCTTCGAACAGGCTGTTCACACCCTCAGCATCACCCAAAAGATCTAGCAGTTGAACAAGAGACTTTTTGTTAACAATTTTGAAAGTTTCATCTTGAATAGCCAAGAAATAACCAGCAATATCATCAACTGTCAGATCAGGCACACCAACTTCTGTAGCGTATCCTTGAATCAGATCGTGATGTTTTACACGGAACTCTTCAAGCTTCGCTTCGGATGGTGCGAAAGTCAGTGCAATTGCATCGACAAACACATTTTTCAAAGCATCCTTCTTTTCTTGTGCATCTGGAGCATCAGCATCGACAAGCTTATTAACGATTGGAGCTACAACCTGTCCTTTTACAGAATCCTCAAGACCATTCAATGCATCGCGGAGATCTCTAAGAGCCTGTTTCTCCTCTGCCTTAAGGGCTTTTTCAACGCGTTGCAACTGCTTAATGATTGCTTGGTTAGGGAACTTAACAGCTTCTGCCGCATAAGCAACATTACTTACTCCCAGCTTTTCTGCCAAACCTTTGTTGCTAAGCGGAATGCCTGCGAATGCAGACATAGCAACGCTTGCCGCAATTGTAGTTACTGCTAATTTTCTTCTTAAAGTCACTTTCTCTCACCTCTATAATTAGTTTAGGTCCCCATCGCAAAGATGAAAGACTAGTAAAACCGAAAGCCAACTTACTTCCCTATGTAGGAATCTTGTAGGTCTTGGATGCCGTTCCTTCTACTTCTTGAAGAAGAAAGAATAGAACTTTTTTATATGAAAACCTGTCGAAGTGCTCGCTTGCGGAGCTTCCTCGAACGGGTTGTCCACCAAGACGGCGGCCGCGTTTCTCTTCAGATACTCGGACCATTGTTCACCCATGGATTTCTCTATTGCCTGATAGGCCTCCTGCATGCGAAATCCGCGACGCTCCACATGATGAGCATCGGAGGATACGATATGGATATTGCCGCTTCTCAGGAGCGACCATGCAGCCTGCTCGATTCGCTTTCCGAATCCGCCAAGCAAAGAGTGGGTTGTGACCTGGGCGTATGCCCCCAGTTCAATCAATTCAGTCAATCTGCCGGGATGCTGCACAACCTCCGCATTGCGCTCTGGATGAGCGATAATCGGCTTCAGCTTCAGAATGCCCAGCTCATGAATGAGTTCTGTCATCACCCTCGGAATACGAGACGAGGGCATTTCCAACAATACGTACGCAGAGCCGGCCAATGTTAACAGCTCGCCTCTGTGCCACGCTTCCAACAAATCGTCATGTACGCGTATTTCTTGCCCCTGTGCGATTCGAAGGGACATTCCCTCTGCAGAAAATCTGTCATTCAATGTCTGCACGTGCCTGGACACATCCGCAGCAGCATTGATATAGACTCCATTTGCATGATGAGGAGTTGCGATAATGACGTCGATCCCCTCCGCAATAGCCGCATGAGCCATCTGAAGAGAATCCTGAACATTTTGAGCGCCATCGTCTAACCCGGGTAGAATGTGTGTATGGATATCTATCAATTGATTCACGTCTTCCTGCTAGAATTGGTGTCAATCTAGTTATCGGCAAAAATTGACCAATACTTTATCAGGATTGACATTCATAGCAGGTAACATATCCCGGTCTTCTTAATACCTATCAGTATATCCCACTATTTCCATCCTGGTAAAGTCAAAAACTGACAATTTGGCGCCTGAGTCGAGCTTTTTTTCAGAATTTGTTTAGATTTTGTCGAGAAATTATTTAGAACTCACTCTACTATATAACGCTATGAAGGGTCATTTGGTTGCACTTTCCAGAAAACTTTTTTTTCAAAAAAATACCCCACTGCTGTGGGGCATTGATTTTAACCTGTATTTTAGGCTGTTTTGAGACAGCTACAGCTCTCTCATATGAGGGAACAACAGGACATCACGGATGGACGGAGAATCCGTCAGCAGCATGACCAGACGGTCAATACCGATGCCCAGACCGCCCGTTGGCGGCATGCCATACTCCAGCGCGCGGATGAAGTCATCGTCCATATCATGCGCCTCGTCATTGCCCTGCTCCTTCTCCTCCAGCTGCGCCTCGAAGCGCTCGCGCTGATCGATTGGATCATTCAGCTCTGTGAACGCATTCGCGTGCTCACGCGCCACGACGAACAGCTCGAAGCGGTCCGTAAAGCGCGGATCAACGTCGTTCTTCTTCGCCAGCGGCGAGATCGCAACCGGATGTCCCGTTACGAAGGTTGGCTGAATAAGAGTCGACTCGCAGCGCTCCTCGAAGAAGGCATTTAGAATATGGCCGAACGTCATGTGCGGTTCTACAGGAATCTTATGTTCCTTTGCAAGGGCATGCGCTTCTTCATCCGTCATTTGAACGCTGAAGTCAACGCCCGTTACCTCTTTGACAAGGTCGACCATGCTGACTCTGCGCCATTGCGGCGTAAGATCAACGTCATGTCCTTGATACTTGATCTGGGTCGTGCCGAGAACCTCTTGTGCAATGTGCGCAATCATATTCTCGGTAAGTGCCATGATATCCTTGTAGTCGGCATAAGCCTCGTACAGCTCAATCATCGTAAATTCAGGGTTATGGCGCGTAGAGATGCCTTCATTGCGGTAGACGCGTCCGATCTCGTATACCTTCTCCAAGCCTCCGACAATGAGGCGCTTCAAGTGAAGCTCAATGGCAATACGCATATACAACTGCATGTCCAGAGCATTATGATGCGTGATAAATGGACGCGCAGCAGCGCCCCCTGCAATAGAATGCAGCGTAGGCGTCTCCACTTCCAGGTAGCCTAGGGAATCCAGATAACGGCGCATCGATTGGATGATTTTGGAACGGGAGATGAACGTCTGTTGAACATCCGGGTTCACAATCAGATCGACATAACGCTGGCGGTAGCGCAGCTCCACGTCCTTAAGGCCGTGATGCTTATCCGGAAGCGGCAGCAGTGACTTCGTCAGCACGTCCACTTCAAGAGCCTTAACCGACACCTCGCCCGTGTTCGTCTTGAAGACAACGCCCTGTACGCCTACGATATCGCCGATATCGAGCAGGTCGAATGCCGCGAATTTGTTCTCGGCTACGGAATCCTTGCGGACATAGATTTGGATACGGCCTGTCAGATCCTGAATATGAGCGAAAGCAGCCTTGCCCATACCGCGCTTCTGCATAATACGGCCGGCGATGCTGACTTTATTGCCTTGCTCCTCCAGCTCTTCCTTGCTTAATCCTTCATAGGCGCTCAGAATGTCCTTGGCATTATGCGTACGCTCGAATTTCTGGCCGAACGGGTCTACGCCTAGTCCGCGAAGCTCATCCAGCTTGTCTCTACGAATTTGCAGAAGTTCGCTCAGCTCCTGCTCGCTGTTCTGGTTGTTATCATGTTCCACTTTCATTCATCTCCTTAATACATTCGGCAAACGCTCAAAAAGCTTCCGGCAAGGAAGCTTTCGAAATCGTGAATCGCACACCTTATTTTTTGATATCGATAATCTTATATTGAATAATGCCCGCCGGAACGTTAACCTCTACGACTGTGCCCTTCTTCTTGCCCAGAATCGCTTTGCCAACGGGACTTTCATTCGAAATTTTGTTCTGGAGCGGATCAGATTCCGCTGTGCCGACAATCGCATATTCCATCGTATCGCCGAACTCCAGATCTTCTACCGTAACAATCGATCCAATGCTGACGGTATCGATATCAATGTCATCATTATTAATGATGCGGGCGTTGCGAAGCATCTTCTCCAGCGTAATAACGCGGCCTTCGATAAAAGCTTGCTCGTTCTTCGCATCCTCATACTCCGAGTTCTCGCTAATGTCGCCGTAACCGATCGCGACCTTGATCCGCTCGGCTACTTCACGACGTTTCACCGACTTCAGATACTCAAGCTCCTCTTCAAGCTTCTTCAACCCGTCCTGAGTCAGAATGATTTGCTTATCGTTCATCTTTCCGATTCTCCTGTCGTGTGACTAATTTTTCATACGTTGTATGAATTCACTGTTACTTAATATATTACGCATGATGACCATCATACCTGCTGGTGACTATAGTGTCTTGCAACTATTTGTTAGATTATATTGCACGATTATATTGCATGGTAACTTGAATGTCAATCGGAGCCAGCCCCGCCATTGAAACCGTTTCACTTCCCCGCCAAAAAGGAAAGACGACGACAAGCGGTTATTGTCGACCATTGTCGAATAACCGCCTGACGTGTCTTTCCCATGGGTTAATGTACAGGTTCCTCCGCTGCGCGGCCGGACGTTCCGGCTTCTGAGCCAACGCCCTCATTCTCCAGCGAATGGATGTAATTCTCCAGAATCGTCACCATACGGTCGCGACCTGTCTCCTCCATAATGACATCCTTCACGCGGGCGCCTCCAGGCAGCCCCTTCAGATACCAGGCCAGATGCTTGCGCATCTCTCTTACCGCTACCGCCTCGTTCTTCAGTGCGATCAGCCGGTCCAGGTGAAGAATCGCCACATCCATCTTCTCCCGCGGGGTCGGATCGCCCAGGAGCTCTCCGGTCGACAGATACTGGATCGTGCGGTACAGCATCCACGGATTGCCCAGCGCGCCGCGTCCGATCATAACGCCATCTACGCCGGTATGCTCTAGCATCCGCTTGGCATCCTCAGGCGAGAATACGTCACCGTTGCCAATAACAGGAATCGATACCGCTTGCTTGACGTCTCTTATAATGTTCCAGTTCGCCTTGCCGGTATACTGTTGCTCGCGGGTGCGTCCATGCACGCTGACGGCGCTGCCGCCCGCTTTCTCTACCATCCGTGCGTTCTCAACTGCGTACACATGCTCGTCATCCCAGCCGATCCGCATTTTCACCGTTACGGGCTTGTCGACGGCATCCACTACCGCGGATACCATTTCATATATTTTATTAGGGTCCAGCAGCCAGCGCGCCCCTGCGTCGCACTTGGTCACCTTTGGCACCGGACAGCCCATGTTAATATCGATAATATCGGCATTCGTCTGCTTGTCGACGACCTTAGCTGCTTCAACCAGCGATTCACGGTCGCCTCCAAAGATCTGCAAGCTGAGCGGCTTCTCCCGCTCGTCTACGAACAGCATCTCCATCGTGCGCTTGTTGCCGTGCAGAATCGCCTTGTCGCTTACCATCTCCGCACATACAAGCCCTGTGCCGAACTCCTTGGCAATCAGTCGGAAAGCCGGGTTGCACACGCCTGCCATCGGCGCCAACACCACTCTGTTTTTCATCTCGATGTCTCCGATTTTCAGCATGCGGCTCCTTACTCCTCCTTCATGGTCATGAGTTCCTCATAGCTGATCCCCAGCGTCTTCGCGATATGGTTGAGCAACTTGGGATCATTCTTCCGTGTGCCTCGCTCCAGCGATCCCAGCACCGCTACCGATACGCCAAGCTCCTTGGCCAGCTCTAGCTGTGTATAGCCCTTCAGCTTTCGAAAGGCTCTGACGCGCTGCGCCAATTGATTGTTTTCCATAACGTGATGCCTTCCTTTCCTTCCCGAAGCGCCGCATAAGACGCAGCCTGAACCCCTTCGTGCAAAGGATGCGAATTCGAGATCACATCATGCAAGGGAACAAGCACGAACGCCCGCTCCATCATGCGCGGATGCGGCAGCGTCAGCTCCTCTTGATCCATTCTGACATTATCGTATAGGAGAAGATCGAGGTCAATGGTTCTTGGTCCCCAACGTTCATGTCGAATTCTCCCGAGGAGGCGCTCCTGCTCCAGCTGCTCGCGCAGCAGAGCCAAGGGCTCTAAGGTCGTGGACACGGCAATCACCATGTTCAGAAAAGAAGGTTGATCGGTATAGCCGACCGGCTCCGTCTCATACATGCCCGATACGCGCAGCACGCGGATATCCGGATGGGAATCGATGCGCTCGATCGCATCCATCAGCAGCTTGTCGCGCTCCCCCATATTGGAGCCAAGGGCAATATAAGCTTCGGCGCCTGCGGCTTTATGCTCGTACGATTCGGCCATCGGCATCCCGCTTTCTCGCCAGCTCGATCGTCACCCCGTCAAAGTGGATATCGAACGGCGGATGCGGCTTCGTCACACGGACGGTGACGTCATTGATCATAGTATAAGCTTCCAGTACACGCGATGCAATGTGCCCTGCCAGCGCTTCAATCAGCTTGAAGGGGGCCCCTTCCACAATCGACTTCGCCAGCGCGTGCAGCTCTGCATAATTCACGGTACAAGTGAGGTCATCCGTATTGGCGGCCTGCTCCAGGTCGATTCCCAGATCCAGATCGACATAGAATTGCTGCCCCAGCTTGTTCTCTTCCGGGAATACGCCGTGGTATCCATAAAAGCGCATGCCCTTTACGATCATTCGGTCCATGTTATGTCGTGCTCCTTCCGGTTTGCAACTCTCGCCTATACGGCTCGGTCGCTATCACTATCCGCGATAGAGGATCGCGTCTGTCATTAATGCCGTGCGCTTGATTGCCTGCACGTCATGCACGCGTACGATCTGGCAGCCCCGCGCGATGCCTAGGGCTACCGTCGCCGCCGTTCCCTCAACGAGCTCATCCACTGGCAAATCGAGCGTCTGCTTGATGAATCGCTTGCGCGACGTGCCCAGCAGCACCGGGTATCCAAGCTCATTCAACTCGTCCAGACGATCGAGCAGCTCCAGATTATGTTCATAGGTCTTGGCAAAACCAATACCGGGATCAAGCCATATTTGCTGTTCATCTACCCCCGCTCTGCGGGCCAAGCCAACGCTAGCTTGGAGATCCGCCAGAACATCGGGAACAAAATCAGTATAATCCCTCGCATGACGATTATGGCTAATGATGACCGGCGCCCCATACTCCGCTGCCACAGCCGCCATATCAGGGTCGCCCTTCAGCCCCCAGATATCATTAATGATATGAGCGCCCGCTTCCAGACACTGGCGTATCGTTACGGCTTTATAGGAGTCTACCGAAATTGCGACCTCCGGAAGGGCCTTGCGGACGGCCGCGATGACCGGCAGCACCCGCTTAAGCTCTTCTTCCGCGCTAACCGCCTCGAAACCCGGTCTTGTCGACTCGCCGCCGATATCCAGAATATCCGCGCCCGCAGCCACCATCTCCTTGGCATGAGCAACCGCTCGTTCCACATCGTTATAGCGGCCTCCATCCGAGAACGAGTCCGGTGTTGCGTTCAAGATTCCCATAATTAGCGTACGTGTGCCCAGCTCGAGCTTTACACCGCCGCCCAAGTCGTAGGATCGCTTCCAATAAGTCGGTCTAGTCTTCATCATCTGTCACGTCCCTCCTGCTCAATCGTCTCTACCGGCTAGCATACCCTAATCTGCCAACCGCCCATTATACGGCGGTCGCTTCCCGGTATCCGCCCGGTACAGCGCCAGCAGCTTCATCGTCACCGGACCGGCTGAACCGCCGCTCATCTCCATTCTCGTGTCGGAATCATAGCGCGTTAGCTGTGTAATAGGAACCAGCTCCTGAATGGAATTGGTCATCCAGATCTCATCGGCCGCTGCAAGCTCTTCCCACCGATAATGGCCTTCCTCTGCTACATATCCCGCTTCTGCAGCAAGCTCCAATACACGCTGTCTAGTGATGCCGGGCAATATTCCCGTGTCAATAGCAGGCGTTCGGACGATGCCTCCACGGAAGAAAAACAGATTGCTTACGATTCCTTCAGACAGCCAGCTTTCCCGAGTCAGCATTAGCCCTTCAGCTCCCGGCTGTGCCGGCATGGGATGTGCGTCCTCTTCGCCAGCCAATCCGAGCAGCTCTCTCTTCGCCATAATATTGTTCATATAATGAAGCGATTTGAATCGCACCGATCCTTCCGGCGTATTCCGCATGGTACGCAGTAGGCGCAGCTCTTTGCCAGATCGCATCGCTTCCTCATTCACTGGGGGCAATTCCTTCACAAGCAAGATGATATTCGGCTGCTCATAATCTCCAGTCGGCAGTCCCAGCGCGCCTTCCCCGGCGCTTACCGTCAACCGTATGTAGCCATCCTTCAACTCATTCTCTCGCAATAGTCTGCTTATCCAGGCCTCCAGCTCACCGATACTCATACCGAAAGGAATGCCCAGCTCCGTACAGCCCGCCTTCAAGCGCTCCATATGCCGCTCTAGCAAATAGGCCCTTCCCTTGTAGGTACGGAACGTCTCGAACAAGCCCAGACCGTACAAAAAGCCGTGATCATAGACTGAGATCACAGCTTGGTGTGCTTCAACCACATTACCGTTCAGACCGATCTTCATTGCACAACGCCGGACCGGTGGCGCAGGAAATTGCGAAGCATCGTATGCCCATGGTCCGTAATAATGGACTCCGGATGGAATTGCACGCCCTCGATCGCATACTCCTTATGCCTCAGCCCCATAATTTCGCCCTCTGCCGTCTCCGCACTGATCTCCAGGCAATCCGGCAGCGTCTCCCTGCGAACGATTAGAGAGTGGTAGCGCGTCGCTGTGAATGGCGACTCCATACCATCGAAGATCGACTTGCCGTCATGCAGAATCGGGGATGTCTTGCCGTGCATCAGCTTCTCCGCGCGCACAACCTCGCCACCGAACGCTTGTCCGATCGACTGATGGCCGAGACAAACGCCGAATATCGGAATCTTTCCTTTGAAATGGTCAATCAGCGACAGGCTAATACCCGCCTCATTCGGCGAACAAGGTCCCGGCGAGATCAGGATATGATCAGGCGCGAGCTCCTCAATGCCGGCCAGATCGATCTCATCGTTCCGCTTGACGATGATCTCCTCTCCCAGCTCGCCCAAGTATTGCACCAGATTGTACGTGAACGAATCATAGTTATCGATTACGAGTATCATGCTCCACATCCCCTTTGTCCGAACCTATTTATAGAAGCAAAGCTCTTGGGTCCTTATTGCTCCGATTCTCTGTCTGCGAACCGCTCGCTATACTGAATCGCCTTCCACAGCGCCTTCGCCTTGTTCATCGATTCCTCATATTCTCGGTTCGGGTCCGAGTCGATGACGATGCCCGCTCCAGCTTGAATATGAACGGTTCCATCCTTTATAGCCATCGTTCTAATAATAATATTAAATTCCATATCCCCGTTATAGTCAATCCATCCCATCGATCCCGTATAGGGACCTCTGCGCACAGGCTCCAGCTCTTCAATGATCTCCATCGTACGGATCTTCGGAGCGCCGGTAATGGTACCTCCAGGGAAAGTCGCCGCAATGACATCATAGGCATCCTTGCCTGCGGCAAGCTCTCCATCTACCTGTGACACCAAATGCATGACATGAGAGTATCGCTCGATGACCATCAGTTCCTTCACCTTGACCGTTCCGTAGGTGGAGATACGGCCCAAATCATTGCGCTCCAGATCGACCAGCATAATATGCTCAGCCCGCTCCTTCTCATTCGTGCGCAGCTCTTCGGCGAACAACAAATCCTCTTCCTCCGTGCGTCCCCTTCTGCGCGTACCCGCGATCGGGCGCGTACCCAGCTGGCGTCCCTTCAGCTCGACTAGCAGCTCCGGCGAAGCCGATACCAGCTGGAAGTCCGGCGAGCGCAGCATACCCATATAGGGCGACGGGTTGAATAGTCTGAGCCATTCATACAGCTCCTCTGGCGGTGTCGACACGGCTTTGGACTGCCGCTGGGCCAGATTGACCTGGAATACGTCTCCTTGCCCGATATAGCGCTGTATAGCCCGCACAGCGTCCATATACATTTCCTTGGAAGTAGGAGACTCAATGCCCGGTATCGTATTGACGTCTATATGAAGCGATTCCCCGTCCATATAGGCCAGACGGCTTGCTTGCAGCTTCTCCGCACTCGCGCGCGCCTTCTCTTCCTCGAACCAGGTCAGCCAATAATCCGCCATTCCCTCCGCTCTCAGCGAGGCCTGATCATAGACAGCCTTCAGTTCCTCATCCGATTGGCCGAACGACACCGGACTATGTACGACGCAATAGACGACGCTTCGCTTATGATCGACGACCCAGATCTCATTCATTCTCAAGAACAAATAATCTGGCAAGCCGGAATCATCCTTCGCAATCTCCGGCAGACGCTCGATGCTGCGCACAATATCATAGCTCCAGAAGCCCGCGCAGCCGCCCAGCCACTTCGGCCCGTCAGCATCGGCGAGCCGAGGTCCCTTACCGTCGCTCATCCATGCGCGGACCACCTCCAGCGGCTTACCCTTCCACTGCCTGCGTCCCTGTGACTGCTCGTCCAGTCCACGGAAGTCAATCGACTCCGCTTGCAAGCCTTTGCCCTTGATGACGCTGTCCGGATGCAAGCCCAGATAGGTGAATCTTCCGTCCTTGCCGCTCTCCAGCACAAAGGCATACGGCGATGCGTCCTGCCAAGCCTCCTCCCAAGAGACGACCTTGCCCCCAGGCTCCCTCTGAAGAGACAGCTCCTTCACTAGCGGCAGTGTTGTATAGGTTTGTTCGGCGCGCCACCGAATCCACTCTTCCCAAGCGGTGACCATCTTGTAAATCCCCCGATCCCTGATGCTTATTTCGCTCAGTATACAGAAATGCCCGGCAAAAGAAAAGCGCCTTCCATCCCGAAGAATGAAAGGCCCTTCTTATCGTTAGCTTTATAAAAGCAACAAAGCGATTAGTTCTCGAAGTTGAACAGAGGCGTACTCAGGTAGCGCTCGCCGTTGCTTGGTACGATAGCGACCACGCGCTTGCCTTTGCCCAGTTCTTTCGCTACCTTCAGCGCTGCATAGATCGCTGCGCCGGAGGAGATTCCGCACAGAATGCCTTCTTCTTTCGCCGCACGACGCGCGTATTCGAACGCATCCTCATTCTCAACGGTAATGATACCGTCATAGATCTCACGGTTCAAGATATCCGGAATGAAGTTCGCGCCGATACCTTGAATTTTATGAGGACCAGGGTTGCCGCCGGACAGAATCGGGGATGCTGCAGGCTCAACCGCATAAATTTTGATATCCGAGTAGTTTTCCTTCAATACTTCACCAGCGCCGGAGATTGTTCCGCCTGTGCCGATGCCCGCAATGAAGGCATCGAGCTTGCCGTCCAGGGAGTTGATCGCTTCCACGATCTCAGGTCCTGTCGTCTCGCGGTGGATTTTCACGTTCGCTTGGTTTTTGAATTGCTGCGGAATGAAGTACGACGGGTTCTCTTGAACCAGCTCTTCCGCTTTGCGCACTGCGCCGTTCATGCCTTCGGAGCCTGGCGTCAGCACCAGTTCAGCACCGTAAGCGCGCAGCAAGTTGCGGCGCTCGATACTCATCGTCTCTGGCATAACGAGAATGGCTTTGTATCCTTTGGCAGCCGCTACAAGAGCCAGGCCGATGCCTGTGTTGCCGCTTGTAGGCTCAACGATCGTGTCGCCCGGCTTAATGCGTCCTTCTTGCTCCGCCACTTCGATCATGCTGATCGCAATGCGGTCCTTCACGCTGGCACCCGGATTCTGGTACTCCAGCTTCACATAAATTTCCGCGCTATCTTCCGGCACGAGACGGTTCAAACGAACAAGGGGTGTATCTCCGATCAGATCTGTTACGCTTTGTACAATTTTGGCCATGGAATGAAAGTCCTCCTTATTCCGACTAAAATAGTTGGTTTTTGACTAATTACATCTTAACAATGTCGCGCCAATGTTGTCAATAGTCACTTTTGCTTTCTATTGGAAAAAAACGACCGCGCTCCCAGCACGGTCGTGTTCACTTCATCACCATCGCATCATATCGCTTCAAGAGCTCGTCCTCTACGACATTCAGCGGCTTGGCCCGCTCCAGTGCAAGCTGCCTTCGCGCCTGCTCGAACAGCCGGTCGCTGGCCAGATTGGACGTCGACTTCCGGCCCGCCAGCTCGATAATCGCGTAGCCTTGCTCCGTCAATTCGATTGGACCGGCTATCTCCGCTACTGCCATTCCAGCTGCAGCAACTAGAACCTCTTCATCATAAAACGGATCATCCGCGTCGATCATACCCAGATCGCCACCGTCTTCGGCTGTAAATTGATCATTGGAGTAAAGTCTCGCCATGGCAGCGAACGATTCCCCGTCCATCAGCTTCGCCAGCACGCTCTCCGCCTGCTCCCTGGTGTTCGTCACAATCCAGCGCAAATGAAATTGCAGCTGCGGCTCGAACTGCTCCGGGTGATCCTGCATATAGCGATCCACCTCATGGTCGGCGACCGTTATATCCTTAATCGTAATATGTTCCAGCAGCAATCGGTAACGGTACTCCTCTTGAATCTGCTCCTTGGACAAACCAAGCTGCTCTTTCATCATGGAATAGAAGGACTCTTCGTCCCCGTAGCCCTCAGCGGCGGCGGCGATCTCCCGGTCCAGCTCCTCCTGCGAGATGCGAAGGCCCGTAGCCTTCGACTCCAATTCAAGTGCACGCCTCAGCATCATGACGTGGAGCACTTCGTCACCATATTGCTTGTACAGCTCGCTCGTGAGCTCGGAACCGGTAATGGGCTGACCTCCCACCGATGCAACAGGCTTCTGCCCGCTCCCCTCCGTACCGGTCGGAGCCGGCGGAGAAGTCTGCTCACCCTGCTCGTTTCCTCTTAACCCAGGCAGGGGCCATACCTTAACCATCACCATGCCCGTCAGAGCAATCATACAGACGGCTTGAAGGATGACCACAGCCTTCAGAACCTCATTTCTCTTCATGGCCTGGACTGCCTTTCTATTATTGAACCGGCTTCGGCTTTGCTTGTACCAGCAATTGCTCCAGCCGCTCCTTGCCGAACGAATACTTCTCATTGCAGAAGTGGCATACCACTTCCGCCTTTGCATCATCCTCAATAATCATGCGCAGCTCGGATTCGCCGAGACTGATTAGCGTCTGCTCCACTCTATCCTCGGAGCACTGGCATTTGAACACTAGCGGCATCGTATCATGAATGACCAAGTCCTCTTCGCCTACGAGCCACTTCAGCAGATCCTCCGGCGTCTGGCCTTGCGCCAGCAGAGTCGTAACCGGCGGCATTTTCGCCACAGCTTGCTCCAGGCGCGTAATCTCGGCATCTGTCAGACCCGGCATTAGTTGAACGATATATCCGCCTGCATGCAGCACGGAGTTGTCGTTCTCTACCAATACGCCAACGCCTACTGCCGATGGCGTCTGCTCCGATACAGCGAAGTAATACGTGAAATCCTCTGCAAGCTCTCCCGAGATCAGCGGAACGCTGCCCCGGTACGGCTCCTTGAGACCGAGATCCTTCGTCACGTGGATATACCCGGAAGTACCTACCGCTCCGGCCACATCGAGCTTGCCTTTCTCATTACTGCCATGATGCGCCTGCGGATGATCGACATAACCGCGAATCTCTCCGTCAGCGTTGGCATCCACAACAACCTGACCGATCGGACCGTCGCCCTTCACTTGAATCGTCAGTCTTTCCTTGCCCTTCAGCATCGCGCCCATCATCGCGCCTACCGACAGTGTACGGCCCAGAGCCGCCGACGCAGTAGGGAACGAATCGTGACGGCGCCGCAGCTCCTCTACGATATGGGTTGTACGGGTCGCGAATACGCGAATCTTCCCACCCCAAGCCGTGCCCCGCACCAATATGTCCTTCAGCTGCTCTTCCATCTATTTAGCCCTCCTGGTTGCGTTCATAAATAATTCTCAAGCCTTCCAGCGTCAGCAGCGGGTCTACTTCTTCAATTGTATCCGATTCAGCGGCAATTAGCTCTGCAAGCCCGCCTGTAGCTACAACACGCGGATTCACGCTGAACTCGGCACGAATCCGGTTCACAATACCATCAACCTGTCCAGCATAGCCGTATATAATACCTGCTTGCATCGAAGTAATCGGATTTCGTCCGATTACGCTCTTCGGCTTCTGCAGCTCAATGCGCGGCAGCTTCGCTGCGCGCTGATAGAGCGCTTCCGTAGAGATGCCGATGCCGGGCACGATCGCTCCGCCCAGATAACTGCCCGTTGTATCAATATAATCGAAGGTTGTCGCCGTACCGAAGTCTACCACAATAAGCGGATAGCCGTATTTCTCAATACCCGCTACTGAATTGACGATTCGATCCGCTCCGACCTCTCGCGGATTCTCATAACGAATGTTCAGCCCTGTCTTCACGCCTGGACCGACGATAAGCGGCGTCTTGCGCACATACTTTAAGCAAAGCTGCTCCAGCGTCCGCATTAGCGGCGGTACAACGGAGGAAATAATCACACCGTCGACCTGCTCGATCTTGATTCCGGCGTACAGGAATAAATTATGAATGTTCATGCCGTACTCATCCACAGTCGCCGAACGGTTCGTGCTCAGCCGCCAGTGGTACAACAGCTCCTGGCCACGGTAGATGCCAAGCACAATATTCGTATTGCCTACATCGATAACCAGAATCAACCCCGTCCGACCTCCTTCTTCTCGTTCAGGTCCAAGCTAATGTCCAGTGCCTGGAACGAATAAGTCAGCCCTCCGACGGAGATGACATCTACGCCGCAAGCAGCGATGCCATGAATTGTGTCAAGCTTCACGCCACCAGACGCCTCTACAATAATATGCGGCGATTTCCCTTTGATCAGAGCGACGCACTCCCGCATTAACTCATGCGTCATATTATCAAGCATGATGATGTCCGTGCCACAAGCGATTGCTTCCTCTACCTGTACCAGGGACTCCGTCTCCACTTCGATCTTCATCGTATGGGGAATTTGGCGTCGTGCCGAGGTGACCGCGGCAGTAATGCCTCCGGCACCCTTAATATGATTATCCTTGATCATGACGGCATCATACAAGCCGAATCGATGATTGGAGCCTCCGCCGACACGTACGGCATACTTCTCCAGCATGCGGTGGCCCGGCGTCGTCTTGCGCGTATCAACCAGGCGGACAGGCAGTCCTTGAAGCGCATCAACATAAGACTTGGTTTTCGTAGCAATACCGGAGAGCCGCTGCATCAAGTTAAGCGCAAGCCGCTCGCCTGTCAGAATGCTGTGCGTACTGCCTTCCACTTCAATCAGAACCGTCCCTTTGGTGACGTGATCGCCATCCTCCACTCGTGCTTGGAAGGAAAGCTTAGGGTCAACGACCTCGAACACCAGCTTCGCCAGCGGAATTCCCGCAATCACGCCGTCCTCCTTCACATGAATGACAGCTGTCGAACGGGAACCTGCCGCGATCGTCGTCTCCGTCGTGATGTCCCCGCTGCCGATATCCTCAGCAAGCCAGCTTCTGATCTGGTCTCTCATCTGCGCGTCATATCCGCCTGTCGTCCACTCAAACATCTTCAATTCGCTCCTCAGTCATGCCTTTTGTACGGTGCAGCACCGTATGTTTTCTCCATACCAGATCATCGCGCGCCGGGAAGTCCTCCCGGTAATGCGCCCCCCGGCTCTCTTCCCGTGTAATCGCTGACTCCGTCATCAGCAGCGCGCAAGTGAGCATATTCGCGAATTCGAACTCCTCGCGATCGGTCAGAATGGATTGGAAGATCGGCAGCTGCCGTTTCAGCTCCTCCAAGCCTTTTCTAAGGCCTGTCTCATTCCGCTTCAAGCCGACATACCGCACCATAATCTTCTGCAGCTTAAGCCGCCTCTCGACAACAGCCTGCATAGAAGCGCTATTGCGCTCCACCTCATTATAGAACTTCGGCTCCATCTCAAGTGGCGGTGAATGCTCGATCCGCTTCACAATGCGGCGGCCAAATACGATCGCTTCGGACAATGAATTGCTCGCAAGCCGATTCGCGCCATGCACCCCGGTCGATGACACTTCACCGCAGGCGAATAGCCGCTTGATATTCGTCTCACCATTCAGATCGGTCTTCACGCCGCCCATCATATAGTGCATGGCAGGCGCGACTGGAATCCAGTCGGAGGTAAGGTCCAGCCCGTATTTCAAGCAATATTCGTAGATCGTCGGGAAGCGGTGCTTGACCATCTCCGCAGGCTCGTGAGTCACGTCAAGATAGACAAAGGTCGACTTGGTCGCTTCCATCTCGCTGACGATTGCGCGCGCAACGACATCACGCGGTGCCAGCTCCAGCTGTTCATGGTAGCGCTCCATGAAGCGTTCACCCTTAATATTGCGCAATACTGCGCCTTCCCCGCGTACCGCTTCCGAGATCAGGAAACGCGGCGCTCCAGGATAACATAGCGCCGTCGGATGGAACTGAACGAATTCCGCGTCTCTTATGTAGGCGCCCGCTCGATAGGCCATCGCGACGCCGTCTCCCGTTGCGACTTCCGGATTGGTCGTGTAGCGATAGAGCTGGCCTGCACCGCCGGAGCAGAGAATCGTCGCTTTGCCGCGAACGAACAACCGCTCGCCATTGGGCTTCTGAACGATTGCCCCGCAGCATTCGCCGTCCTGCGTAACCAGATCAATGACGAAATGGTCATCCCATACTTCGATTTTCTCATTGGCGACCGCATTCTCGGACAGCGCACGTACAATCTCATAGCCCGTCGCATCGCCATTCGCATGCAAGATGCGCCGCTGGCTATGGGCGCCTTCCTTGGTCAAGGCGAATTCGCCATTCTCCACGTCGAATTGCGTGCCCATCTTAATAAGGCTTTGCACGCCTTTTGGACCTTCATGCACCAATACATCGACCGCTTCGTCCGAGCACAGTCCTGCGCCGGCCATAAGCGTATCCTGTCTATGGTAAGCGGGTGAATCCTCATCAGAGATAACGGCGGCAATCCCGCCTTGCGCGTATCGTGTATTGCTGTCGAGCAGCGACTTCTTCGTAATCATCAGCACCGAATGCTGTCTGCTTGCCCGTATAGCGGTAAAAAGACCGGCAATGCCGGCCCCAATAACGATGACATCTTTATCTAAGACGGGCAGCTTGTCCAGCTCCACGTCGACCAAATATCTAGGAATCATAACGCTAGCTCCTTCACCTCGGGGTCATCTTGATCTGTAGCCTGCAATTATCGCTTATAAGTGAAGCAGCGCATGCTACTTCACTTGCAGCATGCGCTCCAGCGACAAACGGGCACTGTCCGCAACAGCCGGCGGAACGTAGATTTGCGGCTGCATCGTCTCAAGCGCTTTGACGAGCTTCTTCAAATTGTTCACCTTCATGTTCGGACATACCAAATATTTCGATGCGAAGTGGAACGTCTTGTTCGGGCTATCGAGTCTCAACTGATAACCAGTGCCATCCTCTGTTCCTACGATGAATTCCTGAACATCGGATTCCTTGCAGTATTTGAGAATAGCGGTTGTGCTTCCGACAAAATCACCAAGCTCCACAACTTCCGGACGGCATTCCGGATGGACGACGAATTGCGCGTTCGGATACTTGGCTTTCATCTCCTCCACGTCTTTCACCGTCAGCATGTCATGCGTGTTGCAGTAGCCTTCCCAGATGATCATCTTTTTGTCAGTATGCTGCTGAACGTAGTGTCCCAGGTTTTTGTCCGGTACCCAGATCACTTCATCGCCCTCAACCGAATTGACGACCTTCACGGCGTTCGCGGATGTACAGCAAATATCCGTCTCCGCTTTGATCTCTGCCGAAGAGTTGATATACGTAACCACCTTGGCGTTCGGATGCTGAGCCTTCAGCTTGCGCAGTCCATCCACGTTCACCATGTCCGCCATCGGGCAGCCGGCGCGTTCGTCCGGAATAATGACCGTCTTGTTCGGAGCCAGAATCTTGGCGCTCTCACCCATAAAGTGAACGCCGCAAAACACGATAACCTCGGCATCCGTCTGAGCGGCCTTCTGTGCTAGCAAGAAGGAATCCCCCCGGAAATCCGCTACTTCCTGTATTTCATCCCGCTGATAATAATGAGCAAGAATAATGGCATTACGCTCTTTCTTTAATTGCAACAGCCTCTCGCGCAGCTCTCGATTCTGCTCCGCTTTGCGCTCCAGTGCCAATGCTTCCACGATAGATCCTCTCCTCTTATGAGGGATGGGCCTTCCATTTGATGAACGATGGTCCCATTCCGTTATGCGGCTAGCGACTTTGTGAAATGATGCACAAACTTAGGGATTCGCTTGCCTATAGTTTAAACCAAAAGGGATAAATTCATTTGATTAAGATTTAATTTACACTTGGCAGATGGCTCTGTCAATGGATGTTTCCTCATTTTATAGAAAAGAAGCCCGTCCTTGCCGGACGAGCCCCCATTCATCGCTATACATGACCGCCACATGCCGAGCAGCGTCTGACCTTATGCCAGGTTCAACTGCCATGTGACCCCGAAGCGGTCGGCTACCCAAGCAAACTTCCGGCTGAAGCCGTATTCGCCAAGCGGCATCAAGGCTTTCCCGCCTTCTAACAACTTCGCACATAACGTCTCGATCTCGGCCTCGGAGGAACAATTTACATATAAAGAGATCGAAGGCGTAAAGCTGAATTGGTGTTTGACATGACTATCGATGCACATATAAGTGGTACCAGCCAGCTTGAACGTCGCATGGATGACCGTGCCCTCCTCGCCTGGTCCCTCCGGGCCGTACTTGGAAATGCTGATGACCTCGGAATCCTCGAATAGCGACAGATAGAAGTTCATGGCTTCCTCCGCTTGACCTTCAAACATTAGAAACGTATTGATTTTTTGCATGTGTTTTTCTCCTCCAGCATTCAGAATGATCGGCGTAATGCCGCCCTTGTACAAAGCTTTTCAAACCAAGCCGCGTATTATCCATTCAGCTGCGGCATCATCACCCTGGCCTCGATCAAAAAAATCGCACTCCTTCGCTGGCTGCAATGGAGTACGATCTTTTGCATAAGAGCGGCCAAGGCAGGCCACTCTTGATTCAAGCTACCTTCTCGCCGGGTCGTATGGCTGTCCAAGCGCCGCAGGAGCGCTGGATCGGCCGACTGCCGCCGCAAGGACAATCAGCGTAAGCACGTACGGAAGCATATAGAACACTTCCGTCGGGATTTGCTTCGAGAAATCGAACAATTGCGCGAAATTCCGCAGCGCCTGCGCAAAGCCGAAGAATACGGCGGCGCCTGCAAGGCCAAGCGGATTCCACTTGCCGAAGATCAGGGCGGCAAGCGCGATAAAGCCTTGGCCCGAGATCGTATTATGCGCGAAGCTGCTTGTTGTCGTCAGCGTAATCGTCGCTCCGCCAAGACCGGCAAGCGCGCCGCTCAGCATAACGCCGATATAACGATACTTCGTTACGCTGATGCCAACCGTGTCAGCCGAGCTTGGATGCTCGCCAACCGCGCGAAGACGCAATCCGAAAGGCGTCTTAAACAGCACGAAATAGCTGATGATCACAAGCACGATAACGATGTACGTCGTCGGATAGGAACGGAAGATGCCTTCCCCGATAATCGGAATATCGGACAGGAACGGAATTGCCACCTTATGAAACACTTCTGTCAGCTGGCTCGTCTGAGCCGAGCCGTCATAGAGGCTCCGGGTGAAATAAATAGCCGTTCCTAGCGCCAGAATGTTAATCACGACGCCGACTACGGTCTGGTCCGACTTGAATGTAATCGTCGCTACGGCATGCAGAAGGGAGAACACAACGCCGAAGACTATTGCCGCAATTAAACCAATCCATGGCGAGATGCCGCCAAGTCCTGCTTGCGTGGCATAGTCCGTCGCGACCGCAGCCGCGAAAGCGCCGGATACCATCAGGCCTTCCAGACCGATATTGACTACGCCCGAGCGTTCCGAGAACATACCGCCGAGAGCGGCGAAGATTAGTGCGGTGGAGAATACAAGCGTAATGTTAATGAGCTGGCCAGATACTTCAATAAATTGCATCCTACGCCGCCTCCTTCCGCTTCGCGCGCTTGCTCATGAACGGTTTAAGAATAAACTTCACGATGCCATGCGCCGCCACGAAGAAGATAACCGATCCGATAACGATCCGGACAATCTCTTGAGGCACGCCTGCACCGAAGCTCATACCGGCGGAGCCATAGCTGAGACCGCCGAACAGGATAGCCGCGAGCAGAACGCCAACCGGCGTGTTGCCGCCAAGTAATGCAACGGCGATACCGTCAAAGCCATAACCAGGCGATGCCGCCATAATGGTCTGATTGCCGAATACGCCAAGCACCTCGAACACGCCGCCAAGACCTGCGAACACGCCGCTGATCATCATCGACTTCACGATCGTACGATTGACGTTCATGCCAGCATAGAGCGCAGCATCCGGATTATGTCCGACTGCGCGCAGCTCGTAGCCTTGCTTCGTACGCCACAAGATGATGTAGAAGATAATGACACATGCCAGCGCCACGAACGTGCCCCAATGAATCCGAGCTTTGTCCATCAGTTGAACCAGCCATTCAATATTCATCAGAGCGGATTCATGAATCGCTCTAGACTTCTGCTGGCCAGGGTCAGTAAGGAACCTGGTTACGATGAAGTTGGCCAAATATAGAGCCGTCCAGTTCAGCATGATGGAGGAAATAACCTCGTTCACGCCGCGCTTCGCTTTCAAGTAGCCGACGATGCCTGCCCAGAGTCCGCCGAATACGGCGCCCGTAATTACGGCAAGCGGTCCGTGAATGTACCATGGCAGATCAAGCAGGACGCCAACCAGCGTCGCACCTGTCATCCCCATAACGAATTGTCCTTCTACCCCGATGTTGAACAGACCCGTACGGAAAGCAAAGGCTACCGCGAGCCCCGTAAAGATCAAGGGCGTAATCGCACGAATGGTCTCACCCATATGATACGGGCTGCCAATCACCCGATTGAAGAGGGAGCTATACGCCAGAATCGGATTATAGCCGCCTGCCAGCATCGCAATGGCCCCGATCAACAAGCCGAGCACGATGGAGACAATCGGCACAAGCAGCGATCTTTTTTCATTAAAAATCTTCTTGATTACGTCCATTGCCGCTAGCTCCTTTCCCCATCATGATCGGAATTGCCGGCCATCAATAAGCCGAGACGCTCATCATCCCTATTATCGGCGTCCACCGCACCAACCAGCTTGCCTTCATACATAACCTCAATCCGGTCGGACAAAGCATACAGCTCGTCCAGCTCGAAGGATACAAGCAGGACAGCCTTGCCTTCATTGCGCGCCTCCATAAGACGCTTGTGAACAAATTCAATCGCACCGATGTCCAATCCCCGAGTCGGCTGTACGGCGATGATCAAATCCGGGTCCTTGTTCAGCTCGCGGGCAATGATCGCCTTCTGCTGATTGCCGCCGGACAGCGCACGCGCATGCGTATAGATGCCGGAGGTGCGCACGTCGAATTCCTCTACCAGCCGGGTAGTCAGATTGTCCATTGACTTCTCGTCGATCAAGCCCGACTTGCCGTATTCCGGCTTAAAGTATGTGTTGAGTATCATATTCTCGCTCAGCTTGAAATCAAGCACAAGCCCGTGCTTATGACGGTCCTCCGGAATATGGCCGACACCGGCATTGGAGATTTTGCGAGGCGTATCGTTCGTCACGTCTGTGCCATTCAGCTTCACATGACCATCCTGCACCTTGCGCATGCCCGTAATCGCATAGATCAGCTCGCTTTGTCCATTGCCGTCTACGCCTGCAATGCCGAAGATTTCGCCGGAGCGTACCTGGAAGCTGGTGCCGTCCAGCACCATCTTGCCCTGATCGCCCTTCATGCGCAGCCCTTCAACCGAGAGCACCACTTCGCCAGTCTTGTTCTTCGACTTCTCGACCTGGAAGTTGACGTCGCGTCCTACCATCAGCTCGGCCAGCTGGCGCTCGCTCGTCTCGCTTGTGCTGAGCGACCGGATGACCTTGCCTCTTCGGATAACAGTGACCGAATTAGCCAGCGCCATAACTTCCTTCAGCTTATGCGTAATAATGATGATGGACTTACCTTCTGCAGCGAGATTACGGATAATTTCGATCAGTTCCTCGATTTCTTGAACGGTTAGAACAGCTGTCGGCTCGTCGAAGATGAGAATCTCCGCGCCCCGATATAACGTTTTCAAAATTTCAACCCGCTGCTGCATGCCAACCGTAATATCTTGAATCCGCATCTGCGGATCTACTTTCAGACCATAGCGCTCGGAGATCGACTTAACCTTCTCGTTCGCGAGCTTGTAATCAATCGTAAGCCCCTTCTTCGGTTCATTGCCAAGAACGATGTTCTCCGCTACCGTGAAGGGCTGCACAAGTTTGAAATGCTGATGCACCATGCCGATGCCCAGCTCAATTGCTTTGGAGGCGCCGTCAATGACTGTCTGCTCTCCGTTAATCCAGATTTCACCCTCATCCGGCTGATACAGACCGAACAAGATATTCATAAGCGTAGACTTGCCTGCTCCATTCTCACCGAGCAAAGCGTGAATCTCGCCTTTCTTCAGCTCGAAGTTAATGGAATCATTCGCAACCAAGCCAGGAAACCTCTTGGTAATGCCCTTCAGTTGTACGACTGCCCCGCTCTGATCCATGCGTTCATCATCTCCCGGGATCACATATAGTTATTCGCTCTTTCTGATCAGAGAAACAGGACAAGACCGGCTCATGCCGGTCTTGCCTCTGTGACCCATGCCAAGCTTTATCGTGAGTCCGATCTATCGATCTTATTCACCCGGAACCGTAATTTCTCCACTGACGATTTTTGCTTTGTACTCTTCCACTTTTTTCAAAACGTCTTCTGGAACATTCTTCGTGGAAGTCTCAGGAAGACCTACTGCGTCGTCTTTCAGGCCAAGTACTTGATGCGATCCGCCTTGCCATTTGCCGTCGATCAGGTCTTTGGATACTTTCGTTACCGCCGCTTCAACGCCCTTCATCATGGATGTCAGCGTGACTTCGTCACCGAACTCCAGCGATTGGTCTTTGTCTACGCCGATAACCCATACTTCTTTGCCGCTTTTCTTACGCTCAATAGCTTCGTTAAATACGCCATTGCCTGTACCGCCAGAAGCGTGGAAGATGATGTCCGCGCCGTCGTTGTACATAGTAGCTGCGATGCTCTTGCCAAGGTCAGGCTTATCGAAAGCGCCGGAATACGTAATATTGACTTTAGCTTCCGGATTCACAGCTTTAATACCAGCTTCAAAGCCTTTCGCAAAGCGAGTAATAACCGGAATTTCCATGCCGCCTACGAAGCCGATGTTGTTCGACTTTGTCATGAGGCCAGCTACAACGCCTACCAGGTAGGAGCCTTCTTGTTCTGCGAAAGTAACGGATGTTACGTTCGGAGCTTCTACAACAGCGTCAATTACAGCAAGCTTAGCATCCGGATTCTCAGTCGCTACTTTTTTCAGAGCGTCTTCGAACAGCATACCGATGCCCCAAGTCAGGCTGTAGCCTTCACGAACGAAGTTATTCAGGTTCGGCTCCATGTCTGCTTCACCTTTGGACTCCAGGAACTTCGTATCAGCGCCAGTGGAGGCTTTCAGCTTCTGAAGAGCTTCCCATGCGCTTTGGTTGAACGATTTATCGTTAACTCCGCCTACGTCTGTTACCATGCCAATCTTGAAGTCTTTGCCGCTTCCGTCAGACTCGACTTTGTTTCCACCCTCATTTGTTCCGCCGTTTTTGGCTTGTCCGCAAGCAGACAATACAAGCGACAGAGCGACTACTAGCATGAGCATAAAGCTGAATGTCTTTTTCATGCTTCAATTCTCCCCTTAATTAAATTGTTTTTGAACATGACAACAACAAGCACAGCATTACCTTTACAGTATTGCTGTTTCTTGCCGCTATTATTTCATTATAGTGACAAAAAAATTTACGTCAATCAAATTGTGTTAGATACATTAACACCGCTACTGCATGTTTATGTAATGAATTGCATGAATAATCACGCTAGTTTAAAAAATGAAACGTCCCGCGGCTCCATGAAGGAGCAACGGGACGAATATGGTTTACTTTTTATCTGGATCGTCGGAATTGTTGCCGGATTGATCCGGTGGCGTTGCGTCTTTCACTTCCGCCTCGTCACGAGGTTGGATGCGAACTTTCACATCGCCAATCTCGTCGATGATCGGTTCGGCAGTTGTAACCTCAGCAGATGAGGAGCCTTCGCCGGATGGCGATTCGCCTTCTACCTTCAACACGCCTTTTTCGATCAAGGATTTGATTTGTTCCATCTCAAGCGTCTCTTCCGTAAGCAGCGTATTCGCGATCAGATGCATCTCTTTGCTCTTCTCTGTGAGAAGCTTCTTCGCTCTGTCGTAGCAATCATTGATAATGTTCTGCATCTCTTGGTCAATCTCGTACGCAATGGCGTCAGAGTAATTCTGTTCATGGCCAATGTCACGGCCCAGGAACACTTGACCTTGCGAGCTGCCGAACTGCATCGGACCGAGCTTATCGCTCATGCCGTATTCCATAATCATGCTGCGCACGATGCCAGTTGCTGACTTGAAGTCGCTGTATGCGCCGGTTCCGATCTCACCGATGAATACTTCTTCCGCTACCCGGCCAGCTAACAATCCAGTAACTTTATCAAGCAACTCTTGCTTCGTGACCAGCATGCGGTCCTCCTTCGGCAGCATGATGACATATCCGCCTGCGCGTCCCCGCGGGATGATTGTTACCTTGTGCACGAGGTCGGCATGCTCCAGGAAGAAGCCTGCAATCGTATGGCCTGCTTCGTGGTAGGCCACGATACGCTTCTCGCGATCGCTGATGACACGGCTCTTCTTCTCCGTGCCGACAATCACGCGGTCAATCGCATCGTCGATATCCACCATGTTGATTTCTTTCTTGTTGCGGCGTGCCGCAAGAAGCGCCGCTTCGTTAAGCAGGTTTTCGAGATCCGCACCGCTGAAGCCTGTTGTACGCTTCGCGATAACGTCCAGCTTCACCTCGCCGGTAAGCGGCTTGTTGCGCGCATGGACTTTCAGTACCGCTTCGCGGCCTTTCACGTCTGGACGGTCAACCGTAATCTGACGGTCGAAGCGGCCCGGACGCAGAAGCGCAGGGTCCAGAATATCAGCACGGTTCGTCGCTGCGATAATAATAATACCTTCATTCGCACCGAAGCCGTCCATCTCAACCAGCAACTGGTTGAGCGTCTGCTCGCGCTCGTCATGCCCGCCGCCAAGTCCGGCGCCGCGCTGACGGCCGACTGCGTCGATCTCGTCAATGAAGATAATACATGGCGCATTCTTCTTCGCGTTCTCGAACAAGTCACGTACGCGGGATGCGCCGACACCGACGAACATCTCCACGAAGTCGGAGCCCGAGATGCTGAAGAACGGAACGCCCGCCTCACCCGCAACCGCACGGGCAAGCAATGTCTTACCTGTACCTGGAGGACCTACGAGCAATACGCCCTTCGGAATGCGTGCGCCGACGAGATTGAACTTGCGAGGATCCTTCAGGAAGTCGACGACCTCCACCAGCTCCTGCTTCTCCTCGTCTGCGCCTGCCACGTCCTCGAACGTGATGCGCTTCTTCTCCTCGTTGTACAGACGGGCACGGCTCTTGCCGAAGTTCATCACTTTGCCGCCGCCGCCTTGAGCCTGATTCATCAGGAAGAAGAACAGTACGATGAGCAGAATGAACGGAATAATGGACGTCAGGAACGTCACCCAGAAGCTTGGGGTATCCATCGGCTCGGCCTTATACTCGAAGCCGTATTCCTTCTGCCAAGCATCGAGGTTCTGCTCTGCCGCGTAGGTGTTCATGCGGGACGTGAAGTTATCATTGTCCGCACCCTCCGGCTTTGTCTTATATTTACCCGTAATGTAATACGATTCCTTATCGTACTTCGCGGTAATCGATGCTACATTTCCCGCTTCCACAACTTGGCGGAATTCATCGTATCTCAGCGGCTTGGTGGAATCCCCTTGACCGCTAATATATTGAAAAACACCAACGGTAACCAAAAAGATGATCAAATAAAAACCAGTATTTCGGATAATCCGATTCATCCCCTACCTCCTCTCAGACGCTTTAGATATTTTACCATAGCATGACTTTCCATCACAATAGAGGCTACCGGAGGGCGGACATGTACGGTTCCAGCGCGAATTACTTTTCGTAAACCTGCGGCTTCAGAATGCCGATATAAGGAAGGTTGCGGTACTTCTCCGCATAATCCAGGCCATAGCCCACGACGAATTCGTCAGGCAGCGTAAAGCCTTTGTAGTTCGGCTCCAAGCTAACCGTGCGGCGCGCCGGCTTGTCGAACAGCGTGACCACGGTCACGGACTTCGAGCCTCTGCGCTCCAATACGTCGATCAAGTAGCTGAGCGTCAGGCCGCTGTCGATAATATCTTCGACGATGAGGACATCGCGTCCTTCCACCGACACGTCCAGATCCTTAATAATCTTGACGACGCCGGATGATTTGGTGGAAGCACCGTAGCTGGAGACGGCCATAAAGTCGATCTCAAGCGGAACGGTAATAGTTTTCACCAGATCGGACATAAAAATAAACGCGCCTTTGAGGACGCAAATAACGAGCGGATTCCGCCCTTCATAATCAGCGCTAAGCTTAGCCCCCAGTTCTCTTACCTTGGCGCCAATCTGCTCTTCGCTGTATAACACTTCTTGGATGTCGTTCTGCACTTCAAAAGCCTCCTACGCGTTACCTATGTTTATGTGTATTCCCTTGTTCCTTATTCGTTGAGTGCCGTAATACGCAGAACTTGTGCGCTTCCGCTCCCTGGAAGGGCATGCGCGGATCGGCGGATGCCGGGAATCCACAGCAGCTTGCCGTCACCGTCGCAGAGCAGCGGATACAGCTCTCTACGGGAGGGCGGTACCTTCTCGTCAACGAACATATCTTGCACTTTTTTCGACCCATTTAATCCTAAAACATGAATTCTGTCTCCCGGCACGCGGTTGCGCACATGCAGCGGAAAGACCAGTCCGGCCACATCGAAATGTGCTTCCATGCGGGATGCCGGCTTCGCAGCCGCAGTCTCCAACCATTCTAACCGGAAGCTCCATCCGCTTGGCGCCGCTTCAATTCGTTCATCGCTTCCCTGTTCGATGACGTAATTGTACCCGCCTGCCATATCCGGTATTGCATTCGTATGTACCCATCTCATTACGCTGTATTCGCGCAAGCATTGGATCCCGCCTGCGGCGTCCATCCGCCATGTAGCTGGAGCATGCGAAGATGCCGCCTGCCGCATCGTCTCGACGGCGCCATAGGTTATGTTTTCCGTATCCTGAGACAGATAATTTAATATTAGTTTAATCAATCTCCTTTGTAAAGCGACGTGCAGACCGGACAGCTCCCGGCATTCCACCTGGCATTCGCCTTCTCCGCAGCGTACGATGCGGCTGAACCATTCCGATGCCTGCTGCTCCATCCAATCATCCTCCGCGCCGGCTACTTCAGCCAGTCTTTGGAGAGATTGAGGAAGCTGCGGGTTGAACTGCATTAAATAAGGAATGACATCCAGACGAACCGTATTACGGAAGTAATACCGGGCCAGATTACTGCTGTCAACGCAGTACGGAATCTCGTGCTCCTCGCAATAACGCAGAAGGTCTGACTTGTTCATACGAAGGAGGGGGCGTATGAGTTGCACATTTTTTTCGCGACGGACGCTGCTCATGCCTGAGAGTCCCGATAGTCCCGCTCCCCTGATCAGCCGCATCAGCACCGTCTCCGCCTGATCATCTGCATGATGGGCGAGCGCAATGCATGACGCGCCGTACTGAGTCGCTGTCCGGTACAGGAATTCGTATCGCTTCTCCCTCGCGGCAGCTTGCAGATTCAATCGGTTTTCTTCTATATAAGAAGGCAGATCCATGACAATGGTCTCGCATGGCACCCCAAGGCTCTTAGCGAACGATTGAACAACCTCCAGCTCGAAGGCGGACTCTTCCGCCCGAAACCCGTGATTCACATGAGCAGCAACCAGCTTAATGCCTTGGTCAGACAGCGCATGAAGCATATGAAGCAGCGCCATAGAATCGGGCCCTCCGGACACGGCCACCAGAATGGTATCGCCCTTCTCCCACATGCTGTGGGCAGCCGCTTCCTTCGCAAGTTCCATCTGAAGCGGTTCATTCATTATTCTATTGCCCTCCTCTGCTACATCCATACATTGCGAAGCAACCAGACGAAGATCGAGGCCGCGAGCAGAATCCCGGAGGTCGCAACGAGCCCCTTCAGCCAGCCCGGCATTGTGGAGGATCTGCGCGTCTCCTTCCGGTGCATCAGCAGCCGCCACGCAGCCGCACCTTCCTCTGCGTCTCTGAACTCGCCATGCAGTGCCTTGCGCATCCAGCCAGCCACCGGCTTAAGCATCGCGCACCCCTCCGCTAACGCCATAAGCTCGACTGTTGATCGGTTCTGAGGCAGCAGCTCCTTCGTGAGCTGATGGAGGCGCTTTGGTTCATGCAACTGGATACATAATACGCTGAACGAGAAGAGATCGTACCTCGGATCGGCCGAACGCGAGCCGCTGTTCCAATACCCGCGGTCGTAGATCTCTGTGAACTGGCGGATGCTTTTGCCGGCAGCCGTCACACCCCCGAAGTCTACCAGCTCAACATGACCGTAGTCGGCCACCATCACATTCTCCACCTTCAGATCGCCGAATACCCAACCTGACCGGTGCAGCCTGCCAAGCTTGCTCAGCAGATTCAGCCCGACCAGAGGGAACCATTCCGCCCCTTGCTCCTTCAGGTAGCTGGCAAGTGTCGTTCCGCGCACATATCTCATCACGTAGAACGGATATTCCTTCCCGCCCGGTCCGTACAGATCATCGACGTCGAACAGGAACGGCTCCATCCCTTGACCCTTCTGCTGAGCAAGCGACTTCAGCACGTTCACCTCGGATTGCATGTCTACTGCATCCGCTCCCACCTTGAGCGCGTACCAATCCCTGTCCTTCTGGACCAGGTAGACTTTCCCGTTGGCCCCTTCTCCCAGCAGCCGTTCCACCCGGTACTTGCCTTGTCTCCACTTGCCGATTACGACGCTTCCGCGCCGCAGCTCCAGCTTAAACGACGTAGTCACCCATCATCCCATCCGTTTCATGTCTGCCTCTGCGGCCGTAGTCCCCCGCTTCGCCTTGCCTGTAATAATCGACCGCCTGCATAATTGCAGGTCCTGTCGGCGTTGTCCCGCCCATCTGCAGCTTGGGAAATATCGAATGCACGCCACTCAGATGGCTGGTCCAAGCCAAATCCATAATGCAATCATCGCCATGACGCGAGCCTGGGAAATGAAATACCGATATCTCACTCTTACCCTGTCTGGCCTGTAGGCTAAGCATCAAATCGTGAATTGCTTCTTCCACAGCGGCGAGCTTCGGCTTCATACTCGCGCTGGCATCGATCAGCAGCGCCACTCGGAGACCCGACGACTCGCCAAGCTCATCGATGACGCGCACGACTTCGCCCCGCTTCTCCGGCGGCAGCGCCTCGATGGAGCCGTTGCCCAGCACTTGTTGCAGCTCCTTCTGCACCGCGATCTGAATCGTCTGTACCACGGTCTTCCTCGTCATCATCTGGACCGTCTGCGATAGTTGCCGCGTATTGACCATACGGCTCAGTCCGCCGCCGGCACGCGCGATCTCTTCAATCTCTGCCGCGCCTAGCTCGCCTACATCCCCATGGTCGAGCACACCTACCACATTGACATGAATGCCCTCCGACTTGGCATGAGCCGCCGCCACCACCGGGCTGAGTCCCACATTCGAACAGCCATCTGTTATCAGCAATATTTGCCTCATCATCGTCTATCCCTCCGCATAGCAAAGTTATAAAGCCATTTCTATCAGCTTTGCCTTTTTTGAGAGAGATAAACGCCTCTTACCTATCATTTTCCTTTTCCTTACCCGTATTTATCGGCTTTTCGCCGCTCCAAGGTAAGCTTCATATTAGTATAGCCCATCCCATCGGGGGTTGCCATCGCCCGAATCTGACAGGGTTAGAACCGGATTGGGCAGAAGGACACGGTGACTTCGGATAGATTTACAGACTTGGACGCCCCATAGATAATAGGAGTGTATGCCAAAAAATTCCTTGAAGGAGTGAGCGCATGTCGAACAAGGTTCTGCTGATTACGGGTGACGGAACAGAGGTTTTGGAAATTTTCTATCCCTATTACCGCCTGCTAGAGGAAGGTTATGATGCTGTCATTGCATCCCCGGAGAAAAAAGTGCTGAATACCGTCGTTCATGACTTTATCGAGGGCTGGGAGACCTATACGGAGAAGCCTGCCCATCTGCTGCCATCTCATGCTTCCTTCGCGGATATCGATCCGTCGGAATATATCGCACTTGTCATTCCCGGCGGCCGCGCCCCGGAATATATACGCAACCACCCTGAGCTGCCGCGCATCGTCGAGCATTTCCTCCAAGAGGACAAGCCGATCGGCGTCATCTGCCACGGCGCGCTGGTGTTCATGGCATTGAAAGATACAAGCTACTTCGAGGGCCGCACGATGACGTGCTACAACGCCGTGAAGCCGGATGTCGAGCGCCTGGGCGCCACGTACACGACGGACACGCTGCATGCCGACCGCAAGCTGGTCAGCGGCCATGCCTGGCCTGACCTGCCGGGCTTCATGAGAGAGTTCATCCGGCTTGTTCGGGAGGAACAGGCTGCACGTCAAGAAAATGAGACATTAGTGCTATAAGAAGGTAGGCTATTCTAGCGGGTCATTGGGCCTGTTGGGGTAGCCTTTTTTGATGGGAGTAAGAGCGGTTCTTCTATTGCGGTTAGTTATGTTTCATGTCATAGGCCAGGAATGCCTTGTCCAGCCGCAATTGCAGCAACTCCAGCCGTACGTTCACTTCCAGCTGATGAACGCTCCGCAGCACTTGCTCGACCGTCGCTTTGTTGAAGCGCTCGCCATAACGGAAGATATGGTCAAACACCGCAACCTGGCATTGCTCCAACGTTTCCAGCTGTTGATAGAACGTATCCTCCTGCTCGATGTAGAGATTGTAGGTGTCCATTGGTTTGGTCATGGGCGACGAATGATGTTCTCGCACCATACTTGTCATACTCCTCCTTATCGACAAGACTAGGATTGTCTATACCCTTTAAGGTTTAAACTCTTAAGGGTTTAATTGGTTATTAATATACCACCCTTAAGAGTATAGTGCAATGTATTTATACTCTGTTTATGCTATACTCTTTTTAATTACGCTTAACGGTAATGGAGGAAGTATGAAAATTCATATTCGCTTGCGTGAAATACTGGCGGAACGCGGCATTTCTCAAAGGCAATTCGCGCTTTCCATGAATATGCGAATTGCGACCATCAACCATCTCTGCTCCGATTCCGTAGACAGGGTCTATATCCGCACGCTGGAACAAATCTGTACGGCACTGGATATTACGGTTGATCAATTGGTTGTTTCGGTTGAGAATTGTTCAGAGTCAGAGAACTAATATGACCCATATATAACGTACTGCAATCACAAGCCGGGTAAAGCAAAACTAAAGAGCATGAGTCCGGTACAGTCCAGGACTCATGCTCTTGAAGCCGCCTAATATACAGTGTCTAACTTTTCGGGGTCACATCACATCCACTTATGGCTTTTTTATAATCTATCTTGCTCAGACTAACAGCTCATTTTTCATATTAGGGATCTTGCACCGGGAAACTTTTAATAAGCGTCTCTAAAATACTACTTCCATTGTTAAAATGACCAACAAGGTCAACCAATGAAACCTCCAGTTCTAAATGATCTCCTGCCGCATGCGCAATCGGAATACTTATACCAAAAGCATTGTCGGTGATATAACTAAAGGCACCTGATAGATTTACCTCTTGATCAGCATTAGATAGCAACTCCAGCCATTCGCTGCCCTCTATTCGATTAATAATGCTATCCAATACCCCCTCTTCAGCTAAATTAAAATTATCATCATAGCTTTTGTATGTGCCATTTTTGAATGCCTCGACTAACTTGTCATTAACTCTTAGAACGTTGCTTAATATTATTTTTTTATTTTCTTCCAAATTGATATTAGTAGTAAAAAGCACATGTACAGGGTATGCCGCAGTCTCAGCATATACATAACCAACATATTGAATACTTAAAATTTTATTATTGTTAGCTGTAATTTTATAATTCAACTCAATAGTATCCGTTTCCGTAAAATTGGCATCTAATCGTTGTATAAGCTCTTTTTTTATTAGTTCATTTACTAGGACATCGTCGGCATCTGCTGTTGTTTTGATTACGGGATACTTAATCGATCCATTATTGCGAGTGAAACTTGAGTCAATAATCTGATATCCAATAGCAGTTTCAGTCGAGGCATTAGCCTGCAGTGTGGTTTTATTAAGATCCCCATTATCACACGAGGCCAAGGCGACACAAATTAGAAGTAAAGCTACTCCTTTTTTGAACAAATGAGCTCCTCCCACTTAAATATTTTTTTGATTTTCATTTTATTTGATTACTTTAACTGTAAGTTTATAGTACTTTTCGCGATTCGATAAATGATTAGTACCACCATTGACACGTTTTGTAACTTGTGCAACAGTTGCGCCTGAATCAACCAAATCATTCATCTTATTATTATGCCACCAAAAACCGGCTGCGTGCCATGCGTAATGCTCTGCTACATATTTTGCCCCTAGCTCCATAATTTTTTGATCGTTCATTGCATCAGCAAACTTTTGATAATTGTATCTCCCTGTCATTTGAATATAGCCTGCACCTCTATATTTATATCCATCTCCTTTTTTGGTGTTACCCAAAGATTTACCTATTTTGGTTCCAGGCTCATATTTATCAAAATAACTCTTTTTACCTAGCTCGGTAGTCCACAACCCACGTTCAGATTCTTGCATAATCTGTGACAAGAAATGTCTTATTCTTTCAACTGTATTTATTTCATATGTTCTTAATGTTTCGTTTAATCCGTTAACCATATTGTCGTCAACATTCTCAAATTCCAAATCAATAAGCTGTTGGCTGGAAACTAACTGTACTTCTTTTTTCCTTGTTGGGGATGGTTTTGGGTTGCAGTTGGTCGCCCCCTCACATAAAGCATATCCTGATGGATCAGTAAATAGTAGTGGACTGTTGCTGACATACGTGTATAAATTTAATGTGGTTACATTAAAAATGTCTCCTTCATACGTATCCTCACTAACAAACCTGCCTAATCTAGCATCCAGATATCGTGCCTTAGCATAATACAAATGGCTCTCTGGGTCATATTCATGACCCGTGTAGGACAGATGAGTCTGTACGTCAGAATTACCAGTTGGTCCCGCAAGCAATTCGCCAAATGCATCATACTTATAGCTCTCCGCGGCAGCCCCGTCTGAATTCCGAAGCTCAAGGACGCTGCCCAGATGGTCAAGGCTGTAGCTATAGAAGTCACCTTGTTCGTTCACTACACCCAGACGATCCTTACCATATACGACGGAATCAGCTCGACGACCGTTCTGATACGTTTCCAGCACCTCTCCATAAGGGCTTAACGGATCAAGCACGTAAACCAATTGATCTGCTCCTGTAGATTTTCTCGTGCGATGACCGTCAACGTTATACGAATAGGTCGTTGTCACGCCAGCCTTTTTCAACTCAGAAAGACGATTCGCTTCGTTAAAGGTATAGGTCGCATTAGTCACACCGTTCAGCTTCTCTTCTACCCGATTACCGCGCTTGTCATACGTATAGGCTGTTACATCCATACCCTGCGTCCGCTTGAGCAATTCATTGGCTCCATTATACTCATAACGGACTGGGGATGAACTTCCCTCCTGCATCTGAGTGCGATTGCCGAAAGCGTCGTATACATAAGTCTTTTCTACGCCTTCATCCAGCGCCTTAACAAGCTGGTTCAATGCGTCATACTCATATTGTCGCTTGCGATCAATGCCTCTTGCCTTCTCATCCTGTTTAACGATATTGCCAGCAGCATCGTAGCTGTACGTAATCGACCGCAATAACTCTCCGGAAGGAAGCTGCTCGTTCAGCGACTCTAGTCGATTAAGCGATGTATAGCTATATGACGTGGTAACGCCGTCAGCCGCAAGCTTTTCCAATACATTGCCGTTGATGTCATAACGATACTCAGCCGGCTTATCTTTCGGCCCTGTTACTTTGATAATCTGATCCAGTTCGTTGTATTCATAATACACCTTATCTCCGCCTGGGTAAGCCATCGAAGCTTTCCGTCCTGTCGGTGTCCAGGTATAGTTTACTGCTTTTCCGTTAGGGTCGGTGCTTGTCAACAATTGACCAAGGGCATCATACGCATAGGTTGTTTTGCCGGAAGCATTTGCCGCCTCCACAAGCATCCCCTTCTGGTCATAACGGAATGTCCCCGAGGATGTCCCGTTATAGTCTATAGCCGTGCGGCGTCCTAACTCGTCATATGCATAACGCGTAATATAACCGTCTTCATCGGTCATGGATGCCAATGCGCCTGTCTCATGATAAGCGTACTTAGTAACATGGCCCAGCGGGTTCGTCATGCTGAGGCGCTGACCAACCGCATTATACGTGTACGACGTAATCTGTTTCTTCACTCCACCAGTGTCCTGACGCACCTGCTCCACCAGATTGCCTGCGGCGTCGTAGCGGTAAGCCGTCTTCGCTCCCAATGCGTCAGTCACTGAAGTTAATTGCCCCAATGCATCATAAGCATAACGAGTGATGCTGCCTCGCGGATCGCGTTCGGACAGCTTGCGGCCTAATGCATCATACGTATACTCGATAGCATGTCCGTCAGCATTTACGACACGAGATACCTTACCGCTGTCGTTATACGCATAGCGTGTAACCGCACCGCTTGGATCGGTAACGGCAAGCGTTCGACCCAGTTGGTCCCTTTCATACGAGGTCGCTTGGCCAAGCGCATTAATACTCTTCTTCAAACGTCCCGATGCATCGTATTCATAAGAAGTCGCATGACCAGAAGCATTAAACTCTTTCTCTACCAAGCCGTTTGCATTGTAGACCCTGGAAGTCGAATATCCGAGCGCATTCGTTTCCTTGATGAGTGCGCCGCGTTTGTCGTATTCATATCGGGTTATGGAGCCTTGGTCGTTTTGTTCAACGATTAGACCGGAGCCATCATACGAATAAGTAGTGACTGAACCATCGGCCAGAATCTGACGCTTAAGCTGGCCAATCGCATCATATTCGTATCGGGTCGTATGACCTGCGGGATCGGTCGTCGACAACAATTGGCCAATCGCATCGTACTTGTATTCCGTCTTCTGGTTCAGCTTATTGACTCTTGTTGTTACTTGACCGAACCCATCCCTAATGATTTTCTCACTGTTACCAAGCGGGTCTACAGTCTCGACCAACAGTCCGAGTTCGTCATAGATATAACTTGTTCTTTGGCCCAGCGCATCCACAACAGCCGTATTGAAACCTGCTGCATCGTATTCGGATCGCGTAATGCCTCCATTGCGATCAACCAATGCTACCATTTCTCCATCTTTATTATATTGATAGGAGACGAAGGTGCCGTCCTCATACTCGACGCGGTCAACCTGTCCTTGCGTGTTATATCGTAGCTTGATTTCCTGGCCTAGCGGATCAACCCACTTAACAAGCTTGTTGCTCTCGTCGAATGTCTGCTTGTAGACACTTCCGTCCGCTTCAATGAACTCTACCGGATTGCCGTTGCTATCATACACTGCCTGAATCTTCGAGCCATCCGGCAATGTCACGGAGGTTGGCGAACCAAGCGCATTGTATTGATAGGAGGTCACATGACCTTCTCCATCGGTTACATTAGTCAGATTCCCACGACTATCATAGGTATAAGACATCTGACGGCCTTCCCGGTCCGTATAGCTGGTGACCTGGGATCTGTCGTTATAGGTCCAAACCGATGTCTGGCCCAGCGCATCCGTTATTTGCGTCAAACTCCCATTAGCATCGTATACATACGAGGTTTTATTACCCAGCTGGTCCGTAATGAGAATCGCCTTTGTTTTTGCAAAATCATTCGGCACATACAGCGGCGCTTCTTCCGGCGGCGCAATATCAGCGGCAGCTACCGGCACCTGTCCCCATACAAATCTGCCGTTTACGAATACCGCAATTCGTTTCCACGGTTCATACTGGGTGGACTTGGGATTAAACGAAAAGTCATTGGTCTGTTTGAAGTCAGGCCATGTTTTTTTGCCGATTCGCGTATGAAGCTCTATAGACTGTCCAGGCTTCAATACCGCATCCTGATCGGTGAACGAAATCTCCAATACCGTATCGACGACTCCATCCCGATTCGATACTTTCATGAAGTTGCCCTTTACTTTCGAGCCTGAGCTAATGCTTGCCCAGTCGCACCAGAAGATGAGCTCCTCCGAAGTATCCGCCGTTAGAAAATAGCGAATCCGAATATCCTTCAGCGGAATCGCTTCATCCGATTCGTTCACAAGGCGGTACCACGGATAAATCGTGTTGTAGTTGGCGCTCCGGTTGAAGTTGAACATTTCGGCCCGTATGCTGCGCGTTCCGTTATCCGATGCTTCGATGTACGGCACTTTCTCCGGATCAGGCTCCAGTTCAGGTGTTGGACTTGGTGTCAGACTTGGACCTGGAGACTCCCCCTGATCGGGTGTTGGTGTCGGCGTTGGGCTTGGTTCCGGCGTTCCGCTTCCGCTGCCATCTCCCCATACGAGCACGCCGCGATAGAACGCATCAACCTTGTTCCAATCGACAAATATGTTGTCTCCAGCGTTATAAGAATAGTCGTTGGTCGGATCGTAATCGTTCCAGTTCTTGCTGTTGAAGCGGTTATGCACCTCTACATATTCGCCCGGCTTCAATTCACCGGCATCGCTGGCAAAGCCTACCTCCAGCGCAGTATCGCCTTTAGCGGCTACACTAAGGAACGATCCTTTCACCTTCGAGCAGCCGATATCCGACCAATCGCACCAGTAGACCTGCTCTGTAATGCCGTCATTCGTAAAATAATAACGTACGGTTACATCGCTCAGATCGATGGTTCCCTGCGATGTATTGTAGATGCGCATCATTGGGTGAATCGTATTCGTCGGGTCCTGTTTACCTAGATCGCTGACGTTATACATCTGCACCTTCAACACGTCGCTTGATGCGGAAGAAGCAGCGCCAAGCGTCCTTACTTCTTGCTTCTTGCTGCTCTGAGCACTAACGGCTTTCGCCACATTACCGCTTGTGGATGCCAAAGAAGTGACGCTGCTTACAGCAGAAGCATTCGTATGCTGATAGGTTTTTGTTCCCGTCCTGTCTTGCACCTTCACCAGACGATAATCTTTGTCGTAATAATAAGTGATTTGCTCGTTTTTTGGATTGGTCAGAATGACCTTGCGTTCGTAGTCATCATAGCTTAACGTGCTGGAATGACCGTTGCCGTTCGTTTCCTTGATCAGCCTGCCTTGGCTGTCATAAGCAAAGGATCGCAACGTCTCCCCGGAAGGCTTAATGATCGAGGACAGCCGCTTGCCGTCGTCATAGTTGTAGAGCCAATCCTGTTCATCCAGTACAACCTTATTCAATTGTTGGGATTGATAGCTGTATTGGGCGGTATTCTGACCAGGAGCCGTGGCGCTCAGCAGTTGCCCTTTGCCATTGTAATGGAACTGAATCGACTTGCCGTTCTTCTCGACTCGGATAAGCTTGGTTCCGTCATAATGCAGCACGGTCTGAACATTGTTCAGATCCGCTACTCTTGTTAAGAGGCCCTGCCCGTTAAAATACAGGAATGTCATTCCATCAATCGACAATTGATACGTACCATCCGACTGCTTCTTTAAGGCGTGGTTTCGACCTTCGGCTTTCGTATAGCTTCCGCCGCCCGTTGCAGTGAAGGTCTCCGTATGTCCATCCTCAAACATAATAACGACTTGCTCGCCCAGATCGCGCAGACGATAGGAATATGTGTGACTCCAGTGCATACCAAATTCACTAATGTTATCACTTCTTGAATTATAGAACCGGTTGAAGAAGAGCGGTGCCGCACCGTCAATAAACACATCTTCTGCATGACCAAAATAATTACCAGTCGACATATTTGCAGGAGATAACAACGTAAGTCCCTCATACCCATCCATGACGCCATGCGTATTGGAGAGCGGATCGATCTCTTGTGCAATCGGAACAATCTCCACCGGCTCATAGACCAGAATACTTCTTCCGAATAGCTCACTTGGATTAGGCTCGTCTTCCGGCAGTTTGTTGTCTGTCCTAATTTTTTCTACTACATTGTCATCATTGTAATACTGCAAAGCCAACAATCGCATGTCATCGAATAGCCGGAATCGATGGTTCACGATCACTGTATGCGCCTTGTCGATTGTGCCTCCCGTAAACACAGCCTCCAGCTTCATCTGCTTGTACGGCGGCAGCGTTACGTTTGCAAACCACTGATTCTCCTGTAGAGTAGCTTCAAGCGTTGTCGCTTGACCGTTCTCTGTATTTGTGGCCGTCAATTGAACGTTCGTTACGCCGTTGTTGCTGCCATTCAGTCCATATACTACAAATTGATTACTTCTCTTGTCATCGTTTGGCGCAACATAAACTTTGTCGGCATCGCCGTCTACAAGGGTCATTGACGCGACATGCGCCCATCTCTCGTATTTCGGTTCCGTCGAGCGTACGATAATCGTATATGTGCCCGCAGGAAGCACCTTACCACTTTTGTCCTTTCCATCCCATTGGTAGTTATGAACAGCATAACCGCCCGCATACATTTGTGTTGTCAGCGTCTCGACTAGCCGTTCTCCATCCCTAACCTCAATGGCAGTAATATGATCAATCTCCCAATTCCAGCGAATGGTCGTGCTTTCGCCAGCCGATGGGTTGAACACAGATGGAAGAAGCTGAATAAACTTCGGATTGTCCGAAGCTTGCAGCCCGCCTTGTGCCGTTACGATGGAACCAGGTGCAATGGACCATATTAAAGCGATAATCAGCATCCAGTTCATCCATTTTGCCCAAAGCTTTTTCACCTTCAATTAAACCCTCTCCATTCTTATCCAAAAAGATGTCGTTATCCCTATATATCGACTGGCAATTATTCCAATTCATAGGACTATAGAACCGAAGGTTTTCATTAAATAGATCAATAGTCATGAACTTTAACAAAATAACATATTAAATCCATAGAAAAAGACAGCATAATCTGCTGTCTTCATCGCCTTATTTTTTTCAAGTCTATTTTTAAAAAAGAAACTACGTTAGCTCCTGGCAGGCGAATTCGCCTCCCCCTACTCCATTAGCGGTGCATAGGTGTTAATCACTCCTCTGCCAGCACCTTGAACTGCTCCAACGTCTGTGTAAATCTCGCCCCATGGCCTTCAGCCGCCTCCAGGAAATAGTTCATTGTCAGGATGAAGCTGCCTTGCTGCTCGTTGCTTGTGACGTATACCGAGATGACTTCACTCAGACGATCATGACCGTTAATCGCGTGAATACGGTAGCCTTCTACAGGTTCACTAACCTTCTCAATTTCACGCACCTCTGCAAACTGGTCGGCCAGCTTGCCTGCGATCTCCGCAGCCAGCTTCTCCGGCAACGCGTCTACATTCTGTTCAATCGTCAGCGATACTTGCGGGTACGGCTCCGGTAACAGCTCAATAGTCGTGATGATGTCCTTTCCGTCCTGCTGAACGAGCTTATAGCGTTCCTTGTCATAATAGATGGCGTAGCGGCTTTCTTCATTTACATGGATCTGTCCGTTTGTCTCTTCCTTATTCCCCTCGACCTCAACCTCGATTTTTTTCTCCGGCGCAAACCAGTTTTGCACGCTCTTCATAAACGCCTCTCCAGGCGGCAAAGCCAAAAATGCTGTGACAGCTATGACAGCTGCTGCAAGCCCTGTAGTTGCTTTGATAATGGTCATCGTACATTTTCCTCTTTTCCCCTGTGGCTGTTCTGTGTTGTTCAATTGTCCCTCTATTGAATCTGCCGGCAACGAAGAGCCATTCTCCAGTTGCGACTCAATCTGCGCCCACATTTCTTCCTTCAGATGGGAAGGATAGTTCGATTCTTCTTCCAGACGCTGCTTAAGCTTTTGATCCATATGGCTCCCCTCCCAATCGGTCTCTCATTTGCTCCCGCCCCTTGAGGAGGCGCGACTTCAGTGTATTGACGTTCAGCTCCATAATGTCGGCGATTTCCCGCTCGCTGTAGTTATGAAGGTATTTCAAGATAAGCGGTATCCGGTACATATCATGGAGAGATTGCAGGACATCGTACAGATCGACCTTCCCATCCGGCATGTTTGCTTCCACAGCCACTCGCTCCAACTGCTCACCCATCGGCACAATCTTCTTCTCCCGCTCCATTACCCGATAGCACTCGCGAAGCAAAATGCTGTAGAACCACGGCTTGAACGGCTTGGCTCTATCGTATTGCCAGATGTTCCGGTATACACGGAGGAAAGTCTCCTGCACCGCATCCTTCGCCCACTCCCGATTCTTCGCCACCAGCGCGGCCGTCCGCATCGCATAGTCGAAGTACTCGTCATACAGGCTGCGGAACGCCTCCCTGTCACCCTGAACGATCCGGCTGATCGTATCAAGCTCCACCTCATTCACCCCTTTCTTGCTGTTCTATAAGTATTACCCTGCAAGTTCGGAGAAAGTTTACTCTTATGAAAATATTCGTGAGTAAAAAGTAAAACGACCATGGAGCTTCAAGCTCCATGATCGTTTAATTCAGCATCCCTAGATTTTGTGCCAAGCATCTTATTTAGATAACTCGAAGGTTTAACACATTCAACGATAGCCATCATTGAACAGACCGAACAAGACTAATATGCTAGGAGTTTAGTTATTCTCAGGAATTTCTTCTTGATATGGCTTTCTTACCATCTCTTTAAACTCAGGTTTACACACCCCAAAATTTTTATAATTTTCCCTTGCTTGATTTAGGGTAATATAATTTGCTCCTATATTTAAATTAGGTTTAGAATGAGCAACTTCATCATATTGCCAAAAACAAACTTCACAAATATCCACAACAACCTCATCTTGACTTTCAATAGTAAAGTTAAAACAACATGGACACTGTAATCTCTTCATATCTCTACCCCTATATTAATCCTTTTTAATCCTCAGAACGCTATGCTTGACCCTCCACCTGTCTTTCCATTAAAAAATAAACATTTCCGTAAAACAAGATTAATTGATTATCATTGTCTGTCAGGAAGAAGGTCCCTCCAAGATGGAACCAATAGTTCTTCAGCTTCTCATCTCCATACAATGTAACTTCCGTTATATAATCATCTTGGATGCCAAGTTCTTGTATGGAGAGTAGGGAATCATTCTGGAATTGGATGGCGGGTATAACCTCTTTTTTATAACTTGGAGTTTGTAGAATCGCCTCGCCTGTTCTAACTTCTTCAGCCGTATATGTAATCGTTTGTCCTATAATTGACCCAATCTCTTCATCATCTAATGCTATTACATTACCGCTTGCAATCTCATCTGCTATGATCCACGTTCCGTAAAAAACCTCACCTGTGTTAGACACAGCAGGCTTTGAATCGAAATTAATAAATTTACTGATGACCATGCCGCCCGCAAATAAAAAGAGTACTGAAAGTGCGATAATAAGAAGTCTAATATGAGCCTTGTACATAGTGTAGCTCCAATTCTATCAGGGTCCATATATTTACCCGTTATGAATTATTTCTCGTACATACTTAGAGCATGTCTGAACTATTCTATGAAGTTGATTTAGCTCCTTGCACCTTTTTTCCAATAGCGGACTTTCCCAGTCGTAATTTTTTATTACGGAGACCGCAAACTCTTTTCTGTACCAACCAACGTCTAACGTATACAATCCCTCATAATAACTGACCTGAAATATATCCTCTTGATCCAAGAATTCGGTTCCGTTATAAGTAACTATTCCGGGAGAAAAATCAATATCATCAAACATATAATTTTAGGCACCTCTCCTTAACAAAAATTGCTTTTTGAAAACCATAGGGAGTTGTTTATACTGCCTACTTTCACAAAAATGCTTTAGGTCTAACTGATCCCGAAATTTTAAAATCATTAAAATTAAGTCTATATCCTCTTTGTTATTTCTTTTATAAATTCTTTAATAACCTTTTCTACTTCTCTTTTGTCTAACGTCTTATACTCTTAAATGGGCTGACCCAGTCATTTTCCATGACAATTCGTATTACGAACGCGCGATTATTTTCATCGCCTGACCAACCGGCGTCTAAAAGGCACTGTCCATCCATATAGGATACTGCTAGCATATCTTCACTCAAATAGAAATCATCTTCTTGTAATGTGGATTCAAAGTTGATTTTATAAAAATAGTTAAATAACACCTTTCCACCATGAAAATCAATGTTTTCTAACAAGTGACTCTCTCCCACTCAAGATGTTTCTACAAATTGCGTCCGATTAGGGTGACCATAAATTTCTCTAACCGAGATTATTTCTACCGCATGAATATTTACTAGTCACCCTAGTACTCAGAAGAAGGATTTTTCATTAATTCTTTTACAAACTCAGAACATTCTTGCACGATTGAATAAAGTTCTGTTATCGCGGTGCATCTCTTTTCCCAAATAGGTTTTGACTAGTCTAATGACTTGATGACAACAACAGCATATTCTGTTCTGTAATAGCCTACATCCAAGACATATAAGTCATTTCCATAAGTAACTTGAAATAAATCCTCTTCTTGTAGATAATCGGGGTCATCAGTTTCATTATACGTAACTTCTCCAGGTGAAAAATCAATGTCTTCGAACATGGATTCATACACTCCTATTAAGCTCGTCTATTGAGTAATTAGCACATAGTAATCAAAATAAAATCATTTCTCGATTCCACTGCCTGTAACTACAAAATGAGGCTGGTCACTATATGGAGCAAAGAATCTCCACATTTCATTTTCTGAGGTGTCATCCGGAGTACTATTTACCTTCTCCATTAAAGAGTAAAAGTTCAGAACAGCTACAATAATCGAGAAAATACTCAATACATTTGCTAACTTGTACTGTTACTTGTCCGTTTCAAAATAAAGATAAAATGTGCTCATCTCAAATTCACTTAAGATTGACTTATCAATAACTATGCTCTTCAGAACAATCGATAAGTGAAGTAAAAAATAGATAGAGAGTAATACAAACGTAGTTAACAGAATGGAGTTTGGAGGGATTCCTTCTCTTTTCATTATTGTTTGCCCCTTAAGATGTAAATATTTTGAAACGATTCACATCGATTCTACAATATGACCGTTATAAATACTATTATGATTTTTATGAATGGAATAAGAAAAAACCACATGGAGTTGTTATACTCGTATGTGGCTGAATAGTACGTATACAATCCTATTATTTTTTCGAGCTTATCCCTGACACTTCCCCTAAAAAATAAACTATTAGTCCATGCGGGTACACATTTGGAAATATCAATTCTTAAAGCTAATCAATCATCATCTTCTCGAAAATAGGGTGATTCACATTCTTCAACAAATAAACCTTTTGCTTGAATACTGTCTATGGCATCCTTACATTCTTTATCTATACCAGTATAGATATAGTAATCGTAGCCAAAATGAACATACATTTTGTCCTCAAATACTAATCCCAAATACAACGATTCTCTCAGCACTAGTTTACACAAATCCTGTAAATCATGATCTGTTACAAATAGGTCCTCAGAAATATTTTGATATAATTGCACCATTCTTTCTGTGTATATCTCGTGATGTGCTGTTATTTTCGGTGTCTCATAGTACTTCTCCAAGCCAATTACCATTAGGCTTTTTATCCCTACACATTCCATCATCCTAATAACTGCATCTACATATAAATTTTCTACTCGCAGATACTCTTCCATTTTGAAAGTCTTTTTATTAAACTCTTCACCTATATCAGAAATTGCAGTCCAATCATCTCTTGTGTACGCACCAAACTCATCTCTGTAATCTGGATTATATTTGGTAACCCTGTAGCAGTACATATAATTCCTACTTCCCCAAATAGTTTAAAAGTGCATCATAAGTTCCATATCTAGTATCCCTTAAATCTAAATCTTCAATTATATATCTCTCTTGATCCGACATGCATAATATCAGGAGTCCAAGTAGAACCATTTATGCTCTCTTTAATACCGACACCCTCTATACCGCCATCACAAGTAACCGCATGTGAATACTTTTAATCTGCTAATGCTCAATCATATTTTGTTCTCTAATCCAACGAAGTATGATACGCCAGGTGGTTTAAACTTAAAAAAGAAACCACATGGAGTTACACTCGCATGTGGTATTAAAATTAATTGTTGTTTTAAATCACTAGAACACTTCTGATTTCAATACCTTCCTTAGTTTAGCAGTAACCATTTCAATGTGACCGTTATTAAACCACTCAACCCCAGACCAGAACTTGTTATACTGGATCAATTGTGAATATGCTCCTACAACTTCTTTTCTATTATCTTTAATTGTAATGGTATGATTAAACAATTTCGACAAAACAGCAAAGCAAGTTATCTCCTCTTCCCCAACATACATTCCATCACAAAGTTCCTTTGCAAGCTCAATTTCTTCAATTTCACCAGCAGTAAAATCTACATCCTCGATTAACACATTCCCACTCCTTATTTAGTTAAATCAAAAGTTCGATTAATGGTCATTCCTGGGTTTACAGATGTTGAATTTTCAACCCGGATACCTTGAATTGTAAGTGTTTCATATCCCTGTTTTTTTAACTCCTCGATTATTGCGTTTCTCCATTGAACAATATCCTTAACTCCAATAAGGTTCTTCGAGTCATTTACGCCATCTGCGTATATAATAATATCTTTAAGAGTAATGTGTTTACCTTTTACTGTGACTTCTGCAACCCCCCCAACTTTTATTCCAGAACTCGCCAAGAGAGATGATTCAAACAATCCTGAACCTTTTGCTATACCAACTGTCACTGCAGCACGTGTAGTAGTAGCACCAGCAGTAATCGCTGCAGTAGTGATGCCCATAGTCGCAACTTCAAATGCAGCTACAATTGCAGCAGGAGATGCTAACGCTGCACCTGTAACTATTCCCGATAAGAACCAAGTTATCGCCTCATCTACAGACCAATCACTTTTTGCCAGTCTAATCATTTCATCTTTGATGTACTGTGGCGCATCCTCAAAAGCACTAGAATCCCCAAGCTTCCATTTCATATAACTAGCCTTGGCGGTTTCTTTAACCGAACCTCCAAAACCTGCACTCTGTTCAAATACATGACCTGATGGATCAATATATCTCAACGGATTATTAGATGTATATGCATAGAGGTTTAACGTTAGCGGATTTTTAATCTCCCCTTCATAAGTATCTTCCCCAACAAACCTTCCAATAGATGGGTCGTACCATCTAGCCCTAAGATATTGCAGCTCAGTTGTTGAGTCTGTCATTTCACCCGAATATTTAAATGGCTGGGGAATGAGCTCATTCTGAATCGTCATATTGCCGAAGATATCATAGTCATACTGATTCAATCGCAGGTTGCCTGACGAATCCCGTAACTCTACAACGTCTCCATGACCATTCTTTAGGTAATAGGCTTTGCCTTCAGCATCTTCCCGGGCTTCCAGCCCAATGCCTCTGATGTAACGAGCATGGAACTTAGCTGTACCACCAGTTACTACAGCCTCCGCTATAACCTGGTCACCATCCCAATAATAACGGGTCGTCTTGCCTCCCTCGCTTCGTTCCGACAACTGACCGTCACCATTATACGTATAAGAAACGGCCTTACCATCTGTAGTCGTCACCTGGGTGAGGCGATTGCGGGTATCATAGGACAGATCAGACGCCGCACTATCAAAAGGATTGCTGGTGGACATATTACTGCGATTCCCACGACTGTCATACTGATAGCTCTCATTAAATTGAGTAGAGGTCGATATCCGGTTCAGTGAATCATATTGGAATACAGCTGTAATACCATTCGTTGTACGTGAATTAATATTGCCATTCGGATCATGCCTATAGGAATACGCATTAATGACGCTTCCATCGCTCTTCTTATGCTGCAATCCCTGCATGCGGAGTCCATTATAAGCTGCTTCTGTGACGACCCCATTGCCTTGCGTTGTTTGCTTTAACAAACCATTCGAGTAGTACTGGTATTTGGCGACATAATCACGATTAAAGTTCAGAGAAGAGGATACTATCTCTAGCTGATTATTCGCATTGTAGCGGTAATACGTATTGAACCCAAAAGGATCCTTCATCCCAACCCGGCTGCCATTTGCATCATAATCATATTTAATCGTCTTGGCATCTGGGAACTGTACTTCTGTTAATTGACCTGTGTTCGGATTGTACGTATAGGATGTTGTTCCAGTCACATCGCTCATCTGCTTACGTTTGCCTGCCAGGTCATATTGATAGGAAACCTTCTCATTAACCGGAAATCGATGGGCTTAACGAGGCGGCCCCCATTCTTGTTTATTATGGTTACCAACGCAAAAACACCTTCAAGATTATTTCCACATCTTACGACATGGCACTATTTTCTTGAAGGTGTTTTGGTTTTTCTCACGTCATGGTGTAGTCCTACTCACTCATATATAGCTTTCCCTATCTTACTTTTAGTATAAAAAACAATATAAAAAATATAAAGGTCATAAACAAAATAGTAATACAAGTTACAACTATCCGCCTCATTTCTTTATTATTCTTACTTAATTGATAAGTACCAATTGAAATAAATAAAAACATGAGTCCTATAATTAGTATAAGCACAGGAGGAAGATGGTTTGAGAAGTCTGTTTGCCAATTATAATGCTCTACAATTCGGATATATGCACTCAAATATCCAATTAAACAAATACACATAAAACCCATACTGAAGAACAGAGATTTTCTTTGTTTTTTGCTTTTCAAATAAACAAAATAACTAAATGTAGGAAGTATAATTGTTAGTACTAAATACAAAGGCAGGGGAAGATTATTATAAATTAGACTCATTGTATCTCCTTTATTTCAAAAATTCTTTTTTCAAATAATCAACTCCAGCACTAACCCCAGCTCCAATTGCAACTCCAGCCCCAAATGCAGCAATAGCAACAAGATAACCCCCACCAGTTAAAGCAGTTAAGCCTACTGTAACCAATACCGTACCGCCAATTGATGCACCTGTACCCGCGACTGTTAACGTAGCCGCCCAATACCTATCATTGCCTGTGTAATTTTGAAAATCATTATAAATTTCAAAACCAGTAATACCTATAGAGACTAACCCTGCAGTTTTAGAGAGATTTGCAATGGTTTTATTAAAAGAACTCGGAAACACATAACGATCAATTTGATTGGCTAGACCTAAAGTTGATATATTAACCACTTCATGCTTAGTACTCATTAATTGAGTGTAAACATAATTCCCCAGAATAGCATCTGCCGATCCTGTGACAGCCCCTTTACCAAACTCCTTCCAATAATTAAATTCCTTTTGTGCATAGGGTCCACTTTTACCTAAATATCCTATAATAATACCATTGTCAATAATAGGCGATCCATAATATTTATCATTATCACCCATTTCAATACTAGTTGGTGATTCACAAGGATTTCCGTGTGCCCATTTGCCATCAGCTGAAACACAATAATTCCCACTCGGATCAACATAGTTCAATGGGTTATTAATTACATACGTATAAAGATTCAAAGCCAACGGATTAGTAATATCCCCCTCATACGTATCCTCTCCAACAAACCTTCCAATGGACGGATCATACCACCTAGCCCGAAGATATTGTAGCTCAGTAGTTGAGTCTGTCATCTCACCCGAATATTTAAAAGGCTGGGTAATGAGTTCATTCTGAACAGTCATATTGCCGAAGATATCATAGTCATATTGATTCAGTCTCAAATTACCTGACGAATCTCTTAATTCAACAATATCACCATGACTATTCTTTAGATAATAGGCTTTTCCTTGAATATCTTCCCTAGCTTCTAGCCCTTTGCCTCTGATGTAACGAGCATAGAACTTTGCTGTGCCACCAGTGACCATAGCCTCGGCTATAATCTGGTCACCATCCCAATAATAACGGGTAGTTTTGCCCCCCTCACTTCGTTCCCACAACTGACCATCACCATTATACGTATAAGAAACAGTCTTGCCATCTGTAGTCATCACCTGAGTGAGACGATTGCGGGTATCGTAGGACAGATCAGCCGCCGCGCTATCAAAAGGATTACTGGTAGACATATTGCTGCGGTTGCCGCGACTGTCATACTGATAGCTCTCATTAAATTGAGAGGAGGTCGATATCCTGTTTAACGAATCATATTGGTATACATCTGTAATACCGTTCGTTGTACGTGAATTAATATTGCCATTTGGATCATGCATATAAGAATACGCATTAATGACGCTTCCACCGCTCTTCTTATGCTGCAATCCCTGCATACGGAGTCCATTATAAGCTGCTTCTGTGACGACCCCATTGCCTTGCGTTGTTTGCTTTAACAAGCCATTCGAGTAGTACTGATACTTGGCGACATAATCACGATTAAAGTTCAGGGAAGAGGATACTATCTCTAGCTGATTATTCGCATTGTAGCGGTAATACGTATTGAACCCAAAAGGATCCTTCATCCCAACCCGGCTGCCGTTTGCATCATAATCATATTTAATCGTCTTGGCATCTGGGAACTGTACTTCTGTTAATTGACCTGTGTTCGGATTGTACGTATAGGATGTTGTTCCAGTCACATCGCTCATCTGCTTACGTTTGCCTGCCAGGTCATACTGATAGGCCACCTTCTCACTAACCGGAAGTGGATTACCCTGGGCATTGACCAACTCGGAAGAAAGCAGCATGTTGCGATTATTGAAGGAATACTTAAATCGATTGCCTTTCCGATCCACTGAGCCAATCATATTATTATTGGCATCGTAGTAGAACGTTTCAACTTGATTCTTGGCATCGATGGACTTAATGAGTCGACCCCATTCGTCGTACTCTTTGCTCAGACTGTTCCCGTCTGGATACACCAATTGAATCATATTGCCCTGCAAATTGTACTTATAGGCTGTTGTCTCATTTAAGGCGTTAATAACGCTTGTCAATCGGCTCAGTGCATCATACGAATATTTCGTCGTGTTCTGTGCACTATCCTTTGCCAGCAAGACATTTCCGGCCAAATCATAAGTGTAGGTTCCTAAAATAGTTGCGGTACCCGTACTTGTGACCTCTTCTTTCTTCAGCACATTGCCCGCAATATCGTAGTATTCCTTTAGCTGATTGCCCACACTGTCAATGGCAGTCTTGGTGTTTCCAATATCATCATAAACAACTCTGGAGGATGTAGTATCCGGCATTACAATTTTATTCTGACGACTCCACTGGTCATACCCGAAGCTTGTCAGATTACCTAGTGCATCCTCCGTTTGTGTCACACGGCCGAATGCATCATAACGAAACTTCGCTTTTGGCTTAAATACATGGTACTCGATGATTCCCGTCTCGGTCTTCCAGCCGAACGGATTCCATCTTGTCAACAACTTAATACCCATTTCATCGGTCATCTCAATCTCGTTTTGCTTATCCCGATAGCTAATGGTGCTCTCGCTCGAATCAGGATTAATTACCTTTGTGACCCGGTTGAGATTATCGTACTGATAGGCTATCGTATTGCCCTTCCCGTCCGTGTAGCTAGTCAAAATCCCGTCAACCGTCTGGAAATTCAATACTTCCGATACCGTAATAGCTTTGCGGTCCACATCATAACCAGAGGTTGTTATTTTAGTAGAAAAAGCTCCGTTATATGGCGCAGTAGCTTTGAACTCTGTGTTGACCGTAATGTAGCCGCCTGAGCTTTGAAGCAGCTTCTGCTGAGTAACATTACCGAATGAATCATACTGACTGTTCACGGTTTCTTGTAGTATATTTCCTGTCGGGCTTCCTTCTCTAACCCGCTGGGTCAAAATATGTCCATGAACGCTGTCTCTGACAATTTCGTTATACACATATCGGGATGGATCAATCTGGGACTGAACTCCCACCAGCAAGTGTGAGGTCTCGTCATACGTATTAATGGTGATTCTTCCGTTAGGATCAACAGAGGACACAACATTGCCGTAGGAGTCGTACAGCATGCTGTTCTGGCTTACTTTAGTAGCGGATACTGCTGAATTGGAAGTCGTCTCAGTAATTTTAATTGGAACTGGCCATCTTCTGATACGGTCGTATTCATAATCTACTCGTGAAGTATAAGTGACTCCATTCTGTACCGAAGTGCTCGCACGATTGTTATTATAGAAGACCGGTGAGTAATCCTCGTTAATGTAGTCCTTCTCATTCGTGTAGGTTGTAACTGACAGACCATCATTAATCGCTACCGAGAAATTATAGTCAGTATCATACGACGATCCCATGTCGCTGAGCGGATATGTGACATCTTTTCGATTCGCCTTGAAGATAGCCCCGCCTTGCTGAACGAATTGATCCTCTCTCGACTTTGCCCGATACACTTGATTAACCATCGTCTTGCCAATATACCGGGTTATTGGAGTGCTCTCATATTCAATAACACTTTTTGCACCAGTCGGATACGTGATTCCCGTTAGCAATGCATAGGGATTGGATACGGCTGGTGTCGTATGAACAAGGCTAAATTTTGCTTCCTTTACGCTATATTCGTATCCTATCTCACGCCCGATTGGGTCCGTTACCTTCTGTAACAGATCTTTACCGTTAGTTTTAGCCAACGTATAGGTAACCGTCTTGGTGCCCGTGCTTAATACAACAGTACCCTCGCCATAGGTTATGTTAATCTTGTTGCCGATAGCATCGGTAATGGAGATTAGCTTCCACCCCGAGTACTCAAACTTAATGGTATTGTTGTAGGAATCCGCAATTTGAATCAGCTTGCCTTGCGAATCGAAGTATTGGTTGATCTTATGAATCGACTTGACTGCATAGGCAGAGGTAAGAGCCCCCACCGTTACCGTCTTATTCTCTTCGAAGGTATAGTCTTTCCACGGATAGCCCATAAACTCATTATCTTTGTTAATCTTGAATACACCTGCACCCGCTAAGTGGAGGTATTTGCCGCCCTCGTTAATTTCCAGGTAGGAAATATCCCAGCTCCAGCCTGTGCCGATCGGGAACATTTTCTCTTCTTGCGACTGATCTGTTCCATTAGTCGTGCTGGCTCTCGTCATCTGATATAGCTGAGAGCTTCCGCTATCGTATACGCGACTTAGTGTGAAACCTAGACCATTACGCCCGGGCAGACTCAGATCGCTGGCTCCCAAAGAAATGCTGCCGGATAGAGTAGAGATTGTCTCATTGCCCAACTCCACGCGGAATGGCGCCTCGTCAGGCTTGGTGTTGACATGGCGATAGTCCACTCCCTGCGCGGCAGTAATCGTATATTGAATGGTATTAGATAGATCTGGGAATAGAAGGACGCTAAGCAACAGAATAATGAGCGTCCGCTTTGCTGATATCTTCAAGAAGCTTCCTCCTTAATTCTTTTGGGTAGTTGTTTTGCCCACGATATTCCCGTTCGCATCGTACTGGTATACCGTCTCATATTGAAGATTCAGCTTCTTCAGAATGAACGAATACGTTGCTGTCGCGCTAAAATGGCCATCCACTCCGAATACCTTGATGTAATAGGTGTTTCCTTTGGTTACTTGATAGAGTACATTCTCGACAGCTCCAACGCCCTGAATGCCCGCTGCAATCAGATTCATACCGCTGTCATATACATGCACATCGTAGTTTTTACCGGCTGGTACGTTCAACGTAAAGGTATCTACACCGTTGGATGCAGCTACATACTTGAAGAAATCTATATCCGCGCTTGTATCTATTACCGTCGAATAGCTTTGGTTATAGTTAATCGCGAATGCCTGCGCAGACGTATTATTAGGCTCGAAGGATGCTGGAAGGATTAGATTTCTAACACCTGGGTCCGACCATTCCATACCGTCTTTGGCTAGAATTCTAAAGCTCCAGGCCCCATTCGCAAGTGGCGTAGTTGTAAAAGTCGTTGCATTGCCTGTAAGCGGACCCGAGTCGTATCCGACTGTCTGCCAATTATCTTGGGAACCCAAGATGCGGTATTCCGTTTGGGCTTGTCCTTCACTATCCGTATAGGTCCATGTAAATTGCGGTGTGTTGGTTGTCAGCGTTGCTCCATTCGTATAGGAAGTCACATTAACAACTGGCAGACCGTTAATCTTTATATAGCTCTGAGCCGAATATGCCGATTCCGTTCCAACATTATCCTTAATCCTTACTTGCCAGCTATACGTATTTTTTCTTGTCAGCAGACCTGAAGGAACCGTATAGGATGTGTTGGAGGATTGAACCCAGCCGCTATCATGTACAACCGTTGCACCACTGAACAAACGAACCTGATACTGGGACTGGAAGCTTCCTGTATTCGGAGCGGAGAAGGTCCAACTCAGAACGGGGGTCGTGCTTGCAGTCAGCATAGGCGTTGCCGAATTCGTACTGCCCGGTGTCAATCCTGTCGGTTGATTTGGAAGCTGGTGAATAATGAACACATTGTCACTTTCATCCCATGCCCCATATAACTGCCCGTTGTATGAGCGAACCCGCACTTTAGCATTAAAGGTTTGCTTGATCGGCGTAAAATTATATGGGTACGACGTCACACCAGGAGCCGTAAGCGCCACAATATCAGTCCAAGTCGCCCCCGCGTCTGTCGAAACTTGAATATGATAACGGAGGTTGGATTTGGTGGTTTCGATTTGAATCATTAAGTCCTCTGTCAAATTCTCTGTGAAACTCCCACTTCCATTTCTAGTGACAAACGATCCAGCGGTTCCAGCGTAATTACTCGTTGTAGTCTGCATACCGACATTAAATTGTGTCATTGTTGGTGAACCAAAGATAATGGCATAAGTAGTATTAGGAGCCAGTGTATAATCAAAACTAGCCGTATACTGCCCCTTATTATTTATCGTTACATTCTTTGTTGAAAGGGCTGTTCCTGTTGGCACACCCCCGCTAGCTAGATAAAGGCTAACAGGCAACTCTCTATTGGATGATTGATTAAATAACATGTTAAAAGTTACTTTTGTCAGCTTCTCACTTCCCAATGTACCTGTTGTAAAAGTCTGACCAATTTGTGTAGCAGGAGAATTTCCCGCATAATAGGTCTTGTTTGGTAAACCGATAAAGTCATAGACATCTGTAGATGGCTTCCAGGTAATAATCTGTTGACCAGTCCATATCTCTCCGCCATTTGGCGATATTACCTCAGGAGCACTAGGCGGCTGTGTATAAACAATATCCAGAAAAGCGCGAAGTGCTACATCAGGTGAGTTAAAATTATGAAATACGGTTTCGGTCTTGGAAACTGTCCCCATCTGTTTACCCATAAACCCATAGTTTGGACTTGCGCCTGTTGACCAGTCTTTCACTACACTGGAAATATCAAATCTATACCACTGATTTGAACTGCCGGTTGGAATTTGGCGATCAAAGAATCTAGTGCCAGCTATTGATGGTAAACTAGCAAAATTGGTCACAGCCGATGCTGTCCACGGTGAAGTTATTTTAAAGAAGTCCAAATTAAGAAAGGTTTCATTTCGTCCACCCTGATACATATTTAGAAAGGCCTCACGAATGATGCCAGGATACTCAATGTCGAATTTTAATAAAAACCTTGTCTCCTTACCGTTTAAATCCCTTCCTGCTTTTAGAAATTGAGTACTGCTGTTATCTTGTGTTTGTTGAGAATCTACCACTGTACTCTGGAACGTGACTTGATTGGAAACTATATTTACAGTCGGATCAATCGCAATCGGATACACCAACTCCGACACATCCGCCGTCAAGTCAACAAAGGTTTGTCCATTCTCTTCGCTTATGACCTGCTCCACATCACGAGTCGTGCCATTGGCATCAACCAGCCAAGCAGGCTGCAGCTCAAAAGTTTTAGAGTTTGCAAGATCACCCTCTACCTGAAAACGGAATGATGTAGGTGCTTGCTCATCTTTCAAGTAAATTGTCTCTTTTATACCATTCTCAATAACTTCTAGCTCTACATCGGAGCTCGTCCATACATCGCTGTACAGCATTTTGTTGCCAAGAGCTTCTCCCTTTGTATTTGAAGCCTCAAGCGGAATAAAGGTTAACGATTCAGAGCCTTTTCCAATGGTGTAGCCTTTGGAGATACGCTTAGGGAGCTTTACATCAAAAGGAACTTTCAATGCTCTCATATCCGACTCAGACGTATCAGCTTTTTTCCGGGAGTTTACCGAAAACGACGACTTTAATGTCTGGGCTGTCTCCAACGAAATGAGCGGATCACTTACGTCAATTTCCGCTTCATCCGTTAAGCTAGTGTCGATATTTCTCCAAGTGCCGCTCTCGTCCAAGTAATGCTGATCAGTAAATGTTACCCTTGCCATATAGGTATTATCAGACAATAAGTAATGCTTGCTGTTAGAAGTCCTTAGATCAACAACTTCTCCTAGAACCGTCTCCCCATACTCGCTGGCGCTTTCTATAACATCTGGGGGGGCTGCCTCCAAGACGGGGCTATTATCATCGATAACTTCCTCTGTATCTTGAACCATTTCCGTTTGATCCTGAATGATCTCTTTTTCTTCTGCAGAGATTGATGCCGGAACACCAATTCCAAGGATTAGACAGAAGCAGAGAATAAATACAAAACTTCTTTTGAGCCTATTCATCTCGTTTTCCTCCTAGTTATAAACATATGATTTTTTTATGTATTCCTTGATATGACAAAACGATTTAAAAATCATTCCTCCATTCCTAAAATTTCACTCTCTCTGGACAACAAGATTAATTATATTCACAGAACGTCTGTCCGTATATAACTATTTCTTAAGTCCTAATTTCCCCACAATAAAAGCCCCCGCTATAAGAACGGAGACTGAGTTTTAACGTATAGTTCGACAAACTCTAACATAAATTTCTTGATCAAACATCATCTGGCTTCGTATAATAGCTATGTTCATCTATTAAACAGATAGATCACGTCACTCGTTTACTGGACTGCCGGGCATCTACCTACAGGAGCATAAGGACATGTTGTTTAACTCGCCCCACTTCATCTTTCTATATCTGCCCTTTGTATTCGTAAGCTACTTTGTGCTCAATGCCTGGTCAGCCACACAGCGCTTCTCCAAACTCTGGTTAGTGACTTGCTCGTTGTTTTTTTACGGTTGGTGGAACCCAGCGTATCTGCCACTAATACTCATATCCATTGTAGCCAACTATATGGTTGGAAGATATCTGATTTCTCATAAGGCGAGGCCTGCACTAATTACTGGCATTGTCTTTAATTTAGGCTTGCTCGGATATTTCAAATACCTCGATTTTATCTTGTCCAACGTGAACAGTCTATTTTCAGCCAATCTTACTCTTCTGAATATAGCTCTGCCGCTGGCGATCAGTTTCTATACCTTTCAACAAATCAGTTATATCATCGACTGCTACAACGGCAAGGTCAAGGAACAGAGTCTTATTAACTACTCATTATTTGTTACCTTCTTCCCTCAGCTCATTGCCGGGCCAATTGTCCATCATCGTCAAATGATGCCTCAATTCCAGCTGCCAGCCAACCATCGAATCAACTATGAGAACATCTCATTAGGCATATACATTTTTACAATCGGGTTATTTAAGAAGGTCATTCTTGCCGATCAATTCTCTACGACTGTGGCAAGCGGCATGGGCGTCTTGGACACCATTACATTCTTCGATGCTTGGATTGTGGCATTGTCATATACCTTTCAGTTGTACTTTGACTTTAGCGGCTATTCGGACATGGCCGTAGGCTTAGGCCTGTTCTTTAACATTAGGATTCCTATTAACTTCAATTCTCCTTATAAAGCAACCAATATTCAAGAAATGATGTCTAGGTGGCATATTACGTTAACCCGTTTCTTATATGAATACGTATATGTGCCTGTGAACCGCAAACTATCCAGAAGCGCATTTATGACAAAAACTCTAAGGCTCAAAACAGAATGGATAACGAGCCTGTCGTTGGTTCTGTTGTTTTTAATCAGCGGTATTTGGCATGGAGCAGGCTGGAATTTTATTATTTGGGGCTTGTTGATTGGGGCAGGAATTATTATTTATCGCTTATGGAGAAAAACATCCATCAGGCTGCCCAAGGCAATCGCATGGGGAATAACCTTCTTATATGTGAATTTCATACTTGTTTTCTTTAAAGTTGAGTCCATAAGTATGGCTATTCATTTTATAAAGGCTATGATGGGATTAAATGGAGCACTTTTACCGACTCAATTAAGCGTGTTGCTCCAGCCGGTAAAGGAGATTGGGATAGGGTTTGCATCTACACCTCTAGAAAATAAAACCTTGTCGCTTCTCTACATATTTATTGGACTTATTCTTATACTAGGTTTTAAAAATACATCCGAGAAAGCGGCGGCCTTTAAGCCTAATTTACTGAATGCACTGTTTATTATTATTTTGCTTGTTTACTCGATTATGAATTTAAATAGAATAACAGAGTTTTTATACTTTAACTTTTAAGGTGGCAATAATGAAAACACAAAAAAAATGGGCTATATCTACCTTAATCTTAGCAACATTAATTCTTACAATAGTAGCTACAACTAACTACTTCGTTGATCCTTACGGAATATACCATACAAAGAAAAATGATTATAACTATAATAAAATAAGCAATAGAGATCCTTATTTGTTTAAAACCGTTCACAGTATGAGATATCAGTCTCAAGCTATAATTCTGGGCACCTCACGCGCAATGCGCTTGAATCCTTCTACACTAACAGCTCTGACAGGCGAAGATAGCTATAATTTGGGCCTTTCCGCTTCTAGTCCTTATATCCATCTGAGATACGTGGAATATCTATTGAAAAATAATAAAAATTTAAAAACGATATATCTAGGATTAGATTTTGAAACCTTTAATGAAACGCATAAGAATCATGTTAACTTTGTAGAAGAACGGTTAGACAACCCTTTGCTCTTTCAGGATTTATTTGCGACACTTTTAACCAAGACGGTATTTACTGATAGCGTAAGAGTGTTGTATGACAATCTGAATCACTCCATAATATATACAGAAAGCCAATTTCTCGATGATGGGAGCTATGATGAGAGCTTTAGAATACCTGCAGATATAAACCGAGATTTGAACACTATACCTAACCAGTTCCAACTCTCAACCGACAGTATAAATTATATTCAGCAAATTAAAGAGCTCTGTGATCAAAATGATATTGCGCTGTATCTTTACATAGGTCCAATGCATGCTATACTTCTTGAATCGATATGGCAAAAAAATTACTGGTCGGATCTTGAAGAGTGGGTACGTCAACTCTCAACGATTGCCCCTGTTTGGGACTTCTCCGGTTTTCATGACATATCAATGAGTTCGCTCTACCATGACTCCTATTACGACGACTTGTCCCACTTCTCGAAGAGGACCGGTGATCTGATGTTATACCGTATGTTAGGTAGAGAAGTAGAGACGGTGCCTCCCTGGTTCGGAATAAGATTAACTCCAGACAATATTAATGAACATCTTGATGATTTAAGAATATCAAGAGAGCAATGGGCCGAAAAAGATAAAAATATGCAAGAGCTGGTTCTTCATTATTAAGGGTTGTACACTGCACTAGTAACCATTATTCCTTTACACACGAAATCCCCCTCAGTTTAAACAACGGTCAAGTTCATCTTATTAGATGAACGATGTGCGTCGTCTACCCTGAGGGGATCATAACTAACATTCTAAATTCCTAATCATTCTTGATGCTTATATCCATACCTCCCTTGATTTTGTTAACTTTAAAGCTTGTCCGCTCTCCATCAACTCACCGTCCTAGGACGCTCCATCCTCGTTACTCCCGGCCATCTGAACGACGCCCATTCCGGCAGATGCTTGTCCACACGGGCTACGAGCACGGTCATGTCGTCTACGATGTCGCCTTCGTGGTAACGCACGACCGTCTCCAGCAACGTATCCGCAATCTCCTGCGGGTCCTCCGTCTGCATCTCGCTAATGATGCGCTTCATCCACATCTCCTTGTTCACCGCATGGCCGGGCGCATCATAGATGCCGTCGCTCATCATGACGAGCGTATCGCCGGGCTGCAGCTGCATGGAGACGAAATCGACATCAATATCCTGAATAATGCCGATCGGCAAATTGTTAGCGGTTACTGGAATGACCTCTTTGCCGCGCTTGATAAAGCTAGGCGTAGAACCGATCTTCATAAAGGTCGTATGAGCTGTATAGAGATCAATGATCGCCAAATCGACCGTAGCATACATCTCCTCCGAAGACCGGAGCAGCAGCACCGAGTTGACCGACTTCACCGCCAGCTTCTCGTCCATGCCGGATTGCAGCAGCTGCTGCAGGATCGAGAGAGCCGCGCTGCTCTCCTGGCGTGCTCGCTCTCCATTGCCCATCCCGTCGCTAATCGCAACCGCAAACTTCCCGTTGCCAAGCTCCACCAGGCTAAAGCTGTCTCCCGACAGCAGATCCCCGCCTTTGGCTGCTCCAGCTACGCCTGTCTCCAGCTCATATTGCTTCGCTGAACCGAATGTGACCATCGTCGGCTCGCCATGCTTGGCCGGCGGCACTTCAATCTTCACTGCGATATGCTCACCAAGGATATCACTGAGCAGCGGCGCGATAATTTTGCGGCATTCGTCGAAGCCTCTTTCGAATGAATGATACACCTCAATCTCGACGTTCCCCTCCTCCAAATTCACGATATCTACGCCTTGGATGGACAACCCCAGTCCCTCTACCGCCTCTCTAATTTGCTCTTCCTGCAGATGAAGCGTCTGGCCCTCCCTCTTAATTTCTCTCGATAGGTCCTCCATGACCTGCGATACGCCTAATAATTGGTCTGCGACCAATTGACGGGAATCCAGAATCTGCTTCTTCCAATGCTTATTGTTCTGATGCAGCTCATATTGATGCTTCATAACCGTCAGCACCTGAGATGACTTCACACAATGGGATGTCCACGTGCGCGGCTGTTCCTTTGTCCCCGGAACCTGGTTCTCCTCTACGGTCGTCATCATATCGGTCATCATTTTGTAGGTGTGGAAGAACTTGTCCTCCCAGCAAGCCTTTTGCCGATGGCAGCTCGCGCAGCTGCGCTCCGCTACCGCATTCATGAAATGTCCGATCTCCTCCTCGCGCTTCACCTCCGCTACATTTTGATTCAATTGGCCAAAGCTGCGGGACAACTGACGGAATACATCGGAGAATTGGGATACCCGCTCCGCCGTTACTTCCCGTACTCGCTTTGCATACTCATGCTGCGACTTCACATGCTCGTTCGTTCCCGGCACATAACGGGCAATTGTACGAATGACGCCCCTTGGGGTCAATAACAGCAGCGTAGCGGCTGCAACGGACTCCCATGTTGAACTCATGACATCCGCCCCCGTGCCAATATATATAGAAAGAATGGATGTGCCTAGCAGCAGGCCGAACGCAGCTGCCATCTTGCCTCCATCTCTTAGCAGCCCCGCCAACAATCCCGCAAAAGCCAGCATACTCATCTGCATTAGAGCGCTGAAATCCGCCAGGCTCAGAATCAATCCTCCAATGACGCCAACAGAAGCTCCAAGCGGCGCCCCACCAGCCATTGCAAAGAGAAGAATCAAATAACGCGACATCACATGCTCAGCCGACATTCCGTATACGATCCATCCCACGGCTCCCGTCATGACGGATGCAAGCAGTATCATGACACAGATAATCTCTTCATGCTTGAGTGCCGCGGATTTCTTGGTCATTGTGAGAACTGGTATCGCATGAATGAATACCAGCGTCAGCACGAACGCCAGTGCCGCCTCCACCACCACAAGCATAAAGCTGTACCAGCTGAGCGTATCTCCTATGAAGACGCTGAACATCTGTACAAGAAGCGTAGCGGTAAAGACCAGAATAGGGGCGGTAGACAGCTCCGCCTTCTCGTACGCCTCCAGCCCCTTCATAAGCAGGAACAGCACGGCAATCTCCATCGCGATCCATAACGGAGCAGGATCAACCGCGAACCAGCTTCCCGCTACCAGCGAGACGGCTACCCAACCATAAATATCCCTTCTCATAAAATAAAGGACGGCAAAGTAAGCGACGGCAAAAGGCATTAACGACTCTAAGATGACGGCTCGTCCAAGCAAAAATCCGATAGCAACAAGCAGTATGGTCCACTTCTTGGCGAGAAGCATGCTCACCGCCCCCTTGACGGCACGCATATCCTTCCCTCTCTGTACGGTTGTTTGAAACCATCCCGCTCGCTTCAGCGCCGGGATTCCCATCACGCTTTCCTTCTTCACTACTTGACACCACCAATCCGGTTTTATTGTATTTCCAATTATAGGAGCCTGTCCTTATGAAGTTTGTCACTTATCGTAATACGCCCAAAAGTTTTTTCCGACAAAATTGCATGGACTTGCAGTCATTGTCACGTCAGGGTCAATCGCACGCCCCTACTGGCTTTGACCGAGATACGTACTGTTCGCTAGCGTGTTCACTGTCAACAAAAAAGACAGATAGCGCTTCCAATTTGATGGCGAATGGACGCGGTAACCTGTCGGGAATAGCGGAGGATGGAAGAAAAGTATTTGTTTCAAATAGGAATATCGCTCAAACCGACTTCCGTGCTGCCGTACTCGACAGGTAATGAGCAATTGCCTTGCTCTGTGCCCCTTGCTGACAGCATCTGGCGTAAGACGAGAAACTCATCGGACTAGAAAGGCGAGGTTGTCGGCTACAGTTAGTCGTGCGAAGGCTGCGTTTGTGAATTTAAGTCGGTTGTACCGACTTATTTCACTCAAAGTACCATCAGCTCGGCTGTTAGGTCGGTCTCGCCGACTTATTTCACTCCGAGCACCGCTAGCGTGACTTTTAAGTCGGTCCGACCTACCTATTTCACTCTGAGCACCGCTAGCGCGACTTTTAAGTCGGTCCGACCGATCTATCTCGCTCTTAATACCCCCAGTTCGGCTTTTAGTCGATTACAACGACTTAATCAACTCGCTCTACTCCTTCAATTCATACGATCCGCACGGATCATGCCATGGCTGAGTAGATGCCAACCTCTGGCAGCCCGCCCCAGCGCAATAAAAAAAGCAGGACCACGTAGGTCCTGCTTGATCTATAGGGTAGTAAGTAACGTAATGGTTTATACTCGCTTGGCACCGCGTCCGCCGCGTTTGCCTTCCGTATTCTTCTTCAGGGAAGAGATACGCTCCTCACTATCTTTCAAGAAGCGAGACATTTTATCCTCGAATGACGGTTTGCCGTAGGACGGTCTGCCAGACGATTGCTTGTTGAAGGGACGTCCGCCTCGGTCTTGGCCTCCGCGGTTGAATCGTTCTCCGCCTCCAGGTCCGCCTGAGCTGGCACGCTCACGTTGCGGTGGTGGCTGATGGCCTTCTGGCCGGTCAATGGCTTGCTTAATGGAGAGTCCGATCTTTCCGTCTTTATCAACGTTGATCACTTTGACCTTCACGACGTCGTCGATCTTCAGATGATCCTTCACGTCCTTGACGTAGTTATCGGCAATCTCTGAAATGTGAACTAGACCCGTGACACCTCCCGATAAATCGACAAATGCCCCAAAATGCGTGATGCCCGTCACTTTTCCTTCTAACTTGGCGCCCACTTCAATTGCCATAAAATAAAATGTTCCTCTCTCAAAGTTTTGTGATAATTCATTGCCCGACATATCGAGCTTGATTCGAACAAAACTTATTTCGTCATTAAGCCGGGTTCAATCGATATTAAACACGATTGCCGTATTTGAAACATCCTCTAGCCCCGCCATATAAAGTCTTGTATCTATCGTGATTATAACCGAATCGCCGAAGCAAGGTCAACAGACGTTCACCCGATAAGGCGCCCCATTATTCGCTAAATATTTGCTGTTCTCCCTCTTTTACCATTCCTTGCTCCTTGGTAGCCAGCTGAGAGATATATTCTGGATCGTTCAGGCGCTCCACTTCGCGCTTGAGCGCTTCTGTCTGAGACCTGGTTTCCTCAATCCCGCTCTCGATCGTCGTCAGCTTCTCGAACGTCGCCTTTTGCTGCTGCATTTGACCGAATAAGGTATAACCCGCCCAGCCCATGAACAGGACAATGAACATCATCCAGATCCTGTACCGGCGTTTCGCGGCAGATCCGCTTACTGATTTTTTTGCAGCTGCTTTCGACATTAACGCTGACCCCTCCTAAACCATTGATTCCAACGCCTGGTAATGGCAGCTAGTCCCTTCGCGAGACGCTCCTCTACCCTCCATCGCTCCCAATGCGGCTTCAGCCAGCGCCCCAGCGGGCGAGTCACAGGCTTTATCATCCATAACAGCAATAGCCAAATTGGACGAACCAATTGTACCACAATTTTTAGAAGGAAAATAGTGAGCGCAGACCCAAATCCTAAAATGACCATCACGGTTTTGTAAAGCAACAGAATCGGCTTGACGATCATAATGTCGAATACCTTCAAAATGAATGAGATAAGAGCTCGTATAGCGCCGATTATCCATTTCACCAGGCCGATCACTGGCTTGCTTAACAGCCAATAATAGAGGATTACCCCGATAGCCAGTCCTAGAAACACGTATGCCCGCACCTCGCCATTGTTGCTGGCATACAGCATTCGGAACACGACGACCGCAGCCGCCATCCAATAGATGATATCAAGCACCGGCAGCCACCATCGCGGAAATCGCAGCTCATTCGACACAACGCGGTATCCGTCAAAGACGACACCCATGCTAAGCCCGGATAGCAGCATGACGGCTACCGTCATCCATTGTACGCTTAACGTCACTTAAACAGCTTTCCGAACAGCCCCTTGGACTTGCTGGCTGCCGCTCCGTCCAGATAGGCGAGAGAATGGACCAATCCTTCAATAGCAACTAAGCCCTGCTCCAGGCTCAAATGCTTAATATGCAAATTTTGTCCGGTAACCGTCAGAAAGCCCAGCTCCGTCTCCAGCAGAAATTCCTCGCTGTCGAAGCTCTCCACATTCACGACCCCGGTAAGCTCCAGCAGCTTCCGATTAATCAGCTTTACATCCTGATTCTTCTGCCCCTTGCCCGCTTCCGCCATAGACTCGTCCCCCGCTTCGTTAATTTCTCTATTACTGTATGGGAGAAGGACAAGGTTTAGAACCTGCGAATCTTAGGCGGAGGGACAATTCCAAAATGAAATGCCCTAAGTGTTTTGCGGTCGCGAAAGCTTCGAATCTGGAATAGACGGGGACAGAGCTTCGTTAGGACAAGCGTCCCCTGAATGCGAAGGCTCTATGCACAGCCAACTATCCACGATACCTAATTGCAGCAGAAAAGGGCCGCCCGGCCTAAGCCGGACAGCCCTTCTATTATTGCTTCTCCCAATCGAGATCATTCTCGCGCGGGCGCTGTTCTTCTTTCACCAAGGTATAGAGCTCACTGGCTTCATCCTTGCGGGTCGTCTCGGTGAGACGCTCCACGCGGACCGTCACGATCTTCTGACCGTACTGGATCTGGAGCTCGTCCCCAACCTTGACGGCGCTGCTCGCTTTCGCTTCGCGGCCGTTAATCCACACGCGCCCTTGCTCGGATACATCCTTCGCAACGGTACGGCGTTTGATCAGGCGGGACACCTTGAGAAATTTATCTAAGCGCATGTATTACTTGATCGCTTCTTTCAGCTTGTTGCCTGCTTTGAATGCAGGAACTTTGGATTCTGGAATCGTGATTTCTTTACCCGTTTGCGGGTTGCGGCCCACGCGGCCGGAACGTTTGCGAGTTTCGAAAGTACCGAAGCCGATCAATTGTACTTTGTCGCCGCTTGCAAGCGCGTCAGTTACTTCGCCAAGAAAGCCGTTCAGGACAGCTTCAACGTCGCGTTTCGTTAGTCCGCTCTTCTCTGCAATGTTGTTGATCAGGTCTGTTTTGTTCATGTGAATATCCTCCTAATAAATAACGGTTATTTGTGGCTGCCGCGTCGAGGCGGCTCACCCATTAGCAAAATCTGCTCTTACGAAGAATACTTATTCTGCTTGAGAGAACAAAATCCTGCCGCGTACTGCAATTTTTTTTGGGAATAGTGCGGAATTTAGGCGAATTGTGGCGAAAGTCATACAAGCTAAAGTCTCTTAGCCTCTTCCCACCATCGATCCATCTCTAGTAAATCAGTTTGGTCAAAAGTTTTGCCGTTTATACGAAGCTGCTCTTCAATATATTGAAATCGGCTCTTAAACTTTCGATTCGTCCGAGAGAGAGCTTCCTCGGGATCAGCGTGGATGAACCGCGACGCATTCACAACGGCGAACAGCAGGTCGCCCAGCTCACCCGCTTGCTTCTCTCCGTCTCCGGAAGAGATCGCTTCTCGCAGCTCTAGCAGCTCTTCTTCGATCTTCGATAGGACAGGTCCCAGCTCATCCCAGTCGAAGCCGACCTTCGCCGCTTTCTTCTGCAGCTTGTAAGCCTTCATAAGTGCGGGCAGATCCGGCGGAATGCCGTCCAGCTGCGACACCCTTGCCGCGTCTGTTCCCTTCCTCCGCTTCTCCTCCGCTTTCATGCCTTCCCAGTTCGCTAGCGCTTCGTCCGCATTCTGTGCGCCAGTCTCGCCGAACACGTGAGGATGACGGAAGATCAGCTTCTCGTTCAGCGTCTCTATGACGTCATAGACCGAGAATGCGCCAACTTCCTCTTCCATCTGGCTATGCAGCATCACTTGCAGAATGACATCTCCAAATTCCTCCTGCATGCCGTCAGGATCGTCGTTATCAATGGCTTCCAAAGCCTCATAGAGCTCTTCAATGAAGTTCTTACGAATCGATTGATGCGTCTGCTCGCGGTCCCACGGGCAGCCTTCAGGACTGCGCAGGATGGCCACGATCTCATGCAGCCGTTCGAACGTCCGGTTGCGCAAGGCCGGATCCTCGGAGCGCGGCACATAAATGATCGAGAGATTGCCGTATTCCTGATTGCGGTCGAGCTCATAGATCGGAACGGAGATGATCCGCTCCTGTCCCTGTACACCCAGTGCATGGCCGATAACGACCTCGTAATCCTCCGGGTATCGCTCCATCAGCGCCAGCTTGACGTCAGAAGCGGTAAAAGCATCATACACCTGACCGATGACTGTATGCAACTCCGGTTGCAGAAGAGAAGCCTTCAGCTCCGCCGCATCCAGCAGGGAGAAGCCCTCAATCGGATCAAGGCCCAGAGAGGCGAAGGCTGCGTCCAGAAAGCTCTCGCCACCCAGTACGGTCAGCTCTACGCCCTCTGCCGCACAACGCTCGCGAAGCAGCTGTACCGTGCGCTCCGCCACCATCGGATGGCCGGGGACAGCATAGAGAATAGCATCGGCAGGTGCCGAAGCCCCAGACTCGCTCCCGCCTTGCAGCGCTTCCTGCAGCAGTCTTGCAGCGATGGCTTCATACACCTCCGGGAATGAATCATGCTGCTCATACAAGCTGTCGAATGAGGTATACGGAATGTTATGTTCTTGGAGCAGAGCCATCACGGGATGGTGCTCGGTACGGACGAAGACGCGCTTCGCCGCCTGCAGCTGCCGCCAGATGCCCAGCGTAAGTTGATCGGGGTCGCCGGAGCCAAGTCCAACTATCACAATTGGCGAATATGCCACCTTGAATCCTCCTCCTTATGTAAGGGGACGAGCTACCGCTCGTCCAGCGGCGGGATCAGCCGAAGCCGCCGCAGCCGGGCGGCAAGCCGATCGCCGCCCGGAATCGCGCGCCATTCGCGCGCGTCTATCGCGCCTGCGCGCAGAGCGGCGACGGCGAAGACGATCACGCCGACGGCTGCGCCCGCCAGCGACAGGGCTGCCGCCAAGCTTCGCTGCGGCAGCCCATACCCAAGCGCGGCGCCAAGCACGCGCTGGGCAAGCAGTACCGCGCTGGCCATAGCCGCCAGCGCGACCAAGCCTGCGGCGGCGGGGCTAATGCTCGCCCGCCGCTTCAACCGCTCGTGCGGCAGGCGGAGCCCCGCAGCCGCACGGCGCAGCGCCGCCGCGCCCAGCAAGGCGGCGGCGCTTAGCGCGATCACGCCGGAGAGCGCTGCTCCCTCGATGCCGAGGGAGGGCACCAGCGCGGCGTTCAGCGCGCCCTTCAGCAGCGCTGCGAGCAAGAGCAGCGCCACAGGCACCCGCGCCGAGCCGAGCGCTTGCAGCGCGGGCGCGACAATCGCGTTCACACAGCCGGCCAGCGCGGTGCAGCCGACAAGCGCGAAGGCAAGCGTGCCCTTCGCATCCTTGTAGAGCATGATATTGAGCGGCTCTGCCAGCAGCAAGAGGCCGATGGCCGCCGCCCCGCCCATCATCCAGGCCATCCGCAGTTGCAACGACAGACGGGTCTGCAGCTCGTCCAACTGGCCTCCGGCCTTAGCGGTCACGAGACCCGGCACCATGGCCGCTGCTGCGGCAGCCGCGACCATCGTAACAAGCTGCACCAGCGGACCGCCGCGGCTATATACGCCGAAGAGGCTCATCGCCGTTGATTCAGCCATGCCGCTGTCTCCCAGCAGACGCGGCACCATAAAGGCATCGACCACCCCTACAACCGGCACGACGATAGAGGCCAGCGCAGCCGGAGCAGCCAAGACAGCCAATTCCTTCATCTCCCGCAGAATACGGCGGGTTCCCAACGGGGTTCGAGCGGTTTGCCGTCTTGCCGCCCGCTCGCGCCAGCCTCCTATCGACAGAAGCACAAGCGCGACGAGCGCACCCGCGCCCGCTCCGCTCATCACACCCGCAGCCAAGGCGGAATCGCTCCAGCCCGCATTCAAGCCAATTTGCAGCGCTAGAATCATAATCGCAACGCGTGCGCACTGCTCCGTGACTTGGGATGCGGCAGACAAGCCCATCCGTCTCTTCCCTTGCTGATAGCCGCGAAGCACAGCAGCGAACGGCGCGAATAGCAGCGCAGCCGACAATACACGGATGGCCAGTGCCGCCGAATCATCGCCAATCCATGATGCCGCCAGGTCGGCGGAAAGCCACATTCCCAGAAACGCGAAGACGCCTGTCGCTCCCAGAAGAATCGATGCGGCGATAACCGTACTCCTTGTCCCCTCCAGAGGTTCATCTTCCTTAAGCTTGCGCGCAATAATAATAGATACTGCCGTAGGCAGACCCGCTGTAGCCAAGACCGCAATCAGCTGATAGAACGGATAGACGGCATTATAGATGCCGAATACGCGGTCTCCTGCCAAATTCTGCAGCGGGATCTTCTGCAAAGCGCCTACCAGCTTGGAGACGAGCGCAGCCCCTGCCATCAGGATTACGCCGTTCCGCCAGATTCCGCCTCCGCGAAGTCTCGATGCCGTCCGGCCCATATGTTAGTCCCCTGCTCCCTATGAATGGTTATGATTAATGATTATACCGTAAACGGGAGCAGATACAAAAATAAAAGCTTCTCCGCAACACGAAAGCTGTGCGGAGAAGCCGTGTCTTCATGTTCTTATGTGTAGGCGCCAATAAGATATCGCTTATTGCTCCATCTGCTTCGCGAGGAAGCCTGCAGCCGTCTCGGCCATCTTCGTCTCAAGCTGTGCCATCTTGACGGAATCATCCTTGCTCAGCAGTACAACCGCACCGATGGGGTCTCCGCCAGCAATAATAGGGGCCACGACGAACGAGCTGTATTGATCCTGTACATCCTTCACAATTTCATAAGCGCCGCCATTCGTTTCCGCAAGCGTCTTGCGATTCTCCATGCATGACTCCAGCGTATTGCCGACAGGCTTGTCCAACAGTTCTTTCTTGGAAGCCCCCGCTACCGTAATAATGGTATCACGGTCGGCAATCAGCGTAATATGCCCGGTACTCTCGTACAGCGATTCCGCATATTCCTTGGCGAAGTCGCCCAGCTCGCCGATCGGGGAGTATTTCTTCAAGATGACTTCACCGTCACGGTCAACGAATATTTCCAGTGGGTCGCCCTCGCGTATACGCAACGTACGGCGAATCTCCTTCGGAATCACCACACGCCCGAGATCGTCGATACGACGTACAATTCCAGTTGCTTTCATTTCTTGTTGCCCCGCTTTCCCTAGAGGATTTTGAATCGACTGGATTCATGCATCACTTTTTTATAAAAAAACATCACTGAGAGCTCCACGAGGACTTTCGGCGTCCTCGAATTTCTTCCGGGTAGCGCCAAGCCGGCAGCTTGGCAGATCATATCCCATACCAGAACATTCGCAGCAGGCCGTTGTTATCGTAGGGTCTTGGTGCTGCTCCGGTACCTGAAGTGTTAAGATTCTTCAATGGAGAATTTGAATCTGACCATAGTATTCATCCGCTCCCAATTTCTTATGCACGTCTCCAATACGACCCGCTGTTCCCTTGAAGAACCGCCAAATGCGAGCTGCCCCTCACGGCCCAGAGCCTTATGATGCCCTCTCTAGCCGTATGTATCCAGAGTTGTCCATCTACGACAAAGACGGCATACGCAGCCAGTCTGCATATGCCGTCCCGATTATTCCTCTTCTTTGCGGGGCTTTCCAAGCCGTCCTGCCTTGCTAAGCGCTTCGCGCAGCAGAAATTCGATATGACCGTTCACGCTGCGGAATTCGTCAGCGGCCCATTGCTCAAGCGCACGATGGATGTCGGGATCGAGGCGCAGCGGGAACGCCTTCTTCTCTTTCCCCATAATTCAGCGTTCCTTAGCTGTACAGAGAGCCCGTATTGATGACAGGCTGCGCCGCCCTGTCGGATACGATCGAAACCATCAAATTGTTGATCATCGCGGCCCGCCGCTCGCTATCCAGTTCGATTCCGTTCTCCTCCAGCTTCCGCAGCGCGGCATCTACCATGCCGACTGCCCCTTCAACGATCTTCTGGCGCGCCGCTACAATCGCAATTGCTTGCTGACGCTGCAGCATTGCACTTGCGATCTCCGGCGCATAAGCGAGGTGCGTAATCCGCGTCTCGACCAGTTGCACCCCTGCAACCTCCAGCCTATTCTGAAGATCGCGCTGCAGCTCGGCTGCCACTTCATCCGCATTGCCGCGAAGCGATACACCATTCTCGTCATCGAAGATGTCGTAAGGATATTGTGCTGCAATATGACGGATCGCCGTCTCGCTCTGAATCTCGACGAACCGCTCGTAATGATCGACGTCGAAGGTAGCCTTGGCCGTATCCACGACCTTGAAGACCACAACCGCGCCAATCTCCACAGGATTGCCCTCCGCATCATTCACCTTCAGCTTCTGGCTGTTGAAGTTGCGCACCTTAAGCGATATCGTCGCCTTTGTCGTAAGCGGCAGAGCCATCCATAGGCCGCTCTCGATAATCGTACCAATATACGTGCCGAAGAAGGTAATAACCTTCGCTTCATTCGGCTGAACAATAACTAATGACGTCGTAATCAGAAAGGCCACTAGGAGAAGCACAACTCCCAGTAGAATGCTGAATGCCGATACAGACGTCGAGGACAGCTGAAGGATGATCAGCGCCGCACCGCCTACAGCTGCAACAATCGCAATTAGAAGTGCCAGATATCCGCTGACATATAATGCTTTTTTCTCTCTCATGAGATTCACTCCCATATCATTATGATATGTTAATGATATCACTTTTTACAAATATAAGCAACTGATATTTTATGCTAGCCAAAGGATCAACAGAATAGAAACGCCCAGAATCAGGTGAATCCAGCCGAAGATGTTGGACAATCGGTATTCTCTTTTGGTTACATGGGTTTCTTTGGCATCGATGAACAGCAGGAAAAAGCCGCATAAGACACAGATGAAAAAAAGGTAACCTGACAGGCCAATCGTGACCACGCTTAACATCATTTTTTCCATCTCCTCCTATTACAGCCCTATTCTTGCTCCATCGCATAGGCCAAAAAATCGATGCGTTACGTAGCTTTCATGCCAATACGGCGAATCCGTACCGCTACATCAATATCGAAGGTCGTCTCCTTGTACATCTCCTGCCACTTTTCCTTCGTCCCGATATATTGATGCCAGTACCCCGGTTTTTTGGCTCGGACCATCTCGCCAAATCCGAATATATCGGAGCCTTTGCTTTGTGTCTTCTCAATAATATTGTTATAGAACTGGACGGAGCCTTCCTCTTGCTTTCGCTCGATCTTGGCGATCGTTGCAGGATCATCCAGTGATATGCTGCTGCTCATCTTCTCTGCCAGGTTTGCCTCCAGTTCTACTCTAATCCGAAAATGCGGCTTGCCATCCTTCACACTTAGATCAATCTTGGAATGCCTATGCGTCACGTTCGTCATAACGGCGGTAGACATATCCTCCGAATCCAGCAGAACGACCGCGCGATAACCAGCCGGATTAATGCCGCGCAGACCAAGGAACCCGGATATCTCCAGAGGCTTCGTGATGCCGACCAGCTTCTCTCCGCGGAAATAGGCCAGCCCCTGAATCTCGACATTATCCTGCTCCTTGATCTCCACGTAGGGCAAGAAACCTTCCTGCCCTTTCTTCGAGGAGTTGCTCCAATACTGTCCAATATAATCCTTCGGAAATTTGCCCATCTTAATCGCATTGTCGAGTGTGGACAACAAGTATAGCGTCGGTATCCGCTCCAGCTTGGGGGCCGCATTCATCAGCTCGAATGCCCTTCCTTTGGACACCATCATCCAGGCCATTCTGCGTATTTCCGGGTTGCGGCGGAAGTAATCATTAATATTGCTCATATCCTTCTCCGCGACTGCTTCCGAGATGACGATAATCCGCAGATGACCGAAGAACAGCCGGCTCGATACCTGCTGCTGCAAATTCATAAAGGCATCGTTAATAGAGTGGCCGACCACATGAATCACCCACACAGTCGGTTCGGACTGCCGCCTCCCGCGCCGCCCGCTTCGCCGGGACCAAGCGGAATCTGACCAGGAAGCGCAATCTGCACGCCTACCCTGACCATCCCCTCCTTCGGAGGAGGGAGAGAGCCCCTCACATGGGTTACCTCGTTCTCCTCGCGCTTCGCCGCTTCCTCGCTTCCCACCTCATCGATCGATACGCCCAGTACAACAGCCCGGTCATCGATCTCCAGCCGGTCCCAACAACCGCTTAACAAGGGGGTCAGCAGAAGAACTGCGCAGATAAATCGTAAGGAGCGGCGCGTCCCCTTGGTATTCACTGTACCTGCCCCCTCTTCTTGCGCATCATAGCTAGAAGCAGCAAGACCGCCGGATAAGCAATCGTGATAATCAGGCCGAATCGACCGACATGCTCGATGATGCCATAAAGCTGAGTCACATTCTGAGGAATCATCGCCATGAAAAAAATAAACGGAAACAAAATAAACGAGAATACCCGATGCTCGCGCAAACGGAATAGCTGCTTCATCGCATATGCGGTCAGGAAGTAGCTGGACAGCAGCGTCGTGAATACCGCTGTCACCCATACGGCGAGAAACGCCGCATCCAGCCGCTCCAATATATTAGCCGGCAAATTAGTACCCTTAGCCAGCTCCAGCGTGGGCCATAGCAGCTTCTTAATCTCCTCAGCGCCGAAGACGCTGACGGCTGCCGATACAATGACCAAATAGAGTCCTCCAGCAATCAAAATCCCATATACGCTTGCCTTCATGGCCTTCTTGGGCTGTCTCATCGACGGGATAATTAAAGTCAGGATGAATGAGCCCTGGAATAGCGCGGCAATCGTAATCGTTCCTAGAAGAACATGATTAGGCTTGGACCATATCACCGGTTGCAGGTTGATAATCTCTGCATTACTGAGCGACAGAATGGCGATTAACAAGCAAGGCACCAGAAGCAAGGGAAAATAGAAATTATGAATATACGCGAAGGTCGTCAGCGACTTCCGCGCCGATATCGCGGCCAGCATGAGCATCACGATGACGGTTACTTCGACCGGCGTTGTTTTCAATACAGCGGTAACCACCACCTCGCCGAATTCTCTGGCGGTCAGCGATGTCAACACAGCGAAGAATACAATAATACATACACTGCCAAGCCGCCCGATCCACTTGCCGATAATTTGCTCGCTGTATTCGATGATCGTATGATCCGGGAAGCGTATGCCCAGCCATGTGATGAGCGCCAGTCCAATGAAAGCGACGATAATGCCAAAGAGAGTCACAATCGGAGCAGCCGAATCGGCCGCCCTGGCCGCAAACAGAGGAAGCGACAGCACACCTACGCCGATAATCGTACTGACGAGTATAGCCGCTGTCTGAAGAACCGTAATTTGTCTGGTCTGCGTGTTAGCCATGATCGATGGTGCTCCTTCCGCCTATCTTTTTTCCGGACTTGTTTCATCAGTGCTCGGGGGTGAAGCCTGATCTTCCACTTGCAGCTTTATATTATCTTGAGGATGGAGAAATGCCGGTCTGTTCTTCATCCATTTGATCGGTGCCCGTATGAGCAGATCCTTTATCCCCTCTTTATCCCCCGGCACGAGCGGACTCAGATAAGGCACGCCGAATGATTTCAGCGACAGCACATGATTCGCGATCACAATAAGACCGACCATAATGCCGTACAAGCCGAATATGCCAGCCATAATAATGAGCGGGAAACGCAGCAGCCGAAGCGCGAGCGCGGCATTGTAGGCCGGCGTTGCGAATGAACCGATTGTAGTCAGCGCGATAATCACCACGGTAATCGGGCTGGCGAAGCCTGCCGCTACAGCTGCTTGTCCGATGACAAGCACGCCGACAATCGACAGGGCGCCGCCGACCTGCTGAGGCAATCGGATCGTCGCTTCCCGAAGCACTTCCATGGAGACTTCCATAATGAGCACCTCAATGACAGCCGGGAACGGCACGCCCGCTCTTCCGCCTGCTACAGCCACTGCGAATTCCGTCGGGATAAGCTCAGGATTGAACGAAATGATAGCGACGTACAAGGACGGAAAGACAAGCGAGAAGATCAGGGCAACCAGACGCGCCATTCGAATGGCGCTCATGAGCAGGAATCGCTCCGTATAATCTTCTACCGTCTGATAGAACTGCCCGAATACAGTAGGAATAACCAGAGCCAATGGAGAGCCATCAACAAGAATCGCGACCCTGCCCTCAAGCAAATTGGCCACGACCTTATCCGGCCGCTCCGTATACTGTACCTGAGGGAAAGGCGACCACTTATTGTCCTCGATAAATTGCTCCAGATACCCAGAATCCAGCACACCGTCAATCTTCACTTCCGACAGCCTGCGATCCAGTTCCTTCAACAGCTCAGGGTCGGTAATGCCATCCATATAGCATATGGCTACCTTGGACTTTGTCCGGGTTCCGATCTCTCTGGATTCAACACGCAGCTCAGTCGATTGCAGCCGATAACGGATGAGGGCCAAATTCGTGCCTAAGGACTCGATAAAGCCTTCACGCGGTCCGCGGATGACCTGCTCCGTAGCTGGTTGCTCGATGCCTCTCTTGTCGATACTGCGCGTACCGATCAGGAAAGCCTCTGACATGCCTTCAATGGCCACAACCGTATCCCCGCCCAACACCCCCCGAATCAAGAGATCGATTTCTCCTTGCAATTCAGCTTCCCCGTGATACAGCGTCTCGTACAAGAGAATGTCCGGCAATTGCGCCAGCTCGATGTTGCGATCTTGCAGATGTCTAGGGACATGCATGAACGGTCTGATAATATCTTCATTGACCACTGCCTGCTGAACCATATGAGAGAAGCTGAACATGACGGCGGGGAAGCGGCCGAATACTTGAAACTTGCGCACGGCCAGATCGGCGCTTGTACCCAGCGTATGGTCTATAATATCTTCCAGCTGCTTCAGCGAGCCGCTCAGTCTCATGTCTTTGTATTCAGACAACGTATGGTTGGTAGAAAGCTTCTTCGGTTGCCTCGTTCGCCTATATCCCTTGATTAGCCTCATGCTGTCACCGCCCTTCATCGATAGTCGCAGTCCGTCCTGTACCGTATCCGTTTTAGTGTTTTCAATTCAGGGAAAATCTATCCAAAGTCCCCATACAAAAAAGACCGTCTGTCCGGCATGATGCCCGGTCAAACGGTCTTAGTCGTTCTATGCGATATAGCTGAATTTATTCTGCGGCTTTCTCGTCGCCTTTTGCAGCATCACCATCGGCTGGCGTCGCTGTTGGAGCTTCGCCATCTGCTGGTGCTTCGCCTGCGCCCTCTTCAGCTTTAGGCAGCGTAATCTTCAGCTCTTGCTTCGGCATTTCTTCCGTCATGAATTTCTCCATGTACGTGTAAGCCGCCGCGCCTTTTACTTGGTTCTTCTCTTCTTCAGTCAGTTGATCCAGCTTTTTGTCTTCACGCTTCTCAACTTTGATGACATGGTAGCCAAAATCGGATTTGACAGGCTCGCCGATCACGCCGATTTCCTGCTCGTAAGTCGCGATTTTGAAAGGCTCTACCCATTTGCTGCCTGGGCTTGCTTCATACAAGCCGCCTTTGTCTTTGGAGCCGCCGTCATCGGAATACGTCTTAGCCAGCTCGTTCCAGTCGCCGCCTGCATCCAGCTTCGCTTTTACTTCCTTGGCGCGAGCCAGCGCTTCTTCGTCGGTACGGAGCTCTTTCGTTTCTTGCGTATTCGGATCAGTCTCAGTCGTTTGAACCAGGATATGGCGCACGTCGGATACTGCAAAATCAGCTTTCATCGTTTCAAAGGCTTTCGCCATATCTTCATCTGTAACCAGGGAATTCATATGCACGACAGCTGCGGAATTAAGCAGCAGGAAAGTCGCGATGTCCGCATCCGAGATTTTTTTCGTTTTCAATTCGTCTGCAAAGGTCTTGTCCGATCCTTTCAACTCCTTGAATCCTGTCAGTTGCTCGTCCACTTGCTTGCGTGCTTCCTTCATGGACTCTTCAGATGCTTGAGCGCTAAGCAGCTTGAAGCTTACGTATTGCTCTAGCAGCATCTCCTGGAATTGCGGGATCTCCACGACCGACTCGTAAGCCGGCTGAGCCAGAACATAGACGTCCAGATACTTTTTAAGTTCATCTTGCGTAACTTTGCCATCCTTGAATGTCGCGACAACCTCGCCTTTGTCTACGTTCTTAAATTGCAAGGAATGTTCACCCTTCCCCTTGCCGCCGCATGCCGCCAGCATCGTCATGACGAGCACCGCTGCAAGGACGAGCAGTGCGCTTCTGCGCCATGTCGATTTGCGTGTACTGTGAAACATGTAGAATCCCCTTTCAGATTATAAGCTATTAGAGGTTGTTCAATAGTCACTCCTGATCACGAAGCATGACATGATGCCAACCGACTTTGAACATAAACTGTTTTTATTGTATCAGAAAAGGAACCCGAAAAGCGAATCTGTCCTACGACGTCGCGTTCTGCAGCTCTTCCTTTTTAGGCAGGGCTTCGCTGTAGCCCTCCATGAATTTCTCTGACAAATGAAGCTTCTGCTCCATATTCAGTCCTTTCCCGCGAAGGAGAACGGTCGGCGGCGACTCTTGCTCCGCACTTTGCTTGAAGCGGTTCTCCAGCTTCAGGCAGAGCTGGTCCACTTTTTTCCGGGCAACGCGGCCCCTCTGAGTCTCGGACATGCGGAAGATAAGATCGTCTCCCTTCTGGGTGATCATCTCGATTCCATATAGGCTGCCGTAGATCTTAAGCCTGGCTACCGACATCAAATTACTGACCGCCTGAGGCAGGTCGCCGAATCTGTCGACCAGCTCGTCGATCAAATCGTCGCACTCCTCGAAGGTACGGACAGTCGCCACTTTTTTATAAATTTCGATTTTCTGAATGCTGTCATAGATGTAGTCAGAAGGCAGGTACGCATCCACGCTGATGTCGATGACCGTGCTGACCGTCTTCTCTTCCACCACTTCTTCGCCAGTCATCTCCGCTTTGCGCTTCGCAATCTCCTCAGCCAGCATCTGCGAATACATATCGAAGCCGACAGACGCAATGAAACCATGCTGCTCCGCTCCAAGCAGATTCCCGGCACCGCGTATAGACAAGTCACGCATAGCAATCTTGAACCCGGAGCCCAACTCCGTAAATTCCTTGATAGACTGCAGACGCTTCTCCGCTACCTCAGTCAGCACCTTATCCCGCTGATATGTGAAGTAGGCATAAGCGATTCGATTGGATCGTCCGACGCGCCCTCTAAGCTGGTAGAGCTGGGACAAGCCCATTTTGTCCGCGTCATGCACGATAAGCGTGTTCACATTCGGGATGTCGACGCCTGTCTCGATAATGCTCGTGCTGACGAGTACATCGGACTCGCCGTCCAGGAAGTCCAGAATCGTCTTCTCCAGCTCCTGCTCGGACATCTGACCATGCCCGACGGTCACCTTCGCATCCGGCACAAGCGCGTTGATCGCTTCGGCCATCTGGTAGATGCCTTGAACCCTATTATACAGGTAATAGACTTGCCCGCCTCTGGCAAGCTCGCGCTCGATCGCTTCACGCACAAGGGCCGGGCTGTATTCCACGACATACGTCTGAACCGGGAACCGGTTCTCCGGCGGCGTCTCAATGACGGACAAATCGCGTACACCCAGCATGGACATATGCAGCGTGCGCGGAATCGGAGTTGCCGTCAACGTAAGCACATCCACGTTGTTTTTCAGCTTCTTCAGCTTCTCCTTATGCGATACGCCGAACCGCTGCTCCTCATCCACGATCAGCAGGCCAATCGACTTAAAAATAATATCCTGAGACAACAGTCTATGCGTGCCGATCACCACATCCACTGTTCCGTTCTTCAATCCCTTAATCGTCTCGTTCTGCTCCTTGCGGGAGCGGAATCGGCTTAGTACCTGCACATTGATCGGATAGCCGGAGAACCGCTCGCGGAAGGTCTCATAATGCTGCTGCGCCAGAATCGTCGTCGGCACCAGAACGGCGACCTGCTTGCTCTCCATCGCCGCCTTGAATGCCGCGCGCACCGCGACTTCCGTCTTGCCATAGCCAACGTCGCCGCATAGCAGGCGGTCCATCGGCTGGCCCTTCTCCATATCTCTCTTAATCTCTTCTATCGCACGAAGCTGGTCCCTCGTCTCATCGTAAGGGAACATCGCTTCGAATTCCTGCTGATAGGACGTGTCCTCTCCAAAGGCAAAGCCTGGCGTTGACTGACGCTGCGCGTACAGCTTGATCAAGTCGTCGGCGATATCCTGTACGGAAGCTCTCGCTTTGCTCTTCGCCTTGGTCCACTCGGCGCCGCCCAGCTTGCTGACCTTCGGCTCTTTCTCCTCGGAGCCGACATACTTCTGAATCATGTCAACCTGGTCGATCGGCACCGACAGCTTGTCGCCGCCGGAATACAGAATATGCAAGTAATCGCGATGAATACCGCCGATCTCCAACGTGCCGATGCCGACATATTTGCCGATGCCATGATTGTGGTGAACGACGTAATCGCCGACCTTCAGTTCGGTATAGCTCTTGATTCGCTCGGCGTTGTCCATCTTCTTGTCGATGCGCCGCTGCTTGCGCTGCTTCTGTGAGAACATCTCGCCTTCCGTAATGACGACCAGATGCGAAGAAGGCAGCTCAAAGCCCTGCTGAAGATTGCCCTCCAGCAGATTAGGCGGCTCTATGCCGTAATCATCCAGCACGCGGCGCATGCGATCCATACGCTCCGCATTGCCTGCAAGCATAATAACGTTCGCGCCAATCTTCTTCCAGCGATCCATCTCCGACTTCAGCACGTTCATCTGGCCGTGGAAATTTTGCATGGAACGGCTGGTCATATTGAGAATGTTCTGCGGCTGGCTATGCGGAATCTGTCTTAAGAACAGGGATAAGAACAACGTCGGGAACGGACGGTGGTGAAGAATCTCATCCGTATCGCGTGCAAGCACCAGCCCGGGGAGCGACTTGCCGCTCTGCAGCAGATGCAGCGCCCACTCGCTCTCGTCCCGCTCCAGCTGCTTCGCCGTCTCGATGAGACGCGTCGGCTCATCCAGCACAAGAAGCGTATCGCTTGGCATATAATCCAGAATCGTCTGCCGTTCCGGATAAAGCAGTGCAATATATTTATAGATTTCAGGAAAGTAGACTTGCTCTCTCAGCTTCTCCAGCTCGCTGCCAATTTCAGAACGCAGCCGGTCCTTCGCCGTACGGTCCGTCATCTTATCGAGCTGCTTCTCCAACAGATCCGCAGCATGCCTGGCCGCAACTGACATACGAGTAGCGTCTGCAATAATCTCTTGGCAAGGCGGAATCACATAGGAGTCCATACGGTCCGACGAACGCTGCTCTGCGGGATCAAAGGCACGAATGGAATCAATCTCGTCGCCGAACCACTCCATCCGGTACGCTTGCGATGCCGTAAGCGGATAGAAGTCAACGATGCCTCCCCGTACGCTCATCTCTCCGCGCGATTCCACGCGGTCTGCCCTCACATAGCCGAGCGCCGTCATTTGGAGCAGGAAGCCGTCCATCGGCAACGAATCGCCGACTGCGATCTTGATCTGAGCGTCAGCCATAACGCTGCTAATCGGCAGGTAGCGCCTCACGCCAGAGAACGGCACGACAATAATCCCGCGATAGCCCTTGGACAGCTTGATCAGCACGTCCATGCGCTGCGCCAGCGTCTCGGGACTCGAGATCGCCGCTTCTGCAGCCATAAGCTCATTGGCAGGATATAACATCACTTTATCAGGTGATAGACATTCTTGCAGATCCTCCGCAATCTTCTGTGCGGAGAACATATTATGCGTCACAACCAGCATCGGACGCTCTACCGCTTCTTCCAGCGCTGCGATCAACACTTGGCGGGAAGAGCCGGCGAGCCCGGATACCATCTGCTCACGCATCCCTTTGCGGATACCGGACAAGATTGACTGGACGTCCGAATCTGCGGCAAAAGCTTGAATTAGCGCTTTCAACGTTTGCGGCACCTCTTTTCTATACACAACCATGTTCGGGTGAAAATTTTTGTTTGTCATAGATTAGGGACTTGTAGCATTCCCCCGCCGATCGGCTCATACCAGTCGGTCAGCAATGGATGCTTCAGCCCGGATTGATCTGCCCACGCAAAAACAGCTACATCCGGCCACAAGGCGGCATAGCTTGTTCTCGCAAGTTTCTATCGGTTTATTGAAGAGGATTGCTGACCAACAATAGGTCAGGATTCGTAGTCAGCGCTTCGTTGCAATAATCGCAAACAACCTTGACCGTAACATCACCGTTTGAGTCATACGCTATTATATCGCTGCGCTCTTCGGGGGTCAAGAAATGGAAACCGAGCTGCTGCTCTGTCACTGACGATCTGTCGATGGAGCCCATCGCTGTCTTGCAATGTCTGCATATATAGTTTACAGCCATATGTATGCCTCCTGAAGAGTAGTTATACCCTTCAGTATGCCCCGTAACGCCACAAACTAACGGTTACCGATTAAACTTTGCCATTGTTTCTTCAAATGGCGCCTTTAATCCGAATTCAGCGGCATCGCAGGCCTGCTCAATCATGTGCGCCAGCTTGTCGCGCTCCGCCTTCGGAAAGTTCGCCAGAACGTAATCGGAGATGACGTTGCCTGGCTGCGGACGCGAAATTCCCATCCGAATCCGGTTGAAGCTTTGTGTATTCAGGTGCTGGATAAGCGACTTGATGCCGTTATGCCCGCCTGCGCTGCCTTGATAGCGAAGCCTTAGCCTTCCGATTTCGGTATCCAGATCATCGTAGACGATAATGCCATCGGCCAGATCAGCCTTGTAGTAGTCAAGGAACGAGCGTACCGCTTCGCCCGACAAGTTCATATACGTCATAGGCTTGATCAGCGCTACCTTCTGACCGCCGACATTGCCCTCGCCGATCACCGCTCTATGCTTGCCTTGAGGAGTCAGCGTGATGCCCCATCGCTTCGCCAGCTCATCCACGACCATAAATCCGACATTATGCCGTGTATCCTTATATTGAGCGCCCGGATTACCGAGCCCAACAATCCATTTCATATGATATCCTCCTAAAAGGTTTTCGACCATAACCTAAGCGAAAGCTTAGGTTGGAGAAAACCTACTTCGTAAGCATAAGCTTGGTTTTCGACCATAACCTAAGCGAAAGCTTAGGTTGGAGAAAACCTACTTCGTAAGCATAAGCTTGGTTTTCTGCTTTCACCTAAGAGTAAGCTTAGGTCGAAGAAACCTACTTCGTGAGCATAAGCTTGGTCTTCAGCTTTAACCTAAGCGTAAGCTCAGGTTTGGAAAACCTGCTTCGTGAGCAAATAAGCTTGTGCGCACCCATCGTAGATATGGTGCAACTAGCATCTTTCGGCAACCACATTACCTCCTTAATGTAGCACAATTAGCGTTAATTTGCGAAGAGTTGTCCCCGAACGCAAGCAAGCTGCCCTCCAGGGAGGACAGCTTGCCAGGCATATTGATATGGCCTTCTAAGTGCTTGTTGAGATTTCCTCGTGAACCGCATTGTCGGAACGCGATTCCGCTTCTTGAGCTTCCACATCCTGCGCTTCCTTCTCTTCCTCACTCAGCTCTTTCTGCGGCGCCAGCACCGTGACGATCACAAGCTGGGAATCGGATTTGGCCTCTACGCCCCCAGGCAGCTTAAGATCGGAGACGAGAATGCTGTCGCCGATGCCAAGCTCGGATACATCGACCTCGATGGCTTCTGGAATATCACCTGGCAGACACTGAACCTCCAGCTCATGAAGGATCACTGATAGGATGCCGCCTTCACGTACGCCGGTAGAGTCGCCTGTCGCGTCAATACGGACGCTCGCCCGTACATTCTCGTTCATATTGATCTGGCGGAAATCTACGTGAAGCAGCTTATGATTCAGCGCGTCGCGCTGAACATCCGCCACCATGACGGAATGCACACCAGATTCGGGTACACTCAGCTCCAGCACCGCGTTGGGATGAGAACGCAGCAAGGTAGACAATTCCTTCTCGCTTACGCTGATTACAGCCGAAGACTGCAGTTGCCTGCCATATACGACGCCAGGTACCTGGCCGCTAATGCGCAGCTGACGCAAATCGCCTTTGGTAGCCCCGGTCCGTTGTTCCGCTTGTATTGCAATTGCCATATGGAACCCTCCTCGAAGAATTGGATGTCCATATCACTTTACCCACATCTATCAGAAATTAATCACATATAAGGCCGTGTCGAGCCGACAATAGCTACTCCGTGCGTTCTTTCTTCGCCTTCGCCCGGGCGCGAATCTTGTCCGCATACCCCGGCTTGTTGACCTGACGTTCACGGGCAATCGCCAGATCCCCGTCCGGCACATCCTGCGTAATGGTCGTTCCCGCAACGACATATGACCCGTTACCCACCTTTACAGGGGCAATCAGATTCACGTTGCTGCCGATAAAGGCGCCGTCGCCAATTTCGGTTACCGCTTTGTTGAAGCCATCGTAATTGACCGTAATGGCGCCGCAGCCAATATTGACGTCCTTGCCTACAATAGCGTCGCCAATATAGCTCAGATGCGACACTTTGCTGCCATCATCAAGTGATGCGTTTTTCAGCTCGACGAAATCGCCTACCTTGCACCCCCGGCCAAGCTTCGAGTCCGGGCGCAGATTGGCGTACGGGCCGACTGCGCTTTCTTCGCCAATGACCGATTCGCAAGACGTTGAGTATTTAATCGAAGCGCCATTATGAATCACGGTATCCACCACTTCCGCAGCCGGACCGATGACACAATCTTCGCCAATTACGGTAGATCCGCGGAGAACGGTGCCCGGGTAGACGACCGTGTCCGAGCCGATCTGCACGCTGGCCTCAATATATGTATTGGCCGGATCGATAATCGTCACGCCGTTCAGCAGATGCTTGCGGTTGATACGCTCGCGCATATAACGCTCCGCTTCTGCCAGCGCGACACGGTCATTGACGCCGATAGCTTCCGCTGTATCATCGGTGCAATAGCCCTGTACGACCTCTCCCGCTTCCTTCAGCAAGCCGATCACATCAGTCAGGTAGTATTCACCCTGCGTATTCTCATTATTCACTTTGCCCAAAGCGTCGAACAGCTTGCGGTTGTCGAAGCAATACGTACCTGTGTTAATCTCTTGTACCGCCGCTTCTTCCGCCGAGCAGTCCTTATGCTCAACGATCCGCTGTACCGTTCCGTCCTCTCCGCGAATAATGCGGCCGTATCCAGCCGGATTCTCGAAGGAAGCCGACAGAATCGTAGCAGCTGCTCCGCTATCCGCATGCAGCTTCAGCATCGCGTGCAGCGTAGTAGATTGAACAAGCGGCGTATCGCCGCAGATCACGATTGTTGTACCTTCTTCTGTGCCTAGCAACGGTGCTGCCTGCAGAACCGCATGGCCCGTTCCAAGCTGCTGCTCTTGCAGCACGTATTCCGCAGCATCACCCAAATACGACTTCACCATATCTGCTCCATGCCCGACCACAACTACTGTCCGTTCGCTGGACGCTTCCTTGACTGTATCCAGTACATGGCCTACCATCGGCTTCCCGCTGACGGGATGCAGCACTTTATATAGTTTCGATTTCATCCGTTTGCCTTGACCGGCAGCCAGTACAATCGCCATCACTCTCATTTTTTGAATACCCTCCCTATCACCTAGCAATCCTCACTCGAATATAGCTCATATTGAAACAAAAGAAAAGAGAGCCTGGGCTCTCTTTTCCATACGATACCATTTTTGCAGAAGCTGAATAGCTCCGCTATTATGCCCCTTCTTCAATCGCAACTTCATCAGCCGCGCGCTCATATTCTGCCAGGACGGCAGCTTGAATCTTCTCACGAGTCGTGGAAGAAATCGGATGAGCGATATCACGGAATTCACCATCCGGAGTCCGCTTGCTAGGCATAGCTACAAACATACCATTATTACCATCGATAACGCGAATGTCGTGAACCACGAATTCGTTGTCAATGGTTATGGAAGCAATAGCCTTCATGCGACCTTCCGAGTTCACACGGCGGAGTCTGACATCAGTAATTTGCACTTGTGTTCACCACCTTTGCCTATCTGAGACTTGGTGTATACTTCCACGTTTTTGTGCCAATTCCTTCTGCTTTTTTGGTAAAATGATACTCAATTTAAAATATTTTTTTTAGTATGCATTTTTTTCGTTTTCATTCGACATATGTCGATGCAATCACTTCTATTTCGACAAAGACGTCCTTCGGAAGCCTTGCCACCTCTACAGCGGAGCGAGCCGGTTTATGGTCGCCAAAATAGGAAGCATAGATGCCGTTGACCGTTGCGAATTGGTTCATATCTTTCATGAATACCGTCGCTTTCACCACGTCCTGGAATGACGCTCCCGCTTCTTCTAATACCGCTTTCAAATTACGGAATACTTGATGCGTCTGTTCCTCGATACCGCCCTCTACTAGAGCGCCTGATGCATCCAGAGGAATCTGGCCGGATGTAAAGAGCAATCCGCCCAGCTTAATCGCTTGCGAATAAGGACCAATCGCGGCCGGCGCTTCACTCGTCGAGATGACTTCCAGCTTCGTATTTGTTGTCATGACTATTCCCCGCCTCTCAGCTTTTGAAATAATTGCCCGGAACAACCGTGGTATGCTTCGTCTTCATATCTACCGCTGTCAGCTTGGCAAGCGACACATAGTCCTCCAGCAGCCGCTCCTCCAGCTCTACCTCGCCAGACTCCACAAATACGCCGACGCCAGCTACCGTCGCCTTGAATTCATAGAGCAAGTCCATCATGCCCTGAATCGTGCCGCCGGCTTTCATAAAGTCGTCTATAATCAGAACGTGTGACTGCTCCTTCAAGGCTCTGCGCGCAAGCGACATCGTCTGAATGCGCTTGGTCGAGCCCGACACGTAATTAATACTTACCGCGGAGCCTTCCGTCACCTTATTGTCTCTACGAACAATGACAACCGGAATATTCAGGCAAGCTGCTGTCGCATAAGCAAGCGGAATGCCCTTTGTCTCCACCGTCATAATGACGTCAATCTTGCGGCCAGAGAATGCCGTCGCGAACATGCGGCCAACGTCAGCCAGAAGCTCCGGCTGTCCAAGCATATCCGTCATATACAGATAGCCGCCAGGAAGCACGCGATCCGGCTGCTCCAGCTTAAGACAGATGTCTTTCATAATATCGAGCGCAACAGTCTGCCGCATCTGCGGCATATACCGCACTCCGCCAGCAGCGCCTGCGAGCGTCTGCAATTCTCCGATGCCCTCTTCCTCGAACACTTCTTTTATAATAGCCAAATCCTCACTAATGGAAGACTTCGCGGATTGATAGCGGTCAGCAAATGCTGTCAGCGAAATTAACGTGTGGGGACGAGATAACAGGTATTGCGTCATTTCTACTAATCTCGAGCTTCGTTTCAACTTCTTCATTTCCATGTCCCCCCACTAAATCCGAATAATATAAACACAATATAACATTTTTATACGGATTTAAGCAAGAAGAACGTCATGATTATGTAAGCATTCTTACCACGTATACTTCCTTGCAAAATCCGCGAAGTCCATTATAGATACGAGGAAGTTTCGCTTCCTTCGAAACAAGTCCGAATACGGTAGGTCCGCTGCCAGACATGAGCACCCCGTCGGCACCCAGACGAAGCATGCTCTCCTTCAATTGAAGAACTTCTGGATAGAGATCCAGCGTAACCGTCTCCAGCACATTGCCAAGTCCCGCGCACATGTCCTGGAAGGAGCCTTTCGCGAGAGCATTCCGCATCGCGGGAATGGAAGGATGGTGCTTCAGATCGTTCGCACGCAGCCGTCCGTATACATCGGCGGTGGACACATTGATCGGCGGCTTCGCCAGCACGACCCAGCATTGCGGCGGCGGATCGATATGCTCCAGCTTCTCCCCCCTGCCCCGCGCGATGGCTGTCCCTCCCGTAACGCAGAACGGCACGTCAGAACCAAGCTCCGCCCCAAGCACGCACAGCTCGTCCTCCGATATGTTCAGATCCCACAGCCGGTTCAAGCCGCGAAGCGCAGCAGCTGCATCGCTGCTTCCGCCTGCAAGGCCGGCAGCCACAGGTATTTTCTTGTCCAGATGAATATAGACGCCTTTCCTGACGTCGTAGCGTTCCTTGATCAGCCTTGCCGCTTGAAAAGCCAGATTCTTCTCATCCAGCGGAATATAGCCGACTTGGCTTGATATGATAATCGTGTCGCGCGGAAGCTCTTCCATCTCCAGGCGGTCGGCCAGATCGACCATGGTCATGATCATCTCGACTTCGTGATAACCGTCATCCCGTTTGCGAAGCACGTCCAGCAGCAAATTAATTTTGGCTGGTGCTTTTTCATAAATTTTCATCCGATATGTTCACCCGTTCGTCTCTAAGCTTAGCTTAAGCCCCATTATAACAAAGGAATACAAGAAAAGCTAAACCATGGCAACTGCTTCTTTGCAGTCCGCACAGGTTTAGCTTCTACGCACCTTCACTATGGCTGCTGTGACTTCGACGCTGCTTGCTCCGCCAACTGAATCGCGCGCTTGACCATATTGCCGGCATCCTTCGCTTTAATGCTGCCCCAGCCTTCCTGCTGGACGGTATCGTAAAATCCCAAGTCTTTGGCCAGCTCGTACTTCAGCTGTTCTGACATTACGCTGCGCCTTCTGCGTCCCATATCCATATCCCTCCGCTGTCTGGAATTTGCTCATTCATGCTGCAAACACGGCTTGACGAAGGTAGTATGTGTCCCCTACAGACGATTATGCGCAAAAAAAAAGCACAGATTGCTCTGCGCCAGATGCCTTATCGGCCTTATGAAACTTATGTCGATCTATTGTTGAAAAGCGATGCGTACTTGACCCTCATCATTGCACACGGTCACTTCCACAGATTCTGTCAGGATGTCCGCATAGCTGTAGGAAACGCGTTTGAAAGCGTGCTGTTCCTCATCCAGCTTAACAATGAACACAGAAGGGTAGATTTCTTCCAACGTGCCGGTCCGTTCAATGGTCTTTCGGCGACCACCGTTTGCCCGAAGACGGATCTTGGATCCCACATGGGCTTCCAAGCTGCGTTTTATATCCAACAGCGCATTTTTTGCCATTGTCAGCTACCACCTCTTTCCTTGTCCATTATAACCAAAAAAAGAGGGTTTGTCAAATGAGGCAAAATATTATATCAGTCCAATATTTCTCTTGTCAACGGTGATTTCACCCATTTTTTTAAAAATGAGAAAATCTAAACAATAGTTTGTGCATAATTCCCTTGATTATACATTCCAATAGTCCTACGGTGCCGACGTTACCTTCGGTTTGGGCAAGCCAACCCTGTACCGTCCCATCGTCTCGATGCCGCCTACGCCATCTATTCCGCTGATCGTACCATGAATCACATCAGGCAAATTGATGGCATCTCTTATGGACGTATAGCTGGCCTTGATCGCGATATAGACCGGGTCAAGCGCATGAATCAAGATGCGGCCCGGAGAGCTGGCAAAATTAGAGCCCGCCTGCAGCAGCGCCTCAAAATGTGATTGGCAAGCGCCGGCCACGACTACGAGGCCGTCCCTATTCTTCTCGTATTCTCTAGCCACTCGTACCGCATTCACAAAGTTCTGCGAATTCTTGTAGCTCGTAAGGCTATAGATTTCGTTCGGTGCCCGGTTCTTCAGTACGCCGTCATGTCCGGTTATGACGACGATATCCGGCTTGATCTGGGGCAGCAGCCGATACAGCACATCCGCCATCTGCGATTCGTGGATATGCAGGCCGTGAGCAGGCACATGCATCGTATTGTAGAGCTGCATGCTCTTCTTCAAGTAGTTGCCGTCACCGTCTAGATGAAGCACCTTGCCGGGCACCTCAAAGTAATGGGCATTTTGCTGCTGCTGCTGAGCAAGCCTGATGGCTTCCTCTGTGCCTAGCGCCTGCCGCTCTCTATCGGTGTGCATTTTCTTTAACGATTCATTCACTTTAATCCGTACCTGTTGTACTGCGCGTGTAGACTCGGGATCGCGCACGACCGACAGATCAGGAATTGGCGCATCCGCCAGCAGCCGGTAATCCGTGCCCTTCAGGACGGCATTATGGGTACGTACATCCTCGACACGGAACAACACGTCACCGCCATACGATTTGCGGACGACCAGGTCCCCATGCTTCATAGGTTAATCACCTCTTCGTCTATCCTATGGGCGGACCCTTCGAATGGTGATCAAAAATGTAGGCTATCGATTCCAGCCCGCTTCATGCAGGCTAGTCGACAGCAAGGCGAATTCGTCAAGCGACAGCGTCTCGCCCCGTCGTCCTGGATCGATGCCGATACGGTTCAGCATGGCCGTCAGCTCCTCACGGCGTTCCTTGCCTACGAACGCCGTCAGATTGTTCGCCAGCGTCTTACGGCGCTGTGCGAAGCTGGCCTGGACGACACGGAAGAAATAGGCCTCATCCGGTACGTCTACGGCCGGCGTATCCCTTACCGTCAGCTTAATAACCGCAGAGTCGACGTTTGGCTGCGGAATGAAGACGGTATGAGGTACGGTGCAGACTAGCTGGGGCACACAATAATACTGCACAGCCACGCTAAGGCTGCCATATTCCTTGCCGCCCGGCTTTGCTGCCATCCGCTGGGCAACCTCCTTCTGAATCATCACGACAATATGCTGGAGCGGCAGACGCTCCTCCAGCAGCTTCATCAGAATCGGGGTTGTGACGTAATAAGGCAAGTTCGCCACCACGCTTACGCCCGCGCATTCGGAGAATTGCTCCTGGAACAGCTGCTTGAGGTCCAGCTTGAGCACATCACCATGAACGACCGTTACTTCCGGGTTGTCAGCGAGCACATCAGCTAGTATCGGAATCAGCCGCTGGTCGATCTCGACGGCCGTTACTTTGCCCGCTGTCTCCGCCAGCTTCTGTGTCAGAGAGCCGATACCCGGTCCAATCTCCAGAGCGCCCTTATGTTCGTCCAGCTCAGCTGCAGCTACTATATTATTCAAGACGTTGCCGTCGATTAAGAAATTTTGTCCAAGGCTCTTCTTGAAGGAGAAGCCGTGCTTTGCGATAATTTCCTTCGTTCGTCTCGGCGTACCGATATCCGAAGCGCCCGATTTCTTCGGCGCCTTGGCTTGCCCGCTCCCGCTCTCTATACTCATTCGTTATTCCTCCAGTTTCTTCTCCATCTCTCGCACGGCCTCTTCGAACTCCGCCTTCGATATGCAGAAGCTCGTACAGCGCTTATAGAACTGCTTGCCGTTGGCATAGCCGATGCCCAGCAGCTTGCCCATAATCAGTCTCCGATTGGCCGCATCGTCATGGATGATCAATCCCGCTTCCATCAGATCCTCCCACTTGATCTCGCCCTCTTGCGCCGATGACTCGGTACGAAGCTCCGACAAGGCCTTCACAATCGCCTCCGGACTTGCGTTCTCAATGCCGATATCACCTTTATAATAAGCCATCTCCTGCGGGAGAAAGGCATGCTTGCAGCCAGGGGCACGACGTGCCACAATCTTGCGAATTCTCTCGCCGGCATGGTCGGGATCGGTGAAGATGATCACGCCTCTTCTCTCGCTGGCAAGCTCAATGCGGCGCAGCACATCTTCGCCGATGGCCGATCCGTTGGTTTCGATCGTATCGGCATCAACAGCCCGCTTAATCGCCGCCGTATCGCTTTTGCCTTCCACCACGATTACTTCCTTAATCAACGTTCCCATTCCTTCCTGTTCGTTCCCTTAGCTTCAGCATATCCTACCTTCCTTAATCATGCAAAGACACTTCATCCATTCCGCAAGGCAAACGGGGCTGTTCCGGTGGTCATGTGACCCTCGGAACAGCCCCGCTTCTCTTTGACACAGATTAGCTAGCTGTCGGTTTGTTCGGACCAAGAATATAGACGGTATATCCCGTCTTCTTGCCGAACTTCGTAGCATGGCTATTGCTGTCAAAATAAACATCGATCTTATTGCCCTTTATGGCGCTGCCCTTATCCTCAGCACGGCGGAAGCCGATGCCCTCGATATAAACCCACCAGCCGATCGGTATAACCTTCGGGTCAACCGCAATGGTGCGGCCTTCCTTCACGCGAGTACCGGAGGCAGTAATGCCATAGTCCGGATGATCCTTATCCTTACCGGTAGACGCCACGCCAGCGGAATAGGCTGTCAGTGTTACATTCTTCAGCATCTTCTTCGCCTTGAACGTCACGTCGCCTTTGGTTACGGTCATCACACTCGGACTGTTGTTCGACAGAATGGTTACCTTCGGCTCAGGCTTCTTGGTGCCTACCGCGACCACCTGATTCACCGCTGCTGTCTGAACGACCTTGCTCACAACTTGATTCGATACCAGTACGCCATCCTCGTACTTTTCTTTCTTCTGCTCAACCACGACGCCTTCCTTGCCGGTCTGAACAACCTTCTCCTTGCCTTGTTCCAGTGTCGGGTCTTCTTTCTTCACGATAGAGAATGGCACAGTTTTCTCGAGCTCGGACACTTTCGTATTCACTCGAACTATAGTTATCATCTCTTCCGCCTCTACCGGTTGGTGGAGAGGAGGACTAATTGTATCTTCATTGCGTAGCGTTAGATTGAGTTCCTCTATCGCCGCCTGTACCGTCTTCTCTGTCGTGTACACCGTTGATGTCTTGCCATCAGCTTTTACAACGACCGGAATCGCATGATTCACTTCGACCCGGTCCCCATTCTTAATCGGTGAATTAAGCGGGACAGACACCTCATCATGAGGTCCAATTGTAATAGCTTGTTCATCCAGTAGGCGTTGCAGGACCCATTGCTTTGTTTCCACAACGGTTTCTTGTCCATTCACTACTACGGAGACGCTTTTGACAGCCGTTCCGTACAACAACACCAAAAACATGAAAGTCATAGCGATTGAGATTACAGCGCTCAACATAATCAAACGCAAGTTTCCATGCTTCCATCGCATCGCGAAAGTCATGCTGGATGATCGTTTCCCATGGGTGTCCTTAGATGACTGGATTAATCCCACTTCTTCGGTCCTCCTTCATAGCCCCGCCGCCAAGTGTTACGCATGTTACAACTGACGCGACTATAATATATTGGCGTGCAAGCACGCGCTCCAGTAAAGCAGTCCCTCTCACCTCCCTGTTTATCCCTATGACGACGTTTTACCGTTTATTCAAACTTGGGATGGATGTCGTCCTTGTGAAGGGTATGTGTGGTAGGCGCCTAAGCGTTCACGATGGGATGGGAGTGAGGAGTGTTGATGAGGCTTATGTTGGGTTGCTAGACTGGAAATCCAATACAAAACGAAAAGCTCTGATTTGAATGATACCTTCATCAGAGCCCAGTTGTAAAGATGCGATAAAATGCGATTTTCACGAAAAAAGCGGGAAAACTTCAAAAATATACGTGATTTCAGCGACAAAAATCAGTTTTATTGCGCGAAAGGTCTTTATTTCTCGGTTTTAAACCGACTTTCATACGATTCCAAAACATTTTTTACCGTTTTCGGTTGTGATTTGAGCAATTTCCTCCACCGTTTTCCCCTTAATTTCGGCTGCCGCCTCCGCCACAAGTGCCACATAAGAGGTCTCATTTCTCTTTCCACGATATGGATGAGGAGTTAGATAAGGGGAGTCCGTTTCGATCAAAAGACGGTCCATTGGAACCCTTTCCAAAACCTCTTTTGGCACCCTTGCATTTTTGTAGGTGACAGGTCCTCCGAAGGAGATATAGAAGTTCATATCGAGACAAATTTTAGCGGTTTCCCAGCTTCCGGAGAAGCAATGCATGACGCCTCCAATCTCCTCTGCCTGCTCTTCCTTCAATATGCGAATAATGTCCTCATGCGCATCGCGGTTATGGATGACAATCGGCTTTCCGATCTTGCGCGCGAGCCTGATTTGCTCCCGAAATACACGATGCTGCACGTCCTTCGGTGACGTATCCCAGTGATAGTCCAGTCCAATTTCGCCGATGGCGACGACTTTCTCGTGCTTACACAGCTCCTCGATCCAATCCAGATCCTCCGGCTTCATATGGATGCTCTCGACCGGATGCCAGCCGACAGCCGCGTAGATGAAGTCATATTTCTCTGCGAGCGCCATCGTCGTCGGGATGGTCTCCCGGTCAAAGCCAATATTGACCATTAGCTCGACACCAGCCGCGCGAGCGCGTTCGATCACTGCCTCGCGGTCCTCGTCGAATTTGTACGAATCAAGATGGGTATGCGTGTCAAAAAGTACCGGTAAAGTCATCGTGTCGTTTCACTCCTATAATCATTCATTTCATTATAAGTCGAGCTTAAACAATCTCAGCATCCGCTCGGACAGAAGCTCCTTGTTCTTCCGCAGCGGCTCCTCCGGAAAATATAAATGGTACTGTCCTTGATGCAATCCTGTAATAGAACGAACAATGTCGGATTTCATGGAAATCTCGCTAATTCGATCCTCGCTGTCCAGCAACAAAATCGGCGCTTTTTCACGTTTTTCTCCATTGTTCTGATCCGGCCTGTATACGTCATACGGAAGGTCAAACGGGTAATCAATCTCCATATGATAATCCGGATGGAGACCGACCGACTGCAGCGCATCCGTTACTTCTAATAGAAGTGATTCATCAGGATTATCGATGGTTACATACTTATATAACTGTCTGTTCAGGAAACGACGGCACAGATCGCTAAGCAGTTCATCCGATTCCTCGGCCCATTCGGCGAATGCCGTCTGGGCAAGCGGTTCGTCCAGCTTTAAGTAATCGCTCAGAGAAAGCGTGTTGTTCAAGAGCTGCTGAAGCGGTCCCGCCATCCAGCGGAACGTATAGCCTTGCTCATTCAATTCCTGCGCCCGCCGGAAAATTTGCCTCAATATAATCTCCGAGCTGCGCGTGACGGGATGGAAGTAAATTTGCCAGTACATTTGGTATCGGGACATGAGGTAATGCTCTACGGCATGCATACCGCTTTCCTTCACGACTATTTTGCCCTGGTACGGCCTGAGCACCCTTAGAATTCTCTCCAAATCGAATGTGCCGTAATTGACTCCGGTGAAATAAGCATCACGAAGCAAATAGTCCATCCGGTCCGCATCCATCTGGCTTGAGATTAAGCTGACGACAATCGGCTTCGGATACGTCTTCTGAATTACGGCAGCAACCTTGTCCGGGAAGTCATCCGACACTTGCCGGAGCACCTTATTAATGTCCGTATCGCCGAGCAGAATGTTGCAGGTCCATACTTCATGGTCTGTATCAAATATTTCTTCCAAAGAATGCGAGAAGGGTCCGTGGCCTACATCGTGGAGCAGTGCGGCACACAGCGAGACCAGCCGTTCTTCGGACGGCCAATCCGGGTAGCCGCTGCGCTCGAATTGCGATATGATGCGCCGCGTAATTTCGTAGACGCCAAGCGAATGGGAGAATCGGCTATGCTCTGCCCCGTGGAACGTCAGGTAGGTTGTGCCAAGCTGCCTGATCCGACGAAGCCGCTGAAATTCCTTCGTATTAATAAGCTCCCATATCGTCTGGTCTCTGACATATACATAATCGTGTACCGGATCCTTAAATACTTTTTCTTCCGTTAACGGCTCTCTCATCTTCTCATCTCCTTTGTTCATAGTTTCGACACAAAACGCAGTACCATTGTCGAATAGTGTCGTAAAATAGTTTCCAAAATGTCGAAGCTGTTGTATTCTATTACATAGCAATTGTCCGATGATCCCCCGAGATCGCTTGTGGTTACAGCGATCTGGCAGAAGATTCTAGGTTGACTGTTTTGGGAAGAGTTGGTATTATAGTAACATGGAATCTACAAACATTGTCGAATGGTGACGAAAATACATTTTGTGAGAGGATTTGATAGATAATGATGAAATCAACAGGTATCGTACGTAAAGTCGATGAGCTTGGCCGCGTGGTAATTCCAATTGAATTGCGCCGTACACTTGGTATTGGCGAGAAGGACGCGCTTGAGATTTATGTAGACGGAGAGCGCATCATGCTGAAGAAATATGAGCCTGCTTGTATCTTCTGCGGCAATGCAGAGAACGTTTCCTACTTCAAAGGAAAAATTGTTTGTCATATTTGTTTATCAGAAATGCCTACTCCTGTGACAAAATAAAAAAAATCGGTTATAATCAATTTATACCTACTTGTTAATTCTAACCTTTTTATACTCCTTGTTGCCTTCCTGCGCTAGAACCCGGCCAGGAAGGTCCTTTTTTTCTCCGGCCATTCTATCGGACCTTCCCCCGCAGCCTATCGATTTACTTCATTATATACGTCTCTCTTGGGAACTCCCCGGTCGATGGCCGCCTGCTTAATGGCTTCCTTCCGATCCATTGTCGTCTCATAGTGTGCGACATGGGCAGCTACATCCAACTGGGACCACCACATCTCTTCATTGGACGACTGGGCCGTGTCCGCGCCTTCCACGACGATACAGAACTCGCCTAGCGGACCATTGTCCCGGAACCAGTCCAGGCATTCGGACAACGTTCCTCTGACAGCTTCTTCATGCCGCTTCGTCAATTCCCGAACCACCGCCGCCCTTCGATCGCCAAGATGCTCAAGCATCGCATCGAGCGACTTCGTCAGCCGATGGGGCGATTCGTACATAATAAGCGTGGCTGCTTGTCCCGACAGATCCTTCAGCCACTTCCCAAGCGACTTTTTCTCTCTAGGAGGAAATCCGGCAAACAAGAATCGATCCGTCGGCAATCCTGACATAATGAGAGCGGACAAGGCCGCATTCGCTCCCGGCACCGGAACCACCGTTATCCCTTGTTCTGTCGCTTCCGCAACGAGATCAGCTCCCGGGTCAGATATGGCTGGCAATCCGGCATCGCTTACGAGAGCAATGGACTGCCCCTCAGCCAGAAGCCGTATTAACTCAGGGCCGCTTGCCGCTTTATTATGCTCATGATAGCTGACCAGACGCGTATGAATATCGAAGTGGGTGAGCAGCTTGCGGGATTGTCTCGTATCCTCCGCTGCAATCAGGTCCACTTCCTTCAGAATTCGAATGGCGCGCATCGTCATATCCTCCAGGTTGCCGATGGGCGTCCCTACCAGATAAAGCGTTCCCGCTTCCCCATTCATGCCATCGCTAGCTTGGACCGAATAGCTTCGCTGTCTCTTCATACGATCTGAACTCCTTCGTCGTTGTATACCATAATTGGCGGCAGCAGCTTAATATCCGGCTTCCCGTCACGCATGGCTTCAATTAATACCATATTCGCTTCTGCGCCCGCATGGGGATGGACGAACTGGATTCGCTTCGGCTCCAGCTTCCAGCGTCTAAGCGATTCTATAATATCGAGCAGTCGGGATGGCCGATGGACGATCGACAGCTTGCCGCCAGGACGCAGCAGCCTGCAGCAGGCTTGCGCCAAATCTTCAAGCGTGCAATGTATTTCGTGCCGCGCGATGGCATAATGTTCGTTCTCGTTCTTATCGCCAGCTGTAACTGGCATATAAGGAGGATTCACTGTAATGGCATCATAGGCGCCATTGGCCACAATCTTAGGATAAGTACGCAAATCCTGTTCCAGCACCGTAATTTGTTCTTGTAATCCGTTCAATGCGACACTTCTTCGCGCCATATCGGCCAGTCTCGGCTGGATTTCGATCGCATCGATGGAAGCTTTTGTCCTTGATGAGAGTAAAATCGGAATGACGCCGTTGCCTGAGCATAGATCGGCAATCCGGCCGTGCTTCGGAATATTCGCAAATCGCGACAAGAGTACCGCATCGAGCGAGAAGCTGAACACTTCACGGCTTTGAATGATCATCAGCCCCGTATCCGTTAACAAATCGTCGATTCTTTCACCCGCGGTAAGCGGAATAGATGGTTGTTCAGACACGTTCATGGTCTCTCCTTTATATCCTTCGTTCATTTTTTCCATTTTGGAGGTTGTTCAAAAAGTACTGTTTCTTACCCTAAATTTATTTAGAAAAAAGACCGTCCTCAGCAGTAAGGACGGCCTGTCGATACGGATTCCACTTATTTGTTCAAGAAGGAGAGGCAGAACAGACAGTCGCCCTCCGTTCGTAGATGTCCGTAATATACGTTGCAAATATGGAATCCTTCATGATATAGCCGCGTGAGATTGTCATGGCCCTCGCCTACCGCAACGCTGCCCTCTTCGAGGCCAGCCTCATGATTTGGCGACAGCTCCGCATCCGCCGTACTGACTTCGCTCTGTACGGCGACTCCCACTGCTTCGCGCTCGGATATCGTCTCTCGCTTGAATACCTGCCGCAGCTGATGATTCTCGATGCTAAGACGCTTGTTCTCCTCCAGCAGCTCTTTCACCTTAAGCTTCAGAGCGCTGAGCTCGGCATGGAACACTCCCATTCGATTATCCAATTCATCCATTTGAACAAAAATATCTCTCTTCTCCAAGTTCCCACCCCAGAACTTCAAGCGTGAGCGTTACCTCACCTATCAGAATGACTTCTGCCGCTTGCTTACTTCACAACGACGTCGTCTAACGGCAACTCTTTTGGCTTGCCTGGTAAATCGAACAGCTGTACGTACACGCTCTTCGATCCGGCATTGATTCCTGTCACTTTGCCCTCACCATACGAAGTAACGACGATCTTGCCCACGGCAGGCAATTCTTCGCGCACGCTCTCATAATTGTCATGCTCATACTTCAAACAGCACATCAGACGTCCGCACAGGCCCGATATTTTCGTAGGATTCAGCGATAGATTCTGGTCTTTGGCCATCTTGATGGAGACCGGCTCGAAGTCACCAAGCCATGAGGAACAGCAGAGGACGCGTCCGCAAGGCCCGATGCCACCAAGCATCTTCGCTTCATCCCGTACGCCGATCTGGCGAAGCTCGATTCTGGTCCGGAACACACTGGCCAGATCCTTGACGAGCTCCCGGAAGTCGACACGGCCTTCAGCCGTAAAGTAGAAAATGATTTTATTGCGGTCGAAGGTAAATTCGACATCAACCAACTTCATACGAAGCTGATGACTCTTGATCTTGTCAAGGCAGGTTGTGAATGCATTCTTAGCCGCTGCACGGTTTTCTTCCACAACCTGCGCATCAACATCGCTTGCGATTCGTATCACCTTCTTGAGAGGGAGAACAACATCCGATTCACCGACTTGCTTCTGTCCCACCACCACTTTACCGTATTCGATTCCGCGGGCGGTCTCAACAATCACATGCTGTTCCTTATCCACGGGGTGCTCGACCGGGTCAAAGTAATAGATCTTGCCCGCCTTCTTGAAGCGGACACCGATGACATTATACAAGGATTAGCCCTCCTGTAAGTTTACCAATAGTTGCTCAAACGCGAGTTGTGGCGATACATTCGCCCGCATGCGCTTGCCTGCTTCCAGGACATGCTCCATACAGCTTACCCAACCTGCGAAGGAGCGATTATAAGCATTGCTGCTTATCCATTCCAACTGATCTATAAAAACAAGCTTGTCCTGCCTTCCGGCCTGGAACTGTGTCAAATCTTTAAACCATAGTGTCAATAATGAAAGCAGCAGATCCATATGATTCGCTAAATCTGTCTTAAATAACTGCTGCTGGGCAGTGATCATCGCCGCGGTGAATCGGGACGTACTCTCCTTGCCTAATTGTATCACTAGGTTTCTGATTTCTGCAAACCCATTCTGCTGGAGAATTTGTCTAGCGCCGTCCAGTCCGGAGGACAGCTGGACAGCGGCTCGGGCCAGCAGCGGCGAGGCTCCTTCGGCCGTCAAGCGCTCCAGCATCGCCTCAGGCGGCATTGGAAGAAAAGGCACCCACTGCGTGCGCGACCGAATCGTCGGCAGCACCGCTTGTCCATTATCCGTAATTAAAATCGCAACGATCGGAGATACCGGCTCCTCCAAAAACTTAAGCAAGCTATTCGCCGCTTGAATCGTCATCTTCTCCGCCGCTTCAATAATATACACGACGCGTCCCGTCTGCGTGCTGCGATAGGACAGCGAACGTTGCAATTCACGGATCTGGTCAATCTTGATGCTTTGCCCGTCCGGAGCCATCATAATGAGATCGCTCTGATTGCCATGGTCGAACTTCCGGCATTCCAGGCATTCGCCGCAAGCATCCCAGCCATCCGTGCTGCAGAACAGCGCTTTGGCAAATTGCCGCGCCATCTGCATTCTTCCCGTACCGGTTGGACCGCTGAATAGATAGGCATGTGAAATTCTATCGCTTTGGAGGGCATGCTTCAGTATGCGCTGCGCCTTCCATTGTATATCGGCATGCTCTAAGCTCATCATTCTCGTTCCTTACCTTTCCTGGCGTCGCAAGGCTAGAACATGAGATTGATCAGAATCCCCCGTATCTCGCCTATCTTGTTCAACAGCTCGATTCTACCTTCCTCGCTGTCGAGCAAGTCCTCCGCCATCGTTACAAGCGTGGCGTCGATCTCATCGAGAAGCTTGTAGCGCTTCACCCGCCCGCGGCGGTCGAAGCCTCTGACTTCCTTCAATCCGACGCCGCGCCTGATTGTATCCTCCAGGAACAGCTTCACCATTTGGCGGTAAAGCATTAGCTCCCTTACCGTCATATTCTTGGCGAGACGATCGCCTTGCCGATGAATATCTTGCAGCTTCTGATTCAGCTGCTCCTGTGTTCGCTGCGCATCCTGCTGGACCATCACATCAGCGAAGTTTGCAGGCTGCACCGGCTTCATGGATGAATCGGCGCTCGCCCGGTTCTGCCCAACCGGGCGCCAACCTTGGTCAACTCTCATCTATGTCACACCCAATCAGAAGTGTTCAAAACGTTCTACCGGCATAACGAATACCGCAGCCCCTCCGACCTGTACTTCTACAGGGAACGGAATGTAGGAATCGGTCGATCCGCCCATCGGCGATACCGGCGTGACCAATTGGTCGCGCACCTTGCAATTCGAGCTGATGACTTGGAGCACTTCATGCACCCGCTCATCCTCAATCCCGATCATAAACGTGGTATTACCTGCGCGAAGGAAACCGCCCGTACTTGCCAACTTGGTTGCTCTGAACCCTTCCCGAACAAGCGCATTAGACAGTTTGTTGCTATCCTTATCCTGAATAACCGCAATGACTAATTTCATCTTCATTCCCCCTTGGCTTCATTAGAATAGGTAAACAATAAATGACTTAGTCTTCCTCTGTGCTCGTGCTGTGGTACCCCTTACAATTGACGCTGCAACGAAGCAAGCTATATCCCACTCAAGCGTTGTTCGACAATAGCCACAACCGCCTGCAGCACCCGATCCGGTGTTTCCTCCGCATCTACCTGGTGTATGCGATCCGGGAATCGCTCCATCACCAAGTGATAACCTTCGCGTACGCGTTCATGGAACGATTGTCTCTCCAGATCCAGACGATTAATCTCCCGCTGGGGATTGCTCGCGATTCGCGACAGCCCTACCTCCGGGGAGACATCCATATAGATGGTTAGATCAGGCATCGTACCACTGATGGCAAATTGATTGATTTGCCATACTTCCTCGATACCAAGCCCCCTTGCATGGCCTTGATAAGCAAGGCTGCTGTCAACGAAGCGGTCACAGATGACAATCTCTCCAGCTTCCAATGCCGGAATGACCTTCTCCACCAGATGTTGTCTGCGGGATGCTGCGTAGAGCAGCGCCTCCGTTCTTGCATCCATCGTCGTATGCTCGGGGTCCAGAATCACGGTGCGAATCTTCTCCGCGATCGGGATGCCCCCTGGCTCCCGCGTGACGACTACGCGATAGCCCTTATTCTGCATTGTATTCGCAAGCTGCCCAATGAGTGAGCTTTTGCCGGCGCCTTCGCCGCCTTCTATTGTAATAAACAGTCCCGTACTCAATCTGCGGTTTCCCCTTACTGTAAGTAGCGTCCTTGTCCTTTCATTGTAACAAAGCGGTACTGGTACTACAATGAAATTTACAGGGATATCCCTTGTATTTCGACCCTCTTCAACATTTCTCTTCTATTAATATAGCTACGGTATCCATTGTGCTGTCCTCAGCACCCTGGAACCTCGCACCGGCACCTGATAATCGCTTGATATCGGCAAGATGACGATCCGTGAATCGCTCTCCCGGATAGAGAAGCGGTATCCCCGGAGGGTAAGGAATGATCATTTCGGCGGATGGATGATGAAGAGCTTCATGCAAAGGGACTCTCCTGCTTGTCTGCTCCTTCGCTCTTGCGAATGAGACTGGTTCGCTGATCCCTTCGCTCGGGTCTACGAGCTCCACCTGCTCCTGTCGATTTGGTTCACGGCATTCAGCAGATACATATGTTTGATGAATGTCCTTCAAAGCATCCTTTAACCGGGATATAGTTCCGTCAGGGCACACATGAGGACCCATGACCAATACTGTATAAAGAGGATCCGACATCTCCGCCCAGCATCCGCGCTTCTCCAGCTCCCGATGCAGCTCGAATCCTGTCAGCTTCCCGCTCGGTACCGTCAGTATTAGTCTCAGCGGATCAGTCTGTTTGTCCGTATGTAGCTCAGTCTCACCTACAGTGAATATCATCTTACTTTCCTTTACCCAATTTCGGAAAGAATGTACCGCCTCGATCGCGGTATGGAAGAAATTGTCGCCAAGCCTATCCACTATTGCGCGGGAAATATCGAGTGAAGCCATGATGGGAAAAGAAGGACTGGAGCTTTGCACCATAGCCAGCGCCTCTCTTACTCTACGTTGATTCAGAAGCTTCCCTTGCATATGAAGCATGGCCCCCATTGTTAACGCCGGCAAGGTCTTATGCGTGGACTGCACTACTCCATCTGCGCCCGCCTGTATAGCCGAAGTCGGCAAATCTGGATGCATCCCATAATGAGCACCATGTGCTTCATCGATCAGCAGCGGCTTTCCCTGTGCATGACATGCTTCTACGTACGCGTCCAGCTTCACGCCCATTCCGTAGTAATTGGGATTAGTGAGGAACACGCCTCTCGCCTGCGGGTATTGATGAAGCGCTTGCTTGACCTGCTCAAGCGATGGAATCGTTGAGAGTCCCGTGCTTGAATCGATGTGAGGTGTCAGGAATACAGCCTTGGCACCTGCCAGCTTCATCCCGTTAATGACTGACTTATGTACGTTCCTCTGTACGATGATGATATCGCCGGGCTCACATACAGCCAGAATCATCGCCAAGTTACCAGAAGTACTGCCGCCAACCAGAAAGCAAGTCTCCTCCGCTCCATAACAATGAGCTGCCAGACGCTGTGCTGCCAGAATAGCGCCTTCCGGGTGGTGGAGATCATCCGTTGAAGACAGCTCTGTCACATCGAGACGCATAATAGCGGATAGCTGCTTTCCTATATCTAATGCATCCTCGGTATCGATAGTATGGAGCGCATGCAGAAGCGCCGCCCCGTTGTGATGCCCCGGTACATGGAAGCTGGCGGGACTGCTCTGCGCATGTCTCATCAACGCCTCAAACAGCGGAGCTTGTAATCTTCCCATCGCGATCGATCATCCTTCCGTTCCAATCCGTTCGTCCGTTGACTGATTGGGTGTCTATTCATCTATTGTACGAAGTCATGTCCCAGACGTAAATAAGGCTGTGTCTTCATCTAGTGTCAGTCGTTTTTGCAGATATAAAAAACAGCCTCTGTTCCCAGGGCTGTTTCAAGCATTTTTTTCAACAAATAATTGTTTCATCTGATGAATGAAGAACGGATATTTGGCATCCTTCACATCCGTATGGACCATCTCGGTCTCACAATCGGCGCATATGAAGCCGAGTACAATGCGGATACCTTCCCCTTCTGACTTCGACTTGCCGCAAATCGTGCATTGATGAGTGGTGGTTTGATCCATAATCATCCCCGCTTTCTCATTCCGTTAACTCTGTTCCTATTATTATGCCACGAATTCTAGTGAAATATACTTGTTTCATAACGTATTTCAAATATTTATATATCTTATGCTGCGTCTGGGCGAATGGTGATTGACAACAGATGTAAAAGTTAAACTTCACGAACCTCCTGTATTTGCCGATATATGTAATGGAGTTTTAGCAAGATAACGGAAGGATGTCCTGCATGAAACAATCCCTAGCGGATCAAATGAACGCCACGATCTATCAATATCAACTGGTCAAAAGAGTCATCGTCAAGTCAGAGCTCATCCTGAGCCATCTCATCATAGCGGCTATTTTCCTCGGCTTTCAAATGCTGAATTACGGCATACACGGGTTATTCGCTTGGTTATTCGGGTTTGCAGCGATACAAGTGCTCCACCTCATTATTATCGTCTTAACCTTTATCTCCGTCACTGAAGCAGCGGAGCGTCAATGGACATGGCGCATCACACCGCCCTGGATCGGATTCAAGCCGGCCAATGATATCTCGCTCCTGATCTTCAGACGCGTCCATCGGCACCTATTCTGGCTGGGCTTGTGCATCATTGCTGTCCTGTATCCGTGGACACCGCCCTCCATTATGATCAGTCTGATCTCCTGGCACATCTGGCTCATCATTCCCCGCCTTATGTTGTCCTTTGCCTTCCGCAAGCAGCGCAAAGACGGCGTCTTGCGCCTCCAATGGAAAGAAGCATCCTATTATCATCGTTAAAAATGGCTTAAGCCCTGTTGCACACAAGCAACAGGGCCCTTCACATTCTCCCCGAGAGAATGGTCTTTGACTTTAGGTTTTAATCTTTAAGTTTTTGTCTTTTGTCTTTAACTTTTCTTTTTAAAAGTAATTAGCCTACCGCATCCGTTACGGTAGGCTCCTGTGCTTGGCGACGTCCATTCCGCACCGGATGAGTAGGCTTCGAAGCTCTACTTCACGGTCGGCGTCTGAACCTACCGCTAAGGCCGGGCCAACATCACCGAGATGCTTCGATCAAAGGTTCGGACACTCTCCCAGCCAGGGAGAGGAACGTCGCCCGGGGGCTTTGGGATCAAGGGCTTCGCCGATCCCAAAGTCCCCGAACGCACAAAAAACCTGCCGCAGTCATCTGCGACAGGCCATTTTGTGCTTGGCGACGTCCATTCCGCACCGGATGAGTGGGCTTCGAAGCGCTGCTTCACGGTCGGCGTCTGAACCTACCGCTAAGGCCGGGCCAACATCTCCGAGTTGCTTCGATGAAGAGGTTCGGACACTCTCCCAACCAGGGAGAGGAACGTCGCCAAGCACAAAAAACCTGCCGCAGTCATCTGCGGCAGGCCATTTTGTGCTTGGCGACGTCCTACTCTCCCAGGACCCTGCGGTCCAAGTACCATCGGCGCTGAAGGGCTTAACGGTCGTGTTCGGTATGGGAACGCGTGGTTCCCCTTCGCCGTCATCACCAAACGATCAAGGGTTTGCACCTTGAAAACTGGATACGAAAGTAACTGTTGAATCATCCTTAGCAGTAGGATAAGCCCTCGACCGATTAGTATTCGTCAGCTCCACACATTGCTGTGCTTCCA
>NZ_JBWDNN010000013.1:0-101180 GCF_056269225.1 Paenibacillus sp. J31R120 | reverse complement strand
ACCAAAGCCTTCGGAGTCGCCGAAACCGAGCGAAAGCACGGGACCGACGGAGTCGCCAGTAACGACCGCAACACCAAAGCCTTCGGAGTCGCCGAAACCGAGCGAAAGCACAGGACCGACGGAGTCGCCAGTAACGACCGCAACACCAAAGCCTTCGGAGTCGCCGAAACCGAGCGAAAGCACGGGACCAACCGAGTCGCCAGGGCCAACTGTGACACCTGAGCCTAGCCAGGTGCCAGAGGTTTTGTTGGTAGAGCCGGTTGTATTCACGGATGCAGGCATTAATTTTATGGTGGAATCGACGAATGCGGACAAGCTGTATTTTATTTATCATTCCGGTACAGAGCATGCTCCCTTAACAAAAGGTGAAATTAAGGAAAAAGCGATTGCAGCATCTTCCTATGAGCCAACGAGTGTTAGAACAGCTACTGAGCCATGTACCGTATATTCTGTTCAACTATTGCTGGATGAGCCGTATACGCTGTTTGTCGTTGGAGAGAATGAACATGGTCTTTCCGAGATCAGTTCTATTACGGTTTCCAAGCCCTTAAGCGCACAAGTCAGCGGAGGCTCGTGGAGATCATATGAAGGTAATCCGCCGCTGTATGGCATTTTTCTTAATGTCCAATACGCACCAGTACAGTCTGTAATGTCTTATTATCTGATCTCAACCGTTAAGTATGATGAAGCTCCGGCAGCCGAGGACATTGCTTATTTGGAATCGGAATACGGCGAATACGTCTTTGTTCATGAGGGACAGGAGCTTTCGGGCGGACAAGGCGGTATTACAATCGAAACACCGAATATTGTAAACCTGATTGGCGAGACCTTATACGTCTATATGGTGTTAGAAACAAGTGACGGAAAGCTTCATTTTGTCGGAAACCCTGAGGAGCCTTTCTCCTTTGAAGTGAAAATTGAAGCTTAACCTTTGATGCGCAGCAGTTCTTGTCCCTTAGCGGGAGAGGGGCTGCTGCTTTTTTTTGTTATAGAAATCATTTGGGTTAGACTATAGATAAAAATGACAGGTCTAGGATGGAGGCTCGCAAAATGGCAAAGCGTATCGGAGAGATAAGCGCGATCTATCGTTACCCCGTCAAGTCGTTCGGTGGAGAACGGCTGGAGGGTTGTGAGTTGGAGGAATACGGGCTGCATGGTGATCGTGTATGCTCGTTTTATGATGAGACCAAAGAAGGCTGGAACCGATTTGTTACCGCTAGAACCATTCCGGATATGCTGTCCTATCACGCAAGTTATGAGAATGAGGGAGTAAGGATTAGCGGGCCGGATGGCAAAAGGTATAGCTGGGATGACCAGCTATTAAAGCAGATTCAAGCTCTCTCGCGAAAAAAATTGTCCATGTCGGCGATGCTTGCTCCGAATCCTGAGAACGATGAGCTGCTGTCTGTTGATGCGGCGAGCCTTCTCCTTTTGACGGACAAGACGGTGAAGAGGGTCGAAGCAAAGTGGGGCAAGGAGCTCGATGCGCTTCGTTTTCGGCCCAATCTCATGGTGAAGCTGGAAGCGCAGGAAGAAGGGGAGCAAAGCTGGATCGGCAGACGGATACGTGTAGGCAATGCTGAGCTTCAGATTGATTCCGACTGCGAGCGCTGTTCGATGATTACGCTAGATCCGGGAACACTCGAAAGAGACCCCTCCTTGCTAAAGCAAGTGCATGAGCACTTTCAAATGAACGTCGGTGTGTATGCTTCAGTTGTCAAGACGGGAAATATCCGGGACGGCGATCCTGTCTATCTGTTGGACGAGTCTCCGGAATAGCGAAGCCATCAGATTTGAACAGAATGAATCATCCTTGCGAAGGATACATATTTAGATCTACGCTTCTTGCCAATAATCACATTGCGTAGGCCGGACTTATTCGGGCAACCTATGGTTAAAAGACAGAAGGAGCGATCATTATGACCCGGAGAAGAAAGTATATTGTGCCGGAGGCAGCGCGCGGCATGCAGGCATTCAAGGCAAACGTGATGAAGCAAGAGGGGTATAATGTGAATCCCGAGCGGCCTGACGATGTGAAGTATGAGGTGGCCAAGGAGCTGGGTATTCCGCTTAGACAAGGCGACAATGGCGATCTGTCGACGGAATCTGCCGGACATATTGGCGGCAAAATCGGCGGTTCGATGGTGCGGGAGCTCGTACGCATGGCACAGGACCGTTTGTCCAAGCAATAAATTAAGAACCGTCAGAGCATGACTTGAACTGCACCCACTAGTTAGACACCATCTAGCGATTGGGGTGCAGTTCAACGAACTCTGGCGGTTTTGTTATCTATTAATACATCAGCGCGGCAGCGTCCTGGCGAATATGCTCCACATATGCCTTAGCCTGTTCGGCAAGATACTCATCAGTCCGCTCTTGAACATGGTAGAGCACGAATGCAGGAAGGTAAATGCCATTGATTTTGGTAACGGTCGCCTGAATCGGTCTGAGCAGCTCGCTAATGGTAAAGGCATTCTGTCCCCCGGAGCGGTATTGCTTCTCTGTCCCGGCCGTTGTGACGGCAGCCAGAAACTCCTTCCCTTGAAGCTGGGTGCCTCCAGGTCCGTAAGCCCAGCCGAAGGTGAGTACATCGTCAAACCATTTCTTAAGCAGCGGCGGTGTGCTATACCAGAACAGGGGGAATTGGAAGACGACGCGGTCATAGGCGAGTAATAATTGCTGTTCCTTTTCCACATCAATGTTCCAGTCAGGATATTGCTCATAAAGATTGTGGAAATGGATAAGTTCATAAGTTTCTAGTTCATGAGCCAAAGCTCTATTGCCGCGGGAATCCTGTAAATGAGGATGAGCGTTTATAACTAAAATATGCAAGGAAATACACCCTTTCAGTTGTTGTAGCAATCGCGATTACAACTCCATTATTAAGCAAGATCTGTTCGTTGAAAAGTACGCAGTTTTCCCGTACTAGGTTCTATAAAACGTACCATTGGCTCTTGCTGGCTTACAGTCAGACAGTACGGAAAAACGTACTAAGTACGTTGAAACTGCGTACTGTTGTTATGCGAGATACTCTGATAAAGTAACGGTAATGAATATTTCAAAGCGGGAAGAGGCGAACGGTATGCCAATGGATGAAAATGATCCTACTCGAACGAAGGGCATATTAGCAACGCTCCAGGTAATCGGCGGAAAGTGGAAGCCGCTTATTGTCTTTATTCTGCTCTATCATGGGACGAAGCGATTTGGCGAGCTGCGCCGGATGCTGCCTAATGTGACGCAGGGCATGCTGACTAATCAGCTGCGGGAGCTGGAGCGGGACGGATTGGTTGTACGGAAGGTCTATCAAGAGATTCCACCGAAGGTTGAATATGAGCTGTCGGAGCATGGCCAGACGTTAAGCGCGGTCTTAACGGATATGTGCGGCTGGGGCTATAAGCATATGGATTTTATGATGGAGCAAGAGGGCAAGCAGGAAGAGGACTATGCCAATCATCCTCATCCGCAATCCCAATAGAAGAGGCGAACGAAAGAAGAGCATCCACTCATTCGGGAGGGTGCTCTTCTTTATTTTTGAAACGAGCTATGTATAAGGCTGCTGCTGCTCGGTCTCCGTATAGACGGAAATCAGAACGATTGCCTGCTCATCGCCGATATTGCGGACGAGATGGGGCGTGCAGGCATTCCAGGAGAAGGAGTCGCCCTCCTCGAATTCGGCAGAATCTTCACCTTGCTCGGCATAAATTCGGCCTTTGATCACCACATGAACCTCTTCCCCTTCATGGGCATGGGGAACTTCGCCTGTAGATGCGCCGGGAGGGAACTCGACAAGCATCATGTTTACATTTTTGGAGGAGCTGAGATGCTCCACCTTCAGCTGCTCGCTGCCGCTGGTGGTCACTTTGCGCTCCGACTTGCGCACAATATGCATGCGGTCTTCTTTTTTCAGCAGCAAATAAGCAAGCGGCACCTTCAGGGCATTCGCAATATTCTCCAGCGTAGCAATGGAGGGTGAGGTTTTATTCGTCTCGACCTGACTTAAGAAGCCTTGGGACAGGCCGGTTTCTTCGCATATTTGGGCGATCGTGATCGCTTTCCGCTTTCGTATGGCCCGAATGTTGGAGCCGATATCCATAGGGTTCACGCATCCTCAAAAATATTTGTAATACAGATGATATATTCATATTATCAATTTTTCCATTGACATTCCAGTGTCCATTCGTATAAATTACTTATATAAAATTAATTTCTTTATTACTAATATTTTGAACCGAGAGGTGAGTTTTATATGATACCAGCATACGCTTACCAGATTCACTTGCCAGAGGGCATGGAGCCCGGCATGACGTACCCTGCCTTATTCACGCTTCATGGGAAAGGGTCAAATGAGGGCAATATGGCGGGTCTGACGAAGCAGTTTGAAGACCGCTTTATTACAATTCATATTCGCGGGGATCTGCTGCTTGGGGCAGGCTATCAATATTATGAGCTGAAAAGCCTGGGCAATCCCTTGCGCGAGTCATTCGACCGGGCTGTGCAGCAGCTCGAAGCCTTTATTGAGTATGCAACAGAGAAATATCCGGTGGATGCGGGCAGCCGCTACTTGCTGGGGTTCAGCCAAGGGGCTATTCTTTCCTTGACGCTTGCCCATACGATGGGGAACGCTCTGCGGGGCATTGTGGCGCTGAACGGGTATATTCCGCAATTCGTGAAAACCGAATATGACGTCCAATCGATGAGTGACGTCTCGGTATTTGTCTCCCATGGAGAGTTCGATTCCGTATTCCCGATTCGCATCGGCCATGAGACAGCCGAATATATGGGTAGCGTAACCTCCAAGCTGACTTTTAAAACATACCCGTCCGATCATGGGGTGACAGAGGAGAACATGGCTGATTATGTGAGCTGGCTGAAGCAAGATGAGGCAAAAAACAATGATAAAGGAGCGATGGGACAATGATGCCTTCTTATTTTTTCGCGCATGGAGCGCCCTCTCTTGTGTTGGAGGAACATGCCTATACAGAATTGATGAAGCAATTTGGCGCAAATACGCCTAAGCCGAAGGCGATCGTATTATTTTCCGCCCATTGGGAGGAGTCTGTCCAGACGATTGGCGCGGCGGAGCCATACAGCACGATTTACGATTTTGGCGGATTCCAGGATGAGCTGTACCGGATAACCTATCCGGCCCGAAGCGATCGAGCGCTGAGCGAGCGTATCCAATCCTTATTCGCCAAGCAAGGCATCGACAGCGTATTGGATGAAGAGCGGGGCCTTGACCACGGCGCATGGGCTGTGCTGAAGCTGCTGTATCCGGATGCGGACATTCCGGTTGTCGCGCTGTCTGTGAACCGGCATTTGACGCCGGAGCAGCAGTATGAGATTGGCAAGGCGCTTGGCGAGCTTAGGGAACAAGATGTTCTGATTATCGGCAGCGGCGGAACGGTTCATAATTTGCGACGGTTGAACTGGCGGTCGAGCGACGGCATTGACGACTGGGCCGAATCCTTCGATAATTGGTTGCAGAGCAAGCTGGAGAATTGGGATGTGGAGGCCTTGTTCCGTTACATGGAGCTGGCTCCTCATGCGCGCGATGCGGTTCCGACAAGCGAGCATTTCATTCCATTGCTGCTTGCGATGGGCACAGGTGATGAGAACCGGCAGGCGAAGCTGCTTCACCGCAGCTATCAGTACGGCAATCTAAGCCTGAGCTGCTGGCAGTTTAATTAAAAGAAGAAGGCGAATCGTATGGCAACATCTATACGGGCAGCGGCGGAGAGAACAGTCGTGTTCTCGCTCGCTGCCATCTTTATCGTGCAGCAGCTCACCCATGTGGAGCTGCTGCTTTATCCGCTTGGGGGACTGGCGTTTCTGGCTATTGCACTGGCTCTTCCAAGGCTTAAAGGGATATCCAAGTGGCTGGCGACGGGTTTTATGGCGGGCGGAGTTCTGCTCATGCTGCTCCAGAAAGCGGATGTCCGGCTTTGGTTTGAGTCGGCGGCCATTAATGCAACGCTTGTTACCCTGTTTGTATTCGCACCGTTGTTCGGCATTCCCGTTCGTCTGCCGGCATACGTGGCGGCGCTGCGCCGCTTCTATGAAAAGAGCGTCAAAAGCAAAGCCGTGATGTTCACAGGCACTCAACTGCTTACCCAGATCATGGGCGCGTTCATCAATGTAGGCTCCATCTCGGTCGTCTATCATCTCGCTTTCGTCAAGCCTCATGCGAGCGGTGCAGCCCGGCTGCTGGCTGCAGCGATGAATCGGGGCTTCGGCGGAGCGATTATGTGGTCGCCTTACTTCGCTGCGATGGCATTAGTCACGTCTGCACTATCGCTCCGCTGGACGTCGATTCTGCCTTATATTATTGGTTTATCGCTCCTTAGCCTATTGATAAGCATGGTCGTGAGTAGACGCGAGTTATGGCGCAGTGAGCAGAATGATTCTGATATGGACACAGAGCGGGAAGCAGAGGAGGTCAGACCCGCTCCGGTAGGCAATTTGTCAGCCCGCGCATCATTTCCGTTTGGACTGGCTGCTTATCTTGTTCTGGCGATTGGAGCTATTCTGCTGCTGGAGTGGCTGCTAGAGCTGCCAATGGTGCTGATCACCTGTCTGGGCGCAGTCTTGATTCCGCTGCTTTGGTGTGCGGCTAAAGGAGCAATGGATACTTACCGACAAGGCATTGCGAATCATATATCGGTTACGCTGCCAGCTCTCCAGAAGGAGATTACGTTATTCCTTGCTGCCGGATTTTTCAGCGGCTCCATTCGATCGACGGGCTTCGGAGCCTATGTGCCTGAGCTGCTGGAGAAGCTGCCGGTACCGCTTTGGCTGGCGTTTACGCTATTTACCGTTCTGCTCATTATGGCGACCTCCTGGATCGGACTTCATCCCATTGTGCCGGTTACGATCCTTGCCACGGGTATTGATCCCGCTGCGGTGGGCCTATCCTCCGCTTATTTTGCGGTGCTGCTGCTAGGCAGCTGGGGCTTATCCAACCCGATCTCGCCAGCTTCGGCTGTCAATCATTTGCTCGCCGGCTTGCAGAACAAGACCGCTATGGAGATGGCTCGGCCGAATTATGCCTATGCGCTATGGATGGCTGCTGCGCTTGTGCTTTATTTGGCCCTGTGGAGGATTCTGTTGTAGTTTGGCTATTGAGTCTTGGCAGAGCGATCCACAACTGTACGGGACGAATATCCATGATAAACTATAACCAGTGACCTTAATGAGAGTGGAGATTGTACCCTTATGTTGCAGCTGAGCGAACACATTGCGCTATGGAATCAAGCCCATATCGAACATATCCATATTCAAAAATATATGCTTAAACCCGGCGAACGCAGCGTTTTTACGTCCAGCAATAATGGTTTCTTCTGCATAAGCAAAGGGACAGCGCTATTGATGCTGAACCGCCGGACTTACTCCGTAAACGATCTGCAAATCATTCATATGCCTCAGAAAAGCTATTGTGAAGTAAACGCAGGGGTAGACGGGGTTGAGTACAGCATGCTCTGTTATGAAGCCGATTTAAGAAATAGGTTGACGGAACATCAGCTTGCGCTGCTGGACAGCTGCAATCCGTTCGAGTCCGTCTACCATTTGACCCCCGGCCAACCGGCCATCATCTATGAGCTGCTGTCCGCTATGCTTGAAATAAGCCGAAATCAGGAGACAGCGGGATCCCTGCAATTGAAAGCGGCCTTCTATCAATGGCTGTCGGGGGTCATCCCGCATTATCATGCCGCATCTCAAGTGACCAAGACGACAAGTCCGGCTGAGCTGGTGACGATGACGCTGGAGTATATGCTCAAGCATTATGCCGATCCGCATACCCTTGATACATTGGCAGCTGCCATGAACAAAAGCCCAGGCCATCTCTCGAATTGCTTCAAGCAAGTGCTCAATCGCGGTCCGATCGATTGCCTGATTCGCTTACGTATAAGAAAGGCTTGCGAGCTGCTCACCGAAACCAAACTTCCGCTGTATATGATTGCTTCCGCAATTGGATACCGGGATGTCTACTACTTCAGCAATGCCTTCAAAAAACAGATGGGGATGTCTCCGCAAGCGTTCCGCAAGCATGACAATAAGGAGGATATTACATCACAGGCCGGGAGAAATCCCATTGCCCACCCGAATGACCCATGCTATATTTCTATTCATGATAATGATAATTATTATCAACACATGAATGGAGGATCAGACAACATGTTCAACTTTGCAAAAATGGTGCCGGCCAGCCTGCTGCTTGCTTTCGGCTTGCTGCTTGGCGCCTGCGGGAGCGCCAATACGGGCAACAGCACTAATTCAAACGTTTCTAATCATACAGCCCCGCAGACAACTTCGGAAGCAACTGCAACCGCAGATCCTGCGGCTAATGGAGGCACACGTCTTGTGTCGACTTCCATGGGAGAGATTGAAGTGCCGGACAATCCCCAGCGGGTGGTGACCGATTTCTATCTGGGTTACTTGCTGGCGTTAGATGTCAAGCCTGTGGGCAGCAACCGTATGTTTATTGATAATCCATATTTGCAGGATCAAGTAGACGGAATAACGGATGTGTCTGAAAGCCTGGAAGCGATAGTAGCGCTGAATCCCGACCTTATTGTGACAGGGGATGCCCAGAAATATGAGGCCTATTCCAAAATTGCAACAACGGTTTATCTTGAAAGTAACACCAACGTTCGGGAACAAGTAAAGGAGCTTGCAGTCATCCTGAATAAGGAGGCTAAGGCTGCGGCTTGGCTGGAGGAATTCGAGGAGAAGCTCGGCGGAGCCAAAAAGCGGGTACAAGCCTTATTGCAAGAGGGCGAGACAGTCGCTGTATTTGCCGGAGGGATCAAAAAGGAGTTCACGCTTTACGGGAATGCTTTTACGGGAGGAACCATACACGGTGAACTGGGCATGCCTATGAATGAAAATGTCATCCGGGATATCGATCCGAAGGCAGGCTGGGCCACTATTTCCAGCGAGGTCGTTGATCAGTATGCCGGCGATTATATCTTTATGGCGGTGGACATGAAGAACGAATCGTATGATTATGCGAATGACCCAGTTTGGGGAACATTGCCTGCGGTCAAAAATAATAAGCTGTACGAAATTGACGGTTACCGCTTCTATTTCTCCGATCCGATCTCGGTGCTGAACCAAATTCAGGATATTACCAATATGATGGAGGAGCGGGCAAAAGCGAATGCCGCAAAATAAATAAAGAAAAAGACGGTTGCCGATTTAATCACCGGCTGCCGTCTTTTTTAGGTGCGAGGCCTATTTATAACGATTGGTCGTCTACCTCATTCAGCCAGCTGTCGATCGTTCCAATGACCGAAGTGACGCAGCCGTCCTCGAATGGTGAGACAAGACCTGCTTTGGCGACAAGCTCGGTGAAGGACAAGCTGCCCCCAAGCTTGCATAGGTTCAGGTAATCCGTCCATGCGGCGCTGCGGTCCTCGTGCATCTTCTTCCAGAATTGAAACGCGCAAATCTGCGCGAGCGTGTAGTCGATGTAATAGAACGGCGAATTGAAGATATGGCTCTGTCTATGCCAGAATCCGCCTTGCTCCAGATAATCATTATCCGCATATTGGCGATGCGGCAAATATTTCTTCTCGATTCTCCGCCATGCCGCCTTCCGCTCCGCAGGGGTCGCTTCCGGATGCTCATAGACGAAATGCTGGAATTCATCGACCGTTACGCCATACGGAATAAAGATCAATGCGCTTGCCAGATGGTCGAAGCGGTATTTGTCAGCATCTTCCTTGAAGAAGAGGTCCATCCACGGCCATGTGAAAAATTCCATGCTCATCGAATGGATCTCGCAAGCCTCGTAGGTTGGGAAGCTGTATTCCGGCACCGCATAGCTCCGGCTTTGGTACACCTGGAAGGCATGCCCCGCCTCATGCGTCAGGACGTCGATATCGCCTGATGTCCCGTTGAAGTTGGAGAAGATGTACGGCGCCTGATGCTCGCTGATATACGTGCAGTAGCCGCCGCCGCGCTTGCCCTTCTTGCTGACGAGATCCATCAGTTCATTATCCTGCATAAAGCGGTAGAACTCATCGGTCTCCGGTGACAGCTCGGCGTACATCTTTGCGCCGTTGCTTTCGATCCAGATGGGATCGCCTTTCGGAGTGGCATTGCCCGACAGGAACGCCAGGTTCTCGTCATAGTACAGCAAGTCATCGACACCGATGCGGCTTTGTTGGCGCTCCTTCAGCTTTGAGGCGACTGGAACGATATGCTCCAGCACCTGCTCGCGGAAGTTTGCGACCATCTCGGCATTGTAATCCGTCCGGCTCATTCGAGCATAACCAAGCTCGACGTAATTGTGGAAGCCGAGTTTATGCGCGATCTTCGTCCGTGTCTTGACCAGTTCGTCATAGATACGGTCGAAATCGGCCTCATGCTCAGCCATGAAGCCGAAGGATGCTTCAGCAGCGCGCTTACGCATGCTGCGGTCCGGCGACTGCTGGAATGGCGTGAGCTGCGCAAGTGTACGCTCCTCTCCCTCGAATGGAATCTTGGCGGAGGCAAGCAGCTTGCTGTATTCCGTGGTCAGCTTATTCTCAAGCTGAAGATCTTCGATAACGGCGGGGCTGAACGTCTTCAACGACAGCTCAGCCAGCTGGAAGAGCTGACGTCCCCATTTCGCCTCAAGCTGTTCGCGGAAAGAAGAATCCACCAGTGCGCGATAGTAATCGGTGATGTATTCCTGGACGATGGGACCGTTCTCATCGAAAAAGTCTTGCTCCGCTTTGTAAAGCTCATCGTTCGTATCGATGGAATGGCGGATGCTGGCAATCGTCTGCATCGTATCGAATTCGCTGCGCAGCTTATTGACCGCAGTCATGGCTTCATCCTGTTCTTCGTACGTAGCTGCGCTCGTGAATGCGTTCAGCAATTCCTTGAATTGCAGCTCGAACGTCTTCACGTCCGGTCGTTCGTAGGCATATGTACTAAATTTCATGTGCTTGCACCTGCTTTCCTGTCATTTACATACTCCATTATACGCCGGATGGAATGGGGTTAGTCTACAACCAAATTGTCGCTGCCCGCGGCAAAGTAGCCAATGACGAAATCTCGGAACGAACGGGCCGCTCCCGATACATAACGGCCCTCCAGCCAGGCCAGTTGCATCGACCGCATGCATACCGGCTCCTCGATGGTGAGAAAGACGAGCGAGCCATTATTTCTACGTGCTGCGGCAGGAAGAAAACCGATGCCGAGCCCGGCTGCTACCAGGCTTCCGATAGAGGTAGGCTCATCTCCCTCGCACACGACGCGCGGCACGAAGCCCGCCTCCGCGCAATACGAGAAGGTCAGATCGCGGAAGCTGTATCCCGGCTTAAGGCTGATAAACGGTTCATTGGCTGCCTCGTTAAGGCGTATGCTGCTCCGACCCGCAAAGCGATGCTGCGGCGGCACGACCAGCATGATTTCCTCGGTCAGCAAGTTCGAGCCGGTTATCCCTTCGGCTGTAATCGGCGGCGCGGCAAAGACGAAATCGATCTCGCCGCTTTGCAGCAGCTGGACCTTCATCTCCTCCGTAGGCGTCTGCATAATGCGGAAGTTCGCTTGCGGATGGGCAGCCAGATAGGGTCCCAGCACATTCGAGAAGCGGTTCAGCGTCGTCGCCGCAATGCTGATGGTTGCCTTCTCGATGCCGGCCAGATCGGACAGCTCGCGCTGGCCCTCCTCCAGCGCATGAAGCGCCAAATTAACCTTCTCCAGATAGATTTTGCCGTATGGGTTCAGCTTGATACGCCTGCCTTGCCGGTCGAACAGGGGCACGCCGAGCTGTTCCTCCATCCTAGAGATAATGACACTAAGAGCGGGCTGGGCGATATGCAGCTCTTGGGCGGCATATGTCATATGCTCCAGTCTGGCCACGGTCTGAAAATATTTCAAATGCTGCAAATCCATCATCGCATCTCCCTTTATAATAAAATCATTATTAATTCATTCGATATCATCTATTTTTCTTTATGAGCATTCCCATTTACAATGGGTTTATGACAGATATGGCAAAGGAATGAATGAAGATGGCAGCAACAGAACAACATAGGGCTACAATGAATACCATTCCATCCACCTATTCGCTACGTAAAATGACATGGGTCGTCGCGCTCAGCGTCATTCTCAATCCGCTCAATTCTTCTATGATCGCCGTTGCGCTACTGGGCATAGGCGCAAGCTATGGCATTAATGTTGCGACGGCAACCTGGCTCATTACGGGCTTCTATCTGGCAGCGGCAGCCGGACAGCCGTTAATGGGCAAGCTTGCGGATCTGCTCGGCGCTCGCCGCGTCATGATGACGGGGCTCACGATTGTCGTTGCGAGCAGCCTGCTCTCCGTATGGGCGCCGTCATTCGGCTGGCTGCTGGCGTTCCGGATTATGCTGGCGCTCGGCAGCACGGTAGCTTTTCCGGCGGGAATGGCGATTGTCCGCTCCTTCGCCCAACCGGCAACTGGCGGACAGCCTAAGGGCATGACGTCGTCGCTAGGCATCATCTCGGTATCCGCCAATGTCATGGCGGCATTCGGCCCGACGCTGGGCGGTCTGCTGGTTCAGCACAACGGCTGGCATTCGATCTTCTGGATCAATATTCCGATTGCGCTAGCCGTGATCGTGCTGGCTTACCGCTGGATGCCTGCCGACCGCAAGCGGGAGAAGGGGAGCAGCGGCGGCTTGTTGAAGCTGCTGGATGTGCCTGGCGTCCTCTTGTTCATGGGAATGCTGATCAGCTTCATGCTGTTCCTCACCTCGCTCGGCTCAGGCGCCATGTGGTGGCTGCTTGCGGTCGTTCCGGTATTTGCGGTTCTCTTCGGCATTAGAGAGCTGAAGACGGACAAGCCGTTCATTGATCTGCGCATGTTAGGCCGCAATGTGAAACTGCAATCGGTATATGCGCAGTTCGCTGGGCTGAATATCGTGTTCTACTCCTTGTTCTTCAGTATGCCATTATGGCTCGGCCAGGTGAAGGGCTATGATCCGCAGACAGCAGGCCTTCTGATGCTGCCTTTCGCGGGAATCGGAATGTTGGCGACGCCAATCGCGGTTCGCATCATCCAGCGCTGGAGCTACCGGCCCGCCATTATTGCCGGGAGCAGCACACTGCTTCTAGGCACGCTGCTGCTGTTGTTTATGGGCGAGGATACACCGATCTTCTTCATCTTATTGGCTACTTCTATCGTAGGAATAACGAATGGGATGAACAATATGGGACTTCAGACGGCGCTCTTCCAGCATACCAAGCCCAGCGAGACGGGAGCGGCATCCGGCCTGTTCCAGACCTTCCGTTCGGTCGGCGGCATTCTGTCAACCAGCCTGCTCGGTATAGCGTTTGGTACTACGGTGACGACGGCGGGTCTGCATACCATTGCGCTGACCGGTGCGTGCATCGGCGCTATATTGCTAGTGATTAGTTTAATGCGCAAGCTCAATTGAATCAGATATCGATTAGCGGCAGAAGTCGTCCTTGGACGGTTTTCTGCCGCTTTTTGTGATGGAAGCTAAGTGCTTGGGAGACTATGCTTGCAGCTTGTCTAGTTTACAGATGCTATGCAGGAAGCTATGGAGTGCCGGGCTATTTGCCGATATACTTTGATATAGCAAGAGATAGAGCAATCTTGTAAGATATTGAGGATATCACCATTAACGGATGTATTACGGAGGACTTATGACGATCATAGGCATTGATCTGGGGACAACGAATAGTTTGGTTACCTATTGGACGGAGGAAGGACCGGTTATTATCCCGAACGGGCTTGGGAAGCATCTGACGCCATCGGCGGTCAGCATGGACGGCGATGGCGAATTCGTCGTGGGACAGATCGCGCTGGAGCGGCAAATCTCTCATCCCGAGCTTAGTGCGTCTTTCTTCAAAAGGTATATGGGTACGAAAAAGCTGTTTAAGCTCGGCGAGCAGGAGTTTCTGCCTGAAGAGCTGTCGGCGCTTGTCATTAAAGCGCTGAAGAAGGATGCGGAGCATGTGCTGGGCAAGCCTGTGCATGAAGCGGTGATTAGCGTTCCGGCGTATTTCAACGATGTGCAACGCAAAGCGACGGTTCGCGCCGGTGAGCTGGCGGGGCTACGAGTGGAGCGTCTGGTTACGGAACCGACGGCGGCAGCCATCGCTTATGGACTTCACCAACGGGATGCGGATACGAAGTTTCTGGTCTTCGATTTGGGAGGCGGCACCTTCGACGTATCCATCTTGGAGTTATTCGACCAAGTGATGGAGGTCAGAGCTGTAGCGGGGGACAATTACCTGGGCGGTGAGGACTTCACGCAGCTGTTGATTGATATGTTCTTGAACCGTCACGGATTAACGGAGGATGACTTTGAGCCGAAAGAGTTCGCGAAGCTGCGTAAGCAAGCGGAGATGGCGAAGCTGTCATTCGCCGACAAGCGCGCCGCGCGAATGGCTTTTATGCATAAGGACAGTGAGCTTGCGTTAGAGATTAGCCAGGATGAATACGAGCTGGCGACGAAGCTGCTGCTGCAGCGGCTTCGGGCGCCAATCGAGAGGGCTTTGTCCGACGCCTCGCTGAAGGTGAAGGATCTCGACGCCATTCTGCTCGTAGGCGGCGCAACGAGATTGCCCTTCATCCGCACGTTCGTCAGCAAGCTGTTCGGGCAGCTGGCGTATGCCAATGTGAACCCGGATGAAGTTGTGGGGATAGGGGCTGGCATTCAGGCGGGCTTGAAGGAGCGCCATGAAAGCCTGAAGGAAGTCATCCTGACTGACGTTTGTCCTTATACGCTGGGCACTTCGGTCTCGGTAACCAAATCGAACGGCTATCATGAGAGCGGGCATTTCTTCCCGATTATTGAGCGCAACACGGCCATCCCGGTGAGTCGGATTGAGCGCTTCTATACAACTAATGACAATCAGCGGATGATCAAGGTCGATATTCTGCAAGGGGAAGCCAGACTTTCGCGGGAAAATATCTTCCTTGGGGAGATTAACGTACCTGTGCCGGGTCGTTCGGCAGGACAGGAATGCGTCGATGTCCGGTATACCTATGACATCAACGGCTTGCTGGAGGTCGAAGTGAAGGTGCCGTCCACCGGCCTTGTGAAACAAATAATGATCGAGCGCAATCCGGGCGATATGTCCCAGGAGGAGATGGCAAGGCGCATCGAACAGCTCGCTACGCTTAAGATTCATCCCCGCGACCAGCAAGAGAACAAGTGGGTCATCGCGCGCGGCGAGAGGCTGTATGAAGAGCATATCGGCTATGAGCGGATGGAGATTGCGAAGCTGCTGCGGGAGTTCGAAGATACGCTGGACAAGCAGGAGCCGCGAAAGATTGCAGAGATGAAGAAGCTGCTGAAGGACGTATTCGACGCTATTGAGGCAAAGGGAGAGTAGAGCATGGAGGAATTTGCGGTCTTACGAATCGAACCGACGACGGATGAGAAGGTCATCAAGCGGGCATACACCCAGCTGATCAAAGTCTACAATCCGGAGACACATCCAGAGGAATTCCAGCAGATTCGGGAGGCCTACGAGAAAGCGATAGCCGCTGCCAAGTCCGGCACGGTATCGGGCGGCGAACCGGAGGACCCGCTGGAGCAATATTTGAACCGTCTGAAGGGGGTCTATGACAACTATGAGGCCCGGCTGGATGTACGCGCTTGGCAATCGCTGCTTGATATGGATGTCTGCCATCTGATCGATACCCGCGAGGCGGCTAGCCGCGTGACGCTCAATTTTTTGACGGAGTTTTTCCACCTTCCGCATCCGGTATGGGTGGCGCTCAATCAGCATTTTGAGTGGAATAAGCAGAAGGACAAGCTTCTGGAAGACTACCATCAGAACTTTATTGAATTTGTCATGAACCGGATCGAACGCGATCAGTTTTTCCGCTATGGGGAATTGCTGAACTGCGTGCCTGGGCAGCAGGAGACATTCATCAAGCAATATCGCACAGGCATGCAAGCCGTCGATGATTACGATTATTATACTGCACGAGAGGCATTGCTTCAGCTGGCTCAGCTGTGCCCGTCCCATCCCGATGCGATTATTCTGGGGACCCGCTACAGCATGGCATTGGGCAGGCTGGCGGAGGCAGGGGGGAAGCTTAACGAGCTGCTGGACAGGGATGAGTCGGATTATTATGCGCGCTATTACCGTGCAGGCTTGTTGTTCCGGCTAGGGCGCTATGAAGAGGCGTATCAGGACTATAAGCGAATCTTGCCGATTAGACCGGATGCAGCCGATGTGCTCTTCTCGCTGGGCAAGTGTGCCGTCAGCCTGGGCTATTACGCGGATGCGTCAACTTATCTGAATCAATTGAAGCAGATATTGCCGAACGATCATGAAGTCATTAATTTGCTGGCTTCCGCGCATCGCTTCCAGATTGAAGAGATGACGACTGAAGCGAATGGACGGCCCGATGATATCAACGCCGCGCATGAGCTGGTGACGTCGTATTTGGCAACGGGGCGGGTGGAGGAGGCTTATCAGCTGCTTTGCGAGCTGGAGCCGCAGCATCCTTCGGCCAAGCTTCAGGTACAGCTATGCGTCGTTCTGCACCATATGGACAAGAAGGAGCTTGCCTTGACGAAGGTCAATGAGGCGCTGGCGCTTTATCCGGATTATATGGATCTGTATCATTGGAAGGCCGTCTTGCTGGAGGAGCTGGGAGAGCTGGAGGAAGCGGTCGTCTATTACGAGAAGGCGACTGAGCTTAAGCCGGACGAGGCTTCGCTGTATAACAACAAGGCGTATACGCTGAATAGGCTGGGACGTCATGAAGAAGCGCTGGCGTCTGCAGAGCTGGCTATTCACTATGATGCGAGCTTTGCCAATAGCTACAGGCAGAAGGCTGATGCGCTGCTGGAGCTTGAACGGTATGGCGAATGCTATGAGGCGGCGGACAAGGCGCTATCGATCAACGCTTACTATACGGAAGCGTACATCGTGAAGATGAACATGCTGAACCGAGTCGGACAGTACCAGCATGTCATCGAAGCTTTCCATCAGGCTGCGAGGCATGATCTTCGGGATGTGCGCTTGTATGTGGAGAAAGCGAACGCTTTGCGTTATATGGGTGAATTCGAGGAGTCCATTGCCAATTGCGACTATGCATTGGAGCTCGAAGCGGAGCAAAAGGATGCGCTGCTCTGCAAGGGCATGTGCTACTTCCGTATGCAGCAGTACGACGAATCGGCGGCAGAGTTCGAGAAGATTATGACTCATTATGTCCTGGAGCAAGCCGTCTATTATGCGGCGTTAAGCTATTACAATATGAGACAGCTGGATGATGCTTACCGTCTTGCGGTTGAATGGATGGAGAAGGCCGAGCAAGCGGATCTATTCTATGACTTGATCGGCGATATTCATCGAGATCAGGGAGAGCGTGACGAGGCGATCGCCGCTTATCGCCAAGCGATTGTCATCGATCCCGCTGTTGCCTCTTATCATTTGCAGCTGGGATTGTTGCTCCATCAAGAGGAGACATGGCAGGAGAGTCTCCATCACCTGGACCAAGCGATTGCGATTGAGCCGACGCTGGTGCGGGCCCATGAGAAAAAAATTCATGTCACCTTTGATCATGGGAAAGATTACGAGCAATGCATTGCCCTCTGCCATGAGCTGCTGGCTGTTGACCCTGAGAGTGCGTATGCATACGACTTCCTGGCATGGTCGCATTACATGCTGGAGCGGAAGGATGAGGCAGCCTCTTATATTCAGCAGGGGCTGGCGCTCGACGCTCAGTTCGTCAGCATCCTGCATCTGCGCATGACGATGATGATCGAGAATGGACAAAGCCGGGAAGCGCTTGCCGTCTGCGACCGTATTCTGGAGCTGGAGCCTGACCATGAGGACACGCTGGCTCAGCGCGGGAGATTGGTACAAGGGGATCAGAAGAAGTCGGTATTCTCGTGGCTGGGCAGGAAGTAACAAATCTCGGCAAATAGAAGCTCACTAATAAAAGAGGATATCCCGCGATCCGGCTTTGGATCAGGAGATATCCTTCTTTTGTACGAATCAGGTTAGTTCCGTTGGAGCCAGATATGACCATGGCGGCAGGTTGCGGGCCAGACCGTATAGCAATGTGATCGCTAGCATGAATACCATTATAGTCCCGCCAATTCTCCTTTTCTTCTTGGCATTCGCCCATGTATACAGGGCAAACAATGGCGCCAGGACGAAGATGAGAGAATTGAAGCGGAATGCCTGATGGACATCAAGCTCCAGCAAGGAAAGCGCCGCTCTCGTAATGCCGCAGCCGGGACAATACAATCCAGTCACGGCATGAATAGGACAAGGTATGGCTAGTCCGGTAAGGGGCAGCCATGCCTTGGCATACAGAAGACCGCCAGCGCCAAGCATCGTGCCCCAGAAGAGCTTGGGATGCCGCTGCGGCAATCGGTTAAGGCATTGCCATTTTGTTGACATCTGATTGAACCAGGGCATACGTTACGATGCCGAGTCCGAATAATGTCAGCAGAATATAGATCAGGGCGTTGTCGGATGGTCTGAACCCGCGCTGCAATTGCGCGTATTCGATTTGCTTAGCCACTTGGTAAGCCCATACGAAGCTCCAGACACCGCAAGTGACAAGAGTAAGCAGGAAATGTTTAACGCCAGTGAACGAGGGATCTCCGCTTAATTGGCCGACCTCATCCGTCATGACGATGAACCAGTAAATGCCGTAAATACCGCAGGTTACAATCGTTAGAATAATAGCTAGCGCGATATTTCGTTGACGTATCATGAACTTGCACCATCCGATCTAGTTGATATTGGTTTGTTAGCATACATAGCGCTCGCTCTAACATCGCGATCGATCGAATGGTCCATGTCGGGATCTCACTCAATTCGAAGTATTTGACATAGAACGACGAAATAAGTATATGAAAATATGACTATCAAGACAAGGAAAAAATAGAAAGAATAGAAAACAGTGCGAGAAGGCGCTTCGCTATGCCGAATGCAGCTCAGTTCTGGCCATTCGCTCCCGTTGTGCTAGGAGGCACTCCGTTTTTTTTTTTTGCTGATATTGAATGACGAATGGAACGATTATGGCTTTGGCCTTGTCTAAAAGGTTGAGGGGGTGAACGCTTGGAATCTCATCTTGAGCTGCAATATTTGACGCATATGGAGCGGATGGGCAAGACGGAGTTGTACAATCTCATGACGCAATATGGTGACGATGTCCGGACATATGCATATGCCATCACCCGCAATCGGGAGCAGGCCAAGGATATCGCGCAGGAAGCATTTATTAAGGTCTACCAGAACATCGGGACATTCAAGGGGCAGTCTTCCTTCAAAACATGGCTGTTCGCGATTGTGCGCAATCTCGCGATTAACGAGCTGAGATCCAGCTATGTGCGGAGAGTTGTGTTGTTCGAATGGGTCAAGTCGGACAGAATGGCAGATTCGGCAGAAGAGGTTTATCTGGAGAGGCAATCGGAGCGGGAGCTGCTGAACATCATCATGGGACTGTCGATGAAGCATAGAGAGGTTCTGGTGCTTCATTTGGAGCATGGGATGACCAAGGCAGAGATCGGACAGCTACTCAATCTGTCGGAGGGTACGGTGAAATCGAGATTGCACCGCGCCCGCAAAATCGTAGAGAGCAAGTGGAGGGAGATGGAGCGATGAGAGAGGAACGACCGGATTGGCAGGACGCGGTGAAGCGGGGATTGTTCGGCAAAGCGGAGTTTAGCGAGGAGATGAAGCGCTCCGTGCTGGAAGCGGTCGATCGGACGCCAGCAGTGCGACTTCCTCTGAATATGCGGTTCATTAGCATGGCAGTCTTGTGCGTGATTGCGGGAATCGTACTTTTCTATAGTGTGGACGAGGCTCCATGGACAGACAGCGTGAGCAAGCAGGCGGGAGTTGCTGAGCCAGCGCCGCAGAGCGGCGAAGATAAGGTCGTGGGGGAGCATGAGTTGGCGCTGCCTGTTACGTTCCGATATTTGGAGGCGCGGAAGCTGCAGAAGAATGAGGTGATACGGGAGGATGATACTGATATTTTACCGGGTCTGTCTAATAAGCATTCGCCATTATGGGAGATATATACTACAGTAGAACTACCCTTCGATGAAATTGAAGTCATCGATCAAAAAATTGTTGACGGTCTGGGCTTAGCTGTACGTTTTACGAAGATACATGATACGACTACCCAACATGGAACCGACGAGAAGTATGATTATATCGGATTTGTAATCAGCGGGCTTTCAAACCCCAATACGCTCTTTCATTTTGGATATGGTCATTTATATGATAACGAGATTACGATGACACGCCTCTTTGGCAAAGCTGTCGTTAAAATCGATTTGCAAACTTGTAGAATTGACGGGGAATCCTGTACCTATTACCTTCATCAGGTTGATGGAAGTATTACTACATATGCCATGTTCGAGGCAGCGACCTATGAATATGATTTGGATGGAGATGACCGGGAAGAGGCCATTGTAACCACCTATAAACAGAATCAGATTTATGTGTTCAAAGAAGAGAACGGTGAATTGCTTTGGGCCAGCATACGGGATGCTTTAGGTGCCAGTTATGGAGATCTCATAAGCTACAATCGGGAGAAGGGATGGTTCTCCATTCGCGATAAGAATAGCGGTGCAGGCGAGCTACGGACTTACCGATACGATGCGACAACGCATAGCTTAGTACAAATTCAGCCGTAGCTGCAATTAAGCAAAATAGGACAGAACATGATAATGGATCATGAGCGGTTTGCGCTGCTCGTGATCTTTTTTTGTGAATAACACCTTACTACGAACAGGATCACCCAGATATTTGTCAGAAATGGCCATCGTTTCCTTGGCTTGTCTGTATCTCCAGCACTTGTTCCGATATACTGGTATAAAAACAATGGAGAACGATAACATGTCTAATTTGCCTAATTGTCCCAAATGTAATTCCCAGTATACTTACGAGGACGGCAATTTGCTCGTCTGTCCGGAATGCGCGCATGAATGGTCGCTGACAGCGGATGAGGAGCAAGCTGAAGAGAAGCGGATTATTAAAGATGCGAATGGCAATATATTGAATGATGGAGATTCCGTGTCGGTCATTAAGGATCTGAAGGTGAAGGGAAGCTCGTCGGTCATCAAGATCGGCACAAAGGTGAAAAATATCCGTTTGATCGAAGGCGATCATGATATCGATTGCAAAATCGACGGATTTGGCGCGATGCAGCTGAAATCGGAATTTGTGAAGAAAATATAGGAAAAGGTAAGGCCAAATAGGGTACAATAAGATTGGATTGTGAAAGGGGAGTATCTCTAGTGGCTAAAGAAGAATTGATTTTGACGCCGGAAGGCTTGGCAAAGATTGAAGAAGAATTGTTGGAGCTGAAGACAGTCAAGCGCAAGGAGCTATCTGAGCGCCTGAAGGTTGCGATCAGCTATGGCGATTTGAAGGAAAATAGCGAATACCATTCTGCCAAGGATGATCAGGCATTTATGGAGACGAGAATCCTGCAGCTGGAGAGAATGCGGAAGATTGCGCGCGTTGTAGATGCCAGCAGCTTAAGCAGTAATCAGGTGAGCATTGGCTCTTTGGTTATTTTGAACGACATCGAATTTAACGAAAAAATCGAGTATCGCGTCGTGGGACCAGCGGAAGCGGATGTCACGGACAATAAGATTTCCTATGAGAGCCCGCTCGGCAAAGAGCTGATGGGCAAAAAAGTCGGCGATACGATAAACGTAGATGCGCCGATGGGCATCATCAAGTATGAGCTGCTGGAGATTAAAGCGGTCTAAGCGATAGCCATAACAGAAGCGGGACAGGTCATTGGACCTGTCTTTTTTTGTTTCTTCCACAGTGAGGTATGCCGTATATGGCGTATCAATATTATTCTAAAAAGAAAATAATGTTTAGAGTGAAAAATGAAGCAACCTCATTCTTGGAGGTATCAGATGGAGCACATGTACCTAATTTTCAGTATTTGATTCAAAGTACTTGACTATAACGTTAGGTCATAGTGAATAATTCTCTCTATGAATACATAACAAGGAGTGAGAGATATGAATATAAAAACATTGCGTTCAGACCACATTTATCAAAAAGTTGCCCAAGCTGCGCCCGAGGAAAAACTTGAATTATTCAGAAACGAAATGATGGCTCCTTTTATGAAACAATGGCAAATTCAACAGATACCTTTTAGAGCTGGAGAGGCGAATGGTTTTGACGTTGTTACGTTTAATAGTATGATGCATCGATCCCCTGAACAGATTACTGGGCAGATTTCACCTGAGGTAGAGCTGATTTCGTCAGATTCTTTTTGGTTAGAGTGCGAGCACGCTGTAAGGAAAAGCCTCCATTTATTTATAGAACATGAAATAAGTCTCCCCGTATCTGAATATTTGTTTACCATTCAACTAGGGAATCCGGAAAACCGTGCCTTAACAATAAACGAAGGATATAGCGGCTTTGGGGGCATTCCCGGGTTTATCTGGGGTACACTCTTGCCAAATGAGTACACGATTCCTCGAATGAAGGCTGCGCTGGCGCACGAATGCAACCATAATGTGCGATATCAATTTATTCAGTGGGATCACACCGTTAATTTGGGCGAGCTCATTGTAAGTGAAGGATTAGCTGAAAACTTTGCTACGCTCATGTTTGGAGAAGAATTGCTCGGCCCTTTTGTAACGAAAACAAACGCAGACACACTTAACAGGCGCATAAAGCCTGTCCTTAGAGAGCAATTGCAATTAACAGGGTTTGATCAATTTGCTCCGTATCTTTACGGTGACGAGATCGCCCAACTTCAAAACTTTGAACCGGTCAATATGCCTTATAGTGCTGGCTACGCTTGTGGATATTATTTAATCCAATATTATTTAAGAAAAACAGGAAAAACGATCTTTGAGGCCACCATAACGCCTGCTGCTCAAATACTAGACGAAGTAAAAGGATTTTGGGATGAAGAAACCATTATTAGCTGTTAAAGATATTGTTCAGATTACAGGCATTACAAGCCGGACCTTGCATTATTACGATAGGATTGATTTATTTAAACCGACACATCTGACGGAAAAAGGGTATCGTTTATATGATCGAAGCAGTTTGGAAAAACTTCAAACGATTTTATTCTTGAAGGAATTGGATTTTTCCTTGAAAGAAATTGCGGACATTTTAAAGCTAACCCGGCAAGAACAGAAACAAATCATAAAGAAGCAGCGACAAACCTTATTATCGAGAAAACAAAGACTAGAAACCATCATGGTAGCTCTCGACGAATACGTTTCGGGGAAAGATATTAGCAATTTGCAAATCTTCAACCATTCTTCCGTTTTGCCATTGAAAGAACAATATGCAAATGAGGCGAGATTCATTTATGGTGAAACAGAAACGTATAAAGAGTTCAATGAAACGTTGGAAAAATTATCACTAGAGGATAAAGAGGAACGTTTTCATTCTATGGAGGAAATATTCAAACAAATGGCGTCTTGTGTCGATCAAGAACCTTCTTCCGATGAAGTTCAGCGACTAATCGAAGAGTGGAAAAAAATTTTAATGCAATTCATGACATGTGATGCAGAATTACTGGCTTGCATGGCTCATACCTACAAATTCGACGCACGATTCAAAAACTATTTTAATCAATATAGCAATGAGGATTTTGCGGATTTTCTTTACAGTGCAATCATGCATAATATCAATCGGTAAACATGCAATGAATGGTAAATGCTCAACTGCCGGGTTTAAACCAACAACTTGATGGTACTTAAGAATTACACTATTCAGCGAATCACGTGGGTTTCCAAGCGTTGTTTTTTACTAGGCAAATTCAATAAAGTATACAATCCACGGAAAAAGTTAGTTGAATGACAACAGCGGCAGTCAAAGACTTAATTTATCAAGTCAAGTCTTTGTCCGCCGCTGCTTTTTTTTATTGGATCAGTCTGGAACTTATTTTCTAAAGCTGACGACTCTTCAATTTTAAAATTGCGTTAAATCAACGACTCATGAGACGATCGTCGTCATTTCGGGAAAAGACGTTGTCCGAGCTATCCAAGCTTATTGGCGACGACACGGAGGGGTTCATGCACATCGAAGCGGACGCACAATCCATCATCTTCAGAACAGGCAGGCTGCAGGTGCAGTCCGCTCAGCTGGAGGGCAGTATGCCAAGCATGACTAAACTCATGCCCGCTTCGTTCCAATCCGAGATTCGATTAAGCAGCAAGGCTTTGCTGCGGGCGGCTGAGCGTGTCTCCGTATTGGCAGGCGGGAATCTGGTCCGGTTGACCGCAGGAGATGGCCGTCTGAAGCTGCTCGCGAATACGGCAGAAATCGGGGATGTCGAGGATGAAGTGGAGCTGGCCTCCGTTCACGGAGAGGTGTTTTCGATAACGTTGAATGGTTCCTTTCTAGCGAAAATTATGCGGTGCATTCATAGTGAGCAAGTCAGCTTGCAACTGACGGGAAGCCGAAGTCCGGTTATGATTGTTCCCATTCAGGAGCAACGGGATGCGCTGTATTTGCTGACGCCCGTACTCACTTCTACCGGCTCCTGAGTAGAGTCTGTGTCATAGCTCTTCCCAAAACAGGAGGCTGTCGAGACGATCTCGACAGCCTCCAGTGTTTATAGGATTGTTTGAGGAAGCACAACAACGTCGACTTCACGATCCCATTGCGCGGGCAATTCAACTTCTATTGCGAGTGAAAAAATGTAAAGCTATAATAGCAGAAAGAAGAAAATGGATAGTCAGAGAGGGTTCGTGTGGAATGGAACCAAAAAAAAGATACAAGCAAGAGTTAAGCGATCTGAAGCAGCATCGCGAAAGCGTCATATTGGAGACGGCAGAGCGTGTATTTAACGATAATGGCATAGAGAAGACGACGATGCATCACATTGCGAAGGAAGCAAGCATTGGCATCGCGACATTATTCCGTTATTTTCCTAAGAAAGAGAAGCTGATCGTAGCCGTCGCAACAAAAATGATTGAAGAGGTATTTCTTGAATTCCAGACGATTAGCCAGATGGAGAAAACATGTCTGGAGAAGATGGATTTATTGTTCGATTACTTTATTGCGCCGCTTCCGAATCATCGCGACAGCAGCATCAAGTTTCTCGAAGACTTTGAGAATTATGCCGCCCATTCGGATGAGCCGCTAGAAGACATCGATGAGTTCAACCGTCTGTACCGCCGGGTATCCATGATGTTTTCGCGCATTATTCAAGACGGTCAAGAGGATGGCTCCTTGCGCGGCGATATCTCCGTACGCGAGACGCTGACGACGGTTATTAATGCATTCGCCATGTTCTCTCGGAAGCTGTCGCTGCAGCGCAATATTTTACGTCTGGAGTCGGATTTGGAGCCGGAGAAGCAGCTCGCGGTTCTCAAGCATATTCTGATGGATTATTTGAAGGCGTGATTACCATCCGGATCATCGGCTGGATAGGAATCGTAAAGGCAGCAAGGATCAAGTATCCTTGCTGCCTTTTTGATAGGGATATAAGTTACCCGATCGTATGCTCCTTCCGGTATTCGCCGGGACTTACTCCTTCTATTTTCTTGAAAACACGGCGAAAATACTTTTCGTCCGGATAACCGACCATCTCGGCGACTTGGGCAACGCGAAGATGAGGATTGTGCAGCAGCAGCTTCGCCCTGTCTATGCGAATGCGGCTTAAGTAATCCAGAATGGTCAAGCCATAGGTTTGCTTAAACTTCCGGGCAATGTATTCTCTGCTCAGGTAGAACCGAGCAGCCAAATCCTGCAGTGAGACTTCCTCCCGGTAATGCTCATTCAGGTAGCCGGCAATCGTCTCGATGAATGATGTATGGCTGGCATGCAGCCGGGTGAGCGGGGCAGAGGCGTCGGCCAGACGTTTCTCCAGCTCTTCCTGCAGTATAGCCCATGAGATCATCCCCTCTTTGTTCAGTGGAAGACAAGCAGGCGTATCGGCATAGGACTCCTTAGCTTCGGTGGCGGAAGCAGCTTGACCTTCATCAAGCCATTGTGTCCTCATCCACTCCCATTCCTGATTCCACTGCAGCAGCTGCTCCGGCGATACCGAATCAAGCTGTCTAACCTCTGTTATCCATTGTTCTGCTGCGGCGCGAATCCGGTCGCTGCTGCCGCTCAGCGCTGCGAGTCGGAGCTCCTCTTCAAAGGCACTCAGCCGAAGCGGCCGGCTCGCTTGATCCGTCTTCTCCGACTGCTCACGATGAATGCGGACAGGATCAAGCGCATTGCGCTTCCATAGCGCCTTCGATGCTTCCAGATATGCGCGCGGCAGTTCCCCCGGATAAGAACGTTCCAATGACAGGCCAAAATGAATTTGACGCTGCAACGTAGCCGAAATTCCCTTTCCAATCTCTTGCAGCAAAGCTTCAAATGGCTCGGAGGGTCCCCAGAATAACAGCACAATCTCACCCCGGCTATCGAGCTGCCGGAAGGCAATGCCTCGGCTGTGAAGCAGCTCGTTACAAATATTAAGAATAGCGAAGTGAATCAACTGCAGCCTATTCATGAATTTCCCGAACAGCTCATGGTCCAGCTGAGATACAGAGACAACGGCGACAGAGCAAGACACAAGTCCCGCCGGAAAATGAAATTCATCCTGTATCTGCTTCAGGAACTCGCGTCCGCTTTGGCCGGAGACCAGCTCCGTGAGCAGCTTGTCGGTATAATGCGGCTTCATTTCATTCATCTCAATCATCTGCCGGGTCATGCGGATTCGTTCATCCTGTTCCTTCCGCCAGCATTGTACGGCCTTGGCAAGCGCCTCATTCAGCGCCGCAGCTTTCACCGGTTTAAGTATATAATCCATGCCGCCATGACGGATGGCGTGGCGTACGTATTCAAAATCGTCATAGCCGCTAATGACGATCGTCTTCATATGCGGCTGATTCTCCGACAGCCATGTGAGCAGTTCGGCTCCGCTCTTCCGTGGCATTCTCATATCCGTCAATACAATTTGGGGTTGATGCTTTTCAATTAGCCGCTCGGCTTCCTCGCCGTCGGATGCCTGCAGCACTTCCTGAATGCCAAGCTTGCCCCATTCCGCCAGCATGGTAATCGCGCTGCGTACATGCTTCTCGTCATCGACTATTATGACTTTCATTCCGTCACGCTCCCCGTTTGTAGTTCAATCTAATGCTGACGCCTTGAGGCTGCATGTTCGCAATCTCCAATCCGGCTGTGTCGTCGGTGTACAGCTTAAGCCGCATTAGAACATTCTGCAAGCCAATCGAAGAGGGGGTCCCTATCCCCGGCCCGTGATCGTTATGCTCCTCATCCGCTTTCATCTCCAGCGCTTCTTGCAGCTGGCGGAGCCTCTCCGCTGGAATGGAAGCCCCGTTATTCTCCATTTCCACAACGACTCGGTTATCTTCCGTGATCCAGCTCCGAACAGTCAGCCTTCCGTTTCCCGTCTGATTGCTCATGCCATGCTTGAAGTAGTTCTCCGCCAGCGGCTGAAGCGTCATCTTGGGCATCGGCGCGGACAAGCTGGCCGAGTCATGTTCCAGGAAGAAGTCGAATTGATCGTCGAATCGTTCCTTCTGCAGCTCCAGGTATAGCCTCAGCTGATCGAGCTCCTCCTCCAGCGTAACCATCGCCTCGCCGCTTCGCATCTTGTAGCGCATGATATCGGCTAGCGACGACAACAGCGAGTAGACCCGCGGGGCGTCATGCTGCAGGGCGACTGTGCCGATCGACTGCAAGGTATTGAACAGAAAATGCGGATCAATCTGGGCTTGAAGCGCTTCCAATTGATTGCTTTTATTGGCGAGCTCCAGCTTGTATTTGCGCAGAATCAAATTGTTGATCGTATCCATCATCTGCCGAAATCTCCGGGTGAGGAAGCCGATTTCATCCCGGCTGCGAACATCGATATCCACATCCAGCTTACCGGTTTGAATCTGGTTCATGTAGCTGGCAAGCCGCAGGATCGGTCTCGTTATCCGAATGGAGATATACAGCGTGCCAACAATGACGACAATGAGTGCGACAGCAGCAATAATGGCATTAATAGTGATTAACTCATTAGACTTGCGATAAAGCACGTTGTACGGAATTTCCTTCACAATCGTCCAATCGGCAAAGGCGATCCCGAGCTTCTCGTACACGCGAATGGCACCGTCCTCGTCGATAATACCTGAGCCATCGCTTCGCATGCGCTCGAACAAGCCAGGATCGGCTACGGGTTGTCCAATCTCTTCGGCGTGCCCGCTGTAGATGATGATGCCGTTTTCGTCCAGCAGATAGAACTGCTCGTCCTCCGAATGGAAGAGCTGCTCGGAGATTGCCGTGATGCCGTCCAGCTTCAGGTCGATAGCCAGCATGGCCATCCGCTCTGTCGACGGAATGCGGACGATCGGCCGGTAGTAGGTGAAGACCTGCTGCTTCGGATCGTCATGAAGAGAGGGCGGGAAGCCGTAGCTGTGCGCGTAGTGCGGAGGCTCTGTACTCGGCTTGACCGGGTCGGCTTCTTCGGTGCCGGGATAAGGCGATTCGCGAAATTCTCTCCGCGGCACTGTGTTGGTAATAAGCGTCGATTGGTTCGTCAGATAGGAATGCAGATAGACCTGCTGGATATCGGGCAGCGAGCCTTGCAGGTTTTGCAAGGTGGTGTACATTTCCGCAACAGCCTGGTAGTCGTCGAAGCTCTTGGACAGATTGTTCAGAAAATGCGGGTCCGAATACAGCACAATCGAAGCCCGATTAATGTTGTTCAAATAGTTGACGAGATTGGTTTTCCCTTGAAAGATCAGCCTTGCATTTTCGCTCATCGACTGCTCTTTGATGGATTCCTTCGTATAGACCAGCGTGATGACAAGCGACAGTGTCAGAGGAATGATCGTCACGGCCAGCATGAAGGCAATCAGCTTGCGGCGGATGCTGTAGGTTTTGATCGGAATCGCCTCGTTTCGAATGGAATCTTGCGGTTGAGCGCTGCCCTAAGATAGATCAATATTGTCCTGCTAACGGTTCACGATCGTCCGTTTTTTTGTCAGGAGGGTTCAAGCATAATTATGATAAGCAAAATTCGAAATGCGCAAGGGGGAGTATAGATGAACCGCAAAAAAACAGCTCAGTTAGGCCAGCAGATCGTATTTGTCGGTCCGGCCGTCCTGGTCTTCGTCCTCATTATTCTGATTCCATTCGTGTCGGGTCTGTATTATTCCTTTACGAGCTGGAACGGCGTATCCGGCGAGGTGAGCTGGATTGGCCTGGATAATTACAAGCATATCTTCATGCAGGATTCAGCATTCCGGGACTCCTTCTGGTTCACGACCCGATTTACAATTATAGGCGTCGTTCTGACCAATGTGCTGGGCTTCGCGCTGGCTTACTTTCTGATTAAGCCGCTCAAGTCGCGGAACATGCTCCGTACCGTGTTTTTTATGCCGAATGTGATAGGCGGCTTGCTGCTCGGGTTTATCTGGCAATTCATCTTTGTCAAAGGGTTCTCGGCGGTGGGCGAGCTGACGGGCATCGCCTTCTTCAACCAGCCGTGGCTCGGTACGGAGGGAACGGCGTTCTGGGCAATTGTTATCGTATTCGTATGGCAGACGGCCGGGTATCTGATGGTCATCTACATCTCATCCCTGAACAATGTTCCGAAGGATATTCTGGAGGCAGCCGAGATTGATGGGGCCAGCAGGTGGCAAACCTTGTACACGATTATCATCCCGCTGATTATGCCTGCGGCTACGGTCTGTCTGTTCCTGGCGCTATCATGGTCGTTCAAGATGTTTGATCTGAACCTCTCGCTCACTAGAGGCGGGCCGTTCGGCTCGACGGAATCCGTGGCGATGAATATTTACAATGAGGCTTTCTCCAATAATCGCTATGGTCTTGGCACGGCCAAAGCCATCATCTTCTTCATCATAGTAGCGATCATTACGAGCATTCAAGTCAAATTCACCAAGAGCAAGGAGGTCGAAGCGTAATGGAAGCCGCCTATAAAAAGAAGGGGGGCATCGCCGCCGTCGAGCTGGTCATGATTGCGGTCGGTCTTCTCTTCCTGATTCCGTTCTACTTTCTGTTCGTGAATTCCGTCAAGAGCTTCAGCGAGCTGCTGACGGATGCCGCAAGCTGGCCGTCATATTTCCAATGGAATAACTATGCCCGCGCGTTCGAGATGACGAATTTCCCGGTGGCGTTTCGGAATTCATTCGTCATCACCGTCGTGAGCAACGTCTTGCTCGTTCTCCTCAGTTCTATGGCGGCATACCGGATGGTGCGCAGCAGTACGCTGTTTAATCGCATGCTCTTCCTGATCTTCGTCGCAGCTATGGTCGTGCCGTTCCAGTCCATCATGATTCCGCTGGTGAAAATAACCGGCATGGCCGGATTAATGAACAGCATCCCGGGACTTATCATTTGTTATCTCGGCTTCGGTGTGCCGATGTCGGTCTTCTTGTTCCATGGCTTCATCAAGTCGATTCCGATGGAGATCGAGGAAGCGGCCACCGTGGACGGCTCCAATACTTACGGTGTTTTCATCCGAATTGTGCTTCCGCTGCTAAAGCCGATGCTGGTGACAGTCTTCATTCTGAATGCGCTGTGGATATGGAACGACTATCTGCTGCCTTCGCTGATCCTGCAAACGCCGGAGCTTCGTACGATTCCGATTGCGACTTTTGCGTTTTTCGGTCAATATACGAAGCAGTGGGACCTGGCTTTGCCAGCTTTAGTTATGGGGATTATACCGATCATCGTATTTTTTCTGGCGATGCAAAAATACATTATCGAGGGCATTACGGCAGGCGCGGTGAAGGGATAGCATAGGTCAATTTTGTCTACTACTTTGATCAATATCAGGTCTACTCTCAGGTTGGGGCAATCTCTACAATGAGGATGTAAACCAGTTGAAGCGTTTTCATAAAGCTTGTACGTAAAAAAGGGAGGAACGACTAATGAAGAAGAATACAAAGCTCACACTCATACTGCTGCTTGCCATGATGGTACTGCTTGCAGCTTGCGGCGGAACAAGCAACAAGCCGAATACCGGCAGCGGCGGAAGCGGCGGAGGAGAGACAAAGACGCTGAAAATTTTCCAATTCAAAGTGGAGATTGCAGAGGCGCTTAATCGCTTGAAGGCGGAATACGAGAAGGAGCATCCCGGCATTAAGCTCGATATTCAGACCGTGGGCGGCGGAGCGGATTATGGCGCGGCTCTGAAGGCGAAATTTGCATCCGGCGAAGAACCTGATATTTTCAACAACGGCGGTTACCGCGATCTGGAGACTTGGCTTGGCAATCTGGAGGATCTATCCGATCAGCCATGGGTAGCGGATACGATTGAGGTTGCGAAGGAGCCGATGACCAAAGACGGCAAAATCTACGGCCAACCGATGAATCTGGAAGGGTACGGCTTCCTGTACAACAAGGATTTGTTCGAGAAGGCAGGCATTACCGAGGTGCCGAAGACACTGAGCCAGCTGGAGGAAGCGGCGAAGAAGCTGGAAGCGTCCGGCGTCACTCCATTCGCTAATGGCTATCAGGAGCTGTGGGTGCTGGGCAACCATGCGCTGAATGTGGCATTCGCCCATCAAGAAGACCCGAATGGCTTCGTGCAAGGCCTGAATGACGGAACGGCGAGCATCGCGGGCAATCCGGTATTCGAGCAATGGATCAAGCTGCTGGACCTGACGCTGAAGTACGGCAACAAAAATCCGCTAACGACAGACTACAATACGGAGATGACAATGTTCGCGAACGGCGAAGTCGCCATGACGCAGCAGGGGAACTGGACGCAGGTTCAGATCGACAGCATTAATCCGAATCTGAACATCGGGATTCTCCCGATGCCGATTAATGAAGACGCAGAAGCGAACGACAAGCTGTTCGTCGGCGTTCCGAACAACTGGGTGGTCAACAAAAACTCCCCTATGAAGGAAGAAGCGAAGGAGTTCCTGAATTGGCTCGTTACATCCGAGACGGGCAAGAATTATATTGCAAAAGAATTCAAGTTTATCCCGGCCTTCACCACGATCGAGGCGACAAGTGAAGATCTGGGCGATCTTGGAGCAGAGGTGGTGAAGTATAGCCAGGATGGCAAGTCGCTGAGCTGGAATTTCAACAAATTCCCGGATGGAGCGATGAATGAGTTTGGAAGCAAAATGCAGGCGTACATCGCGGGCAAATCCGATGCGGCGCGCTTGCTCGAAGACTTGCAGAAGTCATGGGATGGACTGAAAGCGAAGTGAGTGAATTCAAGGCCGTGACGCTTTAGTCCGCTCAATTGCCGAACATTTGCTGATTTGCTATAATCGGGATGGCCTAACAAGCACACGCATGAACGATACAACTTCAAGCGAATGCCCTTGCGGTATTCGCTTTTTTGTTGATGAATAGTGCACCGTCGAAAGGACATGTGAAAGCAATGAAAAAACGACTGATAGACATTTTGATGATCATGCTGGGCGCGTTTATTTTTGCGGTTGCGATCAATGTGTTTGTCATCCCGAACGATCTAGGCGAAGGCGGCGTTACCGGCCTGACGATTATCGCCTATTACCAATTCCAATGGTCACCCGGTCTGGTCAACCTGATCATCAACTCATTTCTGCTTATTGTGGGCTATAAATTTTTGGATAAAACGACAACGATCTATACGATTATCGCCGTCTTGTTCAACTCGCTGTTCCTGCATCTGACGGAGAGCTGGACGATTGGCACGCATGATCTCATGATCAATACAATCTTTGGCGGCGTTCTTGTAGGTGCCGGGATCGGCATTATTATCCGAGTAGGCGGCACGACAGCGGGAACGACGATTCTCGCCAGAATTATGAACAAATATTTGGACTGGAATATCAGCTACGCGCTCCTGTTCTTTGATCTGATTGTCGTGTTTGCGTCGTATTTCATCATCGGCATTCAAGGCATGCTGTTCACGATTGTGATGCTGTATGTCGGCACGAAGGTGATGGACTTTATTATTGAAGGCCTGAACTCGCAGAAGGCGGTTATGATTGTCTCCAATGAGCAGAAGCTGATTGCGGAGAGAGTCAACAAGGTGATGGACCGCGGAGTAACGGTATTTTACGGAAAAGGCAATTACACCAATACGCCGAAGGATATTCTGTATATCGTCATCACGAAGCCCGAGGTCAGTATGCTGAAGAAAATCGTGAAGTCGGTCGACAAAAATGCATTTATTACGATCCATGATGTGCGCAACGTATTTGGCGAAGGGTTCGTGGATATATCGAAATAGCATGTAGTAGCAATAGCCGATTGAATGAAAGACGGGGCTGTCCAGTAAGTTTGCTCGTTTGATGAGTTGGCTCGCATGATTACAAAAAGGAATGGCGGTGCGAGGGGGATTCCCCTTTCACCGCCATTTCTGGTTTTGATCTATCGTATGATGAAGGGACATCTCTCAGTCATTGATGGCTTTGGGATCGCCCTCTTGTCAGGCGAGGCTGATTCACGGATTCAAGTCGATTTTATCGACTTATTCAAGCCGGACGAGGGTACTACGGGCATTTAAGTCGCTTCTATCGACTTATACGGGACGATGGAGGCTGGTTCACGGAATTAAGTCAATTTTATCGACTTATTCAAGTCAGACGAGGGTACTACGGGCGTATAAGTCGCTTCTATCGACTTAATCCCAGCGAATGAGCTGACAATGGCCTGCAGTTCGTACGCAGTATAACAATAACAATATTTTTGACTCAAAAAGAGAGCTGTCCTAATGTCAGTTTAGACATTCGGGACAGCTCTGTCTTTATGCAGGGACCCAATGAGATCGCTCATTCCTCGCCGCGATGATGCATACGCATTCGGAGGTTGTCGGATACGATGTCCTTTGCCTTATGAACGGGCCAGCTCTTTGCGCACAATCGGCGCAACCTTCGTGCCGAGCAGCTCGATGGAGCGCAGCACTTCGCGATGCGGCATGGAGCCGATGTCTACATGGTGCAAGAAGCGGGTCAGGCCCAGGTTTTTATGAAGCAATACGATTTTCTCCGCTACATATTCCGGATCGCCGACATAGAGGGAGCCTCTTAGGCTGCGCGCGGAGTCGAATGCCTCGCGGTCATAATGCGGCCAGCCCCGCTCACGCCCGATCGTGTTCATTTGGGCCTGAGTATACGGGAAGAAGGTGTTCGCCGCTTCCTCGGTCGTATCGGCGATAAAACCGTGCGAATGCGTCGCAATCTGCAGCTTGCGCGGATCGTGTCCAGCCCTAATAGCGGCTTGCTTATACAGGTTCACCAGCGGGGCGAACCGCTCCGGCATGCCGCCGATAATGGCGAATACGACCGGCAAGCCAAGTGTACCGGCACGCACGGCCGATTCCGGGTTGCCGCCAGTTCCGATCCAGACTGGCAGCGGGTCCTGAACAGAGCGCGGATAGACGCCGCGATCTTTGATGGCAGGGCGGTGGCCTCCGCGCCATGTCACCTTCTCGGATTCACGCACGGCAAGCAGCAGCTCCAGCTTCTCCTCGAACAACTCATCATAATCGTCCAGGCTCTGGCCGAAGAGCGGGAAGGACTCGATGAACGAACCGCGTCCCGCCATAATTTCCGCGCGGCCATTCGAGATGCCGTCCAAGGTGGAGAAGGCTTGATACACGCGGACAGGATCATCCGACGACAAGACCGTTACGGCGCTGGAGAGTCGGATGTTCTTCGTGCGGGAAGCCGCTGCTGCCAGCAATACGGCAGGTGCGCTTGCGGCATAGTCGGCGCGGTGATGCTCGCCGACGGCATATACGTCAAGGCCGACTTGATCGGCCAGTACAATCTCTTCTACTCCATTGCGCAGCCGTTCGGCATGGCTGATAGCCTTGCCTGTAACGGGGTGCGGCGACGCTTCCATAAACGTACTGATTCCAATTTCCATGATATCGACGCCTCCTTTTGTTTGTATACATATTACTATAAAAATTAATGTAAATCAATTATAGTAAGTAAGTTAATGAATGAACAGTTCAATCCTACCTTATTGTGGCATAGAACCACCTGCTTTACACGGCCTTGTTGCATCAACTGGACAATTATTTCCTCTTCCATCGTCATCTATATCGAATCTACACAAGTCCAAGGTAGAATAGAGGCAGCTCTTTGCTTATTGGAGGATGGACATGAAAACAATCGCAGTGGTTGATGATGAACATAAAATACGCGACGTGCTCGTATCTTATTTGGCTCAGGGAGGATTCCGCTGTGTTGAAGCCGGGACCGGGCGCGAGGCTTTGCGGATCGTCTCAGAGCAGTCGCCCGACCTGATTATCCTGGATCTGATGCTGCCGGATATGGACGGGGAATCCGTGTGCGAGGCGATACGCCGGATTCATTCCATCCCGATTCTGATGCTGACTGCGAAGGTATCGGAGAATAACCGAATCAGGGGTTTGTCGCTGGGGGCTGACGATTATGTCGTAAAGCCATTCGATCCTCGTGAGGTAGTGGCGCGCGTGCGCGCAATCTTGCGCCGTACCGACGATGGCCAACTGCTAGCTGACCGCTTGGTGTTCCATAGCGGCCATCTGGCGATCGATTCGCTGAAGCAAGAGGTGTATTGCGGCGGCGAAGCGGTGAGTCTGACACCGAATGAATACAAGCTGTTGCTTGCGCTGGCGAAGCATCCGCAGCGTCGGTTCACGCGCGAGGAACTGGTGGAGAAGGTGCTGGGTTATGAATTTGAAGGAGATATCCGTACGATCGATCAGCATGTGAAAAACATCCGTTCCAAAATCGAACCCGATCCCAAGTCGCCGATTTATATTGTCACGGTGTACGGAGCGGGATACCGGTTCGCGGGGGGAGAGCTATGAAGCAGAGGCTCCATCTTCGGCTGGCGTTTATTATAATCGCACTGGCGGCAGGTATTGTCGCGATTGCCACGGTCAGCATTGTAGCAGAGACGCATTACCACTTCACGATGTATCAAGAGCAGCATGAAGCGTCAGGGATGAATGGCGATGCAGGTGCGCTCGCCTATCATTTGGAGCAGGCGCTCATCCAGACGATAATTTGGACAGGCCTCGGATCCATTACACTGGCTGTTATTCTGGGCTTCTATGTCGCGCGGCGCATATCCGAGCCGCTTGTTCATATGAAGCGGATTGCGGAGAGAATGTCGAACGGGCAGTGGCATTCGCGAGTGCACGTGAAGGGCGAGGATGAGCTGGCGCAGCTTGGCTCTTCGCTGAACTCGCTTGCCGATCAGCTCCGCCAGCAGGAGCAGCTTCGGGTGACGATGACCGAGGATATCGCCCATGAACTGCGCACGCCGCTGGCTACATTGAAGAGCCATATGCGGGCAATGGAGGATGGTATTTGGGCTCCGACGCCAGAGCGCATCCATTCCTGCTATGAGGAGATCGAGCGGCTGACGCGTCTGGTTGCAGAGCTGGAGGATCTGAACCATGTGGAGTCTCCGGGATTCCAGCTGAATCTCAGCAAGTCCTCGCTGGATGAAGTCATTCAGCGCGCTGGCGATCTTGTGCAGGCGGCCTTCAGGGAGAAGGGCGCAGTTCTTAGTTGCCACACAGATCCGGGGCTTCAACTGGACATGGACCCGAATCGGATGATGCAAATTCTGGCGAACCTGCTGAGCAATGCGCTAAAGTATATCCCGGAAGGAGGCCGTGTCCATATAGAAGCCGCCGATGAGGGAGAGAACGTACGCTTGCTGGTGCGGGATACAGGAAGCGGCATCCCGCCAGAGGAACTGCCGTTTATTTTCGAACGGTTCTATCGTACGGAGAAGTCGCGCAATCGCCGGACAGGGGGCAGCGGCCTGGGACTGACCATCGTCAAGCAACTGGTTACGGCGCATGGCGGGACGGTGTATGCAGAGAGCGATGGTAATGGCACGACGATTCATACCCGGCTGCCGAAGGGTTAATGGACATCTACACAGGATCTTCAAAACCTCCCCTTATACTGATCTTGCCCGGCGCTTGTCCCCGAAGTAAAGGATATCCAAAGCAGGGAGACAACACGCACGGAGTCCAGTTGCAGGATACAGGAGGTTTGGAATGTTCAAACATACATGGAAAGCGGGCATCGTATCCGCAGCGCTTCTATTAACGCTCACGGGATGCTTCGGTTCGGACAAGCCTGCCGCGAATACCGAAGTCAGCGGAATGGCGGGAGGCCCATCGGCACCATGGATTGCTTCCAAAAATACAACAAGAATCAATACGGCCCAGCCTGCGGAAGCGGCGGCTATCGTATCGCAGACGCTATGGATGGCCACAGAGGACAGTAATCGGCCGGGAGGCGTGATTATTACTGATCCCAAGGACTGGCAGACGGCTCTGGTCAGTGCGAATCTTATCCACCATCCCAATGATGGTCCCGTCTTATTCGCCAATAAGGATAGCCTGCCAGACGTGACGCTGCAGGAGCTGAAGCGTCTCCGTCCCAAAGGCGTGGACAGCAACGACGGTATCCAAGTGATGCTGGTCGGCAATCTGGGCGAGAACGTTGAGGTTCAAGTTAAGGCGCTTGGCTACAAAACGGATCGAATCGAAGGAGCGAGTGCTCCCGCCATTGCTAAGGCAGTGGATGCCTACTATGCCGGGTTGACGAAGGATATCCCGCAGTCCGTCATTGTGGGCTCGATGGATAGCGCTGAATATACGATGCCGGCTATCAATTGGATTGCTCATATGCCAGAGCCGCTGCTGTACGTTCAGAAAGACCAGATCCCGCAGGAGACGATTGATGCATTGAGCACGCGCGGCGGACAAGCGAACATCTATATTCTGGGGCCGGAAGCAGCCGTATCGGCCAAAGTCGAAGAGCAGCTGAGCCAATACGGGAAGGTCATCCGCATTGCTGGAGACGATCCTTATGAGAATGCGGTAGCGTTCGCAAAGTATAATGACCCGGAGACAGGCTTCGGCTGGGGCATCGACTCGCCGGGCCATAACTTCTCATTCGTAGCAAAGGCTTCGCCGGAGCTCGCCCTTGCGGCTGCTCCATTCTCGCATCTGGGCAAGCACGCACCGCTGCTATGGACGGATAAGAAGGGGATGCCGGACTCCGTCATGGCTTATGTCATGTCCCTCCAGCCGAAGTACAAGGACTCTCCGGTCGAAGGCCCTTTCAACCATGCTTGGCTGACAGGTTCGGCGAACGCTCTGTCCGAAGCGGCGCAAGGCGAGATTGACGCCATGCTGGAGATTGTATCGGAGTCGGGCGCGGGACATGGCGCTCACGGAGGCGGACAATCGGCAGAGGAAGAGCAGTCCTCGACTGGCGAGCAAGAGAGTAACGGCGGGGGCGGAGGCTCCCATCATTAATCCGGCAAAGAAGCCTTTATTCCGCGGTATTCGCGGAATAAAGGCTTCTCTTGGTTCGGATGACGCGAATAGCGCCATTAATGAGTGCATAGTGACCCATTTCCGGCCGTTCACCGACGGTTTATGCAGGAGCAACGGCTTTATTTTTCTTCTTTTTTCCAACAAGCTCATTCTCCCCGACACTGCCGCTGCCGCCGCCAACGGCGTGCTGCTGCTTGGTGCGCGGGCTGTCAATTGCGGAGTTGGTTCCGGCCGCACTGTAGCTGCCGGCGGCCCCTGCCACTTGGGTTGCGGATGCAAGCTCTTGGCCCTGAGGCAGTCTGACCACTTGCTCATTAATGAGAATGACGACTTCCTTCTCTTGATGATGCTTGCGTGAACGATCTTTGTCCTTATGCTTGCCTCCCTTCTTCAATCCTTTGTTCTTCGCTATGCCGCCTGCGCCGACGCTTTGCTGCTGGAACGTATCCGGAGAATTGATCGCTCCGTTATTGCCTGCAGTACCGCTTCGGCCTGCGCCATTCGCGATCTGGGTCGTGTTCGGCGCGTTGGTGAACTGCCCATTGTAGACAAAGATAACGCGGTCTACACCCTTTAGCGGAGTTTTGGAGATATACTCCTTTCGTCCTTTGCGAAGCATAATCACTAGCTCGTCCTTTCGTTTGCCCACAGCCTCATCCCTCTCTGGAATCCGTTATGATCCATCTTATGTAAGGTGGAAGGGAGAGGCGTGGACAAGCGCGGCTTCTAGCAAAAATAAGGAGTAAGACCGGGGGTCTACATGCGTGCAGGAGCCGGAAGACCAAGCGTATCCAGCGCCTCGCCCATGGCTTGCTGGAACAAGGAGACGAGCCACAGACGGTATGTCTTTGTATCCTCGTCGGCCTTCAGAATCGGACAAGCCGCATAGAAGTTATTGAACAGGGAAGCCAGCTCATAAGCGTAATTGCAGATGATTGTTGGAGATAGCTCGCGGGCGGCCGCATGGAGCGTATCCTCCCAAGCGGCCATATGGCGGATCAAAGCCAGCTCCGCTTTCTCCTTAGGTGCGGCTTCTGCTGGTATGGCAATACTGTTTGTGCCGTTCTCTGCCGTCTTCGCCATGATATTCGCCGCGCGGGCGTACGCATACATCAAGTAAACGCCGGTATTGCCGGTTACCTCAGTCGCTTGTTGAAGGTCGAATACTACTTCCGTCGACAAGGCGAAGCGCAGGAGATAATAACGGATCGCCGCCGCTCCGATGATGCGGCTGGACAGTCCGCTTGCGTCCGAACGCTTCTCGTCAATGACGCCTTCCATCCGGTCAAGCAGATCGGCGATCTTAATGCCCACGCCTTGTCTGCCGGACATGGCATAGGAGGATTTGCCGGACGACACATCAATGCCAAGCTCCTCCGCTGCGGCTGGGCTCAGCGACACGACCCCGTAGCTCACATGGCGCAGCTTATCTGCTTGCTCGGTATAGCTCAGCACCTCTAGCGCCTGCTTCACCATCGCCTGCGGATATTCCTGTCTGTAGTCGATGACGTTAATGACGGTATCGGCCTTGCCGTATGCAGAAGACGAGGCGCCTCCATGATGCGTCGACCATAGACCGTCTGAGAACGGCTGGTAGGAGAAGTCTTTGTCCAGCAGTCCGAACTTCCATAGGTGGTAGGCGATATCCTTGGCGGTATAGGTCAGAATGCCGTTGGACCGCACTAACACCTTATCCATCTGATGCTGATCGGCCTCTTCTGCTTCTGTCGCTTTCTCACTCGCATCGTTTGTGGATTGTCTCAGCACCCAGCAGCCTTCCAGCTTGCCGGACTTCTCCTGCACGAAAGAGGATGTGTCCCTCAGCAGCTCGAATGCCGCCTGCCAGAATCCTTCTCTTACGATCTGGCTTTCCCATACGAGCAGATCATAATGAATGCCGAATGCCTTCATCTCTTCCAGATGCTCGCGCACGATGCGCTCCGCGACGAGCAATCCAATCCAGGATAGGCCGTTATCCCCCTCCTCTAGCGCATGCAGCACATTCGTCCGTTCGCTGAGCTTGACGGGATTCGCCGCATACTCTCGATTGACCCCGGAGTAAATGTCCCAGCAGAAGTCGCCGAAGCGGGCGTGGTTCCTGTTCAGCGGTACATGCAGCAGTCCGACTACGGTATCAGCAAGCTGATTGCCCAGATCATCGATGTAATTGTGCACCTCAACCTCGCGGCCTGTTTTCTTCAAAATGCGGGCCAGCGTATCGCCGATACAGGAATTGCGCAGATGGCCGATATGCGCGGATTTATTCGGGTTGATGGAGGTGTGCTCGATAATCGCTTTGCCGCCAGTCGAAGCTGGCGAAGGAAACTCGCGGCGGGCCCAGACGTTCCAGTCGATGTGCACGTTCAAAAAGCCGGGCGCCGCAACTTCGATCAGACGGGCCAGAGCGGCGAACTCGGAATCGCTCTCCAGCTTGTTCTTCAGCAGTCCTGCGATATGCAAGGGGGACTTGCGCAGTGTTTTGGCCAGCTGCATGGCTATATTCGTCGAGTAGTCCCCGTGCTCCAGATGTACAGGCTGCTCTACAGTGATCTTCAGCACTTCCGGTCGCTCTGCGCCAAGTTCCTCATGCAATTCCAGCACAGACTGGGCTATGCGTGTTCTCATCCATTCGATTAACATCCTAGCATCCTCCTTTGTCTAATAAAAAAACGCCCTCGTCTCTTGGAAAAGAGACGAAGGCGCATGCATTCGCGGTACCACTCTTGTTGCTGAACGGAACGTTCAGCCACTCTAACGGATAACGGCCGCAGCCGAGACTTCCTACTCTGAAGGTTCAGAAGCCTATCTCATGGGTCCGCTTCGCTGCTGCATCCGTACCGGCTCTCACTCTCCCGGCTCGCTTGAACTTCCGCTGGCAGTTACTCTCCCAATCGTGGATTGTTCGATATGTTTACCAATTATAACGATTCGGCAGCAAAACGCAAGCCCTTTATGAATGACGCAATATAGCTTCGGCCACAGAAGGGAACCAGCGATTCAGCCATTTCAACAGTTTGACCTTGCCGATGGCGATCTCCAGTCGATTACGCCGGAAATCGCGAAAAAATTGTTCGGCAAGCCGTTCCGGCGATAGTTTGCCGCGCCCTCTGCCCCGGGTCATGGCGGTGTCCACAATCGGCGGTATGATTTCAAATACCTGTACAGGTGATCCCCTAAGCTGATCGCGCAGCGACTTGGTGAAAATATGCAGTGCAGCCTTTGTGCCGCAGTAGACCGGAGCCGATTTTTTGGGGACGATGCCGAGTCCTGAGGATACGTTAATGATGGCTGATTTCGGCTGGCGGGCCAGCAGCGGAAGCAGCTCGGCGATCAGCAGAATGGGAGTGGTCAGATTGATTCCGATCTCTTCCTCGATCAAGTCGGCTTCAACGCCATTTATAAAGTCGTAATTATACTGAATGCCCGCATTGTTAATGAGAATATTCAATGTCGGATGTCGCTCATACAACGCTGCGACCAGCTCTTGTATGGCATCTTTTCTGCGAAGGTCGCATGCATGCGTGGAGATGGTTGGATACCTTTCCTTTAATGCATGCAGCTTCTGCTTGTTTTGCCCCACGACGATAACTTTATTGCCGTGCTGAATGAATTGCTCGGTTAACGCTAATCCGATACCCGAGGCACCGCCTGTAATAAGAACGGTATGTCCGTTTGCTTGCATCATCACCATTCCTCCTTACGTCCCACTATAAAACGGAGGAGAATAAGGCGCATTAACCCAGGTTTATGCGTCTTCGAATTCGGCTGAGCGCTACAGGTGTAATCCCAAGATAAGAGGCGATGTGGTATTGCGGAATCTCGCTTTCAAGATGCCCGTATTGCGATAAAAACAGGCGGTAGCGCTCTTCGGCGGTCAAGAGAAGCAGCTCGCGCTCTCTTGTTTCTTTCTTCACGAACAGCTGCTCGGCGACGATCCTGCCGAACCGCTCCCATCCTGGATGACGTTCATAAGAGGCGGCTAATTGCTCGTAGCGGAAGACGAGAATTTGGCTTTCTTGCAGAGATTGAATCGATAAGTACGAAGGGATGCGCTGAAGCAGCGCTCCATATGGCGCAATGAATTCATGACGCGAGCAAAAGCTTTTATTATACTCATCGCCACCCGGTGTCTCATAAAAAATCCGAAATAGCCCGTCGATGCATATGCCGATTGAATCTGAAGTCTCACCTGATCGTACCCAGTACTCCCCTTTTGCCAAGAATGTAAGAGCCGCTGTGCGGCCTAAGGTCAGCCATTCCTCTATGGGCAGAGAAGGAGGGATTTTGAGTGAGGCATAAAGCGATCTTAATTGGACTTCCATAGACACATCTCCTTAACCTGTGACATAGCTCAGCTTCTAGTTAATTCTGCATGCGATGCAGCAGGTCCTGTAGCCTGCCAAGTGCATTTCTCAGGACATTCGCCAATAGCACCTTCCACCAGAAATGACTGGTAAACGAATACTATAATGGAATTAATTCCATAGTCCTAACTATGGCATCCGACCACTTCTAAATGGACTAAAAAACAAATTGACAAAATCTTAAAATTTCCTTAATATTAGGACACAATCGTTCTTAATTGAGAACATTGAATCATTCGCAGATCGCTTCCGTACTCATTCATGCAGGATGATACCACCCGTCAGAAGGAGGTGTTAGGCCTTGGAGAAGAAGGAATGGAAAGTACCGCAATTGGAAGTGCTGAATGTGAGCATGACGATGAAGAAGAAACCGCATAAGCCCGGCAAAGGATCAGGTTCCGGCTCCGGTTCCAATCCGGGATCCGATCCCAGCATTGGCTTTGGCAGCTAGTAAGCGCATACATACTCGTGAGAAAGGCCCTTATTCCATATTAGCTGGGATGAGGGCTTATTACGTTAATAGGAGGTCCTGCAGATGACGACAGTTGCCCTGACTTATCGATATTCGGCCTTTGGCCTGCGCTTCAGAAGCGACATACCGCCAGCTGAGGCGCATGATTTGGATAACGACTTGGAGAGTCCCTCGGATGTAGCTGTAACCTACGGCCAGTTGGAGGAGCTATGGTTGGAGCTGGCGGGGGAGGATGAGGCTTATGTGGTTCAAGAGAATTTTGTAATGTTCCTGATCGAGAACACAGCCCATTATCTTGTCCGCGATGGCAATAAGATTGTCGTCTCGCCAATCGGGAATCCAACGATCGAGAAGCTGCGGCTGTTCTTGGATGGCTACGCGGTATCCGCTCTATTGTTGCAGAGAAGGGTGCTGCCCTTGCACGGAAGCGCGATTGCTATACAGGGCAAGGCTTATGCATTCGTAGGGCAATCTGGCGCAGGCAAGTCAACGCTGACGCGGGCCTTTCTGGAGCGCGGCTACGGCTTTCTGACGGATGATGTCATTCCGGTCTCGATTCCGGAGGGCGGCGCAGCGCCTGTGGTTATGCCGGCTCTGCCGGAGCAGAAGCTGTGGCAGGAGTGCCTGCCTCACTTTGATCTGAATAGAAGCAGCCTGCCCACGATCTATACACGCGAGGTGCAGCGCGGAGATACTGTGGCGAGGCGCATGAAATATGCGGTAGCGGTCGAACGGCTTCAGCGCGAAGCCTTGCCGCTCGGCGGCGTTTTCGAATTGGTGAAGGAGCCTTGCAGGAACGAGCGTGTATCGCTTCATCCCATTCAGAAGGCGGAGAAGTTTCAAGCTTTGCTGCAGCACACTTTCCATCGGGCCATTATTCCACCGCTTGGTTTGCTGAAGTGGCATTTTGGAGCCATAACCACTCTTGTGAGGGAAATTCCGGCATACAGGCTGAAACGCACACCTTCGTTTTTTACCGCCCATGAGTTAGTGGATTTAATCGTAAGCCATATAGAGGAGGAGCAGGGCTATGATCGCGGCATTAACATTGGACAGTCTCGTTAGACAGTCAGAGGACCATCTGGCATCAGATGTGGACGGGGAGAAAGTGCTGCTCCATACCGGCACCTACGCTTATTACAATCTGGGAGATATCGGCGGCGATATTTGGTCCCGGCTGGAAGGCTCAGCGACAGTCCGGCAAGTGGTGGAAGCGCTCATGTTCGATTATGCGGTTGAGCGTCCCGAGTGCGAGCGCAGGGTGCTGGATTTCATGGAGCAGCTCCACCGGGAAGGGCTGATTCAGGTTGTGGCGTAAGGATGCTTGGGCCGGGCGCCTCGACAAGGGAGGCAAGCCGCGATGAGAGCGATCGCTTATTTTATGAAGGATATGCTTCGTTTTGCCGGGAGACGGCTCGTGTTCAATTTCGCTGGCATGCTCGTGATCGGCATGATGCAATCGGCAGGCATCCTGCTGATCATTCCGCTGCTCGGCATCACAGGCCTCATCGAGCTGAAAGCAGATGACTATGGCTACTTGGCAGGCTTGCTGGAATGGTTCAAGCGTATGCCATTCATGCAAAGTTTGGCTGCTATCTTGGCTCTGTATGTGCTTATCATCGTAGGACAAAGCTTCATCGGGCGGCATCAAGCGATTGTAGACAAGAGCATTCAGCAGGGCTATCTTCGCAAGCTTCGCGAGGATACGTACGGCAATCTGCTGCGGGCCGACTGGGCGTTCTATCTGCGCAACCGCAACGCCGATTTGGTGAAAATGCTGACAATTGAGATTGCTCAAGTTAAAAAAGGTATCGGGCTATCGCTGGACTTCATCTCGGCGCTCCTTTTCGCAGTTGTAAAAATTGGATTGGCAGTAGCGCTTTCACCTGCCATTACGCTCGCAGTGCTGCTGAGCGGCGGTCTTCTGCTGCTGTTCTCCAGGTATTTCACCCGCAAGGCCAAGCAATTCGGCCAAGATAATCTAGAGTTGTCCAGAATCTATCAAGCAGGCGTCACCGACCATCTTGGCGGCATGAAGGATATTAAGAGCAACACGCTGGAGCGGGCGCATGTCCACTGGATGAACGTCCTGCTTCGCAAGGTTGAGCATAATGCAGTGGCTTATACGAAGATGAAAACAAACTCTCAATTCATATATAGCGCTGTGTCGGCGATCCTGCTGGCGGTATTCGTCTATGTGCTGGTTAGCTTGTTTCATTCGCAGCCAGCCCAGCTGCTGCTTATTATCGTCATTTTCTCCCGGCTGTGGCCGGTTGTTGCGGGGATGCAGTCCAGTCTGGAGAGTGTGGCTGCGCTTGTCCCGTCGCTGGAAGCGCTGATCAAGCTGCAGCGGGAGTGCGCAGAATCGCAGGAGCTGAGAAGCGGGAGCCTTGCGGGCGGCAGCGCGCTGGAGTTGCGGTATGGACTGGAGCTGCGCGGGGTCAGCTTCCGCTACCGGGAGGATGGCGAGTGTCCGTATGCGCTGAGCAACATCCATGTGCATATCCCGGCCGGGAAAATGACGGCAATTGCCGGACCCTCAGGCGCGGGCAAGAGCACTCTCGTCGATATGCTTCTAGGATTGCATAAGCCAGAGAGCGGTGAAGTGCTGGTCGACGGTGAACCGCTCGGCGAGCATAATCTGCTGCCGCTTAGGCGTTCGGTCAGCTATGTGTCGCAAGACCCCTTCCTGTTCCACGCTTCACTGCGCGACAACCTGATGCTGATGAACGAAAGCGCGACGGAAGCGGAGTTGTGGGAAGCGCTGGAGCTGGCGGCGGCGGGCGACTTGGCCCGAGGGCTCCCCGAAGGTCTGGACACGATAATTGGCGATCGAGGCGTCCGCTTGTCTGGGGGTGAACGGCAGCGAATCGTGCTGGCGCGGGCGTTATTGCGCAGGCCCGCTATTCTCATATTGGACGAGGCGACGAGCTCGCTGGATACCGTGACGGAGAGGCGCGTGAAGGAGACGCTGGACGGTCTGAAGGGCACGATGACCATCATAGTAATCGCACACCGGCTGTCTACGATTCAGCATGCGGAGCAAGTCATTGTTCTTGATCATGGAGAAATTGTACAGCGCGGCGATTATGACGAGTTGGCAGGCGACGGGAAAAGGTTATTTGGCAGGCTGGTTGGACATTCGACCGGCTGAGAAGGACGTTAGTCGATTAGAACTAGATGATCCCCCATATGGGGGATTTTTTACTTAATAGAAAAAAAGTAGTATTTAGTTGATAGACGCGAAAACGGTCGAAATAGTAAAATTGGCATAGATGAACGAGGGGGTAGCAGTCATGGATATCAGCTTTTCCGTATGTGCTACCGAGATGTATCAGGCCAAGTACCTGGATTTTATGTTGAAGCATTATGACGATCTTGGCATGCCTTATCCGTTCAAAGTTTCTTTTGGCTTTATCGCAAGTCCCGTTCTGATGGAGAAGGAAGCGATTCTATGCCTGAATGAGGAGAACGAGGTAGTTGGAGCGCTTGGCTATATTCATGGTACAGGCGAGAAGCAGTACCAGGATGGGCATGTCGTACAAATTCAGGCTGTCTATCTGGGTATGGCCTATAGAGGAACAAGGCTGTTCCTGCAAGGACTGCAGTTTCTCCTCCATCATCTGAAGCATCAACCCGTCAGTGTAACAGAGCTGGTGTTTTGGACAGGGCAGGAGCCTTCCATCAACCGCCTGGCGGCCAAGTTCGCCAGACTGGAGTCGGTGACCGAGTCGGAATTCGGCAGGCTGTCGGCCTATAGGGCTGGGGTGCCTGATTTGGAGGCCTACTTGCAAAAGTTTCGGCCTATGGAGCTCGCTTAAGCCAGTAAAGATTCAGGAGGATCACAAATGATTCGTGCGGACACCAAGCTGTGTGAGCGTGATTCCGATTATGCCCGGTTTGCGCGCTTTTTTATTGCGAACAGCCGGCAGTTTAGCCGCAATTATGCGATTGATTCGGCGGCGGCTCATATTCTAATGACTTTGCCAACTAGCCGTATTTTGATGTATGAGAATGAATCGGGCGAATTGATCGGATCTGTTCAATACTATTATGAGGCGGATAGTTACACGGCATTTATCGATTCGGCCGTTCTGTTGAAAGAGTACCGCAGCAGCAGGATATTCTTCGAAGGATTACGAGATCTTGTCCGGTACGTATGCCGGGATTATCCCTCTGTGCGCCGCTTTCGCTTTCACGTTCAAGCCGAGAATCGGTACTTGAACCGGCTGTACAGCAAGTTTGCCGATCCGGCGGGAGAGAGAGAAGGCTACGGTGAGCCGGAGCTGATCTATGTTTCGGAGGTCAACAGGCTGAAGGCTTATTTGAGATTGGAGCAGGGCAGCTAGGCATTATTAATAAAGGAGGTGAAAACAATGTTTCCAACAACCGGATTTGGCACTAAGGAAATCAAGAAAGGAAGCGGTTTCGGCCGTATTGACGTCCTGAACGTTCTGAAAGTGAACGAGCAGCTCAGAACTTCCGCGGCTTCCAGCAAGTAAGACGCTTCTGGCCGGTTCGGCCAAGCCAATCAAGCAGGCCAGAGCATTTGTTGCGGAATGCTCTGGCCTGTTTTTTTGTGCTTATAGATCATGCCGGGGATGGTGTAGAGGCTGAAATCTCTTTGAGCAATTTTTGCACAATGGCCCCGAGACCGGCAGGGTCGCCCAGCATGGGCAAATGACCGGTTTGCAGCTCAATGACTCGATTAGCAGAGAGATTGCCCGCCATACGGTCCTGCAGCTGCGGAGTGAACTCCTGATCCTTCATGAGCTTGATGTAGTACTTCGGAATAGCTGGAATAGGCGCATCTGTCCGATCGAAGTATAAGCGTTTGGCTTCAGGAACGTAGCCGTCTACGACAGAGTCGGATTGAGCAGGGGACAGATCATTGCATGACCCGGAGCGAATGGCAGAGCCCGGAGGTTTTGTGCCAGCCAGTCTCATCAGGATTGTAAATATCATTCGTTTGAGTAGAGGCAGCGATGAGAGGAACGAACCTCCGCCGCGCGGAATAGCGGCACTGACCGCAATAAGCCCGACCACACGAACCTTCAAGTCCTCGGCCAGCCGCAGCGCAATTGCTCCCCCGATGGAATGGGCGACGATAATGAATCGACGTACCGGCCAGTCCTCAATTTGACGTATAGCCTCTGCGCAATAATCCAGAAAGGTGAGCTTGCAGCGCTCCTCGTCTTTGCCGCTTCTCATGGGCAAATCAATGAACAGACTAGGCGCATCTACATACTGTGAGGTCATCTGCCAGACCTCTCCCTTGAGTCCGGCCCCGTGAATAAATACAACCCCGATACGATCATTCATAGCATTCCTGTTATTAGCGTTCATAGTATCACCCTTTGGACTAGTTTTCTCTTTTTCCTATGTATTCATCCTAGCTCATAAACAAGACAAATACTGTCTTATTTATATGGTATGATCGGAATAAATAAGGGAGGGGGAAGCACATGCAGAAATCGCAGCGACTGATTCAGATGATCATGATGATTAACGCCAGGCGTTCGTTTACGGTACGAGAGCTTGCCGACGAGATTGGCCTGTCTACGCGGACGATTACGAGAGATTTGCAGGAACTGAGTGAGCTTGGCATTCCCGTCTATTCGGTTCAAGGACGGGGAGGCGGGTATAGACTGCTTCGGGAACGGCTGCTTCCGCCGATCAGCTTCACGGAAGGCGAGGCTACAGCGGTTTTTTTCGCCTGCCACTCCCTGCAGTTTCTAGGTTCGCTTCCCTTCGGAGAAGGAGCGGATTCTGCGCTGCATAAGTTTTATCATTATTTGCCCGCCGATATGAAAGAGAAGATCGATACGATGAGAGAGCGGGTTATGATTTGGAGTCCGTACCGGCCGATGTCGGAGCAGGTACTGCGAACGCTGCTGCTCAGCATCATGGAGCGAAGGATCGTTGCCATTCACTACCGGTCGGAGTCGGGGGAGTCGGTACGTGACATCCAGGTCATTGGGTTATATGCCAGCTCCGGCTATTGGTATTGTCCCGCTTACTGCATGCACCGCAAAGAGGTTAGGCAGTTCCGGGCGGATCGCATCGTATCGGCAGAATGGAACGAGAACGCGTCGTATGTGGAAGAGATTGCACAACTAACGCTGCAGGATAAACCGGATAAGAGCAGTCTTGCACAAGTTGAGCTTCAAGTGGCGTTGACAGCCAGAGGAGTATGGGAACTGGAGTCCAATTCTCGGTTTTCCCTGTTCATGGAGCGCTTTGAGGATGGCAGCGGCAAGGTGGTGATGCCGATCCCGCAGGAGGACATTCCTTTCTATGGGGACTTGTTATGGTCGCTAGGGGAGGAGGCTGTTATAGAAGGTCCAGAGGAAGCGGTAGCCTATATAAAAAGTAAGATACAGGCTATGCTGTCTCATTATGGTAAATAAGAGGAAAATGGTCCCTTTTTCAGAATACAATCTTTGTGGATGCGGATAAGCTGGAGGCGAATATCGCATTTATTGCCCAAGCGAATCTGTATGAATGGATTGACAATAATTACGGTGATAGGACATTCTTTATGGGACTCGCGTTCAAATTAGAGACAGGGATAGCAATTATAGATAATCATCACTTTCGGATGACAATGACGATGGGTTTATCCTTTAGTGGGTGCAAGGGTGTTACTGAATTGAAAACAGCAATCGGAAAATACGCCTTCTAATGAGGGCGTATTTCTTTTATCCAGCTATTATCTTGAACCTGCAAGGATATTACGCGCCACCGCGGTGTGTTTTCGATTTCGCCACTAATACCATATGACTCATACTAATCAATTTCGAGCATCGCCAGTTCGCTTGTACATCATTGACATGTACGTCTAGGTTTATAGCACCTCTCAAAACTTTTACAAGTCTTCGGGATCTATGTTTACCTTGTATACTTTTCGGTAGTCGGAGCATCCCTGTAAAAAGGTGCAGCAGTGCGTACAAAAAGTTCAAGTACGCACAAAACTACTTATATTGAAGCATGAGGTGGTCAAATGAAATGCTCATGCGGGCGGTTCATTACGCAGAATGCAAAAGCTTTAGCAACTATTTATGAGACTGAAGGCGGCAGGTGCATTCACTGTTTATCTAAGACTCTCAATGTGAGCTATCAAGAATTAGTAGATAGGTATATGGGAATCTACGAGTGCCGTCCATGTGCTCAGGATAAGAAGAAAGCGGAGATTAGAAGAAAGCTACTAGGGTTAGGGGGATAAAAGTGGATGATAGAGCCATCGAATTTGCCAAGAGAAACGAATACAATACTCGGATTCTTCTTAATGGGGATTACATCGATGGGGTAACTAAACTCAGTAAAGGGTCGACGTGAAATGGATTCGTTAATCAAGTGTATCAAGTGTAGATTCAGGTACGTGACTGACAAGGCAAAGGAAAACTATGAAGCTGAAGGGCTTGGGGAAGAGCCATTGCTTTGTCTGCACTGTCTCGGGGAGATTACAGGAAAAGTAATGAATCGTTATGGGTACTTAGTTCTTCCTGAAGAATTAGAGAGTTCAAATCAACGTATGCAAGTACTGCCAAAGACGCTGACGGGATGTAGACCGTGTATGAAGAAGAGAGGTTTAGTGGAATGAAAAGTGAACGAATCTACTTGAGAACAACACCTGAACATAAGGAGTATCTGCAAGAGGTGGCTGATAATCATTTTGAAGGTAATATGTCAGCAGTATTCGAGTTCATGATTGAAAGACTTGAGATGATCATTTCCAAGGTGAAAGGAAAGCGAGAGAACGCACACATGGTAAACGAACTTCTGTCGGGAGGACTGAAGTAATGGAGACTAATATCGGACGATTGGTCGTTTATGTGGGCGCTATGGGAAGCGGCAAGACCAAGAAGTTGATTGACCTTTACGATGAGATGGTTTCGGACGGCATTAGGGTGGCGATTTTCAAACCATTTCTAGCCTGTGAGGGAGGAAACAATGAATTTGTACAAGCAAGGGATGGCAGAAAAGCCCCTGCAATCGCTGTGGATTATCTGTATGAAATATCATCTATATCAGATTCGGAACGATTACAAGCCATTATGGTGGACGAGGCGCAGTTCTTTGATGAAGAAGAGTACGGGTTCCAGATATTAGAGGGACTGGCTATGGGCGGTCTGGAAGTGTATGTGTTCGGTCTTGATGTAGACTCTGAAAATCATACTTTCGGGCATATGGGGGACATTCTTGCACATGCAGATGAAGTCAATAAACTTCGCGCCACTTGCGTCAAGTGTGGAGAGGAAGCCCGCATTAGTAAGTATGTCGGTGAAAGCAAAGGAGAGGGAGTTCAGGTGGGAGGGGTAGATGACTACACCCCACAATGCCGCTCTTGTTACCACGGATGGAAAGAACGACTGGAACAGGCTCGCAATAAGGTTGAAATTACTATAAGACGCAATGACTTCTTCTTTGTCTGTAGTGTAGAAGCCGACCGTTTACTTGAGATGGGATACGAAGTCGAGTCAATTAAAGATAGACTGCAATCGATGGATGAGGTTATCACATTTTTAGCAGAACTAAAGAAAGTAGGATGATTACATACCAAAGGACTAGCTAATGCCTAGTATCAGGGGAGCGTTAAGACATAGATGTAGTAACGACAGAATCCTGAAGTGTAAAATGTACACTTTAGGATTTTTGCATTAAAAAGGGTGGTTCTAAAGTGTAAAAATTACAATACAGAAATTCCTGAAGTGTAAATTTTACACTCAATAAAGAAATAAAAGATTAAAAGATAAAAGATTATAGATAAATACAAATAATAAAACATAGGCAATGGGTAGTGAGAGTGCTCCCCTGGTAAATATGTGGTAGTGCTTGGCGTTCCCCTACGGGTCACGCTGTTGTTTACGGGGAAGATGTTCGTGTATCTGTTGGTTTGGAAGGATTATGGCAAGTACTCTCATATCCTTGGGCTTATGGATGACGTTCAGGCGGGCGACATCGTTGAAAAGCAACGCTGTAATATCAACGCCGAGAAAGGCGAGGGCCTCGAGAACTCCATTGTTTATGCAGGACAGTAAAAACGAGCATTCATCCAGAAAGGCAGAAATAACCAAGTCTAGCATTAGTTCTACTAATTACGATTCTAGTGTTAAGTCGGGTGATTCATCGCTCTATAATGTAGACAATCTGAAAAACCTTCCAAGAAACGCACATGTCACTTGTTACTTGTCAAAAGCTAATCTGTAAGTCTTTACGAATATCAAATAGCGTGGGGACTTTAAACGTGTTAGGTAACCAGAAGTCGCGTGAACACTATATGGAAGACTCCAAGGCACACTTTATCGAGACTGAAGAGTGGTACGGACAGACGTCAAATTGACCGTAAGGTGGGTAGGGACTAATCCCGCCCACCATTTTTTTACTCTAATAAACCAATGAGGGGAGAATTTCAACATGGCTAGAAAAAGATTGACCGCGGCTGAGAAGGCTGCACTGGAAGCAGAAAAGCTTGCTAAGAAAGCGCCAGATGTAAGTAATGAGACTGAGCAGTTGATAGAAAAAGTCCCTGCGAAAGACAAGAAAGTAAAAGTAGAAGAAGTGAATGGAGAAGTAGTAGCAGAGTTTACTCAGCAACTTTCCATTTTTAATCAGTTCATCTACAACGCAAAGGAAGAAGACAGTACCTTAATTGTCGAGAATTTAGGTTATGGTGATATTTACGTCAGCGACAAACCTGATATTAGGATAGGTGACGAGGAGCAAAGACTGCTGTTTAAGGAACAGAAGGCTTTCAAAGCTAAGAAATTGTTCCTGACTTCTGCAAGCCAACCAGTGGCATCCATTATTGAAATCAAGTAGGGCGGGGTGAGATCCCCCCATATGGTGGTTATGCAAGCAAGTCGTGACATAAGGAAGTGATGCTGTGGGTAGATACGTAAAGTTTGACCAAGATGGTTACATGAAGACTGTACGCAGGGCTATCATGGATGAGCTGCAGTACCTAGAACCATACATCGAGAATTCTCTACGTACTCGATTAGGGGCTGTGCAGTGGCGCTCTGTTGACGCTAAATATAAAACTGCCGCACTTCATTCAATCAAAGCCGTGGCACTAGATAGAGCAAGGAACTTTATCATGAGCATCGGGGGTGGCGGCAAGGATCAACAAAACCAATCACAAAGTCAACATTATGCATGGGACGGCTGGAACATGGCTCGTAAAGGTAGGGACATTTTCCAAAGGCCTAACGGAAACATGTTAAAAATAAACGAGCCTCGGAAGCTACCAGACCAGGGTTTCGGAAGAGAAATTGAACTGTCTCAATGGTTTGCATATGGGTTAAATGACGCTTTATCCATGTTTGACGAAGCAGTACGTAGGGCGGTTAAAAGTGTGCCTATAGCGACTTATATTGATATCGAACGAATTACGAAGAGGATGTGATGAGTATGGGGAAGATAAACATTTCCGATGTGTACGCCTATATCCACACAACACTTCGACACGACCCTAGAATTCTCGAATTACTAGGCGTGGCGGCTGACGCAACTCTGGAAGACTTGGCAACAAGGATTCAGAAGAGGAAGAAGCCGCAGGACGTAGTTCAGCACAACTTGCCCCTGATATCTTTCTACAAAAAACCTGGAGTACGTGGTGAGAACTACCTTGAATACAGGTTCATAGTAGACTTTGATATCTACACGCAAGATGACGTAGAAGTGGCTATTCACATAGCCGACCGAATTGCCCAACTCTTCGATGATAAGTTCATGTCGGGGATAAAGGGTGGAAGTGTGTTCAAGGGTCAGTATACCACAAGTGCTGAAGATGATACGGACCTTGCGAACACCTACAAGTATTTCACCCAAATAGGTTTCACTATTGGGATAGATGAATAAGGGAGGATACCTGAATGAAGGTTACCAAGAACAAGAAAATGCTGATTAAAGGTGCAGGTAAGTTTATGGCGAAAATCCCGAATTGTGATGACCTTATCACAATCGGTACGCTGAACAACATGCGTCTGGATATTCAGCTAGACATGCAAGACATTGAGGGTGGCGACTCCAGTGTCGCTCTTGACACTTTGCTCCGCAAAAAAACGATCGACATTACTGCAGAATCTGCCAAATTCGACCTGAACATGGTTCGTCTAGTACTCGGCTCGAAGCTTCGTGAAGGAGTTTCTGGTTCTGCGTACAGCATGGTAACGGAGACCATTGTAGTTCCTACTAACTCTCCGTACCAAGGCAAGCTGACTCAGAAGGCTCTTTCCACTCCTGCGCCGAAGGCATACGAAGGCAAAGTTGGCGGAACAGATTTGAGCACTGATGTAACGGTCACTGGTGATGATGTAGTGTTTGATATGGCACTGGCTGGCAAGACGGTTGTCATCGTTTACGCAGTATCTCTGGCGGGCGTAACACAAGACCCTGACGGTTTCGTGTGGGTACTTGAAGAGAAGCACACAGTCAAGGAAGTAGGTTCAGAGTTTACTGTTGACCTCGTGTACGGTACTTCTTTGAACGTAGACCCTCAGATTTCCGTCCGTACCCTGAAGGGGAACAAGCTCCTGAAGAAAACTACTGGCTCTGCCCCAACAGAAGAGCAGTACGTAGTAAATGGCGGCACTCTTAAGTTCAATTCCGCACTGAAGGACGTGGACATTTATGTCAACTACAAACGTAACGAAGTTGTCGATATCCTAGATATCACTACGAAAGACGTTCCGTTGACTGTACACGTTGTACATGATGGTCAGTTTGAACAAAAAGACGGCACAATTCAAGGTTACCAAACGGAGTTGTACCAATGCCGTGTGAAATCCAACTTCACCCTTGACGCACAACGTCAACAAGCATCCACTCACAGCGTGACGCTAACTGTAATCGATCCTGAGCGTACGGACGGTAAGCTTGGTTCTATCAAGCGTTACGAGACAGGTTCTACTTTGGCAGATTGCTAATAACCAGACTCCCTTCGGGGAGTCTTTTTACATTCCTTTTGTTAGATGTATCTGCTGACTACTTAGAATGTTCTGTGAGGTGACTGCAAGGACACCCCCACCTTGTGGTCATTCTTGCTTCATGACTACTTGGGGGATAAAACAAAGGGGGCTATTAAGATGAGTGAAAGAGACTTGGTTATTCCAAAAGCCGATGGCGTTGCAGAAGAGGTAGTCCGTCAAGTAGACGAGCAATCTCCAAAAGCGGCTGAGGAAGACAAAAAAGTATTGACGCAAGAGGATGCCGACATTCGTGAAAAAGTCTTCTTTGAGGAAGATGAGAAGGTTCGACTTCGTGACGGCAAGACCTATTACATTCCACCGCTTGGTCTCATGGACGCGCGTAAGCTGATGAAGAAGCTGAATACGATTGATTCTGGTGTAATCATCGCAAACTTAATCCCTGAAGACGAGGGCGAAGAAGATAGATTCGACGAACTACTGGACGTTCTGCTTATGGCGTTCAAGCCTTACTACTCGCACATGACTGTCGAGCACCTTGGGGAGTACGTTGACCTTGAGACTGCCAAGAGCATCATCGACAGCATGATTGGTCTAAACGGATTAAAAAAGTCCATGTAACCACTGAAAAAGAGGAAGAGGATTACGACAATAAGCCGCCAGTAGATTGGGCGAACATCTTCTTCAAACTCGCACATTACTGTCATCTCGACAAGTACGATGTGTGGAAGTTGACCCTCCCTCAGTTGGGTTACTACCTGGATCAATGCAACGAACACATTCAGTTTACCATCAAGGTTTCATCAATGGCCCTTGGCGGATTGTTCGGTGGGGGAATGACCTCGGACGAACCTAATGGCGAAGAGGAAAGAGCCGATGGGACTTATGTGGACGGATACAAGGTAGCCAATGCTGAAGACATGAATTTCTTAGCACAGCTATTATAACGACTCCTGTCTGCTCCGTTGGGAGGGGCAGGAGTTTTATTTTATAAGAGGTGGTGAACTTAGTGAACAACATCCAAACTGATGTTATCTTAGAGTTTCAGAAGTCCATAGAGAATATGACTCGCTTCGGGCAGGAGATGGCGACACTTGACAATAGGTTTGGTCGATTAGACGAGCGGATTAACGCTATGCGAATCTCCATGTCCAGTCTGCAATCTCAAGTTTCTAGGGGAACAGGAACAAATCTGCGCCAGCAGTTGACCAACGAACTTAACAACCTAATTTCTGGCAACGGTGTTGTTCTTCAGCAGTTGGGCACAAAAGGGTTGACCATCAAGAAAGAGACTCTGCAAAGAGTATTCGGTAAAGTTGAAGACGAACTTAACGAAGCGTTGCGTAAGTATGTTCGCAACATCAACGTTGATATAGACCCTAAATATGCTGGCGGACAACGGTTACCTATCGAAAGTGATGAGTTTAATGAAATCAATAAAGAAGTAGCAACGGTTCTCAAGCTTCAGATTAAAAACTTTGTCAATACCATCGAGCGGCACAAGTCTAATCTGATTAAGCCTGAAGCACTTGAAGGTCTTCAGATCACGATTGGCAAGCAAACGGTAATGGCGTTTGTACACAAGCTGAAGAATGGGATTCTTGCATCTCTTGCTAACCCTAACATCGCTGACGCAAGTGAGTTAGTAATTACTAAGGCAGATATGAATAACGTGATCAAGGAAGCCAAGGGCAAGCTTCTTAAGGCACTTGACGTTGATTTACCTGAATTAAATAATGTAGATATATCTTCGAGCGTGAAGAAAATTCCTATCGAGATTGAGCAAAGCTTGACTCAATACGTCAATAACGCTGTGGCGGGCATCAACGATGCGATGGCAGGTAAGATGGGGGCTCCTGTAAAGGACCTCAGTGATAAATTAAAGAACATTCTTGCGAGTGAACTAAACACCACTCTTGACAAGCTGGATAACCTCAGAACGGTAAATACGGGTTCTGATTATGGGATGGAACTAAAGGTTCACTTTGAGCGTGTAGCCCAAGCTCTCGACAAGAAGTTAAGCAAGAGCGTACAGGAAGAGATTGACGGTATCCTTAAGTCTATGAATGACGTTGAAATCTTACCTTCACCTAAGCTGAAACGTCATATTATAAACGAGATTGACCGAATCAACAAAGCTCTTATCAACAAAATCCGTGAGCAAATGGATATCCAAGTGCAGTCTATCATCCAAGAGATCAACCAAAGCCAAGTAGGGCCAAAAGGGCTTGGTAACATGGGCGGCGCTGGACTAGGTGGCTCAGGGGGTGGAGGATACGGCTCTGGCGGTTTCGGCAGCGGCGGGCCTACACCTACTGTGACTAGCGAAAGTGCTAAGGCTAGCGAGTCAGGGAGTAAGAACGGAGAAGGTATGCAAGGCGCAATCCTCAACACATTGCGACACGTCATGTCGGGTAATATGGTAGATGCTTCAATGGTGATGATGTACCAAGCTGTTGAAACGTTCAAGAGTATTCAAACGGAACAGATCAAGATGACTCAAAACTTGATGCTGAAGCCCCAGTACCTTAACGATAAAAATGACCCTATGAGTGGGACGGATTTTGCCAAAGTCGATAGCGATGTTCAAGAGCTGCAGTCCTTTATTCGACAACAGTCCCTCCTTTACGGTACTAACTACAACAAGCTTTACCAAGTCGGAAGTATCGGCACACGGTCGATGGAAGACCCTCTTGAAATCAAGAAATTCATCCAGCTAACGGCGCAACTTAGTACGGTAGACCCTAAAGCAGACCCTATCAAAATCGCACATGGACTTGGTTCAATGAAAGCTCAGTTTGGACTTGAGCTTGCCGATATGACTGAACAAGTAGCGCACCCACTGGCGGCTGTATCTAACTTGACGAACACAAGTACCGAGTTACTGATGGACTCTGTTAAGCGAATGGGCTCTACTGCTAATGCCAATGGATTTGACCCTCTGACAACTATCGTGCTTGCTGGTGTTACAAAACAAGCAACGGCTCTTGAGGCCGCGAACATTGGCAACTTCTACAATAACGTAATCAATAGCTCGCAATCTGAAAAAACACTAAACGGCATGGAAACATTGGGTACTCGTCCTTACGATGACGCTAAGGTAGCTAATCAGCTGGGGTCGGATGCAGCTAAAGCTAAACTTCAAGAATTGAATATCAACATGGCATCGAATGAGGCCACGGGCACGAAAATGCTTCAGGACGTAGCTAGGGCATTGGCAGGCAAGGACAGCGCAACTAAGCGTAACACTTACGATGTCTTGTTTGGAACGAATGAATCTTCAAAAGGTGCAGCTACTATGCACGAAATCCTGAATACCTTCGTGGAAGTTATAGAAAAAACGAACGACTTCGACAAACAAAACTACGACTCCATGATTAAAAAATCTCTCGACGACCCTCTGGTAAATGCCAAACGAGCTGAGGAGAGCTGGGCTATCGGGCTCGATGCTTTAGTTCAAGAGTTGACTCCTAGTATTAACAAGGTCTCTCATGCCTTAATGAATATGGGGAATTTCGTGGAGCGTAACGCCTATCAGTTGCAACAATTCGCGGGAGTTTTGTCTAACGTCCTAATTGGGATGCTGATGATGAGGGGCGTTAAGTGGGGAGTGGGTAAGCTTAAAGAAGATTTCCAAGCGGAGAAGGTACGCACAAATTACCTGAGTAACGTCAAAGACTTCACATCTGAGGCGAAGCTGGTAAATATGAAGCGAAAAGACTTGGCCACGTACCAGCAAGATCCATTGTTAGGCAGTTATGTTCGAGAGATGAGTGCCATGGGCGACGAGCGAAAAAATCATCTCAAGAATTACCTGACAGACAACAAGCTTGTTGTTAATGACTTGGCTACTCTGTTTACGGCAATGGACGAATCCAAGGGCTGGATCAAGCGAGAGGAACTAACTCCCGGCGAGAAGTTTGACCGAACAAAGCAGTATTACAACCGACTTAGTACAAGACCTGACTTGACTAGCGGCGTTATTGACCCTAGCTTCTTGACTACTATGAACCATAGCACCGCTAACAGAGCGACCTATGAAAGCCATAGAATAACAAATGCGAACTATGCAACCGTGTCTGACAGGCTATCGGGGATGACTCAGAGAGAGTTCCAAGGGTTTGAGGATTCCTTGATACAGCGTCAGCGTAATGGTTTACCTGCGATTAACGATATCGGAAAGCTTGCAAGTGCCTTGGACGACTATGATAGAGAACAAAGGACTGCTATTGAATCGGCACGACAGGCTAACCCAGCATTCGGAAGCCTCTCCAACGCTGTTCGTGGCATGAACGATGAGATTTCTCGGACTGCAAGCCTGAAAAACGGGTTCAAGCAGTTCTTGAAGGACATACCAAACATGGGGAAGGGTGCGCTCAGTTCCATTAAGAACTTGGCAGGCGGTATCGGTAAGCTGGCTCTTGAAATCGCAGCTGCCATCGGTCTGGGTCAAGCCGCTAAAGCAATGACTGAAAGCGCAATGTCTACTGATGACCAGAGATGGCTTGCTGAGGCTGACGACCGTGACAACGATCTTAAGGGCATGTCCAACTCCATCAAGGCTACGGCTGAAGGAGGATGGGCTAATGTCCGTAACATTCTATCCGGGCTGTATGGTAGCACTATGAACGGCATAACTAGCCTATTTGGCGGCACTCCTTCCCACTTTGGAGCATTTGAAGCCCATGGCAATGTCTTCGCAGGACTTGCTAAGCACTATTCAGGACAAACGCTGACAAACGATGACAAAGGTATGTATGGGGAGATGATGGAGTACTTCAAATTCAACGGCTCTATAGACCAATTCACCAAGTGGTTGGTTGATAGAGAGAATGAAGGTATACAGACAGTAGAAGAAGCCGTTGCTGAGTTTAACAGGAGTTCAGGACGTGGCGAGGAAACGGAGAAGTTAAGGCAGGATGCCATCAATAAGCAATACTTAGAAGCTCAAATGAAGGAAGTTGAAGAGAGAAGACTTAAAGAGATTGCTACAGAGAACTTCAACAAGAAGTACAAAGAAGGCGAGCTTAAGTACCCAGCCTTTGACGCTACCCAAGTCAAACAACGTATCGAGACGAACTTGGCTGAGATAAAAGGCAAAAACTCTATTCAGACGTTAAATGCGCTAATGAGCGGCATGAAGACTGACTCTGATGAGTACATCAAGATGCGGCAGGAGCAGGTTAAAAATCTGAGGGGAGTCCTTGACGAAGAACTTGCCATCATTGACAAGTACATCCTGAACGCTAAAGCCATTATGGAGAATGCAGACCCTGATTCTCAAGAATATAAGAATGCCGAACAGACTGTGAACACTCTTACCTCGACTAAAGAGAAGATTCGAACAGATGCGGATGAGAAAATCATGCAGGAAGAGTTCAATGGTATCCAAGAAACTTACCGAAGCAAGGTAAATGCCATAAACAATAAGCTTCAGCAAGTCGAGCTTCTTGCACAGGCCAAAGAACTTGCGGCGGCTTACAACATGGATACGGAATCCCAAGCCTATTACGATGCGATGAAGGGCATTACACAAGGTAGAATCTCGCAGATGAAAGCAGAGTTGCAGAACCTCAAGGAAATCGAAGCGCTGGGAGACCTCTCTACAGACCAAGCCATGCAGATACAGCAGCTCCAGAACTCCATCGCTTCTGAGCAAGTTAAGATTAAGGATTATAACCTTGCATCTATCGGGATTGGGCGTTCTAAGATTGATGAGAACAAATCGATTCGAGAGAACGAACTTCTGGCTCTCAAGCTTAGTACGGGAAACCCTGACGACTCCTCTGCAATCTTGCGTAACAAGCGCATCGCCAACGCTAAGGCTGAGGTGTCCGATATCAATACTGAAATTGCAAAGCTTCGTGCAAGGACACCTGTAACAGAGGATGAGGCCAAGAAAATTCAACAAGAAATCCGTGACTTACAGAAGCAATCGTTGCAAGCGCAGCTGGGGATCTTGGATGAAATGAAGGCTACGGCGGGAACATTCAACATGCCAGATGGGGTCAGAGCCATGAGCCGTTATGAGTACCTGACAAGGGGCAACACTCATAATATGACCACAATCGGAAACGGGGATGTAACGGTTAACATTACGCTCCCTAACGTGACCAACGGCATGACAGCCAGCCAATTGCAACAAGTCGGTCAGTCTATCGGACAAGGCTTGTCGGTGGGACGGGTGGGAGGCCTTCGTAAGCAACAGGCTATGAACCCACACAACTATCGAAGTTAGTTCACTCACTCCCCGTCTTATAATGAGATGGGGAGTATTTTTATAAGGAGGTAGGAACATGACACAACAGAATACCCTCCTGTCGGAGGATTCAGTATACAAGAAGAAACTGTTCTACGATAACGGAATCAAGTTCACGGAGGTTAGAGCAAAGCTGATTACGGAATACAAGCCTCCTACTCCATATCTAAAGACGCACGTGAATCAGACTCTTGCCTCTTCGGCGGGACTTGTCCAGAATGGCACTTCTCATTACAACGCCACGCTTACGCTTCTGTTTTACTCCAAAAAGGAATATGCAGACTGGCTTCAATACGTTGGTTCACAACACAGGTACTATGACGAGAAAGGAACTGTGTACGTAGGCATCATCACGGGTGAGCCCGACGTTACGACAGCTGAAATGGAGACGAAATACATCGTCACCATAGGTATGTCTCTTGTACGAAAACAGGAGTTCGAATACAGGTATCTGACAGAGTTTATTGACACGGACACCCATTGGGCTAAGAAACATATCGACGAGATGCAACAAATAGGTCTTGTCGCCACCAACTGGGAAGCTGACGGTGAGTCTGTTGCCTACTTCAGACCAGATGAAGCGGCTACACGGGCAGAGTCTATCACTTTTTTAATGAGAACATACAGGTACGTGGATAAATTGCTGAGGGGGTATTAAGATGAAACGATGGATTGATGTTGACCCCTTGGATTGGTATTACCGTGACACGCTAGAGGCATCAAGACTGAAGACTGACGGGACGGGATTGATGGATGTCGTAAGCGGAATGACTTATAACGTATTCAAGACGGGGCACGGCAGAATCGTCAAGAGATTCATAACAATCAGCGGGCAAAAGGAGTTTCTTGTTCCTGACTACAAATATCATGCAGATAACCCAATGTTCGTTCTCGTAAATGGGGTGGAAGTCCTTCCAGAGAAGATTGCGGATGGAAAGATAACCATGTCGAATCCACTAACTGAAGGTATTGAGGTGGTGTGTATCGCCTACGGAATACCTGACAGAAAGGATATTGGATGCGTCAATACTCCTTATAATGGGGCAGCTGATTACCGTATGCCGCATGCTACATTGAAGTACGCGGCAACGTATCATTTTAACCTGAGCAATCCTCCTGAGTCCTGCACAGTGCTAGGGGTAAAGCTGAAGCGGATGATCGTAACTGTCAGTACAGGCAGCGATGCAGGAGTAGTAATCCGAAACGCTATGGGGTTTAAGCGAGATGTGTTTGTCATCCATAAAGGAGAAGTGTATCTGCCGTACATGTACAATGGATTCCCCGCCGTCATCGGGTATAATGCTAAGATTAATGGAGTTAATAGACGTACAAGTGAAACGGTTATTGTCGAGTCCCCAAGGGTTACTTATAACGACAGGTTCTTCGGAGACGTTCGTATTCGACGCGGAGACTTCTTCGGACTTCTGAGCAGGATTTATATAAACATCCACAACAGGTACACGGATACTACGTTTGCCTATAACGCAGTTCCTCAGCGCTATATAAAAGATAAAGCCGCAATCGAAGCTCAATGGTACAAGAACGATGTTCTAACCCTACTTGACGAGAAGTTCCATGACGGGTGTTACGTGTTCCCTCTTTATGCGGACGATACGTTCGAGCCTGAAGCTTGTATCACACGTGCAGAGTGTGTAGTGTTCCTGAGCAGATTCATTGAGTGGATTACTGAGAAATATAGATAAGGCAGGTGATGTAAGTGGCTTACGTATCGAACGTGAACTACCCTTCAAAGCAGTTGCTTCAGGGGATTATGGAGCGTGTGAATGCGCTTGGAAATAGCCCTAAAGTGATTATAGAACTAGACAAAATGTCCTACGTACGGGGCTTCCGTAGAAAATACGATGCCGTTCAGTACGTTTACGATAGCGCTGTTACTGACTTGCTATCTATTGATGGTGCAGAGAAACTTACTAATTACGTAGACGGGACTTATATCACAGCACCAACAGAACTCCGAAATACGGCAATGTCCATGCCGATAAAGTCAAGCTCTACAATGAACGGCAAGAAAAACGATAATCTTCATATCGAAGGAATGAGGATAACAGACTGGCATGAATCTGACCCGAGATGCTCCCGTAAGAAGCATGGGGGAATCGACCTTGACCTTGCCATGAATGACCCTGTGTATGCTGTATGGGCGGGAACGGTCACCTATGCTCAGACCAATGGAAGTTACGGCAAGGTGGTTTACGTCGACCACGGAAACGGCTGGCAGACTAGGTACGCCCACCTCAATACGATAGCTGTTAGCAAAGGTGATAAGGTTGTCGCCGGTGGGCTTTTGGGTGGCGGCGGCAACAGTGGTCGCTGGATTTCCAGTGGCGGCGGGGACGGCACTCATCTTCACTTCGAGGTCAGACTGAACGGAAATCACTTGAACCCTGAGCCTTTTCTACGCGGTAAGAAGAGTATTCAATTACCTAGTAAGACAACGGCTGTAGATTCTAACGGCGGTGGCACGGTTAGTCAAGATGCTTCTGGAAGCTATGTCTCCTACTCTATGGAGGCTACTGCCTACGTAGCCACCTGTACGGGCTGTATTGGAATCACAAAAGGAGGCACAGATGTTCGTTCGTGGAAGGATTGGCGAATTATCGCTGTTGATCCGTCTATTATCCCACTAAAGAGCAAAGTGGAGTTGATTGTAAACGGAGTAAGCTGGGGAGAGTATCTAGCTGATGATACGGGCGGCGATATCAAAGGCAAGCGGATAGACATTCTCATGGAGACCGTATCCAAGTGTAAGGAATTCGGTAGACAGCAGGTGGAGGTTCGTGTCAAGTCTTGGGGAGACGGAAAGACCCGCACGGCAGATACTACGGGTGAGTTGGGAATCGACAAGGAAATAGTCACTTACCAATACAACAAGACAACCTCTAAGCAGACATACTTTAAGGATTTCACTTCCAAGCAGACGGGACTTGATGTTAAGAAGTATACTACGCAAGATGGTGTCGAGCAGCACTTGGTTGTAGACGACAAGAAGCAGATTAACGTACTCGGCTTCAGGGGTACGGGCGGCGCAGGTCAGACCAAGACCTTGGTATTCGAGCACGACTGGTTCAAGGCAGGAAACTTGGGATGGGCTTATTACGCCGATCTTGAACTGGATGATGTGGTCATTGTTAAGGTCAATGATTACGAGGTAGCCAGGATTAGCGGAGTAGGTGCAAAAAACGGAGTGGCTTATCCTCCATCTATACCGATGCCTAAAGGACATAACAAGGTCGAGGTTACGTTAGCCAACTCTTCTAAATCCTCTGTCGGAAAGTTCGGAATCCTGTGGTTACGTGCGAAAGAGTTCGATGTTGAGACGGTAGAGACCAAGACCTTGTGGGACTTCGAGGATAATATGAGCAGCGCTAACAAATGGACTCCTTACGGTACGGTTGTCCAGAAGGATAAAGGAGACTATCAGGCGCTCTCTACTAGCGGCGGCGAAGCGGGGATTGAACGGCTTAGCAAAATCAAGAAGTTTCCTTTCACAATAAACTTCAGCTTAAAGGCATCGGAAGGCACTAGCGGAAAGCTGGTCATCAGCAATGGGAAGAAAGGTTTCTTGCTTAACCTCAAGTCTGATGAGGTTTACACAACGGGCGGTGGCACTTACGCAATAGACAATACCTCTGACTTTGTTGAGTATACTGTCGTCTGTCATGACGAAACAGACATTGACGTGTACGTGAAAATCAATAATGTCTGGGTTAATACGGGTATCCGTGGAGTAGGGTTCGACTACGCCTATACGAGCCGCATCCTATTCGCAGTAACCTCTGGAACACTTTATCTGGATGACATTAAGTATGCATTCAACGACTACGCCATTGAGCAGTTTGCTACCCACATTGCCGACACTTATAAGGAAAAGTGGTATGAGGTCGGTGAGTTCGTATATGAGAACATGTACACGATTGATGTTGATGTAATGAACTGGGAGGTAAATACGCACCTTGACTCTTCCTCTGCGACAGCCCGAATTACTCTAAACAATTCCACAGGCATTTACTCGCCTAACTGGGAGAGAACACCTGAGTTTCCTGATACCTATGACGTAGATAGGTCTCCGCTGACTTATTACGAGGAAGGAGAATTGCGTCACGTTATCAGTGAATATACCCCGATAAGGATTTATGCTGGATACGGGGAGGATGTTGTCCGTATATTCACAGGGATGATTAAGGGGGAAATAACGGAAAACTCCGACGAGAGAACGATATCCTTTAGTTGCGTGGATAGGTTCGATATGCTGGAAGAGTTTTTCTTCTACAAGCCGATGCAGTATCCTCCTGCCGACTCTTACGACGGAGATAGCGGCTCATTCTCTTGGATTAAGTCAAGCATCGTGGAGGATATTGTAGTGGCTTCCGGCTTCACAACATGGAAGGTACACGCTGAGGACTTTTCTAACCCTGACTACGTAATTGAGGACACTGTTTATGTTGACGTAAATAAAGGACAGAACACGTTCATGAAGTTCAACAAGGTAACCGGTGAACTCGAAGCCGTAACACAAGAGAACATCATGGAAGTGGGCGGCTGGCAGAATCCGTTCGTTGCCAATGTAAGCTTCCCAATAGGCACACGTGCTTCCGACGCATTAAACTCTTTGATTAACGATATTCCGTACAGGATTTATTGTGATAGATATGGCACGTTCAGAATGGACAAGATGAACTTCCTTGACTCTCCTGACTGGGCAATGGTGGCAGGGAAGAAGTGGGAATTCCTCGACGGAGAGAATCTGCTGGAAGTAACCTCTTCGACTGATTACTCAAGGGTAAGAAATCATTTGATGATTGCAGGAACGGCAGGTCTGGTCGAGCATTTCTTTGATAGGTCGTTGATTGTAGCCACGAAGGGTAATATTCGAACGGCTGGTAACAACTTGGACTGGATTGAAGAGAAGGATGGAGCTTCAATGCGCGGGCTGAAGCAGGACGTAGCCAACAAAATTTTCTTCGACTACAAGCGTCAGGCAAGAACGAAGAACGTTGTGGTGAAAGGAAACCCTCTCATCGAACTACTGGACTCCGTTTACGTATACGACTCCAAGACGTACACGGCTAACTATTATCTCGTCAAAGGTAATAGATTAGTAGGCAACAGCCAAGGCATACTCAATTACCTTGAGTTGACTTGGCAGTCGCTATCCAAAGCAGGGTAATTCATAAAGCAGGGCAGTTACGTCTATGACGCTAATTGTGCCCTGCTTTTTCTTATAATGCTTTGTAGAAGGTGAGGTGGACTCTATGGACAATAGAAACTTTGTCAACTCTAACGAGATTTATCCCATACTCGACTTAATCAGAAGAGAGATGCAGAAGTCAGGAATATATACGGGCGGCGATGATTTGACAATCATCAATAAAGCACCCGCAGAGCCTAACGTTAAAAATGTTGAAGCCCGTAGAGAAATGACTGGGAATGAGGCGCTTGTAACGTCAGTGGTTTATACCTACGACAACGGCGTCATAGAAGTTTTAACATTGTTCCGTGACGACAACCTAATCGTTGACGGTTTTTTAATTGAGTTAACTTATCCTACAAGGATAAATGCAGAGATGGAAGAAGAAACGGACATCGCATCTTTTAGCTCCATTAGAGGGACTATTATCAGAGAGAACGGGTTATTTAAGAATCTGGAACTCGACTACGTGAGGGCGGTGTAACCATGTCAAGTGCGGCTAATTTTGCAAGTTATTTGGTAGGCGGCAGACTAGACCCTCCTTTCATGCCGACTAAAACAAATCCGTTCATTGAAGGGATTATGGTAGAGTCTACATCGTCTGGAAAGGTACAGCACGTCCTGACCATCGAGGAAGACTGCGAGTTGTTGTCGGTAGCAGTGGGTGTTTCGTCTTATGAAGCAAGGGACTACTGGAACTTGTACGTAGGGAACAGACTCGTATGCAAAAATATTTACACAAAAGACCTGCCCGAAGGGATGTACTTAACGGCCATTATTCCATGCAAGAAGGGAACGCAGCTTCACTTCGAGTTCTTCAATGAGGGTGGCAAGCCAAAGTATGTTTGGGCAAACTACCAAACACTTAAATAGAGAGGAGGTGAAAATATGTCAGATTCCGCATACCAACCAACCCCATGGTTAGACACCATGCTTAACGAAGAATACTTACTGGAAGGTCTTGCAGGCATCTTAATCAATAACGGTTGGACTAAGGTAGCAGAGTTTACTAGAGTGACTTACCACAACAAGCTTACAAAGCCAACGATTAAGCGACTCTATCTACCCCTATCTAATCCAGAAGTCGATATTCCAAAGGTTCTTTACGATGACTATTACATCTACCTTGACGGAGAGATTATGCCGACGTCCTACTACAAAGAAATAAAGAATAATAACGGGACGACAACGATTAGATTTGAAGCAGGGGTCTCTGGTCAGGTAGCGATATACTACAGTGTACTTCAGGCAGATGAGGTTTTCGACTTTCACGTGTCAAAGCACATTGTTGTTAAGAACATCTCTGGTCATCTTTTTGGTATGGCTATGGCGGCTAAAGTATCGGATAGGCTTATTGCTACGCAGTGTAAAGTACCTTTTGCCATCTATCATAAAGACGCTGACTACGGTACTGAGTTGACCCCGCAGGATAGCGGCATATTTTCATGGGCGATTCAAAAAGCCAACGACGATAACCTGTATGAGAGACACACTCTACATTTCTACCAACTTGAAAAGTGGATAGGAAACGGTAAGCAGTTAGTAGGTTGGGATAATGTCTCAGAGCTGAGAAGGCTGTCTTTGGATGTAGAGGTGCAGACAAGCATGTGGGGGCTGGACAATGATACTAACGCTCTGCAATTCAAAGTGACAGACAAGTTCCCTCAGATGTACCAGTCACCGATTGTGGCGGCACGCACAAGAATACCGCAACTTGAGCACATAGAGAAGTTTGCTGGAATTGACGTGAAGTACACGAACTGGTGGGAAGACAGTAAAGTGTTCATCAAAGGATTTGTAGACGGAAGGTCAGTCATGCTAATCATCTTGGCAGACACCGCTCCTATATGGGACAGCAACGCCGTTCCTGCCATACCACTTTACATGGGTGACTTTGATGTAAGCGGTTCGCCAGTAGAAGTAGTAAAAAGGGATATCACGTTTGACTTCTCAAGAAGGACTACGAGAACGTCCACGCTGATCTCTAACAAGCCAATGGTCAATGATGGCTCATTTGTAAGGGTTTGGCTGATGGGCGACACTGACGGCGACATGCCTGACGAGAAGGTAGTCCTGAAGATTGCTGGGCAGGAGATCAAGCAGTTCGTCACGGCGAGGGCAGAAGAGCCGACAAATGATAGGAACGATGCACAATATATGGGTCAGTTCCCTATTACTGAAATCGAGGGAAAGAACTCAGTAACAATTGAGGCTGTTAGTGGGGACGGAGTAAGTGGATTCACGCCAGTTGCCGCCAGGATGTTCCTTGAAGTAGTTATCCAGACGGCAAAGAACGCTGACGGTACTCCTTCTGCACTTTTCTCAGGTACAGCGTATAGCAGGGACAGGGATACCTTAGAGCAATCACTGAAGAGGTCGGCAGAGTTCGATTATGACGATGTAGGACTCAAACAAGAGATTGTTTTCCCAATCCTAAAGGATTACCCGCATTACCCAAGTAATGGGGTGGATTCTATTATGGTCAAGCGTAATAAATACGGAGCTAGGTATCAGGCTCACTATTTATCGTGGAACGTCCCATCCAACATTATGCCGCCGACACGTCAGAACGCTGATCGACATAAGCACCCAAGGGCTTGGAAGAACTCAGAGAGTGATTCGTACAAGTACCAATTTAGTCCGTCAAGGTACAGCGGCAAGGCACATTCGTCACGTGCCCTAGTCATACATCCTGAAGATGGCACGTTTGGAACACTGAGAAACGTTATTTTGACCTCGCCCCTAACTATAATGAATGGTGACGAGCTAAAGGCTGTCAAGGATTACTGCGATGACGAAAACAAGTATGAAGTCTACTCCTACTATTTAGTAGAAGGAATATCTCCGCTAACCACAAGACCCGCTACGGCATATAGACCTGCCGCTATCGGAATCCTGAAGGCGGGGTACTCGCTACCTGATATTCCTCCTTCACCTCCTGAACCGCAGCCGTTGATCGTTTCTATCGACCCTGTGAGTTCTGTTATTGAAGAAGGAAGCTCAGTGGCGTTTACGTCCATGTACAGCAAGCATTCACCTATCACCAACTACAAGTGGGAGATAGTAAGCAGTGTAAATAGAGGAAGCTATGACTTGGACAGAGCCGCTTATACGTTCAACAACGTTGGTACGTTCACAGTTAAGTTTACGGTATGGAACGAGTTGGGACAGAAGGGAACAGCAGTAGCGGTTATTACGGTGAAAGCCAAACCTGTACCGCCACCTCCACCACCTCCACCGCCACCTCCTAACACATTGCAATGCGGGTTATCTAACGACTCAGGCGGTGGTATTCGAACAGAGAAAAACCATGAAATGGGAAGTAAGGCAGGGAACGTAATCATCTCTTACAACATGATGTATGCCCCTGACAGAATGGATGTGTACTACCAGAACCAGCTACTGGCTAGTACGAATGCAGAGGTTTCTGGTACTGGTTCACTCAGGTTTCATTACAGTCCCGTAGGGGGCGTGACTCAGATTAAAGTCATTATGACTTCATCTCAGTCCGGAACTGCGTGGCAATATACGGTAAACTGCCCTGTCTAGTGACGGGGCTTCCCATATAACGAAAATAGAAGGGGTGTTATATTAATGGCATTCATCGACACAACACCTGCTTCCTTTACCCCGAAGGTGACTGAAGCAGATTTGCAAGTAAGGCTTGGCGAGTTACTTGCAACGCAAGGATGGAAGGTAGCCGCTAACGTCAAGAAAGTAATCTTTGACGCCAAATGGACAAAGCCAACTGGATCGACACCAAGCACGACAACGGTTCGGAACACAGTAGCAGAGCATTTTATCTACAAGAATATAGAAGGAAAGATGTTCGGGGTAGCGATTGCGGGTACTTGGGAAATGACTATTGGGGCTATGAGGGCTATTAATAAAGACCCTAAAGTCATTCCTGCAAAAGAGTTCGCAGACTGGGCTACTAACGAGTTCAGGAACTTCCGTGCTGCCCATACTCTCTATATGTACATGATTGAGAAGACTTCAGGTCTAATCGAGAATAACCCCGATATCGTCCTCATGTGGGACGGTAGTGAAGCAGATGCCCAACTCAGGGCGGCTTTGGATATCGAAGTAGAGAAGGCCGAGTGGAAGACTGAAGGCTCTAATTCGGGAACTTATACGATTACGGATGCGAAGCTTGACAGAATGCAGTCTCCAATCATGACGGCGGGGCTTCGGACAAACCTTCTGGATAACTATTACTCTTCGCAGCTATCAGCACCTGCACAGTTCACGAACTGGTGGTACGACTCGGAACTGTCCATAAAGGGACATATGAATGGGACAAACCTGTTCCTGATTATTCAAGCAGATAACGTACCAGCACCTGAAGGAAACCTTGTGCCGTCTATTCCTCTATACTTCGGAAAGATTGACCCTATCGAAGATGGGGACGAAGCTTATGCGATGTTCGTAGGATCTGTTCCTAGAGAGGATAACATTGACAAGATTGCTAAGTATGACTTCGACAATACGACTAGGCTTCCTAGTATTCTACCGTTGTTGAAAAGCTATCCTAAGCACCCCGCAAACGGACTTGACAGCGTAATGATGAGCCGTTCAAAGCTCGGCTCACGCTACCAAGCCTACTATCTGTCGTGGAACGCTCCACCGAACGCTATTACACCAGAGAGAAGCAAGGACGGAAAGGACTATCCAAGGGCTTGGAATGGGGCAGAGAATCCGCTGTACAAGTACTCGTTCAACCCTTCAAGGTATAGCCAGAAAGTACACACTTCTAAGGTTTACCTGATTCATCCAGAGGAAGGTGTTCGGGGGTCACTTCAAGGCACGATTGCACTGTCCGCATTGTCTTTCAATGCGAATAAACTCCGTGTCCGTAAGGAACTTTGTCCGAATGAATACGATGTTTTCCGTTACTTTTTGGTTGAAGGCATATCGCCATTTACCAAAAAACCTGCCACTCAATACAGACCAGCAGGTATCGGGCTGTACGTAAATACGGTGAATGAGGAAGGCATCGAAATTGCGCCATCACCATCCCCGTAACAACCCTGCCGCCCGTTGGGCGGCAGGTAATCTAAACAAGAGGTGATAGACATATGTGGTTCGATAGTGATTCTAACATTCAAGAACTTCCGTTAGAACTTGAGAAACTGTTCAACCAGAACGGATGGAATACATTCATTAAATATCGTTCCGTACACAAGAACACCAAGTTCGCAGACGTTCGTCTCTTCCGTTCGACAGGTAGCGACGGTCAGGTAAGGAACTTTGGAATGGTGTATGGATACGGAACTAAAGCTAACGCCAACCTTGGCGAAGCTGATTTTATCTCTCAGAACTCTGTTCTCGGACAGCTTTCACAAGTCGGCACGACCAGGGGCTTACAGTTCAGAGTATTCCCAGTCAAGAAAGACACTGTGATTATCTACAAGAACGGTGTAATCGTACCGGAGTCAAGCTACACGATTGATGAATTCAAGGGTCAGGTTCTCATGCAGGAGGATATTGCTCCTACTGATAAGTACACGGTTTCCTATGAACCTGCTCAGATTGCTCCACGACCACCAAAGAGAATGTACTTCTTCACTTTCGATGATGTGCGAGGCGAGAAAATTGTACAAGGTATGAGCGGTTCAGTATATATCGGAGACCCTGAATCTATTTTACCTGACGGTGACGGAACACGTAAGATTTTCCCAATCCCTACCACTGCTACAATAAAGGAAGGGACAGTAACCCTGTACGTCAATAAAATACAGGCATTGGAGAATACCTACACCGTAGACTACTCATCCAACACGATTACGTTCACTGGTATCGCACCTTTACCGGGTTCGGAATTGAATGTGAGCTATATTAAGGTACTTAACCCGACAGGAACAGGCACACTCGACTACGGAGATATTGCGGTGAAATCATTTGACCCTGATGACAGCACTGCACTGCTGAACGCAACATACACAGCGCTTTACTACCTATATCCGTCATTACCTACGGCAATCTCCTTTACGCCAATGGATGACTTCTCACGGGGCTGGCAACGGGACTCTACGATGTACTACTGGGGCAATATCAACAAAGACCGCATCGTCATGTTCCTCCGACCTGACCCAACCCCAGGGCCAGAGAACACCTACTACGCCCCTCTATACATCGGGCGGCTAACGACACTTGGCAAAGAGCCACGAAAGAACAACCTGATTATGTCGGGCTGTCGAACCAAGGATGAGGTTAAGTGGAAGGCAGACATGAAGCTTGGAGCGCTGTACGTGGATTATGGTAACAACACATCTAACGGCAACAGCTCCGTGCAGCTTCAGCAGTCTATTGGCGGCACATACTACCAAAGCCATTACCTTGCATTCATCTCGCATGACAAGCTAGTGGACGCTGGTGAAGCTAGATTCAACCCTTCCGTCTATAGTGGTAAGTACCACATTTCCCCTATGTACATTGTTCATCCGAACGATGGATTCGTAGGGAAACTAGACGAATGCTACGCTGTTCATCCGAAGAACATCTCCCAGCTTGATGAGCTGGAGGTCGTAGAGACTGCTGAGAACGAGGACTTGGGTAAAGGTGACGGAGTTAAAGCAACATTCCACCTGTCCCACAGACCTTCTATTAAAGACGATGGTACGCCTTTCAATCTCAAGGTGAAAGTGGATTGCGTGGAGATGGTTTACGGTACGGACTACACTATAGAGCTTGAGACTAAGGCGATTACGTTCGTATCTGGAAAAATTCCTGCGGCGGGCGAAGAGGTCATTGCGACATATGACTACAAGCAGATGTATCGCTACACACTGGCTGATACTCCTGTAAGCCCGTTAACGTTGGCTAACATGTCTCCGTTCGCGCCAATCGGATTGGGTATCCTTAAAGAAACCTTAATCAAGAACCAATAGACGTGGTAGCTAATCTAATAAGTTAGGGGGTAGGCGGTGAAATGCTGAACGGTAAAAAATCTTACCTTCTCAGTATCACCGCCCTTTTTTCTAAAAAGGGCTATGAACTGGTGGTAGGATTAAACTACTTAGTTGACATAAATAATCAGTATCACTTGACTGCCCCTATCATTAGTACATACAGGGCTTTCATAGAGGATACCATGAAGAGTGCAGGTAAGGTATCAAGCACTGCCACTGGGACTTTCGGTCAAACATACAGGGCTGATCTTGTATACGAACCTGAAGGAATAGAGGTTGAGACCGTATTGGCAACGGTGGTCAACTATCTCAATGATCTACATGGATTATTGAGTGCAGAATCAAGTACGCAGAAAGCACCTATTGCTGAGTTCGATGAGCATTTTAAAGTAAACATGACCGACACTGCTAATGCCCTCATTGAAGGCGGTACTGACTTCCAACGGCAGGACACCTTAGATGCCGAGTACGCGGAATTCACTAACAGCGGTGACGTTGCGATAAAGGTCAGCCTGGAAGAGCAGACCATCGTGGATGAGAAGATGAAAGACATGGGCATACAGGCTTTATCTTCAACAAAATATGTCTACGATGTTTTGGACATGTGGGAAGTAGAGGACTTTGCTCACTCAGAGAAAGCTGTATCAGAGTCATTTGCACCGATCAAGGAGATTTTAGCAAACGAGCGGCAGAAGGTTTCCCACGGTGTAGAAGTTCTTAGTGACACTCTCAACATGAGTAAGGAGTTTGCGGCAAAAGTTGAAGACTTCACAGAAGGTTACAAGGACGAAACCTTTCAGGGAGGAACAGAGGTTGTCAGGTTCTCGCACACCAGACGATTGCATGAGACGGTGGACGGCGAAATCGAAGAGTTCTCCAATACTCCTAATGTAACAGGGGATATAAAAGAAGCAGTCATTCAGGATTTCACATCAGGGGAGTCCATGACTTCCGAAAGTGAGGTCGTTCTTGAATCCTTTAGATCCGTTACGGGAAGAGACGCCGAAGCAAGCAGACCAGAAGACCTAACGGAAGCTCCTACGTATACTGCTGGATTGGCTGAACTAATTGAGCTTATAGATGTAGGCATGGATAGTGCTGTTGATGCTGAACTTAACGACTACCAAGCAGCAGAGAGTCATTCGGATGCGGGCGGATATGTAGACACTATAGGTTTGGCTGATAATATCAAGCATACCGTGGCCAGCGACCCTGAAGTAACTAAGGTAGCAAGATTGATGGAAATTATGTACGGCTCTAAGGTATTTGAGTACATCGAGTCAGGTATCGAGGAAATCGTCATGAATGCATCTCAAGGAGACCTATCAGAAGCAACGGTTTCCATGATTAGAGATTCCGTTCTTGAAGAAGTGCAAAGGGCATCCGTCGGAAACAGAACGGACGCTGTGGTGTACGGAACAGAAGTTGCAGAGTCGGGCGGTGACATGCAGGGTGTGAGGTACACCACAGAAGTAGCAGAGCCTAGCGGCGACATGCAGGGTGTGAGGTTCACCACAGAAGTAGCAGAGCCTAGCGGCAGAGTAGAAGCTATAGAGAATGTCCCTGAACGCGCTGAGACACAATCACCGTTTGTCGGCGTAACTGACCTTCCAGAATACGGAGAAATGACCGGAGCAGGTAATCAGGCTTTTATTCACGATATCGGTAAGGCTATCGCTGAAGCTAATAGTAAGCTTGCTGAACGACACAATCCTGAATATGCCACAAACACGATCTTCGGAGACGGTGTTTTACAGGAGACTGAGGTCGCTCAAACTGGTTTGACAGATATCAGGTCTGACCGACATGTTACTGAAGTCGGTGAGTATCATGATAGGTTCAATGACTACGTTGTACATGAGACGGAAGTTGCCCAGTACAGGGATATCTTCACGTACCAGAACGAGAATGACAGTACGAGGGCGAAACACATCACGGAGTACGAAGCCGTTGGTCAGGAAACGGAAACAGCTTTCTACAAGGACAGGGACTTCGAATACGTTACTCACGGAGACACGCTTGCCTATTCCTCTTCTAACTTTGATGCTACAACAGAAGAAACTCGTTATGCCAACGTTGAAGCACCTAACCATGATGCTATCCTTCATGAGATTGGGCGGGGGGATGTTCTTGCTCCTGAGCAAGACAGTATCCTGCACCAGACTGAGGTTGCTGAATCAGTTCATGTAAACGATGTTGTTATCGACCGTGGGGACGTAAGCAAAGGCGAGACCGTACTTGATTCTGTTAAACATGAGGACGGTTCTACTTATATTGGAGATGTAATCATGCCAGCAGTCATGACTGAAACAGAAGCAGGGCAGAGCGAAACAGTACTTGACGCAATTACCCATCAGGGAATTGATGCGGATAATGTCCTGTCGGTCAACGGCGGCGAAGTAGAAACCACAATTGAGGCAGACAGTGTAGTGTCTACTGGCGGGGCAGAGGTTGAGGATATATCAGAAGCCCTCCGTCAAAGAAAGACTCTGGAAACGACAATTCAAGAAGACACTGACTCTAGCAGGAAGCGTGTTCAAGTGGAGACAGCCATTGAGGAGTCTGCCGATGCAGAGCGTAAACGAATCGTACATGGGACTGATATCATAGAATCCAGCGAGTCCAGTCGCATAAAGGAAGCCATCGAAACAACCATCGAAGAAGGCGAGGCCGGCAGTCGTCACAGAGTGATGGAGACAGAGATTGCGGAAGCAGAGGAAGGTAAGATGATTACGCATCCTGAAAGCAAGAAGTCTCGTCTCTGGTTGATTATCGGTAAGATTGCTTCTTGGAGCATCTGGAACTGGAAGAAGACGAGGTAGGTGAGATAGTTGGGTGTATATAAGAGGTCAAGCGGACTTTTGTTCGATGACGGGTTTGATAACGGGGGTGTCCACTCCCGTTATACCCTTTCCCCTACGAATACAGGTTACTTAGATACAAGCTCAGGGCACTTCGTCCTAAACCACACAGAGGACGATAACCTCATGCTCTTCGACATACCCGACAACGAGTTTAATCTGTTGCTGGAAGTGACCGCAGACTACATTCCTACAGAGTACGGAGATGAGGGCGGCATTGTTGTATGGAAGGACGGGGAGTCACGAATAGAGTTCCTAGAAAGCATGGACACCGCAATACGCGAGTACAGTAAGTGGAGAGCGCTCCGTAAAGGAAACAGGTGGACGTTTTACGCTGACCGTGGTAATGGGTGGGAACTGTTTGATACTGATTCTCTAGTGGCAAGCAAGCTTGGGGTAGTCCTGAAAAACAAAGACGTTAGCGGCTACGTTCCAATGAGAGTAGACAAGATGGTTCTTTGTAAGAGCGATAAACTGACTGTGGGTAATTTACCTGAAGGGTTTACTGTATACCTGTGCGACCCAAGTGGAAACTCGGTAGCTTCTGCCACTGTGGAGAAGAACTGGACAGGTGTGGAAATTAACGTCCCCACCATGCCTTACAACGGAATCCTGAGAGTTTACGATACCAACGGTAACCTGGTATCTAGCCTAGGTGCTTTTGATATTTATGGCGGGGACTCATTCCTGTATGGTTCGGAGTTACAAGTCCACTGGAAGGGAAAGGAACTCAACGTAACAGGAGATACGTACTTAGGGACAATGTACGACAATACAATACTGGTTCAGATGGAATTGGTTAACCCTTCGGATACGAAACCAGCATTTCAGGTGAAGCTAGGCATTCTTCAGTATTTGGATATGTTTGGATACGAGTGGGTCGACTTGTGTGAGGATGATGGAGCAAATGCGCCGTTAATGAACTTTTCACCAATCCTCGAGCTCCCTGAAGTACCGCCAGCAAGCAGTTTGAAATTCTGGATGAAGGTAGAGAAGAAAAATGACCCCTTCGGAGTAAAACCAATTAACTTCATTTTAGACATAAATCACTTGTAAGGAGGTGGGAGCGTGGCAGGAACAAAAATGACGATTAAGCGTTACGGCCAAAACGAAAGGATGATGTACTGGGACGATCTTGAAATCATCGTTGACCAACAATACCTAGACGGCGGTAACGGCTTATACATTTATCTTGATCCTTACACCTATGTACCAGATATTGGACAATTAGAGGTTCATTTCAACGGACAGCACCTCCTTTCAGGTGGTGGGTACGAAGAGATAGATGATCGAACTATTCGACTCGACTTGGGTAGTTATCCAGACGATTACAGTGACCCTTCACTTGCGGGAACAGAGGCTCAGCTATCCCTGAACGATGAAATCCATATTCGTATCTGGAAGCTGGAATACCTTGAGAAGCAAAACTCAGGTGGCGGCCCTGGTGGGATAGATAACGACCTGCTTAAGAGACTCGAAGTAGAAATCATTAAGGCCAGGAAATACGGGGACACCGACGCTCCTCACCCTGATCTTGATACGCGTCTTGATTCTATAGAGCGGCGGGCAGAAAGTAAGACGATGGTGTTCGTCGTCAGCAAAGTAAGGGCGGGCAAGGTTAAGGTTGGATTGAGGTTTCCGTACAAGGGAGTCATAACAGCCATTCATGCTGACTGTGAAGTAGTGGGAATAGACGATACAGAAATCAGCATTGAGAAATGCTCCCATCAAGACTTTGCAACTACTCCTTCGTGGACAAACATCCTACAGACCAACCTAGTAATTGACGGTGGGGAAAAAACAAGCGATACGAGTAACTCCCCTCATACGGTTGCTGATACTGAAGTGAACGAGGATGACCACTACAGACTTGTTATTGAGTCGGTAGGGGAAGGCATTGAAGGATTGACCGTACAGTTAGTCATAAGGGTACTGTGATTACAGCGACCATGTGATTACATAGGACTGTATTCCTATAATGAAAAGTAAGAAATGAAAGGAGAGGTGACTAAATATGGCAGGAACAAGAGGGATTGCTAGACTGCGTGGTGAGCAGTTCAGTAATAAAATCATGCGTAACCAGCACTTCGATGAAGCCAATAAAATCAGCGAAAGCTATATTGATATCGACTATGCAGCTCACCGCGATATTCTGGAAGACACTAAAATTGACGTGTTTATTCAGGTCAATGATCAGGAAGTGGCAGGGGCTGACCATTTAGTCGTTACGGCTGATGTTGGAGTCAGACCAGTGTCTACGGCTACTAATGTGGAAGGTGTAGTCCTCACTGAGAAGGTTCAGATCCGCCTTGCGGGGACGGACTCTCCAATCGGTGACGAGGATTCCGATGTTGTTTACGGTAGACTGGTAGAGTTGGCGGGAGCTTATACGCTGAAGTTTTACAGCTTGGTAGATGGGGTTGAGCAACCTTATACGTTCGACGCAGGTGCTGAGAACATCGACTACCGCTTCGTAGTTCGTACCAACCTATCGGTTATCCCAGTGGATGCAATCATTAAGAGCGGCGCAGGGTTCGTAGAAGGGGCGACAGATGCCAAGGCATACATGAACCTTATTCAGCTGATGAAAGACTTGTACGGCGGGTCTGGTTCATTAGACAACGATGGAAATGCTAACCTCATGACTCCTATCGTGCAACAAATTGCCAACGAGGTTCAGGATCGAACGGATGCAGACACAGCTATTCGTAACGACTTGGTAAGCACCTCTGCAAGCAAGGGTGCAGGGTTAGTAGGTGTAATCACTGACCCTAATTACACAGGTATTACCGTTCAAGCGGTTCTCATCAACCTTGCAAGCCGACTTGCGGATGCTGAGGGAACAATCGACAGGGTTGACGCTGAATCTACGAGGGAGATTTACGAAGCCTTGGGCGGCGAGACAGAGTACATGCTGAAGAAGGGTGTTGCACGAAAAGACACGATGTACGTCCACATCAACGGACAGCTCCAGTCTCCTGAGATTCATTACGAGAATATTGAGGATAGTAGTGGAAACTACACAGGAATTAACTTTGCCCCTGATACTTTGCAGGTAAATGAAGGAACTCCTGATGTGCTAGATATCAGCTATAAGAGTGTCTTGTAATGAAGAGACCCCGAAAGGGGTCTTTTTGCGTTTACTCCTATTTTGTTAAGTCACCTCCTTGCCAACCTATATTGTGTATAGCATTCAACAAAGGAGGGGAAATCTTATGGCATCGCCATATGTACAGTGGTTTAACGTTACTAACACTAAACAAGAGAATGAGTGGCCAATTGGTGTCGTTGACGCAGGAGGCGTATCCCAATCAACCACATTTCTTATTTGGAACAACAAGGGCGTACGCTCGGATGTATCAGATATGACGAACTGCACCATTACGACCAAGGACGTACTAGGAGGTAATACGGGCGAGGTAGTTGTCAACAAGTGGATTGAAGTACGTGTAGACTCCCTAAACGAGATGGCTTTTACGCCAGTCGGCGGCACGGTAGTGAAGCTGGTACAGGCTGGTGGGGCGGCAGGTGCAGGTCGAATCAAAGGCACAGCTAATGATGGTTCTTTGGGCGCTGTTACTAACTACGCTAAAGTAACGCTCCAGGCCAACGTACCGGCAACAGCAACAGCAGGTAACTTTACATTCCTTACCCGTGTCGCTTACCAGTTTACGTAATAAACATACCCCACTGAAAAGTGGGGTATTTTTCAACCAATATAATGGGGGTATGTTCAATGTTTGGAAATCGCGATATTACGTCACCAGTAAAGCAATTGTTTGTGTGGGTGGCGGAGTACTTGGACGGCACATGCCTATCTGAGTTCGATTACAAGACGCAAGAAGAAAACAATTACTACAAAATCGACCGCAAAAATCTTCTGAGGTTTGGTCTGGTGGGTAATGGAGCATCCATGTTTTTTGAAGTATACGGTGGAATCTTTAAGATTCTTGGTCAAATGCTTGAGGTTTCGTATGTTACAGACGATAAGACTTACCAGCTTACTGGGCGGGCCATGATGTACAACGATATTATCACGTACAAAGATGCTGAGTTTTTATTCAACCCTACCGATCCAGGCTCGGGACAAACAGTAATCACTCAATTCAATTTTGGATATAAAGTAAAGCTTAACATAGATGGAGTGGACTTCCACCTCAAAGCCATTTGCCAGATTCCGAATAATAGCTTGGCTAGGCTTGAGCTGACGCTGGTTGCAAGCGAGGAACTGAACGGGCGCTTAGAGATAAAACGTAATGGAAGAAGCGTCGATGTGATTGACGCACCATTGACGAAAGAAGTGGGCGGCACAATCTCATGGGAGCTCAGGTAAGGAGGGAAAGTCATGCAAGAGGTAATTGAAAAGCGTACCGCCACTTCTAAGACGTATAGCTTAGGTAGCGGGAAATACCAAACTGAATACTTTTCTTATCCTGTGCATTACCTTGCAGAAGACGGTAAGACTATGCTTGAAGTGGACACAAACGTAGTTGGAATCTCTGACTGGGAGTTCACGGAGGGAGTCAAAACCAATTTCTTCAGAACATACTTCGGAGACCAAACCTCTGATAACTCCCACCTTTACGGTGTCGAGTTTAAGGATGGTGGCGGAGAGCGCTGGATTAACTTCAAATTAAGAAATGCCAAACCAAGTTGTTCAGAGATTAGCGGCAATTCGTACAGGTTCGTGGACTGTTTCGATGGGGTAGACGTTTCCTATGATGTTCTACCTGATTCTGTGAAAGAAACGATTTGGCTAGAAAGAATGACTACTATAAGAGAGTTTCTTTTTACAGTTAAGACAGGAGGTACAGAAGTCTACAAAGTTGACGATGAACTGGTCATCAAGGACTCAGAAGACGGGAAGGTACTATGGTCTATCGCGCAACCTTACATGGAGGATGCGGAGGGCAACGTCAGCTACGGCGTAATGTATGAGATTGACCATGACGGGGAGTTCTCGACACTGAAGGTTGCGGTTACGGATGAAGATTTCCTACGGGATGCTATTTACCCTGTAGCTATTGATCCGTCCGTCGTTATTGGGGATGCTACGGGGTTTAAGTTTTACCAGAGTAGTGAGAGAGCAGGTGCTGGGATGATGGGGGCAAGTGCTGATGGATACTCGTACACTTCTTCGTTCTACTACACAGCTTTCGATCAGCTTAAGAAAGACCTTGCAAAAGGTGTCAAGTTGGTCAATGCCTACATCGACTTATACTGCACAAACACGACACCTCCAAACGATGTTAGATTCGGTAACGGCGGGGCTGTTTTCTATTCAATATCTAGTCATTGGAATAATGGTTCTGCTCCATCTACTGCTAATGCTACATGGGTCGCACAAGTAAAAACACCTGGCGCAACGGGGAAGTGGCACAGAATAGATGTAAGGCCGTTTGTTACTGCGGACTTCCATGGGTTAAGGATGGTAGCGGGTGATGGCTATACCCGAGCTTTGTTCGCTTCCCCGACCAACGACAACACGTCATTACGACCTAAATTGGTTATCCAATATCTTCTAAAGCCTGTGATAGGCTTCCACGATGGGACAGGTGTCGGTACGGATTACTACTCGGATGGATATGACAACATCTTCAAACTACTTGACTTCGGTACTCTTGTGGCTGGGCAAACATCAGCACCAGTTCAGGTATTTGTCAAGAACTTGGCTGGGTTTGAGGTGACGAACCTGCGGGTACTCGTCACACCAGCGGAGTTTCCAAAAAAGACTGATATTGAACTCAGTCAGTTTAATAGCCCATTTATTCCAGAGCAAGTTCTGAGGTTTAATGGGACGTATGTTGATGAAGCGGAAGCACCGTTCTACGTTCGAATCGTTACGCAGGAAGACACGATGGTAGGCGGCGACTTCAACATTTACGCAAAAGCAGACCCGTTATGATAAGAAGGAAATAACCACTCATGGGAACTTTTGGAGAGCCGCTAACTTTGCAGAGGCAGGATGAAAGAAGCACAAGGACCGCAAGCGAGGAACTGAACGGGTGCTTAGAGATAAAACGTAATGGGAGAAGCGTCGATGTGATTGACGCACCATTGACGAAAGACGTGGGCGGCACAATTTCATGGGAGCTCAGGTAAGGAGGGAAAGTCATGCAAGAGGTCATTGAAAAGCGTACTGCCACATCCAAGACGTATAGCTTGGGTAGCGGAAAGTACCAAACGGAATACTTTTCTTATCCTGTGCATTACCTTGGCGAGGATGGGATATCTTGGAGTGAAGTTGATACCAAAGTCACAGAGGTCAAGGGATGGGAATTTACGGAGGGGGTCATGACCAATATTTTTAGAACCTACTTTGGAGACAAGACCTCCGATAACTCACATCTTTACAGCGTAGAGTTCAAGGATGGCGACAGAGAGCGTTGGATTAACTTTAAGCTTAAGAATGCCAAACCGAAGTCTACGGAGACCAGTGACAACACTTATAGATTCATTGATTGCTTTGATGGCGTGGATGTTGAATATATTGTTCTTCCAGAATCAGTAAAGGAGAACATTTGGCTCAATAGAGCAACTAATATAAGAGAGTTCGTCTTTACCATTAAGGAAGGCAATACTGAACTGTTCGAGGATGGTATCGGTGGACTCTTCATTACCGACCCTACGTCTGGGGAAATCCTGTGGGTTATTGACAAGCCTTTTATGGTGGATGCGGTGGGTGACAAGAGTTATGGGGTAACTTACGAGGTAGGTTTTGATGGGGAGCTCAAGACTCTAACGGTCAAAGTCGAGGATGAAGAGTTCCTTCAAAACTCCGTGTATCCGATTATGATTGACCCTACGGTTATCTTCGACAACGGAATCTATACGAATGGGTTTGCTGTCAAAACTCACACAGAGGGTTATCCTGCACCTTGGACTTATAACACCAACCCTGAAATTTGGATTCGTTGGTATAACTATGGAGCGGCTGTCGGAGGAATGTCGTTCGCTAAATTAGCAGAGTATACGACCGCTAACCATATAATCAATAAGGCGGTACTATCCTTTTACGTGACAAGCGGTTCAGGGCAAGTTGCAATAGCCAATCTGACCAGCCCAATCTCGACTGGTACAGGCAACAATGACAGCTTGTCCACCAATAGTGTGTTCTATGCCACCATAAATACCTCTGGTGGTAGGTGGTACGACTTAGACTTTACAGAGGAGTATGTTGCGAGAAAAAGTAACTTCTACGGATTTTACTTCTCCGCACCTAACAAGTATAATACCGCGAACTTGTACATCGCCACACAGGTACACTCCAACCCTGCTTTAAGACCAAAGTTGTCTGTACAGTACCTAGTAAAACCCGTACTTGGGTTTCATGATGGGTCTTCAAACCATGATAAATATTTCTCTGACGGATATGATAGCATCTTTAAGCTCCTTGACTTCGGAACTCTAGTGGCGGGGCAAACATCAGCACCAGTTCGAGTATTCGTTAAGAACTTAGCTGGGTTTGAGGTTACAAACCTTCGGGTATTCGCCCCACCATCAGAGTTTCCGGAAAAGACCGGTATAGAACTCAGTCAGTTCAATAGCCCGTTCATTCCAGAGCAAGTTCTGAGGTTTAATGGGACATATGTTGACGAAGCGGAAGCACCGTTCTACGTCCGAATCGTTACGCAGGAAGACACGATGGTAGGCGGCGACTTCAACATCTACGCAAAAGCAGACCCGTTATGATAAGAAGGAGGCAACCATTCATGGCAACTATTGGAGAGCCGCTGACTTCGCCGGAAGTAGGATGGAAGAGGTACGAGGACAGATACCAAGGCATCGCATACAAAGGGATATGGAGACCTGAGAATTTTGCAGGTCTCTCTAGTGGAACTCAGATGGTCTGTGACTCTGAGGGAGGTTCTGTTTGGTTCAAGTTCAAAGGAACGAGTATTAGAATTGTTTCTGCTTTATGGTCGGACGGAGACGATAACACAGAGATAGCGATAGACGGAGTGCCTGCAACCTACACCAATTTTGGAAACAACGTACTTCAATGCCTTGTATATGAAAAGGTAGGGTTAGACGACAAGGTGCATAATGTTAGGATCACAAATCGCACCAACAAACTCAGAATAGATGCGATTGATATTAATGACGGTGGGGAAATCCTAAGTAACCCTGACGTTTTTAATCCATCGCCCTCCCCAAGCTGGAGACGATACGACGCAGATAGCCCACTTATATTTAGGAGTGGGACTTGGGTTGTAGCAAATGACGCTGGTGCACAGTATTTCATCGGAGGTAGCTTGTACTTTACTAAGGAAAATGGTGCGTATTACGAGTTTCTATTTAAAGGAACTAAATTAAAATTAATAACCGAAACCTACTCGACAAATGACGGGGCAGTCCGTGTTCAAGTTGACGATGACACTTATACAGTATCTCAGAAAAGTGATGATGGTATAGTCAGGGCGTTGCAGACTATCTTTGAAATTGACGGTCTCGAAGAGAAGACTCATTTTGTCAGAATTACTAAGACAAGTGGGGGTCACATGTACCTTGATGCCATCGACATTGATGAGACTGGGAGTATTATACCCACCATAGGAAGTATCGTAACAGAACCAGAAGATGGATGGCGTCGATACGATGATAAAGATCCTGTACTCAGTTATGTCGGTACGTGGGTAAACGACACCACGGCGGGAATTTATAACGGTACCGGAACTTACAGTACTGACCTTGACGCCAAGCTAATCTTCAAGTTCAAGGGGACTAAGATTAGGCTTATTGGCTTCCTATTCACTAATAAGACGACAAGTGGACGTATTAAAATAGATGGGGTTACGGAGACATTCAGTGAGTACGGCGCTTCGGCAAAAGCCCAAACTGTAGTATATCAGAAACATGACCTCAACGATGGTGAGCATCTCGTAGAAATATCCTTCGGTAATGCTCAATTGTATATCGATGCTATTGATATCGACTCTGATGGACAACTAATGAGTAGGGACATATTAGGTCAAGTACTGCCGACACCAGATTCAGGTTGGGTTCGCTACGATGCGGACAACTGTACCGCTAGAAGAGGTACTTGGGCGTTGACAAACAATACTGCGACTAGGTTTTTCACAAACGGTTCGGTTTACTACACTACTACCAACAGAAATTATTTGGTATTCAAGTTTGTGGGGAGCAAGTTCCGATTGATTGCTGAAACACATTCAGCCTACGATAAAAACGTGGAGATTAGAATTGACGGAGATCTCGTAGATAACTTCTCAATAAACTACGGTAAAGACTATCAATCGTTTTCTCTGGTTTATGAGAAGACTGGGCTTGATTTCACGGAGCATACCGTGATGATTTTTAAGACTAGCGGGACACACATGCACATCGACGCGATTGATCTTGAGGAAGCGGGTACTATGTTACCGATTCCCACACGGGTTATTGGTGATGTGCTCACGTCTCCGCAAGACGATTGGCAAAGGGTCGACAGTTTGAACCCTTACCTGTCTTATAGAGGGGCAGGCTGGACGACCGTTAAAAATGCAAATTACTATAGTGGCTCTCATAGACGATCATCCAATGCGAACCTAACAGATACCCTTAATTTTGTGTTCAAAGGGACAAAGCTTAGATTAATATCGACCTGCGTTGCAACATCCTCAAACGATATCCAGATCACTATTGATGGTGAAACGGAGTATCTCACCCAAGCCTTCATTACTAGCTATCAGGTTCTGTTGTATGAAAAGACGGGATTGGATGATACTGAACACACTGTCGAGATTAAAAAGCTTGCTAATGGAAGGAACAATCCAGATTTCACCTTTGAAGCCATCGACATAGACTCGGAAGGGTACTTTAAGGCTATTGTAGGCTCGATGTTAACTGTACCAGAGGATGGGTGGCGCAGGTATGACGACACTGACCCTGCCATTAAGTACGTTAACATGACTTACGGCTCTAACGTCTCCTATTACAACGGAGGTAGAACACAATCCCTGACTGTAGGGAGTGGGTTCAACTTTGATTTTGTTGGAAGCTCCTTTAGATTAATAGGGGCTATCGGATTCGCGCAGGACTCTACTAGCGTAGACGTATTCATAGATGATATTAAGGTTCATACGATTGATTTGACATTCACGTTGGCGCAGGTCTACCAAGCCTTTTTGTTTGAGAAAGTAGATATGCCTTACGGTAAATACACAGTACGAGTCGTTAACAACCAAGCCAAAAGCTTCGTTCTTGATGCGATTGACATAGATGATAACGGGTACTTAGATGCTACCACTAACTACCCACGGACTGGTGGCGTTCTTCGGTATTCAATAGCGGCGATGAAGGTGGGAGATTTTATACCGTGCGGATACAGGGCAATGAGCGCAAACACAGCGGGCGCTTTCTATCGACTAGGTTCAGATGACGTGGAAACGGAGATACCTATTGAAACGCCTGTAGTCCCTTACGGGTTCTTCTACTTCATTAAAGTAGCTGAAGGCGTTCTCGTTGCAGATAGACCCATACAGCATGGCATTAGCTGGCTTAATCTGAATGCCTCCAATTACGTTCACGGAACGATGTTTACGGCTAACGATAACCCAGTAATGGTGTCGAATATTCACCCATACGGAAAGGCTTCAGCTAGTAGTATTAACAATACCAGTGTTGATGCCTACTTTGCCTTTAATGGAAAAGATGATGGGAATGGATGGATGACACAAGGTGGACAGAGGACTGGCTGGTTAGAGTACGAGTTCCCTAAACCCATTAAGATTCAAAAGTATTCGCTTAGAGCACCGACTAGCAACAATACAATAATGCCACGGGAATGGACGTTTGAAGCTTGGAATGGCTCGGGGTGGGTTGTATTGGATTCCAACTCATACGCAGGGTGGAAACCAACCGAGGAACGTGATTACGTGTTCCTGAACAATACAGAATACAAGCGATATCGTTTAAACATCCTTAGTAATGACGGACACAACTCAAACACTGGGATTAACGAGCTTAAGATGTATAGAGAGCCAGCCAGAATGTGGTTGAGGTTGATGAATGGCGGCAGGGCTTTCATTGACAAAAACGGCCACCCTACAAATAAGGACGTAGGTCTCGGCATCTTCCCGTCCAATAACGAGTGGGATAAATACTTAGGGAAAAGTGAGTTTAATAGACCAGACACCTATGACGGCGAGACGGTTTGGCGCTTCAATAGCATCGACGCCGAATGGACGCAGGACACTGTTCAGACGGGGTTTACTAGTGGCGGTGGCTTCGAGTCCTCAGGTTCAGGCAGGACGACAAGAGGTAAAGGAATCTATGATAATAAATATTGGAGTACGCTAGGAACAAATACTACTCCCAGTAAGGTTGGATACAGACCTATCGTTGAGTACTACTTCGATTAATCTCAATACAATGAGAGCAGGTGCTTGAATGCTTCACGAACTAAAATTAAATGAAGGACTAGGCGGGTTAGCTGGTCAAACCTTATACACAACAAAGAGTGGTATAACGGTTACAAGCAGTGACCCTGTTTACTCCCATAGCTCTAACTACTATATGGGTAACTTGTTTAATGGAATCAACAACACTGCTGATACTAATAAGTACTGGTTGTCCCAGAGCGCAGAAAATGTCACATTGGACTTTGATTTCAATAGTATTTTAGGTCAAGTAAATAAATTTCACAAAATTTTCATTTACCCAAGAACTAGGGATGACTCCATTAGTGACTACCGCGTCCTTGGGTCGAATGACAAGATAGCTTGGACGGAGTTAGTTCCCCTTATCACCAACACTTACGCCAACTGCCCGTATGGTACAGAACATGAGCATATCCTGAATAGGAAATTCCGATATATCTGTATCGAGTTATATCGTAAAGGAAACTGGGGAGCATCCTTGAACGGGATTAAGGTTATTGCTGACGTGGTTGACGATTACGAGGAAGCCACTAGTGTAGGCTTTTCGTACCCTACTCCTGATCGTGGATGGAAACGAATAGATGATACTTCGCCAGCAATATCCTATAAGGTGAAAAGACCCTATAATTCTGCCGCAGGAACTATACACTACAACGCTGAAGAAATAAGATTTAATTTTGTCGGAGACAGTCTAAGGTTGGTTTACCATCATAATACGGGAAGCAATGGAGATGTTGTCTACATTGATGACGTACCTTACCCCACAACTATGACAACCCTTGGAGCATCGGCGCTTGTTTTTAGTATCACAGGACTTACCTATGGAGAGCATCAGGTCGTCATCAAAACCTCTATCGGGTCGGGGTGGTTCTCTCAGTTCGATGCGTTCGAGATTGGTGTAAACGGACATTTTCCGGCGGTATTAGGGGCTCAGCTTACAATCCCTGATGGCGGGTGGAAGAGATTTAACGACGACAGGTTAAGTTACCCTAATGGTCACACATTATACACGGCGACAGCTACTTCAGGCATGTACGGGACTTCAGCAAGGGTACTAACACCTACAACAAACCAGAACCAAATTAAGTTCAGGTTTTACGGTTCTATGCTTCGGGTTCTAGCTTGTACTTATACTGGACGGAATGACAACATGCGTATTCGTATTGATTCCTTGCCTGAAGAGTTTTTCACCAGCAACTACCCTACAGCCAACATTGGACAGGTGGTGGTATATGAAAAAATAAACCTTGGAAAGGGACTCCATGATGTGACTGTTGATTTTGGCGATCTGCACAACGGAGGACAGTTCTTCATGGATGCTGTTGATATAGACGATGATGGGGATATCGTAGCCAGTATAGGTTCGTCTCTTCCTCAACCCGAGCAAGGTTGGAAGAGGTATGGAAGTAAGCACCCTTCCGTGTCTTACTGGAATTTCTCGAACGCGTGGAACTCTGACGCAAAGGCTTACGAGGGTGCTATTTCATATGACGACAGGAATGTAGATGCGAAGATATCCTTTAAATTCATAGGTACTAAGTTTCGCATAATCAGTGCCTACAACATTGCAGCCTATCGAGGAAATGACATAATCACAGTTGATGGTACTAGCTATACTTATTCGACTGTCGGTGAATCCTTGTATACAGCTATCATGTTTGAGATGACAGGGCTTGAGCATAAAGAACACACGATTGAGATTACTAAAGAAGCAGGTAAGACTTTAACTTTAGAGGCTGTGGACATAGACGAGGACGGGCGGCTACTTCATAGCAGGGAAGTTCTGACGGAAGCAGGTATGAAAGTAGGGGACAGGATTCGCTGTCACTACAGAACTTATGACAATACTTCTATTGGTTCTTTCGCTGGGTTAGGCGAAGAGACCGGCGATTTCCTTCCTGGAATTCCTGCAGCAGGTGCCCCTAGTGGTGACTTTTATTTAATAGCTGTTGAAGAGGACAGGCTTGGCAGAATTAAAATGATTGCTGACCGAAACCTTCACGGGGGTATTACTTGGAATACATTGAATGATGAAGGGTTCGTGATAGGTAAGGTTCTTGAACAGGTACTGTTACCTACCGTACCCCGGATGACCTCTAACACAGGGGATGGGGTATCACTAACTGCCAGTAGTAGCTCCAACGCCACCACAGAACCTTGGAAAATGTTTAGCGGGGATAGTCTTGCATCCGACAGGTGGGTTGCACCTGGAAAATCACCTGCTTGGCTTGTAGTTTCTTATGACAAACCTAGGCTGATTAAGGCGTATTCTTTACTGTCACGTACAGTAATTTCTGCCGCACCCAAGACGTGGCAGATGCATGGCAGTCATGATAGTACGAATTGGACGTTACTTGAAGAACGTATCGACGAAACAGGACTTGCGTCAAATCGTACATTTTATATGGAAAATGATACTGCCTACCAACACTACCGTTGGACGATAACTGCAAATAATGGGTACACCGGATACTTTGCTAGTGTTGATGCTATGCAGATGTTCGAGGAAACCACCTCCGGCATCAAAGCTGTAGTTAGCTTACCAACGGGTGGTGCTCATGCTAGGGACATAGATAACGACTGGGATAAATACGTAGTCTCTTCTAGCTTGGGCGGCTATACTAACCCTGGTGATAACAAGGTATGGAATTGGAGTCAGTGTTACTCACATACCATTAACACCTATACCTCAATCGGGTATAAAACAGTCCGTGGAAATACTGCGGTAGCAACTAAAAACAACGTGTCGACGACAGAAACTTCCCGTACTTGGACGGGATTCAGACCTACTTTCTTGATGACAGGTAACACAAAGGGAAGCAGCACGCTTGTCAGCGAGATTTACGTAAGACCACGGGTGGATATCAAGAGCAAGTTACACGTCTTCCAGAACACCATTATAGAGGAAGAGTATAAGCATAACTTGGTTGACGTGACTGAACCGGTTACGGCAACGGACTGGAAGGGATACGTTCTTGAAGTCCCAAGCTTCCACAGCGCAGGTCACGAGCCATGGATGATGCTTAACAATTCTACTGACGGTTCAGGGTGGGCGCTGGCATCAGGTCAGAGAACAGGTTGGTTCATTTTCGACTACGGCAAGCCGCTCAAGGTCGCGGGGTACGGTGTAGGGGCAAGGTTATCGTACCATAATCAGACGCCGCGAGACTGGACGCTTTACGGTAGTACTGACAAGCAAGACTGGGAGTTTCTGGACTCAACGACCAGCGTACCTACTTGGAGAACTGGAGAACTTCGCCAGTATGTTCTTGGAGGTCATGTTTATGGTAAGGAGTTCAGGTACTTCAAGATGGAGTTCGGAAATTCTTCCGCTGGGTCGCAATTAGCTATTCAAGAGTTTGAATTGTACCAAGTTCATCAAGAAGGCCTAGAACAGAATAAGTCTCACGTAACGGTGCCTTACAGAAACAATTTTCCGTCCGTTATTACGGTAAAGCCTCACGGTAAAATGACGGGACGTTTTGCAGTCGCTCCTGTTTATGTAGACGATACACCTTCCACCATTCAGGTAAAAATTCACGATAACTTGGTCAGCCACATCTCCGTTCGTGCCGCTGGTAAGATGCGGGGAACGTTCTCTGTCATGCCGCCGCCGAAGGTAGAACTAAGCCTATCACCAGTCAAGGACGCTTTCGTCCGGTCTAATGTACCTCGTCTGAACTACGGAGAAGAGCAGGAGATGATGGTAGGTCGGACCATGAACGGGGAGGATTTCAACTCTTTACTTCAGTTCGATATCCGTTCTATACCAGCAGGTGTGAGACTGAAGAAAGCCCACCTCATGCTTTATGTGGAGCAGACTGCTATGGTTGGTACTCCAATCGGCCTGTACGAGATTGAAGCTGACTGGTCAGAGGTCGGGGTGACATGGGCAAGTACGCCAGTCTACGGACGTAAGCTTACGGAGTTAAGTGCGGACGTAGCCAAGGAGCATGCTGAGGTTGACGTTCTCGATATCGTGAAGGAGTGGTACAACGGGACAGCCATAAACATGGGCATATTGCTGAAGGCAGAGCAGCAATTAATGGATGTTTATGCTCGTTTTGGAACACGTGAGCGCGGGAACAGGTATGAACCTAAGCTTGTTATTGAGTATGATGACCCTAAAGTAGCAAGCCCAGGATTTGCTGAGGTTATCGCGCACATCGTAGCACGACAAAACAAGGATAAGGAAGTTAAGTCCACCATCACCATCAAGAGCACTTGGGATGACAGACCTCCCATTACAGGCCACATTCGTGTCCTCAACCCGATGATGATAGAGACGTTTTTGACGGTACGGCGTGACAATATGTACTCGAAAATCACGGTCAAGAGAAAGGATGACAAACCCCTTACGACCACCATCACGGTGCGGTCTAAGGATGAGTCTGTACTGCTGACTAACCTGGTCGTAACCAGAGACTTCCTGACGGGATTCGTTACCGTAAGTAGAAGTGACGAAGACGAAATACCTTCAGTCATAACGGTCAGACGCTTGGATGACGATGATTCGGTTTCTAGCATAACGGTCAGCAGACCCAGCTTGGCGGGCTTCTTATCGGTCATCGCAAGCTCTGTTATCCCATCTAGCATTACTGTCATTGGCGAACAAGTAAGTGATGTAGAGAGCCTACTCACCGTAAGGCGTTCGGACGACCGTGACATTACGTCAAGTATAGAAGTATGGTCTAACTCGTCATTAGAGAGTAGTATTATTGTCAAGTCTGGTTATTTAGCCTCAAGCATTACAGTACCGTTCAAGGGTAACAAAGACCTGAAAGCAACCATCAGGGTAAACGAACGGTATCACAGCGACTTGACCACGAATCTGGAAGTAATTCAAGGCTCAAGCTTACCTTGTTCGATTACAGTAGAGATGTACGACGATGGTTCGTACGCATTCATTATGTAACATAGCCCCCTACATACTCGGTAGGGGTAAGCCTGTCGACAAAGCCCTCATTTTGAGGGCTTTTTTCGTTTCAAATTGTAAGCGAAGGCCGAAATGGTACAGTCGGTGGTTCAAATAAAGAACTCTTCCGTCTCATATAGCCACTCTCCGGATCCGTCACCTTCTCCAAGCTTAAAATGCGAAGCATATCCTTCCAAGAACAGGAGGAATCACCTCCCAATTAACTTATATTGTGTATAACATTCAGCAAAGGAGGGGAAGTCATGCAAGAGGTAATAAGCAAGAGAACAATGTTCGAAAAGCATTTTCACCTAGGTGACGGCAAGTATACCGCAGAAATTTCATCTACCCCTCTACACTACTTGTCCGCCGATGGCAAATGGGAAGAGATATCCAATGAAATAAATGATTTCAATGGGTGGGAGTTTTCAAAGGGTGCTCTGTCCAACACATTCAAAATTTACTTTGGAGATAATACGGTGAGTAACAGTCACTTAGTAGGGATTGAAAAAGTAACAGACCACGGTACTAAATGGGTCAACTTCAAGTTGAAGGGGGCTAACCCGACCGTATTTGACACTAAAGGTTCTGCATGTGTCTTCCGAGAGTGTTTTAGGGGCGTTGATGTAGAGTACGTGATTAGTGAAGGAATGTTGAAAGAGAACATCATACTCAAACATGTGGTAGGGATGACGACGTTCTCTTTTACTATTAAAAAAGGGAGCACCGACATAATCAAGGAAGGAAGAGAAGCCAAGGTTGTTGATGAGGAAGGTAATGTGGTATGGAACTTAGGTATTCCTTTCATGATTGACGCAAATGGTGATGTAAGTTACGGAGTTGATTACGGAATTTTCCAAGGAGAGACCTATGATGAATTGGTTTTGGAGGTACGTGATACAGATTTCTTGAAAAATGCCGCCTATCCCGTAGTAATAGACCCAACAACTACGGCTAAAGACGACACTAACTTCATTTGGAAAAACTTAAGTGCTGCAGCGGCAGTTAGCCAAAATGAAATGTATATAGGGTCTTACGAACCAGGCAGGTCAGATCACCGTGAAGTCTACACTATGATTACATTCCCTGATGTTATAGAAGAGTTAAGAGGTAATAAGGATTTGGTCATAAGTAAGGCGGACCTTGATATCAGAATCAAAACGGATTCCCTTATAGGTGCTTGGGCTACTTCCCACGGTGTTGGTTGGGATGTATATGCAACGACAACCGCATGGGACAGTAACGTGACTTATGCCACAAGACCAGACCAAGGAACGGATTTAATACATTCATTGCCTTACAGAAGCCCAGCAACCCAAATGGATGGTATGTGGCTAAGAATTGATCTACGAAATACGTTACTAGACAGGCAGACAACAGGACTTGTCTTCAGACGTGGGGGATATGTAGGCGGAACTACAATGACCTTCTACCCACCAAACAGTTCTGTTAACTCTCCTAAGCTAACTGTGGAATACCTGGTCAAACCAGTTATTGCATTTCATGACGGGACAAACAGTAGTGGAATGTATTACTCCGACGGATATAACAATATCTTCAAACTGCTTGATTTCGGTACTCTTGTAGCTGGGCAAACATCAGCACCAGTTCGGGTATTCGTCAAGAACTTGGCTGGGTTTGAGGTGACAAACCTTCGGGTATTCGTCGCACCTGAGGAATTCCCAGAAAAGACCGATATCGAACTTAGTCAGTTCAATAGCCCATTTATTCCAGAGCAAGTTCTGAGGTTTAATGGGACGTTTGCTAACGATGAAGAGTCTCAGTTCTATATTAGGGTAGTGACTCAGGAGGATACGATGGCGGGCGGGGACTTCAACATATATTCCAAGTCTGACCCTCTGTGATAGAGGGTTATTTAGAAAGGAGATCGTCTATGTCTAAGGTGGGACAAATACTTCCAGCGCCAGAGACTGGATGGAAGAGGTATGACGATAACGCTGTTGGCGCAGTGACAGATATGACCTATGGAACATCCTCAGCATACTACAATGGTGGCGGTCATTCTACTGCAGTGGCGGGTAAACACTTTACGTTTAGATTCGTAGGGACACAGTTAAGAATCCTGACGTACAACGCTTACGATCACGCTGGCGCAGTAGGAATAACCGTAGATGGTGTCTACGAATCATATGCTGAAAACTTGGGCAATCTTGGCGCAAACGTTGTTGTGTTTGAGAAGCTAGGGCTTGAGGATAAGGAGCACATAGTAAAGATAGAGTCAGCTTCTACAGGGTACTATACGACAATAGATGCCATTGACATTAATGCGGGGGGTCGTATTGTAATACCTGTGACCGTAGGGTCAATCCTAAAAGAGCCAGAGGAAGGATGGAGACGGATAGACCATACTGATGCGAGTATAAATTATGTAGGGGCATGGACCCCCAACTACGCATCTACAGATTCCTATGGTGGAGGGTATGCATACACTTCGTCAAACATAGCGTTCGTTAAATTTAATTTTTACGGGACAAAGGTCAGAATTATTGCCAGGAAAGGCGATACCACATATACAACACAAGCAGAGCTAGTGGTGGACGGGAAAGTTGTAGCAACTTACTCCAACACAGGTGATGGGACTCAGCAAGTGTTGATGGCAGAAGCCACGGGATTAGCTTTAGGTGAGCACGTGGTTATTGTCAGAGTTAAATCTGGGGCAACGGCAGGGTTGAATTTAGATGCTGTTGATATCGACGATGGAGGGAGATTAGTAAAGAGGGCTTTCATAGGGGAGTCCTTAACAGCACCAGAAGATGGATGGAAGAGGGTAGATAGTCTACTACTGACCAACTACTTATTTGGTAGCTGGACGCTATCCAATCAACCATTGGCTTATGATAAAAGTTACCATTTAGCCACTGGCACTGTGACCAGGGATTCCCACAAATTCAAGTTTAGGTTCTCTGGGACTAAGTTGAGATTGATAGGGGTTATGTTCAACACTGCATCTCCTGACTGTTACCTAAAGATTGATGGAGAAGAGTACCGTTTCTCGCAAAGGCAGTCTACCACAGTCTATCAGGCTTTAAACATAGAGGTTATTGGTCTACCATTGGCGATACATGAAGTAGAAGTGACCGCAATTCACACTTCAGGTTCGTACTACCTCGATGCTCTTGACATTGACGCTGACGGTTACTTGGTTGTAGAGCAGAATTACCCCGACACGGGAGGGAAGTTATGCACTTCCTTAGCTGAAATGATGGTAGGGGATTATATTCGCTGTGGCTACAAGGCTACGTCTGGTGCGGCAGGTAGGTTCTTCGGATTCGGCTCGGGGAAGGAAGATTTTGAGATTCCATTGGATAGCACTCTGACACCTGACGGGTACTTTAATTTCATTAAGGTTGCAGAGGGTGTTCTTGTTGCCGATAGAAGCCTGCAGCACGGGATTAGTTGGCAGACGCTCAACAATGCGGGATACATTCACGGGACAAGGCTAGTCGCCCCCGATAACCCTGTGATGACTTCTAATTTGCTTCCTTACGGTAAAGCTTCGTGTAGCTCTGCTCTTAGTACTTCTTACGATGCTTGGTACGCCTTTAATGGAATAGATAGTACTTGGGGCTGGATTACACCAATAGCTAATAACCCGTGCTGGCTGGAATACGAGTTCCCTGAGCCTACCGTAATTAGGAGGTATTCACTCAGAGCACCGCTCACTAATACTGTTATGCCAAGGAACTGGACTTTTGAAGCGTGGGACGAATCTGGTTGGGTTGTTCTTGACACCAATTCCTACTCAGGGTGGTTCACTACAGAGGAAAGGGATTATGCTATCCCCAACAATAAAGCCTACAAACGGTATCGTGTACACATTCAGAGGAACGATGGACACGCAAACTATACTGGTGTAGGTCAGTTAAGGCTTTACAAAGAACAGGCGCTGACACGGGTTAGGGTTTTGAATGGAGGAACTTGTTACGCAGATGCTTATGGTAACCCTTCAAACATAAACAAAGGATACGGAATATACCCTACTGACAATGAGTGGGACAAGTACCTAGGTAAAGGTGATTTCATAACACTAGAGACTGACAACGGGGAAACAGTTTGGAGGTTCTCGGGGCTGGTAACTGAGTGGGTTCAGGATACAATCCGGACTGGTTTTACAACCAGTGGAGGGTTTGAAGCTTCAGGCTCTGGACGGACGGTAAGGGGAATAGGCGGGTATCGAGATGTTTATTGGAGTACGATAGGTACTTACGTCTCCCCTACGAAGATAGGATTTAGACCAGTCGTTGAGTATTACCTTGATTAGTCTCAATACAATGAGAGCGGGTGTTTGAATGATTTACGAACTGAGGTTAGGTAATGGTCTGGGCGGCACTGCTGGTCAGACTTTATATACAACAAAAAGTGGGATTACAGTAACAAGTAGTGATTCTGTTTACACAAATTCCGTTTATTACCACATAGGTTATTTGTTCGACGGTATTGATAATGACAGTAGCGCTAATAGGTACTGGTTGACTTCTGGTGCTGGATTTGTCACTTTGGATTTTGATTTTTATAGTATTTTAGGGCAAGTGAACAACTTTCATAAATTGATTATCTACCCAAGGACCAGGGACGATACTATAAGTGACTACCGCATCCTTGGTTCGGACGACAAGGCAACATGGACAGAGTTAGTATCCCGTGTCTATAACACCTACGCCAATTGTCCTTACGGTACAGCCAGAGAGCATGTATTGAATAAGAAATTCCGATTTATTCGAATCGAACTGTTCCGTAACGGGGCTTGGGGGGCGACCCTGAATGGCGTTAAGTTCATTGCTGACGTGGCTGACGATTTCGAGGAAGAGACTGGCATAGGAAATGCATACCCTGTACCAGATAGTGGGTGGCAACGTATTGAGGACACTTACCCTCTTATACAATATAAGGTAAAGAACCCATACGGCGGCTACATGCACTACAACGCTAACGAGATAAGGTTCAATTTTGTAGGAGACCGACTTAGATTAGTGTATGACTACAACTGGGGCGGTAATGGGGACGTTGTGTACATAGATGACATTCCGTACCCTACTATAAAAGTAAACTCTAGCGTACCTACTCTTGTGTTTAGCATTAAAGGACTAGGGAACAGAGAGCATAGCGTTCTAATTAAAACCTATGTCGGGTATGATTGGTTCTCTCAGTTCGATGCCCTTGAGATTGGGATAAACGATTATATGGTTCTCCCATTAGGGACTCAATTCCCTAATCCCGATCAAGGGTGGAAACGATTTAACGATGATACTTTATCCTATCCTAACGGGTACGTATCTAATACTGTCCTCACAGGTGCGTATGGCGGTAATGTTCGAGTCCTTGCCCCGACAGAGGACAAGAACAATACTATCCAGTTTAAGTTCTATGGCTCAAAACTTAGAGTTTACGCAGGTACTGATCCAAGCCGTAACGAACGCATGAGGATTAGAATTAATGACCTTCCTGAAGAGTTCTTTACAAGTAGCTACGCTACAACAGGTGGACAGGTGGTTGTGTACGAGAAGCTAGGCATGGTAAAGCAAGTCCATGAGGTGACCATAGACTTTGGACTTCCTGTACAAAATGGCGGGCAATTTTTTATGGACGCTATCGACATTGACTCTGACGGATATGTTTTAGGTACTCTGGGATCAGCGCTACCACAGCCTGAACGTGGGTGGAGAAGGTATGGAAGTAAGGACAACGCTCTCTCTTACCTTAACTTCTCACACGCATGGTCGGCAGATGCTAATGCTTATGGTGGCATTATTTCTTACGATAACCAAAACTCCAACGTAAACGCAAAACTATCCTTTAAGTTTACAGGGACTAAGCTTCGTATTATATCCGCTTACAACGCCAACAACAGAGGTAACAACATCATTAAAGTAGATGGAGTCTCCTATACGTATACTGAACTACGGTCTCACTTGCAGTACACTTCTGTTCAGTTTGAACTTACAGGGCTTGAGAATACAATCCATTTTGTCGAGATAACCAAGGAAGCAAACATGGTTCTTTCGTTGGAAGCTGTTGACATTGAAGAGACTGGTCGGTTGTTGCACGTAAGAGAAGTTCTGACGGAATCAGGTATAAAGGTAGGGGACAGGGTTCGCTGTAACTACCATGCTTATACCAATAACGAAGTGGGTATTTTCTCTAATTTAGGTAAAGAGACAAGTGATTTTCTACCTGTCGTCCCTACGGCGGTCGCTCCTAGTGGTGACTTTTATTTAATCGCCGTTGATGACGATAAGCTAGGAAGAATCAAGCTAATTGCTGACCGAAACGTTCAGGGGGGGATTTCCTGGAATACCCTGAATGACGATGGTTGGGTAACGGGTAAGCTTCTTGAAAAGATGCTTGTTCCCACCATCCCACGTCTGACTTCAAACGTAGGTGATGGTGTAATCTTAACTAGATATAACGCCTACAGCCCTGTCTATGATACTTGGAAGATGTTTGACGGGGACAACACAGCTACTGACGCTAATAGGTGGGTAACAACTTACCCTGCACCGTCTTGGCTTACAATCGCCTACGACAAACCTAGGACAATCAAAGCTTACTCTTTGCTGTCTCGTATATACAATCCTGCTGCACCGAAGACATGGCAGATGCACGGAAGTAATAACGGAACGGACTGGACGCTACTTGATGAACGTACCAACGAAGCAGGTCTTGCGATAACACGTAGGTTCTATATGAATAACGACACTGCTTATACTCACTACCGCTGGACGATAACCGCTACGAATGGATACTCTGGCTACTTCGCCAGCGTGGATGAGATGCAAATGTTTGAGGATGCTGTCTCAGATATTACAGCTTTTGTTAGCTTGCCATCGGGTGGTGTCTCGACTTCGGACAAGGACAACGATTGGGATAAGTACGTAGTCAGTTCTGACTTGGGCGGCCCTTCGAATGCTGGCGACAATAAGGTATGGAATTGGAGTAACTGTTGGTCACACACACTCAACACCTACCCCTCAGTAGGGTACAGGGCAGTGCGTGGGTACAATTCGGCGGCGGCTATGTCGTATGTAACCCCAACGGAACTTCAGCTTGGGGCTACTGGATTCAGACCTACCTTCCTTGTGGCGGCTAGTACGAGAGGTGAAAATGACCTAGTTGGTGAGATTTACGTCAAACCACGAGTTGATATCCCGACAACGTTGAACGTATATAAGGACTCCATTATAGAGGAGGATTTCACTCACGATTTAGTTGACGTGACGGTCCCAGTAACAGCTACCGACTGGATGGGATACTCTGTAGAAGTGTCAGGGGTATATGACAGTAATCATACAGCCTGGCTTGCATTCAATAACTCTAGTATGGGGAATCCTTGGGCAACACCAGCAGGTGCAAGAGCAGGTTGGATAGTCTTCGACTATGGGCAACCATTGATGATTGCAGGATACGGGTTAGCGGCAAGATTTTCTTCCCAAACACAAACCCCACGTGACTGGGTAATCTACGGTAGTAATGACAAGACTCGCTGGGATGTACTGGATGTGGTATCTAACTGCCCAACGTGGGGCAGTGGGGAACTCAGAAAGTACGTACTTAACAAAAAATACTACGCTAAAACATTTAGGTACTATCGGTTGGAGTTCTCAAACTCAGCGGTAGGTAACCAACTGTCTTGGCAAGAGATTGAACTGTACGAAGCTTACCAAGTATCCGTAGAGCAGAGAAAGAGTTACGTGCAAGTCCCGTACAGGAATGACCTGACTTCATCCATCACGGTAAAGCCTCACGGTAAAATGACGGGACGTTTTGCAGTCGCTCCTGTTTATATAGACGATACGTCATCCACCATTCAGGTAAAAGTTCACGATAACTTGGTCAGCCACATCTCCGTTCGTGCCGCTGGTAAGATGCGGGGAACGTTCTCTGTCATGCCGCCGCCGAAGGTAGAACTAAACCTATCACCAGTCAAGGACGCTTTCGTTCGGTCTAATGTACCTCGTCTGAACTACGGAGAAGAGCAGGAGATAATGGTGGGTCGGACCATGAACGGGGAGGATTTCAACTCCTTGCTTCAGTTCGATATCCGTTCTATACCAGCAGGTGTGAGGCTGAAGAAAGCCCACCTCATGCTTTATGTGGAGCAGACCGCTATGGTTGGTACCCCGATCGGCCTGTACGAGATTGAAGCTGACTGGTCAGAGGTCGGGGTGACATGGGCAAGTACGCCAGTCTACGGACGTAAGCTTACGGAGTTAAGTGCGGACGTAGCCAAGGAGTATGCTGAGATTGACGTTCTCGATATCGTGAAGGAGTGGTACAACGGGACAGCCATAAACATGGGCATATTGCTGAAGGCAGAGCAGCAATTGATGGATGTTTATGCTCGTTTTGGAACACGTGAGCGCGGGGACAAGTATGAACCTAAGCTTGTTATTGAGTATGATGACCCTAAAGTAGCAAGCCCAGGATTTGCTGAGGTTATCGCGCACATCGTAGCACGACAAAACAAGGATAAGGAAGTTAAGTCCACCATCACCATCAAGAGCACTTGGGATGACAGCCCCCCGATTACCGGCCACATTCGTGTCCTCAACCCGATGATGATAGAGACGTTTTTGACGGTACGGCGTGACAATATGTACTCGAAAATCACGGTCAAGAGAAAGGATGACAAACCCCTTACG